>JBGSHM010000008.1:0-107893 GCA_041752235.1 Chitinophagaceae bacterium
TCACCATTCACCATTCACCTCTCACGCCTCACCTCTCACGCCTCACGTCTCACGCCTCACATCTCACGTTTTCTGCCTACATTTGACTCACAAAATTCTTTGCTATGTACAACGGCCTCCTCCACCTCCACAATGTCCTTCGCTGGGTCATCCTTATTTTCCTGGTATTGGCATTGATCCATTCCTTTACAAAAAATGCCGGCCTGCGTCGTTCGAGCCTGTGGTTATTGATCGCGGCACATACCACCTTCTTATTGGGAATTTATCAGTGGGTCACCGGAGGACTGGGGCTGAAGAATATCCAAAATATTGGATTTGGAGAAGTAATGAAGGATGCTGCAGCCCGTTTTTGGGCGGTAGAACATATGGCGGGTATGTTGATCGCAATCGTATTGATCACCATCGCCCGGGGAAAAGCCAAGAACCTGAATTATAAAGCCGCCGGTTGGTTATACCTGATCGCGCTGATCCTTATTCTCGCCGTCATTCCCTGGCCTTTCCGGGAAGGTATTGGCAGACCCTGGTTTCCCGGACTTTAATTTTTATATACACTGATTACACGGATTGCTCGGATTTCACGAATTGTACGGATTCTACGAATACGGTAGGTGATTTTTTTTGCCTAACTTTAAATATGCCGCTGCATAGAAATTTCACCTATTGGATAGATAAGCGCCAATGGAAATATGTTTTCCTTCTGGCCACACTCGAGCTATCACTAATAGCTAATAGCTAATAGCTATTAGCTTTTTGCTTCCCCTCGTATCTTTCCTTTACTTAATACTTTCACCTACAACTCCCTTGCCATGGCCCATTATTATAAACTTGGAACGATTCCCCATAAACGCCATACTCAGTTTCGCAAAGCTGATGGCACTCTTTACAGTGAGCAGTTATTCTCAACGGAAGGGTTTAGCGATGACTACAGTTTGTTGTACCATTGCCATCCGCCTACACAGATCATACGTACGGAGCCGCAACAGGATGTATCTCCCCAGATAGCTGAGGAGAAGATGTTACAGCACCGTTGCTTTGAAGGTTTTCAGGTAAAACCACAGGATGATTTTTTGCAGAGCCGGGTTCCGGTATTGGTGAACAGTGATTGCCATATTGTTTTGGCTGCTCCCCGGAAGACCATGACCGATTATTTTTACAAGAATACCGATGGCGATGAAATGATCTTTGTGCACGAAGGAAGTGGCAAGGTGTTAAGCCAGTATGGCGAATTGCCTTTTTCGTATGGTGATTATATTGTTATCCCGCGCGGGACGATCTACCAGATTCATTTTAACGATGCCAATAACCGGTTGTTCATCGTGGAATCTTTTTCTCCGCTCCGGTATCCCAGGCGGTATATGAGTAAATACGAGCAACTGATGGAGCACGCTCCCTATTGCGAGCGGGATATCCGTCCGCCCCAGGATCTTAAGACCTATGATGAAAAAGGCGATTTTCTCATTCGCGCGAAAAAGAAAGGGATCATGTATGGACTTCACTATGGCACTCATCCATTTGATGTGATCGGATGGGACGGGTGTTGCTATCCCTATATTTTCTCGATCCATGATTTTGAGCCCATAACGGGAAGGGTACACCAGCCACCTCCGGTACACCAGACCTTTGAGACCAATGCCTTTGTGGTTTGCTCCTTTGTACCCCGGCTGTATGATTACCATCCCGATGCGATTCCGGCTCCGTATAATCACAGCAATATTGATAGCGATGAGGTTTTGTATTATGTGGATGGGGATTTTATGAGCCGTAAGAATGTGACCAGGGGGATGATCACCTTGCATCCGGCCGGGATACCCCACGGGCCCCATCCCGGAGCGGTGGAAAAAAGCATTGGCGCCAGGGAAACCAAAGAATTAGCCGTGATGGTGGATACCTTCCGTCCCCTGATGCTGACCAAACAAGCGTTGGAGATTGAGAATGAAGGGTATGTGATGTCATGGGCCGAATAATTTAAACCAGGATTACGCTGATTACACGGATTTCACGGATACATGGATTATGCGGATTTCGCGGATTTCGCAGATTGTGTGGAATCTGTGAAATCCGTGTAATCTGTGAAATCCGGACAAAAATCATGTACCACTATCTAATCTTGATCTACCTTCATAAGGAAAAACAAAAGCCATATGATCAAAATCGGACATTTAAAACCGGGCGATATCGTCATGGTGAATGACGATGGCCTGATGCGGGAAGGAGAGGTGGTTGAAACCAACCGGATCGAACACCTGGCCTTGATCGACAACGGAATTCAGGAATTCTGGTATCCTCAGCAGGATATCTTTCCGGTAGCGCTTGATGATTCCCAATTGGCGCGATTAGGATTTGAGGTGGAAGACCATGAGGGGGCTATCAAATACAAGCGGGGCGCGTTCCGGATGGTCTTACCCGAAAAGGGCAATTTCTCGAAAGTGGACATGTGGTACCGGGAAGACCGGCGTCATTTTGAGGTTCCCCTTGCAGTGCATGAGCTTCAAAACCTCCATGCATCCATGACCAAGGTTCCCTTAGAAAGGCCTTGATTATCAATTACTTTTCAAATAAGCTGTCAAAACAGCCGATTTTTCCACCGCCCGGTGGAAAAAAACATCCTCTTTTTTTATTTTTCGGGGTGATACTCTTATCTTTGCGCTCCCAAAAAATATGTCAAAACAACCCTTAATTAAACAGGACGGCACCATCATCGAGGCCTTATCGAACGCGATGTTCAGGGTCAAGTTGGAAAATGGTCACGAGATTTTGGCAACTATTTCCGGGAAAATGAGGATGCACTATATCCGCATTCTTCCGGGAGATAAGGTTGGGGTGGAAATGAGTCCTTATGACCTTTCCAGAGGCCGAATCATTTTTAGGTATAAATAAAAATAGCTATTCGCTAATAGTAAAAAGCTGAATAACATGAAAGTAAGAGCATCCATAAAGAAGCGCAGCGTCGACTGCAAGATCGTACGCAGAAAGGGTAAGCTGTACATCATTAACAAGAAGAATCCCCGGTATAAACAACGTCAGGGATAAAGAAGTTGTCAGCTATTAGCGGTTAGCTATTAGCTAATGACTAAAAGCTAAAGGCTAATTAAAAAACAAAAAGATAATTTATGGCACGTATTGCCGGTGTTGATTTACCCAAGAACAAAAGAGGCGAAATAGGATTGACCTATATCTATGGTATTGGTCCATCTACGGCCCGTTACATTCTCGACAAGAATGATATTGATCGCAGCAAGAAAGTGAACGAATGGAACGATAGTGATCTGAATGCGATCCGTAACACCATCACGGAAGAATTCAAAGTGGAAGGCCAGCTTCGTTCGGAAGTACAAATGAGCATCAAGCGTTTGCTGGATATCGCTTGTTACCGTGGGCTTCGTCATCGTAAAGGGTTACCGGTTCGTGGTCAGCGTACCAAAACCAATAGCCGGACGCGTAAAGGAAAGAGGAAGACAGTTGCCGGTAAGAAGAAGGCACCGAAGAAATAATCGGACAGCTAATAGCCCCAGGCTATTAGCTTTCGGTTTTTATATGCACCCTTATTTTACGGAACGATCGCGGATACCTGGTGCAGGAGGAGGGTCGATCCGGGTTCGCCAAAAGCGAATGGATTTTTAACCAAAGATTACCTAGTTCAACTCAGATGGCAAAAGCACAACAACAACAACAAAGCGCCAAAGCCGCCTCCAAAAAGAGAGTGGTAAAAGTGGATGCTTACGGAGATGCCCATATCGTGGCCTCCTTTAACAACATCATCATCTCCCTGACCAACAAGACTGGCCAGGTCATTTCCTGGAGCAGTGCCGGTAAGATGGGATTCCGTGGTTCTAAAAAGAACACACCCTATGCCGCTCAGATGGCTTCTGCAGATGCCGCAAAGACCGCCTTTGATGCCGGTTTGAAGCGTGTGGATGTATATGTAAAAGGTCCTGGTTCCGGCCGCGAAAGCGCCATCCGCTCCCTCTCCCAATCGGGTATCGAGGTAGTGATGATCAAAGACGTGACCCCGCTGCCACACAATGGCTGCCGTCCACCCAAGAAGAGAAGAGTATAACAACATATTGAATCGCCATTCAGGTTCATTTAACTAAAGGGTGACAGATTAATTTTTACCGCTTTCAACGATCTGCTCACCGGTTTTAAAAAAGCGGAAATGAATAAAAACTATGGCACGTTACACTGGTCCAAAGACCAAGATCTCCCGCATTTTTGGAGAGCCCATTCTGGGTAATGGAAAATGGCTGAACAAAAACAGCAACCCTCCCGGTCAACACGGTGCATCACGTAAGCGTAAGACCCTCGGAGAGTATGCCCTTCAGCTTCGCGAGAAACAAAAGGCCAAATACACCTATGGTGTTTTGGAGAAACAATTCCGTAAAACATTTGAAGAAGCCGCCCGTCGCAAAGGGGTAACAGGTGAAAACCTGATCAAACTCCTCGAAGCACGTTTGGATAACACCGTGTTTCGTATGGGTATCGCTCCTTCCCGTCCTGCTGCTCGTCAGTTGGTCAGCCACAAACACATCACTGTAAATGGAGAAGTAGTAAATACGCCTTCCTTTGAGGTTAAACCCGGCGATGTGATCAGTCTGAAAGAAGGTACCAAAGAGAAAACCTCCATTACCAGCACCATTGGTGTTAAGAACCCCAAGTTCAGCTGGCTGGATTGGAATGAAACCGAGATGAAGGGTACTTTTATCGCGTATCCCGAGCGTGAAAGCGTTCCTGAGAATATCAAGGAACAACTGATCGTGGAATTGTACTCTAAGTAAGCTGTTTTGCTTGCTGGTGCCTGGCACCAGTTGCTGATAGCTCCAATTTGTCAACCTTTTAAATCGCTAATATGTCCATTCTGAACTTCCAAAAACCTGATAAAATCATCCTGCAAAAGGCCACGGATTTTGAAGCCCAGTTTGAGTTTCGTCCGCTGGAGCCTGGCTATGGTGTCACCGTTGGTAATGCCCTCCGTCGGGTGCTGTTGAGCAGCCTCGAAGGATATGCTATTGTAGGCGTGAAGATCGAGGGAGTGGAGCACGAATTCGCTACCATCACAGGTGTGAGCGAAGACGTGGTGGAGATGATCCTGAACCTGAAACAGGTTCGTTTAAAGAAGATCGTTGACCATGAAGTGGCCAATGAGCGGATCATCCTTTCCGTAAAAAATACAACTGAATTTACCGCCGGTATGATCGGCCAGGCTACGCAGAGCTTCCAGGTGATGAACCCGGAGCAACTGATCTGTACCCTGGATTCTTCTGCCAAGATCGATATCGAACTGACCATCGGTAAAGGTCGTGGGTATGTTCCTGCCGAAGAGAACAAACCCAAAGATGCTCCCCTGGGTTATATCCCCGTGGATTCCATCTATACGCCGATCAAGAATGTGAAATATACCATTGAGAATACCCGTGTGGAACAGCGGACCGACTACGAGAAGCTGATCATGGAAGTATCTACCGATGGTACCATTCACCCCGAAGAGGCCGTTAAACAAGCCAGCCGGATCCTGATCCAGCACCTGATGATCATCACCGACGAGAACATCACCTTTGACAATAAAGAAGAGAAGAAGGAGGACCTGGTGGACGAACAAACCCTGCAATTGCGCAAGGTGTTGAAGACCCCGCTGGAAGACCTTGACCTCTCTGTTCGCGCCTTCAACTGTCTGAAAGCCGCCAAGATCAACTCGCTGAGCGAGCTGGTTCAATACGAGCAGGAAGACCTGATGAAGTTCCGGAACTTTGGTCAAAAATCACTGGCTGAAATCGAGCAGGTACTTACCGAAAGAGGATTGTCCTTTGGTATGGACCTTGTTAAACTCGGCGTAGATCCGGATGAACTATAACTAAAAAAGCTAAAGGCTAATAGCTATTAGCTTCTAACTCTGATTATCTATTCATAACCGGCTGCAATTCCTGACACGGTGCAGTCGATAAAAACAAAAAGTCATGCGTCACGGAGACAAGATCAATAACCTGAGCCGCACCAAATCGCATCGCGATGCGTTGCTCAGTAACCTGGCCGCTCAGCTGATTACCCACAAGCGGATCGTTACAACCCTGGCCAAAGCCAAAGCTTTGCGCACTTATGTAGAACCCCTGGTTACAAAAGCCAAAAACAATACGACCCATCAACGTCGTGTGGTATTCAGCTACCTGCAGGATAAAGAAGCCATCAAGGAATTGTTTGGCGCCGTTGCGGAGAAAGTAGGTGGCCGTCCAGGTGGTTATACACGTATCATTAAACTGGGTGCACGTCCTGGTGATAACGCCGAAAAAGCCATGATCGAACTCGTTGACTTCAACGAGATCTATGGTAAAACAGCCGGAGATGCTTCCAAAGATGGAGCAAAGAAAACCCGCCGTGGCCGCGGAGCCAAGAAGGCATCCGAGACCGGGTCTGAAGAAGCAACTGAAACCAAGGCAGAAGAATAATGACCGATCACTTTATTCATACAAGGGGCCCTGTTATTTACAGGGCCCCTTTTTTATGTGACCAATTAACTTTTGACCGCACCCCTTTTTTCCTTTTTTTTGCAAAATCTTTCTAAACCATGAATGCTACCCCATCCCCCGCGATCCTGCTCCTCGAAGACGGAACCACTTGTCACGGCTTTTCTTTTGGCGCTATCGGTACCACCGGTGGTGAGATATGTTTCAACACAGGCATGACGGGATACCAGGAAGTTTTTACCGATCCAAGTTATTTTGGACAGATCCTGATCATGAATGCAGTGCATATTGGGAATTATGGAGTGAAGAATGAAGATGTGGAATCCGGTTCGGTGAAGATCCGCGGATTGATCGGGCGTAACCTGGAAGATCAATACAGCCGTAAAATGGCCAATGGATCATTGGATGAGTATTTAAAGAAGAACAATATCGTAGCCATCGAAGGCGTGGATACCCGGTCACTTGTGACCCATATCCGCACCAAGGGAGCCATGAACTGTATCATCTCCTCCGAGATCCTGGATGTAGAGGAATTAAAGAAAGAATTGGCCAAAGTGCCTTCCATGGCCGGTTTGGAGCTTGCCTCGCAAGTGACCACCGATCAGGAATATGAGCTGGGAGATCCTTATTCCCCGATCCGGGTAGCAGTACTCGATTTTGGGTGTAAACAACATATCCTGGAGTGTATGACCGACCGTGGGGCCTATGTTAAAGTATTTCCAGCTAAAACACCTGCTTCCAGGCTCAAGGAATTTAATCCCACCGGATACTTTATCTCCAACGGTCCCGGAGATCCCTCGGCCATGGACTATGCCATTGTATCCGTAAAAGAACTACTTAAAGAAGGAAAACCTACTTTTGGCATCTGCCTGGGTCATCAATTACTGGCCCTGGCCAATGATATTCCCACCTTTAAAATGCACCACGGCCATCGTGGTCTTAACCACCCGGTGAAGAACCTGGTGACCGGAAAAAGTGAGATCACCACCCAGAACCATGGATTTGGGGTAGATCCGGAAGCAGTGAGAAAGGCGGAGCATATTGAGATTACCCACCTGAACCTGAATGATCAATCCATTGAAGGGATCAGGATTAAGGGTAAACCCGCATTCTCGGTACAATACCATCCCGAAGCCACACCAGGCCCACATGATTCGCGGTATCTCTTTGACGAGTTCATCGAGCTGATGAAAACATACATGGCAAGCGGGAATTAGGTAAATTCGCTGAAAGCACCTCGATCTATGCGGATATCCATCATCAATGGCCCCAATCTTAACCTGCTGGGAAAGCGGGAACCGGAGATCTATGGTGATCAATCCTTTGAGCAATATCTCGAAACGCTTTCCAGCAAATATCCTTCGGTAAGTTTCACCTATTTTCAAAGCAATGTGGAAGGCGAATTGATCGATCAGCTACAACGAACAGGTTTTGATCACCACGGCATTATCCTGAACCCGGGTGGGTACACACATACCTCCGTTGCCATCGGGGATGCCATAGCCGCAGTGAAGGCCCCCGTTATCGAAGTCCATATCTCCAACGTACATGCCCGAGAGGATTTCAGGAAATTTTCCCATGTTTCCGGTCAGGCCCGGGGAAGCATATTTGGTTTGGGGCTAAATGGATACGAACTCGCGCTTCAATGGTTCCTTGCTCAACAAAAGGCCTGATGTATATCAGGCGCATGTCTCCAATGAATCAATGCAGGGGAATGACAATTTTATAGTTTTGTGTTCAGTTAAATTTGATTGAATCATGAAAGTTCCGGTAACCTATACCCCAGCCCAGGAGGCTTTATCTGTGATCAAATCCGGTAGCCGCGTTTTTATCCAGGGTAGTGCCCAAACTCCTTTGTATCTGCTTCGTGAATTGGCCCGCAAGGCCCCTGAACTGACCAATGTTGAATTGGTCTTTATCACGGTACAGGGTGATATCACGGTAGATAAACCCGAGTACAAAGATTCTTTTCACATCAATTGCATGTTTGTATCGGAGTCAGTTCGAAAAGCGGTCAATGATGGCCGTGCGGATTTCATCCCCGTATTTTTAAGTGATATCCCCGATCTTTTCCGTAATCAGATGGATATTGATGTGGCCCTGATCCAGGTTTCTCCCCCCGACCAACATGGCTATTGCTCTCTCGGCGTGTCGGTGGATATTGCCCGGAGTGCTGTGAATACAGCCCGTCATATCATCGCGCAGGTTAACCCCAGCGTTCCCCGTACACACGGTGACAGCCTGATCCATACAGAACGGTTTGATTATATGGTTTACCATGAAGAGCCATTGCCTGAAGTGGATTATGGTTCGAAAACAGGGGAGGAAGAGTTTCAGATCGGCAAGCATATTGCCGGAATGATCGAAGACGGAAGCACCATCCAAATGGGTATTGGCACCATACCGGATGCAGTACTTAAATCTTTATATAACCACAAGAACCTGGGTGTCCACACTGAAATGTGCAGCGATGGCATCATCGACCTGGTTGATAAGGACATCATCAACAACTCAAAGAAAAGAATTCACCCGTATAAGACAGTGACCGGTTTTGCCGTAGGCACGCGGAAATTATACGACTATGTACATGATAACCCATCTTTTGTATTCCTGGATATTGACTATGTAAATGATCCGCATGTGATCCGGCGCAATCCCAAGGTGGTGGCGGTCAATAGTGCGATCGAAGTGGATATCACCGGCCAGGTTTGCGCGGACTCTATCGGTACCCGGCAATACAGTGGTATCGGTGGACAGATGGACTTTATGCGGGGGGCAGCGCTCAGTGAAGGTGGTAAGCCCATCATTGCCCTTACCAGTCGTACCACCAAAGGCATTAGCCGGATCGTTCCCTTCCTGAAAGAAGGAGCGGGGGTGGTGACAACCAGAGGACACGTTCACTATGTGGTCACCGAGTATGGCATCGCTTATCTCTATGGAAAAAATCTGCGTGAAAGAGCACGCGCATTGATCAATATCTCTCACCCGGATGACCGGGAAAGCCTCGAGCGAGCTTGCTTTGACCGATTCAAAGCCTTTTGATCCAAAAAAAAGTAGCGTCCCTTAGCGCCTTCGCGTCTTCGCGGTTAAGTCTTACCGCAAGGACGCGAAGGCGCTAAGGGACGCAGCCTTTTTGTCAAACTATTTCTTTGAAGACATTTTTTTCCTTACCTCTTCCAATTTGGCAACATACACGCTTCTTCCGTGTGTACCCAAAATGATCTCGTTCTCGCGCTCGTGAATGGCTATATCATGTATGGGAACAGAACGGGGTAGTCCTTTATCCCACATCATGAAACTGGCCCCCCGGTCAAAGCTCACATATAAGCCACCATCGGTACCGACGTATAAAATGCTGTCATTTTTCGGATCCTCACGTACTACATTGATTGGTTCATTGGGCAGGTCGAGACCAATACGTGTCCAGGAATCCCCCTGGTCATTGCTGATATAGAGATAGGGAAGAAAGTGGTCGAAGCGATAGCCATTCAAGGATACATAGACCCTGTTTTCTGCCGCATGACTTGCTTCAACACGGCTTACCCAGAGTTGCTGCGTATTTAGTTTCGTGTCTGCTTTCTTCTTTTTTGACTTGGGGTCTGCGGGTTGGCTATGCAATGCTTCCCAGGTATAACCACCATCGCGGCTGCGATGGAGGTTGCCATCATCTGAACCAACATATAGCAGTCCAAACCGCAGGGGCGATTCTGTAAGCGTGGTGATCGTACCATAAGGCACATTGCCATCCACCCGGCCTTTGGTCAGATCGGCACTCAGGGTTTTCATGCTGTCACCCTGGTTGAGTGAACGATGAAAATGATTGCTACCAAAATAAAGAATATCATTGTTGTGCCTGCTCAAATGGATGGGTGTTTGCCAGTTAAAGCGATAGGGCTTTTCTCCCAGTTGATGAGAAGGAGTTATCCGTGCCGCCCTGCCTGCCTGACCGAGTACCCGACGCACATAGTTACCAAATTGAGAGCCGTAATAAACAGTCGCATTGTCCCGAAGATCTACCTGTACCTGCATCCCATCACCACCACCCAGGCTTTTTTCTGTACCATCGGCCAATCCTAATCCTGAATTGGCAAAGGAGTTACGCGGTGATTGGGAAGGGAATGACCAAACGCCATTGTCCTGCAATCCACCATACACGTTATATGGCTTGGCATTATCTGTGGTAATGGCATAGAACTGTCCGACCGCAGGAGTGTTGGCCTTAAACCAAACCTTACCATCATCATAGGTGATATTGACGCCACCATCATTTCCATTGATCAAATGCGAATCTTTTTTGGGGTTGATCCAAAGCGCATGATGATCAGCGTGAACATTATCCTTGTCCATTTCAGTCCAGTTCTTGCCTCCGTCATAAGACACCATGGAAGAGAATCCCAGGGCATATACTTTTTCAGGATCAGCGGGAGATACATAGATCTTGGCAAAATAATATCCGTAGGTAAAGAAGATCGGTATATCTTTCTCGTTGACCTTTTTCCAGGTCTTTCCCGCATCCATACTTTTATATACTTCACAACCGATGGGGGAACCTTCAAAGCCTGTATTCACATCGAGAAAATCGTAGATGGCCGTAGGTTTCAGTTTACCAGAAGCAACATCCTCTTTGATCTGTTTTGCTTTGTAACGTCCGGACATCCGGTTGTCTCGTAAAAAGCTATCCAATTTCTTTTCATCGAGTTGCCCAAACTGTTCAACGGTCAGATTTTTTAGATCCTCCAATTCATATGTCGTTCCTTTTTTAGCAGAGGTATCTGGTTTTACCGCCTGGTTATCGAGTATCGCGTATACCATGTTTGGGTTAGCGGGGAAAACGGCCAACCCGATTCTTCCGGCTCCATCACCGGTAGGAAATCCACTGGCGGCATTGGTCAGGAGCGACCAGGTCATGCCTCCGTCCATACTTTTGTAGATGCCGCTTGTTTGACCGGCTTCTTCAAAATTCCAGGCGCGCCGGGTACGATACCAGGCGGCCGCATAGATCTCCTGGGGATTTTTGGGATTGATATCCATTTCGACAACGCCGGTATTATTATCAATGAACAGCGTATGTTTCCAGGTATCGCCGCCATCGGTACTCATAAAAACCCCGCGTTCGGCATTGGGTGAGTAGAGATGTCCGAGTGCCCCTACCCACAGTTTTTGAGGATCGGTAGGGTGGAGTAAGATTTTTCCGATATGGTGTGATTCCGGGAGACCCTTGTATTGCCAGGTCTTGCCTTTATCCACACTTTTAAAGATTCCAATACCGGCGTAGGAAGAGCGGCTGCTGTTCACTTCACCAGTTCCGATCCAGAGGATTCCTTTTTCCCAGTTCACCGCGATATCGCCAATGGTGATCACATCCGCTGAATCAAAGACCGGGACAAAGGACAGGCCATTGTTGGTGGTATGCCACAGGCCACCGCTCGCATAGGCCACATAGAATTCGGTGGGGTCTTCGGGATTGGCCTCAATATCCACCACACGACCACTCATGGTCACTGGCCCGATGCTTCGGAAGGTGATCCCATTCAGCACGGAACGGTCATGCAGATTTTTTCTTTGTTCCATGGTTTTTAGGCGTTCAGCGGCCGGTGTCGGGGCTGGCTGGGCCAGGGAAATAAGGGGTTGTAACAGGAATAATACCGGGAGGAACTTTAACAGTCGGCTCATAAACAAAGCGATTTTTCGTTAGTAACTTAGTTCTGGTATTCTCCCGCGGGAGCGGGAGGGATTCAAACTTACTAAACTATGCGATATATTCTTTCCTTATTTCTGTTCATCAGCCTGGGTGGATATGGCCAGTATAAAAGCTATATCACCGGGGTAAGGGGCGATACCCTGAATATCGTTGACCTTGACGGAAAAAAACAAGGCCGCTGGGTCATTACGGTACAACCTCTTCGGGGGGAACCCGGCTATGAAGAGCAAGGGGTATATGTCAATGACCTGAGAGAAGGCCGCTGGCAACAATTCTATTTAACAGGCGATATACAGGCCATTGAAAATTACAAATGGGGTAACAAGCACGGCAAGTGTTTTTATTACAATCGCTGGGGTGCCCTGGTACGCGAAGAGAGCTGGAAATCGGTGAATCCGGAGAATCCCTACGACACGGTAGCGGTCTATGATATTGATGACCCTACCCGGATCATAGACCACGTCGTAGTAAAACTGGAAGGGTCCACGCTTCGTCATGGCACCTGGAAATACTATGACCCTGATTTCGGAACCATCGAAAAAACAGAAGAATACGTACACGACAAACTCAAGAACGGATTGGATGATCTGGCACCAATTGATGTGCGGAACTCCTATAAACCTACTACCGATTCCCTGGGCAATAAAGCAACCCCCAAACCAAAAACAGTACTCGAATTTGAAAAGAAGAACTCGGGTAAAAAAGCTGTGAAAGTAAGGGATGGAAAGACCGGAGGATAATATGGAGTAAAAGCTTTACCGCTAAGACGCAAAGGGCGCTGAGTATTCTCGGCGCCCTTCGCGTTTTTTTGCCCTGGCGGTAAAGCCCGGCAAGATTTTTTGGAAATTCCAAAATAGGTTGTATTTTTGATATCGAAATGATATCAAAATAAATCACTCTTTATATGGAAAAGAACACCAACCCCATGTCGGGTTTTTTAGCACTGCTTATTTCATTGGTCATGATGGCTGCATCCATCTATTTCTTTATTCGGATAAAGGAAGGAGGGTGGATCATCGCCGCTGCGATTATACTGCTCATTGCCAGTTTCTTTGTCATGGCCGGACTAATGGTCATTTATCCCAATCACTCCCGGGTATTGAACTTCTTTGGTAATTATGTGGGAACGGTGAAAAAGGACGGATTGTTCTTTGTCAACCCCCTGTTCACCAAACAGAAGATCTCCATGCGCGCCGAGAACCTGCAAGGGCAGACCTTGAAGGTGAATGACAAAATGGGTAACCCCATTGAGATCGGGGCGGTTGTGGTATGGCAGGTCGGCGATACTTACAAAGCCGCTTATGAGGTAGAAGATTATGAAGGCTATGTAAAAATTCAAAGTGAGGCCGCGGTACGTCACCTGGCCAATAGTTTTCCTTACGACAATCTGGAAGATGAGCATGCCGACATTACGTTGCGGGATGGAGGAGACAAAGTGAATGGTATTCTGGAAAAGGAATTGGCCGATCGCCTGGCTCCTGCCGGAATCATTATCCGTGAGGCCCGTATCGCCCACCTGGCCTATGCCCAAGAGATCGCCGGGGCCATGTTGCAAAGGCAACAGGCTACAGCCATCGTGGCGGCACGTACCAAGATCGTGGAAGGGGCCGTAGGCATGGTTGAAATGGCCCTGGAAATGTTGAATAAAAAAGAGATCGTAAATCTGGATGAAGAGAAAAAAGCGGCCATGGTCAGCAACCTGATGGTTGTACTCTGTGGAGAGCGTTCTGTTCAACCGATACTGAATACCGGTACATTGTATCAATGATCCCAATAACATGCAAGACAAACAGATCAAAGGAAATATTGTCTTCAAAGAGACACAGCGGTTTAGCCAGACCTGGTTCTGGCTACTGCTGATCTCCCCCATATTGGTATCCATTGGCCTTACTATATTCGCTCTCGAGAGTTCGGAAAAAAAGGAGGCCTGGTTTGTTATTCCGTTTGTGTTGATCCTGAATCTGGTTATTTTATATGGATTCTTTATTACCCGTCTTGATCTGATTGTAACAGATTGGGCCGTTTATTATCGTTGGAGACCCTTTACCCGGAAATACCGGCAGATATCCCGGTTTGATATCAAGGAAGCCAGGATACGGAAAAGCCCTTTCCTACAGGTTGGGTCTAAACGTATGGTAATTGGCTATGGCCATGTCCAACACTCAGGTTCAAAAGAAGGAATACAATTTGTGTTACATTCCGGAAAGAAAATTTTTATAGGCTCGGAAAAGGTAAAAAACTTTTACCGGGCTGTCGAGGCACTGGTCCCCGATGCATCTTAAAATCCAATAAGGTGAGCGAGAAAAAAAGTTTTGTACTGAGGATAGATACGGAAACCTACAAGGCCCTGGAAAAATGGGCCGCGGATGAGTTTCGTAGTGTGAATGGACAAATCGAATATTTACTTCACCAGAAATTGCTCGAAGCCGGAAGAGGGAAGAAAAAAGCAGAGGGGAGCGAAGGGAAGAACAAGAAATAGAATTAGGAATAAGAAATTAGGAATAAGAAATAAAAAATAAGGAATAAGGAAGTAATTGAACACTTCCTTATTCCTTATTTAATGTTTATTATTTCTTATTCCTTATTTTCTCAGAAGCCTTTTTTCTGCTCGGCTTTCTGCATCGGGTTTATGCCCTGTGATTGGCCACGAGCCGCTTGTCTTTGTTTGAACAGTTGAAACTTGCTGGGCTCGGCAGCGATCTCTCCCCAGGAATTATTCTTCTCATTGATATCCGCTGTTTCTCTGAACGGATCAAGTTTCACTGATTTCACTTTTTTATCCTTAACAAAGGCTTTTACGATCTTGTTTTCATTCTTTCTCCATATTTGGGCAGGAATGCGGTCGATCTCCTTCGTGCCATCCTCATAGGTCCATTCAATAATGAGGGGCATCACCAGTCCGCCTTTATTGCTAAAGGTCAGCTCATACAGGTGCTTGTTGCTATATGCCTGTTTGGTGGCTTCATCCATTTCCTCTACCCTGGGAGGATTGGTCACTTCATATTTAGTGGTGTCATATGACTCAATGCCACGAGCGTATTTCCAATAGAAATCACGCAAGGTCGTATCTACATCGGTCTGGAATTGAATCGATTTGTCTTCGCGGTTGCGGATCTTGGAAACATCCTCGAAGGTATTGACCTGCGGTTTGGGCAGACTCACTTTGGTTTTGGTTTCCTTGAGCATGTTGGTGACATCTGCAATTTCAGCTTTGGCATATTTCACGGTATCGAGCGAGATATCGCAGGCATCGGTGCTATAGAACCATCCTCTCCAGAACCAGTCAAGGTCTTCGCCACTGGCATCCTCCAGCGTACGGAAGAGGTCAGCAGGTTCAGGATGTTTAAAGGCCCAACGGCGGGAATATTCTTTAAAGGCAAAGTCAAACAGATCACGTCCCATGACGGTTTCGCGAAGGATATTCAAACCGGTAGCGGGTTTGGAATACGCATTCGGGCCAAAGCCAATGATATTCTCTGAATTCGTCATGATGGGTTCGAGCTGATCTTTGGGCAGGCTCATGTAGTCGGTAATGGTAAAGGCAGGTCCGCGGCGGCTGGGGAATTTGTTATCCCACAGTTCCTCGGCCAGGTATTCCACAAAGGTGTTAAGCCCTTCATCCATCCAGCTCCATTGACGCTCATCGCTGTTGATGATCATGGGGAAGAAGTTGTGTCCTACCTCATGTACCACTACGCCGATCATACCGTTCTTGGTGCCTTCGGAATAGGAACCATCTTCTTCGGTACGTCCAAAGTTGAAACAGATCATCGGGTATTCCATTCCGTTAGCGGCTTCCACGCTTTGGGCAACCGGGTAAGGATAGGGAATCGTGAATTTGGAATAGGTCTTGATGGTATGTGCTACAACTTTGGTAGAATAGGGACGGTAAAGTCCGTATGCCTCTTTTCCATAAAAACTCATCGCCATCACTTTTTTACCTTCCACATTTACTGGCATGGCATCCCAAACAAATTTGCGGGAGGAACCCCAGGCAAAATCGCGGACATTATTGGCTTTAAAAACCCAGGTCTTCTTTTGGGTGCTTTTTTTCAATTCAGCGGCTTTGGCTTCTGCCAGGGTAACGATCTCTACGGGCTCTTTGGCGGTCTGTGCCTGTTTCCATCGGGCCAATTGAGCCGGGGTAAGTACCTGGGCGAGGTTTTGGCATTCGCCGGTGGAGCCGATCACATGGTCGGCCGGAACAGTCATCTGTACTTTGAAATTGCCAAAGGTGAGTGCAAATTCACCACGACCCGTGAACTGATGGTTTTGCCAGCCCTGGAAATCACTGTACACACAAAGGCGGGGATACCATTGGGTGATGGTGAAAAGATGGTTACCATCGCCAGGGAAGAATTCATATCCACCGCGACCACCCATGGACATACGGTCGGCGATCTTATAGCTCCAATCAATTTTTACTACATATTGCTGACCAGGTTTCAGGGGAACAGGAAGGTCCACCCGCATCATGGTTTTGTTAACAGTATATTTCAGGGGTTTGCCGAGTGCATCGGTCAGTTTGGCGATCTTATGCCCGTATCCATTGTCTTCTTTGGATCCTTGCATCCGATCGAGCATTTGCGGACTTGCCTGACGGGGAAGAGAACTTCCGTCCTCGTAACCAGCATTGTTTACCGTGCTATGTTCATTTTCATCCAGTTGAAACCAGAGATAGGTAAGGGTGTTTGGAGAGTTATTGAAATACGTAATGGTTTCACTACCCGTCAGCTTCAGGTTTTTTTCATCTAATTCACATTTGATATCATAATCGGCCCGCTGTTGCCAGTATTTAGGGCCGGGGGCGCCGCTGGCAGTGCGGTATTCATTTGGCGTAGGGAGAATGCTTCCCAACTGCTCAAATTTGTTCCCGTGGTTGGAACCCGGGTTGTTTTGGCTGTTTTGTGCCTGGGAACCCATCGAAAGGGTCAGCAGGAAGGCACAAAAGACAAGTAGTGACCTCATGTATGTATGGTTTTGTTTATTGAAAACGATGTTTGGTTTACCAGGGAATTCTTTCCAGCGTCATGATCAAGGCGATGCCAAAAACGGCACCCGATACGAATAACAAATAAGTTCTTCTTTCCACCCGAAACAACTGAATGAATATCCAGGAGAACAACATGGCCAATGCCACGATCATCAACTGACCCAGTTCAAGCCCCAGATTAAAGGCCAGCAGATCAGCCACCAGGTTGTCATTTTTTCCTAAGATACTCTTTAGGTAGTTGGAAAAACCAAGTCCGTGAATCAATCCAAAGAATAAGGCAAAGAAATAGATCAATGGGAAACGGCTCTTGAATTCAAACCCTTTAACGCCCAAATTACTTAAAGCGGTGATCAAAATGGTTACCGGGATCAGGAATTCGATCCAATCGGAAGGAATGTCCACATAATTCAACGTACTCAGGGCCAGTGTGATCGAATGTCCGATCGTAAAGGCCGTCACCAGAACCAGAACCTTTTTCCAGTCGGCTACCGTATACCGCAAACAAAGAGTCAATACAAACAAGATATGGTCATAACCCTTCCAATCGGCAATATGGTCCTTCCCCATGTCAAAATAGATCCAGAAATCTTGCATTTTTATAGAAAACATCAAAATAAATCAGACTTTTGTAATCTGGCAAAAAAATATGTCAATGGTAGATGGCTTATTTAAATGGTTCTCAGTGGGCATCCTGGCCTTATTACACCCCTTCTATGTGAGTGTGATCGAGTTGGAGCATAATGCTGAGGAAAAGACCCTGGAGATCAGTTGTAAGATATTCACGGATGACCTGGAAGCGATCCTGCTCAAGAATTATGGCACCCTCGTTGATTTCAAAGTCGTGGCCCAAAAGGAGACACAGAATAAACTGGTGACCGATTATATTCAAAAGCACCTGGTTTTAAAGGCTGACGGAAAACCGTTAAAACTTGAATTTGTCGGCTTTGAGGAGGAAAGAGAAGCGATCTGGGTGTATTGCCAGGTTTCCGGCGTAGCGACGATAAAAAAACTCGAGTTGGATGTAAGTATCCTCCATGATTACAATGAAAGCCAGATCAATCTGGTTCATGCGCGCGTTGCAGGGGAACGTAAAAGCTATAAACTTGATTTTCCGAAGAGGACGGTGCAGTTCGAGTGGGGGAAGTAATTGGGTAATTATTCCATTTCCTCCCGAATCCCACTACTGATCTTGACCATTACTTTATCAATGCGGTGACCATCCATATCGATGATCTCAAAAGTGAACCCTTTCCATTCAAAGGTCTCCCCGGTTTGCGGTATATGTTCCAATTCATGCAGGATAAATCCGGCGAGGGTATCAAACTCATGTTCTCCCTCATTCATCCATTCTGTTTTTTCAAACTTATCCAGGAATTCATAAAAAGGAATCTGTGCATCCACCAGGTAGGAACCATCCGATCTTTCCACCACTTCATAATCCATGATATCGGGTTGGGGTAATTCCCCGACGATGGCTTCCAGGATATCATTGAGCGTGATCATACCCTGTAAAGTGCCGTATTCATCCACAATAAAACACGCGTGTTGGGTGCTGGTTTTGAATTTTTCCAACACATGGTAGGCCGAATTATTCTCGGGGATAAACAAGGCAGGTTGCATGATCTTGTTGAATTGAACGGAGTCTTCGGTGATATAAAGATCCTTCAAGGTAACCACCCCTTTCAGGTTATCAATATCTCCATCACAGATCGGGTAAAGAGAGTGGGGTTCTCCCAGGATCTTTTCTTTGATCGTATCCTCGGAGTCATTGAGTTCAAACCAGATGATATCACTCCGGTGGGTCATTAAGGAGGTGATATTCCGGTCACCCAGGTGAAACACCCGCTCAATGATCTCCTGTTCGGCCTCATCAATGGTTCCGGCTTCGGTCCCTTCGGTGATCATGGTCTTGATCTCTTCTTCCGTCACCGCATCTTCCTTCATTCTTTTGATATTGAATAAGCGGAAGAAGATATTACTGACCGAATTAAGCAGCCAAACAATGGGGTAGGTGAGTTTGGCAAAAAAGGTGACTGGCCCTGCCACCATACGCGAGATCATTTCAGCACGCAAGAGCCCGATCCGCTTGGGGATGAGTTCACCAAAAACGATGGAAAGAAAGGTAACAAGTATAACGATCAAGGTCGTGGCAATCGTTTCTGCATAGGGGGCCAACAGTTCAACCTGCGCCACATAGGGCTCCAGATCCCCACTGAATTTTTCCCCGGAGTAAACCCCGGTCAGGATGGCGATCAGGGTGATTCCTATCTGGGCAGCCGATAAAAATAATTCAGGATTTTCGGCCAGTTCAAGGGCTTTTTTGGCCTTCAGGTCTCCCTTATCCGCCTGGCTTTCCAGACGGCCTTTTCTCACTGAGACCAGCGCGATTTCCGACATGGTAAATAACCCGTTCAACAAGATCAGACCCGCCAGAATAAATATTTCCATTAACCTATATAGTTGGTGCTTTATCGAAGATACTGAATCCAAACCTCTTGTTGAAGACCCAGGCGGTGGCGGAGCCAAAAATCACCCCGATCAGGGCTCCCCCCAATATATCGAGCGGATAATGAACACCTACATAAATCTGGGAAAACCCGATCAAAGCTGCCCAGGCAAACGCGAGGAGAGCCCATTTACCTAAAAAACCACGGGTCGTCAGGTAAAAGAAAATGGCGATCCCGGTATGATTGGCCGCATGGGAAGAAGTAAAACTATAACCACCGGCACACCGGTCAAGAATCAGTCGGATATGATCCACCATACCCGGGTCCTGGCAGGGCCGTAACCGTTCAAAATACATCTTAAAGCCCTGAGAACTGATCATATCGGTCAAAGCAACCGTGGAAAGAAAGAATAATACCCACCACCAGCCTTTCCGGCCAAAATTGAGCGTGATGAAGACAAACAGGAAAAGATAAAGAGGTGTCCAATAAACCGAGTTACGGATATAGGGAAGTGCCTGGTCAAACCAGGAATTGGCCAAACCTGTGTTGATCCATTCAAAAACGGACTTGTCCCACGAAATCAACGTGTCCATCATGGAAATCAGATAAATCCCGCTAATCATGGCCCAAAAATAGTTGAACGGTCGCATTATTTGCCCTACAGGTTGACGGGTTGTTTAATATTCCGTTTTTTTGCATTCCAATGCTGGTTCGCTACAAAATACCCAAGACCATCCTCTGGGTCATCAACCTGTTCATCCTTTTCCTGGCAATCTTTACGATATTCCGGTTGGCTACCTTTTTTGCCTTCCGGCCAGAGAAACTGAGTTGGTCAGATTGCCTGCCTTCTTTTTGGCTGGGTTTGGGCTACGATCTTCGCTGGATTGCCTTGGTTTTGTTGCCTATTGTATTGGTCAGTCTTTCGCCCCGCTTGTCTCCGTTTTATTCCGAACAGAATAAAAAATGGTGGACCTGGTACCTCGCGATCGCCACTTTTATCCTCTTTTTCTTTTTTGCAGCCGATTTTGGAAGCTTTACCTATAACCGCACCCGATTGGATGCGGGCGCCCTCAACTTTGCGGAAGATGCAAGTATATCCCTTTCCATGTTGTGGCAGTCCTACCCATTATTCTGGTTGGTGATGGGATTGGTCGTTGCCGTATTGTTCTTTCGCTGGATGTATCATCGCTCGCATTGGACCGTGATCACCCGGACCGATGGGCATAAGATTCCGTACCGCCGAAGCTGGTTTATCATAGCGGCTGTTTTCCTCCTGATCCTGGTGTATGGATTAGGGTTACGGCCACTCACCTGGAACCGGGCCTTTCGCATGGGGGATAATTTCAAATCCTACCTGGCCCTGAACCCCTTGCAGAATTTCTTTTCCACTTTGCGGTTTAGAAAGCCACAGATCAACGAATCAAAAGCCAGGGAATATTATCCGGTTATGGCCGAACTACTTCAGGTGCCCGACCGTACTACATTTAGTTATCGCCGGCAATACCTGCCCCATGGCAATTCTATAGAAAGCAAACCCAATATTGTACTGGTTCTTTGCGAATCCTTTTCCATGTACAAGAGCAGCTTGAGTGGTAATCCCCTCAATACAACGCCCTATTTTCAGGATATGGCCAATAAGGGGATCTTTTTCTCCCGTTGCTTTACGCCGCATTTCTCCACCGCCCGTGGATTGTTTGCTACGATTACCGGAATCCCCGATGTGCAGTTGTATAAATTCTCTACCCGGAATCCACTGGCTCTAAACCAGCATACCATCATCAATAGCTTTGAAGATTACCGAAAAATGTATTTTCTCGGGGGGAGCCCGGAATTCAACAACTTCGAAGGGATCCTGAAAAATATCAACGGGCTGGAGATGTACACGGATGGCAAGTTTACTTCGCCCCGGATCAATGTATGGGGAATCAGTGACAAAAACCTTTTTCTGGAAGCCAATCAGGTTTTTCGTACGCAACGATCACCTTTTTTTGCCATCATTCAAACCGCGGACAATCACCGCCCCTTCATGATTCCCGAAGAAGACAGTGATTTTGAAAAATTAAACCCGTCCCGGGATACTTTGCGACGCTATGGTTTTGATTCTCCCGACGAATTCAACTCCTTTCGATATTCGGATTATTGCATAAAAAAATTCATGGAAGCTGCGGAGAAGGAAAGCTATTTTCACAATACCATCTTTGTATTCGTGGGTGATCATGGCGTTTCCGGAAATGCCAGAGAGATCTACCCGGCACCCTGGACCGATCAACGTCTGACCGATGAACATGTACCCCTTCTTTTTTATGCTCCTTATTTATTGACGCCTCAAAAAAGAGAGGAAGTGGTATCCCAGATCGATGTACTTCCTACCATGGCAGGCTTATTGAGCCAGCCTTATGTCAATACAACTCTTGGGAGAAATGTGTTGGATCCGGCACATAAGAATCACATGGCCTTTATCATCAATGGACAAGGGCGTATCGGATTGGTGACCGATCAATACTATTTCACCATGAACATTGATATGACAGCGGGTGACCAGACGGATACAAGCGGGAGGGCCTTTTTCCCCGATCCGCAATTGTATCCGATTCAACCGGGTGCAGTAGATCCATTTGGAAAACAAGCAGATTCGATCAAACAGCATATGTCGGAGCTGACACAGGCCTGGTATGAAACAGCTAAATGGATGTTGATCAATAACCCGAAACAACCTGCGCACTAATACTTTTCCGCCACCACGATCAATCGGGGTGATCTTCGTAAATCATAAGGTTTCAAGGCATAGTTGCCAAAGACCTCTTTTACCTGCAAATGTTCGTAGGCAAGCATTTCGGTGAAATCACCCAGGCCAAATTTCATCACCCGTTCGGTGTATTCCATAGGTTCCCGAAGGGTGGGGTCGGTCACTTTGATCCGTTTAAAGAAATAACCTTCTTCCTGCCAGCGGTGGATTTCATAGGTGGTATCCTTGATCTGCCGGGTCTCTTCTGATATGAGATGGTCTTCCGCATAATGGGGATTGAGATAATCAATGATCAATTTTCCACCAATTTTTAAAGCCCCTGCCATGGTGCGCATGGCATCTTCATGTTCACGCCTACTGGCGAAATAGCCAAAGCTGGTAAAGAAATTAAAGCCAAAATCATAGTAGTTGACCCGAAAGGGCAACCGCATATCGTGTTGAAAAAATTCAAGGTTATCTGATTCAAACTGCCGGGCATATTCGATACTGTCAGGAGCCAGGTCAATACCAGTGACGAAAAATCCCTTGTCGGATAATTGGCGACTGTACCGGCCCTTACCGCAGGCGATGTCCAGCATGCGGGATTGGGGCAAGGGTTGCAAGTGCTCGATCAGGTGATCGATAAAAGCAGCCGCTTCCTTTTCATCCCGCTGAAAATAGAGTTTATGATAGAAAGGGGAGTTGAACCAATCCACATACCAATTCTTGTTACCCATACCCTGCAAATATACTTGTTCTTTAAACCATTAATTTTGCGGTCAAACTATCATCACTGTGGCACTGATAAAAAGTATTTCCGGCATTCGTGGTACGATCGGCGGTAAACCGGGCGAAACACTCTCTCCCCTGGATGTGGTCCGTTTTACAGCGGCCTATGGCACGATCATTTCCAAGGGGAAAACGAATAAGGTAAAGATCGTTACCGGTCGCGATGGGCGGATCAGCGGGGCATTGGTCAGAAGCCTCGTGAACAGTACCTTAAATGCGCTGGGTATTGATGTGGTAGACCTGGATCTCTCCACCACACCTACCGTAGAAGTGGCCGTAACAATGGAAAAGGCCGATGGAGGCATTATTCTTACGGCCAGCCATAATCCCCGCGAATGGAACGCGCTTAAGTTGTTGAATGAAAAAGGGGAATTTATCTCTGCCGAAACAGGTAAGGAAGTACTTGACCTCGCTGCCCGGGAAGACTTTGTCTTTAGCCCCGTGGATAAATTAGGAGTGACTATCACCTCAACAAATTATCTCGAGAAACATATCGAGGCTATTCTGGATTATCCATTGGTTGACCGGGAATCCATTGCCGGGAAGAAGTTCAAAGTAGTGGTTGATGCGATCAATTCAACAGGCGCCATTTATGTGCCAGCCTTATTAAAAGCGCTGGGTGTGGAGGATATTGTCGTACTCAATGGGGAGATTAATGGACAGTTTGCCCATAACCCTGAACCGCTGCCGGAACACCTGGTTGATCTGAGCCGGGAGGTAGTGAAACAGAAAGCGGACCTGGGTATTGCAGTGGATCCGGATGTGGATCGGCTTTGTTTTGTCAATGAGGATGGATCTATGTTTGGGGAAGAATACACCCTTGTGGCGGTGGCGGATTATGTGTTGGGAAAACGAAAAGGGAATACGGTCAGCAACATGAGCAGTACCAAAGCGCTTAAAGAAGTGACCCTTCAACATGGGGGACAATACTTCCCGTCTGCCGTGGGTGAAGTAAATGTGGTGAAAAAAATGAAGGATGTAGAGGCCGTGATCGGCGGAGAAGGAAATGGCGGGATCATTGTACCCGACTTTCATTATGGCCGGGATGCCCTGATCGGGATCGCCTTGTTTTTATCCCATCTCGCCCAAAAAGGGAAATCCATTGCCTCCCTTCGGAAATTATATCCTCAATATTTTATCTCCAAGAACAAGATCGAATTAGAAGCGGGAGTCAACCTGCCTGCCGTGCTGGAAAAGATCCGCGATAAATACAAGAACCATCCGGTCAATACCGAGGATGGCCTCAAGATCGAATTTGAGAACGACTGGGTCCACCTTCGCTCCTCCAATACCGAACCGATCATCCGCATTTATGCCGAAAGCGATTTTGAATCCAAGGCCGACAATATGGCCAAACGATTGATGGAGGATATTCGGGAGATGTTGTAGGGTGGGGTTGGATGTAGGATGGTGGATGGTGGATGGTGGATGTTGGATGACGGAGGTTAGCTGTGCGAGACCTATGGTCTCGCACTTCTAGAAAGCCGCCTCTGGCGGCAGCTTTTGTTTATTATTTATTAAAGGAAAATGTTTTAATTCGAGTCGCCAGAGGCGACGGGAGAAATGTGCGAGACCAGAGGTCTCGCACAGCCCATAAATCCTGGCGTTCATTAGTGCCTTGGCGCCCTGGCGGTAAAAACCCCCTCATTTCCTACCTTTGCTCCCCATGAATCGGATATATCTCGATAACGCCGCTACCACCGCGCTTCACCCGGAAGTGCTGGAAGCCATGTTGCCCTATTTGACCACTCATTTTGGCAACCCTTCTTCCATCTATTCATATGGCAGGGAGACCCGGCTGGCGATTGAATCAGCCCGAAAAACGGTAGCCCGTTTACTCAATGCCCATCCGGCTGAGATCTTTTTTACCAGCGGTGGAACCGAAAGCAATAATACGGCCATCACAGCCGCGATCCGTGACCTGGGTTGCCGGCATATCATCACCTCGCCGATCGAACACCATGCTGTGTTGCATACGGTGGAGCACTATGATCACCAGGATATGGTGACCAGTTCTTTTGTAAGAATATTACCCAATGGTGATGTGGACCTCGAAGACCTGGAAGCACAATTGGCCTCTCAACCGGAAAGATGCCTGGTGACCTTGATGCATGCTAACAATGAGATCGGGAATATCCTGGATATTCAACAGGCAGGGGAAATTTGTAAAAAATACAATGCCATTTTTCATTCGGACTGTGTGCAGATGGTGGGCCATTTCCCAATGGATCTTCGGAATACACCGGTTCATTTCATTTCCGGCGCCGGACATAAATTTCACGGACCAAAGGGAACGGGTATCCTTTATGTCAATGAGAATGTACAGATCAAACCCTTTATCCACGGCGGGGGCCAGGAACGAAATATGCGTGCCGGTACCGAGAATGTATATGGCATCGTAGGTTTTGCCAAAGCACTCGAGATCGCCATGGCGAATTATCAAAAGGATAGTACCTATGTGGCCTCGCTTCGTGCGTACATGATTGAGACGCTCAACAAGCAATTGCCTGATGTGAAATTCAATGGTAATCTGGAAGGGAAAAATCTCTATACGGTGTTGAATGTGTCTTTCCCTAAATCTGAGAAATCAGAAATGTTACTTTTCAATCTCGATATCCATCATATTTGTGCCTCCGGAGGCAGTGCCTGTACGAGCGGGGCCGACCAGGGGTCCCATGTCATCCGCGCCATGCATAATGATCCCAACCGGGTGGCCGTGCGGTTTTCCTTCAGCCATTTCAATACGAAGGAAGAGATCGACCGCGTGGTCAGTTTGCTAAAGGAATTTCTCTGAGTCTGTTTTGGGAATACAGTTAAAACGGGCCATAAGGAATAAAGGCGCCAGGAAAACCTATTGTTCCCTGGCGCCTTTGCCTAATTGCGGTGAAGCCGTTATTACTTCCAAGGCTTAAAGCCAATGGAGAACAATACCCCGGCACTTTTCAGGTCAACCTTTCCTTCCCCCACTCCGTTTAAAGGCAAACGCATATATGGTTCTGCCTGAATAAAGAGGCGTTCATTGAGTTTACGTGTATATCCTGCTGAAAGAGCAACCAACGAGAAATAGTGTTTATTCTTATCTGAAACCGCCCATTTTTTATGAACGTAGTTCCCGGTTGGCCAGGGTTTGTAATAGTAATTATATTCCTCCTGATGCATCAGCAGGGTGCTTAATCCACCCGAAACAAACCAGGAAGACCGGTCACCTTTTACAAAATTATAGTTCAATAACAGAGGAATCTCATAGACAATACAGTCACCATCCACAGATTTAAGGTTGGGATAATAATTACCCACGGTGCCGGTGAATTTATAGTCCTTTGCCTCTGCTGTATAGATCTTACGGGCGGTATAAAAACCGGTCCGGAGACTGAACCGTTTATTGATTTGATAGCCAATCCCAATGCCTTTGACAGTTTCCAGCTTACCCGCGTTTCCACTGGCAAAACTCAGATCAGGCCCCGCCGACAATACCAGCGACCATTTGGAACCAAAACTTGGTTTTCCCTTTCTTTCGGGACTGGGGACCACCTGTTGCATAGTGGAATCTGATTCGGTTGTTTTGTTCATGGCCAGGCCTGGTGCATCCTTAGTATCCTTATGTTCGGTAAGGGGAGCAGGGGCCTGTTCCTCGATTTTTGATTCAGTGGTTGAAAGAGGTTGTTCATTGATCGCCTCAGGAGGATTGGCTGTCTGCACAAATTTTGATCCTTGTGATTCAGGCAAGGTATTTCCTGTCAAATCTCCTGTGATGGATCCGGTGGTCGAACTTTTCGTCTTGTTACCCGCGGCAGGCCGGTTGCTTTTTTTCGTTGTACCGCCTCGATTAATATTTCTTTTTGATTGGATAGCCTGTTTATAATTGAGGGATAGGGTTTCGTTTGTGGAAAGGTTGGTTTTCGTTTCAGTAGGTGCAATGGAGCTGTTATTGGAACCACTCTTGGAAGGATTAGTGGTTTCCGGTACTTCTGTATTCAGCGTTGGGGAGTTTTCTTCACCCTGTTGCATTGGCATTTTGGAAACAGG
This sequence comes from Chitinophagaceae bacterium, assembly GCA_041752235.1. Lineage (GTDB taxonomy): Bacteria > Bacteroidota > Bacteroidia > Chitinophagales > Chitinophagaceae > SpSt-398. Next base: position 27,137 of record JBGSHM010000008.1, read on the forward strand.
TTGATTTTTGTCTCCTTCGACCTCATTACCAATTACAGGTTGGAATTCACCGCTGGTTTTTTCAGTGGCTACCTGATAGTTCTTTCGGGCTTTGGGCAATAGAATGAATACAGATCCCGCGAGTAATCCGGCAAATAGCAGAAAGATCCAAAGAAAACGCTTACGTTCTTTTTCTTTTTCGGGGAGATGCTTTCCGAGCAGGCGGGACATGTTCTTCCAGGCCTCTTCGCGGTAGGCTGGATGATGGTTTTCGGCCGCATCTCTTATCTTCTTATCAAAATCCTCAGACAGCATTTTTATTTTCCTCTATTTTATTTTCATTAAAAAGTATCTTTTGCAATTGCTTTCTTGCCTTGGCCAGGTTAGACTTGGATGTCCCGATGGAAATACCCAATTGTCGGGAAATCTCTTCATGACTAAAACCTTCAACGATAAAGAGGTTTAGTACAGTCCGGTATGCCGGGGAAAGAAATTGTATCGACCGAATGATCTCATCATAGGAGATATGGTCAAGGGCTGTTTCTGTCCAGGCCGGCAATTGATAAACGATCGGTTCAATCTCCGTCAGGATCCGGTGTTTCTTATTTCGGCGAAAATGGTCGATCGATGTATATACCATGATCTTGCGAAGCCAACCTTTGAAGGAACTATTCACATCTTCAAAAGCTGGTTTGAAACGTCCGATCTCCGTGAACACTTTCAGAAAGCCATCATTCATGATCTCCAGGGCATCGTCCTGGTTATTGACATAGCGGTCACATATGGCCATGGCATAGCCATAGAAAGAGCTATAAATGATTTTTTGGCTCTCCCTGCTGTTTTTTACACATCCTTCAATGTGTAGGAGCAGATCATGTGCAGACAGCAAAGTGGTTGTTTTACAGGAATCAAATCGTTGTGTCAGCGGCCAGGGTTGCCTGCATGAACCCAAATTCGGACAAGTGGCGATAACCCGGATCTTCGACAATATCTTTGTTATGAATCAATAAGTTATGCATAAGTGACAAACCTGTTGCCGCCTCTGCCGGGGTCATATACATGTTCCAGCCTGGAAAGGGTACCGGATCCTGTGCATAGGAGAGAGGCCCCCGGCCTTCATATCGGGCACGGCGCAACCACTCCACAGCCTGGAAGTCATCGGTCAGGATCATGCCTCCCTTACCGATTGGCAGGTGTTTTTTGTAATGAAAGGACAGGCAGACAAACCGTCCGGGGGTATACATCCCGGAACTAAGCCTCAAGGCGGAATCATAGATCGGATAGGGCTTGAGTTGGTAGGTACCTGTCCATTCTATGTCTTCCAGGCGCACTTCCCCTCCCGCATGTTGTATGGATTGGGGGACGGACAGGTAGGTATGCGCGGGAATGGTGACGGTTTTTACCCCAAACCATTTACAACAGAGAAAGAGCGCATTGGTACAGGAGTCCACCGCCACAGCAAAAGGAGCGCCGGTGTACCTGGCCATTTCTTCTTCAAACATGGACACTACCTTATAGGGGTTGTGATGCATCTGGTATCTCATCAGCAAATGTATTAGCGTGACTTTTTAAAAAGACCTTTCAGCTGATATCGGAGCCGGTTCATCATGAGATAGAAGAAAGATGGATTTTCCTCTGGGCAGCGAAGTTCAATTTCCTTCAACAAGGCCGCCAGTTTTTGTTTTTCACCAAACCGGATATGTCGTTTTACCAACGTGCGAATCAACCGGTGGCGTTGGGTAACCAGGGCTTCCTGAACCTCCCCCTCATATTCGGGGATAACCCGGTCCAGAAAAAGCCAAAGTTTCCTTACCTGATCTTCTTTTTGGGTTAATGTCCAAAATCCCTGTGCATGGAAGCGATATACGGCTTTGGCACCTTTCAAATATAAGATATTCCCTCTGGAGGCGAGATCGAGATAAAGGGCATAATCCAATACAGGAGTTTCATAGAAATGGGCCGGAACCTGTGCAAACCCCGGATTGCGAAACAGAATGGCACATGTTTGAATAAAACAATTCAAGGCAAGATCGGAGGCACTGAGAATAACTTTTTTCCCCCTCACCGCTTTGTAAGGTCTTAACACGCCATCCTGTTCGATCTCCACCTGTGAAAAGCAAATGGAAAGGGAAGGGTTTTTTTCCAGGGCATCCACTTGTTTTTGCAGTTTTCGGGTATCTGGCCAATAATCATCGCCATCCAATAGGGCAATATACTTTCCACGAGCCGCTTGCAGGTTGGAGAGGAAATTAAACCGCCCTGTTTTTACGCCATTGATGTAGATTTTTTCCGATTCATGCCGCAGAAAAAGCCGAATCCTTTCGGGAAACCGCTGTGCGTATTCCTGGCATATTTCCCGGGTACCATCCGTGGAGTCATCTTCACCGATCAGGATCTCAAAGGGGAAATCAGTTTCCTGGGCCAAGACCGAATCAATGGCCTGGCGAATAAAAGCCGCCTGTTGGTAGGTCTGAAGACAGACAGAAACCAGCATGTTTGTTTCAGACGGGGTCATGGAGTGAGCGGATAACTTTACAGGGTTGACCATACGCGAGTACACCGGCGGGAATATCCTTTGTCACAACGCTTCCACCACCGATCACGGAACCTTCTCCAATCCTGACATGATCGAACACACATGTACCCATTCCTATTTGCACGCCGTTTCCAATATCACAATGTCCCGCGATATGGGTGCCTGGATTGATGGAAACAAAATCGCCGATCACGGTATGGTGTCCAATGGTAACACCTCGATTGATGGTCACGCCAAATCCGATTTCAACAAAGGGAGAAAGCACCGAAGCGGGTTCTCCATAAATACCAGTGGAAAGTTGCACGGATGATGCGATAACGAGGGATGGATGAACCAGGTTGGTGAACATGCCTTTTTGGAGGCCATGTGTTTTTTCGAAGGCAGCGAAGATCACTTGTTTGGTAGCCGTTTTGCCAACGCCAAAATGCAGGTCAAATTCACTCGCAGGTATCTTCCATTCCTGGGACCTTATTTTTTCAACCTGTATACCGGGAGGTAAGTAAGGGTATTTTTCTTCGATATCCTGATTGAGGATGACAAATACCTTTCCCGTTGACCCTTGGGCTTTTCGTGTTTCCAGCACCATGGCGATCATGGCCTCACTATATCCCAGCAGGTATGTGTTGCGCATTGTAGAATCCGAGTTTGCCCATTGTGGAAGAAGTCATGAGTGGACGGTCATGTATCTCCATCAGGGAGTGAATGCGACGTAAAAGAGAGAGGTTATCCGCTTTACGGGTTTTGGCGGCATCCCACCAAAGATTATCTTCCAATCCCACACGTACACCCCAGCCTTTGGCGATCGCAATGGCATTGGCTGTGAGTTGATCCTTTCCAATACCGGCAAAGGCAAAAAGGTGATCATCACCGGCCAGTTCATTGGCGGCAAGTCCCATTTCTGGGAGACTGGCTTGCCATCCAGCCGTATTGCCAAATAATAGGTTCCAGTAAAATGGTCCGGTCAACAGGCCTTTCTTGATCAGGTATTTACCAAAATGGATCATACCCATATCAAAACACTCGAGCTCAGGATGCACACCATATTGGCTCATTTTTTCGGCAAGCGAAATGATCATATCCGGTGGATTCAGCGAGGCCTCTCGCAGAAAGTTGAGCGAACCCAGGGTAAGAGAGCAGAGATCGGGGCGTAATTCAATAACTGCCGACCTGTCTTCAAAGGAAGGGTGTGTACGCCCGGAGGTACTGGCACAGATCAATAGACCCGGACAGTGTTTTCGTACGCCTTCAATAATGGTGGAATAAATTTTTGGCGAAGGGGTAGGGGCTCCTGTTTCGTCGCGGGCATGAAGATGGACAATGGTGATGCCCAGGTCAAAGGCCTCATGTACTTCTTCGATGATTTCGGAAGGGCTTAAGGGAACAAATGGTGATTGGTCCCTGGTGGGAACCATTCCGGTAGGACAAAAGTTGATAATGGTTGGGTTGGGCAAAGGGTTAAATTGAGAATTTGAGAATTTGGGAATGAGAGGATGTGCACATACCCAAATTTACACATCTTCAAATTCCCAAATTCTCAAATTCTCAAATTCTCAAATCACTTTATTAACCTCCTCTTCGTCCCCGGTTATTGTTATTTCCATTGCCAGAGCCGGAGCGGCTTTCACCACCTCTATTACTGCTTCCGCGGTTTATTTCCCGGTTTGAACCTCCGCCAGAAGGCCGTGTATTCACGCGGCTGTTTCCATTATTACCGGCCCCACTTCCACGGGGAGTTGACGGGGATCTGTATTCACGCTGTGGAGGGCGGTTACCGGCATTGCTGTTGAAACGACGGTTTTCGCTACCCGTACCAGTTCGGTTGCCCGGGTTGGAACTACGGTTCTCCGGTACCCGAAATTGGCGGCCATTGTTATTGCCCGGGTTATTGGGTCTTCTTTCCACATTTCCGTTCATGCGTCTTTCATTCGATGGGCGTTCATTGCCACGGATCTCGGGTCGACGGTTGCTGTTTCCATTGTTCCGGCGTTCCGCCATTGGAGGTCGGTTATTATTGCCATTCCGGATCTGACCACCGGGTTGTCTTCCACGGATGCCATTTGCGTTTCCGGAATATCTGCGGTTTCTGTCATAGTTCCCGCCCCGTACAAAATCCCGACGATCGCGGTGGAAATTATCCCTTGAAACGAAACGTCCAGGTCGATAATTACCCCGGTTATTGTTAAATCGCGGACGGTAAATATTCACATAGTTGTTACGGATGATGGTACGGCCAGGACGGTTGACGTTTGTGATGCTAAAGATGTTCACATTGATTCCGCCTCGACGAATGTCATAGATATCCGGGCCACAGAGGTAGCGACGGTTATCGTATCGGTAGGTATTGCCAATGATGATGGTGGCACTTACATAGGACCGGTTGCGGTAGTAGGGAACATAGTAATCATACCAACGATCATGATAGATATAGGTACGTGGTACAAAGGTCCACCAGGGATCCGGCGCATAATAATCCGGCGCAATGGCGGCATCCACCGTTACATCGGGTCCAAGGGGAGCCCATCCATAGTATTCATCGTTGCTTCGCCAGTTTACCCAGGCAGGACCCCATTCAGTATCAGGTATCCAGATCCAACCATAATAATCAGTAAAGGCCCAACGTCCATAATGGAAGGGGGCCCATCCCCAGTCATAATCGGATACCCAGGTATTACCGTACTCGGTCATCACCCAATGCCCATTGGTGCTATAGGGGCGGAAATCGGGGTCTTCCACATCGGGTACCCAGACATATCCGTATTCGGGGTCATCCACCCATTGCCCATAAGGCTCCAGTTCATCATAAAAGGTCTGAAGGGTTACTTCCTCATCAAACTCCCGCTGGGCCATCGTATTCAACGAAGGCAGCAGGGCCAGAAGAAAAGCAGCCAAAGTAAGCGGGCGGTAAAAGTGTAGTAGCTTTTTCATGCGCGACAATTTTGAATAATTAAATGAGAACCTAACAACTGTTCTCTATCCAAAAGAGTTCCGCATTTTCTTAAAAGTTGCTCAATAAATGCACATTAACAAAAGGATGTGTTAAGGGAAACTTATTCGGGGCTATCCACAATGCTTCCATAATCGATAAAAAGCTCTTCACCGGCATGAATCATTCGGGTGGTTTCAAAATCCTCCCCATCACGGATGGAAATCAGATTGGGGGATTCCGAATGATTGAGGTAGTTCACGAGGTCCATGACCTTAAAACCATAATCAGCGATAAAATAATTTTCCTCATCATACAGACAGTAATTCTCAATAAGCGCGCGCGCATGGTCAGGCAGGGAGGCCACTTCCTTTTTGGATACGGCGATCCATTCGCCAACTCCTTTGGAAAACAATCCCCGGGTCCCGGCGGGAATATCGCGCAGGGCAAAAACGCCAATCCCCTCTACGGGAGAAGGGCGGATGGCGATCCATGTGTGGTTTTGTAATTCGTTTAGCAGTTCATCTTTGGTCATGCTGCAAGATAGGATATTCAGTATTTTACCGCAAAGACACAAGGGGCGCGAGGTCTTCCTCGCGCCCTTTGCGTCCTTGCGCCTTTGCGGTAAAATAAAACCGGCTACTCGTACTTCGGTTGCAACCCAATATTATAAAACATAAAACTCCATTTATCCGTTTCTTCCTCAATGACCTGTTGGGTGCTTTTCCCGGCTCCGTGACCCGCTTTGGTTTCAATACGGATCAGGACAGGATTGGCGCCATTGTGGTTTTCCTGCAAGGTAGCGGCGAATTTAAAGGAGTGGGCAGGCACTACACGGTCATCGTGGTCAGCAGTTGTGACAAGTGTGGCTGGATAGGAAGCCGGTTTGAGACTCTGCACAGGTGAATACCCATACAGGTAATCAAACATTTCCTTGTTGTCTTCTGAAGTTCCATAGTCATAGGCCCAACCGGCACCTGCTGTGAATTTGTGATACCTCAGCATGTCCATAACACCCACCGCGGGGAAAGCCACTTTGCACATGCCGGGTTGTTGTGTCATACAAGCCCCTACCAGCAAACCGCCATTGCTTCCTCCGGCGATAGCCAATAATTCGCGCGAGGTATAATTGCTATCCACCAGATATTTGGCCGCGGCGATAAAGTCATCGAATACATTTTGTTTTTTGGTTTTGATACCTGCATTATGCCAATCCTCTCCATATTCTCCACCACCGCGCAGGTTTGGAACGGCATAGATTCCACCATTTTCGAGCAGAATCATGGAGGAGGTACTGAAATAAGGTGTCAGGCTTACGCTGAACCCGCCATACCCATATAACATACAAGGGTTCTTGCCATCCATTTTTGTCCCTTTTTTGTAGGTGATGATCATGGGGATTTTAGTGCCATCCTTGGAATTATAAAACACCTGTTTGGATTCGTAGTCATCCGGATTGAATTTCAGGGCCGATTTCTTATAGAGAGTCGATTTGCCGGAGGCGATATCATATTTGTAAATAGTGAGAGGAGTGGTATAAGAAGTAAACCCAAAATAAAGTTCTTTCTCTAATTTTTTGGCGCTAAATCCACCTACCACTGAACCAATACCTGGGATCTCTACTTCGCGAACCAGTTTGCCCGTCATATCATGCTGGGTTACTTTGCTGATTGCATCTTTGAGATAGGTACAGAAAATATAGCCACCTCCACTTGAGGCGGTCAACACCTCAGGTTTTGCTTCAATGATCGTCTTCCAGTTCTCCGGGCCTGGGTTGGCGATGGGTGCGGCTACGATACGGCTGGTTGGCGCGTCCTTATCTGTTTGGATGTAGAAATATTGATCGTCATTGTCGATAACCCCATGTGAGTTTTTCATGTCCCCCACAATGGTTATGGCAGCTGAGCCTGGTTTGGTTAAGTCCATGGCCAGAAGTCCGTTGCCATAGGTTTCATTGGCGGTATAGATAAATAACCACCGCTGATCTTCACTCACACCACCGGAAATATAGCGGGTCGGGTTGGTGTCGCTGCCAAATACCATGACATCCTCGCTTTGCGGCGTTCCCAGCTTATGGAAATATAATTTGTGATTGGAGGTCATTCCCGAAAGCAGGCTTCCACCAACGGGTTTTGGATAGGTGCTATAATAGAAGCCTTCATTTCCTTTCCAACTGGCTCCACTAAATTTCAATTCCAGCGTATCTCCCGTTTGTTGTTTTGTCTTGGCATTCATTACCACAAGTTTCTGCCAATCGCTTCCACCCTGGGAAATATTATAAGCTGCCAGGGAACCATCCTTGCTAAAACTGATGCCTGACAAGGAAGTGGTACCATCAGCCGAAAAAGTATTTGGATCCAGAAAAACCTCCCGATCTTTTCCTTCTGCATTCTCCCGGTACAGGACCGCATGGTTTTGTAAACCCGAGTTGAGATAGTAATAATTGTATCCCCCTTCTTTAAAAGGGCTATAGAATTTCTCATAATTGAATAGCTCGGTGTAGCGCTTCCGGATGGCATCCCGGAAGGGGATATGGTTGAGATAACCATTGGTTACTTCATTCTGGGCCTTTACCCAGGCCGCCGTTTCGACGCTGGTGTCATTCTCCAACCAGCGATACGGATCTGCTACAGGGGTGCCAAAATAATTGTCAATTACGGTAGTGTCTTTTTTTGTTTCCGGATATTTCACGTCGATGGGTTTAAAAGAAACAAGGGATGCCGTTGGTCCCTGGTCGTTGCAAGCCACCAGGAAGAAAAGGGTTCCCAGTGGTAAAAGCAGTTTCTTCATGTAGTTGTATTTTACAGGAAGATAGTTTTTTTTGGCTAAAAAATACCGCCATTTGTATAGGCGGTCAACGGGTCGCCGGCAGCGTAGGGCGAAACATCCAGGAGGTCCCGTAGTAGAGTATGAGCCCGAACAGTCCTCCTGTCGTATTGAGAAAAAGATCGTCTACGTCAAAAACACCTATTCCTGTTTTTAACTGTATCCATTCAAATCCAAGGCTAATCAGAAATACGACCAGTAAGGTCTTGACCCCTTTTGCCTTCCTCCCCATGAAAAAGGGGAAAAGAAAACCCAGGGGGATAAAGCCAATGATATTCCCGCCAATATTGTCCACTTTGTATTCAGTACGCAAGCGCCGGCTTTTATAAAACTTCTTGATGGTGGCGAAAAGGACATAGTTGTTATTGGCCTTGTTGGCTTCGATCGCTTCGGCACGCATGCTGGCACTCTTAAAATATTGGCGGTAATATCCCAATGGTTTTTTGAAAAGAACAAAACGCGCCAGTACCGCCAGGCAAATCACCAGGAGTATACCAGCTACAATTTTTCGGGAGTGATGGGTCATGAAGAAAAAAAATGCCGCTGTTTGAGCAGCGGCATGGTTAATTTATGATTTTGCAAATTCTGAGCGTATCACATTGAGCGCGCCCCCTGCTTTGAACCATTCGATCTGCTGGGCATTATAGCTATGGTTGGCTTCAATGCTGTCCTGTGTGCCATCGGCATGGTGCAACACGATCTTCAGAGGAACGCCCGGTGTAAAGGAGGTCAGCCCCAGGATATCAAAGCTATCGTCCTCGCGGATCTTATCATAATCTTCCTTATTGGCAAAGGTCAGGGCCAACATTCCTTGCTTTTTAAGATTGGTCTCGTGAATACGGGCAAAGGATTTTACCAAAACAACCCTCACTCCAAGGTGACGGGGTTCCATGGCTGCGTGTTCGCGGCTGGAACCTTCTCCGTAATTCTCATCCCCAACTACAATCGTTCCGACGCCTGCGGCTTTGTATGCGCGCTGTGTATTGGGAACGGTGCCGTACTCACCGGTCAACTGGTTCTTGACTGAGTCTGTTTTTTCATTGAAATAATTGGTAGCCCCAATAAGCAGGTTATTGCTGATATTATCGAGGTGACCACGGAATTTCAGCCAGGGCCCCGCCATGGAAATATGGTCGGTGGTACATTTTCCTTTGGCTTTGATCAGGAGTTTCAGTCCTTTGATATCTGTCCCTTCCCAGGGAGCAAAGGGGTAGAGGAGTTGCAGGCGTTTGGAATCCGATTTTACATCGATCTGCACTTTACTTCCGTCTTCCGCAGGAGCCTGGTAGCCGGCATCCTCAACGGCAAAACCTTTCTGGGGCAATTCATCTCCCGATGGAGGATCAAGTTTAACCTGCTCCCCTTTGTCATTGACCAGGGTATCGGTTACGGGGTTAAAGGTAAGATCACCTGCAATGGCCAGAGCGGTTACCAGTTCAGGGGAAGCAACAAAGGCCAGGGTGTTGGGATTGCCGTCTGCACGTTTGGCAAAGTTGCGGTTGAACGAGTGGACGATCGTATTTCTTTCTTGCTTTTCTGCACCCATCCGGTCCCACATACCAATACAAGGTCCACAGGCATTGGCAAAAACGGTAGCGCCAATTTGCCCGAATACATCAAGGAATCCGTCGCGTTCGATCGTATACCGTACCTGCTCAGAACCCGGTGTAATGGTGAACTCCGATTTCAGTTTCAGGCCTTTTTCTTTTACCTGTTTGGCCAGACTTACCGCGCGGCTGATATCTTCATAGGAAGAGTTGGTACAACTTCCGATCAGACCCACTTCGATCCTGGTAGGCCAGTTATTTTTTGTGGCGGCTTCTTTCATCTGAGAAATAGGCGTTGCCAGGTCGGGTGTAAAGGGCCCGTTCAGGTGGGGTTCCAGTTCACTGAGGTTGATCTCAATGACCCGGTCAAAATATTTCTCCGGGTTGGCATATACTTCGGCATCACCTGTGAGATATTCTTTGATCTTGTCTGCGGCTTCGGCTACTTCGGCACGACCGGTAGCTTTCAGGTAGCGGCTCATGCTCTCATCATAACCAAAAGTGGACGTAGTGGCGCCAATCTCGGCACCCATGTTACAAATGGTGCCTTTACCCGTACAACTCATTGCCTGGGCGCCTTCGCCAAAATATTCCACGATCGCGTTGGTTCCACCTTTCACGGTAAGGATACCTGCCACTTTCAGGATCACGTCTTTGGGGGCTGTCCAGCCATTGAGTTTTCCGGTTAATTTTACACCGATGAGTTTGGGCATCAGCAGTTCCCAGCTTAATCCCGCCATTACATCACAAGCATCCGCTCCACCAACTCCGATCGCGATCATACCCAATCCCCCGGCATTGACCGTATGGGAATCGGTACCGATCATCATCCCACCCGGGAAGGCGTAGTTTTCCAGCACGACCTGGTGGATGATCCCGGCTCCGGGTTTCCAGAAACCGATGCCGTATTTATTGGATATAGAAGCGAGGAAGTTATACACCTCTTCATTATCAGAAATCGCCCGGCTAAGGTCCGTTTTTCCCTCATTTTTGGCTACGATCAGGTGGTCACAATGGACGGTAGAGGGTACCGCCACCTTTTTTCTTCCGGTGGTATCAAACTGAAGCAGGGCCATTTGCGCGGTCGCATCCTGCATAGCCACCCGGTCGGGGGCAAAATCCACATAGGCTTTACCTCGGACAAAGTCCTGAATAGGAACACCTTTCCACAGGTGGGCGTACAAAATTTTCTCTGACAGGGTCAGGGGGCGGCCCAGGGCTTTCCGGGCGGCATCCACCCGGGTAGGCATTTCAGCGTAGGTTTTTTTGATGAGGTCTAGATCGAATACCATGGAGATAGTTTTGAGGATTTAAATCGTGGTGCGAAAGTACAAAATAACACTGTCTGAATAACTCCATATTGGATGGTTTGTTCAAATTTTATAAATTAGACGTATGAACCGGTTCAAGGAATTCGTGGAGTGGAAAGCATTTGGCGTTTGTACCGCTATTGGTGACCGTTTTGGTATTGCTTCTTCCCACATACGAAAGTATTTTATCCTGACATCCATGTTAACCATGGGATCACCTTTGATCATATATATGATCCTTGCCTTTTGGATGAATGTGAAAAATTATATGCTAGCCGCCCGAAGAAACCCTTTCCGCTACCTGTGATGGATAACACCCCCATGTGAAACCGGTTAAGCCTGCCTGATTACTGCAATCATTTTTTAAAAAGGGAAAATGATATCCTTCGAGTATGAATTGACGAACTTCCGGCAATTCCTAAAGGACTTTGCCCTCGCCCTCGATAGCCCCTTCGATGGTGAAAAACTCGTATTCCATCCCCGGATCGGAAAGGGATACATGCGCCTGATCGAATTACAGGATGGGATGGAAGCCATCATCTCCGATTTTTATTTGAAAGAAGATATCCTGCTGGAAAGAAAAAAAGACGAACGCGAATACTATACATTTATATCGGAAGAATTGACCAGGGTAAAAGAATTTACAGTTAAAATCGGTTCCGATATTTCTTCCTTTTCCGAAGGACAACGTGCCGCCCAATACCTGACCAGTTTTCTCTATGGGGTTACCTATTATATTTCCCAGGGAACCGGGATCCGGGGGATCCGGGTACTCTTAACGCCCGAGTGGATGCACCACAACCTCGATATCGCAGCCAACAAAGATGTATTGCTTCGTTACCTGGGTTTGAAAACAGCCGGATTGATCTACCGGAAAATGGATATCGAATCAAAAGCCATCATCCAGGAATTGGTGGAATCCGATAACGAAGAAAAACCTCTCATTTTTTACCAGGCGCGTATCCTCAAATTGATCGAGAAGTTTTGTTTCTGGTTAAAAAAAGAAATGGTCATGGTACCCGAAGCCCGTGACTTTTCGCGGGAAGATATTAACCGCCTCATGGCCGCTGAACAGGAACTTCTCAACGATTTTTCTACACCCGCACCCACCATCGCCGTCCTGTCCCGAAAAGCCGCCATGAGCCCCTCCAAATTCAAAAAGATCTTCAAAACAATCTACGGAGCACCAGTTTATAGCTACTTTCAGGACCACCGGATGGAAAAAGCACGTCTGCTCCTCTTGAGTGGAAAATATACTGTCTCCGAGGTAGGCCATGCCGTCGGCTACGCCAATCTCAGCAATTTCAGCGCAGCTTTTAAGCGGAAATTCAATCAGTTACCAAGCTCATTGTAATTTGAAAATTTGAAAATTTGGCGATATCTGTAGAATCTCATTTCAAACTCTTTTCCCCATAAATTCCCAAATTCCCCAATCCTCCAATCCTCAAATCCAGGCAAATCAAGGTTAAGTCCGCAATAGGTAAAGAAATACCCGAATCAGGCACTAGTTGCTTAAACAACCATCCTACCTTTGCACCCGCATTAAACGAGTGAAGTTATGATTGGTGTAAAAGTATCCTTAGAAGGTGATAGCCGGGCCCTGTTGAAATTATTAGCAGATGGACTTGGCCAACAAATTGACAATGACAGACTTGCCTTACCCGGTCATATTGGGGAAGGTTTTTGCAAGGCCTACAATCTGGGCAATGGCATCTCTGCCATCATTTCCGAATGTTGCTATAAGATCGATTTTACCTTTAGCGGGCATAAAACGAGTCAACCCATTTTCGTGTTGCAGTATGACCATATTGAGCATTGCAGCAAACAGGAGTCGGGTATCCCCGGACAGGAAAGCCTTCCCTTTGAATACTCCGATATGATCCTGGCCTATACCGACCATGAATTGGAACAACCCCGGAACAGTGGAAAAAAAGTAAGGTCATTGCGCATCCTCATTCAACCGGAATGGATCCAATCAGCCTTACCTGAAAATTTGGACAATACACGCCTGCTCAAATTCCTGGAATTGCAAAAATCAAAAATGTGGCGAGTGCCCCTGGGTTCAGAAGAAAGAATATGGTTAAAAGAAGTATTCGCCCATGACCATGCAACTGCCTGGGATGATTTTTTCAGCGTGATCCGTATCAAACTCCTGCTGGAGAAATTTGTCTCCCGCATGAAGCGTGAATTGAGTGAGAAAAATACAAGATCCTTTTCCCTGTTTGAACAAGAACGCCTTCGCAAAGCTGAGCAACACCTAGTTCATGATTTTCTGGAACCTGCTCCAACCATCAACGAATTGGCCAAAGAGGCCGGTATGAGTGCTTCAAAATTCAAGACCGATTTTCGGCAATTGTTTGGACTTCCCGTTTATCAGTATTTCCAACGCAGCCGAATGATCCATGCCCGGAATTTATTGGAGGCAAAAAATATGACCATCAAGGAAGTGGGTATGCAGGTTGGATATACCAACCTAAGTCATTTTTCCGTAGCCTTTAGAAAGGAGTTTGGGATATTGCCGAGCGAGATGCGCGAAGTTCGTGAGAGGTGAGGCGTGAGGGGTGAATAGTGAATAGTGAATAGTGAATGGTGAATGGTGAATGGTGAATGGTGAATGGTGAAAATATTATTGGGGTGGTAAATTATACGTTTTAAGTTTCACTATTCACTATTCACTATTCACTATTCACCTCTCACGTCTCACGAAACTCACGCCTTACGCCTCACGAAAGTCATTCCTTTTTCAACACCACCGTTGTAGGCAACTCAAAAATATCATGATGCCGGGCCAATTCTTTCAACGGAATTTTTTCCAGGTCCTTTAAGTGTTCGGTTCGGGTGATCACAATGACCTTTTTATCCTGAATGAACTGTTGCAAAGAATCTGCATTGTCAAATTCGGGGATCCGCTTTGGCAGATAAAAGGTATAGGAGGGTTGAAAGTTTTTATAACCCACCACCGTATCATATTGCTTAACGGTATCAATGGTCAGATTCAGAGGATTGTTGCGATAGAGTTGGGGATAAAGCAGATGCAAAAAGAATAAATGAAAGACCAGATAAAAAATAAACAGGCTTCCCAATACAAGGGAGGCCTTTCTTTTAAGGGCAAAATACAAGGATAACCCAGCCCCAATGACCAATAGGATCGCAAAAGCAGAAAGAGAAGCCACCGAACGTGTAGCCGGTTCAGATTGAATGCCAAAATAGGCCCCGATCGTGAGCGCCATCGTGATCACCAGCAACAGCAACAAGGGATACCATCGCATCCCTCCATTGTCTAAACATTTATTGAAATAATTTCCGAGCAAAATCGCCAGAAATGGGTAACTCGGAAATGGATAATTGGGAAGTTTGGTCCCGGAAAAACTATAAAATATCAGATAGGCCCCCAGGGCCGCCAAGGCAAAACGAAGAAAGGGGTCAGAGTACAATTGGTTTCCTTTCCGAAAAGCCTCAACGCTAAAGACGGAAGCCGGTAGCATTCCCAGAAAAATGAATAAGGGAATTAGCAGGAAAATTCCTCCATGTCCTTCGAGGGTTGACGAGAATCGGTTGATGTTATTGTCTATAAAAAATCCCTGGGTAAAAGCGCCGTCCGTGGCTTTATGGACCAACAGATACCAGGGCACTGCAATAGCGAGACAAAAAATACCAGCCACTACGATCCGTAGGTCAATCAATTTTTTCCACTCCCTTTGCCAAACTATCCATAGAAACAAACCCATACCCGGTAAGGCGATCGCGATAGGCCCTTTTGCCAGCGTGCCCAATCCCAAGGCCAGAGCACAGAGATAGATCCATGCACTTTTTCCCTCTCGTAAAAAAGCATATCCACTAAACAAAGCCAATACGTTAAAAAAAATCAGGTAGGGGTCAGGAACAGAAAGCCTGAACTGAAAAAGATAATGGGTAGAGGATAGCAGGATCAGGCTGGTGATCAGCGCCTGCCGGCGATTCGAAAAACGGGCTGTGAAAAAATAGGTGATGAGTACCGTGAAAATTCCGAATACGGCGGAGAAAAACCTTGCCCCCCATTCTGAAACTCCAAAAAGGGAATAACCACCAAACATAAAATAATAATGAAGGGGTGGTTTTACTGCCCTTAGCTTACCATTAAAAGTGGGGACGATCCAGTCATTCCGTTCATACATTTCACGGGCACATTCGGCATTGCGTACCTCATCATAGATCCAAAGAGTGGTATTTCCCAAGCCGGGTATTAAAAGTATAGCGGCAAGTAATAAAATCAGCCAGCCATAATTTTTTTCCTTCATGGAGCAAAGTTAATACGGATTTACCGTTGCCTTCCCAATGGTTCACGGAAAACATAATACAAACCTGGAAGAGAAGCAACCACACTGATAAGGTAAAACAGGAGACTGATCACCAGGCCTGTTTCTTCCGAGAGATGAAAGAACCTTGCGCCTTCGACAAAAACAAATTCACGGGTACCAAGCCCACCACCCAGTGATAAAGGCAGTACAGAGATCACGGCTGCGGCCAGAAATATAAATATCCATTCATGTTGCGTGGCCGGGATACCCAGTGCCGCCATGATCGTGTAAATACAGATGACCTGTACTCCCTGTACCGCCAATCCCCACACAAAAGTGGGCCAGAACCCAGGCGTAAATTCCGGGAAAAAGCGGCGGGTTACCCAGTAAAGAACGCCAACAGCCACCACCGCGCCGACAAGTAATAAATACGGAAGATAGGAGGGAGGCAGGATGACCCAGCCATAAACGGCAAGGATAAGTCCAAGTGCCAGCAATCCGCTAAACCGGTCAAGCAAAACGGCCGCAGAAGCTTTTTTATAGGAGGTTTGATAGTGGCGGTTCAGCAAAATAACTTTATAGGCATCGCCGCTTATGGCTCCAGGTAAAAAAAGGTTGTAGAACATACCCAGCCAATAAAGCCGTAGATTCAATGCTTCTGAAAGGGATAGTCCAATATTTCGGAAATAGATATTTAGCCGGAAAGAAGAAAAGAGTTTGGAAAGGGTGAGTAAGCTCAGGGCAAGTCCCAACCACCACCAGTTGGCTTCGAAGAAGGCATTTTTTGCTGACTCAAAATCGATCTTCCCGGAAATATACCAGAAACAAAGGGCCGTAACCAGGATCTTGGCGCTGAGTTTCAGCCAACCCGGTATTCCCTTCTTTTTTTCAGCTATTTCCGTCATATTGTTCTTTAATTGCCCAGAGGTGAATAAATTTATACGGCACCGGACGCAAGTAAATGTAAAATCATGAGTAAAAAAATTTGGCTTCTCCTCCTGTTCTCTTTTGCGGTCCTTGAATTACCAGCCCAGAAAAAGAAACTCTTTCAGGGAAAAAAGATCACCCGTTCGGTCAAGATCAAGAAAGGGGTGTATCGCCTGGAAGCTCCGGGAGGAATGGATGCCTCGGTGATCCTGATCGAAGGAAATGATATCACAGTCGATTTTCGCGAAGCCATACTGCAAGGGAGCAAAGAAACCCAACGACCCGATGCCTTTGCCGGTATTGGAATCTGGATCAAAGGGGGAAAGAACATCACCCTGCGTAACCTGAAGGCCCATGGATTCAAAGTCGCGATCCGGGCCACCAATGTGGAAGGGCTTACACTGGATCATTGCGACCTTAGTTATAATTACCGCCCTTATCTTAATAGTACGCAGGAAAAAGAAGACATTTCCGATTGGATGAGTTATCACCAGAACGATAAAAATGAGTGGTTGCGTTATGGGGCGGCCATTTACCTGGAGAATTGTGATAAGGCGGAGATCAGGTTCTGTCGTGTGACCGGGGGGCAAAATGCCCTGATGATGAAGGATTGTGATAATGGCCGGATTTATAACAATGATTTCTCCTTTAACTCAGGTATAGGAATCGGGATGTACCGCTGCAACAACAATACCGTTGCCTACAACAGGATCAATTTCAATGTGCGGGGTTATAGTCATGGTGTGTACAACCGGGGGCAGGACAGTGCCGGTATCCTGGTCTATGAACAAAGCAACAGGAATTTCTTTTATAAAAATGCCGTGACACATGGAGGTGATGGATTTTTCTTATGGGCTGGTCAATCCACCATGGACAATGGCCAGGGGGGCTGTAATGACAATGTGCTTTCCGGAAATGATTTCTCCTATGCGCCTACTAATGGGGTAGAGGTCACCTTTAGCCGAAATAAGATCTACAATAACCGGATATTTGAATGTGACCATGGTATTTGGGGCGGCTATAGTTTTGGTTCGGTCATCTCAGGGAATAAGTTCAGGAATAACCGGATCGATGTTGCCATAGAACACGGTCAGGATAACCAGATCACCTTTAATATTTTCCAGGAAAGTAAGGAAGCCATCCGGCTCTGGTCCAGGCCAACCCAACCGGCCGACTGGGGCTATGCCAAAGCCAGGGATACGCGAAGCCGGAATTACAAGATCGTTTTTAATAATTTTCTCCGAAATGGGATCGTATATAATATTAAAGGGACGCAGGACCTGAACATTTTTGAAAATCTCTACGATCAGTATAGTTCACTCTACGCGATCGACGGAACAGTTACCGGGTTGGATACGGGGTTCAATGCGGCCATGGACAAGGCACTTTCCGTGGATACCACTGAATTTGTACCGGAGATACCCGATCCGCAGGATCCTTTCAAGGGAGGAGGGGTTTTGGCCGGCCGTAAAAATATTCGAATGACCGCCTGGGGGCCCTATGATTACCGGTATCCGCTGGTTTGGTTGGAAAACCCGGTCGATAGTTCTGGTAAAATGCAGTTTTCAGTATTGGGTCCCGTTGGGCAGTGGAAGGTTAAATCGGCAAAGGGAATCCATACCCTGAGCGCAACCGAAGGGGCCATACCCGGATCCTTTACCTGTACGAAAGAGGGAAAGGGTAAAATGGAAGATATACGAATAGAACTGGAATATACAGGCCCGGCTTTTACAGATCCATTTGGCAGACCTGGAAACACCGGACATCTTTTCACTTTTGAAAAATATTTTATGCCCATTGATTTTGAGGTGCGTTGGTATGCGTATGACCCTGAATTTCACGACCCGTTGAAGTCCGGGTCACTCTTTCCGCCCAATGCCCGGGTTAGACCGGTCAAAACAGAGAAGACCACCAAACTCGAGTATGCCTGGTGGGGTGGGATCAAGGCGGAGGGGCAGACCTATGAAAAGTTCATTACGGTGGCTGAGGGCAAGGCAGAAATGGAGGCCGGGACCTATGAATTCAGCATTACCTGGGATGATTCCGTCAGGCTTTATGTGGATGGAAAAATGATCGTGGACGAATGGAACCCTTCTTTGTATAAATTTGATGAATCCCCCAATAAAAAGGTCCAATTAAAACTCGAGGCCGGACTACACCATTTTCAGGTGGAGCATGTGGAAAAGGGAGGGTTCGCGACACTGAATCTCAAAGTGTTACGCAAAAACTAAGAGCGAATGGCTAAATGCCATAAGCCTTTGGCCATTAGTCTTTAGCTATTAGCCCTTGGTTTTTGCGGAAAATTATTTTCCAATTCTTTGTCCATTTCCACCCAACCCCCTACCTTTGCACTCCCGTAAGAAAAGCGGGTATTGACGTATGTCTCAGAGAATCAGAATCAAATTACAGTCCTACGACCACAATCTGGTAGATAAATCTGCCGAAAAAATCGTAAAAACTGTCCGCAGCACAGGCGCTGTAGTAACAGGACCTATTCCCCTGCCTACCCGCAAGAAAATTTTTACCGTGTTGCGTTCCCCTCACGTGAATAAGAAGAGCCGTGAGCAGTTTCAACTGGCGACACATAAGCGCTTGTTGGATATTTACACTTCTTCTTCGCGTACGGTTGATGCGCTGAGCAAACTCGATCTGCCCAGTGGGGTAGAGGTAGAGATCAAGGCATAACCTGAAATAAGGGATTGCCTGATTTTCAGGAGACGTAATTGTTGTAGTAGTTCTTTTTTATTGAAATAGTTGATTTATCCTATCTGTCAATCAGGCGAAGGTCTGAAGAAACAGCTCTGGGTCGTAAAACATAATAAACAAGCCCTTCGAGGTTTGTTTGTCGCCGGTACTTCCCCTTCTCTAGTAGAAAACTCAGGAAAAGGTCGTCGATAAACCAGGATTGAATTCCGATGATTCTTTCGGAATGTCTTGTATAACCTTGCGGGAAAAACCGTAAGAAAATGAAAGGTATAATCGGAAGAAAAATTGGGATGACAAGCATCTTCGATCCTGGTGGCAAGCAAACAGCCTGCACCATTATTGAAGCAGGCCCTTGTGTGGTGACCCAGGTCCGTACACAGGAAACAGATGGCTACAGTGCCCTCCAGCTTTCTTTTGGCGACAAAAAAGAAAAGCAAACACTCCTCTCTGAAAAGAATCATTTCGCCAAGGCTCAAACCGCAGCCAAAAAATTTGTCAAAGAATTTCGTGATTTCTCGCTCGAAAAGAACCTCGGGGAGTCTGTTACTGTCGACATTTTCGCCGAAGGCGATACAGTTGAGGTAGTAGGCACTTCCAAGGGTAAAGGTTTTCAGGGTGTTGTAAAACGCCATGGATTCAGCGGGGTAGGTGAGCAATCGCACGGTCAGCACGACCGTCAGCGCGCCCCCGGTTCGATCGGTGGATCTTCTTATCCCAGCCGTGTATTCAAAGGCATGCGCATGGCCGGCCGTATGGGCGGTGATCGCGTGAAAATGAAAGGGCTGAAGATCATCAAGATCATGCCCGAGAAAAACTACATATTGGTAAGTGGTTCCGTTCCGGGCCACAATGGTTCAATCGTTTTAATCCAGAAATAATTATGCAAGTCGACGTATTAAATATACAGGGAAAGAAAACCGGCAGAACCGTTGAGTTGCCCGAAGCCATCTTTGGTGTTGAGCCCAATACCCACGTGGTTTATCTCGCGGTAAAACAATACCTCGCCGCTCAGCGTCAAGGTACCCATAAGGTGAAGACCCGTGCCGAAGTAAAAGGAGCCAGCCGTAAGCTGCACCGTCAAAAAGGTACAGGTGGAAGCCGTAAGGGTAATATCCGGAACCCTTTGTATAAGGGTGGTGGTACCATCTTCGGTCCTAAGCCCCACGCTTATGACATCAAGTTGAACCGTAAAGTTCAGGCCCTGGCCCGTGTTTCCGCCTTGTCGGCCAAAGCCCAGGAGAACGAGATCGTGGTTGTGGAGGATATCCAAATGGAAACCCCCAAGACGAAGAATTTTGTAGGCATCCTCAGTAACCTGAAATTAGCCGACAAAAAAACGCTCTTCATCATGCCCGATTACAATGATAACCTTTACCTCAGCATGCAGAACGTGCCTACCGTATTGGGTCTCCTGAACCGGGAACTGAATACCTACGATCTGGTTAATTCCGAAGTACTGGTATTCACTGAAAGCGCGGCAAAACTCTATTCCGAAGCAACCGTTGAAGCTTAATAACTATAAATAACAAAGCGATGAAACTTTCTGAAGTATTGATTAAGCCCATCCTCACCGAAAAGGCGAATGCCCAGCAGGAAAAACTGCGCCGCTACGCTTTCAAGGTCGCTAAGGCTGCCAATAAGCTGGAGATCAAGAAAGCGGTGGAAAGCTTCTACGGCGTGAACGTAGTGGATGTAAACACCCTTGTGGTGCCCGCCAAGAATAAATTCCGTATGACCAAGGCAGGCTATGTAGCAGGAAAGAAACCCCCTTACAAAAAAGCATTTGTAACAGTGGCGGAAGGCGAAGAGATCGATCTGTATTCGAATATTTAAAGTAAATCATTATAGTCCGCGAGGCTGATAAGTTCGCATAAAACAATTTAGCATGGCACTGAAGAAATATAAACCGGTCACCGCAGGAACCCGTTGGAGAATCGGGAACGCGTATGCGGAAGTTACCACGAACAAACCCGAGAAGTCCCTGGTGGAGACTAAGAAAAGCACCGGCGGACGTAACTCATCTGGTCACCTGACCATGCGTTATATCGGTGGTGGACACAAGAAGAAATACCGTGTGATCGACTTCAAACGCAATAAGAAAGAGATCCAGGCTGAAGTGAAGACCATTGAGTACGATCCAAACCGTACCTGCTTTATCGCCCTGGTGGAATACACCGATGGAGAAAAGCGATACATCATCGCTCCCCAAGGTCTGACCGTTGGGATGAATATCATCAGCGGTGACGCCGTAGCCCCCGAGATAGGCAACTCGCTTCAAATGAAGAATATGCCCCTCGGTACCATGGTACATAATATCGAGATGCAACCTGGTCAGGGTGGTAAGATCGCCCGCAGCGCAGGTTCCTCTGCCCAGTTGACCAACAAAGAAGAAAAATATGCCGTGTTAAAAATGCCCAGCGGCGAACTGCGCAAGGTGCTGATTAATTGCTATGCTACCGTTGGGGTGGTTGGCAACAGCGATCACAACCTGCAAAGCATGGGTAAAGCCGGTCGTAACCGTTGGAGAGGTATCCGTCCCCGCAACCGCGGTGTGGCCATGAACCCTGTCGATCACCCAATGGGTGGTGGTGAAGGTCGTGCCTCTGGTGGACACCCCAGAAGCCGTACAGGTAAGTATGCAAAAGGAGAGAAAACACGCAAGCCGCACAAAGGCAGCGATAAACTGATCCTGCAGCGGAAGAACGGAAGCAAACTGGCTAAATAATTTGAATCATTTTAAACTGAGATAATAAATGGCTCGTTCAATTAAAAAAGGTCCTTACGTCGCCAGCCACCTCGAGAAAAAGGTGTTGGCCATGTCGGAAGGAAAGGTAAAAAAGGGTGTGATCAAAACCTGGAGCCGCCGCTCTACTATCACCCCCGATTTTGTCGGACATACATTCGCTGTGCATAACGGGAATAAATTCATCCCGGTCTATGTTACCGAATTCATGGTGGGTCACAAATTGGGCGAGTTCGCACCGACCCGGCAGTTCAAAGGACACTCAAGTAAGAAAATAGCATAATTAGTTGGCGGTAAAAGGAGGACAGTCCGGCGTAAGACCCGGGATCGATCCCAAACCGAAAACGGCAAATAAAAAATATGGAAGCAGTAGCTAAACTCAGAAACTATCCCACTTCGCCCCGCAAAATGCGTTTGCTGGCGGATCTGATCCGTGGCATGCAGGTGGAGAAAGCGCTGGCCGAGTTGGAACATAACCCCAAACATCCCGCGGTTCCCCTGAAGAAACTGGTGATGAGCGCGATCAGCAACTGGAAACAGAAGAATGAAGGTGGTGATGAAAGCCAGTTGGTCGTAAAAACCATTTTCGTGGATGGTGCAAGAACCATCAAACGTCTTCGTCCCGCGCCCCAGGGCCGTGGATACCGTGTACGGAAGCGTAGCAACCATGTTACCGTGATCGTAGATGTAAAAGGAGCCAAAGCAGTGAAGGCTGAACCGGTAGCTGAAGTAACAGAGGAAGTGGTAGAGAAAGCGGCCCCCAAAGCAAAAAAGGCAGCCCCTAAGAAGACCGCCACTAAAAAAGCAGCGACGAAAAAAACCAAATAAATAAACTTCTCTTTCCGGTCGCCTGAAGCATGAACGGAAAGGAAACAAAAAAAGAATATGGGTCAGAAAGCAAATCCGATTGGTAACAGGTTAGGCATCATCCGCGGATGGGAATCTAACTGGTACGCTGACAAAAAGAATTTCAGCCTGCGATTGATCGAGGACAACAAGATCAGGACCTACCTGAACGCCCGTATCAACAAGGGTGGTATCTCGAAGATCGTTATCGAGCGTACGCTGGGTAAACTGATCGTGACCATCCATACATCCAAACCCGGTATCATCATTGGTAAAGGGGGTGGAGAAGTAGATCGTATCAAGGAAGAGCTGAAAAAGCTTACCGGGAAAGATGATGTCCAGATCAATATCCTGGAGATCCGTCGTCCCGAGCTCGATGCCATGATCGTTGCCGATACCATTGCTCGTCAGATCGAGAATCGGATCAACTACAAACGCGCTACCAAAATGTCCATCGCTTCTGCCCTGCGTATGGGTGCTGAAGGGATAAAGGTAAAACTGGCCGGTCGTTTGAATGGTGCGGAGATCGCCCGTACAGAAGAATTGAAACAAGGACGTGTGCCCCTGCATACATTCCGGATGGATATTGATTATGCCAACGTTTTCGCTCAAACCGTTTACGGAAAGATCGGGATCAAGGTATGGATCTGTAAAGGAGAAGTATTGGGCAAACGTGACCTCAACCCCAATTTCGTAGCCGGTGGCAAGAGCGAAGGCACCGAAAGAAGGGAGAGAAGGGATGATCACCGCGGTGACCGTGGTGGCGACCGCAGAGGCGGTGGTGACAGAAGAGGTGGCGGCGGTGGCCGTGACCGCAGAGGTTAATTCCCAACAACTGAATAAACGAATAAAGTAACTCGAAATAAGAAACCATGTTACAACCGAAAAGAACGAAACACAGGAAGATGCAAAAGGGTCGCATGAAAGGAAATGCGAAGCGTGGCACCATGATCTCTTTTGGATCTTATGCATTGAAGGCACTGGATGAACATTGGATCACCGACCGCCAGATCGAAGCGGCCCGCCAGGCTTTGACCCGCCACATGAAACGGGAGGGTAATGTATGGATCCGCATATTTCCTGATAAACCGATCACCCGCAAACCGGCTGAAGTGAGGATGGGTAAAGGTAAAGGTAACCTGGAGTTCTGGGCTGCCGTGGTACAACCCGGTCGTATCCTGTTTGAAGTGGATGGAGTAACCGAGCAGATCGCTCGTGAATCCCTGGAACTGGCCGCCGGTAAATTGCCGATCAAAACAAAATTTGTGATACGCAGGGATCTCGTTGCGTAATTGAAAATATAAAATCGACAAAAGATGGCAAAGAACGCCGATTTTTTAAAGAGTATCAAAGAGCTTAGCCAGGAAGACCTGAAAGCTAAGATTCAGGAAGACGAACTGCGGTTGAAAAAACTGGAATTCGCCCACGCCATTTCTCCCCTCGAGAATCCCGTGAGCATCCGGAACCTTCGCCGCGACCTCGCCCGCCTGAAGACGGAATTGAAAAATAAACAGCTAAGCGTATAAATGAACGACCGCCAGCCGGTAGTAAAATCAATACAAAATGATCGAAAGAAATTTGCGCAAAACAAGGATCGGGGTGGTAACCAGCAACAAGATGACCAAAACGGTCACCGTGTCTGTTGAACGAAAAGTAAAACACCCCATTTACGGTAAGTTCGTAAAGAAGACGACCAAGTTCCATGCTCATGATGAAAAGAATGAGTGCAGCATCGGAGATGTAGTACGGATCATGGAAACTCGTCCGCTGAGCAAGACCAAGCGCTGGAGAATGGTGGAGATTGTCGAGAAAGTTAAATAAGAAGCGATTAGCTATTAGCAAATAGCTACTAGCTTTTGATAGCAAGAAAAAAAATTGAAAAATAGCTGAAAGCTGGCTAACAGCTAAAAGCCAAAAGCTCAAACATATGATTCAGCAAGAAAGCAGGTTGAACGTAGCTGATAACAGCGGTGCCAAGGAAGTGCTCTGTATCCGCGTATTGGGAAATAGCGGACAGCGCTATGCCAGGATCGGCGACAAGATCGTTGTGACCGTGAAAGATGCCATTCCTGCCGGCGGTATCAAAAAAGGAACCGTTGCCAAGGCCGTTATCGTTCGTACTACCAATAAGCTGCGTCGCAAAGATGGTTCGTATATCCGCTTTGATGACAACGCGGTGGTATTGTTGAACCAGTCCGACGAACCGCGCGGAACCCGCATCTTCGGACCTGTTGCCAGGGAATTGCGTGATAAAGGATATATGAAGATTGTTTCACTGGCCCCAGAAGTGCTTTAATAAATTAAGAACTAACCGGGTTTCACCCATAATGATAAAATGATGAAATCAAGATTTAAACCCAAGTACAATATCCGCAAAGGCGATAATGTGGTGGTCATAACTGGCGATGATAAGGACCTGTCCAAACCCCGCCTCGTAAAAGAAGTGCTGGTAGAGGAAGGAAAGGTGATCGTTGAAGGCGTGAATATCATTTCCCGTCACACGAAACCATCTGCCCAGAATACCACTGGAGGCATCATTAAAAAAGAAGCCCCCATCCACATCAGCAATGTGAAATTGTGGGATCCTGCCCAAAAGGCCGGAGCCAGGGTGAGCCGGGTGAGAAAAGACGGCAAGACCGAACGCGTATTTAAAACTATAAGCAAACCCAAGGGAGGTAAAAAATGAGTACCGTGAA
The DNA here is from genome assembly GCA_041752235.1 of Chitinophagaceae bacterium. Classification (GTDB taxonomy): domain Bacteria; phylum Bacteroidota; class Bacteroidia; order Chitinophagales; family Chitinophagaceae; genus SpSt-398. Next base: position 52,453 of record JBGSHM010000008.1, read on the forward strand.
ATATACTCCGCGTCTGTCGGACAAGTACAAAGCTGAAGTGGTGCCCGCCCTGGTGAAGAAATTTTCTTATACCAGCATGATGCAGGCCCCCAGATTGGAGAAGATCTGCCTGAACAGAGGTGTAAATGGCGCTGTGACAGATAAGAAACTGGTGGATATCGCCATCGACGAACTGACCACCATTACCGGTCAGAAAGCCGTGGCTACCATGTCTAAGAAGGACATCTCCAACTTCAAACTCCGGAAGAACATGCCCATCGGCGCCCGCGTTACCCTGCGTGGCGAAAAGATGTATGAGTTTCTGGATCGCCTTATCTCCGTAGCCCTTCCCCGGGTACGTGACTTCAAAGGCGTAAATGAGAAATCCTTTGACGGTCGTGGTAACTATACCATGGGTGTTACCGAACAGATCATCTTCCCCGAAATCGATATCGATAAAGTGAACAAGATCACGGGTATGGATATCACGTTTGTGACCACCGCCACCACCGACGAGGAAGCTTATGAACTGTTGAAGGAATTGGGAATGCCATTCCGTAACGCCGCCAAATAATTTAGAAACAAAAACGAAAAGAATAAAACATGGCTAAGACATCCGTAAAAGCCAGGCAAAAGAAAAGAGAGCGCATGGTCGCCCAATACGCAGAAAAGCGCGCCGCGCTTAAAGCTGCCGGGGAATGGCAAGCACTCGATGAATTGCCTAAGAACTCTTCCAAAGTACGGTTGAAGAACCGTTGCCAGTTGACGGGCCGTCCAAGAGGTTATGTCCGTTACTTCGGCATCTCCAGGGTTGCCCTTCGGGATATGGCCCTGAACGGGAAGATTCCAGGGCTGAAGAAGGCCAGCTGGTAAGTTCGCTCGTGAGAGGTGAGAAGAATTTCGTGAGAGGTGAATCGTGAGACGTGAGAAGGGAAAGACTCTGTTAACTGAACAACTGACAACTCACTATTTACTACTCACTACTGACGACTCACGAAAAGTTGTTGAAGAAAAAATTTATAAAAAACTGATAATAGTTATAAAATGGTAACAGATCCTATTGCAGATTTCCTGACCAGAATCCGTAATGCACAGATGGCGGGACACCGGATCGTAGAGATTCCGGCTTCCAACCTCAAAAAGCGCATGACCGAAATTTTGTACGCGCAGGGTTATATCCTGAAGTATAAATTCGAGGAGGATAATAAACAGGGTCTCATCAAGATCGCCTTGAAGTACGATCCCCAAACCAAAACACCAGCCATCCAAAGCCTGGAGCGCATCAGCCGTCCCGGTTTGCGTCAATACGCCAAGCCTGCTGATTTCCGCCGTGTGAAAAATGGCCTGGGTGTGGCTATCCTGTCTACCTCCAAAGGAGTAATGACCGATAAGGATGCCAAGGTGCAGAATGTAGGTGGAGAAGTGCTGTGCTACATTTATTAAGAAGTAATTGTTGCCGATACATTAAGCCGAACCTATACCCGGCTGACCGGTCTGCAACCTAACAATCAATCATAAAATAGATCAAACATGTCTCGTATAGGAAAAAAACCGATCACTGTTCCCGCCGGAGTAACCATCTCCGTGGCTGCTGACAACACCCTGACCGTAAAAGGACCCAAGGGTGAATTAAAGCAAGCCATCGACCGCGATATCACAGTGGCAGTGAACAACAACGAAGTGACCTTTGTCCGTCCAACCGACCAGATCCGTCACCGTGCCATGCATGGTTTGTATCGTGCCCTAGTGGCCAACATGGTAAAAGGGGTGACCGATGGTTTTAAGAAAGACCTTGAATTGATCGGGGTAGGTTTCAAAGCCTCCAACCAGGGTAACCTGTTGGATCTTTCCCTGGGTTATTCGCACAATATTGTTTTCGAGATCCCGAAAGAACTGAAACTGGCCACTGCCCAGGAAAAAGGACAAAACCCCACCATCAGCCTGGAAGGTATCGACCGCCAGTTGTTGGGTCAGGTGGCAGCCAAGATCCGCGGGCTTCGTAAGCCTGAACCGTACAAAGGAAAAGGTGTTCGCTATGTTGGTGAAATTGTACGGAAGAAAGCTGGTAAGGCGGCTGGTAAATAATTATTAACATGATCCCGGCAGCATCGGGAACAAAATAAAAGACGATGAACCCCAAAGTAAAGACACAGAAAAAACAGAATATCCGGTTCCGGGTCCGCGCTAAAGTAAGCGGAACCACTGCGAAACCACGCCTGGCGGTGTTCCGGAGCAATACGGATATCTATGTTCAACTGATCGATGACAGCCAAGGGCTGACACTGGCAAGTGCCTCTTCCCGTGATAAAGATATTGTGGCTCAGAAAGGTACACGCACGGAGATAAGCAAACTTGTTGGTGGAGCCATTGCCCGCAAAGCCGTTGACCTTGGCCTTAGCCAGGTGGTCTTCGACCGGGGGGGTAACCTGTATCATGGCCGCGTTAAAGCTGTAGCTGATGGCGCCCGCGAAGCAGGACTTCAATTCTAATCGCTTAATTAATCAAGAAATTTCAATACGAGATAATGGCAAAAGTTATTTTAAACCGAGTTAAAGCTGGCGACCTGGAGTTGAAAGACAAGGTAGTAGCGATCAACCGTGTGGTAAAAACAACCAAAGGTGGCCGGGCTTTCAGTTTCTCCGCCCTGGTAGTCGTTGGTAATGAAAACGGCGTCGTTGGACATGGACTGGGTAAAGCCAAAGAAGTCCAGGAAGCGATCACCAAAGGGATCGAAGATGCCAAAAAGAACCTGATCAAGGTTCCCATTATGCACGGTACCATCCCCCACGATCAGTGGGCGAAGGAAGGCGCAGCCAAAGTTTTGATCAAACCCGCCGCTCATGGTACAGGTGTGATCGCCGGAGGCAGCATGCGCGCCGTTCTGGAAAGCGCTGGTGTAACCGACGTATTGGCCAAATCACTGGGTTCTGCCAATCCACACAACGTGGTAAAGGCTACCTTCAAAGCACTTGCTATGTTGCGTGAACCGATCAATATCGCCAAAACACGCACCATCGGTTTAAAGAAAGTCTTTAACGGATAAGTAAATGCTAATAGCTAACAGCCAAAAGCTAATAGCTGTTAGAAAACCTCCTTCAGCGAAAATGAAAAAGATAAAAATAACCCTCGTAAAAAGCCCGATCGACCGGCCGGAACGTCAGAAACTGACCCTCAAGGCGCTCGGACTAAACAAAACCAACTCCAGCCGTGAAGTGGAAGCCACTCCGCAGGTGCTGGGTATGGTCCGTAAGGTAAATCACCTGGTGAAAGTGGAAGAACTGGCCTAAGCCCATTCCTCTGCCCAACCTATTATTCAAGCGAGCCCTGATGCTTTCGGGGCGATGAGTTAAAAATAAAAGCAATGAAACTTCACACACTTAAGCCTGCCAAAGGCGCCGTTCACAAAGAAAAACGTTTAGGACGCGGAGAAGCCTCCGGTAAAGGTGGTACATCCACAAAAGGTAACAAAGGACATCAAAGCCGCAGTGGTTTCAAGAACAAAATGGCCCACGAAGGTGGTCAGATGCCCATCCAGCGTCGTGTTCCCAAGCGCGGATTCAAGAACTTCAACCGTGTAGAATACAAGGTATTCAACCTCGGACAGGTTGACCACCTGGTGGAAAAATTCAAGATCGCCGACTTTACCATGGAAAACCTCTATGTCAACGGGCTGATCAGCCAGACTGACAAAGTGAAGATCCTGGGAAATGGTGAATTGAAAAGCAAGGTGATCTTCCGCGTAAACGCCATCAGTGAAAAGGCCAAAACGGCCATCGAAGCTGCAGGTGGAACCGTAGAATTGATAAGCTAATTTTCCCTAACTTGCAATGACGCAATTTCAGTTGCGTCTTTTTTCTTTACAGGCTCATAAACTGATCATCACTCGTGAAGAAGTTAATTCAAACACTCAAGAATATCTGGAGTATCGAGGAGCTGAGGAACAAGATCACTTTTACTCTGCTACTCATCCTGATCTACCGCATCGGTGCGCATATCGTATTGCCCGGTATCGATCCCGCCAAGCTGGCTGAATTCACCAGCTCTAACCAGGGAGGTATGCTGGGATTGATCGACACCTTTGCAGGTGGAGCCTTCTCCCAGGCTTCGATCTTCGCTCTCGGTATCATGCCCTATATCTCCGCTTCGATCTTTATGCAATTGATGACCGTACTGGTCCCCCAAATGCAAAAGATCCAGAAAGAAGGAGATAGCGGTCGTAAAAAGATCAACCAATGGACCCGCTACCTCACCGTAGCCGTTACCCTGGTGCAGGCTTCCGCTTACGTGACCTACCTGAACCAAACCACAGGCGGTGCCATCAATCCGAATTTCATCGCTTATTTCTGGTTATCTACCGTGGTCGTCCTCACTGCCGGCACCCTCTTCGTGATGTGGCTCGGTGAGCGCATCACCGATAAAGGACTTGGCAATGGTACCTCCCTCATCATCATGGTGGGAATCCTGGCCCGTTTGCCCCAGTCCTTCCTGCAGGAATTTTCTGCCAAAACCACACGCCCCGGACAGATCATCATCTTTATCGTGGAGATCGTTATTTTGATCGCAATCATTCTCGGATGTATCATGCTGATCCAGGGTACCCGTAAGGTGGCCATCAATTATGCCAAGCAAATAGCAGGTGGCAATCGCCAGTTTGCCGGAGCCCGCCAGTTCCTTCCCCTGAAGGTCAACAGCGCCGGTGTAATGCCCATCATCTTTGCCCAGGCCATCATGTTCATCCCGACCCTGTTCTCTTTGACCAAGACACAGACCGGACAGAACATATCAAATATATTCCGCGATCACAGTAATTTCTGGTACATGCTGATCTATGCTGTTGTAGTAATTGGATTCACCTTCCTCTACACAGCGCTTATCTTCAACCCGAAACAGATCGCTGAAAACCTGAAACAAAACAATGGATTCGTTCCCGGTGTAAAACCCGGACAGCCCACTGCTGATTATATCGGATCCATCATGGATAAGATCACCCTTCCCGGTGCCATCCTCCTGGCTTTTGTAGGTATCCTTCCTGGATTCGCGCAACGCCTCGGAGTGACACAAGGATTCTCTACCTTCTTTGGTGGTACATCCCTGCTCATCATGGTGGGTGTTATCCTCGATACCCTGCAACAGATCGAAACCCAACTCCTCATGCGCCAATATGATGGACTCATGAAGAGCGGAAGAATTCAGGGCAGACAAACAGCTTCGCAGGTACAGGTATAGCTGTTAGCTATTGGCTATTAGCTATTAGTTGGGAGTATACCTTATTAGCCAGTAAGAAAATATCGAAACGGGTTGTAGGTTTAAAAAGCTTACAACCCGTTTTCCATTACATGGATTTGAAGCATTTACATGATCAAAGAATTCAAAAGCTAAAAGCTAACCGCTAAGAGCTTTTAGTCACCAGCTATTTCCCCTCCTGAAATTTTCGTATTTTTGCACCCAATGATCCACTATAAATCACCGGAGGAAATCGAGAAAATGCGCGCCAGCGCTTTGCTGGTCAGTCATACCCTGGCTGAGGTGGCGGCTATGCTAAAACCAGGTATCAATACCCTTTCACTCGATGTGCGGATCGGCGAATATATCCGGGATCATAAAGCCATACCCTCGTTTTTGGGGTACAATGGATTTCCCTTTAACTCCTGTATCTCGGTCAATGATGTAGTGGTACATGGATTTCCCAATAAAAAAGAATTAAAGGAAAGTGATATCATCACCATTGATGTAGGTGTGATTTTGGATGGATGGCATGGTGACCATGCCTACACATTTTCCATCGGGGATCCAGGTGAAGAAACTAGTCAGCTCATTAACATTACTAAGGAATCCCTTTTTAAAGGCATCGAAAAAGCAATTGCAGGCAATAGAGTCGGTGATATATCGTATGCCATTCAGGAGCATACCGAGAAAAAACATGGCTACGGTGTGGTGCGTGAACTCGTAGGCCATGGTCTTGGCCGCTCCCTCCATGAAGATCCTCAGGTGGCCAACTTTGGCCTTCGTGGTACGGGCCCCAAACTCAAAGAAGGATTGGTATTGGCCATTGAACCGATGATCAACATGGGGAAAAAAGAAGTCTATACTGAATCAGATGGCTGGACCGTGCGAACAAAAGACGGCAAACCTTCCGTACACTTTGAACATGATGTCTGCGTTCGCAAAGACAAGGCAGATATCCTCTCTAATTACCAACCCATCGAAGAAGCCGAGCAAAGGAATACCTGGCTTTCTCCTTCCTATTCATTTAACAGTCAATTTGTTATGTAGTATTTGGACAAATATGGAATCAGATTCCATATTTGTCCAAAATAGATTAAAGTGTTTAATTATCAATTGGTTATGCCTGCACGTAGCACCAGGCCAGCAAAGGCAGGAGCAGAAAACAACCCAGGGCCCCCAAACCAATGGGCAATAACAAAGAAACCACCATCGTAAACAAGATCAGATAAACCGGATAGGCTATTAATAAAAGCCCCATCATGACGGAATCGTAGTGATCGGTACGTAAGTATTTTTTTCGGGCCCAGGCTCTCAAAGGAAGATAAAGGGGCGCATGGCTAAGCCAACCCAATAGGGCAGGGGCGGCCAATACTATTTTTTTCCAGACCGGTGTCTTGGTTTGAAACAACTCTTCTCTTTTTTCTTCATCCTGTTTATCCATTTCAAATACACCCTTTTCGAGTTCTGCGTGTAATAATTGATTGAAGGCATTGTTTCGCTGACCATCAGATTGATCAAAGGGAATGTCCTCCTTCTGAATCATTTTCCCAAAACGAATAATGACTGTCTTCCCCAATTTGTCAAAGGAATCATAGTTCAAGGCAACAGGCAATACTTTCAATGGTATTCCTTCTTCCCAGGCTTTGATAGCCAGGCGTGCCGTACCTTTTTTCAATGGACGTAAATGCCATTCATTGATACATTTGCCCTCGCTGAACATCAGCACCACGCCATTTTTCTTAAACAGGTCCAGGCAACTATCAAAGGTTTTGTAATTGTCTGACAGGTTCTCTACCCCTTCGCTGGTGCGATACACCGGCAGTATTTTGAGGGAAGTCAGTATGCGGGTGACAGTGGGACTGTAAAAAGCATCGCCCCGGGCGAGTGAATAGATGGGCTCGTCAAAATACAGGTCAAGGATCACGGCATCCAGGAAGGAGTTGGGATGGTTAGCGGCTAATAACAATGGGCCTTTTTCCCTAAGAAAAGAAGGGTCTTCGATATCCACCCTTTTACAAAAGATACGAATGGCTGGTTGCCCAATGATTTTGAGCGCGGAATAGAGCAAAAGCGTTAGTTTTTTTAAATGTACTGACTTTTGGAAACTTTTATTCCTTCGTTTTTTGTTTAACCGCAAAGACGCGAGGGCGCAAGGATTGGCGTACCCTTGCGCCTTCGCGTCTTCGCGGTAAGACCCCCACCCCTTGCATTTGGGAAATGCCATCCTATATTTGACGCCAATAACCCTTTCAAACCCGTTGATGGATCTTGTCATTATAGGAGGAGGAGCTGCCGGTATATTTTGCGCGGCCAATGTTGCCCGGCTACAGGCCGGAATACAGGTGTTGGTATTGGAGAAATCGGGTAAACTTCTTTCGAAAGTAAAGGTATCAGGGGGTGGGCGGTGCAATGTCACCCATGCCTGTTTTGATATCGTGGAGATGAGTAAACGCTATCCACGCGGACAAAATTTTGTCAAAAAATCCTTTCATGAATTCTTCACTTCGGATACCGTGAATTGGTTTGAGGAAAGAGGGGTAGAACTAAAAACAGAACCGGATGGCCGGATGTTTCCCATAACCGATTCTTCGCAGACCATCATTGATTGTTTGATGAAAGAGATCAATCAATATGGTGTTGAACTATGGATGCAGGCTGAAGTGGCCGAGGTTAAAAAAACAGAGACCGGCTTTTCCATTCATTTAAAAGATGGCCGATCAGTTTTGACCAAAGCCGTATGCATCGCCTCAGGAGGCTATGCAAAACCAGAATCCTTTGCCTGGATCGAGGCCCTGGGTCATTCTATTGAACGACCTGTACCTTCCTTATTCACCTTTAATCTTCCCGGTCACCCGATTGCCAAACTCATGGGTGTATCGGTACCAACGGCCCGGGTGAGGATACAAGGCACCAAGCTGGAACAACAAGGTCCCTTGCTGATCACGCACTGGGGATTGAGTGGTCCAGCCGTATTAAAAACCAGTGCCTGGGGTGCCCGTGAACTGGCAGCCCGAAACTGGAATTTTTCCATCCAGGTCAATTGGATGGAGGAAATGAAAGAGAATGATTGGCGAACCCTTTTTCAGGAACAACGAGTGCTCCATCCACGACGGGCTGTCAACCGATGTCCGGTTTCATTGCCAGCCAGACTCTGGGAATTTCTGCTTTATCAATCCGGGTTAAAACCAGATCAGCGTTGGGGTGAATTACCGGCCCGGGAAACGAATAAACTGATTCAATTGCTCACGGCCTGGGAAGCCGAGGTAAAGGGCAAGACGACCTTTAAAGAGGAATTTGTTACGGCCGGGGGTATCAAACTATCCGAAATCGACCCCCAAAGCTGCCAAAGCCGGATCGTACCGGGGCTGTATTTTGCAGGCGAGATCATGGATGTGGATGGGGTGACCGGCGGGTTCAATTTTCAGCATGCGTGGACAAGCGGGTTTTGTGTAGCAAAAGCTATTTCTGGTTGAAATTTGGGCCTTACCGCCAGGGCAGAAGGGCGCCAGGAGACGCCAGGATATGGCGTAACCTCGCGCCATTGCGTCCTTACGGTAAAACCCTATAAAAATCAATAACTTGGAAAAAGTTTCGGAACAAAAATTGCCCCAATTTCCCCATCCCCAAATCCTCAAATTTTCACATTAATCATTATCTTTGCACCCCCGAATTAAATCCCTCGGGAATTTTATCATGTCTGAAAACAATATTGTTAACCCAAACGCTGAATCCCAGGAGACGCCCGTGGTGGAAACCATGACGGCTACAGCGACACAAAATGTACCTGTGGAGACTGCGCACGACGATTTTGACTGGTCAATTGACAAGCGCAATGTATCGTTGTACAGCAAGGACGAAAAAGAGAAGTATGACAAAGTGTATGATGCTACTTTTCGTAACATCGTAGACGGCGAACTGATGGCTGGTACTGTGGTAGGTCTTACCAAGACTGATGTAGTACTGAATATCGGTTTCAAAAGTGATGGATTGGTTTCCCTCAATGAATTCCGTGACATCCCCAATCTGAAGATCGGTGATGAAGTGGAAGTAATGGTCGTGGAAAAAGAGGACCGGGATGGTCATCTCAACCTGAGCCGTAAACAAGCCCGTATCACACGTGCCTGGGAGCGTATCATGGAAGTACACAAAACGGGCGAGGTTATTACCGGTACTGTTACCAACAAGACCAAAGGTGGTCTTATCGTGGATGTATTCGGTATGGAAACCTTCCTTCCCGGATCTCAGATCGATGTTAAACCTGTTACCGACTACGATCAGTTTGTCGGCAAGACCATGGAGTTCAAAGTGGTGAAGATCAACGAAACCATCAAGAACGCTGTAGTAAGCCACAAAGCCCTGATCGAAAGCGATATCGAAGCACAACGTGCCGAGATCATGAGCAAGATGGAAAAAGGACAGGTACTGGAAGGTACAGTGAAGAACATCACCGATTTCGGTGCCTTCATGGACCTCGGTGGACTGGACGGTCTGCTCTATATCACCGATATCTCCTGGGGACGTATCAACCACCCAAGCGAGGTGTTGAAAATGGACCAGAAGGTCAATGTGGTGGTATTGGATTTCGACGACGAGAAAAAACGTATCAGCCTGGGTCTGAAACAACTCACCCCACACCCTTGGGATGTGTTGCCTGAGAATATCAAAGAAGGTGAAGGGATCAAAGGCCGCGTAGTGAATATCGAAGACTATGGCGCCTTCCTTGAGATCCTCCCTGGTGTAGAAGGACTGGTTCACGTAAGTGAGATCACCTGGGCCAATACACCGATCAATGCCAAAGAATTCTTCAAACTGGGTGATGAGCATGAGGCCAAAGTGGTGACGCTGGATAAGAACAGCCGCAAAATGAGCCTTTCCATCAAACAACTCAGCGAAGATCCCTGGAGCACCATCGAAGTGAAATTCCCGCTGGAAAGCCGTCACAACGGTCTGGTAAAGAATATCACGCCGTATGGTGTATTTGTGGAACTGGCCCCCGGTATCGGTGGTATGATCCACATCTCCGACCTGAGCTGGCTGAAGCGATTTAACCACCCCTCCGACTATACGAAAGTTGGAGAGAAGATCGATGTCATCATCATGGGCATTGACAAGGATAACCGCAAACTCCAACTCGGACATAAACAATTGGAAGAAGATCCCTGGAATACCCTTCAGGATACCTTTGCCATCGGCAGTATCCATGAAGGAACCGTTATCCGCCGCGATGACAAAGGCGCTGTAGTACAGCTTCCTTACGGTCTGGAAGGTTTTGCTCCCAGCCGTCATCTCAGCACCGAAGATGGTAAACCCATCGTCGTAGATGATAACCGTCCATTCGTTGTGATCGAATTCGATCGCAATGAAAAGCGGATCGTGATCTCCCATACCCGTATCTGGGAACAAGCCAAAACCGATGAAAAAGAAGCGGCTAAAAAAGAAGCCCGCGTAGAATCGGAAAAAACCAAGAAGGCTGTTAAGACCATCCAGGGCAAGGTAGAAAAAGCCACATTGGGTGACCTGGGTGCCCTGGCCGAGATCAAAGCCAAATTGAAAGAAGAAGAGAAAGGCTCTGGCGACGAAGCAAAGAGCTGATTCTGAATAGCACTATCGTAAAAACCCCTCTCCGGAGGGTTTTTTTTTCGTAGAATACTTGCAAAATCAAAAAACGGATATTAGGTTTGCATCAAGAACATCGTTACACCCTCTGCATTGCGTATCCTTCTATCCACGAGACACCACTAATCCGCCCAATATTCCTTCAAAAATTCTATTAGTCCAATTTTTTATTCTGAAAAGCTTCAGCAGGCTGAGCATTTTCCGCCTACGTATCCATATCCGCTAAACCCTCGGAATACGTTAAAACTTGAAGCATGATCAAATATTTTCTACTCCTTACGCCATTATTATGGCTGAGTAACCGAAGCTATGCGCAATCCGCGCCAGGAAGCGTCCCTGCCAATCCGATTAGCTGTAACGCCTCCTTTTGTACTACAAATGCAAATATTGACATCTGTCCTCCGGGCTCCAACATCGTGGTGACGAATTTCCAGGGTGGGACTTTTAATGCCGCAACCCAGGTCTATCGTTTTACCGATGTCGCGCTTGTGAATGGACAACGCGTACATGCCACGGTCTCCGTGGATGCTACCTATCGTGCCATCCTGCAAAGCGTAGATGATGATGCGGCTGTTGACCAGGGTGGTATCAGTATCGCTTCTTTCTTCGCCCCCCGGATCTCTCCTGATCAGAACCTGGGCGCCACCGACCGCGATGGTTATGTGCAGTTCACTTTTCGTTTTTACCTGCATGTCGATAACCCGGTCAGCAATAACGACTTTACCGTACCCGCCGTTTTGGCGAATCTGAACTATGTCCATTATGATGTGGATGGCTCTATGACCGGTCAACGCTGGTTTCGTGAAACCGGTGTATTCCGCGAAGCACCACCACTGACCATCAACGGAAACAGCAATACTGAACTGGTGGCCTATCAGTATACTGGAGATGCCAGTACCTGGAGAGGTTTTGCCGGAAGTGTATGTGAAAGAAATGGTGTATCTCGTTGTGCTGAAGTAGCCGTTGCCGGACAATATGGGGTTGCCCAGTCCTTTATCACCTATCGTATGGGTTATAACTACGAATCAGGTGGCCTGGCGACCAACTTTGGACAACCGACCCGTCAGTATGGTGGACGCTTTGGTTGTTTTGAATTCCCCTCTCAATCGACGCTCCCTGTACACCTGCTTGGTTTTACCGGCAGATACAATGGAGGCAGCGCTATCCTGAACTGGACCGCTGAGAATGAAATGAAGTTCCGCCAGTATGAGGTAGAGCGCAGTGTGAACGGAACCGATTTTACCAATGTTGGCCTCGTTAACCCAACGGGTGGCCCTGGTCAAACAAGAAGCTATGAACTCAGCGATAACCTGAGCAGTGTGAATGGCAATGCTTTTTATTACAGACTTAAAATGGTGGATCTGGATGGCAAATTCACCTACAGTACGACCGTCCTGATCCGTCGCAGCAGCAAAGCGATCAGCGGTATCGTGATCAACCCCAACCCGATCGTGAGTGGAAATGCGACAGTACGCATGACGGCTGTATCGAAAGGTATGGTGGATCTCCGGGTCATTGATTTCACCGGAAAAGTGGTGCTGACACAAAAGGCCACCGTTTATGAAGGAAACAATTCCATCAGTATCAATAATCTCAACAGGTTGCAACCGGGCGTGTACACATTACAGATGATAGATGAAGCGGAAGTAAGTACCTGCAAATTTTCTATTGTTCGATGACGATTCAGCTGAATCATGCTCAGGTTTAATAACCTGCGGGGTGCCTTGTCTAGGGCGCCCCTTTTTTTTGATTAATTGTCTAATTTAGCGGCCACAAACTAGCTGGTAGCAAGAATTATGGCAACCTGGAAAGAACGAATCAAGAACGCAAGATGGGTGAAAGCCCTGGTGTATGCCTTTGTCGGAATACTCTCTTACCCAGGTCTCGTTTGGGTGAACCGGTTAAGAATTCGGGGCACCGAACATATCAGCAGCCTGCCTAAACAGAATGTTCTCTTTGTCAGTAATCACCAGACCTACTTTGCCGATGTGATTACTTTTCTCCATATTTTTTGTGCTGTCAAATGGGGGAAAAAGAATCGGCTGGGTGTGCCGTATTATTTACTCAATCCATTCACCCGCGTTTTTTATGTAGCTGCCGAGGAAACCATGAAGGGGAGTTTGATCAGCCGGCTCTTCACGCTGGCTGGCGCCTTGACGGTTAAACGAACCTGGAAAGAGGGTGGGAGTGAAGTCAGAAAAGGATTGGATCCATCGGATACACGCAAAATAGAGCGCGCCTTAAAAGAAAGCTGGATCATTACCTTTCCCCAGGGAACCACAACCCCTTATGCGCCGGGTAGAAAAGGCACCGCACTTATCATCAAATACCACAAACCCATCGTCGTACCCGTGGTGATCGAAGGTTTTGGAAGAGCGTTCAATAAAAAAGGATTGAAATTTAAAAAACCAGGGACCCAACTATCGGTCACCTTCAAGGAGCCATTACCCATCGATTATGAAGCGCCGCCGGAATTGATCCTGGAACAAGTGATGGATGCGATCGAACAAAGCAAAAAATTCAGGCCACGTATTGAAGGCTAAAAGCTAATAGCTAATAGCTTTTAGTACTTTAGATCTACTTCACAAACAACGCCTTCAACTCCGCCGCATCATCCGGTTTCATTTTTCCACCCAGGATCAAGCGTATTTGCCGACGACGTAAAGCCCCTTCAAAGAGTTTTACTTCTTCTTCGGTTGCGGGTACCAGTCCAGGTACAGGGCGTGGTTTACCATTGGGATCGAGGGCGACAAATGTATAATACGCCTCGTTGCTTTTGTATTTGAATTGCTGGATCGCATCTTCCCCCCATACATTCAGGTGTACTTCCATGGAGCTGTTAAAGGCACGGGAAACCTTGGCTTCAATATGCACCACATTTCCCAATTTGATCGGCGCTTCAAAAGAAATATTATCTACCGAGGCCGTGACCACTGGTGAACTGCAATGTTTCATGGCCGCCAATGCCGCCGCAATATCCATCCAGTACATCAACCGGCCGCCCATCAGGTTGCCAAACGTATTTGTATCATTGGGCAATACCAGTTCTGTCATCACCGTATAACTGTCCGAGGGTGTCTTTTCCCGCATAATCAGATTTTAAGCAAAATTAAGGGATTGTGGCTTGGGTTTATTCAGCCAATGGCCACGGCTTGTCCATGGCAAACAAACCTGGTTCAGAGTTTGGATAGAAATTCATCAGCCTTTTTCAAATGCTGATTTCTTTTTTCAACAGTCATTTTATCAAAGGTCTTAACCAGCATGCCCAATCTGGGATTTTGTGTAAAAAAATCACGGTGCAAATGCATGAATCTCCAGAACAATCCATCCCAGGTTTCCTGCCAGGGTCCTTTTTCCCAATCCCCCATTTTTAACAAGTAATTACTGCCACTGATATAAGGTTTGGTAGTCATCAATCCGCCGTCTGCAAATTGGGTCATCCCATATACATTTGGGACCATCACCCAGTCATAACTGTCGATAAAAAGTTCCATGAACCAACGAAAAACCTCATCCGGATCAAACTCACAGAGCAGCATGAAATTTCCCAGCACCATCAATCTTTCGATATGATGGCAATATCCGGTTTCTAAAACACGCCGTATCACGGTATCAACCGGTAGGATGCCCGTCTCACCCGTATAAAAGGCAGGCGGAATCTTTCGGGTATGGTTCCAATAGTTTTTTGTTCGTTGCCTGCTCCCTTCCCGCTCATATACGATCCGGATGAATTCCCTCCAACCCATGACCTGTCTTAAAAAACCTTCCAACGAAGCGAGCGGAATAGCCAGGGCATCCGATTCGGCCAGGGTTTCTTCGATCACTTGTTGCGGAGAGAGAAGACCGGCATTTATCAACGGAGATAGTAAGGAATGATGCAGAATCGGTTCCTTCATCACCATCGCATCCTCATACCGGCCAAATGCAGCAAAGCGATGGGCCAGAAAATCCCTAAACTAGGAAAGGGCCGAGGAATGATCCACCGGATAAAAAAAACCTGTGCTGCTACCCGGGTTCTTGGGGAAGAATTGCTCTACATATTGCATAGCCTCTTTTACATCCTCATTGGGTTTGGGGAAATCCACCATTGGAGGTATGCCTTTGCGGGGAAATTTTTCCCTGTTTTCAGCATCAAAGGTCCATTTACCACCCAAAGGTTTTCCCTCCGGAGTAAGGAGTATATTTTTCTTTTTCCGTTGCCAGGCATAAAAATCGGTTTGGAAATAGGTCTTTCTTTTTTCAAAAAAAGGGGTCACTTCGTCCAGTGAATTGAGGAAAAGCGAGGTGGGAAGTTTTTCTGAACGCATCCCCGTCTCGCCTATGGATTTCAGCAATCTCTTTTCCAACCAATCATCTGTCGTATCAATATAGATGATCTTCTCATAACCCTCTTGTGCAAGGGCAGGTATCAACAAGCGAATATCTGAACGAGGGTCTGTAGCATCAATATAGTGACATTCGCTTTTTTTTGATTTTATTCGGTTAGCAAAACCCTTCATCGAAGCCCTATGAAAAACGAGTTTCTTTTTGTGAAACCTGTATTGTCGGAAGAACAGATATTCCTCCACAAAGAATAAAGGTATCCCCAATGAAAGGAGGGGATGTGGATCAAAAAGCTGGTGGGGAAATATCAATCCGGCTGTTTTCATTTTCTATTCAAACAAATCCAGACAGGCATTGTTGTAGGAGGAAAGAAATTCAATTGGAATCAGTTAAAGGCAAACATATTTTGATCGCTGGAGCAACAGGTGGCATTGGTTCAGAAACAGCCAGGCTGTTGGCGCAAAGCGGGGCAATTATTTACCTGGCGGGACGGAAAGCCGAAAAAATCCTGAGTTTGGCTGAAGCCTGCCAGGTTTCTTCTGATCGGGTCTTCTTGGCAGACCTATCCAAAGAGACCGAGGTAGCCGCCATGGCGGAAAAGATCCATACCCTTGTACCCCGGATAGATATACTGGTCAATGCGGCGGGTGCCGGAGTGATCAAACCTTTTGATCAACTGTCCCTGACCGATCTCTATCAAATGATTGATGCCAATCTCGTCAGTTCATTCAATCTGGTCAAAGCCTTTTTGCCCGGAATGAAGGAAGCAAAAAAAGGACTGATCATAAATATTCCCGGTATTCTTGGAAAGACACCCATGAGTGGAGCGGCGGCTTATAGCGCGGCCAAATATGGTTTGGTGGGAATGATGCAATCCATACGCGAAGAAGTTAAACGAACCGATATACGCATTACCAACCTGTTTTTGGGTGGAGTGGATTCCCCGTTCTGGGATACCATTGACCTAAGGGTGCAACGCGACAAAATGATCGTCGCAACCGAAGCCGCCCGTGCCATCTGGTTTCTCTGCCAACAACCGGCCAGTGGGGTGGTGAATGAAATGGTGTTACAGCCGTTTAATCATCAGGCCATTTGATCATTGACCTATTGGTGAATTTGAGATTTTGGGAATTGGAAAGAGGGTGTTCAATTTTTGTTAATTTGAGATAATTATTAATCTCACTTTCCTAAATTAGCACCTCACACATTCTTAAATTCCCAAAATAACCAACTATCAAACGCTCTTTACTCGTCATCGCGCTCATTCCGCTTTCCCTTTTTTCCCAGTCCCTTACCGGAATTTGGGAAGGAAAGATCGCCATCAATGGGTTTAAAGACCAGGAGATGCGGATGACCCTTGAGTTGGAAGAAGACTCCACGGGACGATTATGGGGGATGATGTACCTACGCGGATTTGAAAAAAATACGGTAACCGGATGTGATTACCTGGTGGTTGGGGCACGCGACCAGAATCGGGTGTTTCTGACCTGGGAGAAAATTGTCAGGCAGGTGAACCTCAATGAAGAAACCTGTGGATGGCTTCGGCGTATGACAGCGATCGTTTCACCCACAGAGGAAAATGGAAAGAGTGTAGTGGGAGTTTGGACAAGTCCCAATGGTACGACCAGTCAGTTTTCCACTGTTCAAACGGCTTTTCAGGTTAGCAGTAACACCACTGAAGAATTAGACAAATACGGAGAGGAGCTCTTTCTGTTTGTGGAGCGAAGCGGGTTTTACCTCGCACCTGCAGCACGAAGATTTGAACGGGTGGCGGAAATATTCACCGATAGTACCGAACTGGTGATGGAGGTCAGGTCGGCGGCCCGAAAACAAGGCGATTCTATTTCGGTTTACCTGGATGGTTACCCTGCCGTTTCGCTGCATGATATTTTTGCCAACCCCTTGCGGTTGCGGATCCAGTTGGCTGACACAGGAGCGAATGAGGTGTTGTTTGTCAACGAATCGTTGTTAAAAAACCAGCTTAAGATTAGTCTGAGCTGGATCGAGGACGGGGACAAAAAGTCCATAACAATAGAACCCACTCATACCCGGACGATGCTAATTTCCATCCGTCGTAAAAGGGTCAGCAACTAAGCTTTTCATTTCTCCTATATTTGCACCACAACGACTGTTAGCATGGAGCAACATCCTACTATTTCCTTTGATGATACCGATCTGGCCTTTCATTATAAGACCGACAAAGAATTAAAACGGGCCCATTTTCTATTTTTCATGATGGGTAAACCCTGGGTGGTAAAGGCGGGTATTGCCATGACCCCGGCCGCTATCCGGTGGAATATTCCCTTTGTCAAACCCCTTGTACGCAATACCATATTCCGACAATTTGTAGGCGGGGAAAGTCTGGAGGAAACTGCGACAGTCGCCCGAAAACTGGGAGAGTATAAAGTAAAAGTGATCCTGGACTATGGGGTAGAGGGAGGGAATGATGGCGAAAAAGGTTTTGATGAATCCTGTGAGCAGTTTATTCGTGTCATACGCTATGCATCTTCTCAGGCCAACATTCCTTTTATGAGTGTAAAGGTGACTGGCTTATCAAGAGCCGGATTATTGGAAAAGCTCGACACTATGATGCACGCCCTTCCCGGCTCGCTGATGAAAAGGTATTTAAAGGCAATTGATGAACTACCTGCTACAGAAAGAGAAGAATGGCACCGGGTCAGGCATCGGCTGATGAGGATATCACAAACAGCTGCTGAAGCTGGCGTAGGGGTATTGATCGATGCGGAAGAAACCTGGATCCAGGATCCCGTAGATGCGCTGACGATCCTGATGATGGATGCTTTCAATAAGGAGAAGGCCGTGGTATACAATACCACGCAACATTATCGGCATGATCGCCTCGCTTTTTTGAAGGACTCCTACGAAGCCGCTCTGGAACGCAAGTTTATTCTCGGTGCCAAACTCGTTCGTGGCGCCTATATGGAAAAAGAAAGGGAAAGAGCAATAGAAAACGGGTATCCTTCTCCCATCCAACCCGATAAAGAAAGTACCGATCGTGATTTCAATGAGGCCGTTCGATTTTGTGTCGAACACCTCGACCGCATCGCTTTGATCGTGGCTTCGCACAATGAATACAGCAATCTGCTCACCACCCAATTGCTGGAACAAAAAAACCTACCGCTTGATCATCCGCATGTTCACTTTAGTCAGCTATTCGGCATGAGTGACAATATCACCTTCAACCTGGCCCACGCAGGTTGCAGCGTGAGTAAATACCTGCCTTTTGGCCCTATTGGTGATGTCATCCCCTATCTGATGCGCCGCGCCCAGGAAAACACCTCTATTGGTGGACAAACCGGAAGAGAACTGGGGCTGATCACAAAAGAATTAAAGAGACGCTTGAAAGGCTAGATTAACGATAAAAACTTGAATGTTGACATTAGCGTTCCTTGGCGTCATCGTGTCTTTGCGGTAAAACAGATACATTAAACTTCCAATAACTTCTTCAAACGTATTAAATAGTCCAGTTCTGGATGATTGATCTTTCTCACACTTTCCGCAATATGCCTGGCACTATTAAATATCCGCTTGCGCGTATCCACATCAATCTCTCGCTCATATTCCTGAAAATAGGTTTCGAAGGCGTGGTATGCATCCTCCGCTGATTCATAATTTTCTTCCATGGTATCAAATTCAAACTGGATCACAAATGCCCTGTCCGTTCCAAAACGGTCGGTGCTTTCATCGTAATGTTTCCACGTGTATTGGATCTCATCGGTCAGGCTTTTTCTTTCTTCCGGTCTGATTTTTCGATCAGCCGCCGCAATGGCATAGAATAAATTGCCAAGTTGCTTGTAGAGTCTGTTGGTATTGGTCATAATCAACCGGTTTATAATCGAAAGTTATTTCACTTATAACCGGATCGGACTGAGACAGGTCAGGGATTTTTCTGTTTGTGGTCAAGGGGGGGAGTTTTAGTGAATGGTGAATAGTGAATAGTGAATGGTGAATAGGGCCCGTTCAGAAATATTTTTCTGCTAAATATTTGATAGTCAGTAGTTTAATTTCAAGAATCTATTGAAACTCCTCTAATCACCATTGACCATTCACTATTCACCATTCACTATTCACTATTGACTATTGACTATTCACAAAACTCCCTGCCCTCTCTACTTTCCCTCATTTCATCCTAAATTGCGGCCATGCAGCAATACCTTTCTCTTCTTCAGCATATTTTAGATCATGGTACGGATAAAAGTGACCGGACAGGCACCGGCACCCGGAGTTGTTTTGGTTATCAGATGCGATTTGATCTGCAACAGGGATTTCCACTGGTAACAACCAAGAAAGCCCATTTGAAAAGCATCATTTATGAGCTGCTTTGGTTTTTAAAAGGAGAAACAAACATTGCCTACTTAAAGGAGAATGGGGTGAGTATTTGGAATGAATGGGCCAATGAGCAAGGGGAATTGGGTCCGGTTTATGGTAAGCAATGGAGAAGTTGGGAAGGGAAGGGTGGAAAGGTGGTTGACCAGATCACCGATGTTCTTCATCAATTAAAGACCAATCCGGATAGTCGGCGCATGATCGTCAGTGCCTGGAACGTAGGGGAGTTATCTGAAATGGCCCTCATGCCTTGTCATACGCTCTTTCAATTTTATACCGCCCCGGGGCCAAACGGGAAAAGACGGTTATCCTGCCAACTCTATCAGCGCAGTGCGGATGTATTTCTTGGTGTTCCGTTTAACATTGCCTCCTATGCCTTGCTTACGCTGATGATGGCCCAGGTTTGTGATATGGAACCGGGCGATTTTGTCCACACTTTCGGGGATGTACATATTTACAGCAATCACATGGATCAGGTCAACCTTCAACTTAGCCGCGATCCATTTCCGCTTCCTGTCATGAAGATCAATCCGGCGGTGAAGGATATCTTTGATTTCAAGTTTGAAGATTTTACATTGGAAAATTATCAGTCACATCCGGCGATAAAAGCGCCTGTGGCGGTGTAAAAGGTTGGTTGCTGTAATGCCAAAGTTTTACCACCATGACGCGAGGGCGCAAAGGACGCCATACTTCCTTGCGCTCCCTGGCGACCTTGTGTCCTGGCGGTAATACCGAAAAAATAATTCCTAAATTTGCCTCATGACCATTTCTCTCATCGTCGCAGTTTCCCAAAACAACGTCATCGGCAAAGACAACCGTCTTCCCTGGCACCTTCCCGAAGACTTGAAATATTTCAAAAACACCACCTGGGCCATGCCCATCGTGATGGGGAGAAAGACATGGGAGTCATTGGGAAAAGCGCTGCCCGGACGAACCAATATTGTGATCACTCGAAATAACGGGTTCAATGCCGAGGGCGCTCATGTGGTCGACTCGCTGGAAGGCGCAAAAAAGATCGCGGAAGCATTGGATGTAAAGGAAATATTCATCATTGGGGGAGCAGAGATTTTCTCCCTTGCCCTTCCTCTCGCGCAACGATTATACCTGACCCGGATACACCAGGATTTTGAAGGGGATGTTTTCTTTCCCGACATCGAACCTTCCAAATGGGAACTGGCCTTCAAGCGTGATTGCCAACCGGATGAAAAGAACAAGTACGCCTATAGCTTCGAGCGCTGGGAGGCCAGACCCTGATCAAGAAAAAAGTAATGGGAAACTGGCTACATAGAATCCGGTTCATTGGCAAATACCTGCACTATTATTTCACCGCCTCTAACGGCAAGGGACATGGTACCCATTCTCCCTTTGTGTTTGGCTTCATTAAGAATGTATTGAATGATCATACTACCTATCCAGCCTATGAAAAGGTGGAGTCACTGCGAAAAAAATTAAAGAAGGATAAGCGGATGATTTCGGTAGAGGACCTTGGTGCCGGTACAACAACCGGCGCCGGTTATCAGCGTTCCATCTCCAGCATTGCTACACATGCCGCCAAACCACCGAAATACGCGCAACTGCTTTTTCGCATGGCCCGGTATTATCAATCACAAAATATATTGGAGCTGGGCACTTCACTTGGATTAACAAGTGCCTATCTGGCACAGGCAAACGAAAAAGGCAAATTAATGACCCTTGAAGGCGCTCCAATCATTGCTGAACTGGCCACCAAACATTTTAGTCATTTGGGATTGGAGAATGTCGAGGTGATAACGGGAAATTTTGACCAAACTCTTTTGCCCGCTCTGGAAAAACCAGGCAGGCCGGATATGGTTTTTGTGGATGGCAACCACCGAAAAGAGCCTACGTTACGGTATTTTAAAACCCTGCTCGATCACACCGGGCCGGAGACGATCCTGATATTTGATGATATTCATTGGAGCCGGGACATGGAAGAAGCCTGGGAGGAGATACGACTTAACCCCGCGGTGCAGTGCAGCCTGGACCTCTTCTTTATTGGCATTGTCTTCTTTCGCAAAGAATTCAGAGAGAAGGTTCACTTTACCATTCGGTACTAAGAGTGGAATAATCAGGGATTCAACTAACAATTATCACCTGTCCCCACAACCTAAAATTCGTTACCTTCGACCCTGGAATTTATCCATATGACGATAGGCATTCTAAAAGAACCCGCATACGAGTCCAGAGTATCCCTTCTGGCGGAAGCGGCCGCCACCCTCACCAAGAAAGGTATCCAGATCATTGTCGAAGAAAATGCAGGGGCCAAAGCCTTTTGCCCGGATAGTGAGTACACTAAGATCGGGGCCAAGGTTATAAGCCGGTCTGAGGTGATTGCTTCGGCCGATCTGTTACTGGGAATCCATACGCCTGAAGAGGCGGGTGGTCCTTCTTTCGCTGGTAAGGTGATGCTGGGCGTTTACCAACCCTTGTTTCAGAAAGACATCATGCAACAATGGGCTGCTAATAAGATCACGACCTTTTCCCTTGATATGTTGCCGCGTACCACCCGGGCCCAGGCCATGGATGTATTGAGCTCGCAGGCCAATATCGCCGGGTATAAGGCCGTGTTGACTGCTGCAGCGTCCTATTCCCGCTATTTTCCGATGTTCATGACAGCGGCAGGAAGTATTGCCCCGGCCAAAATGCTCATTTTAGGGGCTGGTGTAGCCGGTCTCCAGGCCATTGCCACTTCGCGCCGGCTGGGTGCTGTCGTAGAAGTATTTGATACGCGACCGGCCGTGAAAGAGGAAGTGATGAGTCTGGGTGCAAAATTCATTGAAGTAGAAGGAGCCGCAGATGCATCCAAGGCAGGAGGATATGCCGTGGAGCAATCCGAAGATTTTATGCAAAGGCAGAAAGCCCGGATCGCTGAATCAGCCGCCAAAGCAGATATCATCATCACCACAGCGCAGATACCGGGCAAAAAAGCCCCGATCCTGATCACGGAAGAAATGATCGCCGCCATGCGTCCTGGGTCCATTATCATTGACCTGGCTGCTGCTACCGGAGGCAATACACCATTTACAAAAAACAATGATACCGTTGTACAGGGAGGTGTCAGCATCATTGGAAATTCCAATCTGCAAGCAACCATGCCTTCAGATGCCAGTAAGATGTACGGTAAGAATATCCTGAATTTTCTTGCCCTGCTGATCACCAAAGAAGGCCAGCTTCACCTGAATTGGGACGACGATCTCGTAAAGGGAAGTTGTATCACTCATGAAGGAGCCATCGTACATGATCGGGTTAAATAATTTTTTTATTGAAATAATATAAAATGGATTCAATACTCGGATGGATAACAGCCAATCAACAGATCATCTACATTGTGGTCCTGATGATCTTTGTGGGCATTGAGGTCATTGGCCGGGTGCCCAGTGTATTGCACACGCCATTGATGAGTGGTGCCAACGCTATCCACGGGGTAGTGATAATCGGCGCCATCATCGTGATGGGCAAGGCAGAACACGATAATTACCTGGCTCTGATACTCGGCTTTCTTGCCGTTATACTAGGAACCTTGAATGTGGTGGGTGGCTTTGTGGTCACCGACCGGATGCTGGAGATGTTCAAAAAGAAAAAGTAATTCGAATGATGGATCTCAACCTGCTTACAATTAGTTACCTGATCGGCTCGATCACTTTTATCATTGGCCTGAAAATGCTTTCCAATCCTGCTACTGCCCGAAAAGGAAACTGGGTGGCGGCTACAGGGATGACCATTGCCATTCTGGGTACGATTTTTTTGTACCGCGATGAGGCCGGAAATAAATTACATAACTACGGATGGATATTTGGTGGTATCCTGATCGGATCGATCGTAGGAACCCTGGCGGCCAAAAAAGTGAAGATGACCGCCATGCCTGAAATGGTCAGTCTGTTCAATGGAATGGGTGGTGCCTGTGCCGCGCTTATATCTTTTATCGAGTTTGATCATTTGGCACAAAATAATTTTTTGATCACCATCGAAGAGACCTATGTTTCGGATGTGGTGGGCGCTACTGAAATCCTGCAACTCCCTGTCCCCGCTGGAATGTTGATCACTATCATGCTTGGTCTTATCATTGGGTCCGTATCCTTCGCAGGTTCCATGGTGGCCTGGGCCAAATTGAATGGCCGGATGAAAGACTTTGCTTTTCCTGGTCAACATATTTTCAACCTTGTATTGCTGGCGGTCATACTGGGATTAGCCGTTTATGTGGTAGGATGGGTGCCTGCTTCCAGTCACCTGCTCTTTTATCTGATCTTCGCACTTGCCTTGATCTATGGTGTCTTTTTTGTGTTGCCGATTGGTGGAGCAGATATGCCCGTGGTTATTTCACTGTTGAACTCGTTTACAGGTGTGGCCGCTGCAAGTGGGGGCTTTCTTTATGACAATAAAGTAATGCTTACAGGTGGTATCCTCGTAGGTGCAGCAGGTACTTTACTGACGATACTGATGTGTAAAGCCATGAACCGCTCATTGGCGAATGTACTCATCGGGTCCTTTGGTGGGGGAGCAAAAGCAGTGACAGGTGTCTCCACCCAGCAAGGAAGTTATAAAGAAATAAACCTGAGTGATACCGCTGTAGTGATGAGCTATGCCCAAAAAGTCTTTATAGTTCCCGGATATGGATTGGCAGTTGCCCAGGCGCAACATGCCTGTCATGAACTGGAAAAATTACTCGAAGCAAAAGGCGTGGAAGTAAAATATGCCATACATCCGGTGGCGGGACGTATGCCCGGTCACATGAATGTACTGCTGGCAGAGGCCGATGTGGCCTATGATAAATTGTTGGAAATGGAACAAGCCAACGAGGAGTTTCACAATACAGATGTAGTGTTGATATTAGGCGCGAATGATGTGGTGAACCCCGCTGCTAAATCAGATCCTTCCTCGCCAATATATGGTATGCCTATCCTGGATGTGGAATTGGCCAAGACCGTTATCGTCAATAAACGAAGCATGAAACCGGGTTATGCAGGTATTGAGAATGACCTCTTCTTCCGGCCAAAGACCTCCATGCTTTTTGGCGATGCAAAAAAAGTGCTCCAGGATCTTATAGCCGAAATCAAAAGTATCTAACGCCCCGCGTCCCTTTGCGTCTTGGCGTCCTTGCGGTTAATTTTTACCGCCAGGACGCTAAGTCGTAATGGGACGCGAGGGTTTTGTATTTTTGGACGTGTCTTTACCAACCGCATTCCTGCAATCACTGGATGGCCTTCCTGGTTTTAACAAGGAGGCATTCTTGCAAATTCATGCCGATGCAGGGTCATTGACCTCCATTCGTATCAATCCCCTTAAATGTTCCATCGCTCCTGAATCCCTTCCTGTGGCGGGGAAAGTCCCCTGGACGGAATTTGGGTTTTATTTAGAAAAAAGACCATCCTTCACCTTCGATCCTTTTTTTCATGCGGGAACCTATTACGTGCAGGAAGCCAGTTCCATGTTCCTTGAACAGGCCATGCGTCAATCACTCGATCTGTCAAAGCCTTTGCGGGTATTGGATATCAGTGCTGCCCCCGGAGGGAAATCCACCCATTTACAATCTCTTCTTTCGCCCAATAGCCTCCTGGTCAGCAATGAGGTGATCCGTTCCAGAAGCCATATTCTCTATGAGAATTGCATGAAATGGGGTGGGGCCAATGTGGTGGTTACAAATAATGATCCCCGTGATTTCTCCAGGTTAGAAGGCTGGTTTGATGTCATAGTGGTGGATGCCCCGTGTAGCGGAAGTGGTCTGTTTCGACGGGATCCTGAAGCCATTGGAGAATGGAGCGAGGAAGCGGTGACGCTCTGCAGCCAGCGTCAACAACGGATATTGGCGGATATTTTACCTGCCTTAAAAAAAGAAGGGGTATTGATCTATTCCACCTGCTCCTATTCAAGGGAGGAGGATGAAGCGATCCTGGATTGGATTGTGCAGGAAGGCGAACTGGAAACCATCTCGCTTCAATTGGAAAAAGAATGGGGGATCGTTGAAACGGAATCAACTGCTGGCGCAAAAGGATACCGATTTTGGCCCGATCAGGTAAAGGGGGAAGGTTTCTTTATGGGTTGTTTCCGGAAGCCGCAGGGAGAAGAAGAACCGGCCTATAGCAAAGAAAAAAAGATCAGTCCTTTATCCCGAAAGGAACAGGCCGATATCTCTCCCTGGGTCAAACAAGAGGGACTCTTTTTTTGGAAGCATGAGCAATTCATTCAGGCCATTCAGGAAGAAAGCCAACAGGTTATAGGCGCAATATTCCACGCCCTCCGCGTGGTTAATGCGGGTTTCCGGATGGGTGAGTGGATGCGGGACAAATTGATCCCTGACCATGCATTGGCCATGACCGTAAGTGTACAAAATGAAATCCCCCGATTGAATCTGGATAAAGAGCAGGCTATCCGTTATTTGCAACGAAAAGAGATCACCGGTGGCGCCATCCGTGGTTGGCAACTCGCTCATTTTTCCGGACATAACCTGGGATGGGTCAATGTGTTGCCCAACCGGGTCAATAACTACTATCCCAAGGAGTTGCGAATTCTCAAAGAGGATGGAGCGAATGGGTAAAATTTCCTCATCTTTGCAGCCCAAACCCGGATCGTATGAAGAAGATGATTTTTTTAGGATTGTTCCTGGCGGTCAATATGTTGGTGTTAGCCCAGGACAACCGCCTGGTGGTCAAAAAAGGATCAAACGGACTCTACCTTGAGCATTCCGTAGCGGCTAAAGAAGGCCTGTACTCCATCGGCCGGTTGTATAATGTCCATCCACGTCACCTGGCTTCCTATAATAACTGGGATCTGTCCAAAGGACTGGCCATTGGTCAGCTTATCCAGGTTCCATTGACCGATACCAATTTCAACCTACAGGCTCAAAGAGGTACTCCTGTTTATTATGTGACCGGTCAGGGTGAAGGATTGTTTCGGGTTAGCCAACTTTCCAAAAAGCTTACCGCCGAAAAATTACGCCAGTGGAATGGCCTGAAATCAGATAATATTGCTGCCGGGCAATACCTCGTTATCGGATATCTTATTTCCGATGAATGGACAAAGTATAAACCTGAAGTGGTAGCAAACCAACCCGAAGTAAAAGAGCCGGTTAAGCCCGCTGAACCAGAAATGGCGCAGGAAAAACCGGTGGTGGAAACACCTAAAACGGTCGTGTCGGAACCAGTAAAAGTTGAACCAAAGCCGGTTCAGTCAGTCTCTCAAAAATCCGGATCCGAAGGATATTTCAAACCTTTTTATGATCAGCAGATCAAATTGCAACCCGTTTCAAAACAACAGACCCTCAACGCCAGCATCTTCAAAACCCTGAGTGGCTGGCAGGATGGTAAATTTTATTTGTTGATGGATAATGTGCTTCCTGGTACGATCGTAAAGCTCTCCAATCCGGAGAACGGAAAAGTGGTTTATGCTAAAGTGCTAGGAGAAATGGCGGGGATCAAACTCAATCAAGGGCTGGATATACGGATCAGCAATGCGGCTGCTTCGGTACTCGAAATCCCTGAGGCCAATACAGAGAAATTTATTGTTCAAATCGAGTGGTAAACATCTTAGCGCCTTTGCGGTTAAGTTACTTAACCGCAAAGACGCTAAGGCGCTAAGGGACGCAGGGATAGCTAAATTCGGAAGCCCCTAAGAAATTCTTCCACGCCCATTCTTTTCTTTCCTTCCAACTGTAATTCCTTCACCTTCACATACCCATCGCTGCAAGCGAATTTGAATTCATTTTTCCCATCGCAGACAAATTCACCAGGAGCATGTTGCGGAAGCGTGATCTCTTTCTCCGTCCTATAGATCTTTAGTGTTTTCCCGTTAAGGGTCGTAAAGGCACCCGGGAATGGAGAAAGTCCTCGGATCAGGTTATGCACCGCTTCTGTTGGTTGCTGGAATTGGATCCGGCAGGTCTCCGTAAATATTTTAGGGGCATGGTTGAGCGATGAAACGGGAAAACTATCCTGCGGTTTTTCTTTCAGCGTTTCATCAGCCAATCCCTCCATGGTCCTGACCAATAATTGGGCACCAATTTCCTTCATCCGGTCATGCACTTCTCCGGCGGTTTCATTTTCTCCGATCGGAAAGGAATCCTGTAATAAAATATCACCCGTGTCTATTTCGTGTTTGAGTCGAAAGGTTGTAACACCAGTTTCCTTTTCCCCGTTGATCACCGCCCAATTGATCGGGGCGGCACCTCGGTACTGCGGTAATAAGGAGCCATGCAAATTGACTGAACCCATCGGGGGCATATTCCAAACCATTTCCGGCAACATCCGAAAGGCAACCACTACCTGTATATCCGCTTTTATGTTTTTAAGACGTTCAATGAAAACCGGGTCGCGTAATTTTTCCGGTTGTAAAACTTCGATCCCTTTTTCTACGGCATATTTCTTTACTGCACTTTGCGTGAGTTGCATGCCCCTTCCGGCTGGTTTATCCGGCGCCGTTACCACCGCCACAATATTTGCTCCTGCCTGCACCAGCGCATCCAGGGAGGCTACGGCAAATTCGGGGGTGCCCATGAAAATGATCCGGAGGGAGGGGAGGGTTTTCATTACATGCAAATGTAGTGAATAGTGAATGGTGAATAGTGAATCTTCATTCACTATTCACCATTCACTATTCACTTCTTCATATACTCACTAAATATCCCCGAGCCCGGATAATCCGCATCATTCATCCACAACACTTTTGCTCCTTTGATATAAGAGAAATACACATCGTATTTTTTTGGTTTCTTTTCAATATCTGAGAACCAGACCTGCCAGTCATTCACCATCTTAAAACTTCCCTCACTCTTTACAGAAACAAATTGTGTTTGCCCACCATAGGAATTAGCCGCCGCGAGACTCCATTTATAACGCCCCGGCGCATTAAAATCAAATTCCTGTGCACTGGAATAAGTGCTCATACCCGCACTTGCTCCGGTGTAAATATTGGTATAAAAAGTATTGCTGGAAAACCGGTCGCCCCAGAGACCCGTCAGTTCAAATTCTTTTACCCCAAACCGATTGTATCCATACATCAACTTGATCTTGTTCCATACATCCAGTCCGGCATTTTGAAGGGATTGAATGGTAAACCCAAATTCATTGGCAAAGCTTTGTTCATCTGGTGTCACTACCTCCATCCAAACCGAACTGGCTTTATTGAACAGAGATACCAACACCCTTTGTCCCGTTTGCGGATCGGTAAGCGTAGCCTGGCAGAAATAGGCTTTCTCCCAATCCAATAGATTTGGTCCGAGCTGGTAATTCTGAATAGAGCTATACCTTGGAGCCACCAGTATATTCCAGGCTACTCCACAATTTTCGCCCATATCCGTGTTTGTTACATTGACACTGGGATTGGGGTAGTGAAGAATGACCTTGATATTTCCTTTGACCACTTCCACCCAGTCTTCCTTAGCGGTACTGACCCATCCATTATCAAAACGGGTTTCCGTAAAACCCGAGTTTTGGAGGGTATTACCCGATGATCCCAACTGTCCCTGTGTACCCGGGTCGGGGGTATTATTTACCGGGGTATTGTTTTCTGGCTCATTGTTCACCGGGGTATTATTCACCGGGGTTTCGTTCTGGGGAGGAGAATTGGTTTGACCCGCGCCTGCATTAGGATCCTGCATCGGTTCAAAGGATACAGAAGGCGCCTGTTCAGGTACCCCAAAATATAGGTTGCTTTCTTTCTTGTCCATCGAAAAATAACCCATCAGGTACTGACCGCCTTTTTCCAGCCAAACAAATTTATCATCCCCATCAACGGGAGCGAGGTTCCAACCCTGGGTGATCAATTGATCAATCAGCGAATCTGAATTGTAACCGGAGGTTGAAACAGGCGGCAGGTACAGTACCTCCACGGCACCAATACCGGTACCGTATTTTTTACTTTCAAGTTCCAATAGCATACGCGCCCCAGTTTCAGACAAGAATCGTTTGTCCGATCGGCTATTGGCAGGTAAAGAAATACCCGCCATGGCAGACTGTGTAACCGGATCCACTTTCATCTGCCCAAATGTTGGCAGCAGGACCAGAAGAAGGAAGGGGAGAAAGAGGTGTTTCATCTTGGTCATTTGATGATTTAAAGAATGAGGAATTTGAGAGTTTACCGCAGAGAACAAGAGAACGCAGAGTTACGCAGAGAAATTAAGTAGGAATAATAATTAATAATCAATAATCAATAATACCTCTGCGTAACTCCGCGTTCTCTTGTTCTCTGCGGTAAATGCCAAATCTCTAAATAGTAATCTTAGTTCGGCATAAACGCACCACCCGGCTGGAATAACCCATTAAAGGGCAGACGCAGGCGTTGTTGGTTCTTTTGCAATAAGACGGCAATGTTGTTGAACTGGATCTGTTTTTGTTCAATGGCATTGTTTTGGTCTATAAAATTCAGTGTGATCACCGCACCGGTAATATTCCAGGCGTCATAATCAAGGAAGATCGGTTTGGGATCAAAGAATACATCCACATAGCCACCCGATTGTTTAAAGGATTCCAGGAGAAGGTCATTTGGATTTATACCTGACTTTAAATGTATGGCTATATCATTGGAGCTTTTAAATTCAATATTGTTGAAATTATTCTCCGCCACCATCAGTTTATTGGAGTTCGTTAATTCAACGATGGCATTTGAACCTTGTTCTTTGTTGTCTTTACCGGTATAAAGGGTGATTGTGGCCGTGGAAAGACGATAAATGGAAGAACTGGGAACACATTTTCTAACCGTGAATTTATCGGTGGCCGTTTCAATACCCAGGATATTCCCGTTCAGGTCCATAAAGGAATAGGATATGGGTTGGGCACTTTGGTAATTACACCTCGAAAGCAGATCGGTGATCTCTGTCTGTAGTTTATCCGTAGAAAGGATGGTAGTATTCATGGGGCCGCCAATGATATACACATTGGCCGTGGTAGAAGCCGCTTTACTGCTTTTTAAGTAATTGAAGGTGGCAAAGGCATTGGCAGAAACACCTTTTCCACTATCCGCGCCAAAACTGGCTTTGAAATCCACATCGTCTTTGTTGGTAACCACGGTGATCTCCAGGTTGGCCAATACCCTTGCGCCATAGGTGACACTCTTGATCACCATCAGATTGGCATTGTTGGCTTCAATGGATTTATCGGAAAAGAATCCACTTGCCGGTACCGAGGTAGTAAGCGTGTATAAAGGTTTAATGGCATCAATTGTGAGATAATATTTCTTTTCTGTCTGGCTGACATTAAAACCGCCGGATGCCTTAAAGCCAGCGTAGCCGCCCCCGGCAGAGAGTTTTATAGAGAGGTCCGCGTCATTATCTGATGTAAATACGCGGTATTGGATATTGGCACTGCCTCCGGTTGTGGAAAAAGGGCGGATCAGGGTAGCGATCTTGCTATTGATATTGTTCATGGTCGGATTGGCCACATCTTCATACGTGGAGCCCGTACTGTTGGCCAGGTTATCGGTGGCAATGGTGATGGGGTTACGACCCTGTTCCATAGGACGGAAATTGCCGGAGAAAAAATTGGTAAAGGAGTAGATCGCTCCTGGGAAAATATGGATGGCCTGTTGATTGTAATTCACATTCATGAAGGTCAGGCTTTGCGCATTGATATTTTTAACCTCGCTGACGCAATTGTCGATTCCCTGGTTTTGTTCGGTTCGGTTGGATATATTCTCCTTAACCACCCCACCAAAATTGTTGGTCACATTCTGGGGATTTTGGCGGATGGTTGTATATAACTGTCCTCCATCAGGCTGAGTGTAAACATGGGTCGGGTTGGTAAAATTACCTGTCGGCTTGATCACCGTACCAATCACTTTGGGGGTGGTCCCCGCCGTTTTTACCTGCTTGATAGGTTGGGTGGTTTTGGTCGGTGTTTTGGTCACGCGTTGAAACTGTGCCTGGGCCAAATTTCCGATTGCTACCAGGAAAAGGAGCAATACAAAGGTCTTTTTCATTTTATTTTTATTTTTTGTGATTGATGGGTCGAAAGTAGACCTTGGCCGACCCGAAAGCACTCCCCTAAAAACAGGAGATTTTTAATAAATCAAAAAATCATGGAAAAAGGGGAGAAGGGTAAGGGTTGCATGATCGTTTATTTGTAGTATGAGGTATTATCTCTACATTTCTATATGAAGTCGCTATTACTATATCTGGGTCTCTTTTGGATCATCCCCATTCCTGTCCAGGGTCAGGTGCAAATGAATAAGGACAGCCTGCTTCGATTATTGCCCACAGCTAAAGAGGATACGAATAAAGTACTCCTTTATATCAACATCGGGCAACAATATGAAGGAACCGATCCGGAAACCGCCAAAGCCTATTACCGCCAGGCCCGTGACCTTAGCCGAAAAATGAATTATACCCTGGGTGAGATTCGGTTCATCACCAATTATACCTACCTACTGAATATGCAGGGGCGATATGATTCTTCCATTCAACTCAATCTTCAGTCGGTGGCACTGGCCCGGCAGATCAACCATACAGAGTATCTGGCAAAATGCTTGTTCAATTCCGGCACATCCTATCAATATGCGGGAATGTATGATAGCGCCATCATACAATACGAAGAAGGGAAAAAGGTGTTTGCATTGCTTAAGAATGAAATGCTGGAGGCACGGAGCAAGGATATCCTTCAATTACTTTATGCGGAATTGCACCGGTATGATAAAGCGATCGAGTTAGGAGAAAGCGCGATCGCTTATTTTAGAAAGACGGGGGATAAATATCCTCTCGCCCTTTCGCTTAGTAATACCGGGTTGAGTTATGTGAGTACTGGCAAGTTGGATATGGCCGTTTCGTATTTTAAAGAATCATTGGCGCTGGGCAAGGAGATCGGTGATCTCCAGATCGAAACCACGAACATGCTTAACCTGGGTGATTGCCTGATACAGACCAACCAGTATAGCGAATTACTGCCCTATTTCAAAAGGGCGCTTGAGCTAAGTCAAATCATGGGGGCCAGAGAAAGTGAAGCCATTGCCAACAGAGGGCTGGCCATTTACTATTTATGGAAAAATGAACTCCCACTGGCAAAAAAACACATGGACCAGGCCCTCGAGATCACGGCCAATTCCGACCAACGCGTACAACACCGAAGGAATTTAGAGACCCTTTCCAGCGTACTTTTTGCCATGCACCGGGTAGAGGATGCAGAAGAAGCCTTGCGCACTTCGACCATTTTAGGAGATAGCCTGAATGGAGAGCTTATTCAAGAAACCACGCTCCAACTGGAGAAGAAGTATGAATCAGAACGAAAAGATAACCAGATACGTTTGCAACAGGCCAGTCTGAAACAAAAGACCACCTTGAATTATATGTTGATCGGTGGAGCCCTGGCCCTTTTGCTGATCTCTTTTCTGCTCTACCTTAATTATCGCCACAAACAACGCCTGCAAATACAGCGTATCCAGGAGTTGGAGACCGAAAAACAACTCATGGCGACCGAGGCCGTGTTGAAAGGGGAGGAGCAGGAAAGAAGCCGATTGGCAAAAGACCTTCATGATGGATTAGGGGGCATGTTATCCGGAATCAAATACTCATTGAATACCATGAAAGGAAACCAGATCATGACGCCCGAAAACCAACAGGCTTTTGAGCGAAGTATGGATATGCTGGACAGTTCAATAAAGGAAATGCGCCGGGTGGCACATAATATGATGCCGGAGGCCCTTTTGAAATTTGGATTGGATACAGCCTTGCGTGATTTTTGTAATGATATCAATCAGTCGGGCGCCTTAAAGATCACCTATCAATCCTTTGGTATGGATGGGGTGCAATGGGAACAATCCACGGCGATCACGATCTATCGGATCGTCCAGGAATTGTTGAATAACACCATGAAACATGCCGCGGCGAGAACCGCCATCGTACAGGTAGGCCATACCCCGGAAGGCACCAGCATCACGGTAGAAGACGATGGAAAGGGTTTCGACCCACTTTTTTTGAAAGGGGCGCGTGGCATTGGTTGGACCAATATCCAGAGCCGGATCAGTTACCTCCGTGGCCGCTGGGATGTACAGTCCGAACCCGGCAAAGGGACATCCATTCATATTGAAATCAATTCATGATGCCAACCAAAGTATTCATTGTTGATGACCATTATATGGTTGTGGAGGGGATCCGGTCCTTACTTCAACACGAAGCCTCCATCGAATGGGTGGGACATGCCATGACGGCTTCCTCCTGTCTCGCCTTTCTGAAACAAAATGAGGTGGACGTTGTGCTGATGGATATCAATCTCCCCGACAAAAGTGGAATAGACCTTTGTGCTGAAGTAAAAAAGGAATTTCCGACTGTTTTTATTCTTGGTTTAAGCACCTTCAACCAGCAGAGTTTTATACAGAAAATGATGGAGAATGGGGCATCCGGCTACCTTTTAAAAAATGCTTCGCAGGAGGAATTAATGGAAGGGATTCAGGAAGTGATGAAAGGGAAACTCTACCTGAGTTTGGAAGCAGCTCAATCACTCCGTCAATCCGCAGAAACCCCCATACCGGTTCTCACTCGGCGGGAAAAGGAAATCCTGGAACTGATCGCCGAAGGCATGACCAATAATGAGATCGCCCAAAAATTGTTTATAAGTGTTTCTACAGTCGATACACATCGAAAAAACCTGTTGGCTAAATTCGAGGCAAAGAATATTGCGGCCTTGATTCGGGTGGCGACACAGACCAAACTCATTTGAGAATTTGCTGATGTGGAAATCACTATTCTTCGTATAGCAAATACTTCTTCCGCAGTGCCTTAAATTTTGATAACTCCGGTTCCCAGCTTTCGCGAATCTCTTTTTCTGACTTACCCTCTTTTATTTGACGGAGCAAAATATCATTTCCAGCCAGGCGGTTGAAATGTTGGTTGGGAAGAAAGAAACTATCTTTTTTGGGAAACAGGTTATAAGCATCCATGATCCATTTTAGCTGGATCTTATTATCCACTTCTTTTTTGACATCCGCAACGGTACCGGAAAGGTTCCATCCGTAACAGAGCTGACCATATAGCTTGGAACTCTTAGCTCCTTCGTTGGGGTTGGGGGTAAAGGAGAACATTGTTTTAGGGTAAGCCGGGTGGCCAAATACCTGAAAGGGTTTATCCGTTCCGCGTCCTTCGCTTAAAACCGTGCCTTCAAAGAAGCAGGTAGAAGGGTACAAGAGGATGGACTGGATATTCGGCAGGTTGGGACTTGGTCTTACCGGTAATTCGTAAGGCGTTTGGTGTGTATAATTCTTGCACTTGATTACCTGAAAATGAAAGGGGGTATCGGGTGAATTTTGGGCTGTGCGGTAATGGTCAAATCGTTCATTGGCTTTTTCACTTAACCATTTTTCCCCGGCGATCATCATCGCGTATTCAGCCATGGTCATGCCATATACGATGGGCACCGGTTGTTTCCCCACAAAGGATTGGAATTTCCGGTCGAGTACGGGTCCATCCACATAATGGCCGTTGGGATTGGGCCGGTCAAGCAACAACAGGGGTTTGCCATATTCAAAGGCCGCTTCCATGAATTCCTGCAGGGAGGAAATATAGGTGTAGAACCGAACACCGACATCCTGGATATCAAAGATCAGGATGTCAATATCCTTCACATCCTCCGGCGAAGGCCTTCTTTTGCTTCCATAAAGGGAGATGACGGGAATACCGGTTTGTTTATCAATATAATTGGCCACTTTTTCTCCGGCATTGGCATTGCCCCTGAACCCATGTTCGGGGCCAAAAATAGCGGCGATCCTGACCCCAAGGTTTTGCAAGGTATCTACCAGGTGGGTATTGCCTACCATGGAGGTTTGATTGGCAAAAATTCCGACGGTCCGGCCCTCCAGCATAGGGAGGTAAACCGGTATCCTTTCTGCCCCCGCTATGACCCTGTCCGATTGGGATAGGGCAGGGGTGTTTAGCAGGACAAAAAGACTAAGTATGGCAAGGATCTTTTTCATGATTAAACATAATTCACTTTTCCCAATTTCACTAAATATTTGATATAGACGGCTTAAAATATTTCCCGGTTGCATTTAGGAATTATGGGCTACCTTTCCGCCTTTATTTTTGACCAAAAACAACAAAAAATGCAACAGGTAAAGAGTGGCGATAAAGTGAAAGTCCACTATCATGGAAAATTAACCAGTGGTGAAACTTTCGATAGTTCTGCGGGACGCCAGCCCCTTGAATTTGAAGTGGGCAGCGGTATGGTGATCAAAGGATTTGATAATGGTGTGATGGGAATGGTTGTAGGAGATAAAAAAACCGTGAACATTCCGGTGGATGATGCGTACGGCCCCCGCAACCCGGATATGATGATCAATTTTCCCAAGGACCGTTTCCCGGAAGGAATGGAAGTAGAAGTGGGAATGCCTTTGGTGATGAACAACGCATCCGGTGAACAATTCCAGGTTCGTGTAGCTGAGATAGAAGGAGAGAATGTGGTACTCGATGCTAATCATCCTCTGGCTGGCGAAGAACTCATATTTGATATTGAATTGGTAGAAATAGTTGGGGGAAGCCCGATTATTTTGATGCCTTAAAATATATGACACGAATTAAAACGAAGGGCCCGAATTACACGAATTCATAAAAAATTATTCGTGCAATTCGGGTCATTCGATTTAATTCGTGTACTTATCTTTTCCACCACCATCCCAGCCCTACCAATCCCCAACTCACTACTGTATCGACCAGGTGATTCATCAGGTCAAATGACTCGAACCAGATATGCATGGTATATATGCCATTCAGGAAGGCGATCAATCCCGCCGCAAGACTTGCAAATAATATTGTGGTAAATCCGGGTGCATTCATCTTCGACAGGAACCAGCAAAGCAGCCAGGCCAGTACAATATTGACCAATAAGCCGCGGACAATATTCATGACCATATTATCCTCCAGGGCAGAATGATAACTGACCAGCGCCCAGGGTTTGCCAATAGCCGTTTTCATCGAAGCTTCCCGCACTTCCATCGAAGCATCCTTGGGAACAGTGGGTAAAAAATAGGACCCTTCTTTCTCTAGCTGTGAACTAATAACGGAAAGAATCGTATCCTGTTTAGGCGTGTATTCTGTCCCCTTGTAATGAAGGTTGAGAACGGTCCAGGAAAGGGTTTGCTAGGCCAGCAGGAGTAATCCTCCCACAATTGCCCCAATGAGCGTTTTTTTCATGTTAATCGTTGGTTTGGTTCCCTAAAAGATAAGCCATTTTCGTTTTTTAATCTCCTGATATTTGATAAATGGGCTCCTTGCATACAGGGGAGAAAAGGGTATTCATTGTATATTCGGGCCTTAAATTGTAGCTATGTCCCTTGACTATCAATATACAGTGGCCGACAGACTCATGCGGTATGTACAAATTGACACCCAGAGTGACCCCCATTCTGAAAGCTTCCCCTCCACCGAAAATCAAAAGGACCTGGGTCGGATTTTGGTGGAGGAATTAAAAACGATGGGAATAGAAGACGCCCATATGGATGAATGGGGTTATGTTTTTGCCACCATTCCCGCCACAGTGACTAAGCCTGTTCCCGTTATCTGTTTCTGTGCGCATATGGATACCTCCCCCGATTGTTCGGGTACCGGGGTAAAACCCCTGCTTCACCCGAAATACGATGGAGGCGATATCGCGCTACCCGAGGACCCGTCTGTTGTGATCTCACCCACACAACATCCGTATTTACTTAAAAAAATTGGAGAGGATATCATCACGGCCTCAGGCACCACGCTGCTGGGGGCGGATGACAAAGCAGGAGTGGCAGTCATCATGGACCTGGCGACTTATCTTATTTCCCATCCCACTGTGCCCCATGGAAAGATCCGGCTCTTGTTTACACCCGATGAAGAAATTGGAAAAGGAGTGGATAAGCTGGATATGAAAAAACTAGGAGCCGATTTTGGATATACCCTGGATGGGGGCGAAAGAGGAGCACTGGAATATGAGAATTTTTCGGCCGATGGCGCCACCGTGATCTTTCATGGCATAAGCGCCCATCCAGGTGATGCAAAAGACAAAATGGTCAGTGCCCTCAAAGTAGCCAGTCACTTTATTGATTCCCTGCCCAAAGATGAATTGACGCCCGAGGCAACCGAAGGACGATATGGATTTGTTCATCCGGTGCAAATGCAGGGAACTGTTGAAAAAGCTACGGTTGAATTCATCCTCCGGGACCATCATACCCCCAAATTGCCCGCCTACCAGGAATACATCAAGGATAAGATACTGGAAACACTAAAGCGATTTCCAGGCGCTAACGCTGAATTTTCAGCCCGGGAACAATACCGCAACATGATCGAAGTGCTCGACCAGCATCCCCAAGTGGTGGAATATGCCCGGGAAGCCATGCGGGAGGCGGGTATAGAACCCATATCGGAGCCGATCCGCGGCGGTACCGATGGGGCGCGGCTATCCTATTTGGGACTCCCCTGCCCGAATATATTTACCGGGGAAATGGCCCTGCATGGGAAACATGAATATGTGAGTGTACAAGACATGCAAAAAAGCGTGGAAACCTTAGTAAACCTGGTGCAAATTTGTGCCAAAAGAAGTGGAGCGGGTGAGTAGGGATTCGTTAACTTGTGTCAAATATTTTTCAAATGGGAATCGAACATTATATCTCATCGTATTGGTGGCTGCTTGCCCTCGTCTTATTCTTCTTCAGTGGTTTATTTACCGTTAACCAGGGGTATGTCGGCGTGATCACCCTCTTTGGTAAATACCGCCGCGTGGCGCCTCCGGGACTCCGCTTTAAGATCCCTTTTCTGGAAAAGGTCTATCGAAAGATATCCATCCAGAACCGTTCGGTGGAATTGGAATTCCAGGCTGTAACATCGGACCAGGCCAATGTATATTTCAAAAGCATGTTGCTCTATTCTGTTCAAAATGCAGACGAGGAGACCATCAAGAAAGTGGCTTTTAAATTCATTGCCGATCGCGACCTGATGCAGGCCCTGATCCGCACCATCGAAGGGAATATCCGTTCCTTTGTGGCGACTAAAAAACAAGCCGAGATCCTTGCCCTGCGCAAAGAGATCGTGGAATATGTAAAAGCGGAGATTGATCATACACTCGAGACCTGGGGCTATCATTTGCAAGACCTGCAGATCAATGATATCACCTTTGATAAACTCATCCTGGATTCGATGAGCAAGGTGGTGGCGAGCAATAACCTCAAAGCCGCCGCCGAAAATGAAGGTCAGGCCCTCCTCATCACCAAGACCAAATCGGCCGAAGCAGAAGGGAATGCCATCAAGATCGCGGCAGAAGCAGAACGCGAAGCCGCCCGTTTACGCGGACAAGGGGTGGCCCTATTCCGTAAAGAAGTAGCCGAAGGTATGACCCAGGCCGCCGAGCAGATGAAACAGGCTAACCTGGACACTAACGTGATCCTTTTCTCCATGTGGACCGAAGCCATTAAGAATTTTGCCGAATATGGCAAGGGCAATGTGATCTTCCTCGACGGTAGCCCCGAAGGCATGGAAAATACCATGCGCCAGATCCAGGCCATGATGATGAAACAGATCGGCGCCGGGAAATAAGCTTGTTAAAGTATTCCGAAATTCGAATGCCGCCTAAAATGCGGCATTATTTTTTTCGTTGTTTGCACAGCTGTTAATAAATAATAGCTGGCATCAAAATTGAATTCCTGACCGATAAACTACATTTACGACCTAAAGAGTGACCTATGCTTGAATTTCTATTGCAGACCGATACATTACGCCAATTAGCCAATACTGCCACCAATGTCCTCCAGGGGGATTCCAATGGAGACGGCAAACTGAGTATCATCGAACTGCTTTCCCTTGGGGGCTGGATCATGATCCCGCTGGCCCTGATGTTCCTGCTCACCGTTTTCTTCTTCTTTGAACGCTATATCGCGATCAATAAAGCCTCTAAAGTGGATGGTAATTTCATGAATATCATTCGTGACCATATTACCAGTGGAAATATCACCGCAGCACGGAGTTTTGCCAAGAATACGAATAACCCGGTGGCCCGGATCGTGGACAAAGGGATTCAGCGTATCGGCAAACCCATCAATATGATCGAAAGCAGCATGGAAAATGTGGCCCAGATCGAAATGTATAACCTGGAGCGGAACCTGAACTTCCTCTCAGTTGTATCCCGCGCCGCGCCCATCTTTGGTTTTGTGGGAACACTCGCCGGTCTGATGCAGTTGTTCTTCAAGATCAATTCCACCGGTGAATTTGACCTGAGCGCCATCGCCGGAGGTATCTATACCAAACTGGTAACCTCCATCACTGGTCTGGTTATTGGTCTGATCGCTTACCTCTGCTACAATTTCCTGCATACCATGTTGGAAAAGAACGTAAATAAAATGGAAGTGGCAGCAGCCGATTTTCTGGATGTATTACAGGAACCCACCCGATAGAATAAGCCTATGAAGCTGAGAAAAAAATTGACGGCCGAGCCTGAAGTGTTCACGGATTCCCTGAACGACATCATCTTTATCCTGCTGATGTTCTTTCTGATCGTTTCCACCCTGGCCAACCCCAATGTGATCAAGGTGAACAATCCCCGGGGTACCAAGGATACCAAGGCCAAACAAAATATTGTGATCTCCATTGATAAGGACCAGAATTTCTTTATGGGCCAAAAACAGGTGGATCCTGCGATGCTGGACTCCTTGCTCATGGCCGAGGTCATTCGGCTAAGACCCTTGATCGATACCCCCTCGGTAGTGATCAATGCGGATACGATCTCCTATTATGGCGAAGTATTCCGGGTCATGCGCGCCGCTAAACGGGCCGGGGCAAAGGTGGTTGCGAATGTGCAGTAATAATGCTCAAATCGACACCCTTAACATTCTGTGTTTTCCCTGCATGTCTTTCTTTAGTTCGATTGTAGCGAATCCCTGTGCCTGAAAAAGAGAAACAACTTCTGCGCCCAGGGTTTCATTGAGCTCAAGATAGATCACGCCCTCTTTTTTGAGTTGCCGCTTGGCCAACTGAGCAATAAGGCGGTA
This sequence comes from Chitinophagaceae bacterium, assembly GCA_041752235.1. Taxonomy (GTDB): domain Bacteria; phylum Bacteroidota; class Bacteroidia; order Chitinophagales; family Chitinophagaceae; genus SpSt-398. The sequence goes on from JBGSHM010000008.1 coordinate 92,875, forward strand.
GAATAAAAGGGGGTCCGTATCAGGGACAAACAATGCTTCTGAAGGCTCATGTTCCCTCACATTTTCGGGCAAGGTATTCCAGTCACTCCAGGGTATATATGGCGGGTTGCTGACGAGGAGATCGATCTCACCCAGACTGGACCACTTTGCTTCATCCGTCAGATCAACAGCTTTAAAGTCAACCTCCACTCCCAATTCATCCGCATTTTCCTTCGCCATTTCCAGGGCATCCTGACTGATATCGATGGCTGTGACGGTCCAGCCTGGCCGTTTTTTCTTTAAACTAATCGGGATACAACCTGAACCGGTCCCTACGTCAAGGACATGATATGACTCCTTATCCGGTTTTTCCTTCAATATCCAATCAACAAGCTCTTCCGTTTCAGGCCTGGGTATCAAAACAGCAGGTCCAACCTTGAATCTGTATCCGGCAAACCAGGCATGTTTGGTGATATATTGTATGGGTTCAAATGACAGTAAGCGTATAACGCCTTCCTGTAATAGCAATTGTTGTTCTTCCGTGATCTCTTTTTTTGGCTGAGCAATTTGTTGCAGGCGGTCAAGACCCGTTACCCATTCGATCAGAATATCCGTCATGGGGGGCGTTTCATTTTCCAGATATACGGGCTCAAGCTGTTTGGTGATAATATTTCGGGCTTCGGAGAGATGCATGGGTGGTGGATGTTAGCTATTAGCTTTTAGCTTCTTTGTATTAAGTTTTAAAACAAGGGCTCAAAATACGGAAAAATGGAAAGTTCGGGATCAAAATCCTTATTCAAAATGTAAAACACCAACATCCAACATCCCAAGGGCTAATAGCTAATAGCTAAAAGCTTACAGCTAGAAGCCAACAGCAACTTCACCAATACCTCGTACATTCGCTACTATCATGGTACATGAATCCTATATGCGGCGCTGCCTTCAATTGGCACAACTGGCAGCAGGGCATACGGCTCCCAACCCGATGGTAGGGGCCGTACTGGTGCATCATGACCGGATCATTGGAGAGGGGTATCATCAGGTGTATGGGCAGGCCCATGCAGAAGTGAATTGTTTGGAGAGTGTAAGTGTGGAGGACAAACCCTTGATCCCAGATTCCACCCTCTATGTTTCCCTTGAACCCTGTGCCCATTACGGCAAAACACCGCCTTGTGCAGACCGGATCATTTCCGAAGGGATACGCCGGGTGGTCATTGGTATACGTGACCCCTTCCTGGAAGTGGATGGAAAGGGAATAGAGAAACTTAAAAATGCAGGGATCGATGTTGTGACAGGTGTATTGGAAAAGGAATGTCGAATGCTGAATAAACGATTCTTCACTTTTCATGAGCAGAAACGTCCCTTTGTGATTCTTAAATGGGCACAAACAGCCAATGGATATATTTCGGGAAAAAGTAAGGAGCGATTACTGATCAGCAATAGCCTCACCCAACGGTTGGTTCACCAATGGAGAAGCGAAGAGGCCGTCATTCTTGTCGGTACACGCACCGCATTACTGGATGATCCTGCATTGACCAACCGGTTTGGTGGCACCCAACCTCTGAGGGCCGTGGTGGATCTTGGCCTGAAATTACCGGGTTCACTTAAACTCCTGGATGGCAGCCATCCTACTCTGATCTTTAATTCCCAAAAAGAAGAAAAGTCGGGTAACCTCAACTTTCTAAAAGTCTCCGGAAAGAACGATCTTGTCCGCGAAATCCTTAAGCACCTGTACGCCTTAAAGAAAACAAGCCTGTTGGTAGAAGGTGGGGCTGCATTGCTGGGTTCTTTTATTCAGGCTGGCGCCTGGGACGAGGCCCGGGTGATAACCAATGATACATTGGTTGTGGAAGAAGGGACGCCGACGCCCCTACTCACAGATGCGGAAAGGATACCCGGCCCGGAAGGGGTGGGGGACCGGATAGAATTTTTCAAAAACAACCAATGCTATTCCTGATCGGCAGTATCATATTGTCTTCCTGGCTTGTCCTTTCATTCAAAATTCTGGAAAGGTTCAATATCCCCGTGTTTCAGGCCATTGTGGTAAATTATTGGGTATGTGTCATCACCGGCTCCATTTTTAACGGGGCAAGCCCTTTCACTTCTTCATTGGTTCATGAAAGCTGGATCGGCTGGGCCTTATTGATGGGAGCTACTTTTATTGCCCTCTTTAACCTGATCGGGTTTACCACTCAACAAATGGGGGTTTCGGTCGTATCCGTGGCCAATAAACTTTCTCTTGTCATTCCCTTTCTGTTTTCCCTGTATCTCTACAATGAGGAGGCGACTGTTTTGAAGATATTGGGCGTAGTAATCGCCCTAGGCGCCGTGGCCCTTACCTGTTGGCCTTCGGGGAATACCGAACCTTCGGGTAAAAAATTTACCAGGGCATTGATCCTTTTACCCATTGTGATCTTTGCCGGATCGGGTTTACTCGACACCATGATCAAATATGTGGAGACCACCCACCTGAATGAATCCAATAAGAATAATTTTCTGATCACCGCATTTGCGGTGGCGGCCATCATCGGGTTGGTTTTAATGGGTTATCAATTGATCGTTAAGAAACAGCAATTTGACAATCGGGCTATCTGGGGTGGTATCATGATCGGTGTACCCAATTATTTTTCCATTTGGTGCCTGGTGATGGTGCTCAAAGAATATGCCGCCAACAGTTCCATGATCATTCCCGTGAATAATATGGGGATCGTCTTGTTTAGCACCCTGACTGCCTGGATCATGTTTCGCGAGCATCTTTCCAAAACAAACTGGCTGGGAATCATTTTATCATTAGGGGCCATTGCCCTTATCGCGTATGGATAACCGTGACTTTTTTTATACCATTGAAAAGGAATCCCTGGCTGAATTCAAAGACAGAGGCAGCCGGTTCCTGGCCTATGCCTTTCCTATACGGTCGGTAGATGATTTTAAGATCCGGCTACAGCAATTAAATGAGGAACATCCAAAAGCAGTGCATCATTGTTTCGCCTATCGGTTGGGCACAGATGGAAACCAGTTCAGGAGCAGCGATGATGGCGAACCTTCCGGTAGCGCGGGTCGTCCTATATTGGGACAAATAGACAGCCGGGAACTGGTGGATATGGCGGTGGTGGTGGTGCGGTACTTTGGAGGTACCTTGTTGGGGGTGCCCGGACTGATCAATGCTTACAAGAACAGTACAGCCATGGCCCTGCAAACCGTACCCCTTGTTCAAAGAGCGATCGTAGTGCCTTACCGGCTTCAATTTGATTATACCCAGATGAACCCGGTGATGACCCTGCTCAAACAATGTGGATGTCAGGTTATAAAAAATGAGATCCAGTTGTTTTGTTTGATGGAAGTGAATATTCCCCGTAACCGGGAAACGGAATTATTGTATAAATTGAAGGATCTTTATACCGTGGAGGTGGAGAAGGTCGAATGACGGAAGTCCGAAGTCGGATGACCGATGACGTAAATATGAAGCATGAAACCTCCGGCTGTGCGAAACCTCTGGTTTCGCACTATTAGAAAGTCGCCTCTGGCGACACTAAAACAGTAAAATCAAAACCTAGAACACAATATCTATATTTTCTAACACCCCACCACATGAAAAAATTATTTCTGCTTCTGTATGCTTTTTTCCTGGTCTATGTTGCCCAAAGCCAGCAATCCCTCAACATTATTCCCGAACCGGTTTCGGTTACGTTGGGACAGGGTCGTTATCAGTTGGCGAGTTCCCTGGTCATTGGTGGTGACCTCGCAAAAGAAGAAGTGATGAAGACCGCCCAACACCTGGCAGGGAAAATACAGACTACAAGTGGGAAAGCGGTTACCATCAACCCTTCAGATGCGGCGGCTGCGGTCCGATTGCTTCTGATACCTACACAGGATGCAGAGATCGGAAAGGAAGGCTACCGCTTGGAAGTGACGGGTACTGGTGTGATCATCAAAGCCAACCAACCCGCTGGTTTATTTTATGGGGTTCAAACCTTACTTCAGTTATTGCCCCCGGAGGTAGAAGGTAAGTCACAGCAACCGGATGCTGACTGGTCGGTTCCATTGGTATCGATTGTGGACTATCCCCGTTTTGGATGGAGGGGTTTTATGTTTGATGTATCCCGGCATTTTTTCACCAAAGAAGAAGTGAAATCTTATATTGATCAGATGGTGAAGTATAAACTCAATCTATTACATCTTCACCTGACGGATGATGAGGGTTGGCGGATCGAGATCAAGTCGCTACCTAAATTGACCTCTGTCGGGGCCTGGCGTGCCTATCGGATCGGCCGGTTTGGGGATATGACAAAACCCACTCCCGACGAGCCAAAGGATTATGGCGGGTTTTATACCCAGGAGGACCTGAAAGAATTGATCCGGTATGCCCAGGATCGTTTTGTCAATATCCTTCCGGAAGTGGATGTTCCCGGTCATAGCCTGGCTGCCGTAGTCGCCTATCCCGAATTATCCTGTACACCCGATGCCAAAAATTATCAGGTACGCTCCGGGGAGAAGATCATGGAATGGCCTCCGAGTGGACATTTTTATGGATTGATCGATAATACCCTTTGCCCGGCAAATGAAAAGGTTTATGAATTCCTGGATAAGGTATTTACCGAACTGGCTGCGGTATTTCCCTTTGAGTACATTCATATGGGTGGGGATGAAACAGCCCGTAATTTCTGGGAGAAAATGCCGGAGATAAAGGCCTTGATGAAAAGAGAAAACCTGAAGAACCTGGACGAAGTACAAAGTTATTTCGTAAAAAGGGTGGAGAAGATCGTGGCGTCCAAGGGAAAGAAACTGATCGGATGGGATGAGATTTTACAAGGTGGACTGGCACCCAATGCCGCCGTCATGAGTTGGAGAGGCACCAAGGGTGGGATCGAAGCCGCCAAGCTCAAACACGAAGTGGTGATGAGTCCCACAACCCATGTCTATATAGACTATATGCAAGGCGATCGCATCATTGAACCTCCGGTTTATGCCAGCCTTCGGCTAAAAAAGGTCTATGAATTTGACCCACTCCCAGCAGGTGTGGAATCTCAGTATATTTTAGGTGGACAGGCAAATCTCTGGACAGAACAGGTGTACAATATGCGCCATGCTGAATATATGACCTGGCCTCGCGGGTTGGCTCTGGCAGAAGATGTTTGGTCGCCCATCTCCCGCAAAAACTGGTCAGGATTTGTGCCAAAAGTGGAAGCACATTTCAAACGCTTTGACGCGGCCGATAAAAAATATGCCCGGAGCATGTTTGAACCCGATTTTAAATTCACCACCAATACCAAAGGCGAGATAGTCGTACAGATGGATACGGAAGTAGAAGGGCTGAATATCCATTATAGCCTTGACTATTCTTTCCCCGATCAATATTATCCCATTTATACCAAACCCCTGACCTTGCCTAAAGATGTTACCCTGTTAAAGGTGGTGACCTATCGGGGCAAAGAACAGATGGGAAGGATCATCTTTTTCCCGGTTGAAGAAATGAAGAAGAGAATGGGAAGAAATTAAAAAAAGAGGCCGCCACGAACTAGTGGCGGCTATCTTTTAACCCTATTAAGTGAAAATTTGTTTTTCTCAGGTGGATTGGATCATTTGGTTTTTCAGATACAGACTCAGGTTTTAAATAGTCAGGATCTGTTGGTCTTTCACGGGTTGTTGGATTTTTACCAGTTTTTGATTCGTATTCGTGCTAATCTATAGGCGAATTGTGTGCCAGAAATTAACCCATTGAAAACCAATAATCATTATTTTAAGCCACCAAATTGGCATCCATATTCTGGATTCTTTTTCCATATTCAGGTCAAGTGCATAGTTAACATCTTCAATTCTAAAATTTCTTCATACCCAAATTCCCCAATCCTTAAATCTGTAAACTAAAAAAAGAGGCCGCCACAAATCTGTGACGGCCGTCCTTAACCCTTGAAATGTAAAACGAAATTCGTATAGCTTATTGCTTCATCAGTTTAGTTTTGTAAATGCTTTGTCCTTCACGGCTGTTGATGTCCAGGAGATACATACCGGCAGGAATATTTTTCAGGTCGTTAACAGCAACACTGTTAGAACCTTTACGTAATTCAGCATTCAATTGCTTTACAACTTTACCATTCAGATCATAAAGTTTGATGATTACTGACTCGTTGGCTTCCGCTTTGATATCTACCTGTACGCCACTTGTAAAGGGATTGGGGTAAGTGCTGGCTTTGATAACGGTTGCGTTTACTTTGATGGTTACTACATTCGAGTAGGTAAAGGTTCCATCAATATCCACCTGCTGAATGCGGTAATAGTTATCAGCAGCAGGTTTAGTATCGTTCAGGCTGTATTCTTTTTTGAAAATGCTGTTTCCGGCAGCAGCTACAGTACCGATGGCTTCCCAATCTTTACCGTTGGTGCTTTTCTCCACCACGAAATGGCTGGTGTTCGATTCGGTCAGGGTCTGCCATTTAACAGTCACATCATTGTTGTTACGAATAGCCGTGGTTTGCAAACCGGTAACAGGCAGGGTAGACATGACGCGCTCAAAGGTGATGTCATCGATCGCGAGGTCATTTCCACAACCACCGGTTTGGTTATTAATGATGCGGTAGCGAACATTGGTCTGTCCGGCACCGAGTGTAAATGTACCACCCACCTGTACCCATGTAGCGCTGGCGCTTTGGGCAATATACTGGGAAGTAAAAGAAGTTAATTGAGTAAAGGTTCCGTTGGCATTATAGGCTTCAACCACAAACTGCAAGCGGGGCAGCAGGGCCGATGAACCACAAGTACCCAGGGTATTCACATTCATCACATACAGATAAATGCTATAATAAGAGTTGGAAGTTAATCCGGTTACTGTATCGCGGTAAAACTCGCCGGCAGCATAGCTGGCGTTGATCACCATGGAGCGGCCATTACCGTCACCAGTATGGTCATTGGCAGCATGCCACTCAGAACGACCATTGGTTTTTTTGTAGAGATGGTATTCACCATCAGAAATGGCGCTACCTGAATTGTAAGAATAAGTGGTGCGACCAGCAGGCAGGGAAGTTTTGTTATTACCCTTGCCAAAAGTTTCGCGGAAAAGGATGCCCATGGTTCCGGAATTGCTGTTGGACTGGGCCAGCGATTGAAAGCCGGCCAGCAGGGCGGCGATCAGGATGATTGAGTAGAATTTAGTTTTCATTTTTAGGGGTTTGGCAGGGATAATCCCAAAGCGATGCCAGACTCCTATTTAAATGAAAATCAATATTTTATATAGCAGGTGGGTTGTGCCAGTTTCCCGATAAAGGAAGGATTTTCCGGAAAATGGAATGTCGTGAGGCGTGAAAGGTGAATGGTGAATAGTGAATGGTGAATAGTGAATTAGATATTTGACTCTTAAGATTTAAGTCCTATATTTTGAGATTCACCATTCACTATTCACCATTCACTATTCACCTCTCACGCCTCACGTCTCACCTCTCACCCCTCAACTCTCAGGAAACAAACCTCCCGCTCACGACCAATTCCTTCTTACCAGGGGTATATACATAAAATCCCTCTCCGGTCTTAACTCCCAGTTTTCCGGCGGTCACCATATTGACCAGCAAGGGGCAGGGGGCATATTTGGGGTGGCCAAAGCCATCGTGAAGTACTTTTAAAATGGACAGGCAGACATCCAGGCCTATAAAATCAGCTAATTGCAGGGGTCCCATGGGGTGGGCCATACCCAGTTTCATGATACAATCTATTTCTTCCACACCGGCAATGCCTTCATACAGGCTGGAGATCGCTTCATTGATCATGGGGATCAGGATCCGATTGGCGATGAATCCGGGATAATCATTCACCACACACGGAACCTTTCCTAATTGTTTACTCAGGTCAATAATGGTTTCAGTGACCTCTTTGCTCGTATTATAGCCATTGATCACTTCCACCAGTTTCATTACCGGAACCGGGTTCATAAAATGCATGCCGATCACTTTGTCAGGACGCTGGGTCACTGCGGCGATCTTGGTAATGGAAATGGAAGAGGTATTACTGGCCAGGATACAATCCGCTGGGGCAGAGGTATCTAATTGTTGAAAGATGCGAAGTTTGAGCTCAGTTTGTTCCGTTGCCGCTTCGATCACAAGCGATGCTTCTTTAACGCCTTGCTCTATGGAAGTGGCTGTACGGATATTATCCAGGGTTTTAGCCTTTAATTCTTTACGAATGATCTCCTTGGCTACCATCCGGTCCAGATTTTTGCCGATCGTAGCCACCGCCTGGTCCAATTGTGGCTGTGCAATATCAATAAGGGTAACTTTAAATCCGTGTTGGGCAAATACATGCGCTATCCCGTTTCCCATGGTGCCTGCACCAATAACGGAAACATTATCTCCGATGTTGAACATAAGGATTGATTTTGAATGGGGCAAAAGTAAGGAGAAACATTTTTAGAACTTATGACAATATGATTGACACGAATTTTTACGAATGGGCGCGAATTGCACGAATTATTAGTTATATAAGACGTAGAAGATCTTAATTACCTGAAACAATAAATTCGTGTAATTCGTGAAAATTCGCAAAAATTCGTGTCATCAATTTTTCCTCTTGAAATCCCCTCTCTTCCACGAATCAATAAAATCGGCCCAGGCAGCCGGGTTGAAGATATTCAGGGGTGGGGTTTGACCGGCATAAACCGCACGGTTAGCCACATTACGGAGCTGTATATTCGTTGCTTCCCGTCCATCGGAAGGTATGGTCTTTAATAATGCCCTTCTGGCAGCAATACTCGTATTTTTTCGGGCTACTTCAAGGTCATCATCATCCACTTCGGCATTCACAAAATCACGGGCAAACTGTTCCGGGGTAGGCCGGGGTTTGATGATCGTTGCGGGCAGGTAAACGGTATCGGCCACCATTAACTGAACAACACTATATTGGTTGCCATCAAGGTTTCGGGGAATGGTGACCAGTTTCGATTTATAGCTTACATGGGTAAATTCTACTATATCACCTTTTAATACCACGATCGAGAATACACCCTCCGCATTGGTGATGGTCCCCCGGTTCTGACCCTTGACCACAATACTAACGGCCGGGATACCCACCAGGCTGTCGGCCGTCATTACAATACCATAAAGTTGTACTATAGAATCACGTACGGACTCAAATTGGGCTTTTGAGCGAGAAGGCATCAAGAGCAGCAAAACGATGGTATAAAGCAGAATTTTCTTCACTTCGCCAAAAATAGGGACTAGTTACTTAAATAGGAAACAAAAAAGCAGGCGGGATGTTTAACTTTGCAGTCCATTCATTTTTTTAACATAAGCTTTTAAAATGACGAAGGAAAAAGTGCTCGAGGCCTTAAGTAATGTGCAGGAACCAGACCTGGGAAAGGACCTGGTGACCCTGAACATGGTAAAAGACATTGAGATTGAAGGAAACAAGGTCTCCTTTACCGTGGTGCTCACCACGCCGGCCTGTCCCATGAAGGACATGATCGGAAATGCCTGTATCCATGCCGTTAAGCTCCTGGTCAATAAAGAAGCTGAGGTAAAAGTGAACTTCACTTCAAATACATCGACCAAACGCGTAGATACCGGTGCTGTGCTTCCCCAGGTAAAAAATATCATTGCTGTAGTTAGTGGTAAAGGGGGAGTGGGGAAAAGTACCGTTTCAGCCAACCTCGCCCTCGCCCTTGCCAAAGGCGGCGCTAAAGTGGGGCTGATGGATGCGGATATATATGGCCCAAGCGTACCTATCATGTTTGGCGTGCGGGGAGAAAGACCCATGATGATGGAAGTGGATGGAAAGGGGATGATCGTTCCTCTGGAAAAATACGGGATCAAATTGCTGAGCATAGGGTTATTGGTGGATGAAAAAAATGCCGTGGTTTGGAGAGGACCCATGGCCAGCAGCGCCATTCGACAATTTGTAACCGAAGTGTATTGGGGCGAGTTGGATTACCTGGTCGTGGATATGCCGCCAGGTACGGGGGATATTCATTTAACGCTTATGCAGACCGTACCTGTTACCGGGGTCGTGATCGTAACCACCCCTCAGGATGTTGCCCTCGCCGATGCCAAAAAAGGGATCGCCATGTTTGGCCAGGCACAGATCAGTGTACCGATCGTAGGCCTCGTGGAGAACATGAGTTATTTCACACCGGCTGAATTGCCCGATAACAAGTATTACATTTTTGGAAAGGATGGGGGCAAACGCCTCGCCGATGAGTATGATATTCCTTTCCTGGGACAAATACCCCTGGTGCAAAGCATTCGCGAAGGGGGCGACAAAGGAGTACCCATCATGCTGAGTGAGGATGCTGTGACACGCAAGGCTTTTGAGGACTTTGCCGGTCTCGCCGCCCGCAGCATCGCCATGCGTAATGCCAATATGGGGGCCACAAAAGTTATTGAGGTAGTGTCCTGATCCAGGGAAGGGACTTATTTTTGTCCCATGTACAACCTTCCCGATTTCAAAGAACCCGATAGTGGGGAGATAAAGGCTTTCATGCAAGCCCATCCTCTTGCCCTTTTGTTTGGAGTGGATGATCAACGCCGTCCCGTTGCTACCCAGGTACCCGTTCTCCTCGAGGAGCGCGAAGGCAAAACCTTCCTGATCGGTCATATGAGCAAGGGAACCGATCATATCAAAGCCTTCCAGGCATTTCCTGAAAATATCCTGGCCGTATTTACCAGTCCCAATTGCTATGTAAGCGCTACCTGGTATACCATGCCTCATATGGGATCCACCTGGAATTATATGTCAGTACACGCCCATGGTCCAATCCGCTTCGGGACAGAAGAAGAATTGATAGGGGTCATGAAAAAACTGACCCTGTATTTTGAAAAGAACAATCCTCGGTCCACCACCATATATGATAATTTGCCCCCGGAGTATCTGGATAAGATGATGAAAGGAATAAGGCCATTTGAAATAGAGGTCAAAAGGCTCGAGCATGTGTTCAAACTCAGCCAGAACCGGGATGAAACAAGTTCTCAGCAGATCATTGATCAACTATCCAATGGAGATACCGGCGCCCGGTTCATTGCCAAAGAAATGCAAAAGCGGAAGTCTTCACTTTATCCCCCCAAAGCGCTATGAATTTCCAATTCTCCGAAGCCTTTTCCCGTGCCATGGACCAACAGGATCCATTGGCACGAATGAGGGATGAATTCATCCTTCCCGGACCGGCTGACCATAAAAAGATATATTTCCTGGGCAACTCATTGGGGCTTCAACCCAAAAGGACAAAAGAGCATATCCAATCCATTCTGGATGACTGGTCAGCGCTGGGGGTGGAAAGTTTTTTTCACGCCCGCGAACCCTGGATGGATTATCACCAGTCCCTTACCCGGCCATTGGCCACCGTTATGGGCTGTCTGCCGGAAGAAATATCCGTCATGAACCAGCTTACGGTGAACCTCCATTTGTTGATGGTCAGTTTTTATCGCCCTTCGGGTAAACGGGTAAGGATCATTTGTGAATCAAAAGCCTTTCCGAGCGACCAGTATATGTTTGAAACACATCTGCTGTCTCGAGGGCTGGATCCAAAGGATATCCTTATTGAATTAAAGCCCCGGGAAGGCGAAGCCAAGTCGCGGACAGAAGATATCCTTCAACAGATCCAACGGACGGGCAATGAATTAGCGCTTGTTCTATTGGGCGGGATCAATTACTATACCGGGCAGGTGCTTGATATGGAAGCTATAACAAAAGCCGGTCAGTCAGTAGGTGCCCTGGTTGGATTTGACCTGGCCCATGCAGCAGGTAACATACCCTTACAGCTTCATACCTGGAACGTAGACTTTGCAGCCTGGTGTTCTTATAAATACCTCAACGCCGGACCTGGTGCCGTGGGCGGGGTATACATCCATCAACGATTTCACCAGGATGCATCCATCCCCCGAATGGCCGGTTGGTGGGGGTATGAAAAAGAAACCCGGTTTCAAATGGAGCCCGGTTTCAAACCCATTCAAACAGCCGAAGGCTGGCAATTGAGTACCCCCTCCCTGATTCTTTATGCGGCCCATCGATCCTCCTTATCCGTCATAGAAGAAGCAGGCTGGACCAATATACTTGCCAAACAAAAAAGGCTGACGGCCTGGTTATGGTTTATCCTGGATCATATTCGCCAGGGCCCAACCAACACATCCCACTGGGAAGTATTAACGCCGGCGCATGAAGACCAGCATGGCTGCCAGGTCTCCCTTTATTTTCCTGAAAATGGAAAGAAGGTCTTTGACCATCTGACCCAAAAAGGGGTAATGGCTGATTGGCGTGAACCCGGTGTTATACGGGTTGCCCCCGTTCCTTTATACAACTCCTATCATGAGGTTTGGTTATTCGGAAGTTATTTAAGGGAAATGTTAGAAATATAGTTTTATCAGTTAATAAATAGACTTTATATTGCTTGGGTACATGAATATCCAATCGGCGTTATCTTCATATAAGGTCTGGGTGCTGGCACCGTATCTCCATACGGATGACCCCAATCTGCAATACTATTACGATTTTACCGAAGGGATAAAAGAGTACACACGGGTTTTTGATGAATTGAAATGTGAGTGGGAATGGCAGCCGGTAGGGATACATGATTATCACGATATCATTCGCCAGATAGGCTCTTCCGCCAATGGAAAACAACCCCTCGTGATCAATTTATGTGATGGGGATGAGATCAATGGAACGCCTGGCGTATCCGTGATCGAGGCATTGAAAAAAGAAGGATTGGTCTTTACCGGATCTAATCGTTTCTTCTATGAGATCACTACTTCCAAGATACCCATGAAGCAGGCCTTTGAAGCAGCGGGTGTTCCTACACCCAAGTGGGAGGTGATGAATGAAGATGGATCCAACCTGAAAGGTTTGTATGACCGGATAGGGAGTCCCTTGATTCTGAAACCGGCCATCTCCGGAGGCAGCATGGGTATCGGTATAAAAAATGTTGTCCATACCGAAGAAGAATGTATCACCCGGTTGGAAGAAATGCGCGGAGGGTACCATGGTTGGGACCTGGCCGGCGGCGGAATCATTGCTGAGGCGTTTATCAAAGGAAGAGAGTTTACTACCCTGGTGGTAGGCAGCGGTGAAAATGAGTTGATCTTTTATCCCCCGGCAGAACGGCTGTTTCATCAGGGATTGCCAGATACGGAACAATTTCTTTCCTATGACCGGCTTTGGGAAACCTATGAGGACGAGAAACCGGTTGACAATGATCAGTTTCTCTATAACTACGGCGAACCGGAAGCAGCATTATTGGCCCCCCTTCGGGAATTAAGTCTCGCAGCATATAAAGCAGTAGGCGGCACCGGTTATGGACGTATTGATATTCGAATGGATAAGGAAACCGGGAAACTTTATGTCTTGGAAGTAAATGCCCAATGTGGTTTGAGTGAGGACGAGAATTTTACATCCATCGGCGCGATCCTTCGTTTTGCCAGAAAATCATTTACCCAGCTCACCTGTGAGATACTCGAGGATGCGCTGAACCGTCATAAACCCTAATGTATGAAGATCTGTGTGCTACAACCCGATTATTCGACGTCCGCGGTAGATTATCAGTATTATGACCCGGCCAGAAACCTGACGGCCCTCTATCCGGAGGCCACGGTGGACCATGTATTGTTGAATAAACTCACCACCTATCGGCAGTTGCGTGACCTGGCAAAAAAAGGGTATGATGTTTTCGTCAACCTCTGTGAAGGGTATCTTGAATGGGAAGTACCTTCCATTGATGTCATACATACCCTCGAATTACTTAATCTTCCCTTCACCGGCCCAAGCTCCAATTTGTATGATCCTCCCAAACCATTGATGAAATATGTGGCCTTTTGCGAAGGGGTCAGAACCCCGGCCTATGTATTGGTTCAACATACCGATGACCTGAAAGGAATCAATAGCCAGTTGACCTATCCCCTTTTTGTAAAACCATCCAAAGCCGGGGACAGCCTGGGTATTGATGAACACTCATTGGTCAATGAAGAAAAGGAACTCCGCCAAAAAGTGGAAGAACTACTCCCGGAATACGGCGAGTTACTCGTGGAAGAATACATTGCCGGTCGTGAGTTCACTGTTCTGGTGGCGGCCAATGCCTACCCGGAGCAGACCTGTACCGTATTCAAACCGGTGGAATATGTATTCCCTCCCAATCGCTCTTTCAAGACCTATGCCCTAAAAACCTCCGAACTACATCCCGATTGTAATGTGCCCTGTGATGATACCGTGCTGGAGATCGAATTAAAAATGGCAGCCGAAAGGATATTCAATGCCTTTAATGGGGTGGGGTATGCCCGACTGGATTTCAGGGTCAATGACAGCAATGAGATCTATTTTCTCGAGATCAATTTTACCTGCTCGGTATTTTATTCCGATGGCTATGAAGGCTCTGCCGATTTTATCCTGAAATACGATGGTATCGGCCAAGCAGGTTTCCTCCACCACATGGTGGCGGAAGGTATGGCACGGCATAAACGACGGCAGAAAAAATTCCGTATCAAAGGGAATTCCATTGCCGGCTATGGCATCTATGCCACCGAAGAAATTTCAGCCGGAGAGATCATTTTCAAAGGTGAAGAAAGGGCCCAGCGGATCGTAACCCGTCGTCACGTAGAAAAGCACTGGCCCGAAGAAATGAAAGAACATTTTCGCCGCTATGCCTATCCCATCAGCACCGAAGTGTATATATTATGGGATGATGACCCCCTGCAATGGGCCCCGCAAAACCACAGTTGCGATCCCAATACCTCGTATGATGGACTAAATGTACTCACCCGCCGCACCATTCGGAAAGGGGAGGAACTTACCCTTGACTATGCCACACTGCTTGACCGCACCGCCGAGCCTTTTGAATGTCGTTGTGGATCTGCCAACTGCCGGGGTGTAATCAAAGGCATTGCTGGAAATTCCGTCACCAAACGCGAACGCGGCAAACGTCTTACCGCTATTTCCCGCCAACCTGAACCTAAAGAGAAGGCTGTGAAGGTGGGGAAGAGGTAGGTGTGGGAGGTTGGAGGTTGGTTGTTGGATGTTAGATGTTGGATGTTGGACAGATGTCGGAGGCCGCTGTGCGAGACCTGCTGTGCGCGACCACGGG
>JBGSHM010000009.1:0-233373 GCA_041752235.1 Chitinophagaceae bacterium
TTAGCGAACCTTTGTGCCTTTGCGCCTTCGCGGTTATTTCTTACTAATGTGCGTCCAGCCAATTTTCCCCCTCTCCGCACTCTGCCACACAAGGCACATCATTCGGCAACGGAAGCGCCGATTGCATATTTTCTAAAATCAAGGGTTTCAATTCTTTTGCCTCCGACCGCAGCGCATCAAATACCAATTCATCATGTACCTGCATGATCATCCGGCTCTTCATTTTTTCCTTCTTCATGGCCGCATGTACTTTTTGCATGGCCAGTTTGATCATATCCGCGGCTGTTCCCTGGATGGGCGAGTTGATCGCATTTCGTTCCGCAAACCCACGTACCGTAAAGTTGGCTGAATTGATATCCCGTAACCAACGCTTTCTTCCCATGAGGGTTTGTACATAACCTGTCCCCCGGGCGAAGTTGATGGTATCATCCATGTACTTCTGGATATTGGCAAATTGCGTTTTATAGTTGTCAATGATCTCTTTGGCTTCGGCGCGGGAAATACCGAGGTTATCTGCCAGACCAAACGCACCCTGACCATAGATGATCCCGAAGTTTACACTCTTGGCTTTATACCTCATTTCCTTGGTCACTTCTTTCTCCTCTATGCCATACACTTTTGCCGCGGTTGCCGTGTGGATGTCTTTCCCCAAACGAAAGGCCTCACACATCGCGGGGTCGCCACTGATGGCAGCCACGATTCGGAGTTCGATCTGGGAGTAGTCGGCCGAGAGCAGGATATGGTCCTTATCGCGGGGAATAAAGGCTTTCCGGATCTCCTTGCCCCGGTCGGAACGCACCGGAATGTTTTGCAGGTTGGGGTTGTTACTGGCCAAACGTCCCGTTACAGCCACGGCCTGCCCATAGGTTGTGTGTACCCGGCCTGTTTTTCGGTTGATCAACTGTGGCAGGGCATCCACATAGGTGGATTTCAATTTTGTCAATTCCCGAAAGGCGAGGATATCTGCTACAATGGGATTGTTGTGTGCCAGTTTCAGCAGTACGTCTTCCCCAGTAGCGTATTGGCCTGTTTTGGTTTTCTTCGCCTTGGGGTCCAACTGAAGTTTATCAAACAACACTTCCCCCAATTGTTTCGGTGAAGCCAGGTTAAAACGCACGCCGGCTGCTTTATACACGGCTTCTTCGGCTATCTTGGCTTCGCGCTCCAGTTCTTTTGAATAGCTGTTCAGGAAATCCACATCCACCCGTACCCCTTCGTATTCCATATCCGTCAGCACTTTCACGAGCGGGTTCTCCACCTCATAAAAAACTTTTTCCACTTCCTTTTCTTTGAGCTGGGGCAGGAATACATTTTTTAATTGAAGAGTGATATCAGCATCCTCGGCGGCATATTCTTTTATTTTCTCCAATTCCACATCCCGCATGTTTCCCTGTGTCTTTCCTTTTTTCCCGATCAGTTCTTCAATGTGTACGGGTTCGTATTGCAGGTATTGATTAGCCAGTGCATCCATGCTTCGTTTGCCATCGGGCTCGATCACATAGTGCGCCAGCATGGTATCAAACAGGTTGCCTTTGAATTCGATCCCATACCATTTCAGCACCAGCATGTCGTATTTCAGGTTCTGACCGACCCAGGTGATCTTATCACTTTGGAAAAGGGGTTCGAATAGGGCAAGTATCTTTTTGGTGGCTTCCTGATCAACCGGGCAGGGAACATACCAGGCCTCTCCTGGTGTAACGGCAAAGCTCATCCCAACCAATTCGGCATCATTGGCATCCAGACCAGTGGTTTCGGTATCAAAACAGATCTCGTTATGCTTCCTGAGTTCGGTTACCAGCTTCTTCATCTCGGCTTCCGTAGCTACAGCTATATAATCATGCGTAGTGTTGTGAATGTTGTTTCCGGATTCACTCACAGAAGACACGGAATCTGGCGTTTCATCTTTGCTTGAAGAGGAGGGTGTCGGTGCAGGAGAAACAATGTTTCCAAACAGGTCCGTTTGCACCGCTTCCGGAGCAGTTTTGAATACGTTGAACTCTTCGCCCAGTAATCGCTTGCCCAGTGTTTTAAATTCCAGGTCGGCAAATACCTCTTTCAGTTTTTCTTTATCCCATTCACTCACTTTGAAGTTCTCTTCATGAAATTCCACCGGGGCATTGGTGATAATGGTGGCCAGTTTCTTACTCATGATGGCCAGGTCCTTGCCCTGCATCACTTTCTCTCCCAGTTTCCCTTTTATTTTATCCGCATTGGCCAGTACATTTTCCAGCGTATCATATTCTGCCAGGAGTTTGGCGGCTGTTTTTTCTCCTACACCGGGTATGCCAGGTATGTTATCCACGGCATCGCCCATCAGGCCAAGGATATCGATGACCTGGGAGACGGTTTTGATATTCCATTTTTCACAGACTTCTTTGGGTCCGAGAATTTCCACATCTCCGCCCTGGTAGCCAGGTTTATAGATCTTGACTTTTTCGGTCACCAGTTGGCCATAGTCTTTATCCGGGGTGACCATATACACTTCATAACCGGCAGCCTCCGCTTGTTTGCTCAGGGTTCCGACCACATCATCAGCCTCAAATCCATCCACTTCCACGATCGGGATATCAAAGCCTTCGATGATCTTTTTGATGTCGGGGATGGCAGCCAGCAGGTCTTCGGGTGCATCCTGGCGGTTGGCCTTATAGTCTTCAAAGTCTGTATGTCTTTCCGTAGGGGCGGATGTATCAAAACAAACCGCCATATGCGTAGGCTTCTGATTGTTCAGCAGGTCAAGCAGGGCGTTAGTGAATCCAAATTGGGCGTTGGTGTTCTTGCCTTTGGAGGTGATGCGGGGGCTCCGGATCAGCGCATAATAAGCACGAAAGATCAGGGCAAAGGCATCGAGGAGGAATAGCTTCTTTTCAGACATGAAGCTAAGATAGGAAATCCCCCGCCTCAGGGATACAAGAACGAAATTTCGTCCTGGTACCCTATGGAGGGGGATACAATGCTATCGGTAAATGTCTTATTTCTTAGCTACTTCTACAGCAGGCTTAATTTCATGTCCAGCCGCATCTACGGGTTGGGTGCCGGTGTAAGCAGGGGTAGCAGTACCTACCTTGGCTACCTCATTTGCATTATCCTTATGGATAAAGTTCAGATAGAGGGCAAAGAAAAGCAGGTTGAAGGCAAAGAAGTTTACCACTTTACGGATTCTGTTCTTCATAATTTTGGATTTTTGGGTACTGTTTAAAACGAGAATCAGGTGGGCATATTGCCTGAAGATGGATATTGGGGGCATTTACGATATGTTGACTCGTAGATGTACGAGATTTATTTTACCGCGAAGTCACGAGGGCGCCAGGATACTTAGCGTCCTTTGTGTCCTGGCGCTATGGCGGTGAATTCTTTTTTTATCCCTAACCCGGAAGTTGGAGCCTGGTTTCAGTAATGAATTCTTCCCAACTAATCAATCTCACCAGATCCTTTATTCTTTCTTTTCCTGGTACGGAAGCTGCTTCATGAATGATGTGCTGAATGGCTTTGACAAAATTCCTTCTTTCTTTTTCCGATAGCAGTTCACGGATATCCTTGTGCTCGGTGGTCATATGAATGGCCTCGATGGAGGAATTCATGGTAGTTGGAATATCATAGATCACAAAAGGGCCACTATCAGTTGCGCTTTCCTTGAAATAATACACTGTTTTTGGTCGCTCGCCCATGAGCGGGATGGAACCGGTGTCAAATTCAGGACGGCTGAGGATGGGTTTGAAATCCTCGTATTGGGCCATGACAAGATCATCGGGGATGACGATGCGAATCTCGGTCATGGACTTTGCCTTCAGCAGATCCATCATTTTCTTTACACCCGGATCATCCTGTGCCAGGGCATGAAAGGAGTGGAGGGTTTTATGGTCATCCGTATGCGGGAAATGGATATGGTGTAGGCTATGAAGTATGCGCCCCAGGAAATTTTTAAAGTATCCCTTTGCGAGTGAAGTGGAAGGAAGAAAACCCAGGCTGACCTCCTGGTTGCGCTGCAACATACGTTCACTCAAATGGGCAATGGTGCGGGCCAGGTCTTCGTCATCAAAGGCTGCAACTTCGCCTTTTGATTTTACATGATCTAAAAAGCGGCCCCGGTAACTGTGTGCTTCAATGGAAAAACGACGGGCTTTTCTGCCGGTAGGTTGCTGGTCATCAAAATTCTCTTTGAGGTCGGTAAAAAAGTAGTCAATGAATTCGCGTACATCATCATCATAGAGAATAAAACTCTTTTCGGCACCCAATCTTCCCAGGAAAAGTCCAAATTCAAACACCACATTGTGTCGGGTAGCATAGGCTTTTAACGGCTCACCACTTTCGAGTTCGGTCCTTGTCTGACTAATGAGTTCATCATCGGGCGTAAAAACAAAGATGGCATAGTCATAGATATCGGTAAAGTTCTTGAGTTGTTCGGCATTGGTGAGTGAATCACCATCTGCATCTTTTTGTCCGAAAATATCCATCTTCCAGGTGTCTACTTCAAACAGGGCCGGGTCAAAAAGTGATTGGATCTTTTTCGCCACCACATGCGATTCGGTAGCGCTGCCAATGAAGACACTGGGTTTGGTTTTCTTGTGGGCAAGATTTTTTACCGTAGTCTCATGAGATTTGAGCACGCCTGACGGGGCATCAATAAAGGCCTTGTCAATCCTGACATTTTTCTTAGCCATAGTATTCAGGTTGAATGGTAGAAGTGAAGGGCTTGTTCAAGTATTTTCTTGGTCTCATCCAATACGGGCACAAAGCCCAGAAATGCCTTTTCAGCTGATTCAAAAATCACGCGCGCCTTTTCGGAGGCCAGGAATTTAGCCAGTATTTTCTCTTCAGCAGTTTGCAGGTAATCCTGATAGGCTGCATCCAACTGCGAACAAATGGAAAGTGTGGATGGACTGGCGACAACTGTCCGTGGATGTTCAGGCACACCTGACCCATCAAAAAGGCGTTCGAATGCTTTGGTATACGCCACATCGTGTTGTCCATATACCACCCGGTCGATCGAGGTCATGGTGATCATCCCGGCACACATGATACAGGGCTCCAGGGTAACATAAAGCGAGAATCCATCGAGGAGGAAGCTCCGTGTTTGCTCGAGATAGCGGGTAATGACCCTTACTTCGCCATGTTGGGTGGCATTGCCGGTGGAGTTGACACAATTGAGGTCATAGGCCACGGGTTTATCGTTGGGGTCGACCAGGAGCGCACCGATATTATAACCTCTTCGTTGCGCAAAGGGAATGGTATCGGGTTGCCAGGCGCGATACACGAGGGCGTAGGCGAGGAGGGAGAGGATGTCGTCGCGTTCTGTATTGGGCTGGGGCATTTGACTTTGAAATTACTGATTTACCGCCAGGGCGCGAGGGCGGAAGGTTAGGGGAGGTTTGGTTTCTCGCAGCGTTCGCTAAGACCTTGGCGGGCGCTGCGAGAAAAAAAAATTAGAGCTTTCCAGCCAGTTTCATAATAATACCTCCGGTAATCAGTAGCAATAGAGGTATATAAAAATAACTAACCGCCCCGGTCATCATGGTGGCTGTTGTGCCTTTTATTTCTTTCTGAATATTCTGCGGGTTCAAACTGTATTGTAGTCTTTCTTTGGCTTGCGGGTCACGAATGGCGTTGTCATACAGTTTTCGGAAGGCCCTTTCCTGTTTTAAATAATAGGCATCCAACCACCAGAAGGGGATAAGGATGCCCAGCATCATGATGAGATAGTACACACCGCTTTTATCGGCGAGGATGACATCTTTTCCAAAGGCCAGCAGGCCGGATACGAGGGTCATGGCCCAACCTTTGACGAGAAAGGAGTTGTTGGCCATGCGGTTGATGATGGACTGAATGATGTCGAGTTCTTTGTGGAGGTTGGCGTGGGGTTCCATGGGATTGAAGTTAGTTTTTTTTTAACCGCCAAGACACCAGGACGCTAAGGAGCGCCAGGAAATAGCGTAAAATGGCGCCCTGGTGTCTTGGCAGTAAAGCCCTACCCCTTCATTTCTTCCAGCTTCTTCTGCATCCCAAACATTTCATCCCTAAGTCTTGCGGCTTCCATGAAGTCGAGGTCGCGGGCGGCTTTTTCCATATCCTTTCGAATATGCGCAATGGCTTTTTCCAATTGCGGGATGGTCTTGTACTCCACTTGTTCGTCAGCCGCTACGGCAACCAGTTCACCATCGGGGGCCAGGGCATAGGGGTTTGCGGGGTCATAGCCTTTGATGTCGAGTACAGAGGTTTGTTTGAATACCTGTTCCTTGGTTTTGATGATGGTACGGGGGGTGATATTGTGTTCAATATTATAGGCGATCTGTTTTTCGCGGCGGCGGGTGGTCTCATCAATGGTCTTCCGCATGCTGTCGGTCATTTTATCGGCATAGAAGATCACGAGTCCGTCCACATTCCGGGCGGCACGACCAGCCGTCTGTGTCAATGATTTTTCATTGCGCAAAAAACCTTCTTTGTCTGCATCGAGGATGGCGACCAGCGAGACTTCCGGAAGATCAAGTCCTTCCCGAAGGAGGTTGACCCCTACAAGCACATCAATATCTCCCAGCCGTAATTGCCGAAGGATCTCCACACGGTCCAGTGTATGCACTTCGCTGTGAATGTATTTGGATTTGATATTGATCCGATGCAGGTATTTGTCCATTTCCTCGGCCATGCGTTTGGTCAGGGTGGTTACGAGTACACGGTCCCCTTTCTTGATACGCCGGTCAATTTCATCCAACAGGTCATCGATCTGGTTGACACTGGGTCTTATTTCAATGGGCGGGTCGAGCAGACCGGTGGGGCGTACTACTTGTTCCACTACTATACCACCCGTTTTCTCCAATTCATAATCATCGGGGGTGGCGCTTACATAGATGACTTGGTTCACGAGTGATTCAAACTCATGAAAGTTAAGGGGTCGGTTATCCAGCGCCGAGGGGAGGCGGAAGCCATAATCCACCAATACCAGTTTTCGGCTACGGTCACCACCATACATGCCACTTACCTGCGGGATGGTCTGGTGGCTTTCATCGATGACACAGAGAAAGTCTTTCGGAAAATAATCCAATAAGCAGAAGGGGCGGGTACCTGGCCTGCGCCGGTCAAAGAACCGGGAATAGTTTTCAATGCCGTTACAGTATCCAAGCTCGCGAATCATTTCCAGGTCGTATTCCACTCGCTCCTTGACACGTTGTGCCTCAATGAATTTATTATTGCTTTTAAAATAATCTACCTGGGCCTGCATTTCGTCCTGGATCTCATAGATCACCTGTTGTAAAATATCCTTTGGCGCGAGATAAAGATTAGCCGGGAATATAGCCGCATTTTCCATCAACCCGATCCTTTTTCCCGAGTTGATCTCAATGCTTTCGATCTCCTCGATCTCATCGCCAAAGAAGGTGATGCGGTAGCCATAGTCCACATAGGGCAGGTTGATGTCTACGGTATCTCCTTTTACCCGAAAGGTGCCGCGATTGAATTCAAGGGTAGTTCGGGAATAGAGGGAGTTAACCAGGGCATGTAAGAATCCCTGTCGGGAAATGGTCAATCCTTTATGAATACGGATGATCCCGTTCTCATAATCCGTCGGGTTTCCCATACCGTAGATACAGCTTACCGAGGCCACTACGATGATATCTCGTCGGCCACTGAGCAGCGAGCTGGTGGCGCGGAGTCGAAGTTTATCCAACTCCTCGTTGATATTGAGGTCCTTTTCAATATAGGTATCCGAGACGGGTAGATAGGCTTCGGGTTGGTAGTAGTCGTAGTAGCTGACAAAATATTCTACCGCGTTTTCCGGAAAGAAGTGGCGGAACTCGCCGTATAGCTGGGCGACCAATGTTTTGTTATGGGTTAGCACCAGGGTGGGGCGTTGCACATTCTGGATGAGATTGGCAATGGTGTAGGTTTTACCACTACCGGTTACGCCGAGTAGTACCTGATGTTTCTCTCCATTCAATATGCCTTCGGTCAATTGTTCGATGGCCTGTGGTTGGTCACCGGCGGGGGGGAAGGGGGTATGGAGTTTGAAGGACATGATTTTCTATTTGTAGAGTTTGGTTGGGGGTCCAGGGTCCGAAGTCCGAGGATGGGAGTCCGACTCCCGACTCCGGACCCCCGACCTCCGACCTCCGACCTCATCCAACACTTCTCCGAATATAAGCCGAGTAATCCGGCAAAATAGCTTCATATTCTTGATGCATCAGGGGTGAGGTCAGGATAAAATCGGCGGTGGCGCGGTCGCAGGCTACGGGGATATTCCATGTAGCGGCTACGCGGAGCAGGGCTTTGATATCCGGGTCATGCGGTTGTGCTTCCATGGGGTCCCAGAAGAAGATCAGGATATCGATCTTGCCTTCTGCAATGGCGGCACCGATCTGTTGGTCACCACCCAGTGGACCGCTCAGGAATGTGCTGACCGACTGGTCCAGGGCTTTTTCCAATAAGGCCCCGGTAGTTCCGGTGGCATATAGCCGGTGTTTATTGAGCACCGTTTTATTGTACACAGCCCAATCCACCAACTCTTTTTTCTTGTTGTCATGCGCCACCAGGGCTACCCTTTTCTTGGCGTTCATGATTCTTGTACTCATGGATGTAAATTAGGCAAAAAAGAAACGCCCCCGCTTTCGCGAAGGCGCCCTTGTTTCTCATGTATCGATAAATTATTTCAGATCAGCAGATACGGTGATCTTGGGCTCTTTCGCCACTTTACCAGCCTGGATGGGGGCTCCTTCGATGGAGTAGTCAGCGAGTTTGATGCTGAATTCGGCGGTAGCATTGATCGCACCACCTTTCACCACGATCACAGCGGGGGTAGTCACTTTTGTTTCTTTCCCACGAATGCTCAGGGTTCCCTTTACATTGGCGGTGTATTTGCCATCTTTCTTGAAATCCACGGCGCTCAGGTTAGTGATCGTGCCATTGAAAACCGCAGTGGGATATTCGTCAGAGTTCATCCAGTTCTTACCATTGAAGTGGTCCTGGATCATGGGGTTGGAGAAAGCGAAGTTTTTGATGGTCGCTTCGAACTGTACCGATCCTTTGGCAGGGTCAATAGCGGCGATCACGGTTTTGTTCTCAGCCTTGGGCAAATTGTCAATTGAGGTTGTAGCATCAAAGGTTACGATTGCCGAAGTGGTGGTTTTCTTTTGGGCAAAACCAACCAGGGTGGTGGTAATAAAGGTCAGCGCTAAAATTGCTTTTTTCATTTGTGCGGTTTTTTTGAGTTGAGTGTTTAACGTTATGGTTTGTTTGAAAGTGTGCTTCTTTTGAAGGTAATGGCCCAGGTTTCGAGGATGTTGCTATATACCCCACCGCTGCAGGAGCCTTTGATGGAAACGAGATCACCCTGTTTGATGGTTTTTGCTTCGGCCATGTCCTTGTCCTGAAAGGCAAATATGACATAGGAACCAGTGGTGGTATCGGCTATTTTGATATTGATGGAGGAGTCGGCGGCTTCTGTTGCGGACACGGTACCGGAAACCTCAACGATCTTTTCAGTATACTTCAGGTTGGCATTTTTGCTGTCGGCCTGGAATTCTTTCAGAAAATCATCGGCTTTTACGCTGTATTCGGCTTTTCTTCCTTTTGTATCGCTAAAGGTATCGGTGGCGATATACCAATAGATACCCGCCCCGATCAGGAGTAGGATGAAGCCGCCAAAGAGCAATTTTTGCCAGGTTTTTTTAAGCATGTGGGGTGGTTATTCTTTTAATAACAAGTCAAAAATATGATGTTTAAACATTGAAACGATATTTTTGGTGTGAAATTTTTGTAAAAGCTTTTTCCGACGGCACAGTTCGGGAAGCTTTATACATAGTAAATCAACGTTTTCCGTGTATTCTGTGGTTTCCGGGTGCTTATTTTCTCACCGAAAGCGCGGAATTTGGATTGACCATTTTACCAAACGAACCAAACAGTAAAAGAGTTGGCTAAAGAGTGGACTAATAAAAAAGGCCGCTCCGAAAGAAGCGGCCGATACGAATTAAAAGAAAAGCTTTTACTAACCCGATTTTCTATTTTAATTCGAAAGAGGTGTTATACGTGAGACGTCAGTCGTGAGGCGTGAGTGGTGAATAGTGAATGGTGAATAGTGAGTGAGTTCTACTCACGATTGACGACTCACGACTTATATCTGACGACTCACGATTCACGATTAGCCTTGCATTTCCTTTATTTTCTCACGAATTTTTCCTTCTATCTCGGCGGAGAGTTCGGGATTATCCATGAGTAATTGTTTCACTGAATCGCGTCCCTGGCCGAGTTTATCGGTATTATAGCTGAACCAGGAACCGCTTTTCTGGATGATATTGAGTTCTACGCCCAGGTCGATGATCTCTCCGGTTTTGGAGATGCCTTCGCCGAATATGATATCGAATTCTGCGGCGCGGAAGGGCGGGGCTACTTTATTCTTCACCACTTTTACTTTAACCCGGTTACCGATGGCGGTTTCACCATCTTTCAACTGTGCCATGCGACGGATATCGAGGCGAACGGAGGCATAGAATTTAAGGGCGTTACCACCGGTAGTGGTTTCGGGGTTACCGAACATAACGCCGATCTTTTCGCGCAACTGGTTAATGAATATGCAAATGGTGTTGGTCTTGTGAATGGTAGCGGTAAGTTTCCGCAGAGCCTGGCTCATCAGACGGGCCTGGAGACCCATTTTGCTATCTCCCATTTCTCCTTCCAATTCTCCTTTTGGAACCAGGGCGGCGACGGAGTCGATTACGACTACATCCAGGGCGCCGGAAAGGATCAGGCGGTCAGCGATCTCAAGGGCTTGTTCGCCATAATCCGGTTGGGAGATCAGCAGGTTGTCTACATCTACGCCCAATTTCTTGGCGTAGCTGCTATCAAAAGCGTGCTCGGCATCAATAATGGCACACATACCGCCTCTTTTCTGGGCTTCTGCGATCACGTGGGTAGCCACAGTTGTTTTACCGGAAGACTCTGGTCCATAGATCTCAACCACGCGGCCACGAGGTAAACCACCAATTCCCAAGGCAATATCCAGTCCGATAGAACCGGTGGAGATGACTTCCTGCTCCACATGGGCCTTTTCATTCATCATCATGACGCTCCCTTTTCCAAAATCCTTATCGATCTTGTCGATCGTGAGTTTGAGGGCTTTTAATTTTTCACTGTTGACTGACGGTGCAGTTTCTTTTTCGGTGTTGGATGCATTTTTTGCCATGGAAACAAAGTTAGGTTTTACAAAATCCGGTTCTAATTTAGAAATCCACAGCGAAACTAATCATTTTAGTAATACTGCGCTAATATTTTTGGGCATAATTTTTTGGGATTTTTCTGGAAATGGGCGGTTTTTACCTCTTGTCAAGCCGGTGATGTAACTGGTCAAGACCGGTGAAATTTGTCCATTTTCCGGTGTTTTCTTTGGGTTGTCAACGGATTATTCATCAAAAAATGACAATCATGAAAACAAGAATCAAAAAGGCCCTCTTGGGTTTTACGGCCCTGCTGATGGGTCTGGCTATTTTCTCTTTTACGAGCCCTTTGGGTGGCGATACAGTTGAGATCTTTCAGGGTGATAAACTCCTGCTTCGCCAGCACATTCATATTGACAAGGAGCTTAAGACCATCCAGGTGGCCGCTCCGGGCGAAAAGGTATTTGTTTATTATAGTCATTGCGGGACTAATGGCCAGTCACGCAAATTGACGCTCCGGGATGAGAGTGGGCAATTGGTAAAAACCTGGACCTACCCCGATGCGCAGGGGACTGCCAAATCATTGATGGAGTGTAAAATACAGGAGGTAATGGCCGTTTCCAATCTCCGGAAAGGAAAGATGTTCCTTTATTATAATTCGAAAGAAATGGGGGAGGAGAGGAAGATAGCGGGGATTGAGTTGAAATAAGGTTTTTTTACCGCCAGGTCACGAGGGCGCAAGGTGACGCAAGGATTGTCTTTGCGCTGCCTTGCGCCTTCGCGCCATGGCGGTTAAGCAATTACAGGTATTGAAATTTCTCACCTGAAAACCTAACCAAAGTCATAAACCACCTATTTCCCAATGACAATCTTTATGCCTGTAAAAGGATCTCAGATCCTATTTTGAAAAACTAAAAATCCATACACATGAAAGTCCCATTCCGTCCCCAGGGGGGATCCCGTCATATCGACCAGTTACAGATCAATGGATGCCGTTGGCTGGGCGATTTTCATGCAGAGCCATCCGATAATATGGCTGGGCAAACCTTCCACATCAACCATAGCGGAGAATTGGAAAGCATCAGTGTTTATTGTGAAATGGTTCACCGCGAAGGAAAGATCAAGATGAGTTTGCATCAGTTTGATGAAAAGAAGCATGACTGGGGCCCTGAACTGGGAACCATGGAATTGGATATCAAGAAGATCAATGACCCTACCTGGGTGGATTTTAATCTGGGAAAGGTTAGACTGGACAGCAACAGCCGCTACGGATTCCGGCTGCATACCAATGACGCATTGGTCGCCCTGGGCGAGGCTGTCTGGGGAAATGATAAAAATGAATTGACCGGAGAAGAATGGATAGCCAAAGGCAATGAAAAAGGCGGGCATTACTTTCGTTATTTCAGCCTGGTATACAGTGTGGGGATGAATTAATACCGGGCCAACTGAGTAACACTTAAAGGAGAGAGACTGCTTCAAGCCGACCGATCGGGTAATTGACAAGGGTTCCCGGTCACAGGCTCTGAAGCAGTCTCGTTTTTTGCCGGAACTACGCTTTTCCCGTGCTCCGTATTTTGTGCAAACCGGCCTTGTAATCTTACCAAAAAAATCGAGCAAAACTGGGATTGACTCCGCTGGGTAAATGGCTTTTTTTTGTATTAGAAAAACCGTTGGCCATGCAACTCATGATGTTCATTGGCAATGACCTGATAGAGGCCATTCCCTTAAATCCTGAAAACCTCCGTAAACCGGGGTATGTTGGCACCTTTAAACGTTGCCTGAAATCCAAGTACCAGGAATTGATTCAAATGGGACAGGAGAAACCAGAGTTTATTGTTATTGAAGAAGCGAAACAAGATTCGGGAAATTCTGTCGCAAAAAATTGAATATTTCCTGTCTCCTGGTTTTTACCGCCAGGACACTATGACGCTAGGGGCGCCAAAGATCTTGCGCAACCCTGCGCCTTTGCGCCTTAGCGGTAAAGCCTCGCCCGTCTCACAGCCCCTCTACACTCCGCTCCACGAACGCCGTAAGATCCGCGCCTTTCAACATTCCCTGGGCTAATAAAGCCAGATCATATGCATGCTTGGCTATTTTCGTTTGATCCCCCTCACCGGCCTGCAGAATCTTTTCCACCAATTTGTGATTGGCATTGATAGAAACCTTATAAGAGTCGGGCATATTGCCATAAAAACTCATACCTCCGCCCATCTTGCTCATGTCCTTCATGCGTCGCATCCATTCTTCCACCGTGATGGTTACCGGCATGGCTTCGGTGGGAAGGCTTTCAATCTCCACATGCATGGCGGGGTTATTGATCGCGGCTTCAAATACGGATTTAATTTTTCCGGTCTGCTCTTCGGTGAGTGCATGTTGTAAACTGCCTGTTTTCTCGATCAGTTTGTCTACCACACCGGCATCCACGCGTTTAAAGGAGATCTTCTCACCTTTCATTTCCAGGTGATGGATGAAATGGTTGTCAATGGGGGAGTTCATTAATAACACATCATAATTTCTTTTCCGGGCGGCCTCTACATAGGTATGTTGTTTCTCGGCATCGGGTGTATAGAGATAAACCAGGGTGCCGTGTTTGTCGGTCTGGGCCTCTTTGGTCTTTGCCTGGTATTCTTCAAGGGTAAAATGTTTTTCCTCTGTATTGGTCAGCAGGATGAATTCTTTTGCCTTTTCATAAAATTTATCTTCTGACAGGGCGCCATATTTAACAAATAGACCGATATCATTCCATTTGGATTCATAGGAGGGGCGGTCCTTTTTGAAAAGTTCGGCGAGTTTGTCGGCTACCTTACGACTGATATAGCTATTGATCTTTTTTACATTGCTATCGGCCTGGAGAAAGGAGCGGCTAACATTAAGGGGGATATCGGGAGAGTCAATGACCCCGTGGAGGAGCATCAGGAATTCCGGAACGATGTCTTTCACCTCATCGGTGATAAAGACCTGCCGGCTATAGAGTTTGATCTTATTCTTCTGTACCTCGAAGTCATTCTTGAGTTTGGGAAAATACAATACCCCGGTCAGGTTAAAGGGGTAGTCCACATTGAGGTGGATCCAGAACAGGGGCTCTTCTGAATAGGGATAGAGGTCCTGGTAAAAGGCCAGATAGTCTTCATCTTTCAATTCGGCAGGAGCCTTGGTCCAGATCGGGTGGGTGGTATTGATCACATCGTCCACCGTCTCGGTCTTGAACCTGGGTTTCCCTTCTTGATCTTCTCCATCGGGTATTTCTTCTTCGCGGGTACCAAAGACGATTGGTACGGGGAGGAAGCGGGCGTATTTAACGAGGATCTCTCTGAGCCGGCTTTCTTCCAGGTATTCCTGTGATTCTTCATTGATATGGAGGATCACATCGGTACCCCGGTCACTGCGGTTTCCTTCGGCGATCTCAAAAGCGGTACTGCCGTCACAGGTCCAGCGGGCGGCTTCTGCCGCTGGTTGATAGGAGAGGGATTGGATCTCGACCTGATCCGCTACCATAAAGGCGGAGTAAAATCCGAGACCGAAACGACCGATGATCTCATTGGCATCCCGGGCTTCTTTGAATTTCTCCATGAATTCAGTAGCTCCGGAGAAAGCCACCTGATTGATGTATTTACGGATTTCCTCCGCGGTCATACCGATCCCCCGGTCGGAGATCCGAATGGTCTTTGCCTCTTTATCCAGGGCGATCCGAATGGACAGATCACCCAATTCTCCAGTGAAATGCCCAAGGGAAGCCAGTCTTTTTACTTTTTGGGTGGCATCTACTGCATTACTAACCAACTCCCGGAGGAAGATCTCCGTATCAGAGTATAAAAACTTCTTGATTATAGGGAAAATGTTCTCTGTGTTGATCGAAATGGTGCCTTTTTCCTGTATCATATCCTTGATTTTTTCCGGGTTTAATTAGGCGCAAGGTAACAATCTGCGTTCCAAAACCATCCAAATTGCCACATTGACAGCGCCCCCTTATGCACAGGTTATTCCGAATCAAAAAAAGAAAATTCCCCAATGAAGTTGGCATACAGAAATAGGCTATATTTGAAGGGTTAATTACTAAAACCCGTTAACATTCTAAAACAAAAACAATGGCAAAGAAAGTCGCAAAAAAAGCCGTAAAGAAAGCCGCTAAGAAAGCAGCTCCAAAAAAAGCGAAGAAAGCCGCCCCTAAAAAAGCAGCCAAAAAAGCAGCTCCAAAGAAAAAAGCGGCTAAGAAAAAATCCGCCCGCAAACCCAATGCAGCCTTCATGAAAGCGCTTACTCCCAGCGCCGCTCTGGCCGCTGTGATCGGTAGCAAAGCAGTTCCCCGCACAGAAGCTGTGAAGAAGATCTGGGGTTATATCAAAGCTAACAAGCTGCAGGATAACAAAAACAGACGCATGATCAATGCGGACGATAAGCTGAAAGTAATCTTCGGTGGTAAAGGACAGGCTTCGATGTTCGATCTGGCCAAGTTCCTGAACAAACACCTGAGCTAATTTCTTAGCCAACAAAAATTTCAAAGCCATCCGCAAGGATGGCTTTTTTATTAATACCCTATAATGGTTTTTAGTTTCCCCCAGAGTTCATTGTCAAAACTCGAGAGCGCGAGTTGCACATTACCTGCTGATTCTCCCATACGAATGACCACCAGTTTCTGTGAAGGGACCACATAAATTTTCTGGTCATTCTTCCCCAGGGCCGCATACATATCCACGGGTGCATTGGGCATCATTGAACCGATGAAGGTAAGATCCAATGTAGGGAGCATATGACTTGACTTTCCATTTAACCAGGTTAGGTATCCGTATGAGAGATTAAAATTTTGCGAACTATTTACCTGATCCTGAAAATAAAGTGTGTCGGCTAATATTCTTGTTTGATCCCATTTTCCTTTATTCAGCATCAGCAATCCAAATCGTGCCATGCTTCGTGCATTGCTATAGTACACATTATTAAATCCTGTTTTTATCCAGAGTCCATTCATCCCGACACGATCACGCACTTTTTGTTGGAAGTAACTATTATAACTGGCTCCACTGGCATTCTCGATCACTTTTTCCATCAATGTGTAGGGGGCGTTGTGATAAGCCCAACGTGTACCGGCATCGGCGCGGTATTGTAAACAAGCGGGATCGGTACAATCATTATCGGGTGCCACATCATCATCCAAACCGGTGGTCATGGTGAGTTGATGGCGGATGGTAATTAGGTCTTCTTTGGCTTGCGGGAGGGAAGTCCAGCCATTTCCCAGGAATCGGGAGGTCTTATCACTCAGGTCAAACAGCCCTTCATCCTGGGCAATACCTGACAGGAAGGCGGTAAGGGTTTTTCCGGCGGAGGCCCAGTACCAGAGACTGTCCTTGGTAAACAGGCCAAAATATTTCTCGATAACGATCTTTCCATTCTTCAATACGATAAAAGCCTTGCTATTCTTTTGCTCGAGGTAGGTATACAGGTCATTGACCGTACCCTCATTCCAACCCAGACTGGCCATATCAGTGGTTTGCCATTCGGTGCCGCTCACGGGAGGGAAATACAGGTTGTTGGAGGTATCGGGTTCAGGCTCCCCTCCATTTTTGAAGCAGGACAGGACCAGGGTGGTCAATGCGAGGAAAAGAAAGAAGTTTCTCATGGTGTATTATTTGAGGTCTATGACATTTTCCCAGGGGGAAGGTTTAGTCCACAAAATAGAAAGTAAATGTTGATTTTTATAATAGCAGCCGAAGTTTCGTACCTTTCTTAGGACTTCTCCCGATTACCAAAAACTTCTTGCTATGCCTCAGTTTTCCCTCACGGTCAATAATACAAAATACGATGTAGAGGCCCCTGCCGACATGCCGCTCCTGTGGGTGCTGCGCGATCTGCTTAATATGACGGGCACTAAATATGGATGCGGGGTGGCCAGTTGTGGTGTTTGCAGTGTCATCATTGATGGCAACCCGGTATTCTCCTGTCAACGCACGGTGGGTTCCTGTGTCAATAAAAAGATCATCACCATCGAAGGGCTTTCAGCCGATGGTTCGCATCCGGTACAAAAGGCCTGGGAACAAGCGGGAGTACCTCAATGTGGATATTGCCAGCCCGGGCAAATGATGCAAGTGGTGGCCATGCTGGAAAAAA
This sequence comes from Chitinophagaceae bacterium, assembly GCA_041752235.1. GTDB lineage: Bacteria > Bacteroidota > Bacteroidia > Chitinophagales > Chitinophagaceae > SpSt-398. Next base: position 17,232 of record JBGSHM010000009.1, read on the forward strand.
ACAAGCGCCCTTCGGAAGAGACGATTGACCAGGTGATGAATAATGTGCTCTGTCGATGCGGAACTTATCACCGAATCCGTAAAGCCATTCATCTGGCCATTGACTCATTGAATTCCTGAACCCCAAACGCCTACAACCATGCAAAAGATAAAGACCGATCGTCGTCGTTTTTTGAAACTGTCCAGTCTCGCTTCTGGTGGACTGGTTTTGGGATTCACCCTCCCGGGACTTCAAGCACTCGCTCTTCCTGATGAGGAGTGTACGCATTTTCAACCCGGGGCTTATTTGCGGATCGACCGAAAGGGCCTGGTGACCATTTTTGTGGCCAAGCAGGAATCAGGACAGGGAGTGGATACTGCCCTTCCCATGATCGTAGCGGAGGAACTGGAAGTGGATTTTAGAAAAGTAAAAGTAGAACTCGCGCCCTTTGGCACACTGCCTGCAGGGATGCACGATACCGGCGGAAGCCAAAGTGTATTGGGTATGTATGATACTCTGCGCAAGGCAGGTGCGATTGCCAAAGCCATGTTGATACAGGCCGCTGCCAATAGCTGGAAAGTAAATGTTTCGAGTTGTGCTGCAGATATGGGGGAAGTGGTCCATACTTCGACCATGAAACGGATCGGGTATGGTGAATTGGTTTGCGAAGCCGCCAAACTGCCCATCCCTGCTGAAGTGACCCTTAAAAGTCCAAAGGATTTCAAGTTGATCGGTAAGTCGGAGAAAAGAAGCGGGTTGAAAGATATACTCACGGGAAAAACCAAATATGGATTGGATACCCGCATTCCCGGAATGGCGGTAGCCGTGGCCGTGCGCTGCCCGGTGCTTGGTGGAAAAATGGTAACGTATGATGATTCTGCCGCGAAGAAGGTAACCGGTGTTTTAAAGATAGTAGCGTATAAAGGAACGGGTAAACCCATGCATGTACGGGATGGTGTAGCCATCATTGCCACTCATACCTGGGCCGCTATGAAAGCCAAAGAGATGTTGACCGTGACCTGGGATGAAGGTCCCCGTAATGAGGAAAGCACGGTCACTTTGTTTGAAACCTTTGCGGCAAAAGCTGGGGATGCTCCAAAGATCGAGGTTTTTAAGAAAGGTGATCCGGGTGGTGTAAAAGGAGCCGGAAAACTGTCAGCCGAATATGCACAACCATTTCTGGCCCATGCAACCATGGAGCCGGTGAATTTTATAGCCGAAGTAAAAGGGGAAAAATGTGAGATATGGGGTGGATTGCAATTGCCCGACTGGGCCGTGGATACGATTGCCCATGAGTGTGGGTTCAAGAAACCCGATATCAAAGTTAACCTGGGTTTGATGGGTGGCGCTTTTGGCCGCAGGTTGCATTTTGATTTTGCCATTGAAGCGGTGAAGATCGCGCAGCAGTTTGACCGACCCGTACAATTGGTCTGGGACCGCGTAGATGATACGCAGTTTGGTATGTTTCGCCCGGCCAACTACCACCGTCTCGACGCCCAATGGGATGAAAAGGGGAAACTCGTATCCTGGAAACATCATGTGCTGGGCACGCCGATTGCCTATATGATCGAAGGGCCGGAGACCAAGAATATCGGGGAAATGGATGGAGCGGATGCAGGTTTCTGTTATGATGTGGCCAATATCCAAACGGGCTATACCCCGGTTGATTTCAATATTAACCGCGGTTGGTTGCGATCGGTGGATATTTGCGTCAATACCTTTCCGGTGGAATCCTTTGTAGATGAAATTGCAGGGAAACTTAAAAAGGATCCACTTGCGTTTCGTTTATCCTTACTCGAAAACAGACCCGACTTTAAAACCGGTACCGAAGCCTGGGCACTGACCCAGTCACCCGCGCGTATTGCAGGCGTGTTGAAATTAGCAGCCGAAAAGATCGGGTATGATAAACCCCGCAAACCCAACCATTATATTGGATTGGCCACGCACTCTTTCATTTTTGCCAAAGGATATGCCGCACATGCCATAGAGGTAGAGATGGTTGGGGAGAAAAAATTCCGGATCACCCGGGTGGTGGCGGCCATTGATTGCGGGCAGGTCATCAACCCGGATGGATTGCTGAATCAAATGGAAGGCGGATTGGCTTTTGGTCTGACCCAGGCGCTCAAAGGGGAGATCACCATCAAGGACAGCCGGGTGATGCAGGATGGATTCTTTAGCTACGAATTATTAATGTATAGTGAAATGCCTCCACTCGAGGTCTATATTATTCCCAGTGAAGCCGAGCCCGGTGGGGTTGGGGAAGTGGGTGTATCTACCGTAGCCCCGGCCCTTTGCAATGCCCTGGCCGCTGCAGGTCACCGTCCCCGTAACCTGCCCATCCGAAATGAGGGATTTAGTTGGGTATAATATTTTAATCATTTGATTAAAATATTTGTTTAATTCAGAAATTCTTTTTTTCTTTGCCACATTGAACCCCATGGCAAAGACAAAGACGATAAAACCCCTCGATACCAGTACCGAAGAGAAGATCAAGCAAGCGGCCAAGGTTGTTTTTACGACCAAAGGCTATGCGGCGGCGCGTACCCGGGATATTGCGGAAGAGGCGGGGATCAATCTTGCCTTATTGAACTACTATTTCAGAAGTAAGGAACGGTTGTTTCAGATCGTGATGCTCGAGAGCCTTCAGACATTTTTTTCTTCCATGATCATGGTGCTCAATGATGAGGACTTGAGTTTTGAAAAGAAGGTGCAGGGTTTTGTGGACCGTTACATTACCTTATTTCAGGCCCAACCTGATCTCCCCTTTTTTGTGGTTAGTGAATTAAATAATCATCCGGAATTTTTCTTAAAAGAGATGAAGGTGAAGGATGTGATATTTAAGTCTTCTTTTTTCAGGGAGTTACAGGTACGCATGGCGGCCAATCCACGCCTAAAAGGGGTGAATCCTATTCAGATGCTGGTGAATATGTCCTCGATGGTGATCTTTCCGTTTGCGGCAGCGCCATTTATCCGGCAGATCGGGCAACTGAAGGATAAGGAATTTGACCAGTTGATGGAAGAGCGAAAAGCGCTTATTCCCCAGTGGATATTGGGAATGCTCAACGGTTGATTTTTTTTGAATCTAATTTAATCAAATGACTAAATCGAATATTTAAATTTTATGCGTCAAACGATTTTACTACCCTTGATGGTCTTGCTGGGTGGGGTGGGACTTGAAGCGCAAACCATCCTCCGAATAGATTCCTGTATGCAATGGGCCCGGGATAACTATCCCCTGGTCAGGCAACAACAATTGATCGAGCGGTCGCGTGACCTCTCGGTAGAAAATGCTTCCAAAGGCCAGTTGCCGCAATTGAGCCTTGGGGGTCAGGCCAGCTATCAGTCCGAAGTAACCAAGTTAGGGATCAGCGTCCCGGGGTTTACCGCTCCTGAATTGTCAAAAGACCAGTACCGGCTTTATGCCGAAATTAACCAGCCGCTTACGGACTTGCAGACGATCAATCGACAGAAGGATTTGTTACGCTCCAATGGTGAAGTGGAGAAGCAGAAGTTGGAAGTTGAATTGTATAAATTAAAAGAACGTGTGACTCAGCTTTTCTTTGGCATACTGCTGATGCATGAGCAGGAAAAGCAGGTGGAGTTGATGATGGCGGATATAACCGCGGGGATGGAGAAAACCCAGGTAGCGGTGGACAATGGAACAGCCACCAGGACAAATATTTATTTACTGGAGGCCGAAATGGTGAAGGCAAAACAAAGAAGGAAGGAGATGGCTGCTGTCAGGGAGAGTTATGAAGAGATGTTGTCTTTATTTACGGGGAAGCAGTTTAGTGGTGCGGTTATTTTGGAAAAACCAAGTTTGCTCACCGAAAGCACTGAAAGCACGGAAATGAAGCGACCTGAATTAAAATTGTATGAATTGCAATATACCAATCTGAGTTTGCAGGAGAAATTACGGAAGGCAAAGAATTGGCCCCGGTTTAGCCTGTTTCTTCAGGGAGGGGTAGGACGCCCGGCATTGAATATGCTGAGCAATGAAATGGATCCTTACTATATCGGCGGGTTGCGATTGGCATGGAATATGGGTCACCTGTATACAAAGAAGGCCGATCACCAATTGATCAACCTCCAGCAACAGACGGTGGCGTTGCAAAAAGAGACTTTTTTACTAAACACTAAACTTTCCCTTTCTCAACAGGATGGGGAGATACGGAAGTATCAGGCGCTGATCAATGGCGACCAGGAGTTAATTACCCTCCGGGAGAAGATCAAGAAAACGTCCCAACTACAACTCGAGAACGGGATCATCACCGCCAATGATTATATCACCTATATAAATGCGGAAGACCAGGCCCGCCAGGGATTGTTGTTGCATGAAGTACAGTTGTTGATGGTGAGGTTTGGGAAGGAGTTGCTGAAAGGCTATTAGCTTTTGGCTATTAACGGTTAGCTGTTAAATAAAATTTGAAAATTTAATGATAAGGGTATGAAAAATTTCTTTTTACTAATTCTTGGAACCGGGATAATGTTTTTTAGTTCTTGTACCGGCAATGGACATTCTTTTGATGGATCGGGAGCATTTGAGGCAGATGAGATCATTATTTCATCGGAGGCCAATGGGGTGTTAAAGGAGTTTAATCTGGAGGAAGGAGATAGTCTATCTGCGGGCGAATACATTGGCTATGTGGATAGCACGCAGTTATCGCTTCGCAAAAAGCAGTTAATGGCCCAGATTCAGGCCACGGGTAGTCGTATACCGGATATTGGAACCCAAACTGCCTACTATGCCCGCCAGGCGGCTGTGTATAAAAGCAGACTATCCACCCTGGAACGGGAAGAGAAGCGTCTTTCAAATCTGGTTGCCGGCGAGGCAGCGCCACAAAAGCAATTGGATGATATCGTTTCCCAAATAGACGAAGTAAAAAAGCAGATCGACCTGGTACAGCAACAACAGGCGGCACAGGTTTCGGCCCTGGGTACACAGGCCAGGGGCTTGCAAACAGATCCCCTCGCGCTCTATGCACAGATCGAGCAGGTAGAGGACCAGTTAATCAAATGCAGATTGACGAGTACAGGCAAGGGCACAGTGTTGGTCACTTATGTAGAGCCCAATGAGTTGGTAGCTGTTGGAAAACCCTTATATAAGATCGCTGATCTCTCTACGATGACCCTGAAAGCCTATGTAGATGGGAATACATTGCCATTGATCAAGATCGGGCAGAAAGTGAAGGTGAGAACAGATGATGGCAAAGGCGGGATGAAAGAAACGACAGGAACCATCACCTGGATCAACAGCAAGGCGGAGTTTACGCCTAAGACCATCCAGACAAAAGATGAAAGAGCGGACCTGGTGTATGCGGTAAAAGTGTCGGTGGTGAATGATGGGTATTATAAGATCGGGATGTATGGCGAGATGCGAATTGAGTGATTTTACCGCCAGGACGCTATGACGCGAAGAATCGCCAGGGCTAATAGCTTTTAGTCTACAAAACTCTCTATAGAAATGAAGGATGTTGTTTTAGATAATATTGTCAAGACCTATAACAAAGGGACGCTAAAGGCGCTCAAGGGTGTTTCCTTTGAAGTGGAGGAGGGTGAGTTGTTTGGGTTGATCGGTCCGGATGGGGCGGGCAAGACGAGCCTTTTTCGCATACTGACCACTTTGTTGTTGGCAGATATAGGCAGGGCTACAGTGGCGGGAAATGATGTGGTAAAGGATTTTCGCAAAATCAGGAATATGGTAGGGTATATGCCAGGGAAGTTTTCACTTTATCCCGACCTGACGGTTGAAGAAAACCTTCGCTTTTTTGCCACTGTATTCAATACCACGATCGAGGAGAACTATGAACTGGTAAAAGATATTTATTCTCAGATAGAGCCATTCAAGAACAGGCGGGCGGGGAAATTATCAGGCGGGATGAAACAAAAACTGGCCCTGAGTTGTGCGCTTATACACCGGCCCAAAGTGCTTTTTCTGGATGAACCTACCACGGGAGTTGATGCCGTATCGCGGAAGGAGTTTTGGGAAATGCTCAAAAGGTTAAAGGCCCAGGGGATCACGATACTTGTTTCCACACCCTATATGGATGAAGCCACGCTTTGTGAGCGGATCGCGCTGATTCAGGAAGGAGAAATCCTTTCCATAGATACACCGGCAGCTATACGTGATTCATTTGGGGAGCCGCTTTATGCGGTGAAGTCGGGCACTATGAGTGCCTTGTTGACCGATCTCCGTGGATCTGATCTGGTGTCGTCAAGCAATTCATTTGGCGAATACCACCATATAACCTTTAAAAGCCCCGGTCCAGCCATGGTGGAGGGACTTCGTCAACAACTTGTTTCCCGTCACCCGGATCTGCAAATTGAAACCATCCGACCAACGGTGGAAGATTGTTTTATTAAACTCATGGACGCATGACCAGGGATATCGTCATTCATACCGAAGGGTTAACCAAACGCTATGGTGATTTTGTTGCCGCCAATGATATCAGCATTGATGTACATGCCGGAGAGATATTTGGATTTCTGGGTGCTAATGGTGCGGGAAAAACCACAGCCATGCGTATGCTCTGTGGCTTATTGACCCCCAGTTCGGGCAAGGCAAAGATTGCCGGATATGATATTTACAAGGAGACCGAAAAGATCAAATTGAATATCGGGTATATGAGCCAGAGATTCTCCTTGTATGAAGACCTGACGGTGCGGGAGAATATCCGGTTTTTTGGCGGGATCTATGGAATGGAAGATAAGGAGATCAAAACCCGATCCGAAGCCATGTTGGATGACCTGGGTTTACTGCCCGAGGCCAATCAACTCGTGGGCTCCCTGCCGCTTGGCTGGAAACAAAAGCTGGCTTTTTCCGTAGCCATATTTCATGCACCGAAAATCGTATTCCTGGATGAACCAACCGGAGGTGTGGATCCGGTCACTCGTCGGCAGTTCTGGGATCTGATCTATGCGGCAGCGGACCGTGGCACTACCATTTTTGTGACTACCCACTATATGGATGAAGCAGAGTATTGCAACCGTTTGTCCATGATGGTGGATGGGGTAGTAAAGGCCATGGATTCTCCGTTGGAATTGAAAAAGCAGTTTGGCGTGAAGTCGATGGATGAAGTGTTTTATGAATTGGCGAGAGGGGCGAAACGGGGAGAATAGCTAATAGCCTTTAGCTATTAGCGGTTAGCTTTTAGCCCGGCAGACAGCTTATACCAATAACGAACAAAAAAAATGAAGCAATTTTTGTCCTTTGTACGAAAAGAATTCCTACACGTATTCCGTGACCGGAAGACCCTGCTCCTTCTGTTTGGTTTACCGGTGGCGCAGATATTGTTGTTTGGTTTTGCTTTGACAAATGAGATCAAGAACACAAAAATTGTTGTTTGCGATTATGCACATGATGGAGCTTCCCGGGCTATCATACAAAAATTAGCAGCAAGTCCGCAGTTTGATCTGGAAGAAGCCTTGTTAAGTCATGAGCAGATCGAGGCTTCCTTTAAGAAGGGAAAGGTTAAGCTTGCTGTGGTTTTCCCACCCCATTTTGAATCCGACCTGCAGCATCTGGGAAAATCGAGCGTGCAGGTGATCGCCGATGCTTCTGACCCCAATACGGCGTCAACATTGACCAATTATGTTTCTAATATAACCCGATCTTACCAGCAAGAGTTGGGTGGGGCGGGTGACCCTTATCCCATGCAGATCGAATCACAGATCAGGATGATCTATAACCCGGAGTTGAAGGGAACAACCAATTTTGTTCCGGGGGTGATGGCGTTGGTCCTCTTGTTGGTTTGTGTGTTGATGACCTCGGTATCTATTGTGCGGGAGAAGGAGTCGGGAACCATGGAGGTATTGCTGGTTTCTCCTTTTCATCCCTTGATGGTTATTCTTTCCAAGGCGGTTCCTTATCTGGTGGTGTCGATTGTTAATCTGGCGGTAATACTCTTATTAAGTGTGTATTTGCTGGGTATGCCGGTCAAAGGCAGTTTGTTATTGATCATTGGGGAAAGCATTTTGTTGATCATTACCGCCTTGTCACTGGGATTATTGATCTCCAATGTGGCGGCTTCCCAACAAGCCGCTATGCTGATGTCGTTGATGGGGATGATGCTGCCGACTATGTTGTTCACCGGGTTTATGTTCCCGTTGGAGAATATGCCCCTTCCCTTACAAATTATTTCCAATATTGTTCCTTCCAAGTGGTATTATATCATTATCAAATCGGTGATGGTCAAAGGGCTGGGTTTTTCCGCGATCTGGAAGGAAACCCTGATCCTGTTTTCCATGGCCATTTTATTGCTCAGTATAAGTCTGGCTCGATTTAAAACCCGGTTAGCATGAGGACACTGAAATATTTATTGCAAAAGGAGTACCGCCAGATCTTCCGCAACAAGATCATCCTGCGCATGATCATTGCCATGCCCTTGATCCAATTGATCATTTTGCCGCTGGCGGCTGACTATGAGATCAAGAACATCAATATTGCGGTGGTGGATCAGGACCGGTCCCCTTTTTCACGCGAGTTGGTAAACCGCATTACGGCGGCCGGGTATTTTCGTTTACAACAATACACCCATAGCTATGAGGAAGCCTTTCCCTTATTGGAGTCGGATAAGGCTGATCTGATATTGGAGATACCTCCCCGGTTTGAAAAGGATCTGGTGAGGGAAGGAAGGCAGTCTCTTTTCGTGGCAGTCAATGCCATCAATGGCACCAAGGCCATGGTGGGGGCGAATTACCTGAACCGGATCATACAGGAGTATAACAATGATATCAAATGGGAGTGGAAGACCCCGGCCATGGGTGCCAAAATGATTGAGATCGAATCAGTCAATTGGTTCAATCCCTATATGAAGTATGCCTTTTTTATGGTGCCGGGTATTCTGGTTTTGTTGGTCACCATGATTTCGGCCTATATGTGTTCCATGAATATCGTCCGGGAAAAGGAGATCGGCACCATTGAGCAGATCAATGTGACACCGGTGAAGAAGCAGTATTTTATTTTAGGTAAACTGATTCCTTTTTGGACCATCGGGATGGTATTATTTTCCGTTGGATTATTTGTGATCGGTCGGTTTGTATATGGCATTGTGCCCATTGGGAATATATTGGCGTTGTATGCATTTCTTGCCCTATTTCTTGTAGCGGTGCTGGGTTTTGGGTTATTGATCTCCACGTATTCGAATACGCAGCAACAGGCCATGTCACTGGCGTTCTTTTTTGTGATGATCTTTTTGCTCATGAGTGGGTTGTTTACGTCGATTGACAGCATGCCCACCTGGGCGCGTTGGGTGGCGTATAGTAACCCGGTTAGTTATTTTATTGAGGTGGTGCGTATGGTGGTGTTGAAGGGGAGTGGGTTTGGAGATTTGGGAAGGTATTTTTTGGTGATGGCGGGTTTTGCGGTGGGGTTTAATGTCTGGGCGGTATGGAATTATAGAAAGATCTCGTGAGGGGGTTTACCGCAAGGGCGCCAGGGCACAAGGAAACGCGAGGAAAGCGCTAAACCTATAGCGAACCTTAGCGCCTTAGCGTCTTAGCGGTTAAACTTCTGTTTCCCTATCTTCGTAACCAATCTCACCATTAAAACCCCCACTATGGAAGAAAAAAAAGCTCAAGAGGAGCTCTCCACCCTGGAGAAAACCCTTCACCTTGATTTTCGCAATGAGAATGAACAGATCTGGCTTACCAACCAGAACTCTCTCCGTATCCTGATTGGGGTATTGGGCATTTTACTACCCCTCTTGCTTCCTCTGGTTATTTGGATTGATATCGGGTATTGGAAACCATTGTATTCCATCAGTCATTATTATTTTACCCGGTCAAGCCCTGTGTTCATCATCATTGTCAGCCTGATGGCGATCTTTTTATTGGTGTACAAAGGCAAGAAGCCCATTGACTTCATTCTTTCTTCGCTGGCTGGTGTTTTTGCTTTGATCCTGGTGGTGTTCCCAACGGATAGCATCAGCTTTGTTTGCCGTGACCCCGAGCATTTATATTCTCTGTCAGTCTATCCGGATAGTTCATTCAGGGCCGTGGTACATTATGTTGGAGCGGCTATTTTCTTAGGGAGTCTGGCGGCCATGTCACTTTTTCTTTTCACGAAGTCTGATAAACCACCGCATTTGCGGGGTGTACAGAAGCGTCGGCGCAACCGGGTATTTCGCACCTGTGGCGTGATCATGGTATTGGCCTTATTGGTCATACTGGCCAATCCCCTCAAGATCATCAGCAATGAAGATTTTGAAAAGTATCATCTCATGTTCTGGATGGAGACGGTGGCCGTATGGGCTTTTGGGACATCGTGGTTGGTGAAAGCTGAGGTAATTCTAAAAGACAAACCGAAGGCATAAAAAGAGTGGATAGGAGATTATTTGGCTTGTTGTTCCATAAAGGACAACCGGTCCCAATACCCTCGTTGAAAAACGATCTGGTCGTTTTCTATCCAAAAGAATCCACAGCCCCGTAGTCCCTTTGGATCACGCCATTCGAGTATACCGACATTGCCGTCTTCAAAGATGTTTTCTACGATACAAACCATTTCGTATTTGGAGAATTCTTCGCGGAACATTTCGCGTATCCTTTCCCGTCCTTCAAATTTGCCGGAAGCGATCTGGTGGTTAACACAATTTTCATGGTATAACCCTGCCAGGCCATCGGCATCGTATTGGTTGAATAGTTCAACCCATCGTTGGAGGAGTTGTTTGGGGGTCAAGGGAGTTGGCTTTTGGCTATTAGCTATTAGCTATTAGCTATTAGCTATTAGCTATTAGCTATTAGCTATTAGCTATTAGCTATTAGCTATTAGCTATTAGCTATTAGCTATTAGCTATTAGCTATAGTATTTTGCAAAGTAATTTAATTTTTTTATGGGGAACTAAAAAATCGAGATTAACAACCAACAACCAACAACCAACATCCAGCATCCAATCACTGATTTATCAAATTGATCAATCCTGCCGCATTCCGCACATTCAATTTTTTGAACAGGTTGTGCCGGTGGACTTCCACTGTTCGGAGCGAGATAAAGAGCCGCTCGGAGATTTCTTTGGAGGTAAGACCTTCTTTGATCTTTTGTGCGATTTCGAGTTCGCGGCGGGTAAGTGTGTTGATATCGGGTTCGGCTTCTTCATTCTTGATCACATTACCGATGATTTGCTCCTTGATATCGGCGCTGATAAATGTATCGCCATTCCTGACCGATTCAATTGCCGTGATCATTTCATCATAGGTAGACGTTTTGGAAACATATCCTCTGGCGCCATTTTGCAAAATGTTTTTGACCATGGCAATATTCGTGTGCATGGAAACGGACAATACCTTCACTGAAGGAATGAGCGCTTTGATCTGCTTTAATAGTGGAACGCCCGATAAACCGGGCATACTGATGTCGAGTAAAATGATATGGGGGTAAAGATCCTTGATCTCGGCCAGGGCCGTTTCTCCATCAAAGGCTTTTCCTACGATCTCGTAGCGAGGGTCGGCACTGAGCAGGGTGGTCCACATGTCGATCACCATCTTGTGGTCATCTACAAAGTATAATCTTGTCTTTCCCATAAAGGTTTATTCTTAAAAAGGATATTGAGGCAAAATCCGGACATAAGTGTTTACTCGTAATTCAATGATTTATTCCGGCTTTCATTTAAACGATTGAAACAGAATGATTATTTTATCACACTCATCAGAAATGCCTAATCCTTTATGAATCGAGACCGTGAACCCTCACCCCTATCAGTTTTTAATGATTCCATCGATCTGAGCTACCTTCAGAAGATCGGGAAGAACGACCCTCGTTTCATCCTTCAAATGCTGCAATCTTTTGCCAGTACCGCCCAGTTAATCAGGGAGCGTTTATCATCGGCTGTAAAGAGTCGGGATCATCAAGTTGTGGCGGAAGAGTTACACAAACTGGTTTTCGCCCTGGGTGTTGTTGGTGCCAACCGGGCTCTCGCAGCGGTGCGTGGGCTGGAAGAGAAGGTTAAGGAAAGACAAATTGGCCATGAGGAGGTAGAAAAAACCTGTACGCAACTTGATCAGGCCCTTGAACTGCTCATCCGTGAGGCCCAAATGAGGAGCAATGAATACAGTGAAATGATCTAACTACGTAGTTCCACTTAATTTTCTTCTAGTGTTTCCAGCGCATTTCCTTGTGAATGTGACTATGATCCTTGTAACAGGAGGATTCCTGTATTTTCTTTACATCCGCAATTTCAATCCAACCCTTCCGAAAAGTCCCATCTGATCCACTACCTTTTGAAATAACCGTTTTTATTCATTCAAAAACGAGTTATGAAAAAGTTTTTACCCATGATTACGCTGCTCTTTGGCAGTTATCTTTCTTCTGCGCAGGGGCTTGTCCTCAGCGAAAATTTTGGTGGTTATACCTCCGGTGACATCAATGGCCAGGGAGGTTGGACCGTAACCAGTACCACCAGCCAGGTGCAAGTGGCCAATGTAGCCCCTTATCTGGCCTATCCAGGTTACGTGAGCGGAACCCAGTATGTAAACATTTCCGCAACCAGTTCGCGTTATGCCCGCAAGAATTTCATCACCAATATTCCACTGAATGCCAGTGCGGTGGTGTACATGAGCTTTGTGGTACGTATTGCCAGTACACCCAATTCAAATGAGGAAAGGGTGGTGGTTTTAAGAGATGAAGGCGGGAATGATGTGCTCCGCTTTTTTGTTGACCGCGGTGGGGCAAGCAGCCGGGTGCGTTTTGGTATTGGAACGGGTAGTGAGGCGGCTGTATATACGCCATCAGGAGCTACCAATGAGTATGCCCTGAACACCAACTACCTGATCGTTATCCGGTATGACATTGATGCATCGGCAACAAACAGAGATGATATCTATATGTGGGTCAACCCTTCGCTGGCATCGGAACCTACCACGGCCAGCGCGAATGTGTCCAATACCAATGTGAACATTGATTATACGTTTGGCACGACCAATGATATTTCCCAGTTGGAGATCCCGAAGCGTAGCAATACCCCAACTGGCTCACTGGATGCTTTCAAGATCGCTTATGGTTCGGGAAATGGAAGCACGGCATTGAATGCCGCCGCCGCCTGGTCGGATCTTTCTCCTGCCGGTATCGCTTTGCCTGTGACCTTTGGAGATATTCGGGGAAGCATCAAAGGAAACACGGTGAAGATCGACTGGACCATCCTTACCGAAGTAAATGTGAAGCATTATGCGGTGGAAAGAAGTATAAATGGAAGAGATTTTGAGGAGATTGGTATAGTAGCAGCTACAAAAAAATCTACCTATTCGCTTACAGATATTTCGCCTGCACAAGGCGCCAATTACTATCGTATCCGCAACCTGGATATTGACGGAAACAGCGGCATTAGCAATGTGGTTAAAGTAGTATTTGGTAAGAAGGTGGCCAGTCTGACCTTGTTCCCCAACCCTGTATCGGGTGACCATGTATCAGTTTTAACACCTGATCTGGCCAAAGGCATGTACACTATCCGTATGCTGGATCAGCAGGGTGCTCAGCTTTCTCGGACTACTTTGATTCATGACGGTGGTTCACTCAGTCAAACTATTCGTGTGCCTGAGGCATTGAAAGGGGGCATGTACACCCTGGAGATCAGCGACGGACTGCAGGTACGTATCTACAAACAATTCATCTTAGTAAGATAAGGTTTCATAGCTCCGGATATTCCTCATGACAAGCCATTCTGTTTGAACAAGCAGAGCATGGACCCCGCCGAAGGCGGGGTTTTTTGTTTCATGAAATGAGACAAACGCTTTAGTTCCTGGCACCAGTGATTTTAATTTTAGAGATCAGATCGGTAAATGTTGCTAACTCTTCGCTGCTGAATGGATAGTCGGCAGACCATAAGTTTTCCTGTAAGTGCGCCTGTTTGGTAGTACCCGGAATAGGAACGATCCAGGGCTTCTGGGCAAGTAACCAGGCGAGGGATACCTGCGAAGCAGTCAATCCACGTTTGTTTCCGAAATCAGCAATAGCTTCCATCAGCGGCCAGTTGGCCTTGATGGCTTCAGGGGTATACCGGGGAAGGGTATCGCGATTGTCATTGTCCGGGTCAAATTTGGAAAGGGGGTTAATATATCCGGTAAGCAAAGCCCTGCTGATCGGGCTATAGGGAACAAAGCCAATACCCAACTCTTCACAGGTATCCAGGATTTCTCCTTCAGGGTCTCTGGTGATCAGGGAGTATTCTGTTTGCAAGGCAGTAAGCGGCTGAACGGCATGAGCTCTCCGGATATTGGCAGGGTCGGCTTCACTTAATCCAAAATGCAAGACCTTGCCTTCCTTGATCAGGTCTTTCACAGTCCCTGCCACATCTTCAATTGGCACATTGGGGTCAACCCGGTGTTGATACAACAGATCTATATAATCTGTTCTTAATCTTTTCAGCGATTGTTCCACTACTTCCCGGATATGCGCCGGTTGGCTGTTTAATCCCGACAACTGGCCATTTTGGATATTGAACCCAAACTTGGTACAAAGAGTGATTTTTTTCCGGAAGAACTGTATGGCTTCGCCAACCAATTCTTCATTTCTCCAGGGTCCATAGGCCTCGGCCGTGTCATAGAAATTCACCCCCATATCATTGGCCTTCTAAAGTAATGCGATCATGGGTTTCCGGTCTGGAATAAAGGTGCGGTGCCAGCTCATACCCATACAGCCGATACCCATACCATAGTTCACTTTTATGCTGTTTTTGCCTGTGCCCAAGATACGTACTTTATCTTTCGGTCCAACCCCGAAGGACATACCAGTAGAGCCGTCGATTTTACTGTCGGAAACCCTGGCATATGAGGAGGTTACGAGCAGGCTTGCACTGGCAAGTGCACCTGATTTCAGAAAGTTTCGTCTGTTTTGTGGTTGCATAAAAGATTGTTTATTACACAAAGATTCGATGAAAAGGGAAGGGCATAGTTATACCCGTTACTGTTTTACCTACCATTATTACTGATTGGGTTTTCTCGGAAACGCCACTCCTTTTGAAAGGATTAAATTTGTCCTATCATATCAATGGCATATGGAAGAGATCATATTAATCGACACGGTGACGACCTACAGTCAATTAAGAGGGGTAAAAACCTTAAACCCATTGGTTGCGGTTATTGATCTATCCAAGGCTCAACCAATGCCTGCTCGTACATTCAACTTTGGGATGTATGCCATTTTTTTGAAAGAGTTAGACTGTGGTGAACTCAAATATGGCAGAAATTATTACGACTACCAGGAGGGGACCTTGGTTTTTATAGCACCGGGTCAGGTATTGGGTGTTCAGCCGGGAGTAAAGACCTTTGCACCCAAAGGCTGGGCTTTGCTGTTTCATCCGGATCTGATAAAAGGAACTTCGCTGGGGAAGCATATACATGAATATTCTTTTTTCTCCTATGAAGTAAATGAAGCCTTGCACTTATCCGAGAAAGAAAGGCAGTTGACGCTGGATTGTTTTCAAAAGATCTTATATGAATTGGAACAAACCATCGACAAACACAGTAAAAAACTGATTGCATCTAATATCGAATTGTTTTTGAATTACTGTACCCGGTTTTACGACCGGCAGTTCATTACCCGGGAGAATGTAAACAAAGGCGCCTTAGCGAAATTTGAGACTTTATTGAATGATTACTTCAATTCGGATAAACCTGCGCACGCCGGACTTCCAACGGTGGCCTATTGCGCTGAAGCCTTGTATCTATCGGCCAACTATTTTGGTGACCTGATCAAAAGAGAAACCGGCCGATCCCCACAAGAATATATATAGGCCAAAGTGATTGACGTGGCCAAGGAAAAGATGTTTGATAAGGATAAATCCATCAGCGAAGTAGCTTACGAACTTGGTTTCAAATACCCGCAGCATTTCACCCGGTTGTTCAAACAAAGGGTGGGCGTGACGCCAAATGAATATAAAGGATTGAATGGGGGTGATTTTTAATAGGCGAGGATAGATTTTTACAAAAATTTATAGGCAATACCTGATTTTGGTCATGAACCTGTTCATTTAAAGGAATTAACTTTCCTTAGTGAAAGGTTTTGTCACCATATTACTCCTTGTACTCCTGGTTTCTTTGCAAACACCGGTTGTACAATTATTTAAGATCCCTGTTCTTATTGAACATTTTCTTAAGCATAAAGAATCTACCAGGCTTTCCTTTCTGGGGTTTCTGGAGGATCATTATTCACCTGGGCACAATGATGCCGACCAGGATGAAGATGAGCGATTACCATTCAAGCGTATCATTTTTTTTAGTTTTGGATTTGCCATATTAGCTCCGGTAATACAATCCAGGTTTTCAGCTCCTTTGCTGAAAACAAAGAACAGTATAGTAGTGAAGAATTTTAACCCACGACGGCATTTAGCCGGAATATTTAGGCCTCCCCGGCCATAGCAAGCACTTTTATCTCTGCTTGTATCATTTTTATATTTATCGCTTAAAACTATTTTATGACTAGTGTTCAATTGCACTTGGCGTTAACCCATGTGCCTGTAATTTTATCTATGATTGGGTTCCTCATGCTCGTTGCAGCATTTTTTCTTAAGAACGAAACCGTAACAAAGGTCTCCTATGTTTTGTTGGTGGTTGCCGGATTGACGGCTATCCCTGTTTTTCTTTCAGGAGAGGGAGCGGAGGAAGCAGTTGAAAACCTTCCGGGCGTATCAGAGGCCATTATTGAAGATCATGAAGGATGGGCCAAGTTCGCGTTGATATCCATTCTGGCCACAGGACTTTTGTCCTTAGTGAGTTTGTTTACATCAAAGCATCTGGCATTGACTCGAATAAGTAAGTTGGTTGTTTTAGTACTCGCTATTGGATCAGCCGGTATAATGGCTCAAACAGCCCATTTGGGAGGTCAGATTCGACATACCGAGATTCGTGGAGCTGTTGGCGGACAGAATGATCAATTGAATGGGGAAAGTGGAGGTGCTGCTGAAGCCGGTGAGGAAAAGGACGATGATTGATTATACCGCTAAAATTTAAATAGTGGCCCCGCCCTAAATGAACGGAGGGGCCACTATACTTTATCCAGGATTGAGTTGCCTATTTACCTTTTACGGTATATTGGATATACAGTTCAGTCTCTTTTAAATACTTTTTGAATTCATCAGCCTCTTTCTTGCTCATGTTCTTTCGGCCATCTTTAATTTTGTCGATCAGGGGTTCTTGGTTGTTGAAATCCAGAAAGAGATTGTCAGTGTTCATGATCATTAATCGCCCCTTGGTTTTTCGTATCAAGTCACGTACGATATCGCGGTTGGGCATGGTACCTGTCCAGCCACTGCTGATCACATCATAATCGAGTGTAGCCATAGCCACGAGGTCTTTATCTTCCATCATTTCCAATCCCAATCGTTTGGCTGTTCCATTATGGCTAAGGTGGTGCGCTACTTTGTAGAAAACAGTTCGACTGAGCAGGTCCTGTGTAAAATGGGGTTTACCATTGCGACTGGGGAGGTTCCATTGGATATCATGCCAACTGGCCCAGCTTCCATATTCGGCATCGCCGGGAAAAAGCATGACCCGACCGGAATCTTCAAATTCAATGGCGATGGCCAGACTAAGATTATTGGTTTTGCTATTCATTCGTAAGGCGAGGCTGCCCCCGCTTTGAAGCCAGTCGTAGTCGATCTTTTGCCACTCCTTACCTTTCAGGTTATAGGATGCCTGTGTGGGAGGTGTATCACTGGGTGTGGGATTTTCGGGTTCAAGGTACTGCGGATCAAAGGGAGAAAGCCGGTTAAGGGCTTCCCGATTATCATAATTGACCACGGCACTGGCAAATCCATTATTTTCTTCAATGACATCATTGTGATCATAACTTTCCCCGGATCCTTTTTTCCCTTTTTCCGTTTTTACTTCATCGTATTCAAGAGGTGGCCCCAGAATATAAAACTTCAAACCTTTGGCCCCAGGCAAATCTTCTATCACATTACCGGGTTCAAAGTACTGGATATTATCCTGGGCCAGCTCCTTTTTAACTACTTCCATTCCTTTCAACCCTCCTTTGTACAGGGCGTTTTCAGATACATGCAATTCGGCAAAGGAGCTCAGATTATAGGCAAACCATTCGCGCATACCCATGATCTCTTCACTAAAAGGGTCACCATCAAACTGGAGTTTGTAATCTTCGCTGGACACAGCGCTTTGCATGCGTTGGGCAGCCATGCTTAGGGCCATTTTCTTTTCACCATATTCGGTTTTCCACCGGCGAACTTTAGAGGATTTTTCATTTTCTGTCCAGCCCATCCAGAATTCATCAGCTTTTAATCCTGCATCACCCAAAAAAGTATCGCGACAGGCATCAAAGGCATGTACGTGATCCAGGTGTTCATGGGTGACAATGAGGACGTTTACATGGTGATCGAGGTATTCCAGCAGATCTTCTATATAAGGGGTGAGCTTTTCTGTGCTTCCGCTCCAGGTTCCCGCATCGATCATCATTTTGAACTTGACGGTATTGCCTGACATGAATTTGATGGCAAAACAGTCTCCTGTTCCCATTTTATACATGCGGACTTCCGCATAGGTAATATCGGCCATAGTAAGTGTATTAATGGTGGTGCAAAAAGGCAAATGGTTCAACGAATCGGGTGTTAAGACCGTCTCCGAAATACAGGTTGTATTCGTTCAGGTGCATAAGCCCATCTTCGCGCTGGTATTTGTATTGTTGTTCGATCCGGTTGGCATTCCATTCTTTTAGGCCTCGATCGAGCAAATCGGTATCTAATAAGGGTTTACTTATGCAATATTTAAGCCTGAGATTATCCAGGTCAAATATCATGGTGCAGCCCCCTCTGAACTCAAAGGCATCGGCTGGCTGATCTACATCATCCTGGGGAACGATGCCAATATTCTGGAGCACTCCATTTTTGACTACTACGCCACAACGTTGGATAAGGGAAAAGACAATCTGGGATACTGTATTTCCTTCGGGGCTCATCCGGTTGATAAGCCGCAGGTTTTGCAAGGAAAAGGAAGGTCCTGGAATTTTATTGGAAGTGGAAGTCCGGATACCCAGTCTTTCCCAACCATCCGAGAACAGGAGGCCGGTCAGTTTTTCCAATTCGGCTGAGTGTTCAAATTTTTTGGTGATCCTTCGATGTAACCCGCGCTCCTTTTCGGAGCCACCGATAAATTCCTGGGTGATCCGGAATATACTTTCCCGATCTTTTGTAAATAGCACTTCTGTTCGAAAGTCGGACAACAGGGACGTGATATTGGCGAGCATGTCCAGTGTATCAGGCTGTAAAAGATGTTCGTATTTGTATTGGAGACTTTCTTCGCTCAATGTCTTTATGCCGGTGGGGAAGATGCCACGTCGCCTGAAGGCGTCTATAAAAGCAATGCGGTAGCCGCGGTTATCATCGGGCACCAGGTCAATGTCGGCAGTAATGATGGCCCGGAGGTAGTCACCAAAATTTATATCCACGGGTGGACAATAATCAAGGGCCCGAATGCATATACTCAGTACATGTTGGGCAGCGGTAGCCGCCTCTACAGAGAGTCTGTTGACAAGGTCCGGGTGAAGTTCACCCTGGGGCAATATTCCGGTACCATTGCTGGCGATCCGTAGGAGGTCGGCGATCCTTCTTTTATAAATATTCAAAAAGGCTTCGAAGATTGCCGCTACGAGAATACTTCCTCGTTTGTGTGGCTCCATTTCATTCCGGTACGCATTGGGGTCGGGCGTATGTGGTTTCCATACCTTTTCTTTTTTATCAAAGAAGCCAATGGCATCGCGGAGACTACCATATCCTCCAATGGCCGACCCGAATTGCTGGGCCAATTGCCCAAGCAGGTTTTGGCTGCTCAGGTCGCCCTTTGTCTGGCCTATCTGATGTTTCAGGACATCCGGAAAGGTAAAATGCTGGAATAAAGCCACTATATCGGAAAAGGCCTCATGAAAGGCCAATACATCCGGATTAGTGGGTTCATTGTAAAAAGGGAACATGCCATCGAGAATGGCGTGGGTAACTTCATGGGCAATGATATCATGGCTAAGGCAAGTGAATACCAGGGAGTCGGGCATCTCATTCACCCCTTGTGCCGGGGAGGAGGAGAAATACCCAAAGAGCAGTGCCTTTTTTAAGGGACTATAATAGGCGTTGGCCTCCCTTAGGGCATGTGGGTAAATACGTAGTTTGGGAACATATATTTCATAGGCGCCAGCTTCTTTCACTCGCCGACGCCCCCAGATAACCTGGCGACCCAAGGCCTTTTCAAAGTTCTTGATGGTGGTCATTGATACGGCATAGACCATTTGCTGGTGAAATTGCGGATTCCCCTCACTTGGGGCAAGGCCCGATTCGGCCAACAAATATTTGTCATCCAGATCAACCGGTGAATAAAAACGTTTGATGGTAGGATCGTAGTCGATCACCTCAAGATATTCCCCAACAGGCCCTTTTTCAATAGGTTCCCAGGGAATCTTATAGGTAAGGCAATTGATCCGGGCAGTATCCATCACCAATGAAAGAGATGGATCAAAGGCATAAGCACGCAACTGCCGGAATGTAGGCGGCTTGCTCAACGAAGGGTTGGGCGACATACATCATGGTTTAAGTTTCAAAATGATGCTACAAGCCTTTTTGGAAATGTTTTACAAGGGAGGAGAGAATAATTCAGTCAGAGGAAGGTCAGAAAATTTATTGAAATAACCATGAGATTTTAAAATGGTAGCAATTAGTTCATGGTAATAACAAATTTATTGCCCAAAGAAAACATGGGGTACCCCATTTTCTTCCAGTTGTTCTATGTGTGATGCAAGAAAGTTTTTAAGCTCCCAGCGCTTTCAAGGCCTCATACACCAGGAAGGCGGGCCATACGATCGCTTTTAATAAACCCAATACGCCTGGCCAGAAACTGGTGGCTTGCATGATGTAATATACTGCTGCACCGATCATTCCCAGCCCATACACTGCATTGCAGGAAGTGCCGTGTTTTTTTACGTTATGTTCCATAGTTGACCTTAACAGGGAGATTTTGTATTTAGGAAAGGTAGGGGGTTGGTTGATTGGGAAGTATGACCTGGGTCAGTAATCTTACGGTCCGGAAGCCTCAGGACACAGAAAGCACAGAAATTTCGTTCGTTGGTAGAAAAAAGAAACCCGGCGGGTTCTAAACGACATCCACACCGGGCGCTTCTCAAAAAACGAACGTTAAATCCTTTAGATCGGCCTGACCTTTCCGCTGCCACTGATCTGAGTGATCACCTGAGGGGTTCCGGAATAAAACACAGAACCACTGCCACTTATATGGGCATCCAGGGTTTGAGACACTTTTAACCGGATATCCCCGCTGCCGCTGATATGCGTGTCGGCCGTGGTAGCCTGCACACCAACAAAACTCATGGTGCCACTGCCGCTGATCTGTAATTCTTCGTGACCCACCGTGCCGGCATAGATATTCATGTCGCCACTACCACTGATCCGTGCATCCAGGATACCAGCTACCTGGGTTTCCTGTACACTGATATTCCCACTGCCACTTACCTGCAAGGTCAGGTTATTGCTGATATTGTTACCCAACAGGTCCATATTACCAGAACCGCTGAGTTTAAGGTAATCCGCATAGGGCATGGTAATGTCCACTTTCACTTGTTGGCTGTTTTTTACATATACCCCATGCTCATAATCAATATTCAATACCCCGCCGTTGACTTCGGTCTCCAATACATTCAGGATATTTTGCTGGGCACTTACTTCCACATTCAAAGTGGCCCCGATCCGGATATTTACCTGGCCGCCAAAGGCTGCTGATACACCGGTAAAGTTGTTTACTGTTCTTGTTTCAGTCACCACAGGACCCGTGCCTACGACTTTCTCACAGGAGGTGAAACTAAAGAGCGCGATTGCGGCCATCAGGGCCAGAAATGTCTTTTTCATGTTTAATGCTATTATTTATGATCAAAATTTTTTATGGTTTTCCATGAGACGGATGTTGAAATATTTTTGTTACATCACTGTGACAGGCGGTTTTTTTGCCTGACCAGCGATCAGAATTCGATTTTATAATTCAGGATGGGGATCATACCGGTTTGGTTCAGGTTCTTGATCTGGTTTTCCTCTTTATCATAATACTGGCTGAACAGGTTCAGGCGATTGGTGATATTCTGGATATCCAGCGACAGGGTGGTCGTATGCTTTCTCCGGTTCCATTTCACACTTACCCGAAGGTCGGTTCGGAAATAAGCCGGGTTTTGCTGGCTATAGGCTTGTTTTTCTTTGTACACCGTATACCCTGCCTGCTGAGAAGCGGCGAGATCAATGGGTGTGGTACGCAAACCTCCGGCGACAATGGTTTTTAAGTTTATCCCCAATGTCTTTTGCTTACGTTCATTGTAAAAATCTTTACCTGTGATCAGGGTGGTGATGTAGTTGCCATTGAACCGGGTATTTCTTTCAACTCCATCCAGGGCCGTGTATTTGGATTGATACAGTGAATTGCTCAGCGTGAGGTAGAAATTGTTATGGAGATATCTTTCTATCGAGATCTCTATCCCATAATTTCGCCCTTTACCCTGGTTCACCATTGGGTCAGTCACGTATTCATATTCTACATTGAGGGAGGAAAGCGTGCTGCTGTCATGCGCGGCCACGGGTACATCAAATAAATGCTGATAGTACAGCTCTGTTTTTATTTGCAGTTTGGCAGCCGGACGAAATCCATAGGATAGCACATAGTGATGCGCCTTGGTGAAACCTAAATCTTTATTCGGCATATCAAATCCTCCATTATTCAATGACCGCTCCGCGAAATACACATTCAAGGTTTGTATCTGACTGTGTAATCCGTAGGCTACTGCCAGGCTATTTTTGTTGTTGATATTCCATTTGGCGGACAGTCTTGGTTCTACCGCCTCGCTTCCATTGTGTGCCAGGTGCAGGTAATGAAGTCCGGCGTGCAGGCTCAGGTCATTTGACATTTTGTATTGCCATTGCAGAAATGCTTGTTGCGTAGATGTATGCCCTTTGCTGTTGAGTACCACTTCCAGCGGATCATCTTCATGGTCTGCCGACAAACGGTAGAATTGGTAATGGATCTGTTTTTGAATAAATCCACCACGAAGCAATAGCCGGTTGCTGAATTTATAATCCAGTTTGGTATTAAAAAGGATATTCTTTGTGGTCATTTTTTCAAAGTAAGTCTTACGTAATGAGAGATCATCTTCGGTAAAATCTTCATCATAGCTGATGCGGGTTCCCGACAGACCGATAGCGGAATTGATCTTAAGATTTTTCCCCACCAGTAAGGAGTGGGTAATTCCAGCCATGCCGGTATTGGAGACAAAGTCTGCCAGGTAGCGGTCACGTTTTGTTTCCCATTTGGATGAATCCTTTCCCGGGTCATAGTACTGGTCACTCAACCCGCCAAAACCAAAGACGCTAAAGTTTCCTGCTTTTTTAGTGGGCAGAAAGATATTGAATGAGAGGTCCTGGAAATTTGTCACATTATCATCAGGTAGTACACCTATTTTATTCAACAGGGTCAGTGTGGAATACCGGTAATTGATGAGATAAGAACCTTTGTACTTTTTAGAGAAAGGTCCTTCCATGGCTGCGTTCAAACCCAGCACCCCAGCCTGTAAGGAGTATTCCCTTTTTTCATCATTGCCCTTGCGTAATTTAATGTCAAACACCCCGCTCAGGGCATTGCCATATTCTGCGGCAAAAGCGCCGGTGATAAAATCGGAATTGGACAGGAGTTGTGAACTCAGGATGGATATACCGCCCCCGCTCAGTCCGGGCTGGCTAAAGTGGTTGGGGGAAGGAATATCCATACCCTCCATTCTCCATAATAGGCCGGTGGGTGAATTACCCCGGATGATGATATTGTTGTTTCCATCGTCATTGGCCATTACACCCGGAAAAGCGGTAGCCATGCGTAAGGGATCATTTACCGCCGCGGCATACCGTTGTGTTTCCTCCACCGTAAAAGCGCGTGCACTCACCACACTCATATCATTCAAAGGCCGGTTCTTTTTGCCATTGGCTTTTACAATCACTTCCTGCATGCTCTTGACTTCGGCTTCCAGCGAAAGGTTCAGGATGGTTTCTTTGCCCGAGTTGACAGTGATATTGTCGAGTACGATTTCTTTAAAACCAGCATAGGTGATCCGGAGTGAATAATTTCCCGGGGCCAGGTCTTTGAAACGGAAATTTCCTGCTGCATCACTGGTTGTGTTTTGCTGCTCATTCAGGGATATCGTAGCACCAGCCAGAGGCTCTTTCAGGGCCTGATCGGTTATGGTGCCTCTAAGTTGCTGAAGCTGTTGGGCCTGTACGGAAATGGAAAAGGCCAGGATAAGGGGTAAAATCAAAAATTTCATGTCGATTGCAATTGGTTATTTGCGGGTATAACAACCATGTGGGGGAAGACCCCTATGCGTTAACAAGAAATTAAGAAACGTGAGAGGAGAATCGTGAGTCGTGAGACGTGAGTCGTGAGTCGTGAATCGTGAGTCGTGAGTGGTGAGTAGGGATCTCACGCCTCACGTCTCACGACTCACGTCTCACCTCTCTCGATCAGAAGAAGTTAACTCCCACATTCCATCCCAACCATCCATTCACAAAGGGCCCAAAGTCGTAGGTCCTGGCATAAGTGGGAATTATGGGATACTTGTATCCGGCGACTCCGGTGGTTTGTTTGGAGAAAAGTACATTCAGTGCCGGTCCGCCGTAGATCGAAATGAATTTATTGATCTTGACATTCAGATTTATCTGTGCACGGTTCAATAAATTGATATTATCCCAACTACCTGCATACAGGTATTGAGAGATGATTTCGGGGTTGAAGAAAAGCGTTTTCTTTTTATTAAAGGGCAATTCACTGCCCAGGCCATACCCAAAGGCAAAAAGTTTTTGCTGGTCATCCGAGCGCATGCCCGCCTGGAGGATGCTGTAAAATTTTGAATTCCCGGTTTTGAAAGCGGCATTTACATCGGTCATATCATTGGCGGTGATACTGAGTTTGTGATAGCCTTTGAGCACAATATTGATCAATCCGATGCTGTATCCATCGGAGGAATCAACAATATTGATCAGACCAAACTGTACGCCCTTTAATCTTTTGGCATAGTTGATCACGCCGGCGATCTGTACCCCGTTCATGCTGCGGTTGCTGAAATTAAATACTCCGCCGATCTGCACACCTTTAACGGTATTGCGGGCATAGTTCCCTACACCGGCTGCCTGCCAGCCGCGTACACTGTCGTTGACATGATTGTACACTCCCCCTACCTGAAATCCTTTGAAGGCGCCTCGGACATAATTACTCACACCGGCTGATTGAAAGCCAAAAGTGGAACCCAGATTGGTATTGTGTACGCCGGCAAGCTGCATGCCCCTGACCTCGCCGCCCACAATATTGAATACACCGGCGCCCTGAAAGAAATAGACATCTTTTTTATCAATATTAAATATCCCACCGATCTCGATGCCTTGTGTGCCCGCCGTATAACCACCCAGCACATTCAGGGAGAATTTATTGATGACCTGTGAACTTAATTTTCCGTGTGAACTAAGCCCGGGTATCAGTGAAACCTGAAAGGGTCTTTCGGTAAAGAATTTCTTCAGGTTGAGGCTTTGGATCTTTTGTCCGGATGTAAGCAGGAATTTCCCCATGCCGGTACGTTCCACTTTTCCCAGATCGGCATAGGAGAGCGAATCGGTGGGAATGATCTTTGTCGCCTGCAGGGAATCGGGAATCAGGTAATCCAGTGGTGTAACCGTCGTATTTTCCTCGGCATCAGTGGCGGGTATCATCGTGATGGTTACCTCCTGTGTATGACGGGGCGAAAGTTTGATCATGGTATCGGCATAGAATTCCTTACTCACATTTAACTCGATCGCGGAGGCCTTGCTGCTTTTAAACCGTATTTTAAAATATCCTTCGTGATTGGTCAGGGCGGCAACGAGTAATTTTTTTTCATACACACTTGCATCACGAATGGCAAGTCCATTGTTTTCGTTGTACACAAACCCGGAGATGGTAAAGATCCGGTCTTCCTTTTCCTCCACTTTTGTCACCATTGTCATCCGGATCGGGGCTTTTTTGATAATGATGAAATTGCCGCTTTCTTTGAACTCATAGGTATCATTGAATAGGAGCGAGAGGATCTCTTTTACCGATTTATTGGAAACAGATAAATTAACCAGGCTGTCTTTGTTGATGATGCTCGAATTGTAAGAGAAGTAGAAATCACCTTTGTTGCTGATGATCTCCAGGACATTGTCGAGCCGCTGGTTTTTAAGATTAAGCGAAATGGGTCTTGACAGCAATTGGGCGACACTACCAATGGAGCTTAGTGTTATGATCAGGAAGATCAAAATGGCTTTGAGGGGCTTGTTTGGCCGGATATGGAGATGGCATTCCATGGAAAATATTATTCGAGGATGATCCTGTTTTCTTCTTTGGTGACTTTGATATCAAAGGTCAGACTGATGACTTTTAGTACCTGATCGAGGGATTCGTTATTGAATGTGGCGTTCATGGGCAGGTTACGCAGTTCTTCACGCCCGATCACGATATCGGTTTGGTAGGCTTGCTTGATCACTTCCACCAGTTTCCAGAGCGGGGTATTGTCACAAACAAATTCTTTGCTGCGGTAATAATTATAGAGTTTGTCGGAAACCTTTTCTTTGGCTATTGTTCCCCCGGCATTGAAAACGATCCTTTCGCCCGCCCGCAGTTCCACCGACTGGCCTGAGGTGGCTACACGTACAATGCCTGTTTCTACAATGATCTCAGTACTTTCTTTTTCCGCTTTGATATTAAAAGAGGTACCTACTACGGTCACTTCAATGCTATCAACGGAAATTATAAATGGTTTCTCCTTATCGGGTGTGATATTGAAAAAGGCTTCGCCCTTTAGCGCCACCGCTCTTTTATCTCCCTTGAATTTAGAAGGATAGGAGAGTGAAGATGCTTTGTTGAGGGTGATGATGGAACCGTCAGAGAGGGTATCAATCTTAACTTCATTGCCTGAGTTGAGGGCCAGTTGTTGAACCTGATTTTTATTGACCAGCAAAAATCCAATGAAAGAGATTGCGGCTAACAGGATTATAGAGGCAGCCACCCTTGGTAACACGAATTTCACGGAAGACACGGATTTCACGGATTTGTCGAATTTCACGGAGGGGGAAGAATCTGAGTCATTCGTCTCCTTCGTGTAATTCGTGTTCTCTGCGTTCACCGCGGAATCCCCTGCACTCATCCGATATTGAAGTCTTTGCCATGCTTTTTCCTCATTCACCTCCGCAGTAATTGCCAGGCTTTGGGCGGCATCCCAAATGGTTTTGAACTGGTCGAAGTATTGCTGGTTTTCCTTTTGGTCGGACATCCAGGCTGTTACTTGCTGGCGTTCTTCGGGTGACGCCTCCTCCAGCAGGTATTTTACCAGCAGTTCATCGGTGATATGGTTGAAATTTGTCTCCAGGATCAATGATTTTTAGGATGGCAAGATCAGGATTAGGAATATCGTCAGGCAATCGGCCAGATTGATTCTTAGCATTTTCAGGGCTTTGCCCATTTGGTTCTCTACGGTTTTGATGGAAATATTCAATCGATCGGCGATCTCTTTGTACTTCAGTTCTTCAAATCGGCTCATTTGAAAGATGGTCCGGCATTGTTCAGGCAGTTCATTCAGGGCGCTGCGCAGGCGGACTTCCAATTCTTTGGTTAAGACCTTTTTAGCCGCGTTGTCGCTTTGGTTTTTCAGGCTATAGGCTACTCGGAGTTGATGATCGGACCGCACTTTTTGATGTTTGATATAATTCAGGCACTCGTGGTAGACGGCTTTGTAGAGGTAGGCTTGAACGCTGCCGGTGAGGTTCAGGTTTTCGGAACGGTCCCAGAGTTTGAAGAAAACCTGTTGCACCATTTCCTCGGCCTGGTCATTGTCCTTCAGCATGGTGAAAGCATAGGCATGCAGGTTTTTATAGTATTGTTTAAAAACCTGTTCAAAGGCAGCCGGGTCCTTCCTCATGAGTAGGGAGGCGGTGGTATCCTTTTCCAGTTCCATGCTTGCTTGTCTGTAGCCCGTTTCTATTTGTAAAGCGGCCTCCAAAAGTATATTTAATGTATAACAAGCAAGTAACCGTTTACCCCTATTTAGCGGTAAAGATTATTTTGGAGTTGATAGTCAGTGATTTCGCGGAGTGAAAATGCGATGGGAGGGTTATGAGGCCTCGGTCAGCCGGGTGAATTCGGTGCCGCTGAAGAGGCGGCTGCAGGCGAGCTTCTTGGTGCTTTGCCATTCGTCCTTGCGGCCTTCGGCCACGATGCGCCAAAAGTTCTTCTTTTTGAGCTCTTCGTAGTCGTTTGTAAAGATGAAGACTCCGTTGATGGATTCCCGGTTTTTAAAATGAATGCACAACATTTTATTCTTCCGATTATTGGCGAGAATGTACTGTTCGATAAGTTCGTTCGTCATATTTTGATTTTAAAGAGCGAGCCTGTCGGAGGCGCTGTGGCGGCAAAGGTAATCATTTCTCCCCGCCTTGAATCGATTATTTATTCGGTTCAATCAGCCGAAAGTTTCTTACCTTTCAAACCACTGCTCTTGAGACGATTACCAATTACCGCTTTTGCTCCGGCATCAGCCACTTTATCAATCAATAATAATTTAGCACAATGCCCCGCTCTGTGATAACCGGCTCAGGATGCTATATTCCAACACTGACCAGGACCAATCAGGATTTTTCCCAACAACCTTTTTATGCCGAGGGGCAGGTTTTGCCCATTCCCTCTGCCGATATTGTCCGAAAGTTTCGGATGATCACCGGTATTGAGGAGAGAAGATATGTTACCCCCGAACAAATGGCTTCGGGTATTGGGACATTGGCGGCCAGGAATGCCCTGACCGATAGTGGGGTGGACCCCGAGTCCATCGACCAGTTGATCGTGGCGCATAATTTTGGGAATGTCCTTCCTGATACCATCCAGTCGGTGGCCGTGCCTTCGCTGGCTTGTATCATCAAGCATGAGTTGGGAATCAGCAATCCGGCTTGTATCGCTTATGATGTGTTATTTGGATGTCCGGGATGGCTACAGGGTGTCATCCAGGCCGATGCATTTTTTAAAGCCGGGATCGCCAAAAAGGCCCTGATCATTGGTACCGAAACACTTTCGCGCGTGATCGATCCGTTTGACCGGGACAGCATGATCTTTAGTGATGGAGCAGGCGCAGTGGTGCTGGAATACAAAGACGATAGTCCCACGCAACAAGGTATTTTATCCGCCAGTGTGCAAACCCATTCGCTGAGCGAAGTGGAGTATATCAATATGGGCAGTTCGGCCCAGCCGGGAAGTGATCCTCATGTGCGGTATATCAAAATGAAAGGGCGAAAAGTGTATGAATATGCCCTGGTCCATGTACCCGCAGCCATGAAGGATTGTATTGATAAAAGTGGCGTGGATATCCGGGATATCAAAAAGATATTCATTCATCAGGCCAATGAAAAAATGGATGAGGCCATCATTCAGCGGCTCTATCAATTATACGATATACCTGTACCGGCCGATGTGATGCCGATGAGTATTAAATGGCTTGGTAACAGTTCGGTGGCTACGATACCCACGTTGTATGATCTGGTACGCAAGGACCAGTTGGCCCCTCATACGCTGACACCTGGCGATGTGGTATTATTCGCTTCAGTAGGTGCCGGGATGAATATCAATGCGGTTTGTTACCGGTATTGAGTAGGTAAGCCCCGGTAGGAGCGTATTATTTGGCCAACTTTTTTACATCAACAGCTACCCAGCCACGTTCACCTGCCTGTAACTCATATTGTACTTTATCATTGGCTTGAACGGCTTCCAGCAGTCCACTGTTGTGAAAGAAGATCCTTTCTTTGTTGAGGCCATCGAGAATGAACCCAAATCCTTTTTCATCATTAAAGAATTGTACGACACCGGAGCGGGAGTCGTCCCTTTCGTTACCGGCGGGGATACCGATCTGAATATCTTCTACATTGATGACCTTACGGCTTCTGGGATCGGGAGGGGAGTCGGTGATATTGCCATTTTCGTCAACATAGGCCATCATATCTTCCAGGCTTTTGCCTTTTTTCGCATTCAGCTTACGCTCTTCCATCTTTTCCTGCTTGTCTTTGCGTTGCTTCTGCTTTTTCTGTTCTTTGTTCTTTTTGTTGAATGTTTCTCTAGATTTTGCCATAGTTCAATAACCGGGTGTTTTTTTAGTTAAATATAAATGGATCAACTGGTGGTTTCGATCCAGCTTTTTTTGTTTTGTTTTATCCAATTGAATACCGAGCGTTCGCTTTTGATATCGGCCGGAAGTTGATGCGCGATCTTGCTTTCCAATTGCCTTACTTCTTTCAGGCTCAGTGCGCCCAGTGCCGAATCACAGGCATTGATCAGAAATAGCACCTGGTTACCATTGAAGGGATCAAAAACCCTGCGGGAGGGTTCGCCCTGGTACAGGATGCTGGCTGGCTCATCTTCGAGGGCCCACCTGTAATGAATGAAGTTCAGATCTTGTTTTGCAAATGGCATTCGATGGATTTAGTGATAAAGCCAAAAGCATGGCAGGGAAGTTTATCTCTGCTCATGCCTCGGTTTACAGGGGTACGGATTGTATATCAGGGTTGATTGATCAGTTGCTGATTACCAACGACCACCGCCACTACCACCGCGTTGCGTACGGTTTTCTCTTTCACGAGCCACGCTGATGGAGATCGCGCGTCCTTCCAGTTCTTTGTTGTTCAGGGCAGCCATTGCCTTGTTGGCGTCGTCATCGGAGGTCATTTCTACAAAACCAAATCCACGGCTTTGACCGGTATCCCGATTGGTGATGATCTTGGCAGAAGTTACTTCGCCAAAAGCGCTGAATAATTTTTTTAGGTCCTCTTCCTGCACATGAAAGCCCAGGTTAGATACATACATGTTCATAAATAAAAATTGATTGATTTAAAAAATGTGACAGAAGGACTACAGCAGGTGTAAAGAGGAGGAGAAATTGTTACAGAAACGAAGTGTAAGAATTAAAACTGATCCTGACTAAATGATGGAGAACTTGTGTTCACATATTGAAGGTAGGTCTTTATTTCCAGCTTTTGGACAATGGGCAGGAATTAATTATTACTATTTATTGATTATTAACGTTTTAGTTGGACGTTTGTTGGCTTTTCGTTTGAAATCGCTGATCCATTGGCAAATACTTGTATATAACCAGGAGGTTTTGTTTCACGCGGCCGACACAAAGAAATGGGCGGTGCAGCGGGTTGTGGTATGGGGTAGACTCACGGTCATATATGACCTAAACTTGCTCTTCGGGGCCGGAGAAATTGGGTGATTTCACGGTTTTTTGTACTTTCCTTTTCAGCTAATCTTGCTATTATTCGCAAATTAGTGAACACTAAACCAAAGCTTTGGCTATGAGAATGTCATTCATAAAGAATAGCATGTTTATTATGTTATTCTTAGGCTCGATCTTCGAGGTCCGTGCGCAAAAAACTTACACATTCAAAGAGGATGGGCAGATCGAACTCACGGGTCCAATCTTCTCTCATAAGTTATTCAAACCTGAAGTAGCCCTGTTTAATCTGCCACAAGATCAGAAGCTTAGCGCCGACCAACGAAAGGAGGTCCGGAATGAACTGGCCAAACGCTTCCGCGAGGCGAAAGAAAATATGGAAGACCCGGACCTCGGTTTAAAACAGTTTTATTCGGCTATCTGGGATGAGGCATCCTATAATAGTATCCTGGAGGAGATGGGTAAACTCCTTACCTATCTTACCGGAACTGACGAAGATACCATGCAGCAGCAATCTTTCTCCTATGTGCCATCTCCCAGGGAAATCAAGACCTTGCTCGATGAGAATATTTATCTGGAGCTTAAAAGGGATACGGTAAAGGGATTTTATATCAGCCGGGTCATCTTTGTTAATAATCTGAAAAGGTATCTTCTTCAACAATTATTCCAAACAATGCAAGCCGACCATTTGGAGGATTATGCCATGTCAGGCGAATACAAAAGGGCCTGGCGTGAATTAGAAAAAGCCCTGCAGGAGACCAAGGATACACTTCAACGGATAAATAGGGAGCTGGCTCTTTGTAATGTGATTGATTCCATCAAGGCATACGAAAAATTTAAAAAGAGTATAACTGATCTATTGGGTAAGGACTCAAAGAATGCGGTAGTCCAATTGCTCCAAAAGGATTTCTTCAAAAAATGGCTTTGGTATTCGCAGGGTTATTTATTGATCAATCCTTTAATGGCCACCACACCCGACCGCCGTTATCCGGCAACAGAGCGCATGGGTCTGTTGACCGATTCGATCCGTAAGAAAGAATTATTAAGTGATTCGGCTGAAAATACGCTTTTGGCCAGTTTGCTTCAAACCAAGAGCATCCGCAATGAGCTTGTAGTGCCAGATTTGAAAAAGCAAGGGCTTAACCACTACTTTTTTTATAACGCAGCCAATGATTTTGAATACCTAAACAAGCGCGCCTTTCCTAAACAGTTGGACACCCGCGCCAAACCCGGGTTCTTTATTTATAATGTACCAGCCAAAGAGAAGCTTACAGTTTCCGTTTCTTCTGAAACCATAGAAGATAAATCCGCTTTGGTACAAGCGGTGGATAAGGCCTTGGGCGCGGGCGCTTTATCGGATGTGTTGACCAATGCAAGTACCATTACAGGAAACTGGGGTAAAATAAGCACGGATGTAAATGGCTTCAAGAGGGTGACGAATCCATCGGGTAACATAACGGGCTCTGTTACCACTTCGGTAGACAAAGTAAGTTTACTTACCAGAACTTCATCGGGGTGGGATGGTTTTTCACCCTTAATGCAGCAGGTCTATTGGGAGAATGCCATCGATGGGTATGAGGATGAAAAATTATGGAAAGGCGGTGGCAGGGACCTGGAAGACAAGGAGTATTTTGTCACGATTAATAAACGAAAGATCCCAGTAACTAAGAATATGCTTGTGGATAAGTTTTCCTTTGCCGAAGCCAGTATACTGGTTATTGATGTGGCCAATTGTTCCAGTTGCCAGTACCCAATGGACAAATGCCTGATTGATAGTTTTGTCATTCGCGACAGATGTTATCCAATGGAGTATAAGGATACCGTTCAATTGAAAAAAGATGTCGAAGCTTTTCTGGTTCGGTTTAAATGTTATTTTGATTTGCAGCGTTCATATCGAGAGGCACTGAACCGTTTGTCTGCACACTTCAATGATAACCTATTGCCTCTTTTGACTTCTTATGCCCGGATTTTTCAACGCTCCTTACCCATGGTTCTTACCAAGGACAGCACCGGCGCCTTTAAAGAAGAAATTTCGGGTAAAGTCCCTGAACTAAGAACGGTAGTATATGCTCCCGAGTTACCCAAACCACCTTCGGAAATTACATTTAAGGTCATGAGTGACCAGGTGCCCAAGATTAAAGTGATAGAGGATACAGCGACTTCCAAGGTGGCGATCCGGCATAAATTCAAATATGCCAAGCGTCATTGGTTAGATTTTAGCATCGGACTGGGGGTAACCACCAACGATTATTTCACCAAACAGGCAAGTGGCAATCAAGTAGACATTTCGGAAGCAGACCGTGTAAAACCCATCGCCGGTTTACATATCTATCCACTTGGGTTGTTGAAAGTGGATGATCGGCTCAAACCTAATTTTTCCCGTATATCCCTGTACGCCGGTTTAAGTTTGAAAAAGGCACTGGATAATTTCTATACCGGGGTCAGTTATGATATCGTACCCGGACTACGCTGTATCGGTGGGGTACATTTTTATAAAGACACACGGTTCACCATTTCAAATGGCCAGATCATTGATCAGGCTTCAGCTTATAAGAGATCCGGCGCCTTTCTTTCGCTCAATCTGGAGCCGGTGACATTTGTTAAATTAATTGGACTTATAAAATAAGTATATGCGCAAGTTTTTATTTTCCTTGTTTATATTAACACTGGTGTTGACTGCCTGCGAGAAGTATAAAACCATCCGCAATGATGCAGACAGCAAACTATTTATCTATGGTAGGTTATTTATCCAGGATAGCATCAATGACAATGGGGTGGAGAAACCCCTTGCCAAAGAGGTGGATGTATTCCTTCGGTATAAGAACGATAGTGCAAATTTTCTGAATAAGGTGAAGACGGATGCACAAGGATATTTTACCTTTAAAAACCTGGTGCAAGGCAAAACCTATATCGTTTCTACCAGTACCGAAACGGGAGAAGGTGATTTTAAGGTCAGCTTTGCCGGTGAATCGGAAGTACTTTTAAATGAATCAAAAGAGGATTGTACTCCTGTTTTGAAGTTTGACCGAAAAAGCCAGAATGGTGTTTTCTATACAATAAAAGACAATACCGGTGGACTGATCAATGATTGTGAGGCTTGCTTTTTCTCAAGCCGGCAAATTTGGCTGCGAGACACCTGTAGTTTTGGGTTACTTTCCATTAAGAGTAATACCAAGGGCATGGCCATAAAGACCAACCTTCTGCCTGGCAAGTACTATTTATTATTTAAGAAACAGGCAGGTGCCTTGTTGCTCCAGCACAAGGATTCCATTGATATACAGGCTAAAGGCATTTTGGAGAGAGGAATTACCCTTCAGTGAATCTTTAGCTTTATGCCTTTTATTTATTAGGGCTGGGATCATTTTCGCCAAACACAGCTTTGTAATACACTGTATCCGCTCCTTTACCCAACTTCACCACCCGGTTGGGTTTTTCTTTTAATTCCCAATCGCCATTCACCGTGAATTTGACTTCCCCGGTGCCAAAACCGGTGACCCACTCAATGGTCGTACCATAGAGCGAGTCTTTTACAATGGCTTGAAGTGGATAGTCTTCATCCCAGCTAAGCGGACCACCTCCACCACGGATACCAACTGTTTCGATATCCTTTTTCCCCTTTACTTCCAGGGTAATGATGATGGTTTTCTTGTAGGCTTTCTGAACACAGGCAGAGAGAAAAAGAGCAATACATATTATGAACAGGATTGATTTCATGGTTTTAGTTTTTTGTGTAGAAGATAATCGAGACCAAACCGGCCACTACCCAGGACCATGAGTTGGAGGCTCAGGCAAAGAAAGCCGAGGGCGGGCAGCATGGACCAGAGCCCATTGTCCCATTGTTGGGCAAAAGCGGCCACCGCCATGGTACAAACCAGGAGAAAGGAGAAAATGCGTGTTTGGAACCCCAGTATCCAGGCGATTCCGCCGATGCCTTCGCTAAAAGCACCCATCCAGGCAAAGAAAACGGGGAAGGCACTGAATATCCCGCCATAGGCGCTGACGTCTTCCGGAAACCAATAGACAACCTCGAAGAAACCCAGGTTACGGTCAGCCTCGCTCCAGGGGAGCCCGAATTTTGGCGCCCCGAACTCAACCGACATCAGGTAGCCGGCAACGATACGGGGGATGGCGAGGATCAGGTCCTGCCACCAAAAGGGAAGATGGATCGGGGCAGTTATTCGTTTAAAAAGTTTTCGCATGTCAATTTGTATTTGACAGCAAATGTGGGGGCCTGGCGGTTCCTGGTCGCCTCAGATCATGATTTGAGACCAGAAATAGGTTTTTCAGCAAGTTTTTTCAATTCCTGAAGCCAGATATCATGGAGTTTGCGGAGTTTCTTTGGTTGAAAAATCTTTTCGATAGAAGCGAGCCAGCCATTTTGTGCTTCGGCGGTTACCACCCGGGTTCCTGTTTCAGTTGGGATAAGATACCATACATGATAACCTTGGATGCTTTTCTTTTTTGATTCCCAGGCCAGCACCTTCATTGGTTCAAATTCCCGTACCATCGATTCAAACCGGAGTCCCATGGTTTTCCAAAAAAATGAAGAATCTTTTTCCAACGCTTTCCGATCTGAAGTTTTAAAGGAAACATCCTTAGCGCCTTTGTACCAATCTGGCCATGCCAGGGCATTGATAAGTATAGGCCAAATGGTTTCAGGGCTCGCCTCAATGGTTATTTCGTTATAGACATAAAATCTTGCTTTTGAAGGATCATATCCTGCGGGCCAACGAATCGGCGCTTTGTCGATATTCTGGGAAAAGCCGGTAAAGGGGGAACTCAGCAATATCAGTATCAGCGGGAATTTTGTCATGGTTATCGTTTATTGATATCCACAAATTTCCACTGCCTTCCTGTGGCAAACGATAACATTTGTTTATAGTTTATCCTTTTTCTTCAGCCGGCTGAGGTGAATGGAACTGATCCCCAAATAGGAGGCGATCATGTGTTGGGGCACCCGGTTATGTATATTGGGGAAAATATCAGTGATCGAATCATAGCGTTCTTTGGGTGTACGGATATAGGTATTCTTGATCCGGTTATCCTGGTAAATGAAATAATATTCTGCGATCAACCTCCCCATTTTTTGTCCCTCTTTCAGGTGTGTATACCCCCATTCAATAGCTGACCTCGGGAGTACCACGGTTTCGGTCTCTTCCATGGCTTGTAAAGTATAAAAGGAGGGAGCGCCCTGGATAAAATTGGCATAGTCGGCAATGAATTGATTTTCGAGCGCAAAGTGGATGGTATGTTCATTGCCTTCATTGTCTATCAGTGAAACTCTGATTAATCCTTTATTAATAAAAAATACCTCATTGGGTATAAGTCCTGGTCGGCTTAATATCTCTTGTCTTTTGAAAGAACGTTGATTGGTTTTGACCAGAAATAAATCCAGTTCCTCATCAGTGATCCGGATCATTTGTTGCATTACCTGTTTAATTGGCTCATCCATAATGGTTTGGGTATTTTTGATTCAAATTACAGTATTGCCTGATCGAGACGAAACCCTGTTTAGTTTTTCTGCCTTCAAACAAATCTCTTATATGGTTATGGATTTTGGGTACATTTAGTAACTCCACTCTGGAAAGCTCCCCGCACCGAAAACCGCTTATTTCTTCATTTTAACCAAAACCAATGTTATGCGTAAAACGATCTTGTTTGCCCTGGTGGCTATTGGCTGCCTGAACTCTTGTAACGACAAACCGGCTGAAAAACCTGCCGAAGAAGTGGAGAAAAAGACCGCTTCGATGGAACTGCTGTCCATGGTGGTGACCGAGCCCATGAAGGCGGCTTTTGAAGCATTTTCGAAAAAGGATGTGGATGGGTTTACGGCCGGATTGGACGAGAATGTCCGCTATTTCTGGTCATCCGGTGATAGTCTGATCGGAAAGCAGGCGGTAAAGGATTATTATTCCAAGCGCTTTGCCCTCATTGACACGATCACCTTTACCGACCATATTTTTGTACCCCTGCAAATGCATGAGCCCCAGT
Organism: Chitinophagaceae bacterium; assembly: GCA_041752235.1. Classification (GTDB taxonomy): domain Bacteria; phylum Bacteroidota; class Bacteroidia; order Chitinophagales; family Chitinophagaceae; genus SpSt-398. The sequence continues at coordinate 54,433 of JBGSHM010000009.1, forward strand.
CACCCAATGTCCCAACCGGAAAATGGGTACTGCATTGGGCCAATGCACACGCAACATATAAGAACGGCAAGCATATTAAATTCTGGGTACACCAGGTCAACCACTATAATGAGGCCGGTATGATCGATTACCAGGATCAATATCTTGATCGTAGCCAGATCGCAGCAGCTACGGCCGGTATGAAGTAATTATTATTGCCTTTTTGCTATTTTTTGTACGGTTTGGACCGTTTTAGCGTATTTATTAGAAAAGCAATCAATCATGAAAAAACTTTCCTGGCTGTTCCGGATAGCGGCAGCACTTATTTTGTTTCAAACACTTTATTTCAAATTTACCGGTCACCCGGAGAGTGTTGATCTATTTACCAAATTGGGGGTAGAGCCCTGGGGCCGGATCGGCACGGGAGTTATTGAATTGATTGCCGGGGTACTGCTGCTGATTCCGTCGACGGTTATATTCGGCGCCGTATTAGGCATCGGGCTGATGGGCGGAGCCATTCTTTCTCATCTTCTTGTGATCGGTATCGAAAGCAAAGGAGATGGCGGACAATTGTTCATCCTGGCCATTGTGACCCTGGTTTGCTGCAGTATCACCGCCTATATTTTCAGGAAAGAAGGGTTGAAGTATTTTAAGAAATAGCATAGAGGATATTGACCCGCGCGTAGGGTTCTTTATCTTTAGCTGGAGATAGGGATAGCGGATGACTAAGTATTACATCTTCATCCGCTATCCTGTTATCTCAGCTATGACCATGACCCGTAAGGCAATTTCATTTTATCTTCTGATTTCTCTGCTACTCTCCTGCACACACAGGTTGAAAATTCCCCATTCCCCTCAGGGAGTTGCCCCCATTACAGGAAACGCATTTTACAAACAAGCCGCTGCTTATAACTGGCAACAACGTGATTCGCTTTTTCTTGATTATTTTTCACAGGGAAATATTCCCGCTCATTTTTTTCAGTTTGTCCCCATCAACGTGGCGCATACTGATTCAACCGGCAAATCACATACAATTGTTTTTTACTGTTCTCCGGACTATGTGATGATTGGTACTTCATCCAATTGGGCCCGGGTGCCTCTTACTCCCATGGTGGCACAAGTATTGGCCGATAGCCTGCATTGTTTTCTGCCTACCCGCCGCATGGTAGACCTGATTCATCAACAAAGCCAGGTGAAACTCGAACCTGTACCCATGTATGCCTTTCGCGATAGTACGGTGACCATGTGGCAACACCATCTGATCATTGAGGGACAGCGCGAAGGAAAAAAGGGGTTGATCAGTGGGATCAAAAAGGATGTGGTTATTTGCAGCGATTCCTCACTCAAGGGCCGTACTAACCGGGTAGCCATTTATGGCTGGCATAAGTTAGATGGTCGTCCCATACAATCTTTGTACACCGGGCATGTCAATTGGTATGTGGACTATAGCCATGGTATACGACTCATCTACCGTAAGATCAAGGTTGATGGAAAGTGGATGGATTATGAAACTTTCTTTCGCCATCCACTGCTATGCCCGGCACTGTTTGATGAAGCCGGGACACTGCGGTTACGACTCATCCCTTAAAACGTACCATCAAACCCGCAACCGTATATTTAAATCTTCCTTGTAATTCTAAAACTCAATATTCGATTTACAAGGAAAAATCTATTGATATTTTTAGTAAGGTATTGACAATCAGTTTTTATGACAACTAATATAATATGTATTTAAAACGAGTCAATCGCCCCTACCCCAAGTGCCCATAATTTCTTATTTATAGCCGGGATATCTGTGTTTATGATTTGATCGGCTTTTCCCTTTAGTAATACCCATTGTGCGTCGAGTTCCTTTTTTCGATCCAGCGAGGACTGGTTTACCTGAGGGATATCACTTTCGGTTTGATTGAGTAAAAACAGATAATTGGCCGTAAACTTATTTTCGAAATTTTCCACATCATCATAGGCCTTCGATTTCCGTTGTACCATTTCTTCATCCCAGGTTTTCAACCGCGCGATGAGTTCATTTCCTTCCTTGCGCACGAGATCAAATGCACTGGTAGCAGGTAAAGCGGCCAGTACGGTCTCCAATCGTTGACGGGTGGCATATAATTTATTGATGAGGTGGTGCATTTCCGTTACATGGGTTTCCATTTCCCACATGATGGCGTGATACGCTTCGTAGTCTTGTGGAGATGTCCGGTAGGTGGGATTGGCTACCACGGTCGCCGTAGTTGAAACAGATTTGTTGCCACCTGACAGGACCATCCGATATGTCCCTGGTATGGCCTTATGACCAGCATAACTGCTCTCAATGTACACATCGGGTACGCCCGGTATCGTGGCATGACGGAAATTCCACACAAAGCGGTTCAATCCTTTCTTCGCCGAAAGTAATGGCGCGGCTTCGGGACCTCCATCGTAGCGACGGTAGGTACTGTCAGCCACAGATGAGATCACCCGGACCAACTGATTTTTTTCATTGAAAATTTGCAGGGTAAGGGTATCGGTGGGTTTTAATTCCGATAACTGATAATATAACGTGAGCCCAGTGGCGGGATTGACACCGCGTGAGGAGTTGGTACCGGTAAATGATTCATCGCTTTCATCGAGTTCGCTGTAACCTGTCAGCAGCATGGCGGCCTCTGGTTGATAAAACTTCATGACGGTATCCGATTTGCTGTATTGACGGATCAGGGAAAGATCGTCCAGGATCCAAATAGCACGGCCTGCAGTGGCGGCAATCAGGTTACCCTCTTTTACCATCAGGTCATGAACGGGTGTGTTGGGCAGGTTAAGTTGAAAGGGTGACCAGTCTTTGCCCCCATTCCAGGAAATATAAACCCCTGTTTCCGTACCGGCATACAGGAGGTCTTTTCGCGCCGGATCCTCACGTAAAACACGGGTGAAAGCCCCCGTGGGAATACCGTTATCAATGCGGGTCCAGGTTTTGCCGTAGTTAGTTGTTTTATATAATCCCGGTGCTTTATCATTGAATTTATAGCGCGTGGTGGCGATATAGGCCGTGGCTTTGTCAAAGGCCGATAATCCGATCGCATTGACAAGACATTCGGGAAGTCCGGCAGGCGTTACGTTTGTCCAGGTCTTTCCATTATCGCGGGTGATATGTACCAGCCCATCATCGCTGCCTGTCCAGATCACGCCCGCTTCGGTGGGTGATTCAGCTACATAGGCAAGGGTGCCATAGTTCTCCGCGCCAACGGCTTCATTCGTATAGGGCACACCCATCTTTCCCTGTTTGCTTTTATCGTTTCGGGTGAGGTCCGGTGAAATTTCTGTCCAATGTTTACCCCAGTCATCCGTACGCAGCAACACCTGCGCACCATGGTAGAAAACACGCGGATCGTGTTTGGAACAGATGATGGGGGCATTCCAGGCATAGCGGTATTTCATGTCCTTGGCATCGCGACCCAGGTATTGGATCGGTGCTGCCATTACGTTTGTACCCGCATTGGATTTGGTATCCAGAAACTCGATCGTGCCGAGGTAACTTCCTCCTGCCACATACCGTGGATCATCCGGATTGAAAGCCAGAAAAGCGCTTTCCCCTCCGGCGGAGCTACGCCAACTGCGAACAGTAATACCACTTCCACCAATTTCTCGACTCGCGATACTGACACTCGTATTGTCCTGCTGCCCGCTGTAAATACGGTAGGGAAACTGGTTATCCACGTTCAAGCGATAAAACTGACCCGTGGGCATATTACTCTGTGTGCTCCAGGATTGGCCGCTGTTAAAACTAATGACAGAACCACCGTCATCCGAAAGGACCAGATTACTTGCGTTATCGGGATTGATCCATAAGTCGTGATAATCCCCGTGCATCCCAGACAACTGACTCCAGGTTTTACCACCGTCAGATGATTTCAGGGCGGGAGCACTCAGCACATACACCAGGTCTTCATTTTTGGTATCGGCAAATACTTCAATATAGTACCAGGCGCGTTGCACCAGGCGGTGGTCTTGGCTGATCCGGGACCATGACTGGCCGCTGTTGGTGGAAACAAACAAACCGCCTTGTTCTTTTTGCGAATCGCTTTCAATCAGGGCATAGACCTTTTCCGGATTGGCGCGGCTGACCGAGATCGCCATTTTGCCCATTTCTTTTGGTAAGCCCGCTTCCATTTTTTCCCAATGTTCGCCCCCATCGGTTGATTTATACAAACCCGAGCCAGGTCCACCGCTGATCACCTGCCAGGGGCGGCGGCCATGTTCCCACATGGCGGCGTAGAGGATGCGGGGATTGTTCATATCCATCGACAGTTCCGTGCAGCCGGTTTGTTCATTGACAAATAATATGTTTTTCCAGGTCTTGCCTCCGTCAGTGGATTTATAAATTCCTCTTTCCTTATTCGGGCCAAAGAGCGCGCCTTGTGCCGCGACATAGACGATATCCGGGTTTTTCGGATCGATCTGGATCCGGGCGATGTGTTGGGTTTCCGCCAAACCTGTTTTCTTCCAGGTCTTGCCTGCATCGGTTGATTTATACACGCCATCGCCGTGCGAGGTCATTACCCCGCGAATCGCATGTTCGCCCATGCCCACGTACACCACATTTGCATCGCTTTCCGATACGGCCACGGCGCCCACCGAACTGGTAGTAAAAAAGCCATCCGAGATATTTCTCCAGGTAATGCCCATGTCATCGGTTTTCCAGAGGCCACCTCCGGTGGTGCCCATATAGTATACCATCGGATTTCCTTTTACACCTGTGGCGCAGTTCGAGCGGCCACCCCGAAAGGGGCCGATATTGCGCCATTTGACGGCTTTGAAAACGGCATTATAATCAGTGGTGTCTTTTTTTGGCTGGGAGATGCTCGATTGGCAAATGCTCAGCAGAACGAGCAGAGGCAGAAGTTTACGCATGGGAGAGTTTTGGTAGTAATAGGGCTAATATAAGGATTCTTCGGAGATGTGTTTGGGCACAAATGGTGCCGGGAGGGAAACCGCGGAGGCGCAAAGACGCAGAGGCGCAGAGGAAAAATCAGTTTTTGCCGTACTATGGCGGTAAGATGCAATTAAAGCAAAAACCGAATGGCGGCCAGTTCATTCCCGATTTGTTGCACTCCTTTCAGTATACGCTGCGATTGAGTGGTAGAGGGTTTTTTATGTCCTTTTATGTATTGAGCCAGCAGACTTTGGTTCATGCCTATTCGTTCGGAGAGGGCCTTGGCATTAATGACTTTATAAAACTCAAAAAATTGAGGAAGATCCAGTACGATCTTCAGGTCATTTTCTGTGATGGTTTTTCCTTCCTTTTTAAAATAGAGATTAAGCGCATCGAGCATTTGGCCTTTCAGTTGTTCCAGTGTTTTACCAACTGTATAAACCGGAAATTTTTGGGCATAGGCTGAATAGCCTGTTTTTGTTTTTTCAACGAACATTTCAATTTTCATAGCACTGCGTATTTATTTTATACCTGCATCTTTTTTGATCTTTCTTTCCAGGCCCTTTCCCACCTCATGACTACCATGGAAGGGGCAAACGATTTGGCCTTTTTTTGAGGGATGCTCCATGATCATATGACTTCCAGTTTGTCGAACTACAAACCAGCCATCCTTTTTTAACAACCGCACGAGTTCGCTCGACTTCATGGAGCAAAGGTAATAAATATATTACTTTTCAGGAAAACTATTTTCCTCGATTTAACTATTGAAAAATTTCGGGTCTTCAGAAAATATCCAACGCCATATCCAGGTTTATACCATTGTATTCAAACTCCCCCAAATGACGAAACCCCTTTTTCAGGTAGTATGAAATGGCTTTGTCATTCGAAGCCTGTACCCCGCCCCAAAGGATCAAACGTTTTTTGCCTAGATCCTTTAACCCGGCAAGGATAAAATCAAATAACCCGCTACCGATTCCATGGCCCTGCCAGTCATCGGCTACAGAAGGCGCAAAGGTGCAATCGGAAAGGGTGTTTAGTTCAAGTCCATAGCCTTGAAGTCTGGGTGCATCATGTTGAAGAAAGCCGTATTTGATGATGGCATACCCAATGATGGATTGGTGTTGGGGTGCTATGGCTACAAATCCGTGGTTTAGATTTTCGGGGCGATAAAAATCACGGATGGCCTGTCTATCGTAGGGGTGGGGGCCGAAGCGAAGGCGGGTCTGCGGGCTCAGTTTTTCGAGATAATCAAGTAGTATATCTTCATCTGATGATTGTAAGGGGCGAAAGAAGCAAGGAGGGGGTGTGGTCATGGGGTTAAAGGTCGAATTTTTTGGAGAAAGGAGGACTGCAGGGGTGGGGAGACACAGAAACAGGGAAATCAGGAACCACAGAGACACAGAGGCGCAGAGGAGAAATCAATTTCATTTGGAGCTTAACCGGATTGTATCCCAAAAGGTTTTTAGTTCCAGGAAATTCTTCACCGCGATGGTATTCTGATCCAGTTTTTTGACCAGATCACTGAAATTGATCTGGGAAGGATCCTGGGTTAAAATATCAAATTCTGAGGTAGCGAATTGATCCCAGCCTCCGTTTTTAAGTATATAGTACCGTATGGATTTGTAACGGCTTGCACAACTGGAATAATAAATACCCAATTCCCTTGTTTTATTTTCGGCAATATCGGGCAGAACAAATACATTGTTTATATGACAACAATAAGAATCGGAGGGAATTCTTGGCAAAGAAGTGTCGGTGAAATAATAGGATTGGCCTGAGTCAATATCGCCATAATGAAATGGATCCAGAAAAAATACTGAATCTGGCCGGTCATCACCATTCAAGTCACCCAGGTTTTTAAAACCTTCGAAGGTTGATTTTATATATACTTGGTGTCTGGGTTCAAACTCCATGGGCACTTGGTTCGGGCGGTCGTATTTCTTTAATACATTAAATATCAAACTCTTATATCCCTTAGGAATGGAGTCAGTCAGGTATTTTCCTCTTACCAAAAAGATTGAATCTTTGATCTGGGTAATGTCAACCTGGGTAGCCTCAGCCCGTGTTGTGGTATTGTGTTGGCAACAAAGACTAGTGAGTATAAGAAAGGCGATAACGAGTTTATGAGGCATGGAGTAAATGACTTAGGTTGATCTGGGAATTATTTTTCCGGTATAATGATAATGAAATGCCTTGCGATGTATAAGTTTTTATCCTTCCTCAAATTTATGCATTCGATTTCCATCAATTCATCTCCGTGTAATGATCTTAGAATTGGGAGATTTTCTTGGGTAGCTCTATTTCCAGTTATGTCCTTCCAGTACAAGTCCATATACTTGCCATAAAAATAAACTCTGAAACCCATTATATTATAATCGGCTTGTGCTGTTTTCAGTGAAAACCCATTTTTTAGTGTGTCTTTGCTTATGTATACCTTGTCGGCGAATTCAAATCCATTGACTGTTACTGAAATGTCGATAGGAGGTTTTTTTGAACAATATCCTGTGTCTTGAAATTGGGCGGATAGATTGATCGAAAGCGTAAGGCATAGAATTAGGAATATGTATCTGGAAACCATGGACTTTTTTGTGTTAACGGCACAGCCTATGTTAAAATTGTTGGCCAATAGCTCTTGTTAGTGCTATCAATTCTTCTGAAAGTCTAATTAGATATTATTTAGTCTGAAGACCTCAGCAGCGGCGGATTTTATTCCAACCAGTTTTCGTTCCCCGTAGGGGAACCGGGTCGGTGGCAGGGTGGCTATTTGGAAAAAATGTCAGGGGCGCTCCGTAGGAGCGCAGGGTGCGGAAATACATCTGTCTTAATAGTGTTGCGATCAATTTTATAAAATATTTGTAATAGTATAGTATTACAAATTGTGTCATTTGTAATAAAATAGTATTACATTTGTAGTATTAAAGTAATAGTATAATATTACAAAATGAAAAACAACGCCCTTCAAAATCAGCAGTTAAGTGCTAAGATGCAGGCTTTTATGGAGCCGGTGAGGCAGGCTCAGCCCCCTACAGGCTGGATCCGGGCCATTCGGATGGCGTTGGGTATCTCGTTGGAGCAGCTTGGGAATAAACTGGGAATTTCCAGACAAAGCATGCGGCACATGGAAATGCGTGAGCGTGAGGGGTCCGTCACTTTAAAGTCTTTGCGTGAAGCGGCGGATGCCCTTGATATGCATTTGGTGTATGGCTTTGTACCCAAAGACGGCACATTGAAGGCCTTGATTGAACGAAAGGCAAGAGAGTTGGCAACGGAGATCGTATTGCGCACAAGTCATACTATGCGGTTGGAAGATCAGGAAAACTCGGAAGAGCGCATACAAAAAGCCATTGAAGAAAAAACGGCTCAATTTGTACATGAACTCCCTAAGATACTATGGGATTAGCATTGATATATACCAATGGTCAAACCCCCTTGGAAGAGGAGGAGAAGGATGCTTTGCTGATTCCCACCATTTCCACGCGTGGTGAACTTGACGAATTTGAGCAACAGAATATTGAGAATGCGATGGCCTTTTACTGGGGACGTCGCATTACAATGAAGCGATTTTTTACCGAGGCCTTTGTAAAGGAAGTCCATCGAAAAATGTTTGGTGATGTATGGAAATGGGCCGGAGAGTTCCGCCAAACGGACAAGAACATTGGAGTAGATAAATGGACCATACCCACGGCCCTAAGGACCTTACTAGACGATGCGCAGTATTGGGTCCATAAGGAGGTGTACAGTCACCAGGAAATTGCCCTGCGTTTCAAACACCGACTGGTAAGCATTCATTGTTTTCCCAATGGCAATAGGCGCCACAGCCAGTTAATGGCGGATCTGTTGATCTATCGGCTATTCAAAGCACCCCGGCCTTTTTCGTGGGGGCAAACAAGTGTAGAGCCAAAGGAGGAGGTGCGTAAAATGTATCTGCTTGCATTGAAGGATGCCGATCGGGGGGATTATGGGGAGTTGATGAGGTTTGCGGAGATGTGAAGGGTTGAATTAGAGAGGATACAATAGGCTTTCAGTCGTTGGTGTTTCCCGTTTGGACTAATAGCAGCAAAGTATCTTGGTTAGCTGGAAACCGCGATCGGGTAAGTAAACCTATATTTATATAGATTTGGGTTATGGATGTTCTGACACCAGATCAGCGTCGAAGGAATATGCAGGCTATAAAAAATAAGGGTACAAAGGATGAGGTACTCTTAGCAAAGGCATTGTGGGCTAAAGGGTACAGGTACAGAAAAAATAACTCAAAAGTTTTTGGTAAACCTGACTTAACAATTAGTAGGTTCAGACTCGCGATTTTCGTGGATAGTGAATTTTTCCATGGCAAGGATTGGGTTAAGGAGAAATATCGAATCAAGACCAATAGGAAGTTTTGGTGGACTAAAATTGAAAGGAATATCGAAAGGGACATCATAGTTAATAAAAACCTCGTGGAAACCGGGTGGAAAGTTTTGCGGTTCTGGAGCTCCGAAATACGAAAAAATTTAGCAAATTGCGTTACCCTAATAGAAAAGGAAATTAAACATGGCGACTAAAACTTATAGCAAAATAAAGGAGTCTTTCAATCTAAAGCTCGACAAGCATCTTAATGATGGATTTGCGGCGGTCACGCATTTTTGGCAAAGTCAGGGAAATGGAGTAGGAAGTTATTACGAGGCGAACGCTAAGTCATATATGAAGAATGAAATGCTGCAAACGAATGAAGAGCCGGAGCAGCTTTATGTCCCCTTAAAGTTTGATGTACCATTCCCTCCTCCGGGTAAACCTAAATTTAAGTTTATTGACTTGTTTGCCGGGATTGGGGGTATAAGACTTGCATATCAGAATCTTGGGGGAAAGTGCGTGTTTACCAGCGAATGGAACAATTTTGCAAAAAAGACCTATGAAGCCAATTTTGGTGAAGTTCCGTTTGGGGATATAACTAAGATTGACGAAAAAAATATCCCGGAACACGATGTACTTCTTGGAGGATTCCCCTGCCAGCCGTTTTCTATTGCCGGGGTATCTAAAAAGAATGCACTTGGTAGAAAACATGGCTTTTTGGATGAAACACAGGGCACATTGTTTTTTGATATTGCCAGAATTATTAAAGCAAAACGCCCAAAGGCTTTTATGCTAGAAAACGTCAAGAATCTTGTTTCACATGATAAGAGAAGAACATTTACAGTAATAAGTAAAACATTAGAAGGACTTGATTATTGGATCTTTTTTAAAGTTCTCGACAGCAAATATTACGTTCCACAACATCGGGAGAGGATTATTATTGTTGGATTTGACAAACATCTTTTTTCTGAAGAACCTGCATTTGTCTTTCCTCAGGTAAAGGATCCGGAAAACAAAATTAAGACGATACTGGAATCAGGGGTTGACAAGAAATATACCTTATCAGATAAGCTCTGGAATTATCTGAAAAATTATGCTGAAAAACATAAAGCAAAAGGCAACGGTTTTGGTTTTGGATTAACCGATCTGAATGGAATTTCGAGAACTATTTCAGCCAGGTACTACAAGGATGGCTCTGAAATTCTGATTCCCCAAGGGGGGAAGAATCCCCGAAGGCTTACGCCCAGGGAGTGTGCAAGACTACAGGGCTTCCCCGATAACTTTATGATACCTGTATCAGACAACCAAGCCTATAAACAGTTTGGGAATTCAGTAACCGTGCCACTTATGCAAGCAGTTGGTGAGAAAGTGGTACAAATTCTTATGAAAATAAATGAACCTTCAAAACCTAAAACGACTGTTCGCAGACAGAGGGTGTAGAAAGCTATACATCAAAAAACTCTCTCCAAATGATAATTCAAAGAATCAGATTTATCTGGCAGGGAGTTTTGATATTCTGAACATTTTCCCGGTATCGCATATTGTTGCCGAAGAAGCAGGAGACTGGAAAAAAGAGAGGTTTAAGGCTGCCGTTAATTTCTCCTGGATATCCGATGACGGAAATTTGTACTTAGCTCCCAATTCTCAGTTTATCCTCTATCCAAAGTATCCAGAAGTAAGATTTTCCGGATTTCTTATCAATTGTAAACAAGCCCCATCTGATTTGCTCAACAATCGAATGGAAGGTAGGTTGCTATTTATCGGTGTAGGAAGAGACGGTTCTTTGATTGGCTATGTTTGTGCACATGATACTATGCTCGCCCGGGAATTCGAATCTTTGCATATTGGGGATTTTCACGGAGTCTTCTCAGTCATGCTACTGGAAGCAGAAGGCAAGGTAAAGTTGTTAGACGAATTAAGACGTATACATCTTCTGGACTGGATAGAATCAAAAAGACTTGATAAAACTGGAGGAGTTGTATCGTGTACATCCTCAAATTGTGGAGGGTATACACTGGAAGCAGAGTTGGGGATCACACCTAATGGTTACTCTGAACCTGATTTTCTTGGCTGGGAGGTCAAGCAATTTGGTGTAAAAAATTTTGATTCAATAAAAAATGCAGTCATTACCCTTATGACACCGGAACCAACAGGCGGTTATTATAGGACTGAAGGGGTTGAAAAATTCTTGTTTAAATATGGGTACCCCGACAAAATGGGACGCCCCGACAGAATTAATTTTGGTGGTATACATAAGGCAGGTGTGAAGCAGCTCTCAACGAATCTGACACTTTCATTACTAGGGTTTGATCTTGAAAGTGGAAAGATCAGAAACGCAGGGGGTAGAATAGCCTTGCTTGCTAATGATGGAACCGAAGCAGCAGCTTGGGATTTTGCCTCACTACTTAAGCATTGGAATCGAAAACATAACCAGGCTTGCTATGTGCCATCAATGGTTAGCAAAGGTGATACAAGGAAGTATAAGTTTGGAAGTAAAGTGATTCTTGGTGAAGGAACAAGTTTTCAGTTATTTCTAGCCCAGATGGCAAAAGGAAATATTTATTTTGACCCTGGAATAAAGATGGAGAGTATTTATAGTTCAAGAATAATAAAAAGGCGAAGTCAATTTAGAATAAAATTTAATGAATTAAAAATGCTCTATTATAATAATGACCAAGTTAATCTCTTTACCTAGTCTAATAAGTAAATAATTATTTTAGGATGTAAAACAAATCCCAGTGACCTACACTCTTGGTAGAATTTTATTTAGAAACTCAATTAAAGGTAATAAGTCATCATGCGTAAGATTCCATAATTTTTTCAAATGTGTTAAATTATTCTCTTTATTTTGAGGGCTATTTTTTTCAAGCATCATATAGATATACCATTCAATTTTTGTTTTTCTGAAATCCATAATTCTTGAAATCCCCGGAGGAATTGGATTTTCTAATGACTGAAGGCAATTTACATATTTCTTTAGGCAATTAAAAAATGGTTCCCCATTAGAACTGACGAGGTTTTCCAGTAAGGTCTCCAGATTACCATTTTCCTTATTATTTGGTATCAAAAAGTATGGGATATTTTCATTATCTATTTTTTCTTTTAAGTATTTATCTCTTTCAATAAAGCCACCTTTAGGGTCCTGATGATTAGGGGTGTCAGTGTCGAGTATAATAACACTTTTTATGCCCAACTTCAAGTCTACGGTCTTTATATGTGAAATCAAACTTAATAGACTTTTTTCACTAACTCCACCACCATCACCTTTTAGGTCAAATGTGTTTAAATTAACGACACAATTGTCGCCATTTATTGTGCATTTGTTCCTCTCTTTATTAAACTGAAGTTCTTTATTCAGAATGTTTCCAATAACTAATGATAAAAACAAAATATCACTTTTCCCTTCTAAATAAATATTTAATTCCATAACCTATTGACGTCCTCTTATTTCGAATTCATTAGAAAGTGAAAACTTTAAGTCTTCGAATGATCTAATTATTGGCACAATTGAATTTGAAATTGTGTTTCTTTCTAATGTTATAATTTTGCTGTTAATTCTGAAATTCTCATTATCAACCAAGACTTGATAAAATGTTTTTAACCATTCTTCATTGTGGGTTGTCATAAAGATCTGTACATTTAGATCATTTGCAACAGTTAAAAGTATTTCAATATACTTTCTAAAATTACTAAAATGTATTCCTGCATCAATTTCATCAACCATTAATATTTTATTCTTTAGAGCGTAAAGTGATACAAGAATTCGAAACAGTCTATTACTGCCCTCACCATAATCATACAATGGAATTGTCATTTCGATTCCATCTCTTATTTCTTCAATATAGATTAGTTTGGTAGATGGGTCTAAATTTATATTGGTTATTTTAGGAATAAATAAGCTCATGTGTTTAATAAAGGCATTCCGCACACTAGAAACTGCGCCAATATTATCATAATAAACGGATGTCAAAAATTCTGAATAACCTTTCCCAAAGGGAACAATTGGGTATAGAGTAATAGGAATTGAAGTATCTCTATTTGTCCAAAGATGCTGGAGATTGCTAGAAAATTGAATCTTTGAAACTCGGTCTTTGACAATAATAAAATCCTCTACTCCAACATCTTCTCTTGCAGTATATTTAAGTAGTTCAGATTGAGTTGGTTTTCTCACTTCATAAACCCAAGACCTTCGACCTTTCATAAGTGTATACCGCAATTCTTTAGAGGTTGCATTTTTTGAAACAAACGAATCAAAAATATCAATGAATTTACCAGTTGATTCCGAAAAGTTTTTCCTGCTTTTGAAGCAGTAGATAAGATGTTTTGCAAACTGGTCTGCATCTTGTGTGAACATTAATGCCTCCAACAGGCTTGTTTTTCCTGAATTGTTACCACCTACAATAAGATTTATTAAGGAGAGATGTTTAAGTTCGAAACTTTTAAAACTTCTGAAATTATCTATTTTTACTGTACTAAAGTGATTTGGAGGCTCACTGGTGAAAATTTGTGGCTCATCAGGTATTCGATCAATTTCCTCAATTGACCAATCTGAATTGCTTTCGCTAAATTTGAATTGAAAGTTCTTAAATTCTTTATTTAGCTCGGTAATGCGATCTTCAACAGTTAGATAGTTAAATCTTAAAAGGCTCCACATATTCTTGGCCCACCTCTCCTTAGCATATATTGCCAATAATTCATCGTTTGAATATCGAAGGAAAGTTAAATAGCAGTTTAGTATTGATGATTTTTGTGACTCGGCTTCCACCCGTTTACCGTATGACAGCATTAATTCATAATTACCCTTAAACATTGAAGCCAGATATATATGCTCTATTAACTCTTGGGATTCTTCATAATTTTCAAATATTATGTTATGGTGTTCTGTCTCCTCTATAATTTCTTTAGAAAGATGAAGACGCTCACTGATGGGAATATTTTCATATAGTAGCCTGCCCTTCCATAAGGTAGATGAATTGGTATCCAACTCAGTGGTCGAAATTTCAATTCTTGCTTTTATATATTCTATATTATGTTCATTTTGTACTCCTAGATTTTGGGCAACTTCCCAAGATCGTATAGCCCCCACGAAATTTCTAGTATCATAGTAAAGTTTGCCAATTTTTAGCCATAATTGATGATCAAATTCCGTCACACAAGCTTCCATTATTGATGCTAACATTCGCTTTTCTTCGGTAGATCCAACATTTAAATTGATAAAAGCTGACGATAAAGTGTTATACCATTCAATATCTCTAATTGCGTCTTGAATTACTAATCTCAATGAATGAGCTCTTTCTATTTCTTCTTTATTCCATATACCGGCAGAAATCAAGTTAGCCAGAAGAATTCTAGACTCTTGTTTGTTTCCCGATTGATATTTGGCAATTGATTTCAGTTGATTCCAATTCCTAGATACAAAGTAAACTTGTGCAGCCTCTTCCCATTTACCAGCTTTTTCAAAGTATGATCCAGCGAGTATAAAATTTCGTTTAATTTCTTCTTTTAATCCGTAACAATAATTTGCCTCATCTATTTTACCCAGCATTAGGAAAACATTTGCTGCGACAACCAGACGTGAGCTATTAGAATCTATTTTCCCCTGCTCCATATCAAGAATTGCATTTGCCAAGGCATCTTCTGGAGTGCTTTCAAGTGCATTTACTAATCCTGTTTCTGGATTGAATGGAAGTATTTCATCAAGTTCAAAGTAGTTTTCCCAACTTTCTTCTGTTGTTTTATGTTTTAATAGGGGAAGCCAGAAAGTTTCTGCAGCCTTTTGTGAATCTATAATAATTAATTCATTTTGAGCTCTTGTAATGGCAACATATAGCTTATTAAAGAAAAACCGTTTTCTAAAATCTTGAATTGAGTTTGTTGTATCTAATTCCCCAAAATCCAAAAGATATTTATCGCCGAAGCCATATACGACTACTTGTGAGTATTCAGCTCCTTTTGCGTCTATACTGCTCTTAATATCAGTAAAATGCAAATCGTCGAGTAATTTCTCTTCATTAATATAGTGATATTCCTCATCAATATCAATAGGAATAATGAATGACTTGTACTTGAATTTCGCTCTAAACAGTTCTAGGTTGTTTTTTTCCTGTAACCATTCCTTGTAATGAAGCACTGGAATTTTTGCGCTTTGTTTATTTCTTTTTGAAGATTGTTTTCTTGCAGATTCTTCGTTTAAATAGAATTTCCTGAATGATTGAACGATATTGGCAAGCCGGATGATGTCTTTAGATGACCTATAATTGTATTCGGGGTTATATGTCGATCGAGTTTTGTTGTATTTGAAGCCAGTTTCTTTAAATGTTTCATAAAACATTTGGTGAAGACGTGTTTCTGAAAACCCGGTTGGATTTACGGTTTGCAATACATCCCCAGCAAAGACAACAGGAAATTGTTCTTCATGAGTTAAATCGAATTCTGTAAACATAGACGATTGAATAATTATCCTAAGTTCAATTCTTGTAAAATCTTGTGCTTCATCGCAAAAGACTACTTCATATTGTTTTGGCAGTTTAACAGGATAATATTTTCTAATTGTTCTTACTAGTTTTGTCTTATCCCAATACCCCTCTTCGATAAGCTTTTTAAAGAAGTGGAGTGAGTTTGATATAATTGAATGAAATTCTTCAGGCTTAAATATTCTAAATTTAGAAGGAATGCCAGTTGTATCGTTTGTGTATTTTTCGACGGAATCAATTTCAATATTCTCATAGTAGCCATAAACATATGTTGATATTGCAAACCAACTTTCTTCGGGAGAATGCCTTTTGTTGATTGTAGAATTTTTAATGTAAAGCTCTTTGAATTTAGAGAAGGATAAATATTTAGTTGGATGGAATTGTGATTTTTCTTCTTCGGGTAGCAAATCCATCAAAAAAGTTTGTATTGATGAGAAGTAGTTTCTTACTTGATTAATGTCTTCAAGTTTAAAGTCAGTTGTATATTCAGGATTGCTGTTAAGAAGTCCTATTACGGCCTTTGAAGAACTTTCTAAAAGGTGTATGTTATCAGTTAAGAAAAGTATTTCTCCTTGAATGGAATTAAACAGTTTATAAAAACAAACATTTGCAAATAAATAATATAGCATTGTGGATTTTCCGCTACCAGCTTGACCGTTAATATAGCTTGGAAACTTAAAATCTTTTAAGTAATCTACTTGTTCAGGAAGCAAGGATAGGTTGTTTGATCCATCAAACCTTTGAACTGCCAACCAAAGTTCGTTCTCATTGTTTAATATCCATTTCGGATATGCTCTATGTGCAAGTTTGCTTATTGAGTCAATGGATGGACTGCTTAATTGGCTATTTGATAATGCCTTTATAATTGCATTTTCCCATCTGTTTTTTTGATCTCTTATATGGGCGCCATCGTGAATAACAATTATTCTTCGACCTTCTACAACATTAAATTCGGAATAAATTATTCCAATATTAAATGTTAAGAATACTGCCTTTTTTAAGTGTTTCTGCTCATCTAACAGCGTTATTTTTATGGCATCATTTGTTTCTTGATAGACTACACTTTTTAGTGCAGTTTTAAATAATAAAGAGTATTTATCTTGGAGACCTTCGGTTGAATTTTTATTACTTGAATAAAGTACCCAATCTTCTAGTTCATATACATCGAAATTTAGCTTTATTCTAAATTCATTTAACCAATGTCGTATTGAGTCAGGTGTCTGGGTCTTTGGAGGTAATTGTGTTTGAGCGCGATCATTATACTTAGTCTTAAAATCCTGAACTTCATCATCAGGTAATGGGTTTTCTGTAAGCCAAGTGCCTGATGTTAATTGGGGATGTATGATTGTTCCCCATGCAAAGTCGAACCCCTTTTTAGGGATGAATTCTCGAATAAAGAGAACAGTTATAAGTTCGGTTGGTGTTTCAACTTTTTTACTCTCAATAATTATTCTACAATTAATTGCTTTAATAAATTTTAGAACGAATAGACCTCTCGGATAAGGATCAATTGTTTTCAATGATTCCAATCTTGTTGAATACCTTAGATTGTCCAATTTAGAAATTACTGTCTCTTTGTTTTGGTATTTTTCAATCTTTGTTCTAAACGTTTTTGTGTAGTGTATTTCGTACATATTTATTTATATAATGTAAGATATTTATTATTTTGTAATTAAATCATTTAATAGGTTGACTTGGTTAATTTCTGTAGACTATATGCTGTTGTTAGTCTTCTAATTCCTCCTAAAAATTCAGTTGACCGTTGGCCGCAGTCCTACGAATTTTGGACAAAATCAAGAATTGTTCACTTGACTACTGACCGTAAGCCTATTGGATTCAATAGCTTGTTGCACGAAATGAGTTGGTAATCTGGTTACTGTTGTCTTCAAAAATCCCTCTACCATCAAATTATAGTTCTCTCGACTACAGCCCGTAAGTTTTCACCCCACCACCCTCTCCACCAACACCTCCCCACCTTCCCTATCATAATACTTGCAAGTCATCTCCCCCATAGAAACCACCCATTTCTCCACGCCACATTCAGCGCACATTTTGATGAAAGTGAGATAGTCTGTTTTGCCTTGTTGATGGGCCAGGAGGCCGGCCTTGAATTCAGGGATGTTGGGGGTAGGGGCAATGGGTAATGGGTCGTATTTGGCGGGGGCCTGGCTGGTAAAGTTGCCTGCTCCGTGGTAGACGACGTGGCCATCGAGTACATGGGCTTCGTACCCGGTAACCCCCAGGGCTTTGATATCCTGGATGTATTGGGGGAAGTCGGCCCCGGATTTTACCTTGCTGTGGGCGGCTTTGATCTGGTCGATGGTGAACATATTGTGAATGTAGTTGGTCACAAATCTAAATAGGATAGCGGAAAGGATGGGAACAATTAGGTACGATATCTCGGGCTTCTATTTTTCCTTTAGACTCGCTGCTACCTTATCATAATACTCCTGCGACAGCTTCTCGGTCCAGGTGGTGGGTTGAGTGCCGCTGTAAATAGCCAGATAGGTCACGGAATTCTGTTTGGTGGAAGAATGCCAATGTTCGGTGTCTTTAGGGCATTTAATCAGGTCGCCCGTTTTGAGAATGAAAGCATCCTTACCTCGCTCCTGGTAATAGGCCTCGCCTTCCAGAATGATGAGGACCTGAGCGGATGCGTGTTTGTGCCAGTCAAGAGTGGAATTGGCCTTAAAGGTCGCTTTGGTAATATTATACTCAAAGGTACTGTCCCCCTGAAGCAGACTGCTCAGCCAGGCTTCTCCCAGGTAATGCGTATTAGGGACCTTGGCACCTTCGGTCAAGAAGGAAGTGGTGCTGTACGGGGATTTTTGAGCCAGACTCCAAAGGGGGAAAAACGCGAAAATGATCAAAGTGAAGATTCTCATACTGGTTGGTTATACGCTTAAATTACAACAAAAGGGGGACATGCTACTGATGACATTTGCCTGTCCACTGCGATGTATACCAAACAACCTCCATGAATCGCAAAACCTTGATCCTAACCAACCTTCTGTTCCTGGTCCTGCTTTCCTGTAAGAAGAAAAAGGAGGAAATAGAGATAAACGGTGACCTCAACAAGTTTGATGGCCGGTATCAAATTACGGGGACGATCGTGGATAAGACAGAACCGCAGATCAGCTCGCCCGGACCCAAGGAATACCATCTGAAAACCCTCAACGATACGGAAATTGAAATGTTCTCGCCGGATCTGACGATCAGCGGTCACCTGATTTCGCATGGGGGCAGTCTTTCCTTTTATGGCGAGTTTTCGGTGATCGTAAAATTTGATCCAGCCACGAATAAAGCCGTTAGCGTACGAAACGGATACGGGCAACCATCCAGTAACGGCCGGTCAACCGTATTGGACCCCTCCGGCATCAATACCTGGGACCCGGTGACAAAAACGATCAAAATAAAATACTGGATGAATGAAACGGGGGTGACGGGGCACAAGACCTCCTTTGATGAAACATGGACCTATATCGGGCCGAGATAAGAGGAAGGCTGGCCCCATTTAATATTTTACCTCCATCCCCCGTAGCAAAAACACATCGCTCTTATTATCACTAAACTCGCCCTTGTACCTGCCAATGGTGAAGAAATTGTACCGGGCAGTAGACAGGAAAACGCTGGGCAGATCGGCAATCAGCTTGTCATTATCAGTTACGGTAAGACCATTGCCTTTGCGCGTGATGCGTAGGCGGTGATCGTTCTTTTCGCGGAAGAAATCGGGGAGGACAATGCGTTTGTCGAACTGGAGAAACCCGGCCTTGTTATAGGAATACACCGTAAGCGTACCCCCACCATTCCACCAGGGATCAAACCAGATGAGTACACGGCTATAACTATTACCATATCCGGGATAGTTTCCCCAGTCGGACGGATTATTGGTAAAGGGCTTGTATTTTTCCTGTACCTGATCATAGGCCAGATCACTAAGGCATATCTGAAGCAAACCGCTGTTGTATGCTATATCGGCATTCCACCTGACCTGAAAGCTCAACGAGAATGAATCTTTGATCTCCTGGTTAAACTGCCGGGGATTCCATTCGCCATCCTGGGTAAGGGCCAGCCATGACTCCTTCTCAAATTCGCGAATGGATACACCAGTCGGACCTTCCCAACCGGGGGGAAAACTACCTGAGACTGACTGCCGAAAATCGGAAATGGGTAGTGATCTGGATTTGGGTTGAGACCGGGTGAGGGGTTTGCTTTCCCCAAATGAGGCCGTGAGTGTATTGGCCACAATGGTCTTTGGCGGTACAGCACCCGTAACCCGATAGAGTACATCGAGATTGAACTCCTTAAAAAGGCGATCCATGAAATTCTTCTTGGGCAGATCGCTATCCTGCCGCCGGATATATAAAGTAATACATTGAGCCTGATCGCGGGGTTTGGTCTTGTCAAAAAAACCGGGATCATCCACCCAAACAGGATAGCCGGTTTCAGCAGGAGCATCCAGTTTCTCGGGTAAGAAAAAATGGGAATTGACGGATTCGACACAGGCTTCGGTATCCAGGTCTTTGCGGGTAAGAGCCGCCGTAAACCATGCCTGAAGGATGTTGATTTCTTTTTTATATCCATCCAGGTATTCCTGGTTCTTACGGATGATATCGGGCCAGTAGTTTTGTTCTTTCTTTTCGGCCGCAGATAAGCCATCATATTTTTTCTGATCATCTCGCACGAGTTTTTCAAACTTTTCAATCTGCTCCTTTATTCTTTTCTCATGGTGTAGTTTGTAACTGGTATATAGCTCGCGTCGACTGAGCTTACGAAGAGGAATCTCTTTTTTTGGAGAAAAATAATAACCCTGCATTTCGTAAGACCCGGGTCTGTACTTCGTATAAATGATTCGGTTCCCTGCTGCATCGGTTTCAATCTTGATATGTGTCACCAACATACGCGAAGGGTATTTGTGAAAATCAAATCCCACCATACCCGGCAGGGGAAACAATTGCCCTTGGAGGCTATTGGCCACCATGTAGACCCAGGCACCGGTTTCTCCTTCGGGTTGGATCTTCCCACTACTTCGGAGACATTCATATTTTTTCAACAATAAATAATACTCATAGTACGCAGGACTGGGAGAATGGTGAAAGGTATTCTGATTACCAAAGGCAATACTGAATTTTACCTCGAGCCCCGTACTGGCCTTGGGAAAAACGCGCTTTAGTTCCGTACGAATTGACTCGCTCAGAACCCATTGTTTACCAAAACCCGCTTGCTGCCAGATCCATTTCCCAGGAACCTGATTCAAATCGGTCTGTGTGCAGTTGACCTGTGCAGAAAGCGATACCTGCACAAAGAGTAGCGTGAAACAGACCCAACGTGATATTTTATAGCAAGGCATGGGTATAGTGTTGATGAGCGAAACTATTTTGATTTATACATGGTGTAGACCAATGGAGTGTACTCGCTGTCGGTAAGCTGTAAAAGTAAACCGCCTTTTACCGCTATAAACTGGGCCAGGAATTTTTTTGTCTTACCACTCACGCGGTTGCTGGCATGTAGTTCCCAATCCGTTGCCTGAAACTTCCCAGCGTAATTGATGCCATTGAACTGGGTACTCCCGTTTTGGGTATTGGCACTATTGTGGGTGCTCTGGTAATTGCCACCGGGTTTGAACACAAACTCATCACTGGTAGACAGGGCACTCATGCCTGCATAGTTCCCCGTGTAAGAATTGTAGTATTCCACCCCGCCACCGCCGTTTTTGGTCCAGGTACCTATGATATCTGATTCGGTGATGGCGAATTTATTATAGCCTAACATCTTATTGAGGTCATTGGGATGGGGAAACAATTGCTGGTAAGCGGATTGGTTTTGGGTGATGGTCATTACCACTTGGGCTCCGCCTTCATAGATCACTTTAATGGCTACATAACAGGATTGCCCGGTTTGTTTGTCTACCGCATTTCCCTGCATAAAATAGATGACAGGGTATTCCACGCCACTCCAGCGTTCGGCCTGGGTAACATTGAAATTGGGCAGTACCCATTGGATCCAATAAAAAGTAGAAGGCTCTTGAGTATTTGAACGTATTTTTTCCAATCCATCATCGGCAAAGTATAAGCGGACCTCCACGCCTGGCCGAGTGACTTTTACATAATCGGTCGTCGGCGTAGCGGTCCAACCATCGTCAAAATTGGTGGTGGGTTTGCTCAGGGCAAAAGGGGAGGTGAAAGAATTGTTCATCACCGGTTGCTCTTGTGTTTGTCCCTGACCCTGTATTTGTTCCTGTCCCTGTCCTTGTTGTTGATCCTGTATCTGCCCTTGCATTTGCCCTTGTGGATCTTGCTCCTGTTGATAAATGATGGGCGTTTCCTGTTGCTGCATACCCGTTTGCTGGGTCTGCTGTGAAAAATTCATATTGGCGGGTGGCTGGGTGGCTTCAGCAAAGTAGAGTGTGGTTTCTTTTTTGGCAAAGAACAGATAGGCCAACACGTATTGGTTATTGCGGTAGAGCCAGTAATAATCTTTGGTACTGCAAGGGGTAAGGGCCCAACCGGCTTCGGTCAGTTGTTGTTGTATAAGACTGAGTCCGGGGCCTCCCGCTTTTTCAGGGGGCATAGTGAGGATCTCGGCGGATTTTAATTTGGTCTGATAGGTTTTACTTTCTATTTCCATCAGCGATTTACTCAGGGTGATGCTAAGTCCTCTCTTATCCAGTTTGGCGGTAGCCGGCAAGGGAATTCCGGTAAGCGGTGATTGGGTGACCGGCACTACATTTTTCTGTGCCCCGACCGACAGGGTAAAGAGAAGGAATACGGCAATGAGCATTTTTTTCATGGTCAATAGTTAAGGATCATTTTTTAGCAAGCAACCGCCCGTTTATTTCAGGGAAGTAAACAGGCGGTTGCTGATTTATTGGTTCATGGATTCAGGTCAATTGGCCCGGTAAGTGGAAGTAGTTGGGGTGAACTTTCCATCCAGATAACATTCCAGTACACGTGGATTATCATGGAGCATACCAGTCGTATTTTTTAATGTAATGGGGCGGCTGCCATTTAACAACGGATTAGGGTGAGGGGTACCGTTTTGGTCCACAAAGAAGAGTTTGAGTTTTACTTCTCCAATTGACCAGGCATCACGACCGAGTACAATTTGTGTAGGCCAGAAATAAAACCGGAGCCGGAGTCCACCTGCCTGACTGATATTATTCATCAGCAGGTCATCTTCCACGCTATGTTGATGTCTGACCAGGCCAACACTAACGGGTTGGTTGGCGGCAAATTCAGAAGCCGTATTGGGAGCGCCCTGTTCAAACAGGATTCGGCCATTGCCGCTGTACAATCCCAGGCTTACTTGTGATTTGGCATCTTTGTTATCCTCCCCGGTTTGAATTTCCACCTGTACCTGGCTAAGGCGATATTGAAGGTTATCGGGCGTGCTGATCCTTTCGGTGATCTCGTCGGTGGCGCTTACGGTGGAAATGGTATTTCCATCCATATCACCGAGGCGGTAGGAAATGGGTTGGGCATGTTGGAAGGTGCAGGAAGCCAAGAGGGTACGGATCTCTTCCTCCAGTTTATCTTTTGAAATCGTAGTCAGGTTTAAAGGACCGCCAATGATATAGGCATTGACTGTTTCGTTTTTAACCTTGGTTTTGTTGATGAACTCGGTACCTGCATCTGCTTTGAATGTGCCTTCGTAGTTGGCTTTAAAGTTGACGATGTCTTTGCGGTCTTCGAGAATGATTTCCACATTGGCCAGGATACGCGTACCATAATCCACTTCTTTTACATACACTTTATTGGGTGTATTATCCGGGCTCGCGAAAAATCCATTGGTGGGTTTTTCGGCTTTGATGGTGAACATTTTCTTCACCGCATCAATGGTCAGATAAACCCGATTCTTGTTTTGGGCCAGGTTATAACTTCCATTGGCACTAAAGCCACCATAGCTACCCCCTGCGGTTACTTTAAGGGTGAGTTCGGCTTCGGAGTTGCTGGAGAAAGATTGAAAAATGATATTTGATCCACCTGAAGATTCATAGATGCTGTTGCGGATGGCACCGATATTTTGCCCGCCATTTCCCTGATAAATTTCATAGGCGGCTGGAGCGTTGATCGTTACCCCACCGGTAGCGCCTGGTTTCAGGGTATTATCAGTATAGATACGGATCGGGTTGCGGTTGCCGGTGATCTCATTCAAGGATCCACCTACAAAATCTTCAAAGCGGTAGACAGCACCAGGAACAATATTGATGGAATTGTTCTGACTGGCATTCATGAAGGATTTGCTTTCGGCAGTAATGCGTACTTTTTTTACTTCGGTTGTCCAACCGTCTTTTTGTTCAGAAGGTAATTGCTGGGTCGTGTTTTTATTCATCACAAAATCCTGTCCGAGTGAAGGGTTGCGATTCATTTGCACGGATATTTTACGGCCATCGTTCAGGCGGATCTCTTTAACCGTATTCAGATAGGGACTTGCGGTATTTGTATTGGTAGGAAATACGTTATTAATGTTTTTTGCCGGACGACCTGTGTTGGAGATGTTTCGCACATTGGGATTTCCAGACGTTGATGCTTTGGTGATCAGGTTGGCATTATTTGCGAGGGACGAATTGGCAGGTTTGCCGGTCATCACCCAGCGACCACCACCGCTGGTATTGGTGCCGCTTCCCCAGGTACCACGCAGGGTACCGCTACCATCTACAGCGCCTCCTACTGAATAGGTACCACCGGTGGTGTATGAATAGGTAGCGCTAAACTGGCTGGGGCTTCCGGTATAAGTGCCATTGGCTATCACCTGGCCAGCACTGCTGTATAACTGAAAGCTGCCATCGGCATTGAACATAAAGGAATAATAGCTGGAGCCTTCCTGGCTGCCACTGCCATAGGTGCCTGTCCAGCGACCGGCTAGTCCGGATGTATTGGAAGCAGGAGTCGCATTCATGTTAACGGGCATGGAGCCGGAGCGGTTCATGACCCAACGACCACCGCCGCTGGTATTGGTACCACTTCCCCAGGAGCCACGCATAACATTGGAGCTCTCGAGTGTACCCCCAACAGAGTAGGAGCCGCCGCCATTGTAGGTATAGGTGGCACTGAACTGATTGCCATTCGCCTGGTAACTACCCGAAGCGATGACCTGGTTGGTGTTGTTGTACAACTGGAAACTGCCATCGGCATTAAACATAAAGGAGTAATAGCTGGATCCTTCATTGGTTCCGCTGCCGTAGGTGCCTACCCAGCGACCAGTAAAGGAATCCTGGGCCAGCAACGTAGCACCAAAGCCCAGTACCAGGAAAAGAAAAAAGGTTATCTTTTTCATGTGTCTGATTTTAGCTGTAATTGTTTTAATTTTTTTTTGATTGGAATGAGACACAAAACTTCATTTTTTCTTTGCCGAAGACAATCCCCTGAAGACCTGTTTTTACTATCCCCTGAACAGGGGATTTTGGTTAAAAACTTGGCGATGACAGCGAAGAAGCCCTATTTTAGTGAGAGATATACCACTCATGCCCATTCATCGCCAATTGCCCATACTCGTTTGTTTAACTATGTTTTTTGGTTTTTCCGCTGAGGCTCAGTCGGACGAAAAGGAGAAGCTCAGGATGGCCATACAGACGAAACCCGAGGATAGCATCAAAGTATTTACTTATTATTCCTATGGTGAGCTCTTTGAACTGGATGCTCCCGATTCGGCGGATTTCTATTATCAGAAAGGGTTGGCGCTGGCAAAAAAGTTAAACTCCATTAAAGGGCAGTTGTCCTATGCCAGTTATGCCATTGTATTATTGAACAACAAAGGAAAATACCTCGAAGCCTTGGAGCTGACAAAGGAGGCTGCCTCGCTGGCGGAGCAGTTTGGGTTTAAACGTGACCTTACCATCACTTACATCAATATCGCCAATGAATGGCAGTATTTGGGAGATATCCAGGCGGCAGCCGACTATTACCTGAAAGCCGCAGGGCTATCCGCTGAGATGGGGGAGAAGCGATTTGAACGCGTATCCCTGAATAACCTGGCTTCTGTTTTTATTGAATTAAAGGAGAATGAAAAAGTCATTTCCTATGCCAGGCAGGCTTTGCTGATAGCGCGGGAGTTGAAAGACGATTATGCCATTGCCTCTTGTCTGATCAATTTAGGTGTAGGGAAAACCAACAAAGGTGACTATGATTCGGCTATTCGGGATTTTCAACAAGTCTATGATATCGGGGTAAAGGATGATGATTACATTTTAATGCTTGACGGTCTCAATGGATTGGCGGATGTGAATACTGCCCGAAAGGACCTGAAGCAAGGCGCCAAATATTACCGTCAGGTCTTGGTACTGGCCCGTGAAAAAGAAGCGGCAGGCTATGAAATGATGGCGCAGGCCGGGCTTTCTTATGTGTATCGAGATTTGAACCTGCCCGACTCCGCCATTAAGGCTGTTCAGTCAGCGATAGCCTTAGGTAAGGGAATGGGTGCCGGATTGGACTTAAAGAGTTATTATCTGCACGCCTCCGAGTTATACGAAAGCCGGGGCGATCTGGCTCAGGCGCTTTCTTTTCGGAAGCAGTATGAAGTGCTCAATGATTCATTGCTTGGAGAGAAAAGCAAGACCAGTGTGCAGTTGGCCGAAGCCAGGTATCAAACAGAAAAGAAAGAGCAGCAATTGCAGCTTCAGCACGCGCAGATCCGGCAAAAGAATACCGTGAATGCCATTTTTATTGGAAGCACGGTGGCTTTATTACTGATCCTCTTTCTTATTTGGCGTACGTATGCCCAACGTCGCCGTTTGCAGGAACAAAAGATCGATCAACTTGAAAAAGAGAAACTCTTATTTGCTACACAATCCCTCCTGAAAGGACAGGAAGCCGAACGAAACCGGTTGGCCAAAGACCTGCATGACGGGTTAGGAGGATTGTTGAGTGGCGTTAAACTTCAATTAGGCGCTATGAAAGGAAACCTTATTCTATCTGAAGAAATGGGGCGCAGTTTTAACCTGGCCCTGGTCAAACTTGATGAGTCCATCAATGAAATGCGGCGGGTGGCGCATAATATGATGCCCGAAGCCTTGCTCAAACTGGGGTTACAACAGGCCTTACAGGATTACTGCGAAGGATTATCTGCTTCGCAGGAATTTACTATCAATGGGGAGTTTCATGGGTTGGAGAAAAGAATGGATGCTTCTACCGAGATCGTGGTGTATCGTATTGTACAGGAGTTGCTCAATAATGCAGTCAAACATGCCGGGGCCTCCCGTATATTGGCCCAGGTGATGCGGCATGATGCAAACCTAACCATAACGGTGGAAGACAATGGCCAGGGTTTTGATCCTGCCCAGGCCAAGACCGGCGCAGGTATGGCGAATATTCGGTCCCGTGTGGATTATCTAAAGGGGCAGATCGATATTCAATCCACCTCCGGCAAGGGCACATCCGTTCACATTGACTGTATAATTGAAGACCATGGATAAGATAAACGTATTGGTAGTCGATGATCACCCGATGGTGCTGGAAGGTATGCGGTCGATGCTTTCCCAAATTTCTTTTGTAAACCTGAAGGGTACGGTCCAAACGGCCTTTGACGCGATGGCCAAACTGAAATTGGAGGCGGTGGATATTGTCATTACTGATATCAATATGCCCGAGGTCAGTGGTATTGAGTTGGCCCTCAAGATCCGGAAAGAGTTTCCATCGGTGAAAGTGATTGCCATGAGTACCTTCAAGGAGCGGAGTTATATATCCCAAATGATCCAAAATGGGGCTTCCGGGTATTTGGTGAAAAGTGCTTCCCGCGAGGAGATTGAAGAAGCCATTCTTTCCGTGCATGAAGGCAAGTTGTACATGAGTTTGGATATAAACCTGTCGGCTGCTGACAAGCAGGAAATGAATAATTTACCCGTGCTTAGCAGTCGGGAAAAGGAAGTGCTCGTTTTGATTGCCGATGGGCTTACCAATCCCCAGATTGCCTCCAAGTTGTTTATCAGTTTACATACGGTGGACAGTCACCGGAAAAACCTACTTACCAAGTTTCAAGTAAATAATACCGCGGGATTGATCAAGCTGGCGGCGAAGTTTAATATGATTTGATGGGGGCCGTAGTCAAATTAGCTAAAATCAAATTTGGCTGAATTTTGTAGGACTCAGGCCAGCAGGGCTATTGACATATTGCAAAACCAGTAGCTTGATTTAATAATTTACTTTAAAGTTTGTTTATATATTTTCGGCTCTAATCGTCTCATTTCGTACTGATTACAGATTATTTTAAGATTATCGGCTTTAATCGTCTCAATTCGTATCAATAATTATAGATTAAATTGTATATTTGCGTATTAAAACGTCTCAGATGAGTTCAAT
The DNA here is from genome assembly GCA_041752235.1 of Chitinophagaceae bacterium. Taxonomy (GTDB): domain Bacteria; phylum Bacteroidota; class Bacteroidia; order Chitinophagales; family Chitinophagaceae; genus SpSt-398. The sequence goes on from JBGSHM010000009.1 coordinate 82,416, forward strand.
GCTCATACATACTTTACAATTTAATCCTGGCAACTGGATGAATTTATTGCAGGAGCTAAATCAACTCGACCGTTTCGATGCAGCCTGGCAAGCTATTGAAAGGCGTGAACAGAAGACATTGAAAGAATTAAAATCAATGGCTACCGTTCGAAGTATTGGTGCATCGACAAGGATAGAAGGCTCACATCTCAGCGATAAAGAAGTCGAAATACTAATTGAAAACCTTGATATAGCCAGATTAAGTGAAAGAGATCAGCAAGAAGTAGCCGGATATTTTGAAACACTTAATCTGATTGGAGAGTCATATCGTGATATCAATATAGCAGAAAGTAGCATCAAACATCTTCACAATAGTCTATTGCGTTTTAGTGTAAAAGATGGTTATCATAAAGGGAATTATAAGATCAATAGTAACCGGGTAGAACGAACTGAAGTTGACGGAACAAAAACTCCTATTTTTGAAACTACTGCGCCTGGCTGGGCAACACAAGATGCGATGGTTGCATTAATTGATTGGTATAATAAAGACTCCTCCACCCATCCACTCATCAAAGCAGCCATTTTCGTGTATGAATTTTTGAGCATACACCCATTCCAAGATGGCAATGGTCGATTAAGTCGTTTGCTTGCCACTTTTTTGTTGTTAAAAAGTGGATATGCCTGGATCGAGTATGTAAGTTTTGAGCATGAAATAGAACACCGCAAAAAGGAGTATTATAAAAATTTGATGGATACACAACGCAACCGGCCAGGTGAAGATGTAACAGGGTGGGTACATTTTTTTCTGGACTGTTTGAGAAATATACAACAACAATTGCTTGAGAAGGTAAAACAAAAAGAGCAACGAGAAGCAGTAGGTGTTCGTGAACAGGGGATATATGCATTAGTTGAAAATAATCCCGGAATCAGCAGCGGGGAGATTGCAGCCAAATTAAAAATCCCGAACTCGACAGTCAAACGTATTCTTTCAGATTTAGTAGCCAGGAGAAATCTTATTGTGCATGGTGCAGGCAGAGGCACCAGTTACAGTATAGCTGCGACAGATCTGATTAAGCGAGATGTAACTATCCGCCTAACAAACGAGGAGAGAATAAAAGAAATTACACTTGGGCAACTTGGATCTTTTTTAAGGATCAAAAAAATTGTTTTAACGCCATTATTTGAGTGGACACATCCCGATGAGTGGGCGACAAAGTTATCAACAAATGGACTATACCTGACAATACATGCGCTAACAAGTAAAGGTATAGTGTTCAGGCAAGCCTATTCAATTATTGGTTATAACAACCCATCGTATTTTCAACCAGTCCTGTTGGTAGAACCAAATATTGTATTGCCTGATAAACTAAGATCAAATGGTGCTTTGCGGATTGATTATCCGATCCGCTGTACTATTGAACTATCTGGAAGTGTCGATGAATTCGAGTTTGATGTTATGCTGATCACAGATGAAGGCTAATATATACTTGAGATTTGATTGAAAGAATAAGGATCTTCGAAATATCAAAGGGTTACACTTACCAAAGTGTAACCCTTTCACTTTTATATCTGCTCCCCCTGCTGCCCCGAGGCTTCGGGGTTGAACCAGCGACGTTAGATAAAAACAAAAAACCCCGGCTTTCGCCGAGGCTTCTTGCTCCCCTTAGTGTCGGCTTATCGAACCAATTTTTAGCTGATTTGCGCCTGATATACGGGCTGGAAGCGGTTCTGACCGTTTTGCCCTTCGCACCGATACAAGCCATCAAACGGCTTATAGGTTGAAGTAATGATATTATAAAGCCCTACTGTACTCGAACATTAGGGATATGGGGTTGGAGGGGTGAAATGTTCGAAATTCCAAACATCAGCACTTTTTGCTTGTTGAGAACGGTTGTGTTTGAAATTTCGAACATTGGAGAGGTGGGGGACCCCGGCAACCCCGATGTTAGGGGCCGGGTTTGTTGCTGGTGGGGTTTAAGAATCACATACATGATGTAGATTATGCCATATTCAGTTGTTGCAAATACGGCCTTTTTAGAAATGCAAAAAAAGGTTGAAAAGACGTGGTTTAGGATACATTCATTCCTTCATCTACACGAAGTAGGCAGATTATAATTATTTTTTGTGAGATTCATAATAAAATTCTGTGATAAATGAAGGCTGGGAAATAGATTTGAGCAATCTTTATCGGTATCTAAACAACGAATATTGCCCACCTCAAAAACCTTAGTACTTAGCAGCGTTCGAAAAATGGCGAAGGCAAGAAACGGGGTTTGCTTGTCTAAGATTTACGTTAATAGCCCAACCAAACTTTCTTTTAAATGTCAAAAAGGTCATACTTGGAAAGCTGTTCCGCATTCGATTATAAACGGAACGTGGTGCAAAATCTGTGGGTTTGAAAGCGGAAGACTTAAAAGGAGTGACAGTATTCAAACCTTCAAACAAATTGCTGAGGAAAGACAGGGAAAATGTCTTTCGAGTCACTACCATAATCAAGTTTCAAAACTAAAATTTAGATGCAGCAAGGAGCATGTATTTTTCATGCGGGCTGCTGTCATCAAAAGAGGTGGGTGGTGTAATACATGTCAGAGAGAGAAACATCTTGAAAGTATTACGTCCAAATATTCAAAAAAAGTAGTAGAACAGTTAAAGCGAATATGCAATAAAAAGAAAGGTAAGATTGTTTCTGGTAGGTACATAAACGGCAGGTCGAAATTTGTTTTTGAGTGTTCTAAAAAACATCAATGGGAGACCTTATCGCATTTGGTTATTAAAGGTCATTGGTGTAAAGAGTGTGCTATTGAAACAAACAGTGCTAAACAGCGAGATTCATTGGACAAGTTTGTAAGCATAATAGAGAAAAAGGGAGGTAAATGTTTATCTAAAAACTATATCAACCAACAGTCTAAACTACATGTCGAGTGTAAGCATGGACATCGGTGGTGGTCCTTAGCGATGAACATTAGAGCAGGATATTGGTGTAGAAAATGTTATGGAACGGCAAAATCCGACATACAGGAAATGATACGGATTGCTTCAGAAAGAGGTGGGGTTTGCCTGTCAACAGAATATATCAGCGATGCTACAAAAATAAAATGGAAATGCTCTGAGGAGCATATATGGGAAGCAACGCCTAATAATATTAAGCACGATAAATGGTGTCCAACCTGTTCACAAGGTTTGGGTGAGCGAATATGTCGCCTCTTTTTCGAAAAGATTTTCGGGAATAGTTTCATTAAAGTGCGACCAGAGTGGCTTGTAAGCCCAGCAGGATATTCTTTAGAACTTGATGGGTACTGCCAAGACCTCAACATTGCTTTTGAACATCAAGGACGACAACATTACTCTGATATAAGTTTTTTCTCAAACCGGAAAAACTACGACAAACACAAAAGACTACTTTGTAAGCAAAGGGGAGTAACCCTAATTGAAATTCCAGAAGTGCTGACTGACACAAAAATTAGTGACCTCAAAAATGTAATAATTCAGGAATGTAGAAAGAAGAAGTTTCCTGTCCCACGTTCCACCAAAAATATTGTTTTAACTCCTTTTGAAATATTTACCTACACCAAGAACCAGGAAAGGAAACGTTTAGTGGAGAAGGCAGAACTGCTCATTGACTCAAAAGGTGGAAAACTCTATGAGACTAATTTAACCAAGAATGGGCTATTGCATAAAATCCGTTGTAGGAATGACCACAATTTGACAATTACTAATCTGAACTTGTTTCGGGGTCACTGGTGCAAAAAGTGTTCTTAGTAATTCCTCGAAAAATGTGATACTGCTTGTTCTCTGGTACAGCAATGGTTGAGCATATATTTGCCAATCTTGGTTTCAATTTTACACTCAAAGACGTACATGTTTTCTGTTCTTAAAAAGGAATAACAGAAGTCAATTTTTTGAATCAGCTTCTCTTTAATTACAAACATTTCGGAAATTTTTAATGATTAACACGTGATTTCCTATTTGGCAAAACGTGCATTGGTCAAAATAATACGTAAAACCATTTTCCTTTGCGCTCATTTGCAATACCTTAATACTTAGCACGGTTCGAAAACTGGGTCGGGAGAAATATTCAGGGCATTTATATTCAATTTCGAGTCCTTATCAGGAAAAATATTTTGTGCTAAGGGCGTCCTTAGGCGTTATTCAAATCAACACATATTTGTAAGGGAGCTTATTTTATACCTTATTAAAGGAAAGGGTTTGGCAAAGTTCAAAACACTATTCATAAGTAATCTCAAAAGTAAGCGAATTCCGAAAACTGGCTGTCATCGGCAACTAATTCAATCATTCGATAGATAACAGATTCAGCGAACAGAAATGCGTCCGGGTCATTTTGATAAAACTGGGAAATACCTTGCTTTAATAAAGTTTCAAGTGAATCAATATCCTTTTTTCCACTACTGTCGCCTCTTAATGTATTCTGCATGTAGGCGACAATTTGGTGTGCTTTGCCGGGTTCGGATTTTAGATTGTGTAAGCTTTCAGGATTGCGCCGGATATATAAACCTGATTTCTCACTTGCTAAATGAAAGTCCTGATTAATACTCATAGCAAAATTTCTCTTATAGCTGTCTATAATTCCTGAATAGCCATTAAGTACGCAAAGCATCCTTGTGATTGGGGTATTATACATTCGGTTTGGTCAAAGTGGTAAAGTTACATATTCAGAGACTCCAAACTTCAGCAATTAACACATTAACGCCTTGGACTTGGAGAATCTCGCAGGCGGTTTAGATTGGGTTATTCTGATTGAAAACAAACATCTCCTATTACAGACTCCCACTAACGTCTCAGTGCTGAGCCAAAAATGATACCTTTCTATTTGCTAAGCCCTGTTTGTAATATAAAAATATTGTGATTATCGTAAAGAATAGCAAGAACGAAAGCATAGAAATCTTTGCGATTTTATTGATTAGATATGAGCTTCGACTTTCGAAACTGGCTTTAACATCTGTTAGGTTAAGAAAAACTTCTCCATCGGCATTTCTACAATAATCCCAAAAGCCATCTACGTATTCGTAGGGAATGCTTGCTCCGGGAGCGATAGGAACTACACCAACGTCTTTGAAGGGATTATCGATTCCTTCTGTTAGCCTTTTCCTTTCTTGCGCAACTTCTGGATGCTGCCTTTCGTATTCTTGCCATTTCTTCATTTCAGATTCATCCGCAATCCGCTGCGCTTGATACTTCAATTGCTGTCCGTTGAAATACTGATTAATTCTGTTGACTGCCGTCTCGTCAAATTTGTTAGGCTTAAAAACAAGCCATAGAAGAGCAGCCGTTACAATCGTCAAAATAACTGAAACCATTAACGCTGGCTTTGTGCCTTTGGTAAGCCTATAAAATATTACTTTTCTTCTTATGTAAGAATGACGATGCAGCGAAATACCATCCATGCTTGGAGGTGCATTCGTAAAGATTGATTGTAGCTCCGGAATATCTTCTGCTTTCTGCCATTCACTTATTCCCTTTCTCCACAGTATTGTATTCCTGTAGATTGGTATGGCTTTGAGCATTTCAAGTGTTAGTGGCCCATACTGTTGCTTATCAGTTTTGATGAAATAGGCATTCATAAGATTACTATAAATTAGTTTGGGATTTTGAAGTCACTTTTCCATCCGTAAAATTGACCGTTATGCTTTTGGACTTATCTAAATCATTCCAGACAATTGTCTGTTGAATCATCGCCTTCCCATTTATTTGCGTAGTGCCATTATTGAGTTCTTTTCCTTCACTTCCCAATAATCGTTTAACCTCGTCGTAAATCATTCCATTTGAGATTTTCTTATATGTGTCATAGCTCACTTCGGATTTAAGCTCAGAATTTGGATTTGTACTCATTGTATTTACTTCTTCATTTGAATATCGCTTGAAGTCTTCAGATAATTTCTTAATTCGGTCCACATACTGGATTTTTATTGCGGCCCATCGCTTTTTGTTTTGCGCTAACACACCAACGGAGAATGGTTTATCAGGCTTTTCATTTTCAAATTTTCCCCCACTGCCAGAACCAGTGAATTCAAGATTAGTAAATTCATAAAAAAACTGTGAGCCTCTAATTGAGTAGAAATAATTAAAGGTCACTTTTCCATTCGTCCAATCTAAGGATGTTGCTTCCTTAAATATTGGGTCTCTCTTATATCCGATATATTCAATAGTTCCGGTATTAGTGTATAAGTTCTTTTGCACTTCTTCCGAAGGATTGAATACATTGCTTCTTATTGAAATTGACAGCGTTTCTTGCTTTGTATTCAAAGAGAATATTTTCTCGATGTTGCTTTTCAAGGACAAATATTTCTGCCAGCGTGAAACTATTGACTTAAAATCCTTTTCAGTTAGCTTACCAAATTGAATAGAATCGCTAATTGAAACAAGACCGGTTGCCGGGCTAATAGGAAGCTTTTGTGCTAACAAATTGCTATTAAAAAGGATTAAGGCGATGAGGATTTTAAACTTCATAAAAACAGGTATATAGGTTATTAAATAAAAAGGCCGTGAGTCATAGACATTCACTGCACCTAAGCCCCGACTAAGAGGCCGTACAACAATGAAGCAATGCTCACGGCTTACCGTGAGCTATTTGCTTACTTTCCTTGTTGTACTTAAAAGTTTAGTTGGTATTTAGGTGCAAGGTTAGTAGCTAATAGCCACCAATATTTTTAAAACTCTACTTTCTCTATCTCATTCTTATTTTTTCGGTTATGTTGAATTTAGTTACATGTAAAGAAACTATTTTTTTCCTGAAAAGTGAAATTGTTCTCCACGTCAGAAAACCGCTTTAACAAAAGATTTATACGTGAACGTATAAAAATACGATAGTTAAATTATACCTTTGCGTATAATTATAGATTATGCAAGAGAAATTAAAAAAGCACATGGGTAATCAAAAGCCCTTAGACGGAAGTCTGTTTGACACCCTGATGGAAAAGCAGTTTACAATGAAAGACCTATTGGACCTTAACACAGGTATTACGTACAGGACAATTAATCATTGGGCTGAAAAGGGTTACCTATTGTCTGAAAATAAAGAAGGTGATTGGCGTAAGTTCAGTTTTGCTGAGTATATCTGGATACTTCTACTCAACGAAGTACGTGAGATGGAAGTATCTTTTAAAAATATTCTGCCCTCGTTATTCATCGGTATGGGGATACCTGATAATGAAGAATATGAAATGGACGAACAGCAAATGGAAAAATTGAGACAGTTGCCATTTGAAAGGTTAATAAAAAAAGTTAGCCCTGAATTGGTTCTTGAATCTTTTTGCTGGCTATTAGTTACTATCATTTCATATAAAACGCCTATTACGGTTAGGTTTTTTAAGGGAGGTAACTACTCTTTAATATATGGCAACCCGGTTTATCACGGTCTTACAATTAAATCTTTCTTAGATGAGTATAAACGTAGAACAGAGGAAAGCAATTTTGAAAGTTCAATTTCAATTTCTATTGATTCGCTAATTAAAGATTTCATAGACAAAAAGTCCATAGACAACATATCAAGCTTAAAAATCCTGACAGACCAGGAAATAGAAATTCTCAATCAGGTGAGGAGCGGACAATTAAAAGAGATTACAATTTTTATGGAAGATGGTAAACCAGATAGGATACAGTTAATAGATGAGGAAAACAATGCTGACATAGCAAAAAGAATTAAAGAAGATTTCTTTTCGGATTACCAAAGTTGTCAGTACATAACTAACGGTGGTAAATCACATACGCTTAAAAGAATTACCAGTAAAAAATTGAATTAATAATAAAGGGACCGAAAGCCTCGGACCAAATAGCTATAAGACTTGCTGACTGAAAGCCTCGGAAGCAGGTGCATGACCTTAATAATCGTGCTATCAATCGAACAATGTAAAAACATTTTAAACACAAAACAATTCACTGAGGAACATGTAAAGGGTATTCGCTTACTACTTTATCAATTTGCTGAAATTGAATTTTCAAATTTTAAATCAAAAAACAATGTCGAAGAAAGTAATCCTATACGCAAGGGTATCAACAGACGAACAAGCAGAGAAAAATTTAAGCCTTCCATCTCAGGTAGAAAAATTGAAAAAGTATTGTGAAATAAAAGGCTGGAAAGTCCTCAAAATATTTGAAGAAAGTTATTCAGCTTGGAAGGGTTTTGATAGACCAGAGTATAACAAGCTAAAGAAATTTGCTCAGGAGAATAAGAAGGAGGTGGACCATGTTCTTTTTATTCAGTGGTCAAGGTTTTCAAGAAACCTCTCTGAATCTCTAAGTGAGATTGACAATTTGAAGAAATTAGGTATTGAGGCAAATGCAACAGAGCAGTGGGTAGAAATGTCCATCCCGGAAAATCAATATGTGTTAGCTTTTTACCTCACTGCGCCACAAGTGGAAAATGAAAGGCTCTCTTTAAGAGTTAAGGCAGCCGTCAGGCAAGGATTAAAGCAGGGTAAATGGATGGGCCGTGCGCCCTTTGGATACTATAATGATACAGTTGCGAAAATGATTCTCCCCGACCCTGCCACGAGAGACATAGTTTCATTCGCTTTCAATACTTTTTCTACAGGAGCGTACTCAATGGAAGAAGTAAGAAAATTGGCGGAGGAGAAAGGCTTACCGTTAAAAAAGCAGCAATTCATTAACATGCTCTCTAACCCTCTCTATGTTGGGCAGATTTATATTAAGGCATTAGGTGATGAGCCGGAACAATACGTAAATGGAATTCATCCGGCTATTGTTGATGAAGAAGTGTTTTATAAGGTAAGAGACATTTTAAGTGGTAAGAAAAAACCATATCAAGGCAAAACAAAAGGTGAAGAATTGCCTCTAAAAGGTAGTTTGGTTTGTCCTCAATGCGGAAAGATTATGACAGGAAGTGCCTCTAAAGGGCGGGGTGGAACGTATCATTATTATCATTGTCAAAGAAAATACGGATGCAAAAACGCTTTTCGTGCATCTAATGCGAATGAAGCCTTCGAATCTTTAATAGGGCAATTTCAAGTTACAGACGAGATTCTTTCGCTTTATTATTTTATCCTTGAAGACAAGTTTAAGACTAACGATGTAGAAAGAGAGCAAGAGAAAAAGCAGATTGAAACATCTTTGGCAAATGTTCAAGGACAGATTCAAGGCTTGGATGACAAATTGATTAAAGGTGAATTGCCTTCAGAGCGGTATAATAGGCTAATAGATGCTTTAGAAAGCCAAAAGAATGGGTTGCAGTCACGGCATGAGTTACTGTCCAAATCAGCCTCAGAATACGCCAAATACATTCAATATAGCACAGCTTTGTTGGCTGACATTGTAGGTTATTATAGACGGGTGTCACTGGCTACGAAAAGAAAGGTGGTGGGTTCGATATTCCCGGAAAACATTGAATTCGATGGGAAAAAGTATCGAACCCAAAGAACGAATGAAGTTTTTGCGCTTATATGCAGTCTGGACAAGGGTTTCAAAAAACAACAGCCCAACATTTCTGCTGGGCTGTCTACTTCCGCTCCCCCTGCTGGACTTGAACCAGCGACCCTCTGATTAACAGTCAGATGCTCTAACCAACTGAGCTAAGGAGGAGTATGAACCGTTAGCTTTTAGCGTTTAGCTATTAGCCAGGGCTAAAAGCCCTTACGGGGCAGCAAAAGTAAGTCTTTTCCGGATTTCAACAACCTGTTTTTCACCATTTTTACCCAAAAATCTTCCAAAAACCACTGGGGCTTTCCAGGGCAATATATACCCCGTCTTCGCGGAGTTCGACGGGCCAATGCTTGAGAAAATAGCCTTCGCCGGAGACGTTTCGGCCGGTTTCGAGACTGAATTTAAAGCGGTGTAGGGGGCAGACGATATTGCCCTTGACATCAATATACCCTCCGGCCAGGGGGGCGGCAGCATGGGGACATTTATGGGAACAGGCAAAGAGGCGGTCCTCAAACCGGGCGATACAGAACTTGCGGTCACCGACCTGGACCTCGGCAAGGCCTTCGGAGTTGAAGTTGAGCTCGTTGGGGTGCTCAGCGATCTTTGTCCAATTTTGAGACATTTTTTATTGAAAGTATATTGGTTTCTTTAACCGCGAAGGCGCGAGGGCGCAATGGTACGCAAGGGCCTGGCGTCACCTTGCGTCTTGGCGCCTTCGCGGTTAAGCGCCACCTATCAGTAATTAAACTCTGTCTTATACGGATACCGCACCCGATACAACTCCCGCACTTTCTCTAAAATACTATTCCGCAATCCTTCGATGTTTCGCTTTTCGGTGGCAGCTACAAACACCGCATTACCATCCGTCGCATTCTGCCAACGGTCTTCGAGGTCTTCGAGGATCTCCTTTTTGGTGCTCTCTTCCAGCCAGGGGTCAAAGGTCTGCGACTCGTACCGGTCCATCTTATTAAAAATGGTGAGCGTGGGTTTATCAAAGGCCCCGATCTCCTGCAGGGTTTTGTTGACCACCCCGATCTGGTCTTCGTAATTGGGGTGGGATATATCTACCACATGCAAAAGAATATCCGCTTCGCGTACCTCATCCAAAGTGCTCTTGAAACTTTCTACCAGGTGGTGGGGGAGTTTGCGGATGAACCCTACGGTATCACTGAGCAGAAAGGGTGTGGTTTCAAAAACGATCTTACGCGTAGTAGTATCGAGGGTAGCAAAGAGTTTATTCTCGGCAAAGACCTCACTCTTGGCTAATATGTTCATGATGGTGGACTTGCCCACATTTGTATATCCCACCAGGGCCACGCGAATGAATTCACCGCGGTCCTTACGCTGGGTAAATGCTTGTTTGTCGATCTCAGCGAGTTTTTTGCGCAGCAGCGAGATCTTATTGCGAACGATACGTCGGTCAGTCTCGATCTCCGTTTCACCCGGACCTCTTGTACCGATACCCCCACCAAGACGTTCCAAGTGTTTCCACATACCCCGCAGGCGAGGTAAAATGTATTGGTATTGGGCCAGCTCTACCTGGGCACGGGCCTGGGCGGTCTTGGCCCGGTGGGCGAAAATATCGAGGATGAGGTCGGAGCGGTCGATGGTCTTGATGCCGGTTTCTTTTTCGATGGTATTGATCTGTGCCCCGCTGAGTTCATCATCGAAGATGAGGATACCTACTTTTTTGCCCAGGCAATAATCTTTGATCTGTTGGAGTTTTCCCTTGCCGACAAAAGTGCGGCTATCGGGATGCGCGAGTTTTTGGGTAAAACGCTTGATGGTCTGGGCACCAGCGGTCAGGGCCAGAAAAGCAAGTTCATCGAGGTATTCGGTGACCTGTTGTTCTGTCTGGTCTTTTTGAATGAGGCCTACAAGCACGGCGTATTCTTCGGAGGGTAGCGTGGTCTTCTTCTCTAACATAGGGGGCAAAGATAGAGCAGGATCGGGGGATTTGTGGGGATTTGAAAACCTGGCGTTCCTTAGCGCCTTCGCGTCTTGGCGGTTAGATTTACCGCGAAGACGCTAAGGAACGCTAAGAAAAAAATTTCGTTATAGACCGGAGATGCAAATACCCACTGCCCAGGGGCGTACTGTGGGTCCGAGGCCTTCTTTGATCAATGGCCCGAGTTGATAGGTGCCATAGAGGGAGAAAGCGCCGGTGCCAAAACGGAAAGTGGCGGCCAGTCGGTTCTTATTGAAGAAGTCTTTTTTCTTGATCTTTTCGGTGTAGTCGTTCAGGGTCTGACCGCTGCTGTTGACGAAGATCTTGCCCTTGGTATGGGCATCCATCAGGGTTCCCACCTTGAGGCCCAGGGCCATTTTTAAGCTTTTCTTGTTGTTGGTGGGGTTGGATGTAAAGCGGAGTTCGACAGGGGCTTCGAGAAAAGTGGTATTGAGCCGGTATTTCTTGAAGTGGTTGGTATCGCTTACATCCTGAAAACGCAGGGTAGAGGTAGCGTCTTTGATCCCAATATAGGTGTCCTGAAAACTGATGCTTTCAGTGCCAAAACCCACGCCCATGCCTACGGAGAAACGGGGATCGGTTTTAAAGGGAAAATCAAACATGAAGTATATGTTGAAATTCTTTGACAACCCTTTGATATTCAAACTATCCGGAGCACCCGACCAGCCAGCGGTCCCGATCTGGAACATGAAATGGTCATTGGTACGGCCGGCGAGGCTTACTTTGCTCCAATCGGTTTTTGGGGATTTGGATACGGTGCTGTCCTGGGCTAAAGCAGCCAGTTGGAAGGAGGTCAAAAGGGCTGCCACAAAAAGTTTCTTCATAACTATACTTGAATAGCGCAAATGTATTGGGAAGGGGGTTAATAAAAGGTTAAACAAGGGGGCAAAGGTAGCAATTTCTCGCTCAATAAGATTCCGGGACGGGCAAAGATCAAACCCCCTTATGATCAATACTCAGCACATTGACCAGTTTCCATTTCCCTTCCTTTAATAACCAGGTGTGAATGTATTTGGCCGTGCCGGTACGTACCTCGGGTTTGCCGGGTTCTTTAAAATAGAAATCGTGTTGGCCTGACTGGATCAAGCCATATAATACATTATTGTTATAGAGAGGATACACTTCAAGCATGGACTCTACCCTTTTGCGCAATAGTTTGCCGTTGGGGTTACCACAGATATTCTTTCTGGTGGCTTCAAAGAAATCTTTATAATTCTGTGCCCCGGCCACATCATGCAGAAATATCAATCCCGTATCCAACACTTCCTCCAGGGCTTTGAAGTTGCATTTATTAAATCCTTCTTCAAATACCATGCTGTCGAGACGCAGGATGGTCTGGTAGTTTTCGCTACCGGGTTTTTCCTGGGCGAAGGAGAGGAAGGGGAGGAGGAGGAAGGCGAAGGGGAGGAGCTTCATGGTGGATGGTGAATAGTGTATAGTGAATCGTGAGACGTGAATCGTCAGTTGTGAATGGTGAAATTAGGGGTTTTCGGCGTCATGCTTTAATTCTTCCAGGCTTGTTCTCATTCCTTTGGCCAGGGTTTTTTGGAAAAAGCCTTTAAGCAATTTGGGGAGGAAGCCTTCGAGCGATTCTTCAACCCGCAACTTTGTTTGTCCGCCAAGATCAGTAAAATACCAATTGTGAACAGCACTGGTACCAATGGCTTTACCGGTCCAACCAAACTCGCGGTATTGTCTGATGGTGTGGATCTGTGAAGTCAGGGAAGTGCCTGCTGCTTTCCATTTAAATGTTGCGCCTTCACGGAGCGATCCATCAAGTTTGGCCTCGGAAATAGCCGCCTGCCATTCAGGCCATTCTTCAATGTTGGTGAGGATATCCCAAACCTGCTCGACCGGAGCATTGATCGAGATCTCTTCACTGTGATAAACCGGTGCGCTGTGATTTACGGGAACATTCATTCGAAAAGAATTTTTTTACTTAAAAAGCTAAAGGCTAAAAGCTAAGAGCTCTTAGCTTTTAGCCTTTAGCCTGCAATTTACTAAATGAAAAATGCTTGCGTTCTTACTGTTTTTCCGTGTATTCCATGCAGGTCTCAAAGGTCTTGATGTAATAGGTCTGAAGGCTGCAACTGGTTGCGCAGTTATTGTACCAAAGGGTAAAATATCGGTCAGACTTAAAAACTTTTACTGTGCTGGCGCCCGGGGCCAGTTCAAAATCGAGAATGGGGCTGATGGGTTCAAAGGCGGGGGTGAGGGTAGCTGCCACTTTTACACGCAGGGGCGTAGTGCCCATGTTGGTGTAGGTTACCTGCGTGGTGTTCGCGTTTTCACAGTCATCCCCCAGGTCTTCTCCTTTTTTGCAGCCAGTAATGGCCACCACAAAGAGGGCCAGCAGTAAGGTCAATAATTTTCGGTTCATGTAGATTGAGTTTAAATTGTAATGGTGATATATCTACATCGGGAAACCGGTAAAATGGTCATCAGGTAGTTTATAGGGGAAAGGTGAAAACAGGTCCGAAAATGATCATAAAAGACTATGTGGTCTTATTTTAGCTAAATGAAAAACAGGTTCACACATAAGGTATTTCGAGCATGCGTTATGATTTTATTGGTGGCGCCCCTTGGCTTGTCTGCCCAAAAAAGTGACTTTGGCAACTGGCTGATCTATTTTGGCAACAAAAAGATCGATGCCAAATGGAACTGGCACCACGAAGTGCAACTACGTAATTACAACGCGATCGGTGACCTGGAGCAACTCCTGCTTCGTACGGGTATCGGGTATAACCTGACGGAGAACAACAATAACCTGATGATGGGGTATGGATTTATTCATAGCCAGAATTATGTCGGAAACACGTATGACAAAACCAAGGTGGACGAACACCGTTTGTTTCAGCAATTCATTACCCGTCAGTCATTTGGACGAATGAAACTGCAACACCGGTATCGGTTTGAACAGCGGTGGATAGGAGATGATTTTAAAACCCGGTTTCGGTATTTTCTTTCACTTAACCTGGCCTTGCAAAAGCAGGCTTCCGCTTCCAAGGGAGCCTATCTGTCGGCCTATAATGAGATCTTTCTCAATACCCGTGGTACGATCTTCGACCGCAACCGGCTCTATGGAGGAGTGGGTTATCAGGTGAATAAAGACCTGCGGTTTGAACTGGCGTATATGAACCAGTTTTTAAATGGGGGACAAAGAGATCAGGTGAATATGGTGGTGTTTTTTAGTTACTAGAGGTAGATTCACCGCAGAGAACAGGAGAACGCGGAGTTACGCAGAGAGATTATTGATGACTTCGCAAACTGCTCCAAATCTCAGTTTATTTGTAATAAATCGTAATTAATAATACAAAATCTCTCTGCGTAACTCCGCGTTCTCCTGTTCTCTGCGGTGAATCCTAATCCTTCTTATAAAGAATATCTATTTGTTAATAAGAATAATCAATAAGAATGATGATGTGATTTGAGTAGCTTTGGTATTCCCTTAAATCACACAAAAGATGGATAACAACAATTCGCAAGCCAAATGCCCCTTTACCGGTGCCATGCCCAAAGCTATTGCAGGTGGTGGAACACGCAACCGCGACTGGTGGCCCAATCAACTCAACCTTAGTGTACTTCGTCAGCATTCTTCTTTATCGAATCCCATGGGAGACGATTTTGATTATGCCAGTGAATTCAGAAGCCTTGACCTCGCAGCAGTGAAGAAAGATCTGTTTGACCTGATGACCACTTCGCAGGAATGGTGGCCGGCTGACTATGGGCATTATGGTCCCTTCTTTATCCGGATGGCCTGGCACAGTGCCGGTACCTACCGTATACATGATGGTCGTGGTGGTGGAGGCATGGGTACACAGCGTTTTGCCCCGCTGAACAGTTGGCCTGATAATGCCAATCTGGATAAAGCCCGCTTGTTGTTATGGCCCATTAAACAAAAATATGGACGCAAAATATCCTGGGCAGATCTGATGATCCTGGCCGGTAACTGCGCCCTTGAATCCATGGGATTTCCTACCTATGGTTTTGCCGGAGGACGCGCCGATGTATGGGAAGCCCCGGAAGATATCTATTGGGGATCTGAATCGGAGTGGCTCGGTGATAAACGCTATACCGGTGACCGCGACCTTGAAAACCCACTGGGTGCGGTGCAAATGGGATTGATCTATGTAAATCCCGAAGGCCCCAATGGTAACCCTGACCCGATCGCAGCCGCGCGTGATATACGTGAGACCTTTGCACGGATGGCCATGAATGATGAGGAGACGGTGGCCTTGATCGCCGGTGGACACAGCTTTGGTAAGACCCATGGTGCCGCTGACCCCGGAAAATATGTTGGACGTGAGCCCGAAGGTGCTACGATTGAAGAACAAGGCCAGGGTTGGAAAAATACCTATGGTTCTGGTCACAGTGAATACACGATTACCAGTGGTCTCGAAGGTGCCTGGACCACCACACCCACTAAATGGAGCAATAATTTCTTTGAAAACCTTTTTGGATACGAGTGGGAACTGACCAAGAGTCCTGCAGGCGCACACCAATGGAAACCCAAGGGCAATGCCGGAGAAGGACTGGTACCCGATGCGCATGACCCCAATAAGCGGCACCAGCCATTTATGCTGACCACGGACCTGTCGCTTCGCTTTGATCCGGCGTATGAAAAGATCTCCCGTCGTTTTCTGGAACATCCCGATGAGTTTGAAAAAGCATTTGCCAAGGCCTGGTTCAAATTGACCCATCGTGATATGGGTCCCAAGGCCAGATACCTGGGTCCGGAAGTGCCGGCAGGTGATGAGATCTGGCAAGACCCTGTACCCGCGGGGGACCGGGATTTGTTGGATGGACAGGATTGGGCAGGATTGAAGGCTAAGATTTTGGGAAGTGGATTGAGTGTTTCGGAATTGGTAGCCACTGCCTGGGCTTCGGCATCAACTTTCCGTGGATCGGATAAGCGTGGTGGTGCCAATGGAGCAAGAATCCGTTTGGCCCCTCAGAAATACTGGGAGGTGAATGAACCCACGCGTTTGTCAAAAGTGTTGGATACCCTGGAGAAGATCCAGCAGGAATTCAATTCTGCTAATAATGGCAAGCATGTCTCTATCGCTGACCTGATCGTACTGGGTGGTTCTGCCGCCATTGAGGAAGCCGCTAAAAAAGCGGGTCATTCCATTCATGTGCCTTTCACCCCTGGACGTGGCGATGCCAGCCAGGAGCAGACCGATGTTGAATCGTTTGCCGTATTGGAACCTGCAGCTGATGGTTTCCGCAATTACAAAAAGAACAGAAAAACCACTTCTACCGAGGCGTTGCTGATCGACAAAGCACAACTCCTCACACTGACCGCCCCGGAGATGACCGCCTTGCTCGGGGGATTGCGCGTGTTGGACATCAACCATGGCCAAAGCAAACATGGCGTATTTACCAAACGACCTGGTCAATTGACCAATGATTTCTTTGTCAACCTGATTGATCTGAGCTGTGCCTGGACCGCCGTGGATGAAACCAAGGAAGTGTTTGAAGCCCGCGACCGCAAAACGGGTGAGAAGAAATGGACAGGTACCCGTGCGGATCTGGTATTTGGCTCCAACTCTGAACTGCGGGCATTGGCCGAGGTCTATGCCTGTGGGGATGGAGCGGAGAAATTTTTGAAGGATTTTGTGAGTGCGTGGGTGAAGGTGATGGAGTTGGACCGCTTTGATGTTTAATTACACGGATTTAAGCGGATAACACGGATTTCGCGGATAGATAGGATTATTAGGATTACAAGAGTTCGTGGATTAACAAAAGATTGTGTAAAGTATATTTTACATTTAGACAAATATACTTTACATTTGGGGTGTACATTAAAAACATATTTTATGTCACCCCGATTTTTGCTTTCACCCCGAATGAAGTACGCAGGGCTGGTATTAGCGATACCGGCTTTTGCTTTGATGGTTGCCAACCTCAATTTTGATTTCACCCTGGCATTTTTGGATTATTCGCGCCCCTCGGAGGATTTCAGTTTTAATGAGGGGTTTCTCTTTAATCTCCACGAAAACAACTTCACCGATGAACTGGGTGGGGTATTGTTGACCTCTGGTCTTTTGTTAATGGCTTTTTCCAGAGAAAAGGACGAGGATGAACGGATCATGCAATTAAGACTGGAGTCTTTGTTGTGGGCCGTCCTGATCAATTCGTTGTTCATTATGGTATCGATCATACTTTTTTACAATGAATTGTTTTTGACGATCATGGCGTATAATATTTGTACGACGTTGATTCTATTTGTGATTCGTTTCAATCTTGTACTTTATTTAGAAAGAAGAAAAAGCCTGCAGCCATGAAAAACAATATCCGTATAGAACGCGCCCGGCTCAATATAACCCAGGCGGAGCTGGCAGAGAAGGTCAGTGTATCCCGTCAAACGATCAATGCCATGGAAAGTAATAAGTATGTGCCATCAACCGTACTGGCGCTGAAGATCGCGAAGGTATTTGGTATGGCGGTGGAGGAGTTGTTTTTGTTGGAGGAGGGGGATTAAGGAATTGGGTGCCGCCAGAGGCGGCTTTCTATTGGTGCGGGACTGGAAGTCCCGCACAGCGGACTAAAAGCTTATAGCTATTAGCTATTAGCTTTTAGCTCTCTCAGCTTGCATCCTCTCCAAAGGTCAGCACATTATTATCCGGGTCCCAGGTAGAGAATTCTTTTTGCTTCCAGGGCATGGTTTTTAATTCAGTGAGACGGATACCGGTGGTCTTAAGCGAGGCATACCAAGTCTCAATATCTTTCACGCGGATATATACCTGTCCATCATTGGTGGCGGGGTCAAGGGTGGGGAAGGAGAAAAAATGAATTTCAACCTCATCCTTTCGAATCATCAGGTAATCGGGGTAGTCCACCTGACCGATGTCTTTAAAGCCCAGTTTACTTAGGTAGAATTCACGGGTTGCAGGTTTTGACCGCATCGGAAGTTTGGGGTGTATGGCGAGGAGCATGGTATGTCTTTTATTTTTTACCTCCGTAATATCTTTTCCATTGCCTTTCCTTTGGCGAGTTCATCCACCAGTTTATCCATATAGCGGATCTTCTGCATTAATTTATCTTCGATCTCTTCTACCCGGTAGCCACATATTAAGCCGGTGATCTTTGAGGCGTTGGGATTGATTTCGGGGGCCTGTGCAAAGAAATCCTCCAAATTCGTTTTCTGATCAATTTGTTTCTGTAAGGTTTTCTTATTGTAACCGGTCAACCACATCAATACTTCATCCAGTTCTTCTTTGGTACGGCCTTTCTTTTCCACTTTCGTTATGTAGTGCGGATATATGGAGGCAAAAGTGTAGGCAAAAACACGGGCATTGCTCATGCAGGTTGGGGTGTTTGGTTTTCGATTGAACCCGAATTTCGGGAAAAGTGGGGAAAGTTTGGACTTTAGACTTTGCCTGGAAGCCCGCATTTGGGCTATTTTGCAGGGGTAAGGTGGGTTTTTAATAAAATATTCTCTATGTCCCCAATCATAAAGGCCGATAGCAAAAGCGAGTATTATTTTGAAGAGCGCTGTTATATCACCGAGTTGCTCAATACTTCCTCTGAACCCGACCTCTCGGTTGCCCGTGCCCGGGTGGAACCAGGCGTCACCACTGCTTTACACCGTGTAATAGGTACAGCAGAAAAATATTTCATCTTATCCGGCTCTGGTGAGATGGAGATCGATGGCCAACCCGTAGGCACAGTTTACCCTGGCGATATGGTGCTGATTCCTCCGGGTCAAACCCAGCGGATCACCAATACGGGTTCAGAGGACCTGATTTTTTTATGTTTTTGTACACCCCGGTTTGAACCAGGAAACTATCAGGCGGTATAGGGTTGGTTAATTGGCCAATTTGTGGTTGGGCTTTAGACTATTCAGACTTCGTAGTTATGACGAAGTCAAAATACCCATTATTATTCTCTGGCTCCGTATCATTGACGGCAATATCGATGGTTCCGTCCCGATCGGCTATTATTGTCTTTCCGGTACCAATAGGAATCCAGTCACCCCCGGCAATCCTGATCAAAAAGGCGCCATGACTTACCTGCGGTACCAGATTATATCGGTTTATGCCTGTAGCCAGTTCTGCAGCCAGATTGGTGGCATCAACCATTTGGCCGCTGGGTAAGCGCCTGCCGGCCATATTGCCAAAATAGACAACGCCGTTGGCCTGAATACTTAGTTCCTGTCCTTTTTTAACCCTAAACCCGGTCGTACCAAAGGACGAAACGGTTCCTGCATAGATATCATTCCCCATAAAGGACTGTATGTATTCAATGGCATTGATAAATACTTCCTGTGTCGGTTGTCGGCCTTGGGCAACAGTAGTTCCAACAGCATCAAAAAATAATTCGAATGGATCCGGACCTTCCTCGTATTGATCAACAAGTACCCCATCTTCATACACTTCCACCTGCCTTCTGGGGCTGAAATCGAAATTGTCAATAATATTACCCAAAGAAAATCCGGTGTTTTTTGACGTAACCGTATTAACTCCGGTTTCACCAAAGGATCCCGCTTTATTTTTCCAATACCTGCTTTTTACCAGATCTTTTTCGCCTCCTATACCGGAATTGTATATTTCTCCCAGTAATTTCATGGCTTTTGCATGCCCCTTTTTGGCTGCTTTTTCAAACCACCTAACTGCTTCGGGTACGTTTTTATATTTTGGTCCGAAAATCTGATCTGAATATTGAATCGAGCCCAGCGAGTACATGGCGTCTACTGAGTTATTGTCGGCTGCCGTTTTAAGATAGGTCATGGCATTTCCAGCCAATTCTGTTCTGTTTAAATAGATCACTGAGCCAGCCAAGTATTCGTAACCCCATGTACTTCCGGCAGCCAGAGCCTTTGTGGAATACGTTTCAGCCTTCTGCAGGTTATCATTGTTTGGCTCTGCGATACTATAGTATTCAGCATAGGTTTCCAGGTATTCGTAATCAGATTTATCAGCTATTTTATCCAGCCAATGGGTAGCTAATGCCTTTTGATCCTTTGTTTTGGAATAATATTTAGCCAAGGCAATGGCCGCCCGGGTGTTTCCGTTTGTGTACAGGTTTTCGAGAAGGGCCAATGAGGAGTCAAGCTGGTTTTTGTTGATTGTTTGTAATTGCAATCGGGCCAGATCATATTGGGCCGGCGCGTAGTTGGCAGCGGCACACTTAGCTAAAAGGTACCTGCCTATTTTTTGATTTTGGGGGTTCCAGTCGAGCATTTTACAAACGGCAACGAGATAAATAATCTCAGCATTACCCGATTGGGTGGCTGATTCGAATTTTTGTAAAAACTTTTCCCTTAAATAAGCCCCCTCCCCATAGTCTTTTGAATAGGCGCATCTGCCAACGCTGATGCACCAGGCTTTCCAGCCGAGTGCAGTATCATTTCCCCTGGTATGAAATTCTTCCAGTTTGTTTCGTGTTTGCGCGCTGTTATTCATCCTGTAGTAACTATTCATCAACCCTGCTGTACTGGAAGGCATGACAACTATTTTTTTGGGAAGCAGCGTTTGTACGGGTAGGGCGGCATCCCTTCGGGCAATGACCTGACCGCTGCTTTTATCGGTTACTTCAAAGAATAATTGCAGGCTATCTGATTCTATGTCAAAGGGGCAATCATACTCCATGTACAGTTCCTGACTTTGAGCAGTGTCAATAAACCGGTCGGTAATCAGATACTCCTTATTTGGTAACTTATTTGTTTTATCAGAAACCACAAACTTGCAGTTCAGGTACCGATCCACTTTCCCTTTGTTTTTAATGGTAAAAGATAGTTTATTGGTCGTTCCAAATTTGATGACAGATTGATTTTTTCGGTCATAGTACTTACTGGCACTATTCACGGGTGAAAAGGTATGGTAGATGCTTGTGCTGGGAGAAACTTCGAGGGAGGTTTCGGTATAACTTTTTAAAACAGCCAGTGCTGTTTCCGAGGGAGCTTTCTTTGATTTCTCAAAACTTATTTTGCCTTCGTTCAGTACGCTGGAAGCACCATAATCGGAGACACACCCGGTTTTATATTCACCTTCCAGGGAAGTAAACGACTTGTCCAACTTCAATGTGGTGTCAATTGCACACCACCGTAGGTAGTTACCTTTATATTCAATGAGTTGTTTGATGGTAAAAGTCAGTGTGGTACGATCGTTCAGGAGTTTTGCCCGCACCAGAAATGAACCTTCATAATCAGGCGGCACTTCGGTGCCGGAGATACCTCCCAATATTTTTATGCCGGAGCTGAACTTTTTTGATATTCTTATAAAACCCAGGTATTCGTTGTTGCCAATATGCTGGAGTGTTAACTCGGCCCCTAATCCGTTGTTAAAAGGCTGGCCTTTTACTTTGTCTTTTATTTTGCCACTCCATACTCCATTTAAATCCTGACTATAAAGGAGGTTGCTCCAGATAATCATCATTGCCAGAAGGATAATTTGAAGCAATGGCTGACGAAGATGTTGAATTTTCATGTGTGGTTGCCTTGAATGAGTTGGTGGTTGTGTCTTTTGGTTAGGGAATTTACTGTTTTATGCAGGTACACATCAACGATAGGCAAGAGTTTATGGTAACTTAACACATGTTAAATTTTTGAATGGTTGCACTAATCTGAATTGATTGAAACTGTTTAAGGGTGTAGGAACGGTGTTCTGCTTCTGTTATTTAATCTTTAATTTTAAGAGTACAGGGAGCACCAATCACATAAAAGTGGTAGGTGCTCCCTGTTAAAGTTTAGATCTATTTTTTCTGCAACCGTTGCTGTAATATAACTTTCTTTGGAGGAAGATTTACAGGATCAGGATCAGTAACAAGATGATTATGATAATGGCTCCAACGGAGAGATAGACCCCGCCTTTGGCGACTTTCATTTCTTTTTTCATGTCTTTGACTTCCTTCCGCAATTCTTTTCTTTCTGTGGGGGATAATGTTGACCTATCTATCCCTTTTATTTCTTTCAGGCGGTTGAGAATTTGTTCTGACCGAATGGCCAAACTGGTTGAGTCTGAAGGTTTTTTATTGCTGTTAGAAGAAAAGGCCGGCATGCTAATTCCCATGAGGAGTAAAAGGGGGAGCAGGCAAAAGAGTTTTCGTAGTTTCATTTTTTTAATTTTGGTTGTGAGGAGATCATGGGATTTTTCAAACCAGGAAGAGGCTGGCCTCTTCCTATGCTATTTATTATCGATTGTAAAGTCTTTTAATGCTTTGCCCAGTTTATTCATGTCACTGCTGAATTCGCTTTTAAACATTGCCCAATCCGTTTTGTTACCATTGTACATGTTCATCTTAGCTTCCAGGTCATTATTGAGCATTTGAAGGGTATCGATCTTTTTTTCGTAGGTGGCATCCATTTTCTTTCCTGAAGCTTTCATTTGTTTTCTGAGTTCAGCAATGCGTGTTTCATTCCCTTTGATCGTCAACTCAGTTTCTGCCTTAAAGGTTTTCCACTCTGCTGCAAAAACAGCTTGTTCGGCTTCTGTTATTGTGTCTTTTATTGCTTCCTTTAAATCTTCTTTGGCTTCTGCAACGTCCTCTTTGGCCTCTTCCACTTTGGTTGCCGAACTTTGGCAGCTTGTAAACAGGCCAATTGCAAGAATAATTGCTAGTGTAAATTGAATTCTGATTTTCTTCATTTTGTGCTTTTTTAATTTAATATAAGTAGATAAAAAGGCACCGCCTGGAAATAAATCGCCAGGCGGGAACCTTTCATGAGGGCTCTAAACCAACTAAAGCGCTGCAATGATCTTGTGGAACTCTTCTTCCGTTTTGCCCAGTTTTATCTGGATACGTCCCAGCATTTCATTCTTTTTGCCGAAAACAAATTTCAGGTCATCATCTGTTAAAGTGGCAAATTTTGCTTTCAGCTTGCCCTTTATAACATTCCAGTTTCCGTTGAATTCCTTTGAGTTCATTTTGTATGTGTTTTATATCCCCAATCGATTAGGATAGTGTGAGATAATTTCCGATACTTAAAGATGGGGTGTTTAACGGAACAAAGCATTATACAATCTTGGGCAAGAGTTGCAATATTCACATATTTGGATAGTTAGAAATACAAGAACCTTATTGAAAAGTGGAGATTCTGCGGCGAGCGCTAACCATTATCAAGGTTGTTGGTGCTCCCTGTTTTTATTCACGATGAAGATTTAATAAAATCGCCGGGAAACACCTACAACGGCGTATCGGCAAAGGCAGCCTGCTAAAACCTATAGGTCAGTGTCGGTGTAAAGGTCACGGCTTCAAGGGACTGTACGGACACGAGGTAATAGGCTCTGGCGCGTAGTCCGATTTCAAATTTTGTATCGATTTTTTTCTGCACCTGAATGCCTCCGAATACACCGGCTTCCTGCAATTTTGAGTTTTTAAAGTTTCGTTCCGCGATCACTATTTGATTGCTGAAATTTTCGATGCCAATTTCTTGTTGTTGCATGCTGGCCAGTACAAGTCCGACGTGATAGGTAAGAGCCGGGCTGGATTTCCTGAACCTCCGTTCGTAGGCCAACTGATAAAAGCCATTGGTGTGCCGGATATTGAAATCAGTGATATAGACATCCACGCCATTGATTGTGCCAGAAAAATTCTTGGTTCCTTTATTGGTGGTTCTGGCATATCCGAGTACCAGTGCGGAGTTATTGCGAAAATGATATTTCAGTTCCAGGCCACCCACGGTGCCAAGGAAATTCTTTTTATAGAGGTAGGTTTTGTTTTGGGGCCCACTCGTTTCGTCATAGGACCGAACAAAAAAATTGCCGTTCAGGCCGTAATTGAGTTCGATGGAGAACTTTGAAGGGGTTTGGGAGTGGAGCGGGGAGTATATTAAGATACTCAGTAATCCAAAAATTAAAATTTTCATTCGTAGGGTTTTATTAAGGAGGATGCGCGTAGCGCATCCTCCTTTTTAGTTAGAAGTAAGTTCTATCATTCAGTGTAAAACTTACGTTGGCATTTTTATCTCTAACGGGCCATCCGTTTTTCATTTCTCCTTCTAAATTAGTTCTATTAAGGATAAAAAACACATCACGGTTATAATTTGTCTGTTTTATTAAAGCATCATCTGACTTATAGCTTATTGTAAATCCAATAGGGGCAGCCACAGTAACACCCGGGGAACCTCCAGCCGCGGGCCATGTCAAGGTTGTTGTTATAGAGGCTGAGAAAGTTGAGGTATTTCTATTGTCTTCTTCGTAAATGGCAAGATTCTCCTGAAGGTTGGTTACTTCCCAGTCACCATCCCACTCGTTCGAGAAGTCAACCCAGTTGCTTTTCCGGATATTGTACCTGCTAATTGTACCATCTCCAATTACAAACATGTCTGCTTGTACCTGGCCGTCAAGTATTTTCAGGAAACCATCTGCTCTTGTAAAGCGGATCTCAGATCCACCTCCATTTCCTGTAAAACTGATCAGTGCATCATATTGTTTTTTGCAGCGCACATCACCCACATACACTTGTTTAACCTCTCTGGGTAAGTTTGGCAGATCAATGGGATCGCCCGGAGGGAAGGCAGCATTGATGATAGGAGGTTCATTGTAAGGCTCAATACCATTTATACCAACTATATGTGTAGGGTTCGCTTCAGCAAAATCATCGTTCACTAACACCTGTACATAGAATTGGAATACACCATTTAAATAATATGGTTGGTCTCCCCAGCCTTCGTCAGCATCAGCGCTTGCAGTGGCGACACTGGTAATGGGTTCAAAATACCCACCACCTCCATCATTGGGGTCAATAAATTCCTCCATGTAAGGGTAGTAAATGGAAGGTTGATCCCCGTTCTCATTGAAGTTCTCGCCTCTAAATGTTGATGTTTGGCCGGGATTTAAATTGGAAAGAAATTGACTGAAAGAAGGATCATTCATTTTGTTGGCTTCTCTCCAGAAATTCTTTGAGAACTGAATTAGCGATACATTTTGATCTTCTGTATACAATTTAAATTTTGAAATGCTGTTTAACCTACTGTCTTCCGGATAAATCAGATCTTTTAAAAGAACGGATTGGTCGGTATAGGCTTTTGAGAATATAGCGATGTTTACGAGTTTCAGGTTGGCTTTATCCTTGTAAAGCTCTTTTAAAACTTCTGTGACTTTTGACAAGTTCGATACAAGTGCTTTTTCCTTTTCTGTAGTTGGAGTTCTGTAGACTTTTGATTGATCAATTTCAAGTTTTTCTGGTGTTTGAATGTTTGATTGTTCTTTTTTGCAACTTGTAACCATAGTGACTACAAGGGCCAGGAGGAGGATAAGTTTAATTTTTTTCATAACTGCAATTTGGATTTGGTGTGAATGGATTTTTGTTTCTAATAGTCTCATGTGAAGGTTTCATTTACTGGATGAATGAATAAGGTTACCATGTCTAAGGTAAACCAGGTGACTTCACTTCCCCAATACCACTTTGCGGTATATTTCGATTTTTATGTTTTATCAGATTGCCTCTCGATTTTAGTTGTTCAGTAAAGTCACGTTTTTCTCTTTACTGTTTTACAATTGAACACTGATTGTGGCCAACCATTTAAACAAAGTGCAGTCTACAGAATGGGAGTTTGCTTTATTGTCTGTTTTGCTCAGTGAAATTGTGTATAACTTTTGTAGTAGTGAAGAATGATGGAAATGAATCGCCTAAGTATAATCACCTATGTAGCTAAGGTGTTCTTCATTAGTTGACGATGAAAGTTGAAAATATCTATTTAGAAGGTTGAGATTGGATGATAGAAGAGTTCATGATCTTATTTCTAATTCTTATTGGTCCTGAACAGTTAACCCATTCAAAAAAGCATCGATCCTTTGTTCAGGTAACTCCTTTTTGGAATAAGCATAGAGTACACAGATAAATGTTTTGTCGGTCCAGGCCTTTACTCTCCAGTGATTTTTTTCTCCGTCTTCCCAATAATCCACTACACCCCGAATATTTTCATTGTTGCGAAGGGTGTGACCTTTTCCATATCCCGCGGCAGAAGTGATGGTCAAATTGGATTTCAGGTAATCGAGGTAGGTCATGGTCAGGTCTTCTGCAGATTCAAAGTCGGGCATGATGGCGCCTTTTGTAAGTTTAACAAAGACCACCCCAAAGCCGAGGCTGTCTTTCACACATTCACCCGTATACACTTCAGACGAATCGGGGCTATAGGAGAAATTAAAAGCAAGATCACAGAAAGTGTAAACCGAACAGCCTGAGTTGTTGGTCGCCGTTTTGATGGGGACTTTCTTCAATGATTGGGCCTGTACCTGAAATATAGAAAGGCTCAGTAGTGCCAGAAGGAGGATGGGTTTCATGAGTTTATATATAATTAATGCCCAAAATGTAGGCAACTTCTCCCTGAAACCCAAATTTGAGGGGGAGGGACTCCGTGCTATGTTTTTTATTTTTTTTCCTTACCTTTCTTAGGCTGAATTGAAACGGATCTAATCAACTGCAATAATCAATTTCAGAATCGGAGCCTGGATTCCTCATCCATTGCCTGGGATTACCATTCCGCCCCTTTTTATTCATTAACCAAAACTTCACTGTATGAAACAAGTCATTCTTGTGCCCGTATGGCTGCTGGTTATGGGCATGTTACAATCCATTCACGCGCAGATTATTCAGGAAACGCCTGTTGCGATCACAGCAATTGATCGCAGTATGGTCGAGCGATCAGGAAATCTCCATTTTGACCTGCTGGCCAATTTACCGATCGGTAAGGGAGGGGAGAATTTTTCCCTGGGGGCGGGAGCCCGGGTTCAATATGATTTTGGGAGAAACCGAATTATCCGGGGAAATACTGATTTCAAATCAGAGACTATCAGTAGTCCTTTTATAATTGGCCGTGAGGAGATGGGCATGTCTGACCTAGAGCTGGCTCAAATGGACTCTTCCACTGCTCTTATTGATGCCAATCAGATAAGGGCTATCGAAGTGGCCCGTTCTGGTTTTCTGGCTGAATTGGGATACCAGGTATTGATTGGGAAAACGGAGACCTATACGGGGGGTTCTTTCAAGTATGAGAACCTGTCCATTGTTCACGGATTTGCCGGCTATCATGTAATGCCTTGTCCGCAGGGGGATATTGAATTGGAGGCTGGTCCGGCATTGGGATTATTTAAGGGAGGTGGATCGGAGTTTGGGTTTGGTGGAGCCCTTAATGGTTATTATGATTTCTCAAAACCCATTGTTCCCATACGGCGTCTGGTTCTGGAAGGGGAGCGTTCACTCAACTGGAGTATTGGCGGAGGGATCAGCTATTATAAGTTGGGACAGGCGGATGGGATTTTGACGTTTAATGCTGGTATCCGGGCGAGTTTTTAGGCGGACCAAAAATGACAAGACCCTGAAAGGGTCGCCTGTAGAATTGGCGATCCTTTCAGGGTCTATGTTTATGCTTTAGTTCTTAGCGGGGAAATGCCGTACGGCTTCATTGAGTTTCGCTATTTTTCCGTTTACAATACCTGCATCGGTAACATACATAACAGAATCTGTTTTGCCTGTTTTATCAGTCGTTATTTCTTTATACCACATGGTTACCCACTGTTCCGACTTATCTTCCGCGATCACAGACTCCCAATCATCCATATGAATGGATACGGCAGCAAGGTTGCTTCTGTAACTGGCAAATTGTGCAGCCAGACTGTCTTTGCTGTATTTACCCGCCCAGTTGTCGAAATGGATTTCCACTGTATCGGCAAAGGCTTCCATTGATTTATTGATATCCCCATTTTCCCAGGCTTTGAGCGAGGTCATGACCATTAATGCATTTTGCTGGTCACCAGGCTGCCAGTTTTTATATGGTTCATTCAATGTGTAGGGCATTGTAGGAATGGCTGAGGAGCCGGCAGAACCGGTTTCTGGTTTTTGGTCTGTCTTGGCATTGTTGCAGGCAATAAGAGTTGCCAGGCAACTGATCAAAAGCAGTCGTTTCATGTTTTTATTGTTTTGGTTTTGGAGATACCAGTAAGGTACAGTATTCTGATACGGAAGCAAAAAATGATATTTAGCTTCAATCTGCTGATTATCAATCGTAATCGTGCTTGTTTTTTAAATCCAACGTGATTTTGACATAGATCAGGGGGGTTAAAAGGGAGGAAAGCATCTTCTTTATCTGTTTTCCAGCTCGCTTATTTCCGCCAATATTTTGGGGTTTGGGGGTGGCGGGCTTGGGATAGGCGACCCCTCCGGGGTCTTTGTTTGGGGGGTTGAAAATTTTTCTACAGGCAGGTGACCCCTCCGGGGTCGGTAGTTTGAGAGAAACCAGTTCACTCTTATTTTAAAAAACAGCCCGCAGGGCTTAAACCATCAATAGCCACCGGTGCAACCGGTGGTGGGTAGATGTAGTTGGTAACAACCCCAAAGGGGTTGAACTTGGCGAATAAAGCGGAGAGATCACACCCAGATCGTTACGGACACTGTTTTCCTCTCCACCGCATTTTCCTTTTTTCGAATTTCTGCTTTTAGGGGCCGGAGGTAGGTTCCTTTTTTGGTGGATTGGATGTAGGCTGCATTTAAAGATTAATCCTCCTTCCCCCCTTTCTCTCCCACAAACCAATGCTCCTTGTTTTTAAACAAAACATTAAAGGTGGTGAGTGATCCGTAGCAACGGGTGATATACTGTTGAAGATTTACTTTGTCTTCGTCACTGAGCTTTTTGTGACTGTTGATGTTTTGCTCCAGTACCCTTAGCCGGTCGCGGAGCATGACGATCTTGTGAAAAAAATCTTCAATGGGGATTTCCTTTGGCTTAAGTGATTTGTCAGCCGGCTGGAGTAATAAAGTGCCGCCGGGCCACCGGTCACCCAGCGGAACGATTTCCGTGAGCCCTCCCCAGAGCCTCAGGATCTTGAGCAGGGATCGCTCGGCCTCGCTATGGGTTTCGATTTCCTCTGTTATCTCTTCATGAATGATCTCTTCCAGCTTGGGATCTGTTTTATCCACTTCTTTGATGCCATGATGAATAAATGAAATCAGGTAAGAGGCATAGCGTATGCCGACAATGACACCAGGACCGAATTGCGTATGCTGCAGGCGGGTGCCAATGCCAAGTTTGGTGGGTTCCATCTGTGGTTGTTTTAACCACTAACTTAATTAGTTTTTTAATACGACCCTTTTTTAGAACCACCGCTTAAAGAAATTCCAGGCGTTATCGCGGAAAATGTTTTGAATCACCAGGTCCGGGGTCACTTTATTGAATCCGTTTTTGATCCGTTCGGGATGGTCTTTGAAATAATTATAAGCATGCCTTTCCAGGAAGCTGGCGAGATCATCATATTCTTCGGCCGTCCAGAAAGCGTTCAGCGGATCGACCAGCCCGTCGTAATCCGAACCGATGGCAATATGTCCCCAGGCATAAAGCCCGTTGGCATCCAGCAATTCGGCGATATATTGAACCTGTTTCCACATCAGTTCACTGCGGTAATGCATGATCTTGTTCCGCGCCAGGGAATGTTTTACCCGGCTGATGGTTTCATCACTGGCAATCCGGCGTTCGTCCAGTTGCAGTCCCAGGATTCCGTCACTCTTCACCATTTCAATGATCTCATCATCAAAAAAATTGATCAGGTTGTGGTCTTTGAAATTACCATCGCCACCCATAACGTCTTCCACCGGGTTGATAAACGTATTTCCAATCTCCGGGAATTGAGAAACCGTAGCTCCCAGGTTGGGTAGGCCGTTACAAACCCCGTGACTGATGATAATGGGAAAATCGCTGTTGTATTTGCTTTTCCGGAGGGCATAAAATTCCTTACGGGCCAGGGCGCTCATGTGTTTGACATCGATGAGGATCCGTCGCCCGCCGGTTTTACGCAACAATATATCCAGTACGGAGCGTCCCAGGGGGGTGAAGCCCGAATTGATCCCTTCTTCCTGGTTGGTCAGTTTGCCGATCTGTTTACGGAGACTGCGGGCATGTCCGCAGAGTTCATTATAAAAATGATGGCTGAATGTTACAAACCAGGGCGCGTTGGGCATTTTTTTCAGTGCTTCGGCATTGGCTTTTACTTCAGCGGGTGTACAGGGGTTTTCCAACCCACAGTTCAGGATATGCAATCCTTCCACGGCCGGAATCAGGGCCAGGTTCAGCGGCAGTTCGCGACGGGTACCCGCCTGGAGAATTTCATTGGCCGCCATCGCCTGCTGCAGTTCGGTAAAATTTTTAACCAGGCGGTAGGTATACCAGTATCCGTCGATCTTCATTGGCTGGCTTTCCTGCTGCTCCATGAATTTGATCTCCCGTTTGAAGTCGGCCCAGTAATCTTTCATTCCCTGAATGGCATTGATCCGGGGTTCACCGAATTCGGATACAAAATCATTGGCGATATCACTGATCTTACCGGATCCCAATTTGTTTTTGAAAAAAAACTTCTCCACGCTTCCGAGTCCAACGGCCATTACCAGCAGCCGGCCATACAGGGCTGCCGTCAGGTTGTTTTGTCTGAATTTGGTTATGCTGAGAAAGTAGTTCAGCAACTTATCCCCCAGTTTGGGCGGATCATAATACCAGAGACTCGAGCGGTTGTTGATTGAATCGCTTTGCGCACCCGGCGCTTTACCGTTATCGGTATGCGCGCGTGCAAATGTTTTGTAATTGGGGTGGCAATGCAGATCGATGGAGAAATTTAAAAAAGGCATGGTAAGAATTTATTGCTTAGGGATAAGGTTTGGTTTTACCAGCACTATTTTCGCATTGCTCAGAATTTTTATCTTGGCTTCCTCTGGTTTGATACTGTCCTGTTTCAGATTTCGGGAAATGGCCCGGTAGTCCAGGGCGGCTTTAGAAAATTTCTGGCGGGCACTGTCTGATGTTTGAGCGTAGGCGCTCAGGGTATCCAGTTTATCCGCAATTTTAATACTGATATCAGCGAGCTCCTGGTTGGAAAGATTTTTATCCGTGGCCGTGGTTAATTCCAGGTTCCTGATATCAAGCATGGTCGTGGTGCTTTTGATGCTGTCCTTCAGGTTCTCGTTATTATCCACCAGTTCCTTTTTATCTTCTTCGAGAACCTTATTTTCCCTGGCGATCCCCACTCCGGCAAACGTGAAGAGGACAACGACAATGAGGCAAAAGCCAGCCATAACCAGGATGGCGAATTTGTTGTTGGGTTTTTTGATCACCACATAGGCCAGAACGATTACCATGATAATGACAATTCCGACCAGGCCAAAGCCGGCCAGGCCCACCAGTTGTTTAAAAAAATCGGCCATAAAATAGAGTTTGATAAAGGAAAATGATCCGGATTGACCGTAGCCTGGCGAACTAAAATTGCTATTCTTTCATAGGACAAGGCTACGGCCAGCTTGGGAAGAAATCAGTACGCTCCATTGAAACTACAAATTTGAATAACCTGTAGCAATACCCGGTTAGTAGTATTTTCCGGGCCTGTTTGGCCGGATTGGTTAGCAATTTTCCTTGTACAGCTCAATACGGCAATAAAATTCTGAACAGCTGGCGTAAAAAGTCAACAGAAATATATTCTCTACTTATATTAACATTAGCCCGCAGGGCTTAAACCGTCAATAGCCACCGGTGCAACCGGTGGTGGAGCGTGTTGGTTTGCGCAACCCCAAAGGGGTTGAATTTGGTGAATATATCGGACTGATCACACCCCTCTTTCATGTATTGAAACTTTATCCTCATCTCGAAATCTGGCCAATGTTAAACTCCGAAAGGCGGGAAACTGGATTGATCGTAGGCTAGTTGCCTGGAATTGACTGACATAGATATACCCAAATTATTTTCCCCTTGATTCTCTCGATTCTTTATAGTCAAGATAAAGGTCAATCATTTGATCAAAATTCAAAATTGCAAATAAAGCAAAAAGCCCTAATGACAACAATTGAATAGGCGGTGTTTGAACCGGGCCAATTCTAACCCAATGTGTCGTTATCGCTACTGTAATTGATAAGACATTGAATGTCGCCAATAATAAATAAACTCCGGTTCCGACAATCGTCAGTGTAGTGCTTTTGAAATAGAGTAGGATTAATATTAGAAATAGACCAAGGCCAATATAGTGTCGCCAGGTTGCTAAGATGTCTGTAGCTAAAATAATAGCCCAGCAATAGATCAGTAACCCAGCCACAATTACCAGCGGTATTGAAAGAAAAAGTTTTTTTCTTGTCATTTTTGGATTGACGGTGGTGTTCATTCGTTTTTGGATTAAACGACCAGGGACTTATTATTAGTGGTTTATGGTGATTTCTTATACTTACTTGGCCGTAGTCAATTGTCTCATAATCATTTCAGACTTTTGGTAGTAAGACTACGGCCAGCATCCATCTAAGTTTTGGAATGGATTGGGAAGACTCAGGATAGCGGGGGGTCGAAGGCTTGTAACCCGGAGTAATGAATATCTCCGATACGACCTCCAGAGGAGGTCGCAGGGGAGGGATGGATCAAGGACTTTAGTCTTCTAGCCGGATAATGAGTTGCTTTTTCAAGGTAGGGACATTCAATCGCTCTCTGACAAAAGTTTAACTCCTCCCCCGAAACTGAAGGTGATTTGGGAACAAAAGATGAGGACATATTCGTCTGCCGGCATAGCAGCAAACCCCATGTTGAATGCCGTACTTAGTGTATCCAACCTGTATATAAAATTGGAGAGCCAAATTTTGGAAAATCTGAAGTCGAATACTCAATTGTATTAAGATATTTTTCAGCATTGAAATCTATTTCCTCTTTCTTTTTTAATGGCTTCTTTTTTGTCTTTACTTTATTTTCATTATATGGAACTAAAACATATTCCTTTTCAGTAAAAGGAAAGGCTACGTCATCTTTTCTCATAATTCTATCAGCTGTAACTCTAACCTGCATAAATGTGGCCACCAGATTTGAATCAATAAACGCTTCTATTTTTATCGGGATACTTTTATAGAACGTTTGTATATTTTGTAGTTCCTTAATTCTGTACCACCAAAAAAGAACTTGAGACGACCATTGCTTTACCTGATGAATAGTTACAGGCAATTCGCTTTCATCTTCTGCAATAAAGCCAATTTCTTTGTTGGCTCTTACAGAGAATTGGGTAAATTTTACTTTTACACTTGACATCTTTATAGTTTAAACGTGAAGTCTACCAATGGCATACAACGCTCGAGGCTTGCCGCAGGGCTGGCATTTTATAACTGTCTGCCGGACAACTGAAATCGAGTAGAAAACCGATGTTGAAGTTAACAACTAAAAGCTAAATAGGATTCGGTCAAGCCCGATATTAGCTGATAGTAGTACAACTGCCGATTGTTATTACGTCCGCCAGCCTTGCGGCAAACCTTTTGTTGGTGGCAGTTATTCTTCTTCGTCATCTTCAATTGCTTGGTTAATCTTTTTCAGCATTTCCTCAACCTTCTTTTTTTCTTCGCCTGATAACCCTGTATACTGATTATTTTCAAACTTGTTTTTCTTAAGAAGTTGCTTAATCATTTCAGTATATGAAAAGTCTTCTGCGACTGTGCCAGTAGCAAGTTTGAGATTAATTTCATTATCTCCATTTTTTGAAAAGATGAGTTTCATATTATTCAGTAAATTTTTTTAGATTATACTTTTTTACTCTTTTCTTTATTGATGACTTACCTCCGTCAGTGATTTCGGCAATATGGTCTAGTACATTTTTGTTTTCAATTTTTCCTTCAAGAGGGCTTGATTTAATAATTATCTTGTTATTAATATTGTTACAAAGGATTACATTTTGTGCGTCTGCTAACATTGGAATTGTCGCATTATGAGAAACCAAAATGATTTGTTTTTTGTCTTTAATTTTTTTGATAGCAGATACAAGTCCTCCGTTAATATAATTTGTCGCTAGGTTGTCTTCTGGTTGGTCGATAATAATGGGGGCCATATCTTTGTCATAACCAAGAATAATATCGAGTACTACTGATGTTTTCCAGCCAGCACTTAAATTTTCAAATTTTCTTTCGTCGTTTGTTACTATTTTATATTCTTTTTTGTTGTATGTTTCGAAATCTTTGTAAACTCTTTTTTCAAAGTCATCGTAGTCCTGAACTTTTGGAGTTTGCTTTTTAAAATTTGATTCAAAAAGTGCTTCGGGAGTAATGTTTTTAAATCTATCAATTTTACTGTCGGTTTTAAGGTATTTATTTATTACTTCAAGAAAAATATCCATATTAAGCTGAAAACCATTTTCGATATAGAGCTTGTGTCCCATTGACTCAATTTTTTCTGAATCAAATTTTATCGCATAGGTCGAGATTTGTTTGAGAATATTTTTAAATTTTCTTGAATAAACTGAATATTTTCTTATTGATTCAATAAGCTTGTCGAAATTTTGCTTTTTAGATTGTTCTTCCACATTTTTGTCCCTAAGCTCTCTATCTAGTTTTTGTTTTTCACTTGTAATAATATTTTTTATTCTCGTGGAGAAATTTGATGCGTTTAGAACTAAAAGCAGTTCTTTTTTGAGTTTTGGAATAAGAGTTTTGTCGTGCTTAATAAAAGGATTGTTCGATAGCGTAATTTCAATTTCATCTAGTACATCAGTATGCTCTTTGTGAGTTTGTTCTTTATATTCTATAATATTTTTTTCTTTTGTTGTAGGTTGAAGTTTGTCAAAAACATTTCCTTCAATTTGTTTTGTAGTTATTAATCTTGATAGGATTGGGATTTATTTCAAAGCTTTGTCTTCTCTTTCAATTGTTTTAACACATTCAACAAGTTCCTTAAGTTGCTTTTTTAGTGTTCTTAAATTGTATTCAATCTTATCTCTAATTTCACTATCTCCTGGGAATACGTTCTTTATTATTTCGATGTTGTCTATTTTGTCATCAGTTGCTTCATTTACCACACTCATAATATAGTTCTGTGACAAGTAATGAGGGGTTACGCCAGAGGGATTGTCTATTGATAATTTTTCTACTTCATATTGTTCATATTTACTTTCGCTGAAATCGTTGATTATTTTTCGGTATATAGAATCCACAAGTAAAGTTTTCCCACTAGAGGAACCTCCAATTACAACATTTAAACCTAGAGTAAGCGTTATATCTATTTCTATATTTTGTTTTTTGTGGTTTACAGCTTTTATATTTTCTGACCATAGCTCGGGCTTAGCTTTTGAATAGATTAACCGTGATGATTCTGATAATGATAGTCTTAATCCATCGAAAGTTGGTTGAGCAAGCATCCATGTAGGAATGAATGGTTGTACATCTTTTGCCTTGGCATTTGGGTAGTCCCTTGGAAAGTAATTATCCGTACAAGTTACAAGATTGACAAAGTCGTTAATGCCCAATCTTGTGAAATAACTTTGGGTTTTTTCTAGTCCAGTATTTCCCCTAGCAGTAAAACCATCAAATTGGTTATAATAAATGCTCCGCTCCATGGTTGTATCAAACTTAACTCCAGTAGGAATTGATGTGTCGAATGTACAATGTGACTGTCCTCCATGCGGTAGCAGTAAGAAGTCATATGAATCGAAAAGATTTATTATTTTTTCCAATTTTGGTATTGATTTTTCAGCTTTATTTACAACCTTATTGGGATATAATATGTCAAGCTTAGAATTGATGTCAGAAAGAACTGATTTGTCAATTTTATCAAGATTGAAATAAATATGGCAATGATAAGCTGGACATTCTTCATAATTTTTAATATGTAGTTCTACACCTACAATAATATTTATCCCCTTTTTTAGAGCTTTCAAATATATTTCCTCGTTAATAGTATTGTGGTCTGTCAACGAAATCAGATAGTCAGAATTACCGTTGAACTTTTTAATGTTTCGGTCTAACAGGTCTATGTCATAAGACTTGTTGAGACTGTTAGGGTTCTCCGAAGTGTGAATATGAATGTCAATATAAACAGGAGTCATAAGTAGTAGTGAGGTTCGTTATAA
The DNA here is from genome assembly GCA_041752235.1 of Chitinophagaceae bacterium. Classification (GTDB taxonomy): domain Bacteria; phylum Bacteroidota; class Bacteroidia; order Chitinophagales; family Chitinophagaceae; genus SpSt-398. The sequence continues at coordinate 118,530 of JBGSHM010000009.1, forward strand.
TTGCTGCCAACGATTTGATTTATGTAATTAGCTGTTGAATTAAAAAATGATTCAAATAATTATCAATCAGTTGCTGGTTAGATTGTTGTATTTCCAATAGTAACAATCGGGCTAGAATCTTTTTCAATGGTGGAGGGTTTCTGTTTTAAAATTCAGTTCCGAAAACAGCGCACTTCGTGCCCCTCAGTCACAGACCAAGCGTTTACGTTGTTCATTTTTAATGTTTTCCGGGAGAGGTGGTCAATTTGGTAGGAACTGGATAAGGTTGCTATGAAAATAGAAATATTCTTGATAATGGCAAATAATTTCGTCTAAGTGATTTTACTTAGTGGGCTGGAAAATCTGTTTCTGGATGGCCTTAAAATACTCGATGGTATTAAATGGAAGGCTGCGGAAGAGTTAATACACTATCCAATCATTGTCTTTGAAACCATGAGCATAAATGGCTTACGGGCAAGTGTAATCTTCTGGAAGTAAAGAAATGACTATTTGTGATTTGTCGGCAAAGTCAATCACTAATTGTTTTTCTAATTCAACGGAGCTAAGTTGACTATCGATTAATTCATCAAAATATTTTGAATCATCTTTCATAGTAGTTACCTGAAATGATTTACATCCGCTACCAGCCTTTGGTTTTTGGTAAGGCTGATTCTAAGATAGTTCAGTTTAGGTAAAAGCTTTTGGCTATTAGCTATTGGCATTTAGCCTTTGCGTGATGTTATGAAAATGTACTATTTGTGGTGCAGTTTATGTCGCCAGAGGCGACGGGAGAATGGTGCGGGACCGGAGGTTCCGCACAGCTAATAGCTAAAGGCTAATAGCTAATAACTGTTCAGGAAGTGGACCCTGTTGGGATCGAACCAACGACCCTCTGATTATGAGTCAGATGCTCTAACCGTCTGAGCTAAGGGTCCGGCGAAAAAGATTCAGGCGTTGCTTATGCAGCACCTGAATGCCTCGCGGAGGGCAAAAATAGAAAAATTACGGTATTTGCTTGTCCAATTCATTAATAAATAACTACTTTTATAGCGCTTATTGCTTGTTTACTGTTTACTGCTTATTGCTTGCTTCATGCCAGATAATGATAAAATAAAGCGTTTGCTTTGTGAGATTGCCGTGCACGATGACCAGTCTGCATATAAGGAGCTCTTCCTGATGATGCACGGCCGCTTAAGCTCTTTCGCCACTTCCATACTCAAATCAAAATACGACGCTGAAGAAGTCGTCTCCGATGTCTTCATGCGGATCTGGGAAAAACGTGTCCAACTGGCCCAGGTTGAATCGCCCCTGTTCTACCTCTTTACCGCCGTCAAAAACCAAAGCATCAATCGCCTCAACAGCGATAAAAAGAACCGCCAGATATCCCCCGAACACTGGATGGTTCAACTCAACTCCGTGTATTTCAACCCGGAAAAGCTGATGATGACGGCGGAAATGCTCAAATACATTAATAATACCATTAATACGCTACCGCCTAAATGCCGGATGGTCTTTAAATTAATTAAAGAAGACGGACTCCGCTACAAAGAGGTGGCCGAGCTGCTCGGAATTTCGGTTAAAACCGTTGAGGCTCAAATGGCTATAGCACTTCGCCGGATCGGCAAATGCATGCAACTGGAGGTAAAGGAGGAAGAAAAGACAGTTCCCTCAAAAAAAAGTTAAAATTCCTTTAGGGGTATCTACTGAGTTTTACTGTCTTTCCTCTTTACTACCAACACCAAAGGTTCATGAGCCAGGAAAAATTCTGGATCCTATTGTCGAAAAAGCTTGCCCAGGAAGCCTCCCCGGAGGAGCTCCAGGATCTGGAATCCATGATCTCGGAACACCCTGAATGGCAGTTTGCTATTCAAAACCTGGAAGACCTTTGGAAACTCAAAGCTGAACAACCTACACAAGAGGGAGAGGACGCATACTTACTTCATCTTCACAGACTTAAGGAAAGCCAACTCTTCAATAATGAAACGGAAACCAACCCTTCGGACGCCTATTTCTTTGACAATGAAACCAGGAACCCCCGCTGGTTCCGGTGGATGGCAGCCGCCGCAGCGGTGCTGGTATTAACCCTGGGTGCTTACTGGCTGTTTCAGTCAAGAGACAGCGAAGAAGCCGCCCCCCTGGCCAGTGCCGATCAAAATGTGATCTCGACCCGTCCGGGTTCGAAATCAAAAGTGCAGCTGCCCGATGGGTCGATCGTCTGGTTGAATGCCGGATCGAAACTGACATACGACAAGCAATTTGGCAAAACCCTTCGGGAAGTAGAGCTGACCGGAGAAGGTTATTTTGATGTGGTAAAGGATCCTTCGAAACCCTTCCTCATCCACACCAAAACGATCGACATCCGGGTATTGGGGACCGTTTTCAACGTAAAAGCTTACCCCGAAGACAAGACGACAGAAACCAGCCTGATCCGCGGTAGCGTGGAAGTTTCGGTGAAAGACCGGCCAAATGACAAGATCATTCTCTCGCCAAACGAGAAACTGGTCGTTCAAAACCACCGGGAACAGGAAGCCGAGAAGATCGCGAGCAAAAGACCGGTCATTCGTCCGGAGATCCTGATCCGCCCGCTACGCTATAATATAGAAGACAGTACGCTGGTGGAAACGGTTTGGGTGGAGAACCGGTTGGTGTTCAGGGAAGAAACGTTTAGCGACCTGGCGAAAAGACTGGAAAGATGGTACAATGTATTTATTGAGATCCGTGACCCTGAACTGGCAGACATGAAATTATCGGGCACTTTTAGTGATGAAACGATTGATGAAGCGCTACAGGCCATGACTTTCACCGCGCCGTTTAAGTATGAAAGAGTTAACGACAGAATCTTTGTTCACAAATAAGCTTATGCCATATGACCAAAACGCAAAACACATCTTAGGTACAGGGTAAAAGCCGGGAACCGTTGCAGCGGCCCCAAAACTAGAATTGGATCACGTTATAACCCTACAATTATTATGTATGAAAAATTATGAGAATGTAGCCTTTACTCCTGCCCGTTCTGTGTTTCTTAAAACTGTCCGCATTATGAAACTGACGCTTGCTTTCCTGACATTATTCTGCATGCAGCTTTCCGCCAGGACGTTTTCGCAGGATAAGATCACCCTTAAAATGAATGAAGCCGAATTAAAAAAGGTTTTGTTCGCCATTGAAAAGAAGACGAGTTATCGCTTCCTTTTCAGCGAGGATGTGGTCCGCAATAAACCCCGTGTCAGCGTGGACGTTTCTAACGCCCCTCTTAACGAAGTGATGAGAGAGGTATTGGGGAATACAGGCATCGGGTACAAAATTATTAATAACAACCTGGTGGTTTTAAAATCGAACCTGAATTCCACGGACATTGATGTAGTGGACAAGACGGTTAGCGGTAAAGTGACCAGCGCTACGGGTGACCCGATGGTGGGTGTATCTGTAACGATCAAAGGTTCACGTACCGGGACAACCACCGATGCCAATGGTAATTTCTCCCTCACGGTTCCCGATGACGCCACTTTGGTGTTCAGCTATGTGGGCTATGAGGACCAGGAAGTTTCTGTAGTAGGCAAATCAACCATCAATATTTCACTTGACCTTTCGGTTAAAATCCAGGATGCAGTAGTGGTGATAGGTTATGGTACCGCCAGCAAGCGTGACCTGACCGGTTCGATCGTGAAAGTATCTGGTAAAGAAGTGGCCGACAAACCCAATACCAACCCCATAGCTTCCCTGCAAGGAAAAGTGGCTGGTTTGTATGTAGTGAACAATGGTACACCGGGTGCTGAACCGGATATCCGGATTCGAGGTACCACCTCGATCGGTAACCTGAAACCACTGTATGTAGTAGATGGTGTTTTGCAAGACAATATCAATTACCTGAACCCGAACGATATCGAGTCGATGGAGATCCTGAAGGATCCTTCTTCGCTCGCGATCTTTGGTGTACGCGGTGCCACTGGGGCGATCGTGATCACCACCAAACGTGCAAAGGCAGGTCAAACCATTATCAATTTCAATACCACTTACGGTTTCAAAACCCTTGTGGACAAGATCGAAATGGTGGATGCCAATACATTTGATCTCTTGTTTGACGAGGAGAATGCCAACAACGGTATTCCTACTCCCAACTATAACTCGATCAAAGGCGGAAACAATACGGATTGGATCGATGCGGTAACCCGCACCGGTAAGTTCAGCACCAATAACCTGAGCATTGCCGGCGCCAGCGAAACCAACAAGTTCAATTTTGGACTGGGTTATATCTCCGATGAAGGTATCATTCATCATGAGCGCCTTCAGCGTATGACCCTTTCGCTGAACGATGAGTTCCGCGTAAGCAAAGGCATCAAGCTCGGTATAAACCTGAATGCTTCCCGCCAGCGTAACCCTTACAATGCCACCGCGGTATTGGATGATGCACGCAAAGTGATGCCTCATATCTCAGCAGGTACAAAACCTTATCGCGTGAAGAACCCGTATGGTTCTGATAGCGTGAATGTAGACCTGTATTCGGATGTGTTCCGCGCCCTGCAGAACTCGGGTGTGGTCAATCCTTTACTGGAGCTGGAAAACAGATATGACAAAAATATTAGTTATGAGAACCGTTATGTAGGTAGCGTATATGCCGATATCACGCTGCTCCGCAACCTGAATTTCCGTTCTACTTTCTATGCTGATATCAGCAACGTGAACTCCCGGACTTACTCTCCGCTCTTCTATGCGTACGATCCCGGTACCAGCCTTCCTGTGCTGTACAGCAATCGTACTAGTGTAAGTGAGTTTGATGCCGATTGGAAAAAGTATCAGCAGGATTATATCCTGAACTACAAAAAATCCTTTGGCAGCCACAACTTTAATGCAACGGCTGGTTTCACGACCTTCTATTATGGTACATTCCAGCGCAACGCTACTTCCAGTCAGGGTACTGGTGCAACGGATCGTCCGATCCCGAATGATGAGCGCTTCTGGTATATCAGCAATGGATTTGGTTATGTAAACCAGGGTGCTGCTTCCTCTACCCAGAGTGAGTACACGACGGTTTCTTACCTGGCCCGTGTGTTGTATAACTATCAGAACAAATATTACCTGAATGCTTCGTTCCGTGATGATGCCTCTTCGCGTATTCCTGAGAAGAACCGCAACCAGCAGTTCTGGTCTGTAGGTGCTGCCTGGGAGATCACCCGTGAAGATTTCATGATGGATCAGGACTTCATCAACTTCCTGAAATTAAAGGCTTCTGTAGGGGTTCTGGGTAACCAAAGTACGTACGGTTTGTCGGGTGACTATCCTTCTTATCCTGGTCTGCGTGGCGGTACCGTGGTACCTTTTGGCAACAATATCGTTACCGGTGCCCTTCCTGCCTATCGGGTGAACCCTGATCTGCGTTGGGAAACTGTATCTGCGGCCGAGGTAGGGGTGGAAGTAAATGCGTTTGATAATCGCTTGCATTTTGAAGCTAACTACTATAACAAAACCACCAAGGACATGATGACCTATGTATCTTTAGGTTCATTGGGTCTGGATGACCAATTGGAGAATGGTGGTGAAATCCGCAACTGGGGTACAGAATTGTCTGCTACCTGGGTGCAGAAAGTAAACAACGACCTCACCATTAATTTCTCCGGGAATATCACTTTCATGGATAATGAAGTGAAGAGTGTGGCTGCCAGCTTACCTGGTGGACGGATCATCCGCGGTAATGCCAACAATGGTTCTGCTGAAGCACGTACCATCCCTGGTTACCCCATTGGCTCGTTCTTTGGCTATGTGGTAGAAGGTTTATATCAAACCAACCTGGAAATTTTGTTGTCGCCTCCCGCTTCGTCCCTGGGTGCTTATCGTCCTGGTGACTTTAAATTCAAGGATACCAATGGTGATGGTGTGATCGATGCGAGTGACCGTGTGGTGATCGGTAATCCTTCTCCGGACTTCATCTATGGTGGTTCGATCAGCGCAAACTACAAGCGTTTCAACCTGGGTGTAGATTTTGGTGGAGTGTATGGAAACGAGATCTTCCGTGTTTGGGGTTCTCTGGAGTCTCCCTTCCAGCGTGTGAACTATCCTGCCTTCAAAACCGAAAGGTGGAATGGCCCGGGTACTTCCAACTGGGAGCCGATCATCAGCCAGGCTGACCGTTTCAACTATAACGGTTCTACCTACAATATTGAAGATGGTAGTTATTTCCGGATCCGGAACCTGCAATTGGGCTACGATTTCGATCCTAAGATCCTGGGCAAAGCCCGCATCAAAGGCTTGAGAGTATTTGCTAACGTGCAGAACCTGAAGACCTGGAAGAAGAACAAAGGGTATACTGCTGAATATGGTGGAGATGCGATCGGTTTTGGTTTCGACTTTGCCGGTGGTGCGATCCCCCGAGTGACAACCTTTGGCCTGAATGTTACGTTCTAATCTAATACTACTAAAGAAACAGGATATGAAAAAATACAATAAAATCTTCTGGAGCCTCCTGCTGGTGACCCTTGGGTTTGCTACTGTGACCGGCTGTAAGAAATTTCTTGACCGGAAGCCTTTGTCTGCTACCCTCGATGACTATGGCAGTGAGCTGGATGGCCAGGCGGTAGGTCTGTATGCGATCTTTAATACCTATGCAGGTTTTAACACCCTGCCCTGGATTGATTTCAACAGCATACGTGACGACGATGCCCAAAAGGGAAGTAGTGCTACGGATGGTGCCGAGGTTGTGACTGAGTTTGAGACCTTCCAGTACACCAAAGACGACTGGGCAACCAACTCCTATTGGGATGATCATTATTACATGATCAACAAATGTAACCAGTTGTTACATACAGCTTCGATCAATAGCCTGGCTGACCCCTCTTCCTTACAGAACATGGGTGAGGCTTATTTCTTCCGTGCTTACGCGTACTTCGAACTGTTAAGGGCTTATGGTCCTGTGCCGAAGATCGACTATTTCTATACCGTAGCTGCGGATGGTATTCAACCTAAATCAACAGAGGCTGAGATCTTCGCGCTTATTGATAAGGATCTGGATTCTGCGGTTAAATTGCTCCCCATTAACTGGTTTAACAGCACAACGGGTAACAACCCCTTCCCTGGTCGTTTGACCTTTGGAGCGGCACGTACACTTTGGGCTCAAACCTATATGTGGCGTCAAAACTGGGCGCAGGCATTGGCTCAGTGTAACCTCGTAATCGGATCGGGTCAGTATTCCCTGGCTCCTAAGTTCACCGATGTATGGAAAGAAGGAGTAAATGGTGCCGGTAAAAACGGTCCTGAGTCCATTCTCGAAATGCAGGCCTATCTCGGGCCCGGTGGTACGCCTGATTATGGTTCTTTCTATGGTGTTTCCCAAAACGTACGTCAGGGTGGTGCCGCACAAGAATGGAACCTGGGATGGGGATGGAACACGCCTACGGATAAACTGGAAAATGATTGGGATGATACCGATCCCCGCAAAGCGGCGACGATACTCTACTCTGGTGAGTATGATGGCGGTCCTGCCACAGGTGGTTTTGGAAATACCTTACCCGCTTACGGTCCTGGTACTTCTCTCGACCAAAAATACTGGAACAAGAAAGTTTACTCTGACCCGGCTGTTCGTCAGGTAACTGGTACGCAAACTTCCGGTTATCCTGCCTGGATCAACCACCGTGTGCTTCGTTATGCGGATGTGATCCTGATGAAAGCGGAAGCTTCCAACGAGTTGGGTGATGGCGCTACGGCCGAAGCCATGCTCGAACTGATCCGCGCCCGTGCCCGTGGTGGTGCCAGCGGTATTCTCCCTCATGTTTCCTTTTTAAGCCAGGCACAAATGCGTCAGGCCATCAAGGATGAAAGACGTTGGGAGTTCGCTATGGAAGGTTATCGTTTTAATGACCTCGTACGTTGGGGTGATGCCCTTTCTGTACTTGGTGTGCTGGGCTACACTTCCCGTTGTAATTACTATCCGATCCCTCAAAAAGCGATCGATCTGTCTGGCGGTGTCCTGGTTCAAAACCCTTTATGGTAAATCCTTTAATCGTTACTCATAAAACTTGTCCATATGCGACTTAACACAAAAAAGATAGCACAACTGCTCCTCATCGGGATACCCTTTGTATCGCTGGTGGGTTGTCAGAAGTTTTCGCGCCCGGCCCTGGGAGACTATCCGGAGGATGTTCCGGTTACGCCAACCACGCCGTTGCGTTTCTATGCCAGCTTTGATTCAACCACAGCGGATGACAAGCAGATCAATATCCGTTTTAAGGATAGTATCTCTGGTTATCCCTCCTTCTTCCCGAACAGTTCCCTGGGTATCACCCCTGGTGTACGTGGAACAGCCTTGTCCGGTGCTGATGGAGCTGCATTGAATTATCTGAGTGCGAATGATTTTGCCACAGCTACCAGCTTTACAGTAGCCTTCTGGGAAAAGAACTCGGTACCAACTGGCGGAAACGCGCAGTTTGCCTTTACCCTGCCTAACAAAGACTACTGGTCCAACACATGTATGTTCATCCTGTTTGACCACACGGGTTCTGGTGCTACCACCGACTCGGCTGTTGTGAAATTCTATGTGAATGATAACAGTGGTGACAAATGGTTTGAGCTTGTAGGCGCCAACCGGATGCCAAACATCTATGATGGCAACTGGCACCACCTGGCTTTCGCCTATAGCGAAACCACTTCAACCATGAGCATCTATCGGGATGGCGTGTTGTACAAAGCCCTTGAGTGGACCGGTCATGGTCAGTTCAAGGTAACCCCCTCCAGCGTATTCAATGCGGTGGTTGGTGGTATGAACAAACACGTACAGCTCCCTGGTCCCCAGGATAGCTGGATGGCCTCCTGGAAAGGAAGTCTCGACCAGTTCCGTTTGTACAATAAGGCTCTGAGTGATGCTGAGGTGTTGGCTCTTTATACGAACAAACAGTAACGTTTTTTTCAAGCAAGCAGCATAAGCAGTGCTAAGGGCTGAACATATTTATTATGTCAGCCCTTTTTTTTCTTAACCCTGAACGCCTTCATGAGTACCGGCTTGCCCACTTTTCGTCGTCGTTATGTCTTGCTTTTTTTATTGATCACCGGCGTATTCCTGCTAACCCGTTGCATACCTGGCGGATCAAAAGAAAAAGAGAAAGCATCCCGGGTGGCTTATTCGGATTTTGCCGGATCCGCCGCCTGTAAGTCCTGTCATGCCGATATACATGCCGCGCATATAAACACGGCCCATTTTAAAACCAGTGCGGAAGCATCCCCCCAATCAATCCTTGGCTCCTTCAAAGAGGGGACCAATTCTTTCTCCTTCAATCCCTTAATCCAGGTTAATATGGAGGAGCGAAAGGATGGCTTCTACCAGGTAGAATATGTGCGCGGAGTAGAAAAAAGGGCCCGGCGTTTTGATATTTCGGTGGGCTCCGGGACGCGTGGACAAACCTATCTGTATTGGTGGGAGGATACCCTGGCCCAATTACCGATTTCTTATTTTACCTCTGTACATGAATGGACAAATAGCCCCGGTTATTCCAACCGGGTGAGGTTTGGCCGCCCGGTGACCGCGCGATGCATGGAATGTCATTCCACTTTTGCCACCGTGACCACCGGGATGGATGCCAAAATTGATCTGTTTGATAAAAAAGAAATCATATATGGAGTGGATTGTGAGAAATGCCATGGCCCCTCACTTAAGCATGTAGAGTATCACCAAGGCCAGCCGGGGGATACGGCAGGGAAATTCACCCTTAACCCCGCTCGCTTTAGCCGCCAGCAGCAACTGGACCTCTGCGCGGTCTGTCATGGAGGTAAATTAAAGCAGACCAGCCCCTCTTTTTCCTTTTTAGCCGGGGATAAATTAGGGGATCACTTTAGTTTAGACACTATACATAAGACGGTGGCGGATATTGATGTACATGGAAACCAGTATGGCATGATGGCCGCCAGCCAATGCTTTATCAAGAGCCAGATGACCTGTGGAAGTTGTCATGCCCCGCATGACAAAGAGAAGGGTAACACAGCCGTTTATGCGCAACGTTGTCAAAGTTGTCATAATACATTACATGTCAATGAATGTAAGCTAAAAGCCACCAAAGGTTCCGTAATTTTAAGCAATTGCTCCAGCTGTCATATGCCGGAGTTGCCCTCGGGCTCCATTATGGTAATACGACAGGGAGAACAAGTGCCTACCAAGGCGGGGATGCATACACATTTTATCTCGATCTATCCTGAATTGACTGATAAGGTTTTGGGTAACAAATAAAATTTATGAAACGACACTTGAGACTGATACTTCCTATTCTTTTGATTTTTATCTGGATCAGTTCCTGTAAGCAAAAGCCTGCACTTTTCGATATTCTTCCTTCATCAAAAACAAAGATCGATTTCACCAATAAGCTGGAGAATAAACACCTCTTTAGCATTCTTTATTATCTCTATTACTATAATGGAGGAGGTGTCTCCACCGGCGATATCAACAACGACGGATTGCCCGATATTTATTTTACCGCCAATACCAAGGGGAATAATAAACTCTATCTCAACAAAGGCAATATGGTCTTTGAAGATATAAGTGAAAAAGCGGGCGTGAAAGGTATTTCCGATTGGTGTAGCGGTTCCACCATGGCCGATGTCAATGGCGATGGCTGGCTTGACATCTATGTATCATCGGTGAATAACAAGTATGGCCTAACCGGGCATAACCAACTTTTCATCAATAACAAGGACAATACATTTACGGATAAAAGTATAGCGTACGGATTGAATGTATCCACCTTTACCACACAGTCTGTATTTTTTGATTATGACCATGATGGCGATCTGGATTGTTATATCCTCAATCAATCCCATCAACCCAATGCCAATATTGTTCCGGCATCCAATCGCACACGTGCTGATTCGCTTGCCGGCGATCGGTTGTATCGCAATGACCTGAAGACAACGGGGAAATTTACCGATGTATCCGTAGAAGCCGGTATCTATCAGGGAAACCTGGGTTATGGCCTGGGTATTAGCATCGCTGATTTTAATAACGATGGGTGGGAAGATATTTATGTGGGAAATGATTTTCACGAAAACGATTACTACTATATCAACCAGCAGAATGGTAAATTCCTAGACGAAGGCGCCCAGCGCTTTGGACACTACAGCCGTTTTAGCATGGGCAATGACGCCGCCGATTTTAACAATGACGGCATGATCGATATTGTTACGGTGGACATGCTTCCGCCGGATGAGAAAACCATGAAGACCTATGGGAGTGATGAGAACTATGACATTTACAATCTGAAACTAACCGGTAATGGATATCAGGACCAGGTATCGCGCAACTGTTTACAATTAAATCATAACAACGGTGCTTATTTTAGCGATATCGCTTTACAGGCCGGCATGCATGCCACCGATTGGAGCTGGTGTCCGCTGATGGCGGATTTTGACAATGATGGCAATAAAGACCTGTTTATTTCCAGTGGCATCGTAAAGAGGCCGGTTGACCTCGACTATGTACGCTTTGCCTCCGACCTCAAAGCCAAGGGGATGGATGCGACGGATAAATTTGATGATGAAGCCATCAAGGCCATGCCCGATGGAGCGACACACCCTTTCTTTTTTAAAGGAGATGGCAAACTGAGTTTTACAGAAGTAAGCAAGGACTGGGGTACCGGTGGACTCAAAGGATTTTATAATGGCTCGGCCTATGCCGATCTGGATAATGACGGTGACCTGGACATGGTGATCAATGTGCTGAATGCGACCAGTTTTGTGATGGAGAATAAGATGTCAAAAAAGAATTTTCTTTCTGTCACCCTGAAAGGCGACAGCCTGAATACAACCGGTATTGGGGCCAAGACCTGGCTATTTACCAAAAACGGGATGCAGTATCAGCAATTGATGTTGACCCGTGGGTTTCAGTCTTCTTCTGATACCCGGCTTCATTTTGGGTTGGATTCCCTGGCTACGGTGGATAGCCTTCTTGTTGTATGGCCGGATCAGCGCTTTGAAGTTCGCCGGAATGTGGCTGCCAATCAACGCCTGAACCTGGAGCATAAGAATGCAGCAAGAGTATTTGATGCCAACACCTTCTTTACGCCTCGCGAACTGCCTTTCAACGAAATCACAGACGAAGTGGCTCTGGATTGGCGTCATCGGGAGAATGGATTTGTGGATTTTAATATTCAATACCTCATCCCCCATAAACAAAGTACACGTGGTCCACGCATCGCTGTGGCTGACGTGAACAAAGATGGGTTGGATGATTTTTATGTGTGTGGGGCCAAGGGACAACCGGGGGCCATGATGTTACAAACAGCCGGCGGCCGGTTTGCGGCTTCGGATACAGCGCTGTTCAAAGTATTTGCGGTTTGCGAAGAAGTAGATGCTGAATTCTTTGATGCCAATGGAGATGGATACCTGGATCTATGGACCGTGAGTGGTGGTAATGAAATGCCAGCCAATGAAAACGCGTCAGCCGATCATCTCTACCTCAATGATGGCACGGGGCATTTCAAGATCGCTTCGGGCGCTCTTCCGTTTATGACCGAGAATAAATCCTGTGTTACCACGGCAGATATTGATAAAGATGGTGACCTGGATGTGTTTGTCGGATTTTTGTCAGACATACGCAAGTATGGTTTACCCCAAAGCTCCTATCTCTACCTGAATGACGGCAAGGGCAAATTCAAGGTAGCGCCTACGCCAACGATGAACCTGCTTAAGATCGGCATGGTGACCGATGCCCAGTTTACCGATCTGAACAAAGATGGCTGGCCAGACCTGGTGGTAGCTGGAGAGTTTATGCCCATCAAAGTGTACATGAACAATAAAGGGACATTCGAAGTCGCCGATCTCCCTGGTAGCTCCGGCATTTGGCAACGCTTGCTGATGACAGATGTGAATGGTGATGGGAATATGGATTTCCTCGCCGGTAACTGGGGACATAACAGCAAACTCTGGACCGGGAAAAATGGTCCAGTGAAATTGTACACGCGTGATTATGATAACAATGGTTCATTTGAGCAGATCATGTGTTATACCATCAATGATAAGCAATACACTTTCCTTGCCAAGGATGAATTGGAAAGGGCTTTGCCAGTTTTGAAAAAAGCCTATCTCTCGTACAGTGAAGTAGCGGGCAAGGATGTGAAGTATGTGTTCTATGACCTGTTCAAGAATTATACGGAAGCGACAGCGGAAGTGCTGGGGTCTTCCTGTTTTCTGGGTGATGGCAAGGGAGGTTTCCGTCGCATCGATCTGCCCGGAGAACTGCAATTGGCACCGATGATGGCCATTTTGCAGGATACATCTGCCAAGCAACCTACGTATGTTGCCGGAGGAAATTTTTATGGCGTGTTGCCCTATGAAGGGAAATATGACGCGTTGTTGCCTACCCGGTTTTACTATGATAATAAAAAAGAAAATTTTGTAATAGGATCGGTTACGCCCGTGAAAGGAGAAGTGCGGGATTTGAAATGGATAAAAAGAGGGGGCGTGGAGGAGTTGATGGTGGGGAGGAATAATGAAAGGATAGCTATCCTGACCAAAAAGAATTAGGATACTTAACCGCCAAGACGCGAAGGCGCGAGGGGCGCTAAGGGGATTTGATTTTTTTATAAAAATAAATATACTGTTATGATGAAGGGTAAAGGAGGAGTGCAGCGTATGATGTACCTGTTATTGATTACAGGGGCTGTATCGATCAATTCGAATTGTAAGAAAGGTGGTGGTGGAAATGGGGGAGACCCGCCTGATCTGGTAGCCACCACGATCACACTGGAGAATTGGGTGACGCGCGGTGATCAGACCGCACTTATTGAAAAGCAGGCAAATTTGGTTTCCGGGACTGTAACAGCCGGTATGCCCACGATTGACGTGGATTCGGCGAGCAGGTTTCAGACCATGGATGGGTTTGGGTTTGCTTTAACCGGCAGCAGTGCCTATGTGATCAATAAACTTCCTGCTCCGCAAAAGGCCAGCTTGTTACAGGAATTGTTTGGTACTGCCGCCAATTCCATTTCAGTGAGTTATTTGCGGATCAGTATCGGTGCTTCGGACCTGAGCCCTGAAGTGTTTAGTTATAATGATCTCCCTACTGGACAGACCGATCCCACCTTGGCACAATTCAGTTTGTCAAAAGATACGGTGGATCTGATTCCCTTATTAAAAGAAATTCTGCTCATTAATCCGTCCATCAAGATCATGGCTTCTCCCTGGAGTGCGCCGGTCTGGATGAAGGACAATGGCAGTTCCATTGGGGGTAGTTTGCAAACACAGTATTATGCGGCCTATGCTCAATATTTTGTCAAATACCTTCAGGCCATGAAGGCCAAGGGCATCACGATCGATGCCATCACGGTACAGAATGAGCCCCAACACGGAGGCAATAACCCCAGTATGGTGATGAGTGCCGGGCAGCAAGGAGATTTTGTAAAAAATCATTTAGGGCCTGCTTTTCAGACAGCCGGGGTTACGGCCAAGATCATTATCTGGGACCATAACTGTGACAACCCCAACTACCCCATTACGATACTGAGTGATCCTGCGGCCAAAGCCTATATTGATGGCTCCGCTTTTCACCTGTATGGTGGAGATATTTCCGCTTTATCTACGGTGAAGAATGCTCATCCTGATAAGAACCTTTATTTCACGGAGCAATGGACGGGTGCGAATGGAACCTTTTCGGGTGACCTGCAATGGCATGTAAAAAATGTCGTGATAGGTTCAGCCCGCAATCATGCCAAGGCCATCATTGAATGGAACCTGGCGAGCGATCCCAATTACGATCCGCATACACCTGGTGGATGTAGTGAGTGTAAAGGAGCGATCACCGCTACCACAACCAACTATACCCGCAATGTGAGTTACTATATCATCGCGCATGCCTCCAAGTTTGTGCCGATGGGATCGGTGCGTATAGGCAGTACAGATGCCGGAGGTGTTTATTCAGCGGCTTTTGTTCGTCCGGATGGAAAGAAAGTGTTGGTAGCAGTAAATGACAATGCCTCCACCACAACCTTTGTGATCAAGTATAAGGGAAGTACCGTACAAGCCTCGCTCACGAAGGGGGCGGTAGGTACGTATGTGTGGAATTGATCAAACCCAAAAACAACCAATTATGAAATATAGATTATTGATCCTCGGTGTGGTCTTTTTTGCAGGCTGCAGCGAGCAGCAAAAAAGCAAGACCCCTGCTGCGTCAAACTTTTCCGTTGATGGTAAAACGGCTTATGTATATGCCACTGCCGACAGCAGCTCCCTGCGATTGTCCCTGACCGATTCACTATCGTTCAAGGATATGGGGCAGCCTTTCGAAACACAAATTTGTGTGTTTGTGGATCCCGACAAAACCTACCAGACCTATTTTGGTATTGGTGCGGCATTGACAGATGCCTCAGCAGAAACTTTTTACAAACTTCCCAAAGACAAACAAGAAGAATTAGTCCGGGCCTATTTTGATAAAGACAAAGGCATTGGCTATACCGTAGCGCGTACCAATATCAACAGTTGCGATTTCAGCAGCGATATGTATACCTATGTGAAAAAGGATGATAAAGAGCTGGCGAGTTTTGATATTGCCCATGATAAGAAATACAAGATCCCCTTTATCAAGGAAGCCATGAAGGCCGCTGGTGGTTCGCTCAATTTGTTTGCAAGCCCCTGGAGTCCTCCAGCCTGGATGAAGAATAACAATAATATGCTTCAGGGTGGCAAGCTCAAGCAGGATTATTATGATACCTGGGCCATGTATTATACCAAGTTCATCAAGGCCTATGAAGCAGATGGTGTACCGGTATGGGGCATTTCCGTACAGAATGAGCCCATGGCCACGCAGCGTTGGGAAAGCTGTATCTATACGGCCGAAGAAGAAAGAGATTTTTTAAAGAATCATCTGGGCCCGGTGATGGAACGCGAAGGGTTGAAAGAAAAGAAGATCATTGTGTGGGATCATAACCGCGATCTGATGTATCAGCGTGCGCAGACCTATTTTAGCGATCCTGAGGCGGCCAAATATGCCTGGGGCATCGGTTTTCACTGGTATGAAGACTGGAGCGGAGGAACACCGATGTATGATAATGTCCGCCGGCTGTACGAAGCCTTCCCGGATAAGAATATTTTCTTTACCGAAGGTTGTGCAGAGAGTTTTGACAGCACACGGTACAATGCCTGGGTATTGGGTGAAGAGTATGGCCGCTCCATGATCAATGATTTCAACAATGGTATGGTTGGGTTTACCGATTGGAATATCCTGTTGGATGAAACAGGCGGTCCAAACCATGTACAGAATTTTTGTTTTGCACCCGTACATGGAGATACCCGTTCCGGCCAATTGATCTATACCAATGCCTATTACTATATCGGTCATTTCTCCAAGTTCATTCAGCCTGGAGCGAAGCGTATTGCAGCGGCACCAAGCCGGAGCCAGTTGCTGGCAACCGCCTTTCAAAATCCCGATGGAAAAATTGTGACCGTGGTGATGAACCAGTCGGATAAGCCAGCGTCTTATTTTGTTTGGGTGAAGGGAAAGGCTGTGGAAGTGAAGGCGATGGCGAGATCGATAGCGACGGTGGTGTTCTAGAAGTGAATAGTGAATGGTGAATAGTGAATAGGTTCTCACTATTCACTATTCACCCAACAATAACAATTATGAAACCAGCATACTACACTCTCTTTTTATTCCTTCTTATTGTCTCGTGCAGCGACAAAGGCACCACGCCGCCCAATCCGAAAGTGCCGCTGATGCGGGAAGTGACGATTGACAATGTTGTAGCGGGGAGTGAGGTCGTGTACAATGTGCGGTCACAACCGGTGATCCGGATCAAATTCAGTGAGCCATTGGATCCGACTACAATTGCCAATGCGGTTTCATTGACAGAGTCGGTGAGTGGTAGTACGGCAACGATAACCAGTACGCTGACCAATCAGGATTCGGTGATACAGGTACAGGTGAGTACCCCATTGCTTTATTTATCTAAATACCGGGTAACGGTGAGCACCGCGGTAAAGTCGTCGACCGGCGGGGCGCTCTATGCACCGGTTCCGCGCAACTTTATGACGGGTATCGATTCCTCCCGCAAGTTTCCGGCGATCACGGAAGATTCATTGATGACCCTGGTACAAAAACAAACCTTTAAATATTTCTGGGATTTTGGTCATCCTGTGAGTGGACTGGCCCGTGAGCGCAATACCTCGGGTGACCTTGTAACCTCCGGAGGATCGGGTTTTGGCATCATGACCATACCTGTTGCCATTGAGCGAGGGTTTATTTCCCGTGCCGAGGGACTGGCCCGTATGCAAAAGATCGTAGGTTTTTTAACCAATACGGCTGTCAAAGTAAAAGGGGCATTTCCCCACTGGCTCAATGGCGCTACCGGCGCGATCATTCCCTTTAGCGCGAATGACAACGGGGCCGATCTGGTAGAGACCTCTTACCTCATCATGGGTTTGCTCTCTGCCCGGCAATATTTTGACGGAACCGATGCGGCAGAGATCAGTCTGCGCGTTGATATCAATACATTATATGAAAATGTGGAGTGGGATTGGTTTCGGAACAGCAATCAAAATGTATTATACTGGCATTACAGCCCCGATAAAGGATGGATCATGAACCTGCCCATTCGTGGGTGGAATGAATGTTTGATCACCTATGTATTGGCGGCCTCATCCCCGACGCATGGAATTCCGAAAGCAGTTTACACAGGCGGTTGGGCCGGAGGCACTGGGTTTATCAATGGGAATAGCTATTATGGATATACGCTTCCACTTGGGACAAGTCAGGGCGGTCCGTTGTTTTTTGCGCATTATTCCTTTATGGGTATCAACCCCAATGGCCTGAGTGATGTATATGCCAACTATGCCACACAAACCAGAAACCACACCCTGATCAATTATCAGTATTGCAAAACAAATCCTAAGGGATGGCAAGGGTATAGTGATAGTTGCTGGGGATTGACGGCCAGTGATATCCCGGCGGGATATACGGCCAGTTCACCCACGAATGATATTGGAGTGATTGCGCCAACAGCCGCGCTGTCCTCTTTTCCGTATACACCGACCGAGTCCATGAAGGCCCTGAAGTTTTTTTATTATGTGCTGGGTAATAAGACCTGGAAAGAATATGGTTTTGTTGATGCCTTTTCGGTACAGGAGCCCTGGTTTGCGCCATCTTTTTTGGCCATTGACCAGGGACCGATCATTGTTATGATCGAGAACCACCGGACAGGTTTGTTGTGGGATCTGTTTACCAGTTGCCCCGAAGTAAAGACCGGGATGCAGAACCTTGGATTTACCGCACCCTACCTATAGTGCAGGGAAGTGGTTTAAATAAAAAATGAAACGAATCGTCATAGTATTGTTGATGAGTTTTGTCTACACAGCCAAAGCCCAGTTGGGAGCACCGGTTTACCTGCAAAATTTTGGGCAGGGAATTGGTACCGCCGTCCTGCCTGGGCCTCCCTTGGCTGCGGGACTTACCTCCTATATCTATAGCGATCAGTTATGTCCGCCCCCAGGTTCCTATTGCCTGGCACGCAGAACGAATGTCAACAGTTGTTTCAATAATGAGTGGATCGATATACGACGTGATGACGATTATGACATGGATTTTGGGAATATGATGATCGTGAACAGTATAGCCAGCACCACAAAAAAGATCGTGTATGCCGACACGGTGGCCGCTTCCGTATGTCCGGGCACTACCTATCGGTTTGGATTTGCCACTTTTAACCTGGATAACCCACTTGAGGTTTGCCCGAATTCGGTTGACCTGCCGATTTTCCACATGAATATTATGGATCGTAATGGAAACATCATCCGGCATGCAGTAACTCCGCAAATAAATTATGGCCCTATTGCTCCCCCTGATCAAGGGTACCGACTGGCCAGGTATTGGATGGATTTTGTGGTACCTGCCGGGGTGGATAAGATTCAATTGTCGATTGAACTGGATCCCACACTTGCCCGTTGTGGGGATGATTTTGCGTTTGACCGGGTCTTTATCTCTGCCGTAGGACCTTCGGCTTCGATCTGGTATGACAACGAACCTCCCACCACCTTTATAAAATCCTTGTGTTATCAGGAAAATGGCTCGGTGCCGATGTCGGGAATCGTAGGAAATTATTATTCCAACACGTCTTATCAATGGCAGCAGAGTATAGATTCCGGATTGACCTGGCATGATATCCCCGGGGCCACGGCTTTGCAGTATAGCACGGTTTACACAACACCCGATTCATTCATGTACCGATTGAGTGCAGGTGAAGCGACCAATATTACCAATCCTGCCTGCCGGGTTATATCCAATGTAATACGGGTAAATGTGGATGGACCGCCTGTATTTACCGTGCAATCCAATTCGCCCGTATGCGCCGGATCGCCACTGCAATTCAAGGCAGAAGGGGCGGTTTCCTATACATGGACGGGGCCCAATGGATTCTATGATAATATCGCACAGCCGCATATTTATTTTTCATCCCTGCGTGATAGCGGGGTTTATCGGGTGGAAGCTATTTCAATGGGTGGATGCAGGGGCGAAGACAGTGTACGTGTGCGCATCATCGGCATTGATGTAGATGCTGGTCCTGATACAGTGGTCTGTAAAGGAGAACCTGTTCCGCTCTTTGCCAGTGCAGGAGCCCGGTATGAATGGAGCCCTGCCACCGGACTGAGTTCCTCTTTTGCCCGCCAACCCATTGCCCGCCCTGAGAGCAGTACCTTTTATACCGTAACCGTTACGAGTGCTGATGGCTGCCAGGATACGGCGCAAGTACAAATTCGGGTACGCAATGCCGTTACCCTTAAAGCGGCGATCGAGGGAATGAGTCACTTGTGTATCACTTATGATTCGGCTTCCTTTGAAGACAAAAGCAATGGGGTGATCACCAAACGCTGGTGGGATTTTGGCAATGGGCAAACAGATACCCTGGCCAAACCCCCGATGCAATATTATTCTACCTACCCCGGTGAACCCGATCGGATCGTGCGATTGGCCGTGCAGGATACCGCTGGTTGTGTGGATACGGCCTATCATACCCTGGAAGTACATGATAATTGTTATATCGCTGTGCCCAGTGCCTTTACTCCCAATGGGGATGGAAGGAATGACCTGCTTGGACCTACCAACGCGTTTAAGGCCAGGGACCTGACCTTCACGGTATACAACAGGGCAGGACAGAAAGTATTTGAAAGTCGTGATTATGCACAACGTTGGGATGGCCGGGTAGGAGGGCAGGAGCAAGGTACCGGAGTGTTTGTTTGGTTATTAACGTATACGGATGTTTTAGGGAAACGTATCCTTCAGCGAGGGACGGTTCTTTTGATCAGATAACCTTTCGCGGATTACGAGTTTTCTGTGAGATTAGTTGTGCTCACGGATTACACGGAATACACGGATTACACAGAATAAATAGATGGTAATGAAAAATTGGTTTTTATTCTTTGCACTTTGGTTTTCGCTGGGTATACATGCCCAGAAAGCTCCGGTTGGATTTGATCCGACCAAACGCCCGAAGGATCTGTCGGATTCAGCGCTGCTTGATCTGGTGCAGAAACAAACCTTTCGGTATTTCTGGGACTTTGCTCATCCGGTAAGCGGATTATCACGCGAGCGGAGCAATGTTAGCTATGGATATGGTTCAGAAACCTGTACCATTGGTGGAACCGGATTTGGTGTGATGAGTGTAATTGTGGCGGCCGAACGCAAATGGATCACCCGGGATACAGCGGCTAAGTTTTTATTAAAAATGGTAAACTTCCTCCTTAAGGCCGATGCCTATCATGGCGTATTCCCTCATTGGATGAATGGAGAAACGGGGAAGACCATTCCCTTCAGCCGTAAAGATGATGGGGCCGATCTGGTGGAGACCTCTTATCTCTTTCAGGGACTGCTTTGTGCCCGGCAGTATTTTAATACAAGCGATCGGGTAGAAAGGGAACTTCGGCAACGGATACAATGGTTATGGAAAGGGATCGAGTGGAACTGGTTTACCAATAACCAGGAAGTACTGTTCTGGCACTGGAGTCCCAACAATGGCTGGGCGATGAATTTCCCGGTGCGGGGATTTAATGAATGCCTGATCATGTATATTCTGGCCCTGTCGGATACGGATCAGTATCCCGTTAGCCCGGATGTTTATCACAACGGTTGGGTACAAAGCAGTTTCTTTAAGAATGGGAAAGAATTTTATGATATAAAACTTCCGCTGGGATTTGACTATGGCGGGCCTTTGTTCTTTTCGCATTATTCCTTTCTGGGACTTGATCCACGTGGATTGAAAGACCGTTATGCCGATTACTGGGAGCAAAACCGCAACCATACATTGATCAATCGGGAACATTGTATCCGCAACCCAAATGGGTTTAAAGGCTATGCGGCAAATAATTGGGGACTTACTGCCAGTGATACCTACAGTGGTTATGCGGCACATTCACCCACAGAGGACCTGGGGACGATATCCCCTACGGCGGCACTGAGTGCTTTTCCCTATACACCTGAATACAGTATGCAGGCGCTGAAACATTTTTATTTTGACCTCGGTGATAAGCTCTGGTCGGAATACGGATTCATTGATGCCTTTAATGAAACAAAGAATTGGTATGCAAAGAGTCACCTGGCGATTGACCAGGGGCCGATCATTGTGATGATAGAGAATTACCGAAGTGGTTTGTTGTGGAGATTATTCATGAGTTGTCCGGAGATAAAAACATCGTTGAGCCGGCTTGGCTTTACGAGCTCTTATTATAAAAACTAATCCTCCCTTCGCGCCCTGGCGTCCTGGCGGTAAGACTTAACCGCAAAGACGCTAAGCCGCCAGGAACCGCGAGGAAAAAAAATGAAATATGAAAAGAAGATTGCAGATTTTGGCCCTTGGACTTTTGGTAACTGGCTTCACGATAGGCCAAACCAAATCCCGTTCGCTCACAAAAGGTAAATACGGCGATGGCCCCGACAGCATTGCCCCCGTGGGGGTGATAAAGGGATTGAGTGATGAAGCCTTGCTGGAAACCGTACAACGGCAAACCTTTCGGTTTTTCTGGCATGGGGCGCATCCGGTAAGTGGATTGGCCCTGGAAAGAAGCAATACCGTATTGGCTGAGCATTACTGGGATTATATCAATGAAGCCTGGGATGAACCCAATTTTAGTAAGACCAAATTTGGCCCGGATGCTGGTGCCATTGGTGGTACCGGGTTTGGTATCATGAGCACCATCGTGGCTGTAGAAAGAGGTTGGATCGGAAAAGATACGGCCGTGCGCCGACTGATTCAGATCGCGGATTTTTTGATCAATGCCGATTGTTACCATGGCATCTATCCTCATTTTATGAATGGCCGTACGGGGAAGACCATCAAATTCGATCGGTTGGATGATGGGGCGGATATTGTAGAGACCTCCTATCTTCTGATGGGATTTCTCTGCGCCCGCGAATATTTTACCGGTAATTCCCCCCGCGAAGTGTATCTCCGCAAGCGCGTGGATCAAATGTGGGGTGCGGCAAATTGGAACTGGCATTCCAATGGCGAAAATAAACTGTACTGGCACTGGAGCCCCAACAATGGATTTGATATGAACTTTCCGGTGTGGGGTTGGAATGAGTGTCTTATTACCTATATCATGGCCGCTGCTTCTCCCCGACACCCTATTTCCAAAGCCGTTTATGATGGTAGCTGGGCAGGGAGTTTTGGATTCAAAAATGGCAAAGAATATTATGGCATGAAACTTCCGCTGGGGAATTTTGACAAAGGAGGCCCACTCTTTTTTGTTCAATATACTTTTCAGGGAATTGACCCCAATGGCCTCGTGGATTCACTTGAAATCAATTATTTTGAGCAGGGGAAAAATCACACCCTGATCAACCGGGCCTATTGCATCGAAAACCCCAAACAGTACAAGGGGTATAGTGCCAAAGGCTGGGGGCTTACGGCGGGAGATAGTTATAAAGGTTATGTGGCGCATTGTCCTGAAGTAGATTTTGGGGTGATCCAACCCACGGCGGCCATTTCTTCCATGCCCTATACGCCCAAGGAAAGTATGGAGGCCTTGCGGTATTTCTATGAAGAACTCGGCTCAAAAATCTGGAGCAAGTATGGTTTTGTGGATGGGTATAGCATTCACCATAACTGGTATGCCAAGAGTCACCTGGCCATCGATCAGGGGCCTATCATTACCATGATCGAGAATCACCGTACCCAGATGTTGTGGAAATTATTCATGAAGATCCCGGATGTGCAGAATGGATTGAAGCGGTTAGGGTTTTCCAGTCCGTGGATTAGTAAATAGAACCTGATTAACCGCCAAGACACGATGGCGCAAAGAAGCGCCATGTTCTTGGCGCAACCTGGCGCCTTAGCGTCCTGGCGGTAAAAAATAAAACACACCTATATGTCCCCAACGATCTCTCGCCAAAAATTCCTGCAGCAAACCGCCATGGCCGGTGCTGCTGTACTCTTGTCCTCCCTCGAGGGTTTTGCCCAGGGAAGGCCCGATAAAAAACTCCGTGTCGCCATCATTGGTTGCGGTAGTGTAAGCGGTCGGTATATTCCCAATTTGCAATCCTCACCGCATATTGAGATTGTAAGTCTCTGTGATATCAAACCCGAAAGGGCCGTATCGAGAAATGAAGAATATAAAGTAGGTGCTCAGGTATATCCAAATATTGATGCCATGCTCAAAGGGGTGCCCTTTGATATGATGGTCACCCTGACCGATATGCAACAGCATGGTCAGCTCAACCGCAAGGCCCTGATGGCGGGTAAACATGTGTGGAGTGAAAAGCCGATGGCGAATACCTATGCCGAAGGCAAAGCCTTGCTTGACCTGGCGCGGAGTAAAAAGCTCAAATTATGGGGAGCTCCGGCTGTAGTGAATAGCCCGCAGTTTGCCTTTATGAGCAAATGCATTCAGGAAGGGAAACTTGGGCGTGTATCCAGTGCCCATGGGCAGTACGGTCATACCGGTCCGGGCTGGAGTGCATTTTTCTATGAAAAAGACGGAGGAAGCATGCCCGATCTGGGGGTGTACAATATCGCCACGATGACCGGCTTGCTGGGACCTGCCCGTTCGGTGATGTCCATGACCAGTATCGTAAACCCGGAGAGAACGGTGGATGATAAAGGAAAGATAAAGGTAGTTGCCGAGGACAATGCACATATCCTGATGATGCATGATAAGAACGTGATCAGCCATGTGATGTGTGGGTTCTGTTATTTTGATCCCCATGGCCATGTGGGCAAGGATCAAAAACTCCATTCGGTACAGATCTATGGGGATTATGGAAACCTGCGATTGATCGGGTATGATTGGGAAACAAATGGTGTGTACCTCGATGATTCCTGGGAGGAACCCGCCAAGATCCACCAGGTCGATTCAGAAGGATATGTATGGCAGGAAGGAGCGACCAAAGTAGGTGAGTCCATTTTAACCGGCATTGAACCCCGGATCAATGTAGAACATGCCCTGCATGTACTGGAAGTGATCGAGGCGGCGAGAAAATCATCCGCTACCGGAACGCGTATCACGCTTAAGAGTAAATTCAAATGGCCCATGGTATAGGCCGGGGTATAAATGCGTATGCAACTGAAGAATAAGAATATTGTCATCATTGGGGGCACTACCGGAATAGGATTGTCAGCAGCCCGTGCTTTCGCAGCACAGGGTGCCCACCTGATTGTAGTAGGCAGAAAGGAGGAAAGTGTAAAAGAGGCGCTTGCCGAATTGGGTGTGCATGCCAAAGGATTGGCTGCCGATGCAACACATTCCGATACGGCTGAACAAGCCATCGCTCTTTGCGAACAAAGCTTTGGTGGGTTTGACGGACTCTATCATGTGGCCGGAGGAAGTGGCCGCAAAATGGGTGATGGGCCCTTGCACGAACTGACCCTGGAAGGTTGGAACAAGACCCTTGAATTGAATCTCACCTCCCTTATGTTGTCAAACCAGGCAGCCGTACGCGCCTTTTTGCAACAAGGCCGTGGAGGAACGATACTCAATATGGGATCGGTACTGGGGTATTCCCCTTCCCCCCAGTTTTTTTCAACGCATGCGTATGCGGCGGCCAAATCGGCTATCATTGGGTTTAGTAAATCTATTGCGGCCTATTATGCCCATCAGAATATCCGGGTGAATGTGATCGCTCCGGCATTGGTGGAAACACCGATGGCGCAGCGGGCAGCCAATGATGAAGCAATTTTGGATTTTATAAAAAATAAACAACCCCTCGATGGAGGACGTATCGGGCAACCAGAAGACCTGGATGGATTGGCGGTGTATTTTATGAGTGAGTTTTCAAAGTTTACTACGGGTCAGGTGGTGGGTGTGGATGGAGGCTGGGGGATTGGGGGGTGAATAGTGAATGGTGAATAGTGAGTAAAGAACTATTTATCTGGGATAGGACATTTCTAATTCACTATTCACTATTCACCATTCACCCTAACACAAGATTACTATATGCACACAACTATCGGCATAGACTTAGGCGGCACCCGCATCAAAGCGGTGGTCATTGATCAGGAGGGAAAGCTCCTGCATCAGCGCTATGCCGAAACACGTGATGGAGCAGACGCGGTGTGGAAGCAGGTGGTAAAAGAAACAGTAGCCGAATTAAAAGCCGTGGTAGGTGAAAAGGATATCCCCGTTGGGATCTCGGCACCCGGTCTGCCCAATGCCGACAATACCGCTATCGCGCATATGCCCGGACGTATGGATGGGTTGGAAGGATTTAACTGGAGCCAGCACCTGCAATCACCCGCCTGGGTATTGAACGATGCTGTAGCGGCCATGATGGCAGAGGCGGGTTTTGGGGTGGCCAAAGGAAGAAAACATGTGGTGATGCTGACCCTGGGTACCGGTGTTGGCGGCGCCATATTGATTGACGGCCGTCCTTATCAAGGTGCATTTGGCAAAGCCGGCCATATAGGGCACATGGTTATTGATGACGAAGGCGAATGTGATGTAACGGGTATGCCCGGAAGTCTGGAAGACTGTATCGGCAATTGTACTATTGAAAAAAGAAGCAAGGTCAAATTCAATTCCACGGCACAATTGGTAGAAGCCTATCGGGCCGGAGATGAGTGGGCCAAAGAAGTGTGGTTGCGTTCCATTAAACAACTGGCGATCGGATTGGCCTCGGTGACCAATATCCTCTCCCCCGAGTTGATCGTATTGGGAGGAGGGATCACTACTGCCGGTGCTGATCTTTTTGAACCGTTGGAAAAATATATGGCAGGGTACGAGTGGAGGGCCGGGGGACATAGCGCGAAAATCGTGCAGGCAGGATTTGGAGATATGGCCGGGGCGATTGGGGCAGGATATTTCGCATCTCAGAAGACAAATTATTAATTATTGATTATTGATTATTTCGTAGCCAATATGACATTCATTTAATAATCAGTAATAAATAATCAAGAATTCATATGACACCTACAACCAATTATTTAGATCAGTGCGCAAGCATCATTGACAAAGTTCGGGCGCAGCAAGACAATATATTGCAGGCCGCCAAATGGTTTGCCGATAGCATACTCGCCGGGCGGGTGGTACACACGTTTGGCTCAGGACATAGCCGCATCATGGTTGAGGAGATGTGGCCACGTTATGGTTCCTTTCCCGGGTTTAACCCCATTGTGGAGTTATCCCTCACCTATCACAACAATGTGGTAGGGGCAAATGGACAGCGTCAGGCCATGTTCCTGGAGAATGTTTCCGGATTGGCTGAACGTATCCTCCGAAATTTTTCATTAGATGAAAAAGATTGCGCCCTGGTGGTCTCCTCCAGTGGATGCAATATTGTACCCGTAGAAATAGCTGAATTGTTTCAGCAAAAAAAGATCAAGGTCGTGGCCCTTGTCACCACCGATCATTTGAAGACCAGCACAAGCAAAAGAAAGGACGGAAAGAAGCTAAGTGATTTTGCCGATCTGGTGCTTGATACCGGGGCACCCTCCGGTGATTCTATGGTATATGTGGATGGATTGGAAACACCCGTATCACCCGGATCCACCGTAGGTGGCGCCATGATCGTGAATTGCATCAAGGCCGAAGTGGCTCGTTTGCTTACCGCAGCCGGTCAGCCCCCTAAAGTGCTTACCGCCGCATCGGTTGTAGGGGCAGAGAAGGCAACGGCCTTGTTTGAGGCAGCGTATGATGAGCATGGAGTACGAGTGGCAAAACTATTAGGAGGACATTAGGTCGGAGGTCGGGGGTCCGAAGTCCAGGGTCTGTAGTTCTGCCCTCCCGATTCGGTATTTGTCATCTGACTCCCGACCTCGGACCCCTGACTTCGGACACTAAAAACAAATTAGTTATAAATAAAAATAAACATGCACCCCATTCGCACCACAGTAGTAGGTTCTTACCCTTTTCCCGGCTGGCTTGAATTTGGCTCCCGGAATATGAATCAATTTGGCGCAGCCGATATTGAAGAAATGATCGAAGATGCGGTGATTGCCGCGATACATGACCAGGTAACCGCCGGACTTGATGTCATCACCGATGGGGAACAAACCCGTCTTGATTTCAATCTTTCTTTTTATGGGTATATCGAGAACATTGAAAACAATGAGACCGAGACCCGCAAGTTTGGCCCGCCTGCTCATGACCAGCGCGGAAAGAACAATATCACCGGTGAACTAAAGGCCCCGAATGGCCTGGGTGCCGTAAAAGAATATTTACGGTTAAAAAAATTAGCTCCCGCAGGTCCGGTCCTCAAGGCCAGTATCCCCGGCCCGTATACCTTAAGCGGACGACTGTTACCCAATGATAAATACAAGACCCGGTTTGAAATCACCGAAGCCTTGTTGCCCATCATCAGCAAAGAGTTGGAGGCGCTTGTAGCCGCAGGATGTACCGAGATCACCGTAGATGAACCCTCGATGAGTTGTTATGCGTACAAAGGAGACACCAAGCGGTTTGTGGACATTTTCAATCGCACGGTAAAACCCGTTGTGGGCAAGTGTAATCTCAGTACGCATTTGTGTTTTGGAAATTTCAAGGGCCGTCCGGTAGGATATCGCAGTATCAAACCCATGTTGCCCGATTTTCTGGATATGACCGTGGATGAGATACATATTGAAATGGCGAACCGTGAATTTGCCGAGATCGAATTATTGCAGCCATTTGCTGAAAAAATGAATGTAGCCGTAGGGGTAATCGATGTAAAGAACTACTATATAGAGACAGTGGAAGATGTGGTGGAGCGGATCAAACGTTGTTTGAAATATGTTCCTGCGGAGAAATTAAGTGTAGCCCCCGATTGTGGGTTAAGTCAAACCGCCCGTTGGGCCGCGCGCAAGAAACTGGTGAATATGGTTGCAGGCGCGAAGGTGGTGAGAGAAGGTCTGTAAAATGTTTAATAAAAAATTATTGATTATTTATTATGAATTATTGGAAAATTATGGAGTACATGAACCCCAAAATCAGTAATCAGTAATCAATAATCAATAATTCTTCCGAATGCAACTCGAAATCTACCATAACCACGAAGAACAATCCAACTCTGCGGCGGAGCTGATGATCGAAACCATCATTAACAAACCCAATGCGGTGATCACATTGGCAACAGGTGATTCACCCAAACTTGCCTATCAGTTATTTGTAGAAAAAGTGGTTGAACATGGGATTGATATCAGCCAGGTATTCTTTACCGGATTGGATGAATGGGTAGATGTAGCGCCCACCAATCCCGGGAGTTGTCATTTTTTTCTGCACCAATATATTTTTTCGCCGTTAAAACTGTCTGCGTCACAATATCATCTCTTCAAGTCTGCCGGAGAAACAGCCGAGGCTGATTGTCTGCAAATGAATAAAGTACTTGCCGCTAAAGGGGGAATAGACCTGATGGTGGTTGGCGTAGGAATGAATGGGCATATTGGATTTAATGAACCCGGTGCTTCGCTCGAAAACGAAGCCCATGTGGCCCAACTTGAGCCCGTGACGCTCCAGGTAGGGCAAAAATATTTTGATGGTAAGACGCCTATACAAAAGGGAATGACCCTGGGATTGAAACAGGTGATGGGTTCGCGCACCTTATTGGCCATGGCCAATGGAGAGAAAAAAGCCAGTATCATACAAACAGCGCTGGAAGGAACAATCAGTAATCAGGTGCCGATCAGTTTGATCCGGCAACATACGGATGGTATTGTCATGCTCGATGAGGCTGCCGCCTCTTTACTCAAAAATTGATTGGCTATGGACCTCATCAAAGCGGAAAGAAAGAATGAAGAACTACTGGCCTCTGTGGAAGCCTACCGAGCGGAGCCAGAAGGTTTTCAGCTTTGGTGGCTGGGGCAGAGCGGTTACCTGGTACAGTGGCAGGGGAAAAAGATCTTGCTGGATCCCTATCTCTCCGATTCACTCACAAAGAAATACCTGCAAACCGATAAGCCCCACACCCGGATGAGTGAATTAGTGATCGATCCTTCAGCGTTCAGGGACATACTGTTTGTCACTTCCAGTCATAACCATACTGATCATTTGGATGCGGAGACCCTGGTCCCGATTCTTAATAATAACCCGGGCATCCGTTTTATCATACCCGAAGCGAACCGGTCATTTGTCGCAGAAAGAGTTGGCTGCGCGTCGGATTTCCCCGATGGCCTCAATGAAAAGGAGTCACTGGAGATTGAAGGATTCCGGATCACCGGGGTACCGGCCAAACACAATGAGGTAGATCGGGATGAGAAAGGGAATTGCCGATATATGGGGTATGTGGTCCAATTTGGCGGTTACAGTCTCTATCATAGTGGGGATACCCTCTGGCTGGATGACATTATTGAGCAGGTGCGACCCTTTTCGGTTGACCTGGCCCTGTTGCCCATCAATGGAAATGACCCGGCCCGTAAGGTAGCTGGCAACCTGAATGTAAAAGAAGCCGCAGAAATGGGGAAGGCTTTAGGGGCAACGACTGTTATTCCTTGTCATTATGATATGTTCACCTTCAATACGGCCGATGTAAAGGATTTTGTGAAAGCAGCAACCGATCTGGGGCAGGGATACACCGTACTATCTGGCGGCGGATTATTCACCTTTAAAAAATAATGCCTGTGCAAACAAAAGCTACAATTACAACCCAGGGTCATGCACCCACCGTGATCGCGCTGGTGCGCATCCTGATAGGGACAATGATGGTTGTGCATGGCCTGGAGGTATTTGAACCGGAAAAGATGAATATGTATGCGGGTTGGTTTACCGACAAGCACTATGCCTATCCTTCGGCCTGGGCCTATGCCGGTAAGATCGCCGAGCTGGTAGCGGGTATTGGATTTGTATTGGGATTTATGTTTCGCTGGGCCTGTGTGATTGCGGCCATGGCCTTTTTGGGGATCATTTTTTTATTGGGCGAAAAGGGGAAGATCTTTCATGGCGACCAGCATCCTTTTTTGTTTGTGGTGTTTTGTGTATTGTATTGGTTTTTGGGAGCTGGCAAATGGAGTGTAGATTCTTTAAGAGGGAAAAATTAACCGCGAGGGCGCAAGGGCGCTATGGGGCGCGAAGATTTCATGGCGCCATGGCGGTAAAATATACGATGATGAAAAAAAGAGTATTTGGGTTATTGGCAGGATTAGTTTGCACCATGTTTGTGGCTGCACAGCATATTTCTATTGCCGGGCAGTGGAAATTCAATATGCAGGATGACCCCTCATTTTCCCAACCAACCTTCAGCGATAAAGATTGGGCCACGGTTACTGTCCCCTCTGGCTGGACCAAACTTGGCGTATTAAAAGAAAGAGCCGTAGGCTGGTACCGTACCTCCATCCAGATACCTGATAATATGGTGGGTAAAGACCTTGTCTTGATTGCCGGAACTATTGATGACGCGGATATTTGTTTTTTTAATGGCCAGCAAATTGGCGCCACGGGAAAATTTCCCCCGGGTGATGAATCGGCCTGGGATGTGGAAAGAAAGTACACGATCCCCAAAGCGCTTGTAAAAAAGAATAACCTGTTGGCTATTCGTGTTTATAATGGTGTAGGAGATGGCGGGCTTTATGGCGGACGGGTAATGATCATGACCAAGACCGCCTATGATCAACAGGTAGCCGATCAGATCAAGAGTAAAAAATCTTATTTCCAACTCACCAGTTCAAATGGATTAATTGCTGCTGTTTATAACGAACAGACCGGGCATATTGAAAACTTTTTCCCGCATATTTTTTCCTATTATGATTCCGGGCAGGTGGTACAAGCTGTTGCCCGGGAGATCGGCACTACGGGTGGCGAGAAACTCCAGTCGGTCAGCTATTTATC
The DNA here is from genome assembly GCA_041752235.1 of Chitinophagaceae bacterium. Lineage (GTDB taxonomy): Bacteria > Bacteroidota > Bacteroidia > Chitinophagales > Chitinophagaceae > SpSt-398. The sequence continues at coordinate 149,679 of JBGSHM010000009.1, forward strand.
CAATACCCATGTTATTGATGTTAAATACCCTTCTTATCATATCTATTATTTTGCCTCTTTTACCAAAGCGAATAAGATACTCTACGCGGTGGTAAAAGGAAAGGCGGAAAAAGTGAAGGCACTGCGGTTTCAGTATACTACAGGTGCCGGAACGATCGCGATGAAGGAGCAAAGCAAAACACTGAACGGACAAACCACCCGGTATGTGTTATTTGGATTCTCCGATACACTTCATGCGATGCCGGACCTGGACCTCGCGCTTGCCGACCTGCCTACCGTGGAAGCAGAAACAGGGTTTATGAAAAAAATATTTGCCCGAAGTAAATATCCAAAGGGGTTAACGCCATTGGAGAAAAACGTATTTGAGCAAGGTATTACTATTCTTAAAATGAGCCAGGTGGGGGATAAGGAAATATTCCCGCTCTCACACGGTCAGGTGATGGCTTCCCTTCGTCCGGGTGTATGGGCCATTTGCTGGGTACGCGATGGCGCTTTTGCCATTGAGGCCATGAGCAAAGTGGGGATGTATGAAGAAGCAAAGAAGGCCCTGCTCTTTATGTTAAATGCCAAACCCACCGATCAATTCATACACTATATCCATACGGATGGAAAAGATTATGGCCTGGGTGTACCCTATATCATTTCCATGACCCGCTATTTTGGCAATGGGCGTGAAGAATGTGATTATACATCGGATGGTGGTCCGAATATAGAATTGGATGGACTTGGATTATTTCTCACCGCCTTTTACCATTATGTCAAACAAAGCGGCGATAGTGCCTTTTTCCACGCCCATCATACGGAATTGCAAACCATTGCCCGTGCCATCGCACATAATATGAATGAAAAGGATATCCTTCGCCGGGATAGTGGCCCCTGGGAACACCATTTACCCGGTAAAGAATTCATGTGGTCAACCGGGACCTGTGCACGCGGTTTGCAATTACTCGCTTCCCTGGAGAGAACATACGGGTTGGCCTATAAAGAGACCAGCGAAACGGCTACTCGTTTGTATCGGGGCATGATAATGAATGCGCTGGTCAATGGAAAATACATCAAGGGAAATGCTACTGAACAATCACCCACCGATCATCATTACTTTGACGCCGCCACCTTTGAGTTGTTTGCGGGTGGGTTGGTAAGTGATCGTACACTGTTCCTTTCGCATATGGCGGAGTATAACAAACATAACCGGGCTGTGGGTGACCCCAACAGAGGATATATCCGTTTCAACAGCAGTGATAGCTACGAAAACCAGGAATGGCCCTTTGCCGGACTGCGTGTAGCCGTGGCGCAAACAAAGCTGGGGAGCCGAATCGAAGCAAAAAAACTGATTGACCGCGTGACGATCTATGCCAGCCGAAACCACAACCAGGTGCCAGAGATATTGAGTAATGATATGGGTATCTTTAAAGGAGCTATACCGATGGTGGGGTATGGGTCGGGGGCGTATATTTTAGCATTGGTTGCTTATTATTAAAATTTGATTTTTAGAAGTTCACATACTGAGGAGGGGCGTATTTTACCGCGATGACGCAAGGGCACAAGGAGATCTTTGCGTGACCTCGCGTCCTCGCGCCTTTGCGGTAAAGCCTCGTTCGATAATTAATGCATATTAAAAACAGAAAATGAAAAGAGTATCCTTCGTCCTTTGCTTTATCATAAGTATTACCGCAACCGAGGCGCAGCAGAAAACCTATTGCAACCCCATCAATATAGACTATGGCTATTCCCCCATACCCAATTTTAGCACCTGGGGTCGCCACCGCGCTACCGCCGATCCGGTAGTGGTCACCTTTAAAGGGGATTATTATCTTTTTAGCACTAACCAATGGGGATATTGGACCAGTCCCGATATGCTCAACTGGACCTTTCATTCCCGCAAATTCCTTCGGCCCTGGAATAAAGCGTATGATGAACTCTGTGCCCCCGCTGTCGGGATCATTGGAGATACCATGATCGTTTTTGGCTCTACCTATACCCGGCAATTCAGTATCTGGATGAGTACCAACCCCAAGGCCAATGAATGGAAACCGCTGGTGGATTCCTTTGAAATCGGTGGTTGGGACCCGAGTTTCTTTACCGATGATGATGGACGGTTATATATGTACAACGGAAGCAGCAATCGCTTCCCCATGTATGGTGTGGAACTGAACCGGCAGACCATGAACCCCATTGGTACCCGCGACGAAATGTACCTGCTGGAACCCTGGCGTTTTGGCTGGCAACGCTTTGGCGAACACATGGACAATACGTTTCTTGATCCTTTTATCGAAGGATCACACATGACCAAGTATAAGGATAAATATTACCTGCAGTATGGTGCGCCCGGGACTGAATTCAGCGGCTATGCCGATGGATTACTTATTGGGAAAAAACCATTGGGCCCCTTTGAAGCCCAGTCGGATCCCCTGAGCATGAAACTGGGTGGGTTTGTGAGAGGCGCCGGACATGGCGCTACCTTTCAAGACCTCTATGGTCAGTACTGGCATATCTCCACCACAGTGATTTCTGTTAAAAACACCTTTGAGCGCCGACTGGGTATCTGGCCCACCGGATTTGATAAAGATGAACAGATGTTTTGCAACACCACATTTGGTGACTATCCGCATTTTATACCCGGACCAGGATTTAAAGGAAATGAATATGGCAGCAAAGGCCATTCCGATTACTTTACCGGATGGATGCTATTGAACTATAATAAACCCGTACAGGTATCTTCCACGCTTGGAAATTATGTACCCAATCATGCCGTGGATGAACTGGCAAAGACCTACTGGAGTGCTAAAACAGGAAATAAAGGCGAATGGATTCAAACCGATCTGGGTAATGTATCCACGGTCAATGCCATCCAACTGAACTATGCCGATCAGGATGTGAGTTTCCCCAAAGAAATGGATACGATCTTCTTGGGAAAATCGCTGGGACTGTTTCATCAGTATAAACTTTATTCCTCTCTGGATGGAAAGAAATGGACATTGTTGGTAGATAAGAGTCAAAATAAAACAGATGTGCCCCATGATTATGTGGAATTAGCTAAACCCGTGCAGGCCCGTTATATCAAACTGGAAAATATTCAAATGCCCACGGGCAAATTTGCCATCAGTGGTTTTCGCGTATTTGGCAATGGCAATGGGGCAAAACCAGATAAGGTAGAAGGCTTTATCGTACTCCGTACCCAAAAGGACAAACGCAGCGCCTTTATCAAATGGAAACCGGTGGACAACGCCTTTGCTTATAATATTTACTACGGTACCGCTCCCGATAAACTCTATACCAGCATCATGGTACATGCCAATAATGAATATTGGATGAAGACCATGGACCTGTTAAAACCGTATTATTTCAGCATTGAAGCAGTGAATGAGAATGGGACGAGTGAAAGGACGGAGGTGGTGAAGGTGGAGTGAGGGGCGTGAGGGGTGAGGCGTGAGAGGTGAATAGTGAATGGTGAGTTGTTGACTTTTTAATTTATAATTAATGTGTGTTGTATGAAAAAATTGGTGTTTTTCTTTTGGGTGGTTCTGCTTTCTTGTATAGCGCATGGACAGGAGCCGCTTCCGTTTTGGAATGATATTCAAAAATTCAAGAAAGCGGATAGTGTTTCCTTTCCGGCAAAGAAGCAGATATTATTTATTGGCAGTTCTTCTTTTACCTTATGGAAGGATGCGCAGGATTATTTTCCTGGCAAACCCATCCTGAACCGGGCTTTTGGCGGGTCCACCCTGGTTGACCTGACCCGGTATAGGTATGAAGTGATTTTTCCCTATCAACCCAAACAGATCGTGATGTATTGTAGGGAGAACGATTTTGCGGCCAGTGACACGGTGACGGTCGAGACGGTAGTAGGCAGATTCAAGGCACTTTTTTCCCTGATCCGCGCCCGGTACCCCCAGGTGCCCTTCCTGTATGTTTCCATGAAACCCAGTCCCTCCCGGGCCCACCTGATGGCCAAATACAAGTCAGCCAACGATCAGATAAAATCATTTTTGAGTGGGCAAAAAAATACTTCCTTTGCCGATGTATATAGTGCCATGTTGAAAGCAGATGGCAGTCCGATGGATGATATTTTTGTCGGTGACCGGTTGCACATGAATGCCAAAGGCTATGCTATCTGGAAAGGAATTTTAAACCCTTTACTTATTAAATAACGTACATGAGATCACTTGCCCGATTCGCCTGCCTGCCTTTTCTGGCGGTTCTGCTCTACTCCTGTCAGGAAGAAAAGGCGCCCGTTACCAGGATCGCTTTTGGTTCTTGTGGACATGAGGACGAGCCTCAACCCGTGTTAGCCCTTGCCGCCGAAAAGAAACCCGATGCGTTTATTTTCCTGGGCGATAATATTTATGGCGATACGGATGAAATGGATACCCTGCGCGCCAAGTACAACCGACTGGCGGCTAAACCCGAATTTCAGTTGCTGCGCAACAGCACTAAATTATTTGCTACCTGGGACGATCACGACTTTGGCCGCAACGATGCAGGAAAGCACTATCCGTTCAAGGCACAATCCAAAGAGATCTTCCTTTCTTTTTTCCGTGAACCCGAGAACAGTCCCCGCCGGCAACACGAAGGCATTTACCATACTGAATACCTGCGAACAGGCGATAAAACCATACAGTTATTATTGCTGGATGTACGCACATTCAGGAATGACCTGTTATTATTTGACAGCAGCGCCAAATTGCCCCGCGGACATTATTTCTACCGCCCCGATTATGTTCCCCATACCAGCACGGATAGCACGCTTTTGGGCGAAGCCCAATGGAAATGGCTGGAAGAAGAATTAAAGAAGCCCGCCGATCTGCGTCTGGTGTGCAGCGGTTCCCAATTCAGCATTGAGTACAATGGTTATGAGGCCTGGGCCAATTTTCCGCATGAACAAAAACGCATGCTTGACCTCATCAAATCCACACAAGCCAATGGAGTTATCTTTTTGACGGGCGATGTACATTATGCCGAAATATCCCGATTAAAGGTACCCGATGTTTATCCCATATATGATGTTACGGCCAGCGGGATCACCTCTACCTGGGATTTTGCTACGCTCAATGAAAACCGGATCGAAGGTCCGATCATGGACAATCATTTTGGTTTACTGACGGTGGCCTGGAAGAAAGACCCCGAGATCAAAATGGAGATCATAGATAAATATAAGAACCAGCGGATCGAGTACACGATCCACCAAAGTGATATACGTTTTAATAAATAATCGTTTAAACATAAGCAGATGAAAAAAGTAGTCCTTTTCTTTTTGGCCTTTGTATTGATCAGCGGCCAGCGTGTGATGGCCCAGTCGGCCTCTGATGCCAAAATGAAAACCTTCATCGATGCCTTGATGAAGAAAATGACCCTCGACGAAAAGATCGGTCAGCTCAACCTTCCTGGTAGCGGGGATATTGTAACGGGGCAGGCGCAAAGCTCCGATATTGGTCGTAAGATCAGAGAAGGTAAAGTGGGTGGGCTTTTTAATATCAAGTCAGCCGCCAAAATTCGCGATGTACAAAAAGTGGCAGTAGAAGAATCCCGCTTAAAGATCCCCCTGATCTTTGGTATGGATGTGATCCACGGATATGAAACGGTATTTCCCATTCCGCTGGGATTAAGCGCCACCTGGGATATGAATCTGGTAGAACGCAGTGCGCGTATTGCCGCCATTGAAGCCAGTGCGGATGGAATCAATTGGACCTTCTCTCCGATGGTGGATATTTCACGCGATCCCCGCTGGGGTCGTACCGCCGAAGGCGCCGGTGAGGATGCCTATCTCGGATCACAGATCGCTGCGGCCATGGTAAAAGGATATCAGGGTTCAGACCTGTCAAAGAACAATACCATCATGAGCTGTGTAAAACACTATGCGCTCTATGGTGCCGGTGAAGCCGGTCGCGATTACAACACGGTTGACATGAGCCGTATCCGGATGTACAATGAATATTTTCCTCCCTATCAGGCAGCAGTCAAAGCCGGGGTTGGTTCGGTGATGGCCAGTTTCAATGAAATTGACGGTGTTCCCGCCACTGGTAATAAATGGCTGCTTACCGATGTATTGAGAAAGCAATGGGGTTTCAACGGATTTGTAGTGACCGATTATACAGGCATCAATGAAATGGTAGACCATGGTATTGGTGACCTGAAAACCGTATCTGCCCGCGCCCTGATGGCTGGTATTGATATGGATATGGTAGGCGAAGGATTACTGACCACCACCAAACAATCATTAAAAGAAGGAAAAGTGACCCTGGCCCAGATCGATCTGGCCTGTCGTCGCATTTTGGAAGCCAAATACAAATTGGGACTGTTTCAGGATCCCTATAAGTATTGTGATGATACACGCGCGCAGTCGGAAATCTTTACTGATGCACACCGTAAAGAAGCCCGCAGCATTGCCGCCCAAAGTTTTGTATTGCTCCGTAATCAGGGTAATGTTCTTCCCCTCAAAAAATCAGGTACCATTGCGTTGGTAGGTCCGCTGGCCGACAGCAAAGAGAATATGCCTGGTACCTGGAGTGTAGCCGCTAATTTTTCCAAAGCCACTTCGGTATTGGCAGGCTTGAAAGAGGTTGTGGGAGATAAGGTCAATATCCTTTATGCCAAGGGCGCCAACCTGGATCATGATCCCAAGTTTGAAGAAAGGGCAGGAATGTTTGGTAAAAACCTGCAACGCGATAACCGTCCGGCAGAAGAGATCATCAAGGAAGCGCTCGATGTGGCTGCCAAAGCCGATGTGATCGTTGCGGCATTAGGTGAAGCATCTGAAATGAGTGGTGAAAGCAGCAGCCGTAGTAATATTGAAATTCCCGAATCACAACGCCAACTGTTGATGGCTTTGCTGAAAACGGGTAAACCGGTGGTGCTGGTATTGTTCACGGGTCGCCCGCTTGCCATCAAATGGGAATCGGAAAATGTGCCTGCAATTTTGAATGTATGGTTTCCTGGAAGCGAAGCCGGGTATGCCGTTGCTGATGTCTTGTTTGGCGATGTAAACCCTTCGGGTAAATTGAATATGACCTTCCCGCAGAATGTAGGGCAGGTTCCCATTTTCTATAATCACAAGAATACCGGCCGCCCACTTGCCGAAGGCGGATGGTTCTCTAAGTTCCGCTCCAATTACCTGGATGTTTCCAATGATCCCGTATATCCTTTTGGATACGGACTTAGCTACACCCAATTTACGTATAGCGATGTTACGGTAAGCAGTGCCAACCTGAAAGGCAACCAGAAACTGACAGCCAGTGTAATGGTCACCAATAGTGGAAAATTGGATGGAAAAGAAGTGGTACAGTTATATATCCGCGATGTGGTGGGTTCGGTGACCCGGCCCATGAAAGAACTGAAAGGATTCCAAAAAATTGAGTTGAAAGCAGGCGAGAGTAAAACAGTTACGTTTACGATCACTCCTGAAGACCTGAAATTCTACAATTATGTTTTAAAATATGATTGGGAGCCGGGTGAATTCCAGATCATGATTGGCGGGAATTCGAATGAGGTGAAGATGAAGAGTGTGAATTGGGCAAAATGATTTTTTTACCGCCAGGACGCTAAGTCGCGAAGGAGCGCTAAGATCATCTTAGCGCTCCTTCGCGACTTAGCGGTTAATTTAATATAATATGAAACGATTATTACTTATAAATCTTGGACTTGCTATCGCACCTTTTTTCGCTGTAGCGCAAACCAAGACCATTGACCAAAAAGTAGATTCTGTCCTTAAGTTGATGACCCTCGAAGAAAAGGTCGGACAGATGAACCAGTACAACGGGCCCTGGGGTTCCACCGGTCCGCTCACCAATGACGATAAACTCCTCGATCAGGTAAAATCAGGCAAGGTGGGTTCCATGCTCAATGTAACAGGTGCCAAACGCACCCGTGAGTTGCAGGAACTGGCGATGCAATCCAGGTTAAAGATCCCGATGCTTTTTGGACAGGATGTGGTACATGGTTATCGCACTATTTTTCCTTTGCCCATTGCCGAGGCTGCCAGTTGGGACCTGGCTGCCATGGAGCGTTCTGCCCGTATTGCGGCCATTGAGTCATCTGCTGCGGGTGTTCATTGGACCTTTGCGCCCATGGTCGATATTGCCCGTGATCCAAGATGGGGACGTGTAATGGAAGGCGCCGGAGAAGATCCCTGGCTGGGATCAAAGATCGCGGTGGCAAGGGTAAAAGGGTTTCAGGGGAAAGGGCTTGGTCATACCGATGCGGTGATGGCTTGCGCCAAACATTTTGCCGCCTATGGGGCGGCTGTTGGGGGACGCGATTACAATAGTGTGGACATGAGTTTGCGTCAATTACACGAAGTGTATCTCCCTCCCTTTAAGGCGGCTGCCGAAGCAGGCGTAGCCACCTATATGAATTCATTCAATGATATCAATGGCATCCCCGCTTCCGCGAGTAAGTTATTACAACGCGATATCCTCAAAGGACAATGGAAGTTCAAGGGATTTGTGGTGAGTGATTGGGGTAGTATTGGTGAAATGATACCCCACGGTTATGCGCGGGACAATGCCCATGCCGCCATACTGGCCTCCAATGCCGGTAGTGATATGGATATGGAAAGCCGGAGTTATATTCAATACCTGGCGAAGGCTGTTCGCGAGGGCAAGGTGAAATTGACGGTGGTAGATGATGCGGTTCGCCGTATTCTGCGGAAGAAATTTGAGATGGGGTTGTTTAATGATCCCTATCGCTTTTCCAGCGAAGAACGGGAAAAAGAGCAGTGGAATAATCCCGATCATATCAAAGAGGCCCTTGATATGGCCCGCAAGAGTATTGTCTTATTAAAAAATGAAAATATACTCCCACTGGCAAAACAAAGCCATAAGGATAGTGAGGTCAGACGGATCGCGATGATCGGACCCTTTATAAAAGCCCAAAGCGATCATTTGGGTTTCTGGAGTTACGACTGGCCTGATGATAGTACCCGCATATCTTCTATTTGGGACGCGGTGCAGAAAAAGATCGATGCTCCTGCTACGGAATTGCTTTATGCAAAGGGTTGTGGCATCAATGATAGTTCTACCGCCGGATTTGCCGAAGCCATTGCTGTGGCACAACGATCAGATGTTATTGTTCTTAGTATTGGTGAAGCCCGCGACATGACCGGTGAAGCCAAGAGCCGAAGCAATATCCATCTCCCCGGTGTACAGGAAGAATTGGTCAAAGCCCTGCAAGCTACCGGTAAACCCATGGTGGTATTGATCAGTGCTGGTCGTCCGCTTGTTTTCAACTGGACGCGGGAGCACGTTCCCGCCATTCTTTATACCTGGTGGTTGGGTACTACAGCCGGTGATGCCATTGCCGATGTACTATTTGGCGATTATAACCCTTCGGGAAAATTGCCCATGACCTTCCCGCTGAGTGAAGGACAGATTCCCATTTACTATAATTATTACAATACCGGCCGTCCGGCAAAGAATGACAGCGATCGTTTTTACCGTTCTGCCTATACCGATCTTTCTCTATATCCGGCCTATCCATTTGGGTATGGGTTGAGTTATACAAAGTTTGCGTACAGCGAGATCAAACTCAGTGCCCCTTCATTTACAAAAACAAGCTCGCTAACCGCTACAATAACCGTAACCAATACTGGGAGTCTGGCGGGTACCGAGACCGTTCAGTTGTATATCCGTGACCTGGTGGGTTCGGTGGTACGTCCGGTGAAGGAATTAAAAGGGTTTCAGCAAATACATCTTCAACCCGGCGAATCGCGCGAAGTGAAGTTTACCATTACCGAAAAGGATCTTCGTTTTTACGATGATCAGTTACGGTTCATTTCTGAGCCGGGGGAGTTCACGTTATTTATCGGGACAGATTCGAGGAATGTGAAGGAAGTGGGGTTTGAGATGAAGTAGGAGACGTGAGACGTGAGTCGTGAGATGGATTCTCACGACTCACGATTGACGCCTCACGTTTTTCTTTTTTTGTGATATATTTTTCCTTACATTTGCCCCAGCGTAAAGACAAACAGAAGGGAACGGATTCGTTCCCTTCTTCTTTTCCCGGAACTATGACTTTGGACGAACAAATAAAAACTTTAGAGACGATGGTAGGCGAGCTGATCAGCTCCGAAGCGGATCTTTTTCTGGTCAGCGTACGCATTAAGCCTACTAATAATGTGAGAGTGTATATAGATGGAGATCAAGGAGTTGGAATCGGCAGACTGGCATCCATCAACCGCTCGCTGTATAAAAAAGTGGAAGAATCGGGTTTGTTTTCCAGTGATGATTTTTCGCTTGAGGTCTCCTCTCCCGGGGTGGATGAACCCCTCAAAATGCACCGTCAATATACCAAGAACACGGGGCGGTTGGCCGAAGTGGTGTTGACGGATGGTCGCGTAGTGACCGGCAATTTGGTGGAGGTAGGGGAAGACGGGGTGGTTTTGGAGGAGCAACCGGCTAAAAAGCCCGGGAAAAGCCCCAAGGCCAGGAAGGAGTTGGTACGGCACAGTATTTTATTTTCTGATATAAAAACAACAAAAATTCAAGTTACATTTTAACCTTTTCACGTAAACAGTATGCAGTATGGCAAGTATAAATCTAATTGAGGCATTCCAGGAATTCAAGGATGCGGAAAACATCGATCGCCCGACGATGATGAAGGTGGTAGAAGACGTATTTAAGACCCTCCTTCGTAAAAAATACGGGAGCGATGAGAATTTCGACGTCATTGTAAACGCCGAGCAAGGTGACCTGGAGATCATGCGCCGCCGGACCATTGTAGAAGATGGACAAGTGGAAGACCCCCTGGCACAGATCGCCTATACGGATGCTGTGAAAATTGAACCCGACTTTGAAGTAGGTGAAGAATTATATGAAGAGGTGGATATGTATGATTTTGGACGTCGCGCGATCCTGGCCGCCAAGCAGACCCTGGCCAGCCGTATCAGCGACCTGAAAAAGAATGCACTGGCTAAGAAATATGGTGAACGTGTGGGTGAGATCATCAGCGCGGAGGTTTATCAGGTTTGGAAAAAGGAGATTCTCTTGCTGGATGAAGAAGGCAATGAATTGATCCTTCCCAAGAGCGAGCAGATCCCTCAGGATTATTTCAAAAAAGGGGAGAGCATTCGTGCCGTGGTGAAGAAAGTGGATATGAAGAACAACAGCCCGGTGATCATCCTTTCCCGTACCTCCCCCGAATTCCTGGCCAAACTGCTGGAGATCGAGGTACCTGAGATCTTTGATGGCCTGATCGTTATCAAGAAGATCGTTCGCGATCCGGGAGAGCGCGCCAAGGTAGCCGTAGAGTCCTACGACGACCGTATCGACCCCGTAGGTGCCTGCGTGGGTATGAAAGGAAGCCGTATCCATGGTATCGTGCGTGAATTGAAGAATGAGAATATTGACGTAATCAACTGGACGAATAATATTCAACTACTGATCCAGCGTTCCCTGACACCGGCCAAGATCACCAGCATGGACCTCGATAATGAGGGCAAACATGCCAATGTGTATCTGAAGCCTGACCAGGTATCCCTGGCCATCGGTCGCCGCGGAGTGAATATCAAACTGGCCTGCGAACTCACCGGATATGAACTGGATGTGTTCCGCGATAATGAAGGCGAAGTAGAAGAATTTGATATCGACCTCGATGAATTTAGTGATGAGATCGAAACATGGGTCATTGACGAGTTCAAACGCGTGGGTTGTGATACAGCCCGGAGCGTACTCGATCTGACCATGGAAGAACTGGAAAGAAGAACCGACCTTGAGCGTGAAACCATTGAGGAAGTACGCAAGGTATTGAAAGAAGAATTTGATAAAGAATAAGCCTATGTAGTATGAAGTAGGCTTCATCTTTGATAAACAAAAAATTGGAATGGCAGAAACAACAACACCCAGGTTAATGGCCGCGGCCAAAGAGTTCAACATCGGTAAGGACACGCTGGTGGACTTTTTGGTGGGGAAGGGATTTGACAAAAATGAGCTGAAGCCTACCGCTAAACTCACGGAGGACATGTACCGTGCTTTACAGCAGGAGTTCCAAAGCGACAAGGTAGCCAAGCTGAAGAGCGATCAGATCGATCTTCCGAAGGGCAGCAGTGCCGAAGGCCGGAAGAAGCGCGAGGAAGAAGATCTCTCGATCAAGAAGGAAGAGGCGAAACCCGTGAAAGAGAAGAAAGTGGCAGAGCCTGTGGTGGAGAAGCCCGTAGAGATTGTAGAAGAGAAACCGGTAGAGAAGGTAGAACCACTACCCGAAGTGAAGATCGAAGAGCCCCCGGTAGAGAAAGAAGTTGTGAAGGCAGAGGCTGAAAGCATTGAAGGTCCTAAAGTGGTGGACAAGATCGATCTGTCAACGATCGATTCCTCTACGCGTCCAAAGAAAGGGATCAAGAAAAAAGAAGAAGAAAAGCCCGAGAAACCTGTTACGAAGAAGAAGATAGAAAAAGTGGAGCCGGTGGCAGAAAAGCCGGTCGAAAAAGAAGAACCTGTTTCCGATCAACCACCTGTAGTAGAAAATATCCGCGCCCAAAAGATCGAAGGACCCAAAGTATTGGGTAAGATCGATCTGCCGGTGGACAGCGATACACGTCCGAAGAAAGACGAAAAGCGCAAACGCAAGCGTATCCCCATTGAGAAGAAAGAGGAAGGGAAGAAAGACGCAGGTCAGGACCGAAAAGATGGTCGTTTTGGCCGCACGGGCATAGAAAATAAAGGTGGTGCACGTCCTGGCCAACAGAGTGGTGGTGGGGCTACTTCAGGTGGTCGCCGTGACCGTCGTCGCGAAGTAAAAGAGATCGACGAAAAAGAGATCCAGGAGAAAATCAAACAAACGCAGGCTAAACTGGCTGGCGCCGGTGGGCGTGGCAAGAGCCTGAAAGCAAAATACCGCAAAGCGAAACGGGAGGAGATGGCCGAGTCCATGGGAGAAATGGAGGATGATCATCGCCTGCAGGTGACCGAGTTCATCAGCGTGAGCGAATTGGCCAACCTGATGGATGTAAGCTTTGCCGAAGTGATCAGCAAGTGTATGGGATTGGGTATCATGGTATCCATTAACCAGCGACTGGATGCAGAGGTGATCGAACTGGTGGCCGGTGAATTTGGCTTCCAGGTCGAGTTCATTGACATGGAGAAACAAATGGAAATGGAGGAGGACGATGAAGAGGATACAGAAGAGGAACTCCAGTTCCGCTCTCCGATCGTGACCATCATGGGTCACGTTGACCATGGTAAGACCTCCTTGCTTGACTATATCCGGAGTGCCAATGTGGTTGCCGGGGAGGCCGGAGGTATCACCCAGCACATTGGAGCCTATCAGGTGAAATTGCCGAATGGAAAAGAGATCACCTTCCTTGATACACCCGGTCACGAAGCCTTTACGGCGATGCGTGCACGTGGTGCGAAAGTGACGGATATTGCGGTGATCGTAGTAGCGGCGGATGATGCCGTGATGCCTCAAACCCGTGAGGCCATCAGCCACGCACAGGCAGCAGGTGTTCCCATGATCTTTGCCGTGAACAAGATCGATAAGGATGGTGCTAATCCGCAAAAGATATATGAACAGCTTTCTGGTATGAACATTCTTGTAGAAGAATGGGGTGGTAAATTCCAAAGCCAGGAACTATCCGCCAAGAAAGGATTGAACGTCGATCTGTTATTGGAAAAAATATTGTTGGAAGCTGAAATGCTCGACCTGAAGGCCAATCCCGACCGGGAAGCCAGTGGTACGATCATTGAAGCCACGCTGGACAAAGGCCGCGGTTATGTGGCCACCCTCCTGGTACAGAATGGTACATTGGAGCATGGTGACCTCATCGTTTCCGGTCAGTATTATGGCCGCGTAAAAGCCATGTTCAACGAGCGCAACAAGAAACTGGATGTGGCGGGTCCTTCCGCTCCGGCCCTGATCCTGGGTCTGAATGGTGCCCCACAAGCCGGTGAGAAATTCAAAGTCTACGAAGACGAGGCCGAGGCCAAAGAAGTGGCCAACCGCCGGGCGCAGATCCTGCGTGAGCAAGGAATGCGGACCAAGAAACATATCACCCTGGATGAGATCGGTCGCCGATTGGCCCTGGGTAATTTCAAAGAACTGAATGTGATCATCAAAGGTGACGTGGACGGTTCTGTAGAAGCCCTGAGTGATAGCTTTCAGAAATTGAGTACCGAAGAGATCGTGGTAAAAGTGATCCATAAGGCCGTTGGTCAGATCAACGAAACCGATGTGACCCTTGCCAACGCCTCCGATGCCATCATCCTTGGATTTAATGTAAGACCTTCTCTGCAAGCGGCCCGACTGGCCGATCAGGAAGCCATTGAGATCAAGACCTATTCGGTGATCTATAACGCCATCGAAGAGATCAAGAGCGCGATGGAAGGGATGTTGGAACCGACCGTCAAAGAAAAGATCGTGGCCAATGTGGAAATACGCGAAGTGTTCAAATTCGACAAGGCTGTTGTGGCCGGTTGTTTTGTACGCGATGGAAAGATCAAGCGCGATTCCAAGGTCCGCCTGATCCGCGATGGTATCGTGGTCTACCCCATTGGCGAAGGCGCCAGTGCCGAACTCGCTTCGCTCAAACGCTTTAAAGATGATGTGAAAGAAGTACTGTCAGGTATGGAATGTGGTTTGACCATCAAGAATTACCATGACGTGAAAGTGGGCGATGTGGTGGAAGCGTATGAGGAGGAGGAAGTGAAAAGAACTTTGTAATATGAGATTAGTGAGGAGTGAATGGTGAATAGTGAATAGTGAATGGGTATGAGTTATAAGTTTTAGGTGCCTTTAACTTAAGCCCCATAACCTACAAACTGATCCTCATTCACTATTCACCATTCACTATTCACCATTAAACTAATTCTTTGTTAAAAATCCCCCATAAAAGCCGCTCTCGAAAAGCAGGCCTTTACTTTTGATTTTGGTAAAATAATCGTTTCATGAAAAAGACCCTTTTGTTACTGGTTACGGTTTGTGCTACAGTGGTTTCCTTTTCGCAACAATACAAAGTTGTGGCGGATAAGATACTGGGTGTAGTGGGGGACAGGGTCATCCTGTATTCAGATATCAAGAATACGATCGATGATGCCAAGCGTCAGGGTCGTGAGATTCCTGCTGGCGCAGAATGTTCGATCATGGAGCAGGCGCTTATTTCAAAAGTATTGATGTTACAGGCCGAGAAGGATTCTTTGCCCGTGAGTGATGAAGATGTGGAAGCTGATCTGGATCAGCGGGTACGGATGTTCATTCGTCAGTATGGTTCGCAGCAGGTGTTGGAAGAGATCGCGGGTAAGACCATTTACCAGATCAAAGACGAGGCCCGCGAATCCGTACGCGAGAACAAACTGGCTGAAGCCATGCAGCGGAAGATCGTAGAGAATGTACATATCACCCCCAATGAGGTGAAAGCCTATTATGACCGTATTCCCAAGGACAGTCTGCCTTATTTTGAATCTGAACTGGAGATCTGCCAGATCATTCAATACCCCCGGGCGAACCGTGATTTGGAGAAATACATCATTGATGAATTGAATAACTACAAGCGTCAGCTTGAAACCCGGATGGCGAATTTTGAAACACTCGCCCGCCGGTATTCCGAAGACCCGGGTAGTAAGGACAGGGCTGGAGAGTATCAATTGAACAGAAATGAAAAAGGCGCCTGGGATCCGTCCTTTATGGCCATGGCTTTTCGCCTGAAGCCGGGAGAGATCAGCCAGCCTTTCAAATCCAAATTTGGATACCATATCATGCAATTGGTCGAGCGGAATGGAGATGATGCCATTGTGCGTCATATCCTTCGTATTCCGATTCCAACCGATGAAGAGATCAAACAAACCGTCAATAAACTGGATACGATCCGTGCCCGCATCCTTGCCGGCACCAATAGTTTCTCCGAAGCAGCGACCAAGAATACCGAAGATGAGTCGGCTAAGTTTCAGGGGCCCTGTATCCTTGGGCGCGATGGTTCTTCTTTTGTAACCATTGACCAGTTGGATAAAGACCTGGTGTTGATGTTGAGCAAGATGAAGGTGGGGGAATATTCCCAACCCGTAGTGTATGAGGAGAGTGGGAAAAAGGCAGTACGTATTGTTTATTATAAATCCCGCACCGAACCGCACGTACTTAACCTGCGGGATGATTACAGCCGTATTTCACAGGCCGCGCTGGAAGAAAAGAAGCAAATCGAGTTGGAAAAATGGCTGATGAAGCGGATTCCTACCTATTATCTGATGATTGCTGAAGACATGAAGGGTTGCGACCAAGTGAAAAAATGGGCCGAAGCTTCAGCCAAAAAAGCGTTTTAAAATTCCTTAACTTTGCCCTTCCTTTACAAGGGGCAAAATAATGAGCGATTCCATCAAGCACGAATGCGGCTTGGCATTCATTCGATTACGTAAGTCCTTCCCGTACTATAAACAAAAGTATGGCACCGTAACCTGGGGCCTCAACAAGCTCTACCTCCTGATGGAGAAACAGCACAACCGCGGGCAGGATGGTGCTGGGATCGCAGCGGTCAAACTCAATACAGAACCTGGTTACCCCTTTCTTCACCGGATACGGTCCAATGCCAATCAGCCCATTGCCGATCTGTTTCGCCAAATCGGCGAGGAGATCCAGGAACTGGAGCGTTACCACCCGGATATACGCAACCATGCCGGTTTAATGAAAGGCCATGTCCGTTTTCTGGGAGAGATCCTGTTGGGCCATCTGCGCTATGGCACTCAGGGAAGGAATAAACTCGAATACTGTCACCCCTTTATCAACCGCGATACAATCCCTTCCCGCAACCTGGCCCTGGCCGGAAACTTCAATCTTGTCAATACCGATGAATTATTTGCCATCATAGGCAAACAACCCAATGAGACAGAGCGGTTCAGTGACCTGGCGGCGATGATCGAAGTGATGTACACGTTTTTGTGCAAAGCGGATGAGGAATCACCTGCTGCACCTGATATTAAGAGTGTTTTGAAGAAGGCAGTGCCCTTATTTGACGGAGGTTTTCACGTAGGGGGTATGACCGGTGATGGCACCGGGTTTGTATTCCGTGATGCCCATGGTATCCGGCCTTCGTATTACTATATGGACGATGAGGTAGTAGTGGCAGCCTCGGAGAGGGCAGCGATTCGGACCGCCTTTAATGTGGGAGAGAATGTGGTGAAGGAACTTATGCCTGGTCAGGCATTGATC
Source organism: Chitinophagaceae bacterium (assembly GCA_041752235.1). Taxonomy (GTDB): domain Bacteria; phylum Bacteroidota; class Bacteroidia; order Chitinophagales; family Chitinophagaceae; genus SpSt-398. Next base: position 166,800 of record JBGSHM010000009.1, read on the forward strand.
GTTGATCCCATGGGAAATGCGGTTGTCACCCAAATACTCGAACCCAAGGAAAGAAAGGCCTGTAGTTTTGAACGGATCTATTTTTCCCGCGGAAGTGACGAAAAGATATATAAGGAAAGAAAGGCGCTGGGGTATAACCTGAGTGAACAGATCCTTGCCGCGGTGAACAATGACCTGCGGAATACCATTTTCTCCTTTATACCTAATACGGCTGAAACAGCATTTCTGGGTCTTCAAAAAGGATTGGAATTCTTTCTCAATAAAGTTAAAGTCGAACGTATTCTCAGTTGGAAAGGAGAGTATGATGAGGAAAAACTCACGGAGATGATCACGCGCCGTATCCGGGTGGAAAAGATCGCCATCAAGGATGTGAAGATGCGGACCTTTATCACCGAAGACAGCAGCCGGAATGAGATGGTACAGCACGTGTATGACATTACCTATGGCACGGTACGACCCGGCGTGGATACTTTGGTGGTGATGGATGACTCGATTGTACGTGGGACTACTTTAAAAGAAAGTATTGTACGGATGCTGGCCCGCCTGCAACCCAAGAAGATCATCATTGTTTCCTCGGCCCCCCAGATCCGGTTTCCGGATTGCTATGGGATTGATATGAGTAAAATGGGTGATTTTGTCGCTTTTCAGGCTGTCGTTTCCCTGATCAAAGAAAGGGGGATGGAAGACCAGATGAAACGTACCTATGAAGAATGTCGCGAACGTTTGCGTAGCAACAGGCTTCATGAAGAGAACCTCGTTAAACGAATATATTCCCTGTTTACAGTGGATGAGATCACCAACAAGATCGCCCAATTGATCACTCCCGTTGGACTGACCATTCCGGTACAGGTCATTTTCCAAACCATTGAATCCTTGCATGCTGCCTGCCCGGGCAATTTGGGTGATTGGTATTTCACAGGTGATTATCCCACTCCGGGGGGGAATAAGGTGGTGAATAAAGCCTTCATGAATTATTATGAAGGAAAGGATGTGAGAGGGTATTAGAGGAGTAAGAAATAAGGAATAAGAAATTTGAAATAAGGGCTAATAGCTAAAAACGAATAGCTTTTGTCAAAAATATGATTCAGGATGAAGACGCTTCTGCTTGTACGGCATGCCAAAAGCGATTGGTCGGTTCCCAGTCTGGGAGATTTTCATCGTGCCTTGAATGAAAGAGGATTGAGAGATGCCCCGCGGATGGCGGAGCGGTTAAAGAAGCGGCAGATGCCAATTGATGCCTTTATTTCCAGTACAGCTAAAAGGGCGTTTACCACGGCAGAATTCTTTGCACGTGCTTTTGAAGTTGACTACGAAAAAATCATCAAAGTCCCCGATCTCTATCATGCTACGCCGGATGTTTTCCGGAAAGTGGTAGAAGAATGTCCGGATGATCTCTCTACGATCGTTTTGTTTTCCCATAACCCCGGTATTACTGATTTTGTCAATTCCCTTACCCGAACGAGGCTTGACAATATGCCCACCTGTGGCATCTTTGCAGTGAAAATACACACAGAGAAATGGAGCGAATTCCAGGATGCTGAGAAGGAGTTTCTTTTTTTCGACTACCCCAAACTAGCGGACTGATTTATTAAAGAAGTCATTTAGTGAAAATGAGTTTTCCCTTTCACTATAGAAAATTCCTTTTTTCTGTAAATAATTTGCAAGGTATTCCTGTTCGCTCTGCCCGGGGGTAGGGATAAGGATCGCTTTTTTTTGCATGGCTGCCAGGTCCATGATGGTACTGTACCCCGCCCGTGCCATTACCCATTCCGCTTTTTCGATTTCTGTTTGTAATTGAGTCGCGGGCAAATGTTCATACACTTTTAGGTGAGGATAGGAGGTGAGCGGTTTTCCACCCCGCGGTAATCCCCTGATCAAGGTAATGGGGCTGGTGAGGGCCGCTATTTCACCCATTAGTTTTTCTTCCCATATGGTACGACTGGGTTCGGGGCCACTCAAGATGATAAGCAGGCGGTTACTTTCATGTACCGCAGGTTTGAAATTAAACCGGGAGAGTGGGCCGATATATTTTAAGGGAACTGAGGGAGGTTTTGGGGGATGCGAGAGTTCTCCAGCCAGGCAAGCAGTTTCTTCTTCCCAATCGGGTATCCAACATTCGTTGAATCTTTCCAACTGACGATAATTCCATTTTTGCAACAAACCCATTCCCATCTTTCCCCAGGGTGGTCTGATAGCCAATTGGTGCGTGAGGATCACGGAATGAATGGCCGGATGATGGAGTCCATACCGGTTGTCGGAAATGACCATGTCAATGGCGTTATTCTTTATCACTTCTTTTAGCCAGGCATTTTCCCGACGGATCGTCCTGGTCACCTTGGGCAGTTGAGTGATAAGTCCCAGTATGGTGTTCCATTTTCCCCGCCCATAACGGATACCATAGCCTTCCAACGGAATACATTCAAGGTTGGGGAATTCAGTAGCGAAAATTTGCTTCTGTACGGGGTTTCCCGCAAGGATTACCCGGTTTCCCCTAAGCAATAAATCATTAATAATTGGGATACAACGGGTAGTATGACCGAGGCCCCAGTCGAGTGGGGCGACCAGCACGGTTTTTGTGCCCCTTTGATCGGAGTTAAATTTTTCATCCATCGGTCAAAAACATACTAATTTGAACCGAAAATAGTTTAATTTAGAAATCTTAGTATGATGCGAAGAAACAATATCTGGTTAATCGTGTTATTGATGGGAATGATCGTAGCATCAGGCTGTCAACGCAATTATTATACTTCTAAAGTAAAGGGAAGTGATTGCGGATGCCCCAATAAAAAGGGCATGGTTGGATATTGAAACATCGATTGTAACGAACCAATGAAAAGAGTAAACAGGGAACTGCTTGTCCTCTTGCGTACTGAGTTCATGAGCAAGGAGGAACTGGAACTGGAGGTAGCCGGTATCAATCGGTTATTGAATTATTCCTTTCACGATGATCGTTTCTGCAAGGCCCATGAGTTAGTGGCCAATACCCGCATTACCCAACGCAAAAGCAAGATCTTACGCGCCCGCCGTCAGGCTGAATTAAAGCCGTTTTATTTTCTCCTTAACCTGAACTGAATTATTTGTCAGTATTTATTATTTATTATTGATTGTTAATTATTGTATTTGATTTGCAAATAGACTAATAATTAATAATTCATAATCAATAATCGCTTCGTAGAAGTCTACCTCAGTTCCCTCAGTGCCTGCTCTAATTTTCCCGCCATTTCATCAATTTCTTCTTTTTTACAGGTACCCACGCTTAGTCGGTACCAGGAAGATGTATTGCTGGCGCCAAAAGCATAGAAGGGTACTACAGCCAATCTCGCCTGGTTGAGGAGATAGGCGGTTACATCGGCCTGGGTAGCGAGCAGACTTCCATCGCGGGTGGTTTTACCTGCCGCATCGATCTGGATCGTGAGGTAGATCCCTGCTTCGGGGGCAATGGCATCTATGGGGAGCCCTGCTTTTTTCATCGCGATAAAATGAGCGTGTATGCGATGCAGTCTTTCCAGTAATTCAGAACGAAAATGTTGTAGAAACTGGTCAATAGCCCCAGTGTTGGGCAGGAATTTTGCGACGGCCTTTTGTTCGGCCATCGGCGCCCAGGCGCCTACATGGGTAAGGATCGCGCGCATTTTTGCCATGACCTTTTCTGGTCCCATGGCCCAGCCTACACGCACACCAGTGGAGGCAAACACCTTACTGATCGCATCAATAAAAATCGTGTATTCGCGCATGGCTGGACGCAGAGATACCGGATCATAGTGACGAATATCTCCATAGGTAAGATGCCAGTACATCTGATCATACATCAGATAGAGCTTTTTTTCATCAGCGCCTCTCTTCGCATTTTCCTCCAGTACCATATCGCATATCTCTTCCAGTTCCTTTTTACGAAAGGTGGTACCGGTCGGGTTTTGGGGTGAGCAAAGGGCGATAAGGGTGGCTCCATCCAGGTGAGGGCGAATGGCAGAGGCCGTTGGCATGAAATTCGTTTCAGCCGAGGTTTCGATCACCGTATGGTTGCCCTGTACAAAATGAGTATAGTGGTTGTTGTTCCAGGAAGGTACCGGATAGATCACTTTTTCTCCGGCATCACAAACCGAGCGGTATACGGCATAGATCAATGGGCGACCACCACCGGAGACCAATATTTCCTTGGGGGAATATTCCAGTTTTTGCCTTTCGCGACTAAAGGCTGCTATTGCTTCCCGCAGGTCGAGGTTTCCATCGGCAGCGGGGTAGTTGGTGAAATGTTTTCGATAGGATTCAATGATCGCCTCTTCTAATTCCGTTGGAATGGGGAAAATGGAGGGATCAAAATCACCCACCGTGAAATTATAGATCTTTTCTCCTTGTCTGATCTTCTCGCGGATCTCTCCTCCCAGTTTCACGATCTCGGACCCGATCAGTGTTTCGGCTAATTGAGATAGTTTCATGGAGCAAAGATAGAGGAGGTTTTGCTGATTTTGAGATTAATAGGGGAGGGATTTACCGCCAGGACGCGATGGCACAAAGGAGCGCCAGAAGGGTTTGATGAAAAAAAAGACCAGAAGCGATTAACTTCTGGTCTAAATGAAATCCTTGCGTTCCTCAGCGCCTTAGCGCCCTGGCGGTAAACCAAATCTAAAACTCCTTATACTCCTTCACCAATTCAACCTTGGTTTCTTCCACCAGTTTTTTGTAATCCTTCCATTTACCACTAAACAAAGTGTTGGCATCCCCTACGATCGTATTGACCGCATTTTCAGCCGCTACAGTCAATGCTTCTTCAGTGCTTCCGGGTGCTACGGGTTTTGAGAAAATATACTGGCGTGCGTTCCGCAACATCATCAGGACCGTCACATCCGTAGAGCGGGTCAATCCCTGGCGTGAATCTGTTTTACCAGAAATACGCTCCCGCAACGCTGTGATTTCTTTTTGAATGGCACTGGTTGTTTTGCGCAATGTATCTGCCTCCTTGCCCCGTACGTCTTTCAATTGGGCATTCATTTTATTACAGGCTTCATCGGCTTCTGTCAGGCGGTCCATTACATCATTGAGTTTATCGGATGATTTCTGGATGCGGGTCGTCATCTGTTTTTGCGCCGCAATGACAGATGGGTCTCTATTGGCACGTGGATCTGCCTTTACCTCTACCCAGGTGCTGTCTGATGTACGGGCATAATTCAATACGACTTTATACATACCGGGGTCAACCGACATGCCACCGGGTTCGGGGGATCCAGGAGCAGGTTTGGGACCTCCGGGTTGACGGAACCCTTTTTCTTCCATACCCCAATACATCCGGTTAAAGCCCGAATCGGCCATCCAGCGCAGGTTGCGTACCAATTCATTTTTTGCATTATATATGCGCACCATCACGGTATCGCCGCGGTTGCCACCACGTCCACCACCTCCACCAAATTGACCACGTCCACCACCTCCACCGCCACCGCCACCCTGGCGCATCACAGGCGCAGCGGGGGCTGCTTCAGTTGCGGGTGCGGCTGCAGGGGCCGTCCGGGTTGGTTTATTGAGATAAAATGAAATGGCGGCTCCACGGGCTTTATTTTCTGCATCCCAGATGCCATCCACGCTCCACTCATATCCGGCAGACGGTTTGTAGAAAGCCTGCCAGCCCGCAGGGGCGGCAAATGCTGTAATGGGGGCCGTGGGTTTATTGCCATTGTTGGCAGCCAATTTGCGGAGCGGACGAATATCATCCAGTACCCAAAGAGAACGCCCAAACGTAGCGATCACGAGGTCGGCTTCTTCTTCTTGTATGGCCAGGTCATAGGTAGAAACAGAGGGATATCCGTTTTTCCATTGTTCGAAACTGGCGCCATTGTCAAAACTGATCCAGAGCCCATGTTCGGTGCCGACAAAGATCAGGTTCTTCTCCGTGGGGTCTGGTAATACACAAAGTGCATAGCCTTTTACTTTTTTCTCATCTACCAGTCTGGTCCAGGTCTTACCATAATCGGTTGTGCGGAAGATATAGGGTTTGAAATCACCCCGGCGGTAATCATTGGCTACAACAAATACTTCGCCGCCATTGGTACGTGAGGCTTTTACCTGTGGGATCCAGGCGCCTACAGGCATTCCCGGTATCTTGCCACGGAAATTGGTCCAGGTCTTACCACCATCACGGGTCAGTTGCACATTTCCATCATCTGTTCCCACCCAGATCACGCCTTTTTCGGCGGGAAAGGGTTCAATGGCCAGAATGGTGTTATAATTTTCGGCACCGGTGATGTCGAGTGTCAAACCACCGTTTTCGTTTTGTTTTTGTTGTTCTTTGTTATCGGTGGTCAGATCGGGGGAGATCATTTCCCAGGCCGCGCCTTTGTTGGTGCTTTTGTGTACGAACTGGCTGCCAAAGTAGATGGTCTTTTTGTCAAACGGGTCCTGGGCAATGGCAGAGTTCCAGTTAAAACGGAACTTGATCGATGTATCGGCGGTAACCGGACGGATATACCAGCTTTCACCGGTTTTCCAGTTGCGGCGACCCACATTTCCCTGCTGGCTCATACTGTACACCCAGCTTGGGTCTTCTGCATCGGGCATTACATCAAATCCATCACCACCGCCTACATTCTCCCAATCATAGTTGCGAATACCACCTGAGGTCCAGCTATAGCCAGGTCCGTGCCAGCTACCATTATCCTGCATACCACCCATGACCCGATAGGGGGTCTGGTTATCTACATTGACATGATAGAATTGGCCAACGGGAATTTTTTCATCAAAGATCCAGGTCTTGCCCCTGTCGCGGGAGATACCTATACCTCCGTCATTTCCCTCCACAATAAAATTGGGGTCATTGGGATTGATCCACCAGGCATGGTGATCGGGGTGGATGCCACTATACGGGATGAGGGTAGAAAAAGATTTTCCTCCATCCTCACTCAGGGTAACGGTAGAGTGAATATCATAAATGCGGTTTTCATTCTTTGGGTCCACATAGATCTCCTGATAATAGAAGGGGCGGTCGGTGACTTCGGAGGCATTACTGTTTACGAGCTGCCAGGTAAACCCACCGTCATCACTTTTATAAAAACCATTTTTCGATGCTTCGATTTTGGCGTACACGCGATCGGGCATACTGCGCGCGAAGGCGATTCCGATACGTCCCAGGTCACCGGTGGGCAAACCTTCCTTACTGGAGAGTTTTTTCCAATTACGCCCACCATCTACTGTGATGTATAAGGCACTACCGGGGCCACCACTTTTCGAGCTGTAAGGCGTCCGGTAAAACTGCCACATATTGGCAATGAGTTTATTGGGATTCGAGGGGTCGATCACGAGATCGGCACAACCGGTACTGTCATTTACTTTCAGGATCTGGCTCCAGGTATCTCCACCATCGGTGGTTTTCCATACCCCTTTTTCCGGGTGGGGAGCATAGGGGTTACCGATGGCCCCGGCATACACGACATTCGGATTATTGGGGTCGATCACGATTCGGTGGATACAGATGGTTTTTTCCAGCCCCATCATTTTCCAAGTTTTCCCGGCATCCAGTGAGCGGTAAATACCACCACCCAGGTTCAACGAGTTGCGGGGGTTTCCTTCACCTGTTCCCACCCAAACCACATTGGGATTGGATTGTTGGATGGCGACGGCGCCAATATTCAGCATAGGTTGATCATCAAAAACGGGGGTCCAACTGGCGCCGGCATTGGTGGTCTTCCACACTCCACCGGAGGCGGCTCCCAGGTAAATCGTTTCCGGATCGTTGGCTATGGCATCAATGGCGGTGATACGACCGCTCATTCCGGCAGGCCCGATATTCCGGGGTTTCCAGCCTTTAAAATCTGCCAGACTTATTTTTTGTGCCTGGGTAGTAGAAATAACAAAAAGGGAGATGGTCAGGGTCGATAGGATCTTTCTCATTGCTTGGTAGTTTTGGGTCTTAAACTTACTTAAAATAGGGGATTGGCGAAAAAGAGTTTTTGGATTTTACCGCCAGGACATAAAGACGCAAGGGACGCAAAGATGATATTGCTGTGCGAGACCTCTGGTCTCGCACCTATAGAATGTCGCCTCTGGCGACTCGAATAACAACCTTTTCTTTTTATTAATAAACTATAACCGCCGCCAGAGGCGGCTTTCTGGAAGTGCGAGACCAGAGGTCTCGCACAGCAAGCGTCATAAAGACGCGAGGGACGCAAAGATGATCCTTGCGTCCCTCGTGTCTTTGCGACTTGGCGGTAAACAAACTAATTACTGCCCTTTTTTATCCGTGTAGTTTTTCTCCGCCTCTTTTGCTTTTTCAAAATCGAGTACTACACCGTTGATGCAATACCGCAATCCGGTAGGAGGAGGGCCATCTTCAAATACATGTCCCAGGTGCGATTTGCAACGACCGCATTGTACCTCGGTGCGTGTCATACCATGGGAGTGATCGGGGGTATAAATAATGCTGCCTTTGCTGATGGGTTCGTAGAAGCTGGGCCATCCGCAACCGCTTTCAAATTTGGTATCGCTTTTAAAAAGGGCATTCCCACAAACAGCGCAGTAGTAGGTACCTACATCACTGAACTTTTCAAATTTGCTCGTCCAGGGTCTTTCGGTACCCTTTTGCCGGGCTACATAATAAACGTCCTTTGGGAGCATTTTCTGCCATTCTTCATCGCTGATGGTCACTTTGCTGGTATCGGTGCGGGAATAGGCCGGGTTTTTCTTATCGGTGCTGTCCATGGTAGGGGTTTTCGCGGTGGATGATTGAGAATAACTGCATTGCTGAAATAGGGGGGTCAGCAAAACAAGTAAAAAGTATGTCCGTATCTGCTTCATGTAATGTTTAACAAATGTACGTAAATAGGGTTCGATTGGTTTTCTCCTCCTCGACCGTTATATTTGTCGTTCACGCAACCAGGCAACCGCATATGTTTAATTTGGTTTTATTTGGCCCTCCGGGCAGTGGCAAAGGCACTCAATCTGAAAGACTTGTAGAAAAGTATGGATTTGTCCATCTCTCCACTGGCAATCTCCTCCGCGAGGAGATCAGGGAAAAGACCCCATTAGGTCTTGAGGCGAAGAAATTCATGGACAATGGTCAACTCGTTCCCGATGAGGTAGTGATCGGTATGGTCGATTCCTTTTTTGATAAACACAAAGAAGCTCCCGGTTTTTTGTTTGACGGGTTTCCACGTACTGTTGCCCAGGCACAGGCATTGGATAAACTCCTTGATCTGCGCAAGACAAATATCCGGCAGGTACTGGCCTTGGAAGTAACCGAAGAAGAACTGGTGTCCCGCCTGCTTAATCGCGGAAAGACATCCGGCCGGAGTGATGATAGTGATGAAGCCGTGATCCGCAAGCGGTTTGCAGTATACAGCAATGAAACTACTCCCGTAGCCGAATATTATAAAAAGCATAGGAAATTCAAACCCATTCAGGGGGAGGGATCGGTAGATGAGATTTTTGCAGCCCTGCGCCAGGCCATTGATCATGCTATGGCGGCGTTTGAAGAGGAGTGATATTCACCGCCAGGGCGCTAAGACACAAAGGGTCGCTAAGAATTTCTTAGCGACCCTTTGTGTCTTAGCGCCTTCGCGGTAAATAGGTTATTCTTTCTTCCCAAAAAGCTTCTCCGCTTTCTCCAAACTTCCCAAAATATTCGACTTCACTTTTTCCACCTTCACTTTTTCAAATTCGAGGTAGGCGATTCTTTTTTCTGCTTCTTCCGACAGTGAATCCGGAACAAATTCATCCATCCATTGGGTCATGGATTGGTTGGCGGTATTCAACTCGGCGATCAGGCTATCGAGCGTAGCTTTGTAACCGGCTGCTGCGGCCTTTGCTTTTGCGGGTAATTTATCCAGTGAATCGAGTTGTTGCTGAGCCAGTGCGATATAGCCTTTTACTTTACCGATCTTTGGCATCACCACATTGTGGCCATCCATTACATCTTTATACAGAGAGTCTTCTTTTGTTTTTGGTTCCATGCTTGTATTGTGCCCTTCGTGTGCGGAATGATCTGTTCCATTGTTACAGGCAATAAAAAGCCAGGAAGCCATGAGGGTGTATGCAATCTTTTTAAACATCGTGTTTGTTTTTAATTATTTAAAATACCCAGGCCAAATTTACCGTAACCTGGGACTTCATTTTTACCAAACCTTTGGACAGATCTTGCTGCAGCGGATGAAACCAGGAAGCACCTGCGGTCCATTTTCCGGCATAGATCTCTGTGCCCGCCACCAGATTAGTGATGCTTCCACCACTGTAGGTTTGTTTTTCCTGATGGTGATGGTCTTTTGCCGAACGGTCATACAGGATACCTGCATTGGGGAGAACGGACCATTTCATGGCGCGACCTATATTTTTCCAGTAAAAAAATCTGGCTCCGGTCGTGATCCGGTTGCCATAGCGGAACTCATCGGTGTTGGCGGTGTTGATGCGATATCCTGCATCGACATTTAACCCAAAGTGATTGTACCGAAGGGTATAGATCGTATTCAGCAGCATATCGATACTGCCGGTGCCGGCATTCATGCTGGCGTTGAGATTATCACTGTTGTCGGAGTCATATTTTCCGGTAGGAAGTTTAACTCCTCCGCCTGCCTGCCAGGTCTGCTGCAGTTTATCCATTTTCCCAGCATTTTTGGTCATCAGGATGCGGTTGGCCAGGAGGCTGATATCACCCAGCCCTTGCACCTTTTGTGCTGGAAGTCCTTCTTCCTTTTGGGTAAAGGAGTTGAAAGGCAGGAGGGCAAACAATTGGGTTTTTTTACCGATCTGGTAACGTCCCCATACTTCGGTGGTATTGAAATATTCCACCGATTTTTTGCCAAGAATATGTAGTTGCTCCGATATCAGGTGTTGGGAATTGAATACCCGATAGGAGTTTCTTACGCCGATGAAGTGCTTTTTGAACTGAGGCAGTATGCCCAGATGATATCCATTCCCTGAGCAGCCACATATCTCACAGGCGCTGGCCTCATTTAATGTAGAAATAAGGACAGCGAGTACAAACCATTTTTTCATAGCTATCCCTTCTTTTTTATCGGTACATGGATCGCTATTTTTTCCCAGGCCATGATCAGTTCTCCGGTATCCGGACCATCTGCCTCTAATGAATACGTGAGACGGGGAACCTGTTCGGTCAGGGTGGTTGGTTTAACCTTGATCCGGAGCAGGTCCTCCTTCTCACTGTATTCATCGGCGAGGTGTTGTTCGTAATTTTTATTCAGTATCACGGTCCATTCTTCCTTACCCGGGATGGTGTAGAAAGCATAGGTACCTGCAGGAACGGGAGAGCCACCCCAAAGGACATCCTTGCTAAAGCTGATTTGGGTAGCAGTATGTGCTCCTGTTGCCCAAACCTGGTCAAAGGGTACCAATCCACCCCAGATTATCCTCCCTCGCACACCCGGTGAACCATATTCCACATGTACATGCGAACCGGCAATATTCTTCATTACTACCCGGTGAGGGCTTCCCTTCAGGGTGTCTTCGGTAATCAATCCGGCATTTACACTATCCGCATAGCCGTCCAGGTTTTGGCTGGCCATGTTATGGTTGGAATGGTCTTCTTTCGCGGCGGGCTTGTCTGCCTGGTTACAGGCAACTGCCATACCGAGAAAGAGAATGAACGTGATTTTTTTCATTTTAATAGTTTAGTTACTCCCTGCATTTTTCCATGATCTCATGGAAAATATCATGGGCAGTAGTGATCATTGTTTTCAGTTCAGCATCGGATTTACCGGCTTTTACTGATTTGTTGACGAGTTTGCATTGTTTTACCAGGCGTTTCAGGATCGGCTTGGTTACATCGGCTTTAAAACCGGCGGGCACGGTTGAATTTTGCCAGGCCTGTGCTTTGGCCAAAAGGTCGCCTGCATTTTTCTTCAACGGCTCCAGGTTATTTTCTTCCGCAGGATGGAAGGTTGGGCTCATGACAGTATGGAAATCATCCATTTCTTTCCAGGTAGCTTTCTGAGCTTGGGCAAGCAATACAAATCCAAAGGCAGCGATCAACAAAAGGGCTTTTTTCATGTGTGTTCTTTTTTTAATTATTAAAAAATCATTGTTCAGCCAGTATCGGGTTTCGGAGAAAGGCATCATCTGTCAGCGTTTGAAGAAAGGCGATCAACTGAGCTTTTTCCGTATCCGACAAAGGTAAGCCGAGAATGCCATTGGGTTTTAATAATGGGTCAAGAGTTGGGCTGTTTTGGATGCCGCTGCTATAATGATCGAGTACCGCCTGCAGGTTAAGGAAACGTCCGTCATGCATATAAGGTGCGGTCTTGGCCACATTGCGTAAGCTCGGTGTCTTAAAGAGGTGCATGTCCTGTGGTTGCAGCGTAACCCGGAAACGGCCACTGTCATTGAACAGGGTAGGGATAAGGCCATTATTGTGAAAGGCATTATCCGTAAAAAGGTCGGTGCTGTGGCAGGTGGCGCATTTTTGTTTGAAAATGGTCAGCCCGGCTAGTTCATCCGTTGTCAATAGTACACCTTCATTGCGGATATACTTATCGTATTTTGATTCTGCGCTTACACACTGCAACATGAATTGGGAAAGAGCCTTAAGCATTTTATCCGCATTGATCTCTCCGGGGCCAAATACCCGGTTGAAAAGGGCAGGGTAGTCCTTGTGTTGTTTCAGCTTGGCGATCACATTGGGAATGTGTTCATCCATTTCCACCGGGTTTTCGATCGGGCTCAGGGGTTGAAGGTCGAGGTCGAATACGCCCCCGTCCCAAAAAAAGAAACGGTTCCAGGCCAGGTTCATGATGGCTGGGGAATTCCGCATCCCCAGACGATCATCAATACCATGGCTCACATCATGTCCGTGGTGGGTAAAAGCACTTCCCTGGATATGACAGCTTCCGCAACTGATCGTACCATCACGGGAGAGCAGTCCATCGTAGAAGAGTTTTCTTCCCAGTTCAAACCCTTCTTTGGTGATCGGGTTTCGGTCTAGTGCATAGGTAGCCGCCGGAAAATTGGAAGGTATCTTCAGCGGCATCGGCGTCAGCGCATCGTCACCGTTCTTGCTACAGGCAGCTCCCATCAATACCAACCCCACCAATATGGCCAGCACCTGAAAGATCTTTGATTGAATGATCGGTCTCATGGTTGAAAATTTTAAATAGCCCCGTCCCGTTATTTCACAGGACGGGGCAGAAATAAGATCAATCATTGTGCACGTGATCCACATTAAACATGCTCGCATAGTTATTGGCGATATTCACCGAATAAGGATTGAACATGACCGTGGTGTTGGCAGCAATGCTAACATTGGTTGCGCCATTCATCACTTTACTGGCATCGGCCAGGATATGGATAACGGGTCCATGGGTTTTGTCCTTTCTAACCTCTGCCTTGGAACCGGTTGGAACGGTCAGGTTGAACTTCTTGATATTATTGATGGTGGTGGAAGAATAGCCACCAAAGCCACCGATGTGGTAGCGGAATTTTTTATCCGCACTGGTAGCCGCATCGGCAGGGCCTTCCATTTTCAGGAAGATATAGCCGCTATTCCATGTCCAATACATACCGGCGCCGTCACCAGCGGGGTCAAGACAACCCGTACGCTCGCCAACAGGGGCTGTATTCTTGGTGCTGTCTATACCCAACAGAAAGGAGATGCCGGTATAATTACCTGCGGGCACATTGGTCAGTTCGATCTCCTGAGTAGGGTTTTCTTCCTTGATCAGGAAATAGCTGCTATCGCGGGGCACGGTATAGGTAGTGCCATCTTCGTTGGTCAACACAATATTGCTGATAAAATAATTCAGCATGCTTATTTTGAATTGTTCTCCGGAGGCATTGGTATATACCCCGGTATTCAGTTGCAGGTCGGTTCCACCAACGATATTATCAAACTCCACAACCAGTTCTCCCTTATCTCCGGGAAGGAATTCAGGCTGTGCTTCTTTTTTGCAGGCGGTGGTAAATGTGACGAGTGTTATGAGCAAGGAATAAAACATCTTCATGGATTAAAATATTTTGAGATAGGAACAGTCATATCCCATTAAGGGACACCAATTAGGTTCCGGTTAAAAGAAATAGATAAAAAATAAAATGGGCTAGGGTAGTGCCTTAGCATCCAGGAGGATGGAATACAATAGAGGGTTGATCGAATGTACGCGTATCAGATAAGGTAAAATAATCAGGCTTCGTCTCGTTGTTAATGGAAAGGTTGGCTGGGAAAAAGGTATGGAAACATACCACTTCCGTCTTGTTCTCCAGTTTTAATTCTGGGTATTTCTGCTCTTCTTTTCGTTGCTGTTCCAGCTTCTTCATCAACTGACACTGTCCATTACACTCCAATTCTGGCCGGTATTTATTCTCGCAATTCTTGATATAGGCTGCTTTATTCAAATGATAGCCCAATACCAGGCTCGCCTGGTTAAAGGTATTGGCCATAAAGGCCAACAAGAGTACAAAGGCAGTTATTTTTTTGATAAACGACATCCGGAGCCGCAAAGATAATTGCGAAGCGGCGTTTAATTGTGATCATCATCACCTGATTTTCGTCATCTGTCAAAATTTATCAATGCTGAACAATCGTTAGCTTTGTCTTATGCAAAAGCTATCCAATTATATCGCCGGTCAATGGGTATATGGGGAAGGGGAAGGTCAATGGTTGTTCAATGCCGTGACGGGGGAACCCATTGCCACTGCATCAACAAAAGGAGTTGATTTTCAGGAAGTTTTGGACCATGCACGAAATGTGGGCAATCCCGCCTTGCATAAAATGACCTTTCATGAACGTGGCCGTATGCTCAAGGCACTGGCTTTGCATTTGCAAAAACATTTGCCGCAATTTTATAATGTGTCAGCCCAAACAGGAGCTACCAAAAATGATAGTTGGGTAGACCTTGAAGGAGGGTTGGGAAACCTGTTTACAAATTCATCCTTGCGTCGGAAATTTCCAGATGAAATATTTTGTGTGGATGGTGAAACGCATCCCTTTGGTAAGATGAACACCTTTATGGGCACCCATATCCTCGTCCCTAAAGAAGGAGTGGCCGTTCATATCAATGCCTACAATTTTCCGGTATGGGGTATGCTTGAAAAATGCGCCGTGAACTGGTTGGCGGGTATGCCGGCCATTGTAAAACCAGCCACTGTTACTTCCTATCTGGCCGAAGCGGTGGTCAAAGAGATCATCGCTTCCGGTATTTTACCCGAAGGGGCGTTACAACTACTTTGCGGTTCTGCGGGTGATATACTCGACCGGGTAGAGTCGCAGGATGTGGTGACCTTTACCGGTTCGGCTTCTACCGGATTGATGTTGAAAAAGACCCCTGCTATTCTGGAGAACAATGTGCCTTTTAATATGGAGGCTGATTCATTAAACTGTATCGTTTTGGGTACCGATGTAGAACCCGGTATGCCTGAATGGGAGGCCTTTGTAAAAGAAGTACGAAGGGAAATGACGCTCAAGGCCGGTCAGCGATGTACAGGCGTCAGACGCATTTTTGTTCCGGAAAATAAAATTGAAGAGGTGGCTACGGCACTGATCGGGGCCTTGTCAAAAACCACGATCGGTAATCCTGCCCATGATAAAGTGCGCATGGGTTCATTGGCCGGACAATCACAGCGGGAGGAATTAGGATTTCAGGTTCAAAAATTACTGAGTGAAACAAGAATGATCTACGGCTCATTGGACACGGTGGAGTTGATTGATGCGGATGCCGAAAAGGGGGCTTTTGTATCTCCTATGCTTTTGCTGAACGAAAACCCCATGGATACAACGGTGGTGCATGAAGTAGAAGCCTTTGGGCCTGTGAGCACCCTGATGCCTTACAAAACCACCGAAGAAGCCATTGCCCTGAGTAAACTGGGTAGGGGTTCGCTGGTAAC
Source organism: Chitinophagaceae bacterium (assembly GCA_041752235.1). Taxonomy (GTDB): domain Bacteria; phylum Bacteroidota; class Bacteroidia; order Chitinophagales; family Chitinophagaceae; genus SpSt-398. The sequence continues at coordinate 182,604 of JBGSHM010000009.1, forward strand.
AACGATTGTAACCAATGATGAGAAAATTGCACGTGACTATGTAGTAGGTGCCGCTTCCCATCATGGACGGATCCTGGTGCTCAATGGCGATTGTGCGCAGGAGAATACCGGCCATGGTTCACCACTTCCTTTGCTGGTACATGGAGGTCCTGGTCGGGCAGGTGGTGGAGAGGAAATGGGCGGTATTCGTGGGGTAAAGCATTATATGCAGCGTACGGCACTTCAAGGTTCACCCGCCATGATCACGGCCATTACGAATGTATATCAGACAAATGCTCCGGGAAAAGATCCAGGCAAGCATCCATTTAAAAAATATTATGATGAATTGCAGATAGGGGATCAGTTGATGACAGAGAAAGTGTTGATTACAGCAGAAGATATTGATCGCTTCGCCGATCTTAGTGGAGATCATTTTTATGCCCATATCGATACCACCAATTTTGAAGGTACCATGTTTGAAAAACAAGTGGCGCATGGGTATTTATTGATGAGCCGCGCTGCGGGATTGTTTGTCGACAGCTATGACAAGAACCCGGTGTTGCTGAATTATGGAATTGATGAACTTCGGTTTACCAAACCCGTTTATCCCGGTGCAGAAATGCAGGTGCGGTTTACCTGTAAGGAAAAAGTGCCGGTGGACAAACGGGTAGTCAATAATCCGGAAGATGCCCGACGGGGTGATGACATTGAAAAGGGTATTGTGAAATGGTTGGTAGAAATGTTGGATGGGGAAGGAGAGGTGACAGGAGTTGGGACGATATTGACGATGGTAGCGAGGAGGGCGCAGGCTTAACCGCCAAGACGCCAAGCCGCAAGGGAGCGCTAAGACCTTGCGTTTCTTCGCGCCTTTGCGCCATGGCGGTAAAATAAAAAAACAGATCACTAATATTTAATATCATGTCAGAAGCATATGTACACTCCACGTTTCATGGTGGGGTAACCACCATAGAGTTTTTTCATCCACAGAGTAATTCCCTGCCGGGCGCCATATTGGAGAAACTGGCACAAACCATTCATGGAGCGGGGAATGATGAAGACACCAAAGTGATTGTATTAAAAAGCGGAGGGAATAAGGCCTTTTGCGCGGGAGCCAGTTTTGATGAATTGATGGCGATTGATGATGCGGAATCGGGATACCGGTTTTTCAGTGGGTTTGCTCACGTGATCAATGCGATCCGCATGGTGCCACAGTTTGTGATCGGGCGTATACATGGCCGCTGTGCCGGAGGAGGGGTGGGTATTGCCTCGGCGGTGGATTATGCCATTGCGTTGGATACGGCGGAGGTAAAACTGAGTGAGTTGGCATTGGGAATCGGACCCTTTGTAGTAGGGCCTGCCGTAGAAAGAAAGATCGGCGTTTCTGCCTATTCTCAATTGGCCATTGACGCCACCATGTGGCGTAATGCGGAATGGGCCAGAAAAAGAGGATTGTATAGTGAAGTACATAGTACGGTGGAAAATCTGGATGAGTCGGTGCTTCGGTTAACGGATAAGCTGGTTCATTCGAATCCTGAAGCCATGGCAGAATTGAAAAAGGTTTTCTGGAAGGGAACAGAGCATTGGGACAAGCTCCTGTTGGAAAGGGCTATGATCAGTGGGAAATTAGTGTTGAGCGAGCATACCCGAAAAGCGATTCAGGGGATTAAGAACAAGAGTTGATGTTTTACCGCAAGGGCACAAGGGCGCCAGGTAGCACCATGACATGGCGTAACCTGGCGTCATCGTGTCTTGGCGGTTAACCCTACAATTTCATTATTTTCACGTTAATGAATGCTTTCTCTTCCGCCAACTTCCATTCCCTCTGTCGCAAGCTCGCCCGCAAGGATGCTCATTTACAATTGATCCTGGATACTTACGGCTATCCGCCGATGTGGTCGCGACCCAATACGTTTCAAACGCTTGTACTTACCATTCTTGAGCAACAGGTTTCCTTAGCCTCTGCCTATGCGGCGTATAAAAAATTAAAGGAAAAAACAGGTCGGGTGACACCCGGAAAAATTCTGGCTCTGACCGATGAAGAATTGAGGGCTTGCTATTTCAGCCGGCAAAAGATCGGGTATGTTAAAGGGTTGGCGCAGCAACTTGATTCGGGTGCGCTTTCCTTACGCCGATTGGCGACCTGTGATGAGGACACTATTCGGGATACGTTAAAGGCATTGAAAGGGATTGGTGATTGGACGGTGGATATTTACCTCATCCATGTTTTACAACGACCCGATATTTTCCCCTTGGGTGATATTGCGTTGGTGAATAGCATCAAGCATGTAAAGGGATTGGAGCCGCATACCACAAAAGCTGAATTGGAAGATATCAGTCAGACGTGGAGGCCTTACCGCACCATTGCCACCATGCTATTTTGGCATCATTATATCAATCGAAAGGGGTTGCGAATAGAAGGGTAGACCAGGTAAAATTACATATTCAGTCCACCGCAAACACTGATCGTTTGGCCGGTTACATACGATGACATATCACTGGCCAGGTAAAGTGCTGTATTGGCAATGTCTTCTCCTGAGGCGAACCGTCCAAGCGGGATGCCTGCCTTGTATTTCTCCCCCGCTTCTCCTTCTTTCAGGTAGCTGGTCATATCTGTTTCAACAAAACCCGGGGCGATGGCATTACAACGAACGTTACGGCTTCCCAATTCTTTGGCTACACTTTTTGTAAAACCAAGAATACCTGCTTTCGAAGCGGCATAACTGGTTTGACCGGCATTTCCCATTTCCCCGATCACGGAGCTCATATTGATGATGGAACCTGAGCGGGCCTTCATCATGGGTCGTATGACCTGTTTGGTCATATAAAAAACGCTATTCAGGTTGACGCGGATCACGTCATCCCATTGGTCGGGTGTAAGGCGAAGCAGAAGATTGTCTTTGGAGATGCCGGCATTATTTACCAGGATATCTACTGTGCCAAATTCTTTGATCACTTCATTGACCAGTGATTCACATTGGGCAGCGTCGCCGGCATTGCTTTGGTAGGCCTTGGCCTTTACACCCAGTGAAGTAAGACGGGCTTCTAATTGTGCAGCCCGGTCGCGGCTGCTATCACTTACATAGGTAAAAGCGATATTGGCGCCATGCTCAGCAAATTTCAGGGCAACGGCTTCGCCGATCCCGCGGGCGGCGCCAGTAACAATGGCTGTTTTTCCAGAGAGCAGTTTCATTTTTCGATATTTAATCTAATTGATCCGTGAAATCCGTGAAATCCGTGTAATCCCCTGGATTATTGGATTTCACGGATGTGCGAAGTTATTAGTTAAAGCGAGTATTTCCTCAAGGATTTTTCGGTCGTTACTCAGTCTTGGCACTTTGTGCTGGCCGCCTAATTTCTCTTTGATTTTTAGCCATTCCTTGAAGGTGCCAATGGGAATGGATGTAACCAAGGGTAGCTCGAGTGCGATATCCTTGTATCGTTTTGCTTCGTAATCACTATTGATCTTCTTGAGTGAAGCATCCATTTCGATGGTGAATTGATGCAGATCGGCGGGTTCTTTTTCAAATTCAATCAGCCATTCATGGCAACCATTGTGCTGATCGGAGAAATAAACGGGTCCCGCTGTGTAATCACTGATCACCGCACCGGTTTTTTTACAGGCTTCGGCAATGGCATGATCCGTATTGTCAACGATCACTTCTTCGCCAAAGGCATTGATAAAATGTTTGAGGCGGCCACTTACTTTGATGCGGAAAGGGTAGGTAGAAGTGAATTGAATGGTGTCACCTACCAGGTAACGCCAGAGACCACCATTGGTGCTGATGATCGGTGCGTAATTGCGACCGATCTCCACCTGATCGAGGCCAATGGTTTGGGGATTTTCTTTTCCATATTCCCCAACGGGCATGAATTCATAAAATATACCATGATCAAGGAAGAGGAGCATGCCTTCATCACCCGGGATATCCTGGGCGGCAAAAAATCCTTCGCTGGCATTATACATTTCCAGGTAGTGAATTTCTTTTCCAATGATCTTGCGGAATTGTTCACGGTATGGGGTGAAGGATACCCCGCCATGCATATACAATTCCAGGTGCGGCCACACTTCGCTGATGGTTTGTTTACCGGTGATCTCCAGTATGCGTTTGAAAAGCACCAGGGTCCAGGTAGGTACACCTGATATGGAGGTCACCACTTCATTGATGGTATTATGCGCCAGGTATTCGATCTTACTTTCCCATTCTTCCATGAGTGCGATACTCAGATCGGGGGTTCGGAGCCAATGTCCCCAGAAAGGGGAGTTTTGAAGCAAGACAGCACTCAGATCACCATACTGGGCTTCGCTGTTCATGGGATTGATCGTATGGCTGCCACCAATGACCAATCCTTTGCCCGTTAGTAGTTCAGAATCGGGATTAGTGTTATAGTAAATGGTCAGTACATCCTTTGCAGCTTTGTAATGACAGTCATTCAGGCTTTCGTCACTTACAGGGATGAATTTGCTTTTTTCGCTGGTGGTGCCACTGCTTTTGGCAAACCAGAAGACCGGTGTATCCCAGAGAATGTTTTGTTCCCCTTCCATGATCCGTTGAATTTGCGGCTTAAGATCAGTGTATTCATGGATCGGGACTGTTTTTTTGAATTCACTGATCGAAAAAAGGGAAGGGAAGTTATACTGCCGACCGAATTCTGTGTATTGGGCCTGGGTGACCAATCCCTGCAATACATCCCGCTGTGCGTTGATGGGATTGTTCATCCAGGCTTCAATACGCCACATGCGCATACGGGCCAGGGAAGATATCGCGGGGCTAAGCAATTTCATGTGGTGGAAAGATAGAATTATTTGGGAAAAAAACGTGAAATGAGTGAGGGGAATACTTTGAATGGTCTGACCATAGAATTTAATTTTACGAATGAATTCTGTTGTGCCCCATGTGTATGCTCAAATCTATGTTCACCTGGTATTTGTGGTGAAATTCAGGCAAGCTTTAATCAGTAAAGCGTGGAAGGATGAACTGTATATGTACATTACTGGAATCATTCAAAACAAACGCCATAAAGTACTTGCTATAAACGGGGTAGAGGATCATATCCACATATTTGTAGGTCTTGCTCCGGTGGGGAGTATTTCCGAATTGGTAAAGGTGGTAAAGGTGGAGAGCACGAATTGGATCAATTCAAAGTGTCTTACCTCTGCTAAGTTTTCCTGGCAAATAGGATATGGTGCTTTTACTTATGCCAGGAGGGACTTAAATATGGTGATTCGGTACATTGCAAATCAGGAAGTACATCATGCAAAAAAGAATTTTAGAGATGAATTTGTTGGCATGCTTCGAAAGCGAGGAATGGAGTATAAGGAGGAGCATATATTTCGGCCACCTTCTGATCATTGATGTGTGGTACAGGTATAGCGCTTCTGCGAAGCGCGGGTAGTTTCTGTAAGTTGGACGTACAAGTATGGCGCTTCTGCGAAGCGCGGATTGTTTTTGCAAGTTGGGTGTGGTACAAGTATGGCGCTTCTGCGAAGCGCGGGTAGTTTCTGTAAGTTGGACGTACGAGTATGGCGCTTCTGCGAAGCGCGGTTAGTGCTTTTAAGCTGTGGGTGGTACAAGTATGGCGCTTTTGCGAAGGGCGGGTAGTGCTTGTGAGTTTGGTGTGGTACAAGTATGGCGCTTCTGCGAAGCGCGGTTAGTGCTTTTAAGCTGTGGGTGGTACAAGTATGGCGCTTCTGCGAAGCGCGGTTAGTGCTTTTAAGCTGTGGGTGGTACAAATATGGCGCTTTTGCGAAGGGCGGGTAGTGCTTGTGAGTTTGGTGTGGTACAAGTATGGCGCTTTTGCGAAGCGCAGGTAGTTTTTGCAAGTTGGGTGTGGTACAAATATGGCGCTTTTGCGAAGCGCAGGTAGTTTTTGCAAGTTGGGTGTGGTACAAGTATGGCGCTTCTGCGAAGCGCAGGTAGTGCTTGTAAGTTGGGCGTACAAATATGGCGCTTCGCAGAAGCGCTATACTTGTATCCCCCCCTCCTCTTCCTGCTGTATCTCATCGTACAAGTAGTCCTTACGTTTTAACTCAAAGTTGCGGCCAAGGTAGAGACGGCGAACTTGTTCGTCTTCGGCGAGTTCTTCGGCATTACCATGTTTGAAGATCTTGCCTTCTATGAGGAGGTATGCGCGGTCGCAGATAGAGAGGGTCTCGGTTACATTATGATCGGTGATGAGGATACCGATATTCTTAAACTTCAGTTTAGCCACAATGGTCTGAATATCTTCTACCGCAATCGGGTCGATACCGGCAAAGGGTTCATCGAGTAAAATGAATTTTGGATCAACAGCCAGTGCCCTGGCGATCTCGGTTCTACGTCTTTCACCCCCGCTTAATACATCCCCATTGTTCTTGCGAACATGGGTTAGCCTGAATTCGCTTAATAACGATTCCAGTCTTTCCTTTTGTTGCTGGCGGGTCAGTTTGGTCATTTCCAGAATGGCGGAGATATTATCCTCCACACTCAACTTCCGAAACACGGAGGCTTCCTGTGGCAGGTAGCCAATTCCCATTTTTGCCCGCTTATACATGGGCAATTTGGTGATATTCAGGTCATCCAGGTACACATTGCCCTCATCCGGACGTATCAGGCCCACTACCTGATAGAAGGTGGTGGTCTTCCCCGCACCATTCGGACCCAGCAATCCCACGATCTCTCCCTGGCTCACCGATACGGACACATGGTCCACTACGGTCCTGTTCCGGTAGCGTTTGACAAGGTCCTGGGTGCGAATAGTGACTTTCATAGCCTGCAAATTAAAAACTTTGCCTCAGTATTTGACTAATCCCCGCTCCTGATTAGCTTTGCATTCAATTTTTTAACAAAGAATGAAAGTCACCGACCATATACAACAAGCCAAAGGAACCATTGTTTCTTTTGAGGTCCTACCCCCTTTGAAAGGAAAAGGCATCCAGGCCCTTTACGACCACCTGGACCCTTTGATGGAATTCAAGCCCTCTTTTATCAATGTTACCTATCATCGGAGTGAAAGCATGTTCAAAAAGAAGCCGGATGGTACTTTTGAGCAGGTCGAGATCCGTAAGCGCCCTGGAACCGTTGGTATTTGCGCCGCTATCATGAACCGGTATAAGATCGATGCCGTTGCTCACCTGATCTGTGGGGGCTTTAGCCGTCAGGAGACCGAAGACGCGTTGATTGACCTGAACTTCCTCGGAATTGATAATGTGCTGGTACTTAGAGGCGATGCCCCTAAGAACATGAGCTTTTTTGAACCTGATCCCCATGGACATAAATACGCGATCGACCTGTTGAAACAGGTAATGAGCATGAACCGGGGACAATATCTGGAAGAGGACCTGAAAAGTGCCGTCTATACCAAATTCTGCGCCGGTGTAGCCGGTTATCCCGAAAAACACTTTGAAGCACCCAACCTTGATGCTGATCTGCGCTACCTGAAGGCCAAAGTAGATGAAGGAGCCGAATACATCGTGACACAAATGTTCTTCGATAATAAAAAATATTTTGACTTTGTAGAGCGCTGCAAAGCGGCCGGAATCAATGTGCCTATAATACCAGGACTGAAAGCCATCACGTCCAAAAAGCACCTGACTGTTTTACCCAAAACATTTCATGTGGATATACCCGATGACCTCTCCCGGGCCATTTCAGAGTGTAAAAAGGACGATGAAGTAACCAAAGTGGGGGTTGAATGGCTGATCCAGCAATCAAAAGAATTAAAACAAAACGGAGTGCCCGTACTTCACTACTATACACTGGGTAAGGCCCAGGTGGTGGTAGATGTAGTCAAAGGGGTGTTTTGATTAAAACCTTGTGCTTAAAGTAACCGTCGCTCCACTCGTAGCGGGTACGGAGCGGCAAACACCACCTACACAAAACAATCCCGCGCGTTGACGACCATAGGTAACCCCTAATCGGGTTCCTCCTTTGGTGTATACGCCACCGATCGTGGGGTAGTGAATATCGGTTACATCGTAATTATAGAGGTCGGATAGAAAGAATATCCATTTGGGGGCAAAACTGAATTCCGTTACCGCAGCCGCCCAATTACCCCGGTCATTTTTGGTAAATAAATGTTGGAGTTCAAACCGAAGTGCTTTCTGTGGCGCGAATTGATAGGTACTGTTCCATACCACCATGGCCGCATTGATATCAGGATCAATACCTCCCTCAATGACCGATTTATTATAAAACAGTTTGTGCAGGGATAAGGTACTGTGAAAACGACTGCTCCACTTCTTTTTCCATTCAATACTCATATCCTGGAAATATTTCTCCCCACCACCGGCGAACAGGCTTCCATCGCTGTTCAATCCCTGGTAATGGGAGAAATTCAGGCTCAATCGCCCTCCTGATTTACCACCGAGTTTTGACCCTTCGGGTAATAAAAAGAACAATTCAAACTGACCTCCTGTTTCCCCGAGTGACTGGGCATTGTATACATAGATATTGGTGGTGAGGTAGTCATGTTGTTTGGTAAGAGCAGGAATGAAATTGACCGGCAATAAAGATCCACTGGCTTCACGCTCTCCCCGGAAATCCATATTTTGAATACCACGGTAGGTAAGGCTGAGGCCAATATTTTTTCGGGTCCAATTACCATTGATCAATAAGGCCTTTCCCTTTGATTTATCATAGGCATTGAGCAAATGAGGATCACTTCCTTTGCCTACATATTCTACATTCAGGGAAGCAGAGGTACCTGCGATTTCCAAACGGGCGGCACCGGATCTAACGGTGGCGGGAAAATCCGGATCAGGACCCGTATATTCCTGGTAGCGGGAAACATAGCTTCCTCCAATCGAAACACGGGTTTTTTTCTCCGTACCTGCCCCGGTCAGGTCAATGGTGCCATCTATTCCCCGAACAATGCCATTCGCTTGCTGAAAGAGTTTTCTTGGTTTGCCATACACTCCTTTTAAGTGAATAAAGGGTAGGGGTTGTAAATAAAAGGCGGCACCCTCCAAAGCATTATTGATGCCGATCTGGCGGTTCTCCCAGGAACGGAAGACCAATCCGCTTCCGAACTGTTCATAGAAATTGCCCACCATCACCCCAAAGGTTTGATTTTGGTAGCGGAAATATTTATTCACCAATTTGCTTTCCTGCAGAATGGTGAATTGATCAAAGAACTGGGGCAGGGAAGGGAGATAAGACTCAAATTGTACCCCGGCTGTAAATTGTTTATAGGAATAATCCAGTTTGAGATAATTATTGGAGCCCACGCGGTCGGCCGGTAATACTGCGCCGATCTTGGTATCTTTTTGGTAAAACTGGGTGATGGTTTCAAAACTCCCACTGAGTTGCCCGACCATTTTGTCGGTCTTTTCTTCGTTCAAATGAGCAAATAGATCGGCTTCGCTTCCCGGGAGGTAACCATTTCGTTGATACACGATCTTTCCCTGACGGATCACCAGTACATGAGGGATATCGTTGACATTGAGCGCCCGCTTCAGGTCCTGATTGGGATCAAGGTAAATTAAAAAAGGCCATCCCCGTCCCGCTACAAAAGGCTTTACCCGGGCAGAGGTACGGGCATCATCCACCGATATGGCGATCAACTTGAAGGGCTGCTTTTTTTGCAGTTCTGCATACTGGTCATGGATGGCTTCGAGTTCCTGAATACAGGGTACACACCAGGTCGCCCAAAGGCTGACGATGACCGTTGTATCTCCGTAAGAAACAAGACTTTGGAAGGGAAATTCTTCACCCCGAAGGTCACGTACCCGCACATCCGGTAATTCGTTTTGACCAAAAAGGCCCATCATAGGAAGGGCCAATAAAATAAGCAGACAGATCTTTCTCATAACCCGTTGTATCTATAAAATATGTGCAATTATCCGAAGAAGAAATGGAAACACATCAAAAATTCAATAATTTAGACCCTCATACTGCTGAAACATGAGAAAATACTTCAACCTGTCTGCCTGGACATTTGTCCTGCTCTCCCTGACTTTAATTTCCTGTTCCAAAGGTGGTAGTGGTGGCACCGATACCGGTGGCAATCCTCCTCCCCCTGATCAAACGCTGACCGTAGTGCTGGATAAAACTAACATCAATGCCGATGGTTTTGAAGATGTAGTGGTGACCGTAAAAGATCAGAATGGGGCAGATGTAACAGCCAGTGCATCTGTGTTTGTCAATGATATGAATCGTCCCGCCAAACGCTTTTGGACAGAAACCCCCGGAACCTACAAGGTAAAAGCCCAGAAAGGAACCATCATTTCTCCGGAAGTAACAATTACAGCGGTAGATCCTGGTAATTCAGCTTTTAGTCAAAAGATATTGGTTGAAGATTTTACCGGCACCTGGTGTGGGTATTGCCCCCGGGTAGGTATAAAACTGGAAGATTATACGGCGAGCAAACCCAATTGTATCGTGGTGGCCAATCATGGCGGACAGGGTACAGCCGATCCCTATCTTTTCCAATACCATTCCAACATGGCAAGTGCCTTTCAATTACCCGGTTACCCTGGTGCCTTGTTAAGTCGTGTGTCTTTTTGGAATGAGAACAATAGTCAGCTTGATCTTGAATTCGCGAAAAGGGCGCCGCTGGGTCTTGCTCTCAATACAAGCCTGAATGGAAATGATATTACCGTCAACACCAAGGTGAAATTTGATGTTACTACCTCCATTGACATGAAACTGGTCGTTTACTTGCTCGAAGACGGACTGGTATATCCTCAGGTAAACTATGGTTTTAATTATAACGGGTTTACCGGAAGCCCTATTACTAACTACGTACACAATGCAGTGCTGCGCAAAACCATTACCGATGTGTATGGTGATGCCATCGACAAGAGTAAACAAGTAAAAGGCACCACCTTCGAAAAATCACAAACGATCTCCATTTCCGGTGCCGGGTACAATACCTCCAAACTCAGGGTTGTTGCCTTTGTGGTTTACGGCGATGGCAACTTCCTGCTGAAGAAAGGAGTGTCGAATGTACAGAGCGTAGCGGTGGGGAGTAATAAGGACTTTGATTGATTTGCCGATCACTTGCTGATCCTCGCAAACACTGTTTCATCGACCTTCACCGGGTATTTCTTCTTCAATTCTTTCACCCAGTTGGCATCCAATTCGGCTTGAAAGTCGTTGATGACAGCGCCTTTGGCGTCTTCAAATGACTTTGGTTCATTGGGTGCAAAAATCTTCTTTATATAGGCAAAAGAAGCGCTTTCATCGGCGGCATTCTTTTCAATAGAGGTTACCATATTGGGCTTTAAGACTTCGTTCTTTGCCCGGGGGATCTGCCCATATTCGTAGCGACCGGTTTCTGCGGTGATGCGATCACCAAATTGTTTCAATATGTTTTCGTAGTCAGACGGGTTTCTGACAATGGCCGTACGGGCTTCTTCCGCGGTTTTGCTATCTCCGCAATAGAAAATAATTCCTCCGGCACTTTCTTTCCATACATAGTTCTTTTTATGGAGGGCATAATATTGGGCTTGTCCGGCAGTATCTGTTTGGGCAGGTGTCCATATCTTTTGCATCATCACTTCAAAGAACAGGTTACCATCTTTGAATTCATTCATTTGCTGACGGAATTCAGGATTGAATTGCTCCAAATTCTCTTTATAATATTCCATCGCCGCAAATCGCTTGAAGTCCTGTAAAATCTCCGGGTATGTTTTCAGTCCTGAACCATCGCGCTTATGCCGGTTGGTTTGAGCATAACCCATAAAGTCCACCGCGGTGATCATTCGGTTACCGATCTTAAAGAGTGGTGTTTCGGATTGAACGGTAAGCCGTTTACCCGAAAGTCTTCCATCCAGCATGCTATCCGTATAGAGACCCAGGTCGGTCATATCAAATGGTGCATCCTTTAATCCTGCTTTGGCCACGATCTTGGTAAAGAGGAGTTCCTTGGTTTGTTCAACGCGGTTGTCATTCTGCACCCGGTACTTGAGGTTTTCAGCGTAAGTTTTGTCGGCAAGAGAAGCAGGCACATCTGACTTGGAAATTCTTTTTATGATATGATAACCATGTGCCGTCATTACGGGTTTGCTCACCGCGCCATCTTTGGCCAGTAAAAAAGCGGCATTTTCAAAAACAGGGTCATAGGTGCCAAGACCAAATTCGGTCATTTGCCCACCCATGGCTGCGGAGAGATAATCATTGCTATACTGTTTGGCTAGCTCGCCAAAATCCGCACCTTTTATGATCCGTTGATACAAACTATCGGCCAGAGAAGCGATCCGTTTTTTGGTAGCTGCATCAGCGCCGGGAGGGAAGGCCAGCAGGATCTGGGCGGTACGGATTCGTCCAACCGCCTTGCGTTCTCCAAGATTCTTGAAAATATGGTACCCTGAGGCAGAGACAAAGGGTACTGAATACTTGCCCACCGGAGTGCCATATAGTACATTCTCCAGGGAGTAAGGCAGGGAAAAAGCGGTGAGATAACCAATATCCCCTCCATTGTTTACCACGCTGGGATCGGCAGAATATAATTTCGCTACGCTTGCAAAAGCCTGGCCTTTTTGCAGCATTTTATAGGCTTCCTGAATCTTTCTCCAGTTCGAATCCGTATCCTGTTTACCATTTCTGGGCAAAAAGATATGGGCAGTCCGGATATCCTTACGGCTGCGGGCAAAGGCTTCGTTCATCAGTTTATTAAAGCTTTCCGGATCGGTCAGATAATTTTGGATCACCTGGCTACGAAGGGTACCTAATTCCTCTGCAAAGGCAGGCATGGTATCCAGATGACGGTCGTAGGCATCGCGTACTTTGATCTTGGATTGGATATACAGATCGAGGTAGTGCCGCATGGACTTGGCCTTATCCGTCACCGGACCTGTATTGTTCTTCTTATAGGCGGCCAGAAATTCTTTGGCATCTACTGTGTAGGGGCCATAGGTGAATAAGGTCTGTGCCCCTGTGTTGGACACGATCAAGAGTGTCGCCAGGGATAGGAGGATAGTTTTCATAAATATTTTCAAAGGCGAAAATTACTGACCTTTTAACTTAAACGCAAGCACTTCATCAATCTGTTCCAGAGGTATTTTCTTGGCCAGTATCCGCTTGTCTTTGTCGAGCAGGTAGAGCGTGGGCACAGTAGTAATGTCAAATAATTGGGAATAGCCGGGTACTCCCGCGCTCACCCGGTTGTTTTCCTCCTGCTTGGAGTAGTAAACATGGGTCCAATCCCAGAGTTTATGCCCTTTGATAAAATCCATCCAATCTTTCTTTGTGCCCTCTGATTCTTTGGCAATGGCATACATGGCTACCTGACTTTTTTTCCATTTGGCCTGAAAAATGGAATCCAGGCGAGGCAGGGTTTCCTTACAATGGCTGCAGGTAGGATCCCAGAATACAACAACTGTATAAGGACTTTTGAGTTCTTGTAAGGGGCGGAGTTTTCCGGCGGTATCAGGCAATTCGACACCGGGGGCGGGATTGCCAAGCAAATTGGCCATCAGGCTGTAGGCACGATCGAAGACTGTTTTACGGCCACGCTCAGTCATCCAGGAATAATTCTGTTGGGAAAAATATTTTTCAAATAAATGGACAAATACCTTGTCCTCCCACATATACTTCTGATTGAGATAACGATTCACAAATTTGACCAGCAGAAACTTCTTCATTTCTGCATTGGCAGAAGCATAGCCCAGCATCCAGTCGATCTCTTTGATCACCGAATCGGGATTGGGGTAGATCAATTGATCAAAATACTTATCCAATTTGGGTTCAAAAACGGGGGTGCGTACTACCCGGTCATCAAAGAAGTAAACATCATCCCAAAAATGGTCTTTGAAATAATGAAAGGCAAAGGTTGAATCGTATTTCCCGCCGGGGTGTTTATCTGCCGGAGGTACGGTAGGTTCTTTCATCACATGAAAGAGCAGGGTCAACAGGTCTTTCGGATGGTCTTTTACATATTTTAACCGATAATCCTGAATGGCGGTATTGGTTTCATTGATGAGTTGAGTCAAACGGGTGGAATCTGCTTTGTTGGTGGAAGCGGCCAATTCCCGTTTGGCCTTGTCCATGGCCATCCCTTTCTCATTGGTGAATTTTTGGTAGGCATTGAAACGTTGGTTCTCCGGGGAACCGATATATTGGATCGTATTGACCAGGTTAGCGGTATCGGTGATGACGCTGAATTTCTGTTCCGCCCCCACCATCAATTCAAAATAATTGCTCTTATCCGGATAACCGATCAGGTAAAGTCCCTGGTCGAGTTTTTTATTTCCTTTAAATACCCCGGTCCCTTTCTCATCCAGCCGTACGGAATCTACAATGGGTTTTGTTTTGCCGTAATAATATCCGAGATAGATATACTGATTTTGAAAAGGCTTGATAGTAATTGTGATCTCATAAGCCGGGTTTTGTGCCTGGGCCAAGAGGGTCAAAAGAAACAGGGATAAGAGCGAAACGAGTCGTTGCATGGGGTTTGATTCTGAACAGGTAAAGATATTCAAAAAGATGAGAATTAGCGGGGAAGGGTTGTATGGCCTTGGGGCGAAAAGTGTAGCTTTGCCCGGTGAAAAAAAGAAAGAATATCGTCCTGGAAAAGGTATTGGTAGAGGATTATGCAGCGGAGGGTAAATCCCTGGCCAGGGTAGAGGGGAAAGTGATCTTTATTGAGCGGGTTGTACCTGGTGATATCGTGGATATTCGGCTGGGTAAGAACAAGAAAGATTGGGCGGAAGCCCACCCCCTCCGGTTTCATGCTTATTCTCCTGACCGGGTGAAGCCCTTTTGTGCGCATTTTGGGGTTTGTGGTGGATGTCAATGGCAAATGCTTCCCTATGATCGGCAATTGGCCTATAAACAACAGCAGGTAGAACAGGCCTTGCGTCGGATTGGCAAGGTGGAAATACCCGCCTTGATGCCGATAGTCGGTGCGGAGGATACCCGCTATTACCGAAACAAACTGGAATATACGTTTAGTACCAAGCGCTATGTGCCCGGACCGGATTTTGATCCCGACGCGGAGCAAGGTGTATCAGGCGCTGCCGGTTTTCATGCCCGAGGTTTTTTTGATAAGGTGGTGGAGATCGATACCTGTCACCTGCAACCTGAGCCCACCAATGAAATTCGCAAGGCCATTGAGGGATACGCCAAACTGCTCGGGTTGACATTCTATGATTTCAAAGCGCATACAGGATTGCTCCGGAATGTGATGGTTCGCATCACCCGCACCGGACAAGTAATGGTCAACCTGGTGTTGGGTTATGATGACAGTGACGTTCGAACCGGTTTGCTTAACTATTTACTGGAAAAGGTTCCGTCGATCAACACCCTGTTATATACCATCAATACCAAGTTCAACGACAGTATTTATGACCTCTTCCCACAGGTGTATACGGGAGAAGGTTTCATCATCGAAACGCTTGAAAATTTTCATTTTCGTATTGGCCCCAAATCCTTCTTTCAAACGAATACACGCCAGGGGGAAAGACTTTACCAGGTAACCCGTGAATTTGCCGAACTTACAGGAAAGGAAACGGTGTATGACCTTTATTGCGGTACAGGTAGTATCGGCATCTTTGTCAGCCAGGGAGCGGCACAGGTGATCGGAGTAGAGGTGGTGGAAGAAGCCATTGTGGATGCGCGGATCAATGCGGAGATCAACGGTATCGCCCATGCGAAATTTTTTGCCGGAGATGTGATCAAAGTGTGTGACGATGAATTTTTTGCTACCCATGGCCGGCCGGATGTGATCATAACTGACCCTCCACGAGCTGGTATGCATGAAAAGCTGGTGAAAAAGATCCTGGATATGGAGGCGCCAGTAGTCGTTTACGTTAGTTGCAATCCGGCTACCCAGGCCCATGATCTGCAATGGTTGGATGAAAAATATGCAGTTACAAAAGTCCAACCGGTGGATATGTTTCCCCATACCCATCATATTGAGAATGTGGTACAATTAAAACTGAAAAGCCCTACAGCCAATGAGTAATTTTCGATATACACGTCCGGAGACCTTTCCGCCCGTGGTGAAAAATCTGATTATCATCAACATCCTGTTTTATGTGGCACAGATGATCTATGATAAGGATGGGAGTCTGACCCAACTTCTGGCCCTTCATCCCATTGAGTCACCCTATTTCCGGATCTATCAGGTGGTGACGCATATGTTTGTCCATGCCCACGACTTCATGCATATCCTGTTCAATATGCTTTCGCTGTGGATGTTTGGACGGGTAATTGAAACCTATGTAGGTTCCAAAAAATTCCTGACACTCTATATCATTTCCGGGCTTTCGGCGGCGGCCCTTCATCTCGGTATCCAGTATTTTGTGTATGATTTTGATGCCCTTTGGGCCCAGGCAGTCCAGTATGACCCCGAAACACAGATCGATCAGATCAGGTCCATCCTTGGCCCGGTAGCCCCTGCCGTTGGCGCTTCGGGTGCGGTAATGGGGGTGTTGGTGGTTTTTGGCTACCTTTTTCCGAATACTGAACTCATGTTACTCTTCTTTCCCGTACCCATCAAAGCCAAGTATTTTATCCCTGGTTTGGTGGCGATCGACCTTTTTGGGGGTATTTACCGGGTTCCCGGGGACAATATCGCCCACTGGGCCCACCTGGGTGGGGCCATTGCGGGCTTTATCATTGTCCTTTACTGGAACAAAACCAATCGCAACACGTTATACTAAGAAAGAATTTGCCAGGGAAGCATTCCCGAATTTTTAAATTTGTAGCTGGAAAATCGAACGCATGAACTATTACGAGCAAAAGAGCCGGCGTAGCCGGTTCATGGGTGACCTGGGGAATAATTCACTGATCATGCTTATCAGCATCCTGTTGGTGGTGTTCGTGATGTTTAGCATGGCGAATATCTTTTATTTCTTTTCCTATCCGGTG
Organism: Chitinophagaceae bacterium; assembly: GCA_041752235.1. Taxonomy (GTDB): domain Bacteria; phylum Bacteroidota; class Bacteroidia; order Chitinophagales; family Chitinophagaceae; genus SpSt-398. The sequence goes on from JBGSHM010000009.1 coordinate 199,376, forward strand.
TCAGAAGCACGGACTCATTTTTATCAGGATATCTATGTAAACCTGGCCTTGCCCGCCTCCTTTGGTGAATTTATCCGTAAGCCCTGGACCCTGATCTCCTACATGCTCTATCATTTTGAAGTGTGGCACCTGATCGGAAACTTGATCTGGCTTTGGGTTTTTGGCTACCTGCTTCACGACCTTACCGGAAACAGAAAGGTCATTCCCATTTTTATTTATGGCGGATTGGGTGGCGCCCTGGCCTTTATGCTCACGTATAATTTCATTCCGGCCCTGTATGGGGAGGGAATTGGGAACGTGAATATGGTTGGCGCTTCTGCCGGTGTCATGGCCATTGCCATTGCCATCACGGTCATAGCCCCCGGGTACCGCTTGTTTACCTTTATCAATGGGGGGATTCCTCTTTGGGTTATCACGCTCATCTTTATAGTGATCGACCTGGCCATGTTGCCGCGAAATAACCATGGTGGTCATATCGCGCATATCGGTGGCGCCCTTAGCGGTTACCTGTTCATGGTTTTCTACCGCAGAGGATATGATGGAAGTGTGTGGATGAATAATCTGTATGACTGGGTACTCAATCTATTTAACCCCGATAAACCTTCTCGTAAGGCGAAACCCTTAAAAGAGCAGTTGTTTTACAAATCTGGTTCGGCACCTTATTCCAAGACCCTGAACCTAACCCAACAGCGGGTGGATGAGATTCTGGAGAAGATCCATCAAAAGGGATATGATTCACTTACGAATGAAGAAAAGGAATTGTTGAAACGCGCCAGTAAAGAAGATTTGTAACTTTACGCATGGCCCCTTTTCTCCGCAAGTCGGCTAAGCGCATACTTTACCTGCTTTACTTCATTTTATTGCTGCTTTTCCTGCTTTCTATTCTGGCGCCGGTTTCCAATCCCTCCAAATACTGGGTCATTGGTGTACTTGGACTTGCCTTTCCAGTGTTGTTCGCCCTGGTGTTTCTCTCCACGCTATTCTGGGCCTTGCTGCGCAAAAAGATTGCCTGGGTGGGTTTTGTGGCTTTATTGCTGAGTTGGAAAAGTGTTGGGGTGAGTATTGCCTTTCATTCGTCCGCGGCCTTTCAGGAAAAGAAGGATTCAGGCTCCGTAAGGGTCGTTAGCTGGAATGTGGCCCGTTTTATTGAATGGAAAAGAAACAATAACAAAGGAAGCCGGCAGCGATTGAAGATATTGGATCAGATAAAGCAATATGGTGGAGATATTGTTTGCCTGCAGGAATTCTTTCATTCGCCAGATTCCATTTACTACGATAATATCAGCGAGATACGCGCAATGGGTTATCCCTATCATTATTTTTCCTATGACCCCGATGGTTGGAGACAGTATATCGGTTGTGTCGTTTTTTCCAGGTATCCGATCGTGGATTCAGGGTTGGTCCGGTATTTCAGGCCATCCATGCCTGAAGCCTTATTGTATGTGGATGTAAAAACCGGGCCCGATACGATACGCGTTTTTACCACCCATCTCCAATCTGTACAATTTCGGAAAAATGATTATGAAGCCATTGAAAAAGTGACCCAGGTTGAAGATAGTCTTTTGCTCTACAGCCGAACGGTATTGGGAAAGGTAAAAAAAGCCCTGGTGTTGCGGAGCAGCCAGGCCCGGGTGGCCCGCAGCATTATGGATAATAGCCCCTACCCGTCGGTGATCTGTGGAGACTTCAATGATATACCCAATTCCTTTACTTATCATACCATTCGGGGTGAAATGCAGGATGCTTTTTTGAAAAAGGGAAGTGGTATCGGGCGTACCTATTCCTCGCTTTCTCCCACTTTGCGGATAGATTATATCCTTGCGGACAAACAGTTTGAGGTAAAACAGGTGCAACGACTGATCAAACCCACCTCTGACCATTATATGCTTCGGGCCGACCTGGTTTTGCAAAAGGACTGATCTCCGTATCTTGTATCATGTTTCAGCGTATCCGAAACCTGCTCAAATGGTTTGCCCTGTTGGGGTATGGAGCTATCCTGCTTCTCTATATAGCTACTTTGCTGGTGGCCTACCTGGGTGATTATTGGTGGTTCCCCTCTTTGCTTACCTACGGATTTCCGCTCTTGACCGTCCTCCTTCTTTGCTTTGTGGTGTATTGGTTTATTGTAAAACGAAAGATCCTCGCCCTGGCCGGGTTGCTGGTGCTGCTGTTTGGGTGGAAGAGCCTTTTTTCTATCTACGCATTTGGAGGTAGTGATACCCCTTCCACCGAACGCGATAGTAGTTCCGTGCGCGTGCTTACCTGGAATGTGATGCGGATGGTTGGTATTGAAGGAAGCCAGGAAGAAAAGAACCAGACCAGGCAAAGGGCCCTGAAACTCATTTTGTCCCAGCAACCGGATGTGATCTGTCTCCAGGAATTTGTAAACGGAGCGGCCCATACCGCTTTTTCCATCCTGCCTTATATGAAAGATACGGCGGGCTATCCCTATATGGTTTTTGCTCCCGATTTTGAATGGTTTAATGGCACCATTCATCAGGGGATAGTCATTTTTTCCAGGTTCCCGATACTGGATTCCGGGCGGGTAAGATTTCCCGCTCCCACCACCCCGCAAAGCCTGATCTATGCCGATATCCAAAAAGGGAAGGATACTTTTCGCGTGTATACCGGGCACCTTGAGTCATTTCGGTTTAGTTCCAGCGATTATGAAGACATTAAAGAGGCAAAAAAAGGCTCCGTGAAGAAGGTCAGGTTGATCAAAAAAGTCAAATGGGCCACCGAGCACCGCGGTATCCAGGCCCGGATGATCCGGGATGAGATGAAGAAAAGCCCTTACCCGACGATCTTTTGCGGGGACCTGAATGATGTACCTGCCTCAAATACCTATTTTACAGTGCGCCAAGACAGGATCGATGCTTTTTTGGCAAAGGGCAGGGGCTTGGGCAGGACCTTTACCCGGATATCGCCCACCCTGCGTATCGACCATATCTTCGCCGATCCGGCATTTGAAGTGAAAAAGGTCTACCGGCTCAAACAAAGGTTGTCGGATCACTATGGCCTCGTCGCCGATCTGTTATTAAAATAATCCTTCGTGTCCTTCGTGCACCCTTTGTGTCCTTCGTGTCCTCCTACGCCAGACTTGCGTAGGAGGACACGAAGGACACAAAGGGTGCACGAAGAACACAAAGAAGAAAATCCCTATATTTGGCGTATGGAAATCATTCTTCCTTCACACCTCTCCTTCGCTAACGGATGTTGTTGTTGTTAAAACAACCCCGAACCCCCATTCTTTTCTATTTTTGCCCTCGATTTTTCACCTGAATCCATTTTTGTATGTCCTCGCTTAAAATATATAATTCCTATTCCCGTACGAAAGAACCATTTGAATCTCTGGTGCCTGGTCATGTGGGGATGTATGTGTGCGGACCCACGGTGAGTGGGGAAAGCCACCTGGGTCATGCCCGTCCTTATATTACGTTTGATGTGGTATACCGCTATTTCAATTACCTGGGGTACAAAGTGCGGTATGTACGCAATATTACCGATGCCGGTCATTTTGAAGAGGAAGGACGAGAGGCTGAAGACAAGATCTCCAAGAAAGCCGTGTTGGAAAAACTGGAGCCCATGGAGTTGGTACAGAAGTATACCAACCTGTTTCATTGGGCCATGAAGCGGTTCAATAATATTGAACCCAGTATTGAACCTACGGCCACCGGTCATATCGTCGAGCAGATCGAAATGATCAAAAAGATCATAGCGGAAGGGTATGCCTATGAATCAAATGGCTCTGTTTATTTTGATGTAAGCAAATATGCAGCATCCCATGATTATGGCAAGCTGAGCGGCCGTGTCATGGATGACCTGTTGGAGACCACCCGGATATTGGAAGGCCAGGAAGAGAAACGCAATAAAGCGGATTTTGCTTTATGGAAAAAGGCAGCCCCCGAACATATCATGCGTTGGCAAAGCCCCTGGGGTGTTGGATTTCCCGGCTGGCATATTGAGTGCTCGGCCATGGCCACCAAGTACCTGGGTGTTCAATTTGATATTCATGGCGGAGGGATGGATCTTCAGTTTCCGCACCACGAGAGTGAGATCGCACAGAGTACCATTTGCAATCATGCCAATCCTGTTCGTTACTGGATGCACAATAACATGATCACCATCGACGGAAAGAAGATGGGGAAGAGTTATAACAATGTGATCAAGCTGACGGAATTGTTTAGTGGCGACCACCCGGCCCTCGAAAAGGCCTATCACCCCATGGTGATCCGTTTTTTTATCCTGCAAACCCAGTATCGCAGCACATTGGACTTTAGCAACGAAGCCTTGCAGGCGGCTGAAAAGGGACTGCGTCGGTTGTGGGAGGCCTATGAAAAATTGCAGGGACTGGCCTACGAAAAAAGCGAGACGGGTGTGGATGCTGAGCAGGAGACGCGTGTCAACCGTTTATTGGATGAGTTGGATGAGTTCATGAATGATGACTTCAATACCGCCAAGGTGTTGGCCAATATATTTGAATTGGTGCCCCTGATCAATTCCATCAAGGATAAGACCATTTCGGCGGGCGTTGTTTCCCCTGAAAGTTTTCAGCGGTTAAAGGTCCAGCTTAAGTTATATCTGGAGGACATTCTGGGATTGGAGTCCATTGCCGGCTCAGACAACGATAAATTGGAAAAGGTATTGCAGTTACTGATGGACATCCGCAAGGAGGCCAAGGGGCGGAAGGATTTTACGATGTCAGACAAGATCCGGAACCAATTGGCCGAGGTGGGCATACTTTTGAAGGACGAAAAGGATGGAGGAACCTCCTTTTCCATCGAATCCTGAAAACTGGCTTCCACAGATTCACTCCCAAATATTGACAGTTCACACCTTATATGGACGGCTCACTCCTTGTAGCCGTCCTTTTTCTTTTGGCTGTTGTTGATAGATTAAACAAAAAATCAACAACTATGAATCTGAAAAAGCAATTCCTCCGCGCCGGTTTGATCCTGCTGGGGAGCGCCTTTATCCTTACCAGCTGTGATAAAGATGATGACACCCCTGCCTCCAACACCATTACTGATATTGTAGTAAGTAACGCCAGCTACAGTTTGCTGGAGCAAGCCGTGGTAAGAGCCAACCTGGCAGCTACGCTGAGTGGAACCGGACCATTTACCGTATTTGCACCTGATGATGCTGCATTTGGTGCCTCAGGCATTAATGCTGCTGCTATCACGGCACTGACACCTGCTCAATTACAAACCCTCCTGCTTTATCATACCCTGGGTTCCGAGATCAAAGCGGCCAGTGTACCTGCAGGACCCAATGCCAAAGTAACCACCGCCAGCGGCGACTCTGTTTTCGTTACCCGTAATGCTTCCGGTGTATACATCAATGGTATTAAGGTACAAACCGCTGATATTGATGCCGATAATGGAGTGATCCACAGCATTGGCCGTGTATTGAATCCCCCGGTGGGAAATATCGTGGAAACGGCTGTTGCCTCCGGATTGGATTCCCTGGTGAAAGCCGTATTGCGTGCCACCAATGGACCTGGTGGAGATCCCACCCTGGCAGGTACCCTTAGCTCCGCTACGCTGACCGTATTTGCTCCTACCAATGCAGCCTTTACGCAACTGCTTGGTGCTCTGACGCTCACCAATATCGACGATATCCCCATGCCCACCTTGTTGGCCGTATTACGCTACCATGTAGTGGCTGGAAGGGCTTTCTCTTCCGACCTGGCCAACGGTAACCTCGGTATGTTGGCCGGTGGAAATACCACTGTCAACCTGACCAATGGTTCAACGGGTGGACCTACCTTGACCGGCAGCGGCAACGGAGGCAATCGCTCGAATATTACCGCCACGAACATTGTATGTCGGAACGGTGTTGTACACCTGATTGATCGTGTTCTGATCCCGTCATAATTGGGCGGTCCATTATATACCCCTGTGGAAAACCAGTCAGTCCCGCCATTGGCGGGACTGACTTAATTCGAAACTAACATGTTCCAGCATAAACACCGATACCTGTTCATATTGCTACTGGCCTCGTACACATTCCTGAATACGGTTTTGTGCGATGTGTACCACTATTTCCAGATCGATATCGAGTGGTACTATGCTTTCCTGACCATCGGGGCCATTACTTTTTTTTCCTGGGAACTCAATCGTTTGGCCGAACCCCTGGTCAGGAAAAAATTTCCGGTGCAAGCGAATCGCTGGGTCTTTCTTAGCTCCTTGTTTGGAATTGGCCTGTTTCTTTCCAGCCTTGCCACTTTGCTGGTCGTGTACCTGATAGGAAATGTGATACACGGCTATACCTGGGCACAAAATGCCAATCCGATTAAATTAAATCTGATCTATGCCGGGTTGATCAACCTCTTCTTTCACCTGCTCCATGCGATCTTCTTATTTTTTAAAGCGTATAAAAAACAATGGGCCGAGTCGGAAGAATTGCGAAAGGCAAGAAGTCAGGCAGAGATCCAATTGGTGAAAAGTCAGATCAACCCCCACTTTCTTTTCAATAGCCTCAATGTGTTATCCAATATGGTGATGAAGGATAACCCGGATGCCAACCGCTTCATTGAGGAATTTTCCAAGGTTTACCGCTATGTACTCAATAATCACGAAAAGGAAGTAGTGGAACTTCGGTCCGAACTGGAGTTTATTGAGCCCTATATATTTCTCCTACAGCAGCGATTCTCCTCGGCATTGGAGGTGGAGATAAATATTCCGGAAAAATATAATGGCTATTACGTGGTACCGGTCGCTTTGCAAATGCTGATCGAGAACGCGGTCAAACATAATATCGTATCAAGAAATAAACCGTTGCGTATCGAATTGCATGCCAATGGAAAACAGACTTTGATCGTTAGAAACAACTTACAACCACGACAGGAGCCGGCCTCTTCCAACCAGATTGGCCTGCAGAATATTATCAAGCGCTATGAACTTATCGGTCAGAATGACGTTATCGTTCGGAGAACAGAAGAGTATTTCGAGGTCGAACTGCCATTGCTGAATCTAAATTAGTCCTTATGCGTGTGGTTATAGCCGAAGATGAATTACCGGCGGTAGAGCGTTTGCATACGCTGATTAAGGATTTTGATCCTACGATTCAAATCGTGGCTTCATTGGAAAGTGTAGAGGACCTGGTTCAATGGTTGAATATGAACCCACACCCGGATCTGTTGCTGCTTGACATTCATTTATCTGATGGGCATAGTTTTGAAATTTTCCGTCGGATCAATTATTCCGGTCCTGTTATTTTTACCACCGCCTTTGATCAATATGCCCTGGAAGCCTTTAAGGTATTCAGCATTGATTATATTCTCAAGCCTGTAAGTCGTGAATCGTTGGCCAGGGGCATCCAAAAATTCCGGACGATCACGGGTGTGCATGCTTCTCCTGATTATGCCCGTTTGATGGAAGCCCTGAAGAAGCCAAATTACAAAGACCGTTTTCTGGGAAAATCAGGATCCAAATTGTATTTCATAGAGGCCGATGAAGTAGCCTATTTTCAGGCTGACAATAAGATCGTTTACCTCATTGATAAAAAGGGTAACAAATTCATTGTCAATCATACACTTGACAAATTGCAAGACGAACTGGATCCCCGCCAGTTCTTTCGGTTAAGCCGTCGCGTTATTGTGCGGATCTCTGCCATCGAACATGTAAAACCCTATTACAATAACCGGTTGAAAGTCGCGGTGAAAGGAAATGTGGAAGACCGTTCAGAGGACCTGGTTATCAGTCGTGAACGCGTGGCAGAATTTCGAAATTGGGCTGCCGGCCAATGCTGATCTTCTGATGTTTTTCGCTTAATTTTAGGGAACCACATCATGAGAAAAAATTTACCAACCATCCTGATCGGCCTTATCCTTTTAGCCGGATTTTCTTTTTTCAAGAACCCTGTCGGGCAATTGCCTCCCGCCCCTACGGAGGGAGATGAAAATCAAAAGAAAAGAGAACAGTATTTTGAATTGATCCATCGTGCCGCACCGGGTACTGACTGGCGTATGATTGAACAGTCAAATGACCAGGCGAGCCGGACTTGGCGGCAAACCTACCTCGACAATCGCGGGGCACGTCTCAATGATGATGTATTTGCCAATGGCCAGGTACAAGGTAACTGGGAGGAGCGAGGAAGTGATAACATTGCCGGAAATGTAAAGGCCGTTGCCTATGATTCCCTGACCGATAATCTTTATGTGGTGAGCGCAGGGGGAAGTTTATGGAAACGAACATTGACCAATGGGAGTTGGACCCTGCAGAATAATATTTTCCGTTTTCGTGATGCTGTGATCAACCTGGTACATAAGCCTGATAATTCAGAACGGCTACTTCTTTTTGCCAACAACCAGGTGTATTATACCGACAATGAAGGATTGACCATGAATGCTTCTACAGGTATCAGTTTCCCTGTAGCCTGGGGTGGGAATACCATTGTAGGAATGACGGCGGTGAATGATGCCAATAAGAGTATTTATTGTCTGGCCTATTTATGGGACAATGTTCCCTGGGCACCTCGCTATTGGTTGTACCGCTCTACGGATCTTGGACAAACATTTACCAAGATCCACACCTTTGATCATGGTACCGATGGTCAGTTATCCATGACCAAGATGTATAACACCAACCAGGTTTATTTTCTGGATGCCAAATCCGTAACTGGAAACATCGTGCTGTCTACCGTAAATGGGGCAACGGTCTCTACTATCAACTCTGTGCCCAATAGTGAATCGGGTAAAAAGTGTATCCTCAAAGCGACCTATGCTGGTGGTGCGGCCGTGTTTTATGCTTTGTTTGAAAACAAGCGGTTGTATCAGTCCATCAATGATGGCACCACCTGGACCCTTCAAAGTACGCTGACCGAAACGGCCTGGGACAGGGTGGAGGTTTCCAATGAGGATCCGCAAAAAGTATATTATGGCGGAGTGGATGCCTATCGGAGTTTAAATGGCGGATTGAGTTTTACCAAGGTGAATGTGTGGTCGGAGTACTATGCCAATCCACAGAGCAAATTGCATGCAGATATCATGGAGATCGCTCATTTCCGCAAAGCGGGGGGCAGCTCTTTTCTGATCATCAATAATCATGGCGGATGCTATGTATCGACCGATGGTATGGTGACCAATACCAACCTGAGCATGTCGGGATTGCGCACGGCACAATATTATGATGTGATCACCGATCAGCGTCAACCCAATAGATTATTTGCCGGCTCACAGGACCAGGGTTTTCAACGCAATCTAACGGCTACTACACCCGGTGTACTTGAATTTACCCAGGTGATCAGCGGCGACTATGGATATCTCGCCTTAACGGGAACGCCTCATCACATGTGGACCCAATACCCGGGAGGCGCGCTATACTATTATGATAACCCAACCGGAGGACTCTCCTCTACCTGGACCATGCCGGGAAGTCAACTCCCCAATTACGGCTGGATGATTCCGGTAGTGAATACAGCTTTTTCGGAAACGGAAAATGAAGTGTGGATGGCTGGCGGAAATATAGCCGGAGGTACCGGTTCCTATTTATCCAAGTTAAAAGCTTCCACCACTGCACCCTTTGCGATCAATGCAACGCAGTTACCCTATAATTTCCGCGCTAATTCCAATTCGGGTAGTGGTGGGATTACCGCGGTGGAGGCGTCTCGCATCGATCCCAACCGAATTTATGTAGCCACCGAGGATGGTGCTTTTTTTACTACATCTGATGCCGGCGGGTCATGGACAAAGACTGCTTCTTTCAATGGACCTACTCCCTGGTATCTGTATGGATCGAGTATCTATTCCTCCCGGTTCGATCCTAGCCTGGTTTGGTTTGCAGGAAGTGGATACTCCAATCCACCTGTTTATAAGTCAACAAACGGGGGACAAAGTTTTACTTCCATCAGTACCGGTCTGCCATCTACCCTGGTGTACGAGATCGTAGCCAATCCGGATGAGACCTTGCTTTTTGCAGCTACCGAGGCCGGGCCCTATGTTTATGTAGTAGCCGATAATCAATGGTATTCCATGACGAGTGCCATCAATCCCATTCAATCCTATGTGTCGGTGGAGTATATTCAGGCAAACAATACCGTTCGCTTTGGCACCTATGGTATGGGGATATGGGATTTCAAACTCAGCAATGCCTTACCTGCTGCACCCGTAATAACAACATCAGGTTCTGCTCTCTTTTGCCAAGGTGGATCGATCACCCTGACCTCTTCTGCGTCTACGGGAAATCAATGGTATAAAAATGGGTCCGTGATTGCGGGGGCCACTGCCAATACCTACCAGGCGACAGAGACAGGATACTATACCGTAAAAACGACGGTGAATAGTGTGACCGGTTATGCTTCATCACCACTCTACGTTCAGGTGACAGCTTTGCCGCCTACACCTACCATTTCGTTTACGGGGGCTACGAATTTCTGTCAGGGTGGATCGCTTACGCTCAATTCTTCGTCTGCCACAGGTAACCAATGGTACAGGGATAATGTGGTGATCTCCGGGGCCACCAATACCAGTTTGACGGTGACCAATGGAGGCTCCTATACCGTCAGGGTAAATGCCGGCACTTGTTTTTCACCGGCCTCCAATGCGGTGGCAATTACAGTGAATGCTGTGCCGTCTCAACCCACGATAACACAGGTGGGCACTTCGTTGCAATCTTCTTCGGCCAGTGGTAACCAGTGGTACACCAATGGTAATCCGATCGCCGGTGCAACAAGTCAAACTTACACACCACCTGCTTCGGGTAATTTCTCTGTACAGGTGACCAGCAATGGGTGTACCAGTCCTATGTCAAGTGATTTTAATTTCCTCATCACGGCCATTAATTCCCCGGTACTGGAAAGAAATATAAAGATCTGGCCCAATCCGGCTGTTAATGACCTATATGTCACCTATCAAAATAATTCGCATCCCATGGAACTGCGGATCTATGCCCTCAACGGGGTGGTTGTGAGTGGACCGATGAACTTCACCAGTCGTATTGATATTGATACGCGTGGCTGGGCACGTGGGGCCTATGTGATCGTGATCCGGGATAAGAAAACAAATGAGCAATTGCGGAGGATGATTAGTCGGCAATAAATATTATTATGAAGAGGGATTAACCGCCAGGGCACGAGTGCGCAAGGGTGCGCCAGGTATTCCTTGTGGCTTGGCGGTTAATCATGACAAGACCAAATATTTCCGTTCTTTTGTGGAATGAGTCATATAATCCATCTCTCCAAAGACCGCAAGTTGAAAAAGCTCATCGAGGCCCATGGTCCTTTGGCCCCCACCAAGCGAAGAAATATTTATTTGCACCTTTGTTATTCTATCATGAGCCAGCAGCTTTCCACCCGGGTGGCGGCTGTACTCCAGGACCGCTTTATTAAGTTATATGGTGGAAAATCGCCCAGTGCCCAGGCAATTGTAGATACACCCTTTGAAACCTTGCGGGGTATTGGGTTGAGCAATGCGAAGACCCTCTATATCCAGAATGTAGCCCGGTTTGAATTGGAAAAGGGAATGTCACACACCAAGTTTAGCAAAATGAGCAATGAGGAGGTCATTGCCTACCTGACCGAAATTAAGGGCGTTGGAAGATGGACGGTGGAGATGTTGCTGATGTTCTCATTGGGACGGGAAGACCTCTTTGCGCTGGATGACCAGGGTTTGCAGAATGCCATGATCGATCTGTATAAATTGGATGGGTCGGATAGAAAGAAATTAAAAGGGGAGATTGAGCGCATTTCACAGAAATGGGCGCCGTACAGGACTTATGCGTGTTTGTATTTGTGGCGGTGGAAAGACGGGGAGTGAGGCGACAATTTTACCGCCAAGACGCCAAGGCACAAAGAACACTGGCGATCCTTAGCGCCCTCGCGCCTTCGCGGTAAAAAGAACATTAAACCACGAACCCCTCCATTCTTTTCAAAATTTCTATCTCAATACTTGCCCCCAGGCCCGGAGTCTCCGGCATGGACATGCGTCCGTTTTCATGATACGTAATTCCCCCGGTGACATAATCTTCGGCATGCATGAGGGGCGTATCAAAATCACAATATTTTACGGCTGAACTGCTTAATGCGAGGTGACCAAAGGCGGTCATCCCCAACCGTGATTCCATAAAGGCACCGATCTGACATTCCATGCCCGCTTTTTCGGCCAGCTTAAGGATCTTTCGGGCAATTTGCAAGCTTCCGGCCTTTCCCACCTTGATATTGAATTTATCACAGGCTTCCATCTCAATGAGCATACATGCATCGAGGTGATCACAGCAGCTTTCATCCGCCATGATGGGGATTGGCGAATTCTTTCTGAGTTTCTTTAATTCATGAAAATGTTTTCGGGCGATCGGCTCTTCGCAATATTGGATACCCTCTTTTTTCAATGCCTTTAATATCGTTTTTGCATCGTCGGGACTCCAACCCTGGTTGGCATCGAGGCGAAGGGGTATATCTTTGCCAACCGCGGCACGAATGGCTTTTACCCGTTCAATATCCGGATCAGCTCCTTCGCCCACCTTGATCTTGATGGCCGGATAACCATCTGATTTTATTTTGATGGCATCATACACCATCTTTTTCACCTCGCCGATGCTGACCGTGTAGTCTGTATAGAGATCTTTGTTCTTTTTACCCCCTAAAAATTTATAAAGTGGAAGACCGGCCCATTGGGAGGCAATATCATGAAGCGCCATATCAAAAGCACTTTTGATACTTTGATTGGCATATATAAAATGATCCATCTTCGTCAGACAGTCTTCGATCTTTAAGGCATTGGCACCTTTGAGCAGGGTTGCGAAATAGCGGGCTACGGAGTAGCAGGTTTCAATGCTTTCGCCATTGATCGGCAGGAAGGGATTACATTCGCCAAATCCGCTGATTCCTTTGTCGGTGCGAATGACGACCACGATATTCTCGGCGTTCTCTTCTTTGCCAAAGGCGGTGATAAATGGAGCTTTAAGGGGGACGTTGAATTTATAGACTTCCGTCTGTATGATGGTGGCCATGTTATTCATGCGCCAATGTAAAAAAAATTCCGTGCCTTCTGTGAATTCTGTGAGCTATTTTTCTCTCACGGAATACATGGAAGGCACGGAATGAGCGATTGCTTTACTTCACTAATTTCAATTCTTTGATCAGGTGAGGTGCGCCACCTAATTTATCAATACACCAGAGCACGTAGCGTACATCTACGCAGATCGTCCGGTTCAGGTCTTTATCAAACGCGATCTTATGGCTTAGTGCTTCATAGTTACCATCAAAGGCCAGACCGATCAGGTTACCACTGGCATCCAGTACAGGCGACCCGGAATTACCACCGGTGATATCATTGGTGGTGATGAACCCGATCACCAGGTCTTTGCGTACCGGGTCGGCATATTGGCCAAAATCCTTTTTCTTGAGCAATTCGATCTGTTTGGTGGGCAGGTCAAATTCATAATCACCCGCCTTGTATTTTTCCAATAAGCCTTTCGAAGTGGTGACATAGTCATAGAAAACGGCGTCACGTGGGCGGTATGATTTCACGTTCCCAAAGCTGACCCGCATGGTGAAAGTGGCGTCGGGGTACATTTTTTTCGCTTTTACCGGATCCATTTCCATGATACCTTTCAGATACAAGCGACCCAATTCGGCATTGGCTGTAGTGAAGGCACGATACTTTGCCAGGTATTTGCTGGTATAATTGGTCACAAAGGCATTCGCCTGGGCATAGGCCGGATCGCTTTGCAGGGTGTTTGCATTGGGGTTTTCCGTAAAAGCCTTCCATTTGGCATCATCCAAAATCATGGAGGTGGCGAATACGTCGGCAGCATATTTTTTGAAAGTGGCTTCATCATCCAGCGACCCATACTTATCCTTCAGGTTATAGTAAAAGCCGGAAGGGTGCTGGTCCTTTTCCACTTGTTGATAATACATCATGGTTACAGCAGCGAGGATATTCCGGTCGGAGGGAATATTTTCTGCCTTTAGGAATTCCGTCCTTTGTTCCGAGGCTGCTTCGATGGCTTTTTTGGCATCGGCCGGAGTTTTGCCCGGGGTTACCAAGGCCGCTTCTACCTGTTGCAGGCTGGAGGCAAATCCAAGCAAGGGAGAGCCCATGATCCCTTCGATCAGGAATACCCGGTTTTTAGAATAGGGGCGCCAATCGGCATAGGCTTTTTCCCAATCCTTCATCAGGCTTTCGTATTCAGGTTTCCCTTTGGCCCATTGGATAAAGGCTTCTTCGGATTTTTTCTTTTGCCCATACACATCGTATTTGATCAGTTGCTTGCTTTCTCCGTCAAAAAACTTCCAGTAGTTCGCAATACCGGCATAATCTGAAGCCAGTTGGAGTTTAACCGCCGCGTCTTTTTTCATTTCCTCAAACATGAACTTGAGGCGAATATCACGCAGGTTCACGAGTGTGGGGTTATCAATGTCGATCTTTTGTTTGATGCCATAGGAAGTTTCATACCGGTTGGTACCACCGGGATAGCCATAGATCATGGCATAATCGCCATCACGGAAACCCTTGATCGAAACAGGCAGGAACCATTTTGGTTTCAGGGGAACATTGTCTGCGCTGTATTTGGCAGGTTTGCCTTCCTTGCTCATATACACACGAAATACGGAGAAGTCACCTGTATGACGGGGCCATTCCCAGTTGTCGGTGTCACCGCCAAACTTTCCTACATTTTCCGGGGGAGCGCCTACCAACCTTACATCTCGGTACCGTTGGTAAACAAAAACCAGGAACTGGTTGCCTTTGAAAAGCGGACTGATGCGTGCCTCAATATCATTAGCAGCATCGGAGTATTTTGCATTTAGCGCATTAATTACACGGGCTTGTACCTGGGCACGTTCAGCGCCTTTCAATCCTTTCAGGGAGTCAAGTACAGTGGTGGTTACATCTTCAATACGCAGCAGGAACTGAACGGAAAGTTGTCCGCCGGGTATCTCTTCCCCAAAATTTTTGGCATAAAAGCCATCCCGCAGGTAGTTGTGTTCAAGGGTACTGCTGGAAGCGATCACATCGTATCCACAGTGGTGATTGGTAAAGATCAGTCCTTGTGAACTCACGATCTCACCGGTACATCCACCACCAAAGATCACAATGGCATCTTTGATTGAAGCTTTGTTGATGCTGTAAAGTTGTTCTTTGGTCAGTTTCAACCCTCTTTTCACCATGTCATTGTACACTTGCTGACCCAATAACAGGGGTAGCCACATGCCTTCATCCGCCATGGAACGAAGAAAGAGACCGACCACTAATACGAACGATAGAAAGAATTTTTTCATATAGTGCCTTTTTTGTAAAGGCAAACCTACTAAGATTCTTGCTTCTTAATTACAAATTATTGATCGTTGGTAAGTGCATCCCACACGATATCCTTCAGGGCGGTAAGTCCCTGCCCGGTCAGTGAAGAAATAAATACATGGGGGAGGGTAGTGGGGAGTTCTTTTTTAATGGCCTGGGTCAGTTCCTCATCCAGCATATCACTCTTGGTTATGGCCAGGAGCATTTTCTTATCGAGTAGTTCGGGGTTGAATTCCTTTAACTCATTTAGCAGGATATCAAATTCCTCTTTGTGGTCCTTGCTATCGGCGGGTATCACAAAGAGCAGGATGGAGTTACGTTCAATATGCCGGAGAAAACGATGTCCAAGTCCTTTTCCTTCTGCGGCCCCTTCAATGATTCCCGGCAGATCGGCCACACAAAAGCTTTTTCCATCGCGGTACTCCACAATCCCCAACTGTGGGTTCAGGGTTGTAAAAGCATAATCGGCAATTTTGGGTTTGGCCGCTGTGATGACAGAAAGCAAGGTGGATTTACCAGCATTGGGGAATCCCACAAGGCCAACATCCGCGAGTACTTTTAATTCCAGCACCTTCCAGCCTTCTACACCAGGTTCGCCCGGTTGGGCATAGTCGGGAGCCTGATTGGTGGGTGTGGCAAAATGCGCATTTCCCAAACCACCCCTTCCGCCTTTCAGCCATATTTCCTGTTGACCATCTTCCAGTATCTCGATCTCTTTCGTGCCGGTGGTTTCATCAAAGGCGATCGTACCCAGGGGTACTTCAATGATGATGTCCTTTCCGTCACGACCGGTCATATTGTTTTTTAAACCATTGTCCCCGTCATCGGCGGCTATATTTTTTTGATACCGTAAGTGCAGCAGGGTCCAAAGATTACGATTGCCGCGCAAAATGATATTTCCACCACGGCCTCCATCTCCACCGTCGGGACCTGCCTTGGGATTAAATTTGGTTCGGGCAAAATGCCGGCTGCCTGCGCCACCGTGGCCGGTTTTACAGAAGATGCGTATCTGGTCAACAAAACTCATACCTTGATTATAGGATTCACTGGATTTAAAGGATTGATTTTCAGGGTTAATCCTAAAATCCCTCAAATCCTGGCCAAAGATAGAGTGTTGTGACCTGATATCTGCAACTAAGTCACTTATCTATGCGGGTGCTGTGGAATAAGACCGAGTTTTTCCAATTCATTTATGGTTAACCGGGGCGTTTCCTTTCGCGCTATTTTTTTTACCAGATAGCTGGCCGTCCTTTCAGCGGCTTCTTTGTTGGGGAAACCCATCAGGCTATCTATGGCCGGGATGGTTTCCTGGTGAATGACCACTTGTTCATTCACCAGGATCTCATAACCCCAGGCTTTATCCAGTTCTATGACCCTGTAGTCAATTTCGGGTCTGTTGTACCATCGAATCAAAACGAATAATCCAATCGATACAATCCCAAAAACCCCCAGTATCCTGGTCCTAGTTGTCATCGTCATCCTGCTCCGCGGTTGGGTCAAATTCATACATATTATCAAATGACAGTGAGCCGCTGCGACCAGTCAGTACAAATCCCCGGTCACCCAGTGAAAAAGCAATAGCGCCTGTGCGGGCAGTGCCTTCAAATCCGGTGCGTTGTGTCCAGATATCGGTAGCTGCATTGTATTCCCAGGTTGTACTAAGCAAACTGCCATTCTCTCCACCGGTGAAGTAGATATAACTTCCCATTTGGAAGGCAACGCCATTGTAGCGGGAGATGGAAGAATAGTCGTCATCGTATTCATCATCGCTTACATTGGATATCTTTCTTTTTTCTTCCCAGGTATCGGTGGTAGGGTCATAGGCCCAGAGGTCGTTCAAGGCCGATCCATTATTGGCCCCACTTATTACATAGGCTTTATCGCTGATCACAAAACTGGTGGCGGCCATACGTTTGGAGCCACCGATACTGGCCTTCTGAGTCCAACTATCTGTCAACGGATCGTATTGCCAAAGGTCTTTCAGGTAATTGCCATCATAACCACTGGAGATGTATCCTTTTCCCGACAGGGCAAAACCAACGGCATCATATCGCGCACTACCGGTGAAGGAGGCTTTTTGTGTCCAGCTATTTGCGGAAGGATCATATTGCCAAAAATCATTGAGTTTGTTGGTGCCGTCATAGCCTGTACCCAGGTATCCCTTTCCATCAATGGCAAAGGCCACGGCAGAGTTACGGGCTGTGCCTGGAAGATCAGCGCGTTGGGTCCAATATTTACGCGCATGGCTGTATTCCCATAGGTCATTGAATCGGTCACGGTCAGTAATACCGGTAGTGAGATATACATAATTCCCAATTACAAAACTTACGGATTCACTTCGGGCATACCCATCAAAATCCGAAGCACGGCTCCAGTTACCAACCAGGTCTTCTGTACTGTCACTTGTTTTGCCACAACCAATTCCCAGGACGACAGCCCCCAGGAGCATGATACTACCCCAAACATAAACGTTCACTTTTCGCATACTATTAATTTTGGGACTAAAAGTACCCGGGGGGTCTCCAAAGGGTTTCATAAAATAGATGAATCGGGAGAATTAACCGACGGACAACGTGAGGCGTGAATAGTGAATAGTGAATAGTGAATAGTGAATAGTGAATAGTGAATAGTGAATAGTGAAATTTCTTTAAATTCTAAGGTACAAATTATTAGTTACTCTTCATTCAATATTCACGCCTCACGCCTCACGTCTCCCGCCTTTCGCCGACACATTTCCCCGATTGGTCTACCTTAACAAAATGCCTGCAAGGTGGCTGGATAATTTGCGGCATGATGAAAAATGTTACCCCATTCAGGATCATACTGCCTATTCTTTTTGTTGTTGGACTCTTTTCCTGTTATAAGAATACCATCCAATTTGGTACACAGCCTGAAAACGAGTACACCCGGCTGATAGCCATCGATAGTGTGGAGCCTGTTTTGTCCACTATCCTGCTGGATTCATTTAC
Source organism: Chitinophagaceae bacterium (assembly GCA_041752235.1). Classification (GTDB taxonomy): domain Bacteria; phylum Bacteroidota; class Bacteroidia; order Chitinophagales; family Chitinophagaceae; genus SpSt-398. The sequence goes on from JBGSHM010000009.1 coordinate 217,583, forward strand.
CACCAATAATCCGGCCTCTTTTTTTGCCGGAAACCTGCGTGATCCTTATCTGGGGTTGGTTCGTACCGCCAGTTTTTTTAAGATCGATAAGCCCACTTCGCTGCCAGAGATACCTGTAACAGCCGTATATGATTCTATATGTCTTGTACTTCGGTTGAATGAGTATTATCTGGGCGATACCACCCAACCCTTGACCATCCAGGTGCATGAACTGGCGGAGGAACTCCAATACCCTTTTTCTACCTATATGTATAATACGACCGACTTTTTGGTAAAGCCGCAGGCATTGGGGAGCCGCACCATGACCATCCGACCTACTTACGATGATTCGATCCTGATTCGGTTGGATGATGCCAAGGGACTTGATCTCTATAATAAAATTTTTAATGTGGCAACAGAATTGGCCAGTACCGATGCCTTTCAGCAATACTTGCGTGGATTGCGTTTGTCTGCTTCTGATCCTGATGAGTCTGTGCTTTTTGGTATATTATCCAGCAGTGGAAGCCTCGCCATTCGGTTGTTCTATCATCACACGGTACCGTATCCGGAGTCAAAGGAAGTGGATTTTTTATCTGTTAACGATAGCTATGCCTTTAACCAAATAAAGGCTGACCGTAGCGGGACCTTTCTGGCGAATGGACCCGCCTCCTCGAACGGCTTGAGTGAAATTTCCTCTTCTGCCTCCGGTAACCTGTCTTTTATGCAGAGCAATGCCGGGCTTTATTCAAAAGTGATATTCCCTTCTTTGCGCAATATTTTGCAACGAGAAGAAACACTTCGGCTGTTAAAGGCAGAGTTGTTTTTGCGTCCCATCAAATCTTCGTATGATGATGCCCGCTTTCCCTTGCCCGATACGTTGTATATGGTGGAAACGGATGGGTCAAATGTGGCGGGCAATGCAGTGGCCGATTCTTCGGGTACAGATGTACAGTATGCCTATCCGGTGATCGATCAACTTTATGGCGTCAATACCTATTATCGGTTTGAGGTCACCAATTATATCAAAGCCATGCTGGCCAACTCGAGTGCCACCGATGATGGCTTTTTTATTTTGCAAAAAAACCCTTCCAATCAGTTCAGCCTGCACCGGGCGGTGTTTGGAAATGCATCCCATGAGTTCAGATCAGAATTGGTTCTATCCGTGGTCACTATAAATAATTAATTGCATGAGAAAGAGTTGGATTAAAATGGCGTTGCTGCCATTCGGTTTTCTTTTAGCGGGGAATATTTATTCCCAGTCCATGAATAGTCCATATTCCATTTATGGAATCGGCGACATTGACCGCGCCGCGGTTAACCGTACGAGTGGTATGGGTGGGGCGGGATTGGCCATTCCTTCCACTTCAGATCTGCTCATTAACAACAATGTGGCATCGATCACCGGGTTGGAGCGGAGTTTTTTTGTGGTTCAATTAAATGGGGCAGGGCGGTTTTCGCGGTATTCAGGTACCCCTGTTACAGCCAATAACAGCAATAACCGCGATATGTGGATTCGGGAGGCTTCGATGCATGTTAAGCTCAATAATTCCTGGGCCAGTGGAGTGGGTTTAAAACCCTATAGCCGGGTCAGTTATTCGTTGGTGGGGAGCCGCTTTATCGAAGGCACCCAGGATAGTTATGGTACGCTCTATGAAGGGCATGGAGGTATCAATGAGTACTATTGGTCTAATGCCTTTTCATTGGGAAAGAAATTTTCCATCGGTATGAAAACCTCGTTGCTTTCCGGAGCGATCAATCAGGAGGAGACCTTGTATGGAAATACGTTGGCCACGAACATTGCCACCAAACAACAGGATTATTACAGTCAGTTCAGGGTTGAAGGCGGGGCCTTGTTTAAAACGGCTTTGAATAAAAAATGGGATTGGTCCATTGGGGCAAGGTATATTCCCCAAACACGACTGTCCTCTGAACGGACCCTGACGGTGGAAGAGAATGGCACCGTCATTCTGGAAGATGAACTGATCGATCGCGACCGCTTTACGTTGCCCACTACAGCGGGTATTGGTATGGCTCTGGTAAAGAATAAGCGTTACACTTTTGCGGCGGACTATACCTATGAGAACTGGGCTGCGCTAAAAGTGAATGGGACGGGTTGGAAGTATGGGGATAGTCATCGATGGGCGGCCGGTTTTGAATCGGTCAAGCGAAATAACCAATGGGGTAAATTAGCGGAGAGTCGTTTTTTTCAATTGGGTGCATTTTATGAGCGTTCTTCACTCATTGTTCGAAGTGAAGCCATTGATGATATGGGTGTGACGATGGGGTATGGTAAACGGTTTAATAACCGATTGGCCTATGCCATTTCTGCTACGGCCGGTGTACGGGGAACAAAACAGAATGACCTGATCAAGGAAAATTATTTCCAGCTAACCGTGTCGTTTTCATACCGTGACTTTTTATTTAGTAAGGGCAGACAGTATTATTAATGCTTCTTTTTCGGGGTCAGGGTTCCTTTTTCCCGTTTGGGCCAATTTTCAGGAATCTCCCGGAGTTCTTCGGTGGCTTTCCATTTTTCAAACATTTCCGCCGGAAGTTGTTGATAGAGTCGGGTGCCTTCGGTTTTCCAGGCGATCATTTCATCGGTAACTTCTTTTATGATTTTTGCGGGGTTTCCGGCCAGTAAGCTGCGTCGGGGAATGATTTCACCTTGTTTCACTAAACTAAGAGCGCCAACAATGGATTCTTCACCCAATACCACTTCGTCCATGACCACGGCATTCATTCCGACCAGGCAATTTCTTCCGATCTCGGCTCCATGGATCACCGCCCCATGCCCGATATGTGCTCCTTCGCGGAGGAGGGTTGTAAATCCCGGGAACATATGAATGGTGCAATTTTCCTGCACATTGCATCCATCTTCCAGGATGATGCTTCCCCAATCGCCCCGAAGGGCTGCACCCGGGCCGATATAACAATTTTTACCAATGATCACATCTCCTGTAACCGCAGCCTGCGGATGTATAAAAGAAGAGGGGTGAACGACGGGGGTGTAGGGGCCGAAGGAGTAGATCATGGGGCTGGATAGGATTGTTTAGTTATAATTATCGATTTCGGCAATATAAATGTAGTTGGAACTGAATATTAAAAATCATCCGGAGCAAAATTGCTAATTCAAATAAGCAAAATCGCAAGAAATTGCTAATTCAAATTAGCAATTTTGGACAAAATAAATGTAAAACTTTGAATGTCAATAAATTAAATACTCTTAGCCTTCTCTTTCCTCTGCCGGTTCCCTTCCCCTTCGTGCCCCTTTTCGGATGGCCCTCATCACGGCGAAGGTTAGTAGAATGATAGCGGCCAGGCCAAGAAGGCCTACGATTACGGCCAGGCCTTCGGCGCCTCCACAGGAAATGGAGCAAACGAGGGCGCCGAGCAGAAGGGTTAATCCAACGGCGCCAATAATGGCCAGTATAACCAAACCAGCCCTGTTACGTGTTTCCGGATCGCCCTGAAGTGTGGCTTTTGTATAAACGGATAACTGATGTTTGAATTCTTTTCGAAGGATCCTTTTCTCCTGGCGGGTGAGTGATTTTTTATCGCGGTGCTCCAGCGAGGCGAGTATCTCTTCTGCTGTGGGTTTTTCTTTTACGGGAGAAAGAGTGATCGCGCCAAAAAGAGGGGTATGAAAGGAGTTGGAAGCGTTGGGAGAAGCGGAGACCCAGGCTACCATTAGAAATCCGATCAGCAGAATACCGACGTCCCCACTTTTTTGCCAAATATACCCCCAATGCGCTCCTGCCTTTTTCCGTTGGGACCGGGAAGGATAGAGCACGATCAATGCAACAAAGAGACCGATGAGGATGTATAAACCATACGCCGGTAAATCGATACCCATTTCCTGAAGTGAATACCCCACAAAGAGGGCGAGACATACAAGTAGTACATGACCGGCCACAATGATGCAGCGCGCAAGGCGAGGGTGGGTATGGGCCCACCGGGAGAGGGTCTTCATTATCGGGAGGTTTTGGTGTCTAGCTTACCAACGGTTTTCCGGTACGGTAGCAAGTCCCTTTGAACTGCGCCACTAAATGATCATGCTGATTATAAATACTGATATGATATAGCCCGGTCGATTTTCCATTATGTAGTTCTTTGGCCTCAGCAATGAGGTGATCCCCCACATGGACCGGCTTGATAAAGTTAATGGAAGTATCCAGGGCCACGGAAAGATTATTTCGGTTGTTGCAGGCAAAGGCAAAGGCGCTGTCGGCCAATGAAAAGGCAATGCCTCCATGTACGATCCCAAATCCATTGATCATTTCTTCTCTTACCGTCATCTGAATGCGACTAAACCCTTCGCGTATCTCAAGCACTTCGATGCCAAGCCACTGGCTAAAGCGATCGTGAAGCATCATGTGGGAAACGACTGATTGTGGGGTGTGGGGCATGGGGTGAATAGTGAATAGTGAATAGTGAATAGTGAATAGTGAATAGTGAATAGTGAATAGTGAATAGTGAAATTTCTTTAAATTCTAAGTTACAAATTTTTAGATACTCTTCATTCACTATTCACTATTCACCATTCACTTCTTACGTTTCCCGCCTCACGTCTCACCTCGCACGCCCCTCACTCCCCCCTAAACTCCGGCTTCCGTTTCTCCAGAAAAGCCTGCACCCCTTCTTTGAAATCAAAGGTGGCTGCCGCACGTTGCTGGAGTACATCTTCATTTTGTAATTGTTCGATCAGGGTGTGCGGGCCACTCCAGTCGAGGGCTTGTTTGGTATAGGCAAGTCCCATGGTAGGCATTTGCGCCAGTTTCTCTGCGATGGTGGTGATGGTTTCACTGAACTTCTCATCGTCCACACATTGGTAGATCATTCCCATCCGTTCTGCTTCTTCGGCCATCACGCGGTCACCCAACATCATGAGGGCGCTTGCTTTTTGCCAGCCAATAAGTCTGGGTAAAAAGAACGTGCCACCACTATCCGGGATCAACCCGATCTTGGAGAATGCCTGTATAAAGGAGGCGGAGCGGGTGGCGATGACGATATCGCAACAGAGGGGAATATTGGCACCGGCACCGGCTGCGACTCCGTTGACAGCGGCAATGACCGGTTTTTTCAATGCCCGTATACGGGTAATGATGGGATTGAATTGTTCACTCAATATCCGTTGCATTCCCGGGCCATTGGGATCCACCACTTCTTCCAGATCCTGGCCCGCACAGAAGGCCTTCCCGGCTCCAGTGATTACCACTGCGCGAACACCGGGATTATTGCCACAATCATCCAACAGGTTTTGCAGGCCAAAAGCCATTTCCCGGTTAAAGGAGTTCAGTTTATCTGGCCGGTTAAGCGTGAGGGTGGCGACGGCATTTTTTATATTGATCGTGACTGAAGACATACTTGGGATTTATGAATGATTAGTTTTTGATTGCTAATTTTAAATACCATTTAATACAATGACAGAATTCAAGGTCAAATTTAAGGATACCTTCGAGCTTCTTTGCCGTTCTTCCCATTTTTAGATTCATTTTGGGTAGGTAACTTCAAATTTGATATATTCCCTATATAATTTATAACTATGTCCCCCAAACCATTGCTTCCCCTGCTTGGGCTGCTACTACTGGTAGCCTGTAATGATACCAGCAAAAAGGCACGTATGCCTAAACAATTTGCCATTGAAGACCTATACAATAATGTTTCTGTCAACGGCGCTGACTTCAACCAGGCCGAGGACAAGATTTTGGTGAGTAATAACAGTACTGGTATAATTAACGTGTATGAATTGTCTGTCGCGGATACGACCATGAAGCAACTCACTTTTTCTACCGTGGATTCCTATTTCCCGCTGAGTTATTTACCCGGCACTACTTCTTTCCTTTATGCGGCCGACCAGGGTGGTAATGAAAATTCCCATCTCTATCTGATGAAACAAGGCGATACCAGTGCGCGTGACCTTACACCCTGGCCCAATAGCGCCAACTCCTTTGCGGGATGGACAAATGATAAAAAAGGAATCTACATCTTAAGCAATAAGCGAAATCCACAGTTTTTTGATGTCTGGAAATTGGATACGGCAAGCTGGACCCCTGTCCTTCTCTACCAGAATGATGACGGTATGGAATTCTCTGGGATCAGTGCCAGTGAACGATATATCTCCCTTTCCAAGTCGATCACGACGGATAAAAATGAACTGTATCTGTTTGATCGCACCACCCAGGAGAAAAGGAAGATCAGCAATGACAATGAAGCGACCTGGAATGCATCGGGTTTTGAGAAGAATGACAGCATTTTCTACTATACTACCAACGATGCCAGCAATTTCAGTTACCTGGTCAAATACCATATCGGTAGCATGAAGGCGGAAAAATTCTATGAGGACAAGTGGGATGTAGAAGGCATGGGGCTGAGCGAAAATGAGAAGTACCATACCATTTTTGTCAACGAGGATGGAAAGAATAAAGTGCTGCTGTTTGATCATGCCACCAACCAACCCATTGCCTTCCCGGAAATAAAGGATGGGGATGTGCTTGGGGTGGATATTTCCCCTTCGGAAAAAAACCTGTTGCTTACCATTGGCAGCAGTACCAGTCCGCAGAACCTTTATGTTTATAGTTTGGAAACCAAAAGCCTGAAAAGACTGACCTCCACCCTCAACAAAGCCATTGATGAAGCAGATCTGGTACAGGCGGAGGTAGTTCGGTTTAAATCATTTGATGGATTGGATATCCCCGCCATTTATTATAAACCCCTGCAAGCTTCCAAAGACAATAAAGTGGGCGCCTTGGTTTGGGTGCATGGCGGACCTGGTGGACAAAGCAGGGTTGGGTTCAGCAATTCCATTCAGTACCTGGTGAACCATGGGTATGCCGTTCTTGCCGTTAATAATCGCGGCAGTAGCGGTTATGGAAAAGAGTTTTTTAAGTTGGATAACAAGGATCATGGGAATGCCGACCTGAAGGATTGTGTATGGGGTAAAAAATGGCTCGCGAGTCAGGATTATATTGACACCAATGCCATTGCCATTTATGGAGGAAGTTATGGTGGCTGCATGGTATTGAATGCGCTTTGTAAGTATCCCGATGAGTTCAATGCCGGGGTGGATCTGTTTGGCGTGGCCAATTGGCTCAGGACATTGCGCAGTATTCCTCCCTATTGGGAATCTTTCCGTAAGGCATTGTATGATGAAATGGGTGATCCCAGTACCGCAGATAGTGTGCATCTCAAAGAAGCATCCGGATTATATAACTACCAAAAGATCAACAAGCCGCTGATCGTATTACAAGGGGCCAATGATGTACGTGTATTAAAAGTGGAGAGTGATGAAATCGTGGAAGGGGTGAAGAAAAATGGAGTACCCGTTGAATATGTGGTCTTCCCGGATGAGGGGCATGGGTTTGTTAAAAAGGAGAACCAAATTACAGCCACCAAACGGACATTGGAATTCCTGGACAAATATTTGAAGCCGAAGCCAGAGTTGAAGAAATAGGCAGCTAAGAAAATGAAGTAAGAACTCAGGACAGAAGTACCTCTGCCGGGATCGATAATTCTCGATAAAACAATTTAGCTAGTTCGAGTGTAAGAGGCTTACGTCGGTTTAGTAGAGCGGAAACATATCCTTTTGTCCCTACTTTTCCTACGAGATCCTTGTTCTTCCAACCACGTTCTTCCATTTTTAATTTAATGGCTGCGATGGCATCTGGCACCGGGATAGGAAAGTGCTTGTCCTCATACTCTTTAATTAAAAGTAGGGCAATCTGAAGTTTTTCGCCTTCTGGAGAGGACGCTTTTATTTTTTTATCAAACATTTCATCTACCCAATTCAGGTACAGTTGATATTGTTTTGCTGTCTTAATTATTTTTAGTTCCATATTTATTTCTTTTTAAACTGCACCGTTTTGACATTTATGCGATCATATTCAGCATGTGTTCCGAACCATTTAATTTGTATCACCTTAAAATCAAATACGATTCTTACAACGAGCCTATATTTATTTCCTAGAATATTAAATACAACCCTGTCATCAGCTACCAGGCTTGCGTTCCCATACATTCGTTTTAATTCATTGAAATTCTTAAAATTACATCTGACTAATTCATGATACCATTCCTGTAACGCGATTGCAGCAGTTGGGTATTTTTTACAATACGCCAAAAGAGTTCCTCTTGTAATGATGTTGAACATTGGCAAAAGTAATAAAAAGTTTTCTATTGGAAAACTTTATTCTCCCTTTTTAAAATTTAATGATCCTTGGGAACCGCTCCATCATATTCCAAAATATCCCCCGGCTGGCAATCCAACACCTTGCAAATGGCTTCCAGGGTGCTGAAACGAATGGCTTTGGCCTTCCCAGTTTTTAAAATGGAAAGATTGGAAAGGGTCAGCCCTACTTTTTCTGAAAGCTCATTGAGTGACATTTTTCGACGTGCCATCATTACATCTAAGTTGACAATAATAGCCATAGGTTAAATGGTTAAATCGTTTTCAGTTTGAATTTCTATTCCGCGCTTGATGATCTGAACGATGACAATCAAAACGACCGCCATGAACAGCCAAACATCACCTCCTCCCAGGTTCAAGGCAGCTATATCGGCCATTTCCAAACCTTGTTTGTTCAGCCAGGTCGTAAAATTGGCGCCGGAAGAAGCGAATAAGCCAATGCCAATAGACAAATAGGAAATGTTTAAAATGAACCGTCTTAGCTCCTTGCTAAAGGGCTTGGACATATCCAGTTTCTTTTCCGTAAGCAATTTTAGAATAAGATAAAACAGGATGGCTTTGAGCACCGCGACGATCGTCATGGTGATGGTCAGTACAAAAAAATGACCTCGGTCAAACTCAGAAAGTTTGATCAGATAGGCAGACCCATCCCAAAAATTCTTTGCCTGGTCAGGATTAATAAAGGCCGCAAAAAAGGTATTTACGGCGATGGCGCCTGCCTCCACGGCAAGACCAAAAAAGAGGATCCAGGAAATGACGTTCAAGACTTTCAGGACCTGTTCTGTAGTGATTCTGATTTCCATTGTGCATCAGTTATTTAGTAAATGATGGCACAAATATCGGTAATTATTTATTGAAAAACAATAAATAATTTAAATAAATCGGAAAATCCTATGGCTCAATAGTATTTCACAACCCCAGGTTTTGCAATCGCATACCTTCCATCCTCATCTGGTAAAACAGGTGGTTCGGCATTCCAATCGTATACTTTGGGAGAGAGGTCGAGTCCTGATTCCAGGGCCTTATCCCACTCCATGACCTGACCGGAATAGGTGGCCATTCGTCCCATGATAGCGGTCATGGTACTTTTTGCCCCGTTCTCCGCATCGGCAAATTTGTATTCGCCTTTGGCAATAGCGGCAAAGAGTTCATCGTGCTCTGTCTGGTATGGATTGTTCTCTTTCTGCCGGTCAAAGGCAAAGAGGGTCTTACCGGCATGGTCCTGAATGGTAGCCTGGCCACAGCGGATACTTCCTTTGGTGCCAATCAGCAGTTCATCCACTTTACTCATGGTACCAGGAATATGGCGGCATTGGCTATTGAGAATAGAACCATCGGCATACTGGAATTCTACATAGTGGTGATCAAATATCTCCCCATGGTCCTTTCCTTTTCTTACCTCACGCCCACCCATGCCCTGGGCTTTTACCGGATAGGAACCTTTGAACCAGTTCACCACATCAATATTGTGAATATGCTGCTCATTGATATGATCCCCGCATAGCCAATTGAAGTAATACCAATTGCGCATCTGGTATTCCATTTCTGTTTGCCCATATTGGCGTTTGTTGACCCACACTCCGTCATTGTTCCACCAGGCTTGTGCGGCAACAATATCGCCGATGAGTTTTTTATTATTGAATAGTTCGCGATAGGAATATTGATAATGCCGCTGAAGACCCACCACCACATTCAGTTTCTTTTGTTTGGCCAACGCAGCAGCCTCCAATACTTTCTTGATCCCGACCGGATCAACCGCCACAGGTTTTTCCATAAATACATGTTTTCCCATGGCAATGGCTTCCTGGAAATGGATGGGCCTGAATCCGGGAGGGGTAGTGAGAATGACCACATCTGCCAGCGGAATAGCTTTCTTATAAGCATCAAATCCGGTGAATTTATTTTCTTCCGGTACCTGAACCCGGTCTTTGAGGTTACCGGATTTGCCTGTCCAGTCAGAGAGGTCATCCGCTGTCAACGATTTATAACAATCATTCAGCCGGTCGCGGAAGGCATCGGCCATGGCCACGAGTTTTACATTTTGTCCACTCATCAGGGCCTGCATAGCGGCACCCGTGCCGCGGCCACCGCAACCAATGAGAGCGACTTTAATAACATCATCACTTCCCGAGAAGAAATTGGCGCGGGATAGGAAGGGGGCGGCAAGGAGACCACTCGTGAGGAGGGAGCCTTGTTTGACGAATTGGCGGCGTGTGGACATACGTATTGTTTTGGTGGTTTATTTCATTTTCTGTTGCGTTACTCATTGAAACGCACCAGGAAAACTTAATTAGAAATGTATTTTTTAAAAAAAGCGTCTATCTCTTCTTTAGTAGGGGTAACGGCCGGTTTAACCACACGGAATCCAGCAAAAGGTGCATCGGTCAACCACCAGGGACTCTTGGGTACCTGTGGATCGCGCTTGTTCCAGTCGGGTTTCGACGAAAGTCTGACGGCACAACGCACGGCATTTGCCTCATCCTGATAAGATCCTCCTTTCAGCAACCGGGGTTGTTTGGAGGTAGGTTCGCGTACCGGGTCCTTGGTCTTGGTCAAGGTAGTAAAACTATTTTCATCATATTGATCAAGCACCCATTCGGCCACATTGCCCAGCATATCATACAAACCCCAGGGATTGGGTTTCAATCGACCCACTTTATTATATCCTTGTTTGCAATTCTCTTTATACCAGGCATAGTTTTTTAATTGAGCGACGTCATTTCCAAAAAAATAGGTGGTGGTTGTTCCGGCTCGACAAGCGTATTCCCATTCCGCTTCCGTAGGCAGGCGATAGAACTCTCCGGTCTTCTGATAAAGCCATCGGCAAAACATCAGAGCGGTGCGCTGCTGTAAACTATTGACTGGATAGCCGCCGCTTTTACCCATTCCCCAACTCAGGTCCACATACTGGGCGCTGGGGCGGGTCACCGCATCACTCATCTGGTCCTGGCTCACGGTAACGTCTTTATAAAACAGGTCGAACTGATCGTGTGTAACCTCGTAGGCACCGATCCAGAATGAAGAAACGCTGACTTTTTTTGCCGGGCCTTCATCCTTTTTACGCCCCGCTTCCTTCTCCGGGCTACCCATTTGAAAGGAACCAGCCGGGAGCAGGATCATTTTGTACGTGAGATTGGAAGTAGGCAGGAGAACATTCTTCGATGAAAATGCTGTATCTTTTTGTGCCCTTGTGAGGATAGAGAAGGAAACGGCAATAAATAGCAAAACAATTCTCATGTTCTTTGTGATTTACGAAACAAGGGTTTGTGGCTTTTACCGCAAAGACGCCAAGGCGCAATGTATCTCCGGTAGAATTCTTGCGTTTCTTTGTGCCATCATGTCTTGGCGGTAAAATCTTTTTTCAACCATAAAATAAACACCAGAAAGATACAAACTATGCACCGCAGAAACTTCATCCGCTCCGGGCTTTTTACAGGCACCGCCGTTATGACCGCATCGCAGGCTCTAGCCACCCCAGTCAATCGTTCCAGACCCGCTGATCCGGTCTTTCACCTGGACTACGCCTTTCATGACGGCATGTTCCGAAACAGCGCCGGGAATGATTTTATCGACCAGATCAAATGGGCCCATGAACGGGGTTTTCGCAGCATTGAGGACAATGGCATGATGGCGCGCCCGGTGGAAGAACAAAAACGCATTGGGGATACCCTGGCCAAGCTGGGCATGCGGATGGGGGTATTTGTGATCACCTCGGATAGTTGGCATTGGAAGACCACGCTGACAACAGGGAAGGCGGAGTTCATTGACCGTATGAAGAAGGATTGCCGCGATGCCATCGAAGTGGCCAAACGCTGTAATGCCAAATGGATGACGGTGGTACCGGGAAACTATGACAGAAGCTTGTCGCATGATATGCAAACGGCCAATGTCATCACCGCTTTGCGAATGGCAGCAGATATTCTTGAACCAGCCGGTCTGGTGATGGTACTCGAACCATTGAGTGATAATGCGGACCTGTTCCTCCGCTATTCACATCAGACCTATATGATCTGCAAAGCCGTGAACAGCTCCTCTTGTAAGATCCTGTATGATATTTACCACATGCAGCGGAATGAAGGGAATATCATCCAGAATATCAATAAAACCTGGGAAGAGATCGGGTATATACAGATTGGTGATAACCCCGGACGAAATGAACCAACCACGGGAGAGATCAATTATAAAAATGTGTTTAAACACATAGCGGATAAGGGGTATAAAGGAATTTTGGGCATGGAGCATGGCAATGCTTTTCCAGGCAAGGAGGGAGAGGAGAAATTAATAAAGGCGTATAGAGATGTTGATATTTGATTCACCGCAGAGAACATAAGAACGCAGAGGTACGCAGAGAAATTTAGGTATTAGCAATTAGCCCTTAGTTTTATAAAAAATCTCTGCGTACCTCTGCGTTCTTATGTTCTCTGCGGTGAAAAATCCTTATAATAAACTATCAAATCTTTCCCCCACAAACTCCCAATTCACCACACTCCACCACGCATTAATATAATCCGGCCGGCGGTTCTGGTATTTTAAATAGTACGCGTGCTCCCATACATCCAATCCTAATACGGGTGTTCCCTTTACTTCGGCTAAATCCATCAATGGATTATCCTGGTTCGGGGTAGAACTTACCACCAGTTTTTTCTCCGGTGTCCATACCAACCAGGCCCAGCCTGAACCAAAACGGTTTTTTCCGGCATCACCGAATTTTTGTTGAAAGGTTTCAAAGGAGCCAAGGTCTTTTGTAATCTGCGTTGCCAACTGGCCCGAAGGGGCATTCCCCATCATCGGGGAGCGAAGGGAGCGCCAGAAAAGTTCATGATTGAAATGCCCGCCACCATTGTTCCGCATCTTCGTGGAGTATTTGGAAATACCCGATAATAATTGCACCAGAGAGGTCTTACTGATATCTACTTTTTCATCCTTGGCCGCATCTGCCAGGTTCTTGGCATAGGCAGCGGCATGTTTGGTATAGTGAATCTCCATGGTCATTGCATCCACGGCAGGCTCAATAGCATTATAGGCATAGCCCAAGGGTTTTTGTGTAAAATCGATCTCCTCACCGCCGAGGGTCAATACCCTTGAAGTTGAGCCTGCAAGGGAGGAAAGCGAAGAAAGTCCCAGTGCCGCACCGATTCCGGCTTTGCCGCTATCTTTCAGGAATTTTCTTCTCGAGGGGTCATTATGCTTTTTCATGATACGAGTGGGGTTCTTTTACCGAAGTTCGCACCTTTAGCCGGTCATCGGGTAATTCGGATGTCATTATTTTTTTTAACAAACAGCTAAAGTTTGAATAAACCGATATTTGCGTCTCAAAATTCTTGCTAATGCGTATAGCGATCAATGGAATGGGCCGAATCGGGCGCCTGCTATTCCGTCGTCTGGTGGGAGAGAAAGATATTACCCTGGTGGCCATCAATGATATCATGGATTCCGCCAATCTGGCCTATTTGCTAAAATATGATTCCCTCTATGGAAGCTGGCCGGAAGATATTCGGTATACGGACGGTTCTGTGCAAACCTGTGGCCAGGAAGTAAAGGTCTTTCGTCAAACGGACCCTTTGATGCTTGATTGGGCTGGCATGCAGGTGGATATCGTGCTGGAATGTTCGGGTCGTTATGCTGATCTTTCCGGGGCGCAAAAACATTTACAGGCGGGAGCCAAACGCGTCTTATTGTCTACAACAGGCTCATCGGAGATTCCCCTCCTGATATTTGGGCATAACCACAAAGAGGATAGCCGTTCACAACCGATCATTTCCCCCGGAGGGTGTATGACCAATTGCTCCACCCATATTTTATATCTGCTGAATTCCATTGGTATCGAATCGGTGCAAATGAATATCCTTCATTCCTACACTTCAAGACAGGAGCTGGTGGATACCGCCCATCCGCAATTCCGCCGCGGAAGAGCGGCTGCCGAATCCATCATTCCGGTGGAGATCGATCTGGCACATTCCCTTGAAAGGCTATTGCCGCTGAAGGACAAGATCGCTGCGGTTTCTGTAAGGGTACCGGTAACCAATGGAGCCATGGCGGATATTACCGTGCAAATGAAAGAGGAGGTAACAAAGGCACAGATCAATCATCTGCTGCGAAAGGCTGCGGAAGGAGAATACAAAGGGATCATTCAATATACAGAAGACCCGCTGGTTTCGGCCGATATAAAAGGGAACACCCATTCCTGTATCATTGATGGGACACTCACTTCTGTCATTGGCAGACAGGTAAAGATTATTGCCTGGTTTGATAATGAGTATGGATTTACAAGCCGGATGATTGATTGGGTGCGGTATTTGGGGTAATCCTCAATGGCACTTGAAATAATCAAACGCCTCTTTACACTCCTGGCATTGATAAAGGGCTTTGCAGGCCGTTGAGCCAAATTCACTCAGGCGTTTTGTATGCCATGATCCGCAACGGGGACAGGGCACAGCCTCTTCGGCTGCAAACAAGGCGGGCTGACAGCTTTGGGCTTTTGATAAAGGCGGCGCAATGCCATATCCACGCAATTTTTCTTTTCCTTCTTCACTCATCCAATCGGTGGTCCAGGCCGGAGAGAGTTGCTGCTCGATCTTTATTTTGGTAAAACCAAGATCAGATAAGGCTACACGAATACCTGTAGCAATGGCATCCATGGCGGGGCAACCAGAATAGGTTGGAGTGATCAATACAGTAAGCACCTCATTTTCCCAATACACTTCCCGCACGATTCCCATATCCAAAATGCTGAGTACAGGAATTTCCGGATCGGTGACTGTTTCCAGCCGGTCATAAATGGTTTTCTTATCCGTATCGTGCAGAGCAGTGCGCATTACCATTGGGAATGGGGATAGGCCCGCTGCATATACTGAAGCTCGGAGAGTATATAGCCCATATGTTCGGTATGACGGCCATATTTACCTCCGGTATGCATATGTACTGGCGCGGGATAGGAAAGAGAGGCTTCCTCCAGCACATTTCTTACTGTTGTTTGCCAATCCTGTTTTAGCTGATCGGCATTCAGGAAACCAAGGGACAACTCATAATCGGCCGGTTCCAGCCATTCACCGGTATAAGGCCAAAGGTTTTCGAGCGCCTCCTTCATACGGGAATGACTTTCCTCCGTTCCGTCTCCCAATCGGATCACCCACTCGCTGCTCCAGCGTAAGTGGTAACGGATCTCTTTGAGTGACTTTTCAGCAATGGCGGAAAGGTCTTTATCTGTGCCTTTTTCCAATTGCATATAATAGGCCGACTGATAAGCGCTGAAAAAGAACTGGCGAAGTACGGTTTGGGCCCAATCGCCATTGGGTTGTTCTACCAGCAGGCCATTGAGGTATTCATGTTCCAGGCGTGTATAGGCCAGGCTGTCTTCGGTAGCTTCACCACCTATATGATGGGCAGCATATTGGTAAAGGCTTCTGGCTTGTCCTACGAGGTCAAGCGTAATATTCGTCAGGGCAATATCCTGCTCCAGTACGGGGCCATGTCCACACCATTCGGCGTTACGTTGCACGAGGATGAGAACAGAGTCGGCGAGATGGAGGGCGAGTTGCATACTTTAGGGATGATTTTTTTTGTGAGGCGTGAGACGTGAGACGTGAGTCGTGAATCGTGAGAGTGGGGCGTCAAACTCACGTCTCAC
>JBGSHM010000010.1:0-275305 GCA_041752235.1 Chitinophagaceae bacterium
AGAGGTCTCGCACAGCAAGCCTCCGATTTTCGGTCCAACATCCAACATCCAACCCCGGACCCCCGACCTCGGACCTCGGACTCCCGACCAACATCCAACATCCAACATCCAACAACCAACATCCAACCTCCACCATCCATCCTCCCCGATTTCCACCTATCTTTGCCCTCCAAATACTTGTCATGAGTCAACCCTTTAACCCTGATAAGCAACACACTATCTCTGGCGAAGCCAATATCTCCGGAACCGGTTTGCATACCGGTGTCATGGTAGATATGCGGATCAAGCCAGCGAATCCCGGTTACGGCATTCAGTTCAAGCGGACCGACCTGCCGGGTGAGCCCGTGATCAAGGCCGATTGTGACCTGGTGACGGATACCAGTCGGGGTACGACCCTGGAGGCCAATGGGGGCAAGGTGAGTACGGTTGAACATTTGCTGGCCGCCCTGACAGGCATGGGGGTGGATAATGCGCTCGTTGAGTTAAATGGACCGGAGATTCCCATCATTGATGGTAGCTCACAGCCTTTTATTGAGATATTAGAAAAAGCAGGCGTACTGGAACAGGATGCCACCAAGCATTGGTACAGCATTGACGAAAACCTGAATTACTACGACGAGAAAAAGCGCGTGGAAATGGTGGCCCTTCCCGCTACAGATTATTCGGTAACTACACTGATTGATTTTAATTCACCCGTACTCGGTACCCAACACGCGGTATTGAAAAAAATGGGGGATTTCAAATCCGAGATCGCGCCCTGCCGCACTTTTTGCTTTTTACACGAATTGGAAATGTTGCTGGAACATAACCTGATCAAAGGCGGGGATGTAAACAATGCGATCGTTGTGGTAGACAAACCGGTGGATGAAAAAGAATTGGCCCGTTTACAAAAGATATTCAAGAAAGAGAAGATCGAGGTCAAGAGTGAAGGGTATTTGAATAACCTTGAACTTCGTTTTCCCAATGAACCTGCCCGGCATAAGTTATTGGATGTGGTGGGTGACCTGAGTCTGGTGGGCTACCCCATCAAGGCCCGGATCATTGCGAACAGACCCGGACATAGTACCAATGTGGAATTTGCCAAGGTGATCAAACAGTATATCAAGAAGAACCGGCATATCCGGGATATACCAACCTACGATCCCAATCAGCCGCCCATCTATGACCAGAGCTATATTGAAAAAACATTACCCCATCGGTTCCCTTTTGCGCTGGTGGACAAGGTCATTGACCTGAGTGATACCCATATTGTCGGGGTAAAGAATGTGACCTTCAATGAGTGGTTTTTTCAGGGTCATTTTCCGGGCAATCCGGTCATGCCGGGGGTACTCCAGATCGAAGCCCTGGCCCAATGCGGGGGCATCCTGGCGATCAACCTGAGTGGTGAAGGCCAATATGATACTTATTTCCTCAAGATCGATAATTGCAAATTCAAGCAAAAAGTAGTTCCCGGGGATACCCTGATCCTGAAAATGGAACTGGCCGCCCCCATCCGCCGGGGAATCTGCGAAATGAAAGGCACAACTTACGTGGGTAATAAGGTCTGTTGCGAAGCTGATCTGGTGGCGCAGATTGTGAAAAGATAAGTGTTCGGCTCCTACCTGATTGATTATTAGAGGTGAATAGTGAATAGTGAATGGTGACTCACTATTCACCATTCACTATTCACACCACAGGATCAATATCCACAATCAGTAATTAATAATCAATATTCTACCTCCAAATTCGTAAATTTGCAGACCTGCGTTTTCTGAATCAAAACAGGCTATTTTCCCCTCAATATGAGCACAGAAACTACTGAAATCAAAGGCACTTCTCAAGGGAGCTATGGAGCAGATAGTATCCAGGTCCTGGAAGGGCTGGAAGCGGTCCGGAAACGTCCCGCGATGTACATCGGCGATATCAGCGAAAAGGGCTTGCACCATCTCGTTTATGAGGTGGTCGACAACTCGATCGATGAGGCCCTGGCAGGATACTGTAAGAACATTACAGTTACCATCAATGCCGACAATTCAATCACGGTAGAAGATGATGGAAGAGGTATCCCCACGGCTATCCATACAAAAGAGAAGAAAAGCGCGCTGGAAGTCGTAATGACCGTACTCCACGCCGGGGGTAAATTTGATAAGGGATCCTATAAGGTCTCCGGGGGTTTACACGGGGTGGGTGTCAGTTGCGTAAACGCGCTGAGTAGCAAACTGCAGGTCACCGTTCAGCGGGAAGGAAAGGTCTTCGAACAGGAATACCATATCGGTGTTCCGCAATACCCGGTTCGGGAAATCGGTGTATCTGACCAAACAGGTACCCGCGTTCAATTTTGGCCCGATAGCAGCATTTTTACCACCACCATTTACAAAAAAGATATCCTCGAAGGACGCTTGCGTGAATTATCCTACCTCAACAAAGGGGTTCGGATTGTTCTGAATGACCTTCGGGAAACCGAAAACGGAGACGGAACTTATTCCAAAACCTTCTTTAGCGAAGGCGGGATCATTGAATTTGTGGAAATGCTGGATACCAATGCAGGTCGCCAGCCCCTGATCCCCAACGTACTTTTTGTAGAAGGCCGTGATGAAAATACCAATGTTACGGTGGAGGTCGCTCTCCGCTACAACAGTGGTTATAACGAACATATCTATTCCTACGTCAATAACATCAACACCATTGAAGGAGGAACCCATGTATCCGGTTTCCGCCGGGCTATTACCCGGGTATTCAAATCCTATGGTGACCGCCAAGGGCTTTTTGAAAGGGCCAAGATCGAAATTGAAGGAGACGATTTCCGGGAAGGATTGAGCGCGATCGTGTCGGTAAAAGTACCCGAGCCTCAGTTTGAAGGACAGACCAAGACCAAACTCGGCAACAGCGAAGTGATGGGTGTGGTAGATACCACTGTTTCCAAAGTATTGGAAGCTTATCTCGAAGAGAACCCACGCGATGCCAAGAATATCATCAGCAAAGTGATCATGGCTGCCCAGGCCCGCGTAGCAGCACGTAAAGCACGTGAACTGGTGCAACGTAAATCGGTATTGAGTGGTGGTGGATTGCCCGGCAAACTGGCCGACTGCTCAGATCGTGATCCGGAAAAATGTGAACTCTTCCTTGTCGAGGGTGATTCGGCCGGTGGTACTGCCAAACAAGGCCGTAACCGGAACTTTCAAGCCATCCTTCCGCTAAGGGGTAAGATCCTGAACGTGGAGAAAGCGATGGAACATAAGATCTACGAAAACGAGGAGATCCGGAATATGTTTACCGCCCTGGGTGTAACAGTAGGAACCACCGAAGATCCCAAGGCGCTGAACCTTGCCAAACTCCGCTATCACAAACTGATCATCATGACCGATGCCGATGTGGACGGAAGCCATATCGCCACTCTTATATTGACCTTTATCTACCGGTACATGAAGGAAATGGTCGAACATGGATACGTCTATATCGCCCAACCTCCTCTCTACCTCGTAAAGAAAGGAAAAGAACAGGCCTATGCCTGGAACGAAGAACAGCGAAAAACACAGGTGGAACGCATCGGTGGCGGAAAAGATGATAGCGTGAATGTGCAACGATACAAAGGTTTGGGAGAAATGAACGCCGAACAATTGTGGATCACTACCATGAACCCCGATTCGCGTACCCTGAAAAAAGTGACCATTGAAAGCGCTGCCGAAGCGGACCGTATCTTTAGTATGCTTATGGGTGATGAAGTGGCCCCGCGTCGCGAATTCATCGAAAGCCATGCAAAATATGCCCGTATCGACGTCTGATAAAATAAAACGAATTATTCATTAAAACCGAAAATCATGTCCAACGTAGTATTGACCGCGTATAATGTGAAGACCAAAGAAAAGAACGTACCCATCATGGATGCCGTTATCACTAAAACCTCTAAAGGTGCTTACATGGCCCAGGGTCATGATGGCAAAGGAAATAAACTGACCACCCTACTGGGAGAAGCAAAAGCACTCGCCGCCATCGAAGCCGGTGTAGCCAAGCAAGGCTGGTAAAAATCCTGGCGCCCCTTAGCGCCCTTGCGTCTTTGCGGTAAAGATTCACCGCAAAGACGCAAGGGCGCTAAGGGGCGCTGAGTTTTTATTGCTTTATTAATCTGAATACCTGAGTTTCTTCACCTCCGCTTAATTCAACCAGGTACATCCCCGCCGGGTATTTTGCCTCATTCAGTTCGATCACCCATTTCTCCACAAAGCCCGTTCCCTTACGTGCCATTTGCATCACCGTTCTTCCTGCGGCATCCACTACCCTTCCCTGCACTTGTTCACCATCGCCTACCTGGAATACCAACTGGAATATTCCCGATGAAGGATTGGGAAACACTTCCCAACGAAGATCGTTGTTGAAGCGGACCGGACGTACCGCGGAATAGGTCGAGCTTCCGTCGCGTTCAACAATCCGAAGACGGTAATAACGTGTGCCCGTTTTGCCCGGCTCTGCATCTGTAAAAGAGTAACTATGGCCACTTGGTGCATTGCCGAGGCTGTTCACCCGACCGGTTTCCAAAAATCTGCCAGTCTGAAAATCAGCCAGCGTTCGGGCTACCTCAATGATATAATAGGAGATCTGAAATTCATGGTCGGTTCTCCATTGCAATAACACATCATTATTCCCCTGCTTTTGTGCCGAGAAACCAGTAATGCTGACGGGCAAGGTGGTCAGGTTATCCAACCCGCCATTGCTCAACCAGAATTCAGAGAAATCTTTTACCCTGAACTCAGCGTAGTATCCTTTGTCAAATGGCACTTTCTGCACATTGTCACTATTGATAAAGAGCCAATCACCACCATTGTTATCGGCAATGGTACCATTTTCTTTTGTGTCATCTGTATTCCCATATTTTGAAACACCCAATTGATAGGCCATGGATGGTTTGGTACAGGTAGCACAACCCGTGGCATTGATCAGGGCCTCGGTTTCTGTATCCAGGAAATAAAAACGCACCAGCGCCGAATCACCCAAGGCAGGCGTGGCAGGTTTGATGGTTATATTCCGGTCGTGATAGTATTGGTTTCCATCATTTCTAACTCCTCCGGTGAAAATATATGCCTGCACATCCGTCGATCCCATGTTTTGGTTATTGGGTTGTAAAGACGCAACAAGTTTACCTCCGGATGTGAAATCGATCCAGCTTGTACCTCCTGAAATGGTTTGGTTAACGGGTGCCCCCATGGTAGCGCCATCATAAATGCCATTCAGGTTGTCATAGATATGAATATCATCGATGGCCATTCCTTCACGGGTTACAAAGGGATCGGAGGTCACCACAAAGCGTAAACGCAGGTTAGCGATACCAGTGGGCAAGGCGATCGTCGCCACATGCCAGCGTGTATAATTCTCGATGCTCCAGAGATTGTTGGATGGATAGCTCTTGTTATACCAGTTGGTACCTGAACCGAAGGCACCCAGGCGGGTCCAGGTCAACCCGTCTGCAGAATATTCGATATAGGCCCCATCACAAAGTGAACTGCCACAATCTTCAAAATCAAGTGCCGTACTAAAGCTCAGAGTTGGCGTCGTCATGCTACTGGTATTGAAACAAGGCGAATAGAGATAGGAGAGCTCACGGGTATTGTAATTTCCGACCAACCTTGTCTTCCAGGCCTTGGTTCCATTGGCCGCCCGGTTGATCTGTGAAGAGGCAGGGGTTCCATATTCCCAGGAATCGTTCTTCCCGCGACTGTACCAATTACCATTGTTCGATTCAAAGGTTTCCAGATAAGGGAAGCTGGTGACAACGGCAGAGTTGATCAGGTCCACTTCCAGGGTATCATTTTCCGGGAAATCATCCGTAGGATATTGAACGATCACCCGCACCGTATGTGCTCCGGCGGCCAGCAGGTTGGCCGTGGCGGTAAAGGTGTAAGTTACCGTAGCATCCGGTCCAATGGTCGGTATATTTTCGATCACCGGAGCCCCACCATCCACGGAGAACTGTACCGGAATATTATTAACGGTATTGGAAGATGAATTGCGGACCTGAATACGGACTGGCGTAGTGGCCGTCAACGCACAACTATTGGCAATGGGTGTATCGATCGCGATCATCTGGATATCATCCGTCACTGCATACAAACGAATATCATCAAAACTGTTCCCCTGGAAGGCATCATTGTCAATGATACGCACATACCCGAATTGTCCAAACCTTACCTGGAAGCTGGTGGAGAAATTTTGTCCATTGGCATTTAACAAATCGGAGACTTCAATACTTGGTGTGCGGACAAAGGGTCCCGGGTCATTTCCATTGGCAGAAAGGGTAAAGGCGGGTATCCAGGATTGTGTATCATCTCCCCTCACCCATATGGTATTGTTGGCGTGGGGTACACTGTCGCCATGTTGTTTGTATTCTACATCGAGTCGCACATCCGTAAGTGCGGCATTGATGCCATTCAGGTTAAATGTTCCGGTGACGAGGTTGGTATTTCCCGCACCGTCAAAACCATCCAGGTCGAGCAATAAGGAGCGTGATCCTGAATTGGCCATTCCTGCTATAAGATAAGTGCTGGCCCTTCCAAAGGTGGAAGTGCGGGTATAATCATACCGTTCTATTCCCTCCATACCAAAATAGTTCCGGTAATACTTCGCACTGTCGGCTGTTTCCAAATCATCGGTAAAGGGCAGGGTGATCAAGGCATTCGCGATCTGTTTGACCGTATCCATCCGTGCGTTATTGGCAGCAACGGGGTCGGCAGCGCCCTGGTTAATGACTTCAATTTCGACCTCATAATTTCCTGCAGCGGAAAAATCATAGGTAGTGGCAAAGCTATGCGTATAGGTTACCCCGGCAGCGACTGTGGTGCCAAGGTTTTCGGTAACCCAGGCACCTCCATTGACGCGATAACGCATATCAAAATTATTGACCGCCGCGTCATCCAGGTTTCGGATACGCGCCTGTATGGTTGTGGTGGCTGTCAATGCAGTGGAGGTAGCGATACGCCCGGAGGTGGGTGCTACCAATGCTTCGATGGCCAGGTCATTGTCGGATATCGTTCCTGCACAGGTGCCGGTTGAAGGCAGGCGACTGATGGCCTGGGCTCTTTTACCTGGAACACCATTGATGCGGGCCCGAACAGATACCCAATAGGTAGTGCTTTGTGATAATCCCGAGAAAATATAGTTAGTGGCTGTAGTGGTACCAACAGCGGTCATTTCATTTCCCGTAAGCATGAATACTTCATAGTCGGTGGCCCCTGTTACGGCTGTCCAGTTTAAAGAAATATAACCCGGGCATTGGGTCGCGGCCAAAGAAGCAGTGGGCACACCCAGGATGGTAAAGGGATTGCTGGTACTGACCATCGCCGTTCCATTACGGGTGATGCGGATCAGGGCCTGTTCCGTTGGAGTATTGGGTACAGTCCAATCAAGCTGACGAAGATTGGCCGCTACGGCCGCATTGATCGTTGTCCAGCTTCCGCCATTGTTGGTTGAGTACTCCACCAAATATGTATTGGCCGGGTCACCAAATGCATCCCATTGAATCGTCATGGTTTCGGTGGGAGCCACACCTTCGCCGCCAACGGGATAGGTGAGCGTAGTAGAAACAGGAACAAAATCATAGACCACAAAATATTCCTGCGGAGGGCTTTGCGTAACAGATGTCCCTTTGATGGTAATGGTATAACCACCTGCTGCGGGATTCGTGATCACCACCTGCTCCATATTGTTGATGTGATCGGCCCCTGTGGTAGCGGCATTGTTTACATTGGCCGCAACGGTATCCAGCAGCCACGGAAAATGGATCACGGCAGAAGGATCGGTGAGTTCAAGGTCAAGATCGTTCACCAACGTATGTGCCGAAAGAGGGGTCGCAGCCGGGTCATTCCAATACAACATCACTTTCAATTGGGCCGTATTAGCGGGAACGGTGATATTGTGGGTGGAAGTACCTGTATGGTTAACAGACGAAATAAAATAGCGGGTATTGTTCAACATGTCGATTGACCGAAGCAGGTTCAATGATCCATAGCCATATGTAAAATCGGCACCGGTATTACCCAGATCCACGCCGCCATTACAAACCAGGGCTTTCATCAACCCGCTTTTCGGATCGGCATTGCCATTCAGTTGACGATAACGCTCATACAATAGGGCCAATCCTCCTGAAACAGCCGGTGCTGCCATACTGGTCCCGGAACTGAACCCATAGGCATTATTGGGATAGGTGGAGATCAAAAACCGGCCATAAGACATGATCTCAGGTTTTGTCCGTCCATCCTTTACCGGTCCGCGACTGGAAAAACTACTGATGGAGAAATTCTTTTCGGTTGACCCTACCACCAGCACATTCTTGGAGGATTGATAAGCCCCCAGCACGGTCTTAAAACTGGCAGGATAAGGTGAGCAATTGAGAACAGCACCATCATTACCCGAAGCAAACACATGTTGTAAGTAGGGTAGCTGAATCGCCTGCAGGTCCATGATCCGGCTGATCAGGTCATAGGTACCCGCATAATCACAATCGCCGGTTACATCGCCATAGGAATTATTGGCCACCACCATATTGTGATCGGCCACATAATTAGGGGCATTGATCACAATGCCGGAGAAATATTGAGAGATCAGGGTTGACCGGGGTGCATAGCCCTGATAGTCCTGCAGAATATTTCCTGCTCCACCCACTGTTCCATTCACGTGGGTACCGTGATTGGCTGCCACCACGGATCCATGATTGATCAATCGTCCCCTGAAATCGATATGGTACTGGGGGTCTGAGTCATCTCCCACCCCTACTACGACGTTCTGGCCCTTCAGGTCAAACCCACCAACGGCAGAGGCTGCATTTAATACATTTCCTTTGGCATTGGTGCGACTGATCAAATTGAGCGACTGGTCACCATGCGGGGCAAATTGGATATATTCTACAAAAGGCTCAGCGGCGAGTTGCTCGGCCAGTTCTGCATTCAATTCTACACCCAGTATCGAATAGGGTTCATAATCGGAAAAGGTCACGGGGATATTCAGTCGGGTGAGTCCGGCCCTCACTTCTTCTTTGGTAAATGTTTTAAAAAAACTGATCCAGCATTTCCAGTTACCCGAACTGGCCCGGGCATAACAGGGAAATTCTCCCTTTCCCAACGGGGCTGACATTTTCTGTTTGCCTCCGATAGAAACCAGGGCAATGGCCTGGTTGCGTTGCAGTACAGAGAGCTCGGGTTGTTTAGAGAAACTGACCACGTAACTGTTACGGGGGATATATTCCAACAATTCCATGCCTGCTGCGGCCAGATCACGACGCTGCGATAAAGAAGGTATGGCGGTAAATTGTAGGATGGCTGTGGTCTTTCCTCCTAACCAGCGGGCAGATTGGGAAAAATCAGTAATTGATTGGGGATTGATATTCCGTACAGGGGTGGATGCTCCGCTTCGGAGGTAAAGCCGAAGATCGTTTTCAACCTGGGCGGTTAAAAGAGTAGAAACAGCCAGGCATAGGGTGAGCAGGGCAAAGCGTATTTTCATATACTGGATTCTTGGTACAAATTAGGGAAAATTATGGTGGGTTTATAGTGATTACCAAGGAAATTAGCGCCCTTTGCGCCCTCGCGTCATGGCGGTTAAGCTTAACCGCCATGACGCGAGGGCGCAAAGGACACTAAGAAGCGTTATTTGGCTACCTCGTCTCGCATACGTTTCAGGAATACATGCATTTCTTCCATTGACTTAATAGGTTCGGCAATGAGAATGAACAAACGGCCGGTTTGTTTAAGCCGGGCTTTGTTAGTGCCTGTCTGGATATAGGCCAGGATACGATGGAAGGTATCCGATTCAAAATAGGGAGAATCGGGCCGGTTGATAAAGAAACAACGCAGGGTGGTATCCTTCAAACTCATTTTCTCAAATCCCAGTTCCACCGCCAGCTTACGGCAACGCACAGTCGTGAACAGATCTTCCACCGGCCGGGGAATAGGACCAAACCGGTCGGTCATTTCCCGGTGCATTTCCATCAATTCCTCTTCGGTTTCGCAATTGTCCAATCGTTGATAGAGCGAGAGACGCTCGGTGATGCTTTCTACATAATCATCAGGGATCAAGACTTCCTGATCGGTATCAATGGTACAATCCTGCACAAAATCGTCTTGCTTGGATATTTCTTCACTAAACAATTCTTTGAAGGAGGTGCGTTTCAATTCACGGATAGATTCCTCCAATATTTTTTGATAGGTCTCAAATCCGATCTCTGCCATGAATCCACTTTGCTCGCCTCCCAGCAGGTTACCTGCCCCCCGAATATCCAGGTCACGCATGGCGATCTGGAAACCACTTCCCAGTTCACTATGTTGTTCCAGGGTTTGTAACCGCTTGCGCGAATCGGCTGGCAGGGTACTCATGGGTGGAGCCAGCAGATAACAGAACGCTTTCTTATTGCTTCGCCCCACCCTTCCTCTTAACTGGTGAAGATCACTCAACCCAAATTGATGGGCATTGTTGACAATAATGGTATTCACATTGGGTATATCCACTCCGCTTTCCACAATATTGGTACTGATCAGTACATCATACTTGCGGTCAATAAAATCAAGGATGCGCTCTTCGAGCAAATGACCTTCCATTTGTCCATGGGCAAACCCTATACTCAGATCTGGACAAAGTGCCTTGATGATAGCGGCCATTTCGGAAAGACCCTGAATCCGGTTGTAGATAAAGAAGACCTGCCCTCCCCTTTCGGTTTCATAATAGATGGCATCGCGAATGGCATCCTCATTGTACACCAACACTTCGGTTTGAATGGGTTGGCGATTGGGAGGCGGGGTATTGATAATGCTCAGGTCGCGGGCCCCCATCAGGCTGAACTGAAGTGTACGGGGAATGGGTGTGGCGGTCAATGTGAGGCAGTCCACTGTGGTCTTGAGTGTCTTGATCTTCTCTTTATGCCCCACGCCAAACTTTTGTTCCTCATCGATCACCAAGAGTCCCAGGTCTTTGTATTTAACTTCTTTCCCAAGCAGGGCATGGGTGCCGATCACGATATCGATCTTGCCTTCTTCCAGTTTTTTCAGGGTTTCCTTTTTCTCCTTGGCTGATTTGAAACGATTGACATAATCCACCGTCACGGGAAAATCCTGAAACCGGTCTTTGAATGTTTTATAGTGTTGAAAGGCAAGAATCGTGGTTGGTACAAGTATGGCGGCCTGTTTGCCGTCAATACAGGTTTTGAAGGCGGCACGCACCGCTATCTCCGTTTTACCAAAACCCACATCTCCGCATACTAAACGGTCCATGGGGGAGGTGGATTCCATATCCTTTTTCACATCCGCCGTAGCCTTGGCCTGATCGGGTGTGTCCTCATAAATAAAGGAAGCCTCCAATTCGGTCTGCATGTAGTTATCGGGCGTATGCGAAAACCCTTGCTGTGCTTTGCGTTTGGCGTATAATTTTATCAGGTCAAACGCAATTTCTTTGACCCTGGTCTTGGTCTTTTCTTTCAGTCTGCTCCAGGCATCGCTTCCCAGTTTATTCACCTTGGGTACAGTCCCTTCTTTTCCAGTGAACTTGGCAATTTTATGAAGCGAATTGATATTGACGTAGAGAATATCGCTGTCCTTGTAAATGATGCGGACGGCTTCCTGCATCTTTCCATTGGCTTCGATCTTTTGCAATCCACTGAATACCCCCACCCCATGATCAATATGGGTGATGTAATCGCCGGGTTGTAATTCACGCAGGGTACGCAGGGTCAGCGCCTTATTTTTATTATACGCCTGTTTAACCTTGTATTTATGATAACGCTGAAATACCTGGTGATCCGTATAGCAGACGATCTTCTGGTCCTCATCCACAAACCCTTCGTGGATCGAACGGGCAATGGGATTAAAGGGGATATCGGCTTTCAGGTCTTCAAAGATGATCTGCAACCGCTCGAGTTGTTTGGCATTCTCGGCAAAAATATACAGGTCAAATCCCTTGCTTTTCCATCCCTGCAGATCACGTATAAGCAGATCGAATTGCCGGTTAAAAGAAGGCTGTTCGCGGGTATGAAACCCGATCACAAATCCAGGGGGCAATAGCGTGGAAGCCTGGTGACCAAAACCGATAGTATGTTTTTTCCCCAGTGAGACCATGGCCTCATCGGCTGAAATAAAATCTTTGGGCTTGCTTTCTTTTATCAGGCTGCGGTCCTCCTGGTTCTCCGGTGTACGTTGATAGCCGGGGCTTTCCATGAACAACTGAAATTCATCGGCACAATCCAGTAACCGATCGTGGAGGATCTCAACATCCTGTACCCAGATAACTGTATTCTCAGGTAGAAAATCAAACAAAGAGACCTTGTCTTCTTCTTCATACCGAATGTCAATATTGGGGATGATGCTGACCTGAAGTAGTTTTCGCTCACTCAATTGTGTTTCCGGGTCAATGATGCGGATGGAATCCACTTCATTGCCAAATAACTCGATCCGGTAGGGTTTTTCGTTCCCATACGAATAGATATCAAGGATACCTCCGCGAATGGCAAACTGACCCGGTTGATAAACAAAATCGGTGCGTTCAAATCCCAGGTCTGCCAGTTTTAACAAGGTACCCTCTACATCCAGGGTATCCCCGGTTTTTATTAACAATATACCTGCGCTGATCACATTGGGAACCACCACTTTTTCAAATAAGGCTTCCGGGTAGGTTACGATCACCTTTTTATTCACGTCCTGGCCGGTGGCAGCCTGTCCGGCAATCCGGGTAAGAGCTTCCGTCCGGAGCATGACATGGCTGCTATTGAGCAGGGAATAGTTCTTTCTATTTTTAAAAGAAGAGGGGAAATAGAAAATATCCAGCGCTTCTGTCAGGTTTTCCAGACTATTGTGAAAATAGGCGGCATCCTCTGACTCGTTCAATACGATAAGATGATTGAGACCCGAACAGGAAGCGTGCTTGAAAACAGCGGCCGCCACAAAGGGGGCAGAGCTACCTCGCAGATTTTCAAGATGTATGTGTTGAATTTGGGCAAAAGAAAGTCTGTCCGTCAACTGAAAAAGACGGGGGGATTGCTGATACGAACCGAGAAGCGCTTCCAAACTGGTTTCCACTCGAGGGAGGGGATTATTGATTGTTAATTATGGATTATTGATTACCTGAACAATTCCTTATCAAAGGTAAACACAAGCTTGCACTAATAATCAAGAATCAATAATTAATCATGCCGACTCAATAGGCGGCATCATAATCAACCCGAACATCGATCTCGGTAAAAACACCGGCGGCAACGGTTACGGGGGCTATATTGTTGAACTGATCAAAGGTATTGGCGTAAAAAAGTTCACCTTTCCTGGTAAAAATAGAATAGGAACCTGGTGCAAGCTTGATTTTAAATCTGCCTTCGGCATCGCTACGTACCTCTTTGATGAGCTTGGTGGATAGGGAAGAATAGAATGGACCACCGTCTACAGATTTTGCCTGGTCACGACTGGTGCGTTCATATATATAAAGAATTGTTTTCATGGGTTTGGGGGCCGGAGGGGGCACATCGGGAGAAGGCATCTGATTGCCGCTCAACCAGTAAACCTTTCCTTTGATTCCCTGTTTTTTACAAAAAGGGGCCTGGAGAAAGGAACTCATGAATATCAGGCTGGTTATCAGGGCCATTAAACGTATGGACAATTTAACCATCTTAACAAGTGTTTATTTATATTTATAGCTGATTTCAGAATAAACTTATCACTTATTTTTCATAATCATACACCTATAAAACGTATGCGCCGGATTCTTGTCTGTTTGGCCTTGTGTATCCAATTCCTGGCCTTTACCTCCGTGTCCTTTTCCCAGCAAACCACTCGTACGGATATCTTGCTTCAGGCTTCCCAGGAGCAGGCAGCTTTTGAAAAAAAGACGTCGGAGGAACTGGTTAGGTTGTCTCTTCAAAAAGGCTGGCCGCTTACGTTGAGTGGCCCCAATGGAAAATATGCCTTGTTGACGGGAATCGATCTTCTTGGTTATCCCATTTATACCACCACAGATAATAATATTCGTGCAGCGGCTACCATTCGTACCAATGAATTGTGGAATGGTGGAAGCACGGGTTTGAACCTGAGTGGATCCGATGCAAGTGTGAAAGGGAAACTAGGTATTTGGGATGGTGGTCGTCTGCGCAATACGCATGTGGAATTGACGGGTCGAATTACCCAACGCGATAACCCCGCTTCTACCAGTGACCATGCCACCCACGTTGCAGGAACCCTGATTGCAGGCGGCGTCAATCCCCTGGCTAAAGGGATGTCGTATGGAATGCAGGAATTGATCGCCTATGATTTCAGCAGCCATATTTCTGAAATGCTTACAGAGGCACCCAACCTGCTTGTGTCCAATCACTCCTATGGCGCTATCGCCGGATGGAGGTTCAATGATGATCAAAGTCGTTGGGAATTCTGGGGTCAGTGGAACACCAATGAAGATTATAAATTCGGATACTATTCATCCGAGACCCAGCTTTTTGACTCCATTGCCTACAATGCTCCTTTTTACCTGATCGTTAAATCATCAGGAAACAATAGAAATGAAAATGGACCGGCTGTTGGTGCCAACTACTGGCGCTATGATGCCAGCAATACCATGATCAATGCCGGTACAAGACCGGCGGGTATCAGTAGCAACGATGGCTATGATATCATTTCCACCTATGGTACGGCAAAAAATATTCTGACGGTTGGTGCCGTCAATCCCATAGAGAATGGGTATGGTCGTCCAGAGGATGTGGTCATGTCATCCTTTAGCAGTTGGGGGCCTACCGATGATGGCCGGATCAAACCCGATGTAGTGGCCAACGGGGTCAACCTGGTATCCTCTATCGCCTCTGCAGACAATGCCTATGCCAATTTCAGCGGTACGTCCATGTCATCGCCCAATGCAGCGGGTTCCGTGTTGCTGTTACAGGAATATTATAAAAGATTGCATCCGGCAAGTCCCTTTTTGCGTGCATCTTCCCTGAAAGGATTGGTGATCCATACAGCCGATGAGGCTGGTCCGGCCGCGGGGCCTGATTACCAGCATGGATGGGGATTGATGAATATGGAAAAAGCCGCCGCGGTATTGACATCCAATAACACCAAGCAATTATTACAGGAGAATACCCTGAACAATGGTGCCACTTTTTCCTTGCCGGTCATCGCTTCTGGTGAAGGCGTATTAAAAGCTACTTTAAGCTGGACCGACCCCAAGGGATCGGTAGAAACTGTAAATATTTTAAATAACACTACCCCTAAGTTGGTGCATGACCTTGATCTCCGGATCAAATCAGGTCCCACCACCTTTTTACCCTGGGTACTTGAACCTGCTTCTCCTGCCTCTTCGGCCACTACGGGAGATAATTTCCGGGATAATGTTGAAAAAATTGAAGTGACCGGCGCTGTGCCTGGTCAGGCCTATACCATTGAAGTGACCCACAAAGGCACGTTGGAGAGAAGCAGCCAGGTCTATTCCCTGATCGTGAGTGGAGTGGGTGGTACAGCCTACTGCGCTTCGGCCCCTTCCAGTACAGCGGGTGCGCGTATCGACTCTGTTTCCTTTGGCAGCCTGCAAAAATTAAACCCTGCAGGATGTACCGGCTATAACAACTTTACCAATTCCACTGCCGCGATCGAATCCAATACTTCAGTTCCCTATTATATAAAGGTATCCAGTTGTGATGCCACCAGTACGGGTAAGATCGTAAAGGCCTTTATTGATTTTAATAATGATGGCGATTTCACCGATGCCGGTGAAAACATAGCCACCAGTGGCGTGATCAATGGAAATGGTTTCTTCTCCGGCAATGCGACCATCCCGGCTTTGACCTCAGGTAACTATACCATCATGCGTGTCATCGTTCAGGAAACCACCGATCCGGCCAATGTAAATCCCTGTGGCACCTATGCCAATGGGGAAACCCAGGATTTCCGGATCCTGGTCAATATGGCATCGAAAGACGTAGGTATTGCCAGTATCGAATCACCCACAAGTGGTAACTGTGCCGATGGGGTACAATATGTTTCAGTGAAACTTCAGAACTATGGCCGTGTTTCCCAATCCGCTATCCCTGTGGTAGTAACGGTAAAAGACGGATCAACCACCATCGCCAACCTGAGTGCTACCTACCCCGCCAGTATTGCAGCTTATGGAAGTGTGGTGTATACCATGCAGACACCTTTTGTTGCCGAAGCGGGTAAGACCTATACCATCACCGGTACCACTTCCTTATCCGGTGACCAGAACAGTGGCAATAATCAAAAAGAATCGGCTGTTACCATAGCATCAGCAGGTGCCGGACCAGCCGGTCAGGCCGAGATCTGTGGCACAAGCACTGTATTCCTGAAAGTGACCAGCCCGGTAGCTACCGATGTATATTCCTGGTATAGCAGCGCAGGGGCTACTACCCCGATCGCAACGGGACCCAATACGAATTCTACCGTGATCACGGGTAATTCAACCTATTATGTTTCCAAAAACGAACAAGCCACCCGCGTAGGACCGGCCAATAAATCGGTATTCACCGATGGTGGTTACAATGCCTTTAGTGGAAACTTTGTCCGGTTTACCAACGATGTCCCTGTGGTGATCAAAACGGCCCGGCTTTATATCGGGAACCCCGGAAAGATCACCTTCATTGTAGCGGATATTTCCAATTTCAATGAAACAACGGGTTCTTATAGTTATCTGCCGCTGGCAAGTAAGACGATCGATGTGTATGCCACCGATCCCACGCCAGCAGCCGGATTACAGAATGGAAATGACCCCGCTGACCTGGGGGCTATTTTCCAACTCGATCTGCCTGTTACAGAAACCGGCAGCCATGCCATCATTGTACAATGTTCGGATGGAGCGACCATCTTCCGCAATAATAATATTCCATCAAACCCCTATCCATTTAGCATTCCGGGGGTGTTCTCTTTTACCGGCAACAGTGCCATACAGGCCGGAGATCCGAATTTTTATCAGAAATTCTATTATTTCTTCTATGACGTGAAGATCGATGCGGGTTCCTGCCCCAGTGCCCGGACCGCCGTAGTGGCCACCAATGGAACCGCCCCCACGATCACATCCAATGGAAATGATCTGAACACAGCATCTCCGGCGGTAAGTTATCAATGGTACCTGGGCAATACGCCTATTCCTAGAGCAAACCTGGCCATTTATTCTGCCACGCAAAGTGGATTGTATAAAGTACAGACCACTGATGCTTTCGGGTGCCAGTTGTTCTCCAATGAGATCAACCTCACGGTCACCTCCATCCCTGAACTGAACGCCGGGGAAATTGGACTTCGTGCTTTACCCAACCCGAACAATGGCAGCTTTGTGGTAGAGTTTAAAATGGATAAAAAGTCGGATATGTATGTTAGTCTCCAAAATATGCTGGGCCAGGATGTATACCGTCAATTCTACCCTGATTTTATCGGCAGCTTTAACCAGCAGCTCAACCCGGGTAAACTGGGGTCGGGTGTGTACTTGTTAAGGGTGGATCATGGGGGGAAGGTCTATTTGAAGAAGGTCATAATTTCTGAATAAGCTATTAGCAGTTAGCTATAGGCTAATAGCTAACTGCTAACAGCTTGTTTAAAAATATTTGGAAGTTTAAATAATTTATCTATTTTTAAGTGTTCGATTGCTTGCTACAAATGAAGGCGGTGCTTCGGTGCCGCTTTTTTATTTTTGTATTATGGCATTATTACCCTGGCAAAAAGGCATTATCTCCCGTATTGAGCAAGAAACGGAAAGCACCCGGCGGTTTTGGATCACCGTTCCGGAATTAGACTCTTTTTCCTTCAAGCCTGGTCAATTTGTGACCCTTGACCTCCCCATTCATGAAAAGCCAAATAAGCGCTGGCGGAGTTATTCCATTGCCAGTTGGCCAGATGGCAGTAATACCTTTGAATTGGTCATTGTAAAACTCGAAGGCGGGGCCGGCACCAGTTGGATCTTTGAACAAGGCCAGGTGGGCCAGGAGGTAGTATTCCGGGGACCGCAAGGCGTATTTACCTTACCTGAAACCATCGAGACCGATCTCGTATTTATATGTACGGGTACGGGTATCGCTCCATTTCGGAGCATGGTCCACCACATTTTTAACCATCAAATTCCACATCGAAAATTATACCTGGTATTCGGTACGCGTAAGCGCAAAGACCTGCTCTATTTTGATGAGTTGGATGCCCTCCAAAAGGCCCATCCCAGTTTTGAATACCATCCGGTTTTGAGCCGCGAGGATTGGGAAGGACATACCGGTTATGTACACACGGTTTATGAACAGATCTGTGCACAGCGACAACCCACCGGTTTCTTTCTTTGTGGCTGGCGGAATATGATCGATGAGGCCAAAAAGCGAATTACCGAGATGGGATACGACCGAAAAGCCATTCACCAGGAGTTGTATGGATAAGGATCCACCCCGATAGCCATCATTGAATCAACTCGTTCTGCCCCTGATTTTTTACATCTTTCACGCTGACATCTCTCATATTGTGTTTTAACCCATAGTTCCTATATTCGTGGGAAACCAAGTTGATTATGGGTGCAGGATCACTCATCGCCTTAATGATTGCCGCCATTGGTTTTTCCGGTGCGGCGATCCTGATATCGAAATTCGTCTTGAAGGCGACAACAAACCCTCAAAAAGCCGAGCCTTACGAATGCGGAATCCCTACGCAAGGCCCCAGTTGGGTGCAATTCAATGTAGGTTATTATTTATTCGCCCTTATCTTCCTCATTTTTGATGTTGAACTGATTTTTTTGTTTCCCTGGGCCGTCGTGGTAAAACAAGTTGGCTGGGTAGCATTTATTGAAATATTGATATTCTTTTTTATTGTCTTTATGGGATTATTATATGCCCATAAGAAAGGAGCATTGAAATGGAAATAAAACCAACGAATACAACAGAACCATTTCCTGGTATCGTACACCAGACCGCCGGAGGCGGTATTGTGGTCAGTAAAATGGATCAGGTGATCAATTGGGCCCGTAGCAACAGCCTTTGGCCACTTGTATTTGGTACCAGTTGCTGCGCCATTGAAATGATGAGTGCCGCTTCCGCGAAATATGACTGGTCACGATTTGGGTTTGAAGTGGCCCGGGCTACTCCCCGACAGGCCGATGTGATCATCATTGCCGGAACTATCGTAAACAAGATGGCACCCGTACTCAAACGCTTATACGATCAAATGGCCGATCCCAAATATGTGATCGCCATGGGTGCCTGTGCCACCAGCGGAGGCCCCTTTTTCTATAATACGTATTCGGTGATCAAAGGCGCAGACCATGTGATACCCGTAGATGTTTATATCGCCGGATGCCCCCCACGACCCGAAGCCCTGATTCATTCCCTGATCGCCTTGCAGGAAAAGATCAAAGGAGGAATGACGAGGGAACAAATTCGTGAAGAGATGAAGGAAGCGTGAGACGTGAATAGTGAATAGTGAATAGTGAATAGTGAATAGTGAATAGTGAATAGTGAATAGTGAATAGTGAATAGTGAATAGTGAAAATATATCCTGTTATTTAAATAAACAATTTTTTATTATAAAAACAATTGACAATTCACTATTGACCATTCACTAATGATCATTCATTAACAACTTCGATCAGATGCAAACAGAAGAACTCAAATCCTCCCTCACCACCCTCTCTCCTTCCGTCACATTTGAAGAAGGGGGCGAGTGGTTGAATGTGGTTGTGGAGAATGATGATTGGGCCAGGCTGGCGCCCTTATTAAAAAATACGCCGGAGCTGGGTTTGGATTATTTGTTTTGTCTGACCTGTGTAGATTGGAAGACCCATTTAACAATGGTGTATCATTTGAGTTCTACCACGCACAGACATTCAATAGTGGTGAAAATAAAATTGGACAGGAATCAACCTGAGACAGAAACCGTTTGCCAAATCTGGCGTACGGCTGAGTTTCATGAAAGAGAGGTATATGAAATGTTTGGGGTGAATTTTCGCAACCACCCTGATCTCCGCCTCCTGATACTTCCGGAAGGTTGGGAGGGAAAGAACCCGATGCGGAAGGATTATGAAGATCCGGTGAATATGATCAAACTCTAATGAAAGCTATTAGCTGTTCGCTCTTTGCCAATAGCTACTTGTAATATGGAAAAGGATGTACACTGAAAAGACCATACAAAACGCCCCTGGTGATCTCGAAGGTAACAATCTTGTGATCAATATGGGCCCCCAACACCCAGCCACACACGGCGTATTGCGTCTGGTGATTCATGTCAATGGGGAAACGATTCAAAAAGTAGAACCACACCTGGGGTATATCCATCGCTCCATTGAGAAAATGAGCGAAAGCCTGACCTACCGGCAATTCATTTATGTGACCAGCCGGATGGACTACCTCTCCTCCCATATAAATAACCATGCCTGTGCCCTGACCGTGGAGAAGGGATTACAGATCGAAGTGCCTGCCCGGGCTCAATATATCCGGGTGATCATGGATGAACTGACCCGTATCGCCTCCCATGTACTTTGGTGGGGAGCCATGGCCATGGATGTGGGTGCCTTAACCCCCTTCTTTCTGGCTTTCCGGGAAAGAGAAATGATCAACGATATAATGGAAGAAACCTGTGGCGCCCGGTTGACCATGAACTATATGGTACCAGGCGGGGTGATGTATGATATCCATCCTAATTTTCAACAGAAAGTAAAGGAATTTCTGAAACACTTCTATTCCCGTATAGACGAATACGATCAACTGGTCACGGGTAATATCATCTTCCAGAACCGCATGAAAGGAATTGGGTATATCTCTAAGGAGGATGCGATTTCCTATGGTTGCTCAGGCCCAACTGCCCGTGGCAGTGGCGTTTCCTGTGATATCCGGAAGCTTTATCCGTATGAAATATATGATAAGGTGGATTTCAAAGAGGAGATCGAAACAGCCGGTGATAGTTTTGCCCGTTATCTGGTTCGTCTCCGTGAATTACGCCAGTCGATGTCCATTGTTGAACAATTGATCGATCAGATACCCGAGGGAGATTTTCAGGCAAAGACAAAAGCCGTGTTGAAACTTCCCAAAGGAGAATTTTATACACGAGTGGAAACGGCCCGTGGAGAATTGGGCGTCTATATTGTGAGTGAGGGCGGAACCACTCCTTACCGGATCAAGTACCGCTCCCCCGGTTATTCCAACCTTTCTGCGCTTGACCATATGGCAAGAGGCGCTAAGATCGGAGACCTGGTGGCGATGATGGGAACCTTGGATCTGGTAATACCGGATATTGACAGATAAGTGAAATTATTGATTATGAATTCACTCATTGGTGTTATTCGTGAAACGGTTGTTTTGATGACCAGTAATTAATAATTAATAATAAATAATTCGTGTAGAGTTAAAAAACGCCTCAAGTAGTAAGATGCCAACATTAGAAAGCATATCCCAGAACGTACACGACTGGCTCTATCTCCAGTTTCACCCCACCCTGGCCCTGGTCATTGAATTTGCCATCATCGGGGTGTTGATCATTGCCCTTTTCTCCATGTTGGGTTTGGTATTGATCATGATGGAAAGAAAAGTATCAGCCTGGATGCAACTGCGTCTCGGTCCAAACCGGGTAGGCCCTAAAGGAATGTTTCAAACGGTAGCCGATACCCTCAAACTCATAGTCAAGGAAGGGATGACCCCGGCTAGTGTGGACAAGCTGCTTTTCAACCTGGCTCCTTTTATCGTTATGATCGTAGCCATGGTGATCATGGCGCCACTGGCTTTTTCCAAAGGGTTTCAGATCTGGGATATCAATATTGGAATCTTCTTTATAACCGCTGTATCATCGCTTTCCGTCATCGGTATCCTGATGGCCGGCTGGTCAAGCAATAATAAATATTCACTCCTGGGTGCCATGCGCAGTGGCGCACAGATCGTGAGTTACGAATTATCCGCTGGTTTCGCCATCCTGGTGATCGTGATCCTGACAGGTGACCTGCGTATCAGCGAGATCGTGAATGCACAAGCCAATGGATGGTGGATCTTTAAAGGACATATACCGGTATGGATCGCGTTTGTGATCTTTATGATCGCGGTGACTGCGGAAACCAACCGTGCACCGTTTGACCTCGCGGAAGCAGAATCTGAATTGACCGGTGGTTTTCACACCGAATATTCAGGAATGAAATTCGCGCTTTTCTTCCTGGCTGAATATGTCAGCATCTTTGTGGTTTGTGCCGTTGGAGCTACGCTCTTTCTGGGTGGTTGGATGCCCCTTCATTTTGGCACCAACACGACCTTTAATGTGATCATGGATTATATACCCGGGATCGTTTGGTTTTTTGGCAAAACCTTCTTCCTCATCTTCGTGATCATGTGGTTCCGCTGGACCTTTCCCCGTATGCGGATTGACCAGTTGCTGAACCTGGAATGGAAATACCTGCTGCCGATCAGCATGTTCAACCTGCTCTTAGTCACCCTAATCTCGATCCTGCAATGGCATTTTTAATAAAATATATTAAAGAAGTAGCGTCCGCCGTTGGCTCCCTCTGGGCGGGCATGAGGCTGACCGGTAAATATGCCCTGCGGCATGGGAAAGAAAAACTGACCCAGCAATACCCCGATAACCGGGTGGAACTTGTTTTGCCTGAACGTTTCCGGGGCGAAGTGGTCATGACCCATGATACCAATAACGAACACGCCTGCACCGGTTGTACCGCTTGCGAACTGGCCTGTCCCAATGGCACCATCAAGATCATTACCAAATTCGATCTAAGCCCCGAAGGAAAAAAGAAAAAGGCCCTCGATACCTTTATCTACCACCTCGAGCTTTGCACCATGTGTAATCTCTGTATCGAAGCCTGCCCGACGGATGCGATCAAGATGGCCCAGACTTTTGAACACAGTGTATTTGACAGAAATAAATTGACCAAGAAATTGAACCTGCCCGGATCGAAGATCAGGGAGGGAGTGGAGTGAGGGGCGTGAGACGTGAGACGTGAGACGTGAATAGTGAATGGTGAATAGTGAATGGTGAATATTATTGTAATAATAAAAAACTTGTATTAAAGCTAATAGCTGATAACTAATAGCTAATAGCTATTAGCTATCAGCTTCCCTTCAAAAGCCAACTCAATGACAGCTTCGCAAATCATATTCTACCTTATTTCCGCCTTTATACTTGGTTCGGGTCTGTTGGCCATGACCACGCGGAAAATATTTCGTTCGGCGATCTGGTTGCTTTTTAGTTTGATCGGAGTAGCCGCTTTATATTTTTGGCTGGAGGTGGAATTCATTGCGGCCGTTCAGATCGTGGTATATGTGGGTGGAATCGTAGTGTTGATCATTTTCTCCATTTTCCTTACCCAGCAATCCGGTGTATTGATGGCCAAAGCGCCCCGGATGCGGGTCATCTTCTCCACCTTGTCGGTGGTATTTGGTTTTGCGCTTACTTACCTTTTGATATACAAGAACAGCTTCCCGGGTTCTGGTCGTCCATTTGAATGGTCCATGCAGAAGATCGGGACCCAAATGCTGAATACCGGCCCACAGGGGTATGCCCTCCCATTTGAAGTGGTGAGCATGCTCCTGCTGGCGGCCATGATCGGGTGTATTGTCATTGCCCTCAAATCAAAACCTGAACAAAAATGAACGAGATACCGGTAAGCCATATACTCTTTGTCAGTACCGCTCTCTTCTTTATAGGGACGTATGGGCTGTTTACCCGCCGCAACATGATCACCATGCTGATGGCGGTGGAGCTGATCCTGAACAGTGTGAACATCAATTTTGTGGTGTTCAATAAGTACCTGTATCCCGAGCAATTGGACGGATTGTTCTTTACCATCATTATCATTACGATCGCTGCTGCCGAAGCCGCTGTGGCGATCGCCATCATTATCAATCTATACCGCAGCCACAAATCGATCGATGTGGAAGAAGCGACTGAAATGAAATACTAAAATGAACTACGCATCCTATATAGCCTTGATCCCCCTGCTGCCCCTGGTCAGTTTTCTGGTGCTGGGTATTGGTGGCCGGGGACGGTTCAAACAATCTGCCGGATGGATCGCCACCTTCTTATTGGCTGTTTCCGCCGGACTCGCCCTGTTTACCGCTTACCAGTACTTTCTGGTAGAGGGGAAAATTGATGGGGTCTATCCTACCCTCACGGTCTTGCAGCATGACTGGCTTCGTTTCTCTCCCAGTGTCAGCATCAATATAGGTATGGTCATTGATCCTCTTTCCGTAATGATGCTGGTGGTCGTTACTATGGTTTCCTTTATGGTACATCTCTTCAGTCTGGGTTATATGCGCGGAGAGGAAAGATTCAGCACCTACTATGCTTTCCTGGGTCTCTTTACCTTTTCCATGCTTGGTCTCGTTGTTTCTTCCAATATCTTTCAGATCTACATTTTTTGGGAACTGGTGGGTGTTTCTTCCTACCTGCTCATTGGTTTTTATTATCAGAAACCATCGGCCGTGGCCGCTGCAAAAAAAGCATTTATTGTTACCCGCTTTGCCGACCTGGGTTTCCTTGTCGGTATCCTGATCCTGGGTTTTAATGGAAACACCCTTGATTTCAATACCCTGATTCAACGATTGACCGATCCGCAATCCCCTTACCTGATTGGAATGACCACTTCTTCTTTCCTGGGTATCTCCATGATCAGTTGGGCCTTGGTGCTGGTATTTGTCGGTGGGGCCGGTAAATCCGCCATGTTCCCGTTGCATATCTGGTTGCCCGATGCCATGGAAGGTCCTACACCAGTATCCGCCCTTATCCACGCCGCTACCATGGTGGTAGCTGGTGTGTTCCTGGTAGCCAGGATGTTCCCACTCTTTTACGTCAATCACCTGTCCCTTCAGGTAGTAACATGGGTGGGTGCCGCATCAGCCTTATTTGCCGCCTTAATTGCCTGTACCCAAACAGATATCAAACGGGTACTTGCCTACTCTACCATGTCCCAGATCGGATATATGATGTTTGCCCTGGGTGTTTCAGGGTATGGCGGTGAAGCAGGATTGGGTTATACCGGATCGCTCTTCCATCTCTTTACACATGCGTTCTTTAAATCACTCTTGTTCCTCGGTGCAGGCGCTATCATTCACATGGTGCATAGCAACGAAATGAAAGACATGGGTGGTTTGCGCAAATACATGCCCATCACCCATATTACTTTTCTGGTGGCTTGTCTTGCCATTGCCGGAGTACCTCCCTTTGCCGGTTTCTTTAGTAAAGAAGAGATCCTGCTGGCCGCCTATGAACATAACCCGGCAGTTTATTATCTCGGGCTGATCACCTCTGGTATCACCGCATTCTATATGTTCCGGCTTTACTTTAATATTTTTTGGAACAAACCCACCGAAGTTCATGCACATGGTGAAGGCACCCTGAGTATGAAAATTCCGTTGATCGTTCTGGCCCTGGCCACGATCAGTGTGGGCTTTCTTCCTTTCTCCCAATACCTCTCCTCCGACAACCGGGGATTTGAAAGCCATCTGCACCTTGGTTTCTCGGTAGCGCCCGTATTAATCGGACTGGCAGGTATCGGACTTGCTTTTCTTTTTTATTTTAAACAAAATGACCGTGCAGCGAAGGTCTCCGGTAGCCTGGGCGCTTTGTACAAAGCAGCCTATCATAAGTTTTATATTGACGAGATCTATCTCTTTGTCACTAAAAAAATATTATTCAACCTGGTCGGCCGTCCCGCCGCCTGGATCGATCGGAATATCATTGACGGATTAATGAATGGCATCGCCGTTACCACTGCTGAATTGTCCAATGCCATCAAAGGCATTCAATCAGGACGGGTACAGCAATATGCGCTTTACTTCTTTGGTGGGGTATTAGCGCTGGCCGTGCTTTTCATTTTTTTCTGGTAAAAAATAGTTGAACCAACATGAACCTATTACTCTTACTCCTCGTTCCCCTCGCTACGCTGCTGGCACTTTTGCCGGTGCGCGGATTGAAGCAGGTCAGAGCCGTTTCCCTGGCAGGTACCACCGCTCAGTTGGGCATCTCGCTGTACCTGCTCTGGAAATACCTGCAGGTGCGGACACCCGGAGCAGAGAACATGTATTTTCAACAACGATACTCCTGGTTTGGCCCCTTACAGATCGATTTCCATATTGGTGTGGATGGCATATCCGTGGGTATGATCCTGTTGACCGCCATTGTGGTCATGGCCGGCGTACTGGTATCCTGGAAACAGGAAAAATGGAATAAAGAATTCTTCTTCCTCCTCATCTTACTAAGCATGGGAGCCTATGGTTTCTTTATTTCCCTTGACCTCTTTACCCTGTTCTTCTTCCTGGAAGTGGCTGTTATACCCAAGTTCATGTTGATCGGTATCTGGGGCAGTGGTAAAAAAGAATACAGCGCCATGAAACTGGCCCTCATGTTAATGGGTGGATCCGCTTTGGTGTTTGTTGGTTTGGTAGGCCTTTATTTCAACACCAATATCAATGGCCATCATAGTTTCAGTTTTCTCGAGATCGTGAACCTGAACATTCCGATAGCCACGCAACGGATCTTCTTTCCCTTCCTCTTTATTGGCTTTGGGGTATTCACCGCCCTGTTTCCCTTTCATACCTGGGTACCCGATGGTCACTCTTCTGCGCCAACCGCCGCTTCGATGTTCCTTGCCGGTATTTCCATGAAATTAGGGGGATATGGGTGCTTGCGTGTGGCTACTTTACTGATGCCTGAAGGAGCTAAAGAATATTCCTGGATCATCATTATTTTATCCACCATTGCTATTATCTATGGCGCATTTGCGACGATGATGCAGAAGGACCTCAAGTATATCAATGCCTATTCTTCTATCAGTCACGTCGGGTTTGTGTTATTGGGAATCGGGATGCTGACCCGTACGGCACTGGCCGGTGCTGTGATGCAAATGATCTCGCATGGATTGATCACCGCCCTCTTCTTTGCCGCTATCGGCATGATCTATGAAAGAACGCATACCCGGGATATGGCCAAGCTTGGCGGATTGCTGAAAGTGATGCCTTTTATCTCCACCATTTTTGTGCTGGCCGGACTGGCTTCCCTTGGACTACCCGGCTTTAGCGGGTTTGTGGCGGAGATGACGGTATTTATGGGTGCCTGGGAAAAAACAGATACGCTTTACCGCGTTGCTACCATCCTGGCCTGTGCCTCGATCGTGGTAACGGCTGTTTATATACTTCGGGCTGTTGGCAAAGCTATCATGGGACCGCTGGAATCTGGCGACCATGCTACGCTGGCAGATGCCCGCTGGAATGAAAAATTGGCTGCAGCCTTATTGATCGCCGGTATCGTGATCATTGGGGTAGCGCCATTCTGGTTGAATGAATTGATCGGACCGGGAATGGATGTAATGATCCAAAAACTGTCCGTCATACCAAAATAATTAAGAGCGATCATGTACAATGAGTTACTCCTTTTAATGAAACAGGAATGGTTGGTGGCGCTGATCATCTTCCTGCTCCTGTTTATCAAGCTCGGCTCCAGGGAATGGAAACCGGGTGTGTTATTGAATGTGATCAATGCGTTGCTGGTGATCAACCTGGCTGCCGGCTTTATCTACCCGGGAGAAGGAAACCTGTTTGGCAATATGTTCCGTACCAACCCGCTGATCACTTTTGAAAAGAACCTGTTGAACCTGGGCACCCTGATCATTTCCCTGCAATCGTACGAATGGCTAAAAACCCATAAACACCTCATAGAATTTTATCTGTTGCTGCTGTCCACCCTGCTGGGTATGTTCTTTATGCTGTCCAGCAACAACATGTTGATGTTCTACCTGGGACTTGAACTCTCGACCATTCCCCTTTCGGCACTTGCTAATTTTGACCTGGAGAAAAAGAAGTCCTCTGAAGCCGCTTTTAAGATGATCATTTCTTCTGCTTTTAGTTCAGGACTTCTTCTTTTTGGTATTTCCCTGACCTATGGTGCTACAGGTACACTAGATTTCGACCTGCTGGCGGGAAGCTTTACCGATGCACCGCTTAGTCTTTATGCATTTGTATTGATCATGGCCGGACTGGCCTTTAAGATCTCAGCAGTGCCTTTCCATTTATGGACGGCTGATGTTTACGAAGGCGCCCCGATAGCGGTTACCTCTTATCTCTCGGTCATTTCCAAAGGAGCCGTTGTTTTTGTGATGGTATCGGTGCTTTATCGTTTATTCTCCGGGATTCCTTATATCCTATATTATACCCTCTTTATACTTTCGTTAGCCTCCATGGTCATCGGTAACCTGTTTGCCTTGCGCCAACAGAACCTGAAACGATTCCTCGCTTTCTCCTCGATCGCACAGATCGGGTTTATCCTGATCGGCCTGGCCGGCGATTTTGGTGCCGGAAGAGTATCAGTTATCTATTTTATTTTGATCTATATCTTTTCCAACCTGGGTGCTTTTGCGGTGATCTCACTCGTGAGCGCGGCTACGGGAAAAGAAAATATCGACGATTACAAAGGTTTCTACAAAACCAACCCCGGATTGAGCTGGGTGCTGGCGATATCGCTGTTTTCACTAGCGGGTATTCCGCCAACGGCTGGTTTCTTTGGAAAATTCTTTCTGCTTATTTCCGGGGCTGGAACCGGCAACTATGTATGGATCACCATTGCCGCACTCAATATGGTGGTCTCCCTCTATTATTATCTCAAAGTGATACGGGCCATTTTCATGGATGCCAATGAAAACCCCATTGAAGCGGTACGCACAAGCTGGTCACCTAAACTCGCCATGGTCTTGTGCCTGGCGGGTATCATTGTAACCGGATTGTACAGCGGTGGCTACCAATATATCTTTTCATTATTGAAATAAAAGACCATGGCGATCAACAAGAATCATGAATTCGAGGACCTGGATGGCATCAAATGTGCCATCGTGGAAAAGAATGCTTCCACCGAAAGAGTGGCCTTCCTGAAATCGCTATTGGAACTTAATAAGTACACCGTGGTGGTGGTCGCTTCTCCTCCCCCCAAAGCCGCTCCCACGCCCAAACCTGTTGAAGGTGAGACACCGGCAGAACCGGTTGCAGAAGCTCCGGCCCCGGCAACATTTACCATTGGTGTTACCGATGTAACCTTT
The DNA here is from genome assembly GCA_041752235.1 of Chitinophagaceae bacterium. Taxonomy (GTDB): domain Bacteria; phylum Bacteroidota; class Bacteroidia; order Chitinophagales; family Chitinophagaceae; genus SpSt-398. The sequence goes on from JBGSHM010000010.1 coordinate 28,966, forward strand.
AACCCAACCAATGCCATTTTTGGTCGCCTGTTACATACACGGGATGGACATGTTGTTACCCTGGCTTACTGGTATCAAAAAGAGAAAATCAGCCACGACGAGATTCCTTACTACGAAAGGAAGTTTACCTCACTCTGATAACTACTAAAAGCTAAGAGCTATTAGCTATTAGCTTTTTTAAAAGATTTATTAACTTTCCAATATGGAAATTAAAAGCCTTTTCGACCCGGTTGCCAAGCAGCAAATACTCGATCGAATAGAGTCATTGACTCCCGAAACACAACGCGTTTGGGGAAAGATGGATGTAGCCCAGATGATGGCCCATCTGCAAAAACCCATTGGTGTAGCCCTGGGAACCCATGAAGTGAAAGGCAACTTTATGATGCGGCTCATTATGCCTTTCTTTAAAAAGATGCTGTATGATGAGAAACCATACAAAAGGAGTTTGCCTACCGACAAGACCTTTATCATCACCGATCCCCGGATATTTGAACAGGAGAAAAAAATACTGGTGGACATGATCCAACAATTCACTCCGCAAAACATGGCCAGGGAAGTACATCCGGTCTTTGGCCGAATGACCAAAGAGAACTGGAGCAAGGCCATGTGGAAGCATGCCGATCATCATTTGAAACAATTCGGGGTTTAATTCTCACAACTTTGTGTCCTTTGTGCCTCCTTTGTGTCCTTCGTGTCCTCTACGCAAGACTGGCGTAGGAGGACACAAAGAACACAAAGGGCGCACAAAGGACACGAAGAAAATCAAATAATAAGAGAGGCCCCTGGAAAGGGGCCCCTATTTTCTTATACTTGTCTTGACTCTTGCCTTGATTATAACTGCTTCAACGCCTCAATACGCTCCCAGTGCAGTTTGATTCCCTCATTGGCCTGGTTCAGGAACTGACCCGCCATATCCGGATTGCTGTTCTTGATTGTCGCAAAGCGGTTCTCATGATAGAGGAACTCATCCAACGCCACGGTTGGGTTTTTGCAATCGAGGGAGAAGCGTTTTCCTTTTTCATTCAGCGGATTGTACCGGAACAACGGCCAGTAACCCGAGTTCACGGCCAGTTTCTGCTGATCCAATCCATGGCACATATCATATCCATGCGCGATACAATGGCTATAGGCAATGATGATGGAAGAACCCGGGAAGGCTTCGGCTTCCAGAATGGTTTTGAGAGCATGTACATCATTGGCCCCCATGGCGATCTGTGCTACATAGGCATTGCCGTGGGCAATGGCTTGCATGGCCAGGTCTTTTTTGCCGGTGGTCTTACCTTTTACGGCAAACTTGGCACTGGCACCGATCGGAGAAGCTTTTGATTTTTGTCCGCCGGTATTGCTGTACACTTCGGTATCCATAACGAGGATATTGATGTTCTCGCCGGTGCTCAATACATGGTCGAGTCCTCCGAAACCAATATCATAAGCCCATCCATCTCCTCCAACGATCCATACCGATTTCTTTTCCAGGAATTCAGCGATCTGATAGAGCCGGTACGACTCTTCTGTATTGATCGTGCGGAGGCGTTTCTTTAATTCATTGACATATTTGCGTTGTTCGATCAGTTCTCCTTCACTATTCTCTTCATTTTTCAGGATGGCATCTGCCAATTCGCTGCCAACCTCTTCCCGCATATGCTTCAGGATATGGAAGGCCATTTCACGTTTCTTGTCAGTAGCCAATTTGATTCCTAAACCAAACTCGGCATTGTCTTCAAAAAGCGAGTTGGCCCAGGCTGGTCCATGTCCTTCATGATCGGTACTCCAGGGCGTGGTAGGCAGGTTACCTCCAAAGATGGACGAACATCCGGTGGCATTGGCCACGAGCATCCGGTCACCAAACAACTGTGTCAACAGTTTGAGGTAAGGTGTTTCCCCACAACCACTGCAAGCACCGGAGAATTCAAACAAGGGTTCCAGCAATTGCGAACCTTTTACAGTACCCTTGTTTACACGCGTGCGGTCGATATCTGGCAGGGAAAGGAAATAATCCCAGTTGTTCTTTTCATGTTCCTTCAGCGGCTCTACATCCATCATGTCAATGGCTTTGTGACCAGGCTGTGTTTTGCTCTCAATGGGGCAAACTTCAGTACAGAGTTTACAACCGGTACAATCTTCCACGGCAACCTGAAGGGTATAGGCTTCCTTGTCTTTATAAAATTCCTTTCCAATTGGATCGGTATGTTTAAAGAATGCAGGAGCATCGGCCAGCCAGTCGCGATCATATACTTTAACACGAATGGCGGCATGGGGGCAAACAAAATAACACTTACCACATTGCGAGCAAATACTCGGATCCCAGACGGGGACCTGTTCGGCGATATTTCGTTTTTCCCATTTGGTGGTACCCGACGGATAGGAACCATCGACGGGGAAGGCGCTGACCGGAAGATCGTCTCCCTCCCCGGCAATGATCTTACCCAGGACTTGTTGCACAAAATCAGGTGCCTCGACGGAGACCGGCGCTTCAATGGGGACTTCCCCGGTAATGTAAGCGCTGTAATCGATCCGATGCAGATTGTCGAGCGTCATGTCAACAGCCTGGTAATTCTTCTCCACCACGGCCTCACCTTTGCGGCTATAGGTCTTTTTAATGGCGGATTTGATGTACTGGATGGCCAGGTCTCTGGTCATCACATTGGAAATGGCAAAGAAGCAGGTTTGAAGAACGGAGTTGATCCTCGACCCCATCCCCGCTTCGCGGGCAACCTTAGAGGCATTTATCGTATAGAACTTGAGCTGCTTGTGGATGATCTCTTCCTGAATTTTCCTGGGAAGATGTTGCCATACCTCTGTGGCTTCATACGGTGCATTGAGCAGGAAGGTAGCTTCCTTCTCCGCATACTTCAGCACATCATATTTCTTGAGGTAATTGAAATGGTGACAGGCCACAAAATTGGCCGAATTGATCAGGTAAGTGGATTGAATGGGATGTTCGCTAAAGCGCAGGTGCGATACGGTCAATGATCCCGATTTTTTGGAATCATAAACAAAGTATCCTTGCACATAGTCATCGGTCACTTCCCCTACGATCTTGATGGTATTTTTATTGGCACCTACGGTTCCGTCTGCACCCAGTCCATAGAATAAACCGCGGAAAAGGTGTTGGTTCTCCAACGAAAATTCTTTATCCCAGGACAAACTGGTGTGTGTCACATCGTCTTCAATACCGATGGTGAACCCGTTCTTTGGTTGATCTTTTTTCAACTCATCATATACGGCCAGTACCATGCCCGGATTGAATTCTTTGGAGGCAAGTCCGTAACGGCCACCAATCACTTTAGGCATCGGGAGGTTCCAACCGGCATGGAAGGCATTGATGACATCCATAAAGAGTGGCTCGCCAATGGCGCCAGGTTCTTTACAACGGTCCAACACAGCGATCTTTTTCACACTGGTCGGCAGGGTTTGAATAAAATCGGCTACTGAGAAAGGACGGAAAAGATGAATATTCAGATAACCCACTTTTTCTCCTTTGGTATTCAGGTAATCGGTCACTTCATGCACCGGGCCTGTACCCGAACCCATGATGATGATCACGCGTTCTGCTTCCGGGTGTCCATAATAATCAAACAGGTGATAGGTACGCCCGGTCAGTTGGGCAAATTCTTCCATGGCTTTTTTTACAAAACCAGGGGTTTCATTATAATATATATTGGAGGCTTCCCGGCTCTGGAAGAATACATCGGGGTTTTGGGCGGTACCACGTACAATGGGATGTTCGGGGTTAAGGGCGCGTTTCCGGTGTTTGCTTACGGCTTCTTCATCGATCATTTGGCGAATCACGTCATCCGGAATCACTTCCACCTGGTTCAGTTCGTGTGAAGTGCGGAACCCGTCAAAAATATTCAGGAAAGGGACCCGGGCCTTCAGCGTGGCTGAGGTTGAGATCATAGCCATGTCCATGGCCTGTTGGGGGTTATTGCCAAAAAGCATGGCAAATCCGGTAGCGCGGGTGGCCATCACATCACTGTGGTCGCCAAAAATGGATAAGGCATGCGTAGCTACCGTACGGGCGGCTATATGGAATACGGCCGGAGTTAATTCACCGGCGATCTTGTACATGTTGGGGATCATCAGCAACAATCCCTGTGAGGAGGTAAAGGTGGAAGCGAGTGCGCCACCTTGCAAAGCCCCGTGAATGGCACCGGCGGCACCGGCTTCGCTTTGCATTTCAATGACTTTGGGAACTTCCCCATAGATATTGGTTTGGCCATTGCTGCTCCATTCATCTGCCCATTCGCCCATCGAAGAAGAAGGGGTAATGGGGTAAATGGCGCATACTTCGCTGGTTTTGTAGGCAATATAGGAGGCTGCCTCATTGCCATCCATGATGGCCTTGACTACTTCCTTTTGCCCCGGTTCTTGTTCCTGGTTGATCGGTTTGGTTATCGTTTCCATAACAAAGAAGATTTTGATGAGAAGAGGAGGCTAAAGTAGAAATATGGCGGGGGGGAGGGGGTGAGGAAGGTCAGTCGAAATGCTGATTTTTGGGATTTGAATAACCGCAAAGGCGCAAGGGGCGCCAAGGAACAGCATGACTTAGCGTTCCTTGGCGCCCCTTGCGCCTTTGCGGTAAAAACTTATTGAATGGCCTTCCAAACGATCTCGCGTACCTGATTCATCGCCACCCGTTCCTGCACCATGCTATCCCGGTGGCGGATGGTGACGGTTCCGTCTTCCTTGGTCTGTTGGTCAATGGTGACACAAAAAGGAGTGCCGAGCGCATCCATCCGACGGTAACGTTTACCAATCGTGTCCTTTTCTTCGTAGAAAGTATAGAAGGAGGTCTTACATTCATCCATCAACTGCCGGGCGATCTCGGGCAATCCATCCTTTTTAACCAGGGGCAGGATCGCCAATTTGATCGGGGCCAGTTTGAGGGGAAATTTCAGTACGACCCTTTCGTCTTTTTTCTCCTCCGTGCTCAGGTCTTCTTCGGTATAAGCCTGACTCATCACGGCAAGAAACATCCGGTCAAGACCGATAGAGGTCTCAATCACATAGGGAATATAATTACCAAAGGGTTTCCCGGTGGCCGGATCCAGGTCATTATCAAAATACTGCATCTTTTTCTTGCTGTATTCCTGGTGTTGACGAAGGTCAAAATCGGTCCGGCTATGAATACCCTCAAGTTCTTTGAACCCGATTGGGAATTCAAATTCAATATCACAGGCCGCATCCGCGTAGTGGGCCAGTTTCACATGGTCGTGAAAACGGTATTTATCTGCTGGAAACCCTAAAGAAAGATGCCAGTCAAGACGCGTCTGTTTCCATTTTTCATACCATTCTTTCTGGGTGCCGGGACGGATAAAGAACTGCATTTCCATCTGTTCAAATTCACGCATCCGGAAAATGAACTGGCGGGCTACGATCTCATTCCGGAAGGCTTTACCTATTTGAGCGATCCCGAAGGGGAGCTTCATCCGGCCTGATTTCTGGACGTTTAGGAAGTTTACAAAAATACCCTGGGCGGTTTCGGGACGCAGATAGACCTTATTGTCTTCCCCATCGGATGAAACGGTTGATCCAAACTCGGTGGCGAACATCAGGTTGAACTGACGGATATCGGTCCAGTTACAGGTGCCGCTCACTGCACATTTGATCTTATTGGTTTCGATCAGGGTCTTGAGACCGGGAAAATCATCTTTCGCGATCAGGGCTTCCATGTCGGCGATAAGGGCATCGCTCTTTGCTTCGTCCCCGGCAGTCTTGAGTTCAGCGGCATAGCCTTCGATCAGGTGATCCACACGATAGCGCTTCTTGCTATCCTTGTTGTCGATCATCGGGTCATTGAAATTGTCTACATGCCCACTGGCCTTCCAGGTGGTGGGGTGCATGAAGATAGCGGCGTCAATCCCTACAATATTATCATGCAGGCGGGTCATGCTATTCCACCAATAGTCGCGGATATTCCGCTTCAACTCACTCCCCCACTGGCCATAGTCATACACGGCCTGAAGGCCATCATAGATCTCACTGCTGGGAAAGATGAACCCGTATTCTTTACAATGCGAGATGATCGCCTGAAAACGGCCATCCCGCTGGTTTTGTTTGTTCGCTTCGTTTGCCATAATAATAGTGCGCAAAAGTAAGAAATGCTCAGTGAAGCTTGGGGTTATTTTGATGACGATCGGCGTCCCGTTGGTTCTTTTTCGCCAGGTTTTTTTGCATGGCCAGCTCCAGATCGACCCCTGTCTGATTGGCCAGGCAAAGCAGTACCCACAGCACATCCGCCATTTCCTCTGCCATCGGACTCTCATTTCCTTTCAGATGGGCGGGTTCCTTTCCCGGGCGATAGGATTGCTCGCCATATACCCTTGACATATGCCGCGCCAACTCGCCTACCTCTTCGGTGAGGATGGCCATGTTGGTGAGTTCGCTGAAATATTTTACCCCAACGGTTTGTATCCATTGATCAACCTGTTTCTGTGCCTCCGACAAGGTCATAACAAAACTTTTTGATAAGACATGCAATTTAGCATGATTCTTGCCGTTTTGAGACTCCCTTACCCTTTGAGAACCAGTAATAACCAATTTCCAAACACCGATCTTATTATCCCATGATCCGCCTCTTGCTGACCTTTTTCGTGTTTACCACCTTTACCATGGCCGGTTTTTCTCAAAAAACCAATCCCAAAACCATTGCTGAAAACAATGTTTCGCGGGCCAAGAAGCCTTTTAAAATACTAACAAGTGGTCGCACCATTACGATCAAATCCACCAGTAACCTCAAGAATATCATGATCTGGATCTCACAGGGTAACCGGGTCGTGGAGCAAAAAGACATTCGCCAAACCCAGTTTACCTACAATGCCACCATCCGCGAAAGTGTCTTTTTTATCCTGGTTGAAATGGAGAGTGGGGAGAGGTTTACTGAACGGGTGGGTATATAATCACCAGCTTTTTTTACCGCCATGGCGCAGGGACGTCATGTTTCGCCAGGATGTCATCGCGATCCATCGCGGCCTGGCGTCTTTGCGGTTAAGCCACCCAACCTTACTCTTTCAATTTTGTATCAATTAATATCGTCACCGGCCCGTCATTCAACAACTCCACTTTCATATCAGCCCCAAATTCTCCGGTCTCTATCTTTTTCCCGAGATCTACGCCCAATTGAGCAATCATTCTTTCATATAGAGGTATGGCATGGTCGGGTTTACTGGCGCGGATGTACGAAGGCCGGTTCCCTTTTTTGGTTGAAGCATGAAGGGTAAATTGGCTGATTAGAAGTATACCACCATCTACGTCTTTTACTGACAGGTTCATTACCCCTTGCTCATCATCAAAGATTCGCAGGTTGACAATCTTGGAACTTAACCATTGGATATCCTCCTCGGAATCGGCATCTTCTATACCTAAAAAAATCAATAACCCCCTTTCAATACGACCCTTTACCTTTTCATCGATCACTACTTGTGCTTGTTTGACCCGCTGTATGACTGCCCTCATAATTTCTGTGTTTTCTGTGTAATCTGCCAGACAAAAATATGTTTCTCACAGAATGCACGAAAAACGCAGAACTTTATCCATAAAAACTGTGAAATCCGCGCAATCTGCGTAATCAAGTTTGTTATGACACCAAACCTCAATCAGGAGATATCTTTTCAGACCACCCGCTCGGGCGGTAAAGGCGGCCAAAATGTAAATAAGGTCGAGACAGCCGTTATTGGCAGCTTTTCTATTAGCGACTCGCAGGTCTTTAATGAAGAGCAAAAAATAAAACTGCTTGAACGGTTAGGCCATCGGCTTACCAAAGATGGATTGCTTCAGGTACGTTCACAAACCTATCGCACCCAATTAGAGAACAAGGAAGAAGTGATCCGCAAAATGCAGGTATTGATCGATAATGCCTTGATAGAAAAGAAGAAGCGCAAAGCCACCAAACCCTCCAAGGCAGCCAAAGAAAAAAGACTAGAAGGGAAAAAGAAGGAGGCCAGGATCAAAGAAGGGCGGAAAAAATGGAAGCCCGGGGAATTTTGATTAATTTCAATCCTACTTCCCCCTTGCCAAACACATATTCCATACGACCCATTTTATTGGCATCCGTACTCATTATGCTTTCCTTTTCTTTCATTAAAAAGGAAACTTTACGAGCGGACATCGCAACGGTATCCATTCATTTGACTCATACTTTTGGCGCCGAGGCACTGAGTTTTGAAAAGAAATTCACCAACTCGGCCGGTGAAGAGTTCACTCTTTCAAAATTCAAATATTACCTAACCAATTTTAAATTGATCGGCAATTCGAGTAAAGCCGCATCGGTAGAATCTTATTTTCTGGTGGATGAAGAACAACCCGATTCAAAAAAGTTGATTGTTTCATTCGAACCTGGAACCTATACCGGACTACGCTTTCTTTTAGGTGTAGACAGCATACGTAACGTTAGCGGGGCACAGACCGGCGCACTTGATCCCCTGCATGGAATGTTCTGGACCTGGAACACGGGATATATCATGGCCAAAATAGAAGGCCATTCACCTGTATCCCGCATGCCTGGAAATTTCTTTGAATACCATATCGGCGGATTCAGAGGAGAAACAAATACCCTCAAACAGATCGATCTGAAATTTCCACAAGCCCTAACCTTGCAAAAAAATCGGCAACTGAAGATACAGGTACAAGCGGACCTCGCTAAATGGTTTAGCGGACCTGTTGACCTTTCTATCGCCGCCAAACCTTCCATCACTTCCCCGGGTACCAATGCAAAAAGAATCGCGGATAATTATGCCGATATGTTCACGCTGATGGATGCCAAAACGAATGAACCATGAAAAAAACAAAAAGCACGATCTCCTTCATACTCCTGGTCACTATCGCTTTTGGCCTGATGGCCGATAGTTGTAAGAAGAAGGATGCATCAGCTTATAACCCTACACTGGAAACCCTGAGCGTTCCGGAGGGATTCCCCGCCATAGCCTATGATTTTAACCAAAACCCTTTGACAAAAGAGGGTTTTGAATTGGGAAGAAAATTGTTTTACGATGGCCGTCTCTCCCGCGATGGTAATTTTCCTTGTGCTTCCTGTCACCAGCAGTTTGCCGCCTTTTCTTCGTTTGACCATTCCTTTAGCCATGGCTTTGATGACGGATTTACCACCCGCAATGCCCCCGGTTTGTTCAATCTCGCCTGGCAAAAGGAATTTCATCTGGATGGAGGAATCAACCACCTCGATGTACAGCAACTGGCGCCATTGACCGCCCCCAATGAAATGGCGGAAACCATTGAAAATATCATCCGGAAATTAAAAGCAGATCCCGACTATCCCGGTATGTTCAAGTCCGCCTTTGGCAATGATGAGATCAACAGCCAACGCCTGCTCCGGGCATTGTCCCAGTTCATGGTATCAGTGGTCTCCTCCCAATCCAAATATGATCTGTATAAAAAAGGCGAAGCCAGTTTTACCCCCTATGAAGAAAGAGGGTACACTTTATTCAAAGCAAAATGTGCTTCCTGTCATACGGAACCCTTGTTTACAGACCTGAGCTATCGAAATATCGGTTTGCCGGGTATCCCGAACCTGCTGGATGCCGGAAGAATGCGGATCACCAACGACCCGGCCGATTCCATGAAATTCAAAGTGCCTTCGCTGCGAAATGTTGTACTCTCCCAACCGTATATGCACGATGGCCGCTTCGCGAGTATTGAAGCCTGTCTGCAACATTATACATCAGGAGTAGTGAATGGACCAACCGTAGATCCGCTGGTGAGAAACCGGATCGCGCTCAACCGCTCGGAGATCGTAGACATCGTCGCGTTCTTACGCACGTTGACGGATACCGTTATGACAAAGAATCCGCGATTCGCGGATCCTGAAAGTAAACCTATTTTTAGCCCCGACCCGGAGCAACACGACTAAGGATCAGTTCTTGCGCTTCCCCTTCATGGCTTCGAGCACCTGCTTTTGGTTCTCGATCTCAGAGGCCTGGCTTTCCTGATTCTTTTTATTCTCTTCAATATCGTTTTCGAGCTTCTTCAATTTCTTTTGCAGGTCATCGCCATCGGACTCGAGCTTGCGGAGTTTCTTTTCTGCCTTCTCAACCTCTTCTTCCTGCGCCTTGATCTCTACTTCCAGATTATAGGCCTCCATGTAGGGCGCCATGTCGTTGAGAAAGAGTTTGGCCTGGGTCTTGACATCACTGTCCAGCAGCGACATCATATTGGCATCCGCCTTGTTGATCATCATAAATACCACGGTCTCATCTTTCTCCCGACGGCTTTTGCGTTCCACCCGGAAAACATAATCCATGCTCTCGCTACTGATACTGGTGATGATGGCCCCTTTGTACACCCGGAACCCTTTGGACTCTTTGGTCTTATAGCCCATTTTTTCCAATTTCTCTACCAGGGCCGCTTCCACCACGGAGGGGGGATAGGGAAAATCAATGGCAAAGGTCTCCTGCTGCTTTTTCAGGTATTCAACTTTGGATTCATACGCTTGCTGGGAAAATGTGATCGTCGCAATTCCCAACCCAAGAAGGAGTAAGGTCAATTTTCTCATTTGTAAAAGTTTGTTGTCTGGTTTTATATTTGAAACTGTGTATTAAGGGTTTCTCGCTGCGCTCGCCAAGCTATACACGGTCGCTGCGGCCTTACAATTTTCGACTTTTCTACTGACGTTGCGAGCTTAAAATACGTTGCGTACGCTGAGAGAAACTTTAAAACAAAGACCCTTTGTGGTTTTCTATAGCGAAGGTAAATCGTTTTCCCACTTTAAAATCTAAATTTGTCCAAACTAAGCCGTTGAGCAGCATAAAGAAACTGGCCGGACAAACACTATGGTATGGATTACCCACGATCGTCAGCCGATTCCTGGGTTACCTGATGAACCTGTCCCTACCCTTTCTTTTTGCCCGTGCGGCCACCACCGCCGATCTGGCCCAGGTCTATGCCATCATTCCCTTTCTAAACGTCCTTTTCACCTATGGCCTGGAGACGGCCTATTTCCGTTTTGCCCAGGAAGAAGACAGGGGAAAATTGTACAGTACCCTCAGTCTATCCCTGATTGGCTCCACCCTCTTATTTACCGCCCTCCTTTTTCTGTTCAGACCGGCGATCACAGCGGCCGCGGGATTGGAAAGACACCCGGAATATGTGACCTGGATGTGCTGGATCCTTTTCTTTGACACTCTGGCCACACTCGCCTTTGCCCGACTTCGGTTGGAAAACCGTCCCCGTAAATACGCGTTTGTCCGGGTGGCAGGTATTATCGTCAATATCCTGGTGGTCGTCCTTTTTCTGGGAATCATCCCCCGGATGGTTCAGCAGAATCCGGATGGATTTCTCTCAGTTATTTATAATGACAAGGATCCGATTCGCTATTACCTATTGGGAAATCTCTGTGGAAGTGTTTTTGTGTTTTTATTATTGGTAAAAGAATACCGGGATATTCGATTCCAATTCAATACCGCGCTCTGGAAAAAAGTCATGGAATATAGTTACCCGCTCATCATTGTTGGCATGGGGGGCATGATCAACGATATGCTTAGCCGGTTGGTCTACCGCCATGTGGTGGACCTGACCACAGCCGAAGGTGACAAAGAGCTGGGAATCTTTGCCAACCTTTACCGATTGGCCGTCCTCGTGACCATCATGATCCAGGCTTTTCGCATGGCGGCCGAACCTTTTTTCTTCAATAGCTCAAAAGAAGACAACGTACAAAAGAAATATGCCCGGGTAATGAAGTTCTTTGTGATTGCCTGCTGTTTTATGTTCCTGGGGATCGGACTTTATCGGGATGTGTTGCAGGAGATCATCACCCTGAAATCAGATGAATGGGGCGAAGGGATCTATATTGTTCCCATACTGGCGATGGGAAATATCTTTTTGGGCATTTATTATAACCTCAGTATCTGGTATAAACTCACGAACCGCAATCTCTATGGGGCCTGGATTACCCTCGGAGGGGCCATCATCACGGTAGGACTCAACCTCCTGCTCATCCCCTGGCTCCATTATCTGGGAGCCGCCCTGGCTACCTTCTGCTGTTATTTGTTTATGATGATCCTGAGTTACCAGATGGGACAGAAATACTACCCGGTACCCTATGCCAAAAAGAAATTATTGGCCTATCTCGTACTGGTGACGCTGATCTATTTGATCCACCGCGGAATACTGCAATTATGGAACCCTCTCTGGTTTAGCATTGCTTCAGGTACCGTACTTATGCTGGCCTTTGCCTGGTTTATTTCGAAAGTGGAACGGAAAGAGGTGCGGAGGGTGTTTTTTCGTGAGGCGTGAGACGCCTAAAACAGCTTCACATACGGATTATTCATTTTCTCAAAACCGATCGTGGTCACAGGCCCATGACCGGAATAAACCTTTGTATCGTCGGGCAGGACGAATAGCTTTGTCTGTATACTTTGAAACAGGGTGGTAAAACTTCCCCCCGGTAGGTCGGTCCGGCCCACACTCCCATTAAAAAGTACATCCCCCCCGATCACAAACCCTTCTTTTTCGGCATAAAAAGAGAGGCTGCCCGGGGAATGACCCGGGGTCAATAACACCGAAAGCCTGTCTTCCCCCACCTCAATAAAATCCCCTTCCTGAAGAAAAACAAGCTCCCCGGTATAATTTTCAAAGGGCAATTGCCACATATCACCGCTGGTGGGGGCAAAGGCGAGCACTTTTTCCTCCTCCGGGTGGATGTGTAGCCGAAGGCCCCAGGTTTCGGCAACAAATTTGTTCCCAAAAACATGGTCCAGGTGGCAGTGGGTATTGAGCAACCAGACAGGCTCCAAACCCGTTTGGAGAATGAAATCCTTCAATTCCTGTCGTTCCTCCGGAAAATAACACCCAGGGTCAATTATGACGCACTTATGCTGTTCGTTATAAAGGACATAGCTGTTTTCCTGGACGGGATTGAAAGTAAAAGCTTTAACATGCCACATGGTCGTTTTTTCGTATTTTAGTTATTCTGAATTCGCCTTTCCGAAGACGAAATTACAGATCACAGGGATTCAGCTCTAATCCAAAAGAAACAGTAACGTTTTCTATGAAACAAATTATCCTTCGCCAAACCTTTTTAGCCGGGTTGTTCCTGACAATGGGTGCGGTTCAAGTTAATGCTCAGGTCAGCACGGTCGAGTTTGGAAAGAACAGGGTGCAATACCAAAAGTTCAAGTGGAAATATTACCAAACCGATAATTTCAACACCTACTTCAGTCAGGATGGATTACAACTGGGAAAATATGTAGCCCAGATCGCCGAAGAGGAACTTCCCAAACTGGAAGAATTCATGGAATACGGCCTTCAGCGCCGGGTCAATATTGTGGTGTACAACAATTTTGATGAAATGCAACAATCCAATATCGGATTGGGCATTGACTGGCAATACCCCGGTGGTATCACCAAACTGGTGAACAACAAAATGCTGGTGTATTTCGATGGTAATCATAATAACCTCAAACGCCAGATACGCCAGGGTATCGCAAAAGTGATCCTGCAAAATGAACTTTTTGGGGATGACCTGGGTGAGTTTGCGGCCAATCAGGCCCTGCTCGATCTGCCCGAATGGCTCACCGACGGATATGTGCAGTATGTGGCTGAGGAATGGAGCCCCGAGCTCGATGGGGAATTGAAATCAGCCATTCTCTCCGGGCGTTACAAGAATTTTTATCAACTGGCCTTTGATAAACCCTTATTGGCCGGTCATGCCTTCTGGCGCTATATCGGTGACAAATTTGGCAAGCCCAAGACCACCTACATGCTTTATCTCGCCCGGATCTACCGGAGCCTGAATACGGCCAGTTTCAAAGTTACCGGGACCAAAAAATTCAAAGACCTGCTGAAAAATTTCATGCGGGAAGAAGGGGAAACCTATTTCAAGGATATCCGTGGACGTCGCCCGGTACCGAAAGGCCAATTGGCCGTCACCGAGGAGATCCGCAAAAAAGACTATATCCGTTTCAATGCCAACCCGGCACCCAGGAGTTTCTCCTATGCCGTGGTGGAATTTCATCTGGGACGATACTATGTCTCCTTCTATGAGAATTATGGGAATCGCCGGGTATTGCTAAAACTGGGTACCCGTAGCCGGGAAAAAGAGATCAATCCCAATTACCCCATCCTGGCCTGGGATGGTAAAGGAACCCGACTGGCATGTATCTATAGTGAAGAAGGTAAACTGAAATTGTTTGTATATGATGTGGTCAACCGGTTCAAAGTGGTCAAGAACCGCGAATTAAAAGATTTCGACCAGGTGCAAGACATGAAGTACATGCTGGATGCGAATACGCTCCTGTTGAGTGCGGTAAAAAGTGGACAGACTGATATCTTCACCTATAAGATCGACAAAGAGCGGGTGGAACAGATCACCAATGATGTGTATGATGATCTGGATGCCTCCTTTGTTTCTTTTCCCAACAAGACCGGTATCCTTTACTCCAGCAACCGGCCTTCGGCCATGGCTGCCTCCTCCGATGACAGCCTGGTGGGTGGACCTTACAATGTCTTTCTGGTTGACAACTGGAATAAATCGGAATTCAAACAGATATCGCAGCTCACCAGCCTGAAACATGGACATGCCCGTTATCCTTCTCAATACAATACCTACCACTTCACCTTTGTGAGTGATGAGAATGGGATCAGTAACCGCTATGCCGGTTTCTTTGCCACGGAAAGGGCTGGATTGGATTCGCTGGTTTATATCGGTGATGAAGTGTTACGCAATCCCGATCCAAAAGAAGTGGATTCGATCTTAAAAGAATGGGGCAAGACCGATATAGATTCGGTAGGGTTTGTATCTGTGACCAATGACTCGTCCTATGTATTTCCCATATCGAACTATCAAAACAACCTGTTGGAAACCCGTACAGCCGGAGATAATAGCCAGGTGAGTGAGGTGATCCAGCAAGGGGATTATAAATTTCTGTACCGCTTGCGGGTGGATGAGAACGCGCTCCGTCGCCGGAATGTTACAGCCAAACCCACGGAATACCGACGCAGGCAATTTGATAATGAACGGGCACCGGCGGGTCGGTTAAATGCAGATGATGCCGAAAGGACCGATACCGCGGCCAAGACAAATGATTTTTTCCAGAATGAATTCATGAATGAGGAAACAGATTCCACCTCCAAGCAAGGGCAGATCATAGAAGCAGTTACCCTGCCTGGAAGGGAATCGGTATTGAGCAAGGCCAAAGTATTTGAATACCGCCCACCGAAATTCTTTAATGATTATCTCGTAAGTGGTTTTAACAATAACGTGCTCGTGACCCGCTACCAACCTTATGCAGGCGGATCCGGCCCCATTCAACTGAGTAATGGCAATGCCTTGAATGGTATGTTGCGGGTGGGAATTTCCGACCTGATGGAGGACTGGAAATTTGCCGGTGGATTCCAGATCGGAACCGATCTTCGCGATGCACAGTATATTCTTTCTACCCAATACCTGAAAAAGCGTTTCGACTATGGATTCACCTATTTCCGTTCAACCGAGCGGGCGATCCTCGCCGATAACACCTCAGGGTTTGCCGCCACCGGGAAGATCTTTACCAATCTTTACCAGGCTTCGGTGTCCTATCCATTTGACCGGGTCAGAAGCCTGCGATTGAATGCAGCCTTCCGTAGTGATAAATATGTGGTACTGGCGGATGATTTCAATAACCCGCCCATCACCCTGCAACTCGAAGACCAGAAACGGACCTATATACTCGCCCATCTGGAATATGTACATGATGACGCGATCAATCCGGCACAAAATATCTGGAAGGGCATGCGCTATAAAGCCTATATCGATGCCAATGCCCAGGCCAATGATAAGGGGAACGGAAACAAACCTTTCTTCTTTAATATAGGAGGTGATTTCCGTTACTATGTACCCATTTACCGAAACTTTATCTGGGCCTTCCGTGGCGCATTGGACGTTTCCTGGGGTACTCAAAAAATGATCTACTATCTGGGTGGAGTTGACAACTGGTTATTCCCCAAGTTCAATGATGCCAATACACCCGATCCCGATGGTAACTATGCCTTCCAGACATTGGCCGTGAACATGCGTGGATTCCCCCAGAATGTTGCCAACGGAAACAATGCCGTGGTCATGAATAGTGAATTCCGTTTACCTGTATTCACTACCCTGTTCAGTAAACCGATCAATAATGCCTTCCTCCGCAATTTCCAATTGGTACAATTTGTTGACCTGGGTACCGCCTGGAATGGCCAGTTTGATAAGATACAGCGCCCCTTCACCCTTTACACTGATCCTTCCAGTCCTGATGTAGTGGTACGGATCAAAACGGGTGGTATCGGACCCTTTGTGGGTGGATATGGTTTTGGAGTACGCAGCGTATTGCTCGGCTATTTCCTACGCTTTGATGCCGCCTGGGAAATGAACGGGTTGTTCCGCGGCAAACCGTATGTGCATTTTGCCATGGGGCTTGATTTTTAGAAATTAGGAATAAGAAATAGCTAATAAAAAATAAGGAAGTGGTTTCACTTCCTTATTTTTTATTAATTATTCCGTATTTCTTATTCCTTATTTCTCAACCATTGCTGCTTTCGCTGCCTTTTTCATCCCTTCATAGATCAATACCAGTAAAATGGTAAAAGAAAGGATCATTCCCAGCTGTGCTCCACCATCCAACATCCATCATCCAACATCCCTATCCCCTTGCGCCCTCGTGCCTTCGCGGTTAAGCTCAAACCCTACCACTGTATCTTCCTCGAGAAATACATGATCACGGCCAATGCCAGGAACAATCCCACACTACCCATCAGCAAGGCGAAATCCTGCATCTGAATAATGGTGAAAATATAACTGTACACCACCGCCAATACCATGGCAATAAAAAGGCCCAGCCGTCCCGACTTCATGATCCCCCCTACAAACCAGGTCACCAAACCGATCGTTGAAAAGGCCGCAATACCATAGGCAAGATTGAAGCCCAGGTATTCCGAAAGACTTAACAACAAGGTGTAGAAAAGGACCAGGGCCAGACCGGCCAGGGCATATTGGACAAGGTGTAATGGTTTCTTATAAATGCTTTCAATAAGGAAAAAAGCGGCAAAGGTGAGGACGATACAAAGCAACGCATACTTGATGGAACGTTCTGTTTTATCATAGCCATCCACGGAAACGATCAACTCGGTACCGAGGGCCGAAGGAGAAAGATCATAGGTCTTGTCTTTCCAAACCAGCGGAACGGTACGATTCATGTGCTTCCAACTGGCGGTGAACCCGCTATCCGACACTTTGCGGTCATCGGGCAATTTCACCCCGGTGAATTTGGGACTGGCCCAACCCGATCTCATATCTATGCTGTTCTCCCGCCCACCGGCAGAAACCAACAATGAACCCGAACCATTCAGGTTAAACTGCATATCAAACGCCAGGGGTTCATTTAATGAATCGGCTGTTAATTTTACCGGTGCTGATAAGGCATCTTTTAACTCGCCCAATTGCGCCTGTGGTCCAAAAGGAATCTTGTTCCCAGCCCAGTTCAGGAATAAATCTTCATTCACCCCCCGCAATACATCCGATACATGGAAAACAACCTGTGCATCTGCCCAGAGAATATTTTCAGCAGGCACGCCCAATTCCTTCCACCGGATCTCCTTAAAATTTCCAGAGGCCCGTATCTTGCTTCGATAGACCACTACCTCATAAATACCACGCTTCCTAACCTCGGGATCGATCTCGGCTTTGATGTCCAGCTTGTCCGGCATAAAATAGGCGGTCCTTTTTACTATCAACGGTACCCCACGCTCATCGCGGGTATTCTCCTGATAAGGCACTTTCAGGATAGGGCCGGTCAATACCTGTGAACGCCCCCATTTACCGCTGATATCATTGATCGCCTCCGTTTGGCGTTCCTTCCGCTCACGTACCAATTCACGGGTGAACTGGGTGGGAATAAACAACCCGAGGGCCATGATAAAAATGAATACCGATTTCAAAAAGAGCTTTCCCTTATCAAAGAGACTGCTCACTGTGTTGACTTGATTTTCCATTTTATTTTTAATATTTAAAAAGCACTTTGTATTTCAAAGTATTTAGGTAAAAAAAAACTACTTCAGCCCGCGGATCATTCCCTCCAGTGCGGCGATATGGTCGGAAAAAGCCTTTTCACCCGCCTTGGTAATGGAATAGGTGGTATTGGTCTTTCGCCCAATGAACCCCTTATGCACTTTCACAAACCCATTCTCTTCCAGGTGTACCAGATGGGTTGCCAGGTTGCCATCGGTCACTTCCAGCATCGATTTCAGGTCATTGAAGCTGACCTCCTGATTGACAACCAGCACGCTCATAACACCCAGCCTTACCCGGTTATCAAACACTTTATTTAGTCCATTGATCGGATTCTTCATAATCAGGCTCCCTTTCTTTCATACCGGATCCACATAAATACACCATACAGGATATGCAAGCCGCCAAAGCCAAGGGCCCAGAAATACAGGCCATAGCCAACAAAATAGGGTTGGGCACAAATCAATCCCAGCAAAATCTGCAGCAATCCCAGATACCTTACCTCTCCAAGCGTGTACTTGCTTCCGTTCACGAGTGCGATTCCATAAAATACAAGACAGGCCGGTGCCACAAATCGCCATTCATCATACTGCAACATGGTGAGCACAAATACCCCACCTGCCACCAAGGGGATCATCATATTAATGATCAGGCGGCGGCTGGTTGGGTTCCACAAGGTCTGCCGGTCAGCCTTGGCTTTCCGCCAGGTAAAATAATAGGAAGACAAAAGCGCAGCCACCAGCACGCTGATCGCGATCAGGAGCAATTGCCCTTTCAGGGATTGAAACTCATCACCCTGATATCCGTATACCTTAAATTTCTGGTCGTAATACTGGTTCAGTGTCCGACCACCCAAAAAAGCCCCAGCCAGGGCAAAAACCCCCGCCGATATCCCACTTAGCCCGCTCAATGAGATAAATCGGGAAGAACGGTCCATCATCCGTCGTATGTCCTGTATCGCCTCCAGGGAAGGGTCCTTTTCTTGCATATAAAAGCACTTTGTATTGCAAAGTAAATAGGAAAAGTCTAAACCACCAAGAAAACCGGTATTATTAATTATTGATTATTGATTGTGGTTTAACGAAATCCTTAGCAATTAATAACTAATAATCAATAATTTTAGGGTCGCATGTTCCGACTCCTGAAAATAAACTTACTGCTTTCACTGGCCTTGATTTCCAACGACTTCCTTTTTGCGCAGACCAAGATCATTACCGGAACCGTTCGCGACAAACACAGCGAGGAACCCCTCCCCTTTATCTCTGTTTATTTTGTAAATACCACCATAGGTAAACTGACCGACTCCGCCGGGCATTTCAGCCTGCGCCTGAGTAGCTGGCCGGCCGATACGCTGGAAGTGACCAGTGTGGGTTACCAAACCTACCAATATGTGGTCAACCATTCGCTGGACAGTATCTACCTCGACATCCTACTGGAACGGGGAACCTTTAGCAGTAATGTACAGGTAAAGGCTAAGGTCAACCCGGGTCTCTACCTCTGGCGCCGTATTGTACAGAACAAAAACCGGAACGACCGCTACCGATTTGATAATTTTTCCTACGAACTGTACAACAAGCTCGAAGTAGATATGAAGAATATCAATTTCGACCGGTTCTCCAAATTCAAACCACTTAAACCCATTAGTGACCTGATCCGGAGTAGTGTGGATAGTTCAGAAGGGCTGCCGTACCTGCCCGCCTACCTGACCGAAGCCCTTTCACATTATTATTATCAGAAAAAACCATTGAAACGCCGGGAGATCATCGAGGCGGTAAATACAAATGGGGTGAAGAATGAGAGCATGAAACAGTTTCTGGGTGGCATGGATCAAAACGTAAACTTCTACAACAACTTCATTCCCGTCTTCAACAAACAATTTGTAAGCCCGGCCAGCGATAACGGAGATGGATACTACCAATACCGGGTCATAGACACCCAGGTGGTGAACCAGCAACGCTATTTTCACCTCATCTTCGTTCCTAAACGAAAAGGCGAGAATACCTTTGAAGGAGATGCTTGGGTACACGCCGGGACCTTTGCCATTCAAAAAATGAACCTTCGGTTGGGCAAAGAGGCCAATGTGAATTTTGTCGAGAACCTTAGCCTGATCCAGGAATATCAATTACTGGATGACTCCACGACCTGGTTTTTATCCAAGGATAAATTTGTAGTAGATATTACTCCGATCGGCGGGAAAAACCTGGGACTGATTGGCCGAAAAACAACCACCTACCGAAATATAGTGGTCAATGACAGCTCTGTGATCAGCGAATTGAACAAGAACAAGCTCTTTGAAGAGGTACACCTGTTACCCGGTGCCGGGGAAAAGGAAAGAAATTTTTGGGCCGGGGTACGTCATGAACCGCTTTCCAAGAATGAAGCCTCCATCATCAAAATGATGGATACCCTGATGAAGGCCCCTGCATTCAAGAAATTTACCAATACCATTTATTTTCTGACCGTTGGATATGTGAATAAAGGAAACCTGGAATTTGGTCCCTGGTTCAATGTGATGACCGCTAATGCCTGGGAAGGATACCGCTTACGTTTTGATCTGGGTACCAACACAGGTTTCAGTAAAAAACTTTGGCTTCATGGATACCTGGCCTATGGCTTTACAGATAAACGGTTCAAATGGAAGACCGAGGCCTTTTACCTGTTCAACAAACATCCCCGCACCTCTCTTCGGGCCTCCCTATCCGATGACCTTGACTTTGGCCAGCAGTATTTTGGAGAAGTGACCGCGGATAATATCTTCGCCCTCGCTATCCGAAAAAATAATATCCCGATCAAGTTCATTCGGATCAATGAGAAATTGTTGAGTTTTTACCACCAGACTAAATCGGGTTTCTCCGTCAATCTGCTGACCACACATCGCGGATACAATCCCTTGCAAAATATCCCAACCAAGGATCTGTTTCCTGTTACCAATGGCGGCAGTCCTCTTACCAGCTTTGAGGCTACCTTGAAACTCCGCTTTGCTTACCTCGAACGTTTTCTGGAAACTAATTTTAACCGCCTGAGTATTGGCAGCCCCTACCCGATTCCGGAACTTGTACTGACCAGGGGTATTTCAGGGATTGGCAAGAGTGCCTATGACTATACCAAACTGTCGGGTAGCATCTCCGATTTTATAAAGGTTCCTCCCTTTGGCAGTTTTGAATTCAACCTGTATGCTGGAAAGACCTTTGGTGCCCTGCCTTATGTATTACTCGATATCGCACCCGGGAATGAACTCTACTATTATAATAAGTATTCCTTCAACCTGATGAACCGGTATGAATTTATTCATGACAAATACGCCGGGATCAATTTCGAGCACAATGTCGGCAATGGCCTGTTCCGCTTCATCCCCAAACTTAAGTTCAGACAGTTCTGGAATATTAAGATGTTATGGGGTTCTTTATCTACAGCCAACAAGGCGATCAATTTCGTACCTGATCATCCTTTTCAATCATTGGATGGTAAAACATATATGGAAATTGGTACCGGTATTGACAACATATTAAAGGTATTGCGACTGGATCTTGTCTGGCGCGTACTTCCTACTCCACTTCCCAAACAATTCAGCCGTCGTTTCGGTGTATTTGGGAGTTTTCGTTTAAGCTTCTAAGGATCATACGATTACCACAAACCGGATAAGGGCCTCCTGTTCTACGTCACCCTTAAATGGTGAGGGCACTCATTAGTACTGGTGACATTTATCACCAATATGTAATCTCATTGTCATTTTCACACACCCACCTCCCGTATAGCTTTGTCCCAGCTAATTGAAAGTTTGCTCATCATAAAACAATTACAATGAGAAATATCTTTTTGATCCTGTTGCTGAGTGTTGCCTCCCTAACGAAACTCTCTGCTCAGGTACAAGCCCACGGAGCCACCAGTATTGTCATCGAAGGAACTTCAAATATCCATGACTGGGAGATGAAGTCCGATAAAGGTGAATGTAATGCCTCCTACACATTGAATTCCGCCGGGGTACTTACCTCACTCAATTCTCTTTTATTTAATATCAAAGCTGAAACCCTGAAAAGTGGAAAGTCAGCCATGGATAAGAATACCTATAAAGCCATCGGGACTGATAAGTATCCTTATATCTCTTTTACCAGTACCAGTGCCACGGTGAAACACAATGGCGGAAACAGCTACACCATTACTTCTGCCGGTAAACTGACCATCGCCAGCGTAACCCGTCAGGTAACATTGGTAGCCAATTGCACCCTTACCGCCGACAAATCGCTGAGAGCAACCGGTTCCTATAAGATCAAAATGACCGACTATAATGTAACGCCCCCCAGTATCATGTTTGGCGCCATCAAAACCGGAAATGAAGTGACCATCAAATATGACCTTACCCTGAAAGGCCGATAAAAATTAAAATTCTTAATGCTTTTAAAACATACAGTTATGAGACATCTGAAAAACATAAGTCAATTGTTAGTGATCGGTTTACTGGCCCTGCCTTTTGCATCTTTTGCCCAGTTTTCCGACAGCATTGCCAACTTCCGTCATTACGACCAACGTGGAATTAATGTATTTGAAACCCCCAAGCAAAACAACGCTGTATACTCTGGTTTGAAAGTAAAACTGGGAGCCGGATTTACACAGCAGTTCCAAAGCTTGAAACATGAGAACCCTACTGCCGTTAACAACGCAGGAACCGGGGCAAACAGACTTTACCCGCTGACACCAGGTTTTATGACCGCCCAGGCTAACCTGTAACTCGATGTACAACTCGCCGATGGTATCACCTTGAATGTGAGCAATTATATGTCCTCCCGTCACCACAATGAATTTTGGGTAAAAGGTGGATATATCCAATTTGATAAACTTCCCTTTAAAGGACAGTTTGCCGAAAACCTGATGAAAATCGCTACTATTAAGGTAGGTCACATGGAGATCAACTATGGTGATGCCCACTTCCGTCGTTCCGATGGTGGTCATACCTTCTACAATCCCTTCATGGAAAGCTATATCATGGATGCCTTTGCTACAGAAATCGGTGGTGAAGTTTATCTGAAAGCTAATGGCTTATTTGGTATGATCGGTTTGACCAACGGTATGATCAAAGGAAATGTAGACTCTGCCTACAAAACTACTTTTGATGACGTAACAAAGAAATCACCTTCTCTGTATGGAAAAGTTGGTATCGATAAAATGCTGCAAGACAATATCCGTGTTCGTTTTGCCGCCAGCTACTATCACAATGGAAGTAATGCCGGTAGTGGTCTGACCCTCTATGGTGGCGACCGCACAGGTTCCAACTACCAGAATGTAATGGAAAAAGGCGTACCAGGTGCATTGCCCGCTTCTACTGCCGTTGCCTTCTCTGGTCGTTTCAACCCCGGATTCAGCAAAAAAGTAGATGCCTTTATGTTGAATGGTTTCCTGAAAGCCGGTGGATTTGAACTCTTTGGTACCTATGAAGCTGCCAAAGGCCGCACCAAAAATGAAACCGCTACCCGTAAAGCCTCTCAGTTTGCTGTTGATGGTTTGTATCGTATTGGCAAAACCGAGAACCTCTTTATCGGTGCCCGTTACAATGTAGCCAAAGCCCGTTTGGCCAACACAACTGCTATTACTTATACAGGAGATGTAACCGTAAACAGGTTTGCCGTTGCCGCCGGATGGTATGTAAGCAAAAATATCCTGCTGAAAGGTGAGATCGTTAACCAAAAATATCAAGACTTCCCATCTGCTGATTTCCGTAGTGGTGGTAAGTTCAATGGATTTGTGATCGAAGCCAGTGTTGGTTTCTAAGAATCAATCATGAGACAATTGCTGCTTATAATCAGCGCCCTTGTGGCGATGTCGAGCACCTACCGAACCGGTTCAGGGAAGGCCCTGAACCGGTGGGTGGTAGAAAGCAGCAGCTCTTTGAATATCGAAGGAAGTTCCAATATCAATGACTTTAAGTGTGACATCACAGAATACATTATGCATGACACCCTCTGTTACAATAAAGAAGACCGGACCAGCCGGCTCGCCTTTATCAACAGTTGTGTAACACTTGATGTAAAACGCTTTGATTGCCACCATAAATACATTACCAATGACCTTCGAAAAACCCTGAAAGCCGACCAATATCCTTTGCTCAAGATCCACTTCCTGTTTATGGACCATTTTTCACCGGATGCCGACAACGCCAAAGTAGTAGGCACCATTGATATTGCCCTGGCAGGAGTGGTCAAAAGAACCCAGATCCAATTCCTGGTCAAAAAAGGAGAAGGCCGGATTCATCTGACCGGGGAAAAACATCTGAAGTTCTCTGATTTTGGGTTGGTGCCGCCAAGAAAACTGGCCGGACTGATTCGGATCAATGAAGAGATCACGGTGAATTTCCTGTTGAAGCTGCGTCCGATCTGATCAAGTAGCAAAAAGCATCTTTAACCAAACAAATTACGAATATGAAAAAAGTTCTGATTGCCGGGTTTACGGCCGGAGTCGTTGTACTACTGGTAAGCCTTGGGCTGCTGTACCTGTCCATCTTCCTGTTTCCCGCCGTTGCAGAAGAGTATTTTAGTCCGGTATTTCGCGGGTCCTCCGGAAAAACCGACTGGCTCTTTTACGCCCACCCTTTTATCCTGAGTTTTTCCCTGAAATGGTTCTGGGAACGGTACAAAGAGATCTTTGAAGGAAACCTTTTCGTAAGGGCCATCGAAGTAGCTCTTGTGTATGGGATCGTGGCCATGGTACCAGTGCTCTGGCTTACCTATAGCGCCATCGATGTCTCCATAACTGTAGTGCTCACATGGTTGGCCTATGGTATCGTTCAGGCATTTGTAGCCGGGCTGATATTTGCCAAAATCAATCCCTAACATTATAAGACAGGTCGTACAGGACCTTCTCCGTATTCGTACAGCCGAGCCACCCCTGGTGGCTCGGCTCATTTAATACTACTCTTCCTGCGCCGATTTCAGGAGAGAACGGAACCACTCATCCACTTTCTTCTTGTCAAACATTTCTTCCCAATAAATCATGGTCAGCGCATCTGTGGAATGACATTCCTTTTCGTCCAAAGAAAAGGGACCGACCATGCCCAAATAGGATTCTGCATTTTCTTCCCCTTCTTCCCCAAAAGCTACCTTGAAGATAAAGAACCTCGCCAGCGATCCTTTAAAAGTTGCTTTTCGTTCGCCTAACAGCACCATTTCTGAAGGTGAATAGTCATCGCTGGCATAATTATATAAATACGCCTCAGCAAAATAAGCCTGGGTCCTGTACTTTGGGGGGAAGAGCGCTTCCTTATCCATCGCTTCCAATTCCTCATATAATTCAATACGAAAATCATTGCTTGCCGCCAGCTCCTCCCAAATCGCCGCATCCACAGTCTGACCGTTTCTTGCCAGGGCAATAGAAGCATCAAATTTTGTTTGTATTTCATCAATGGCAAGAAACCCACGCAGGCGATCCTGGCATTCGGCATCGTTCATATAACCCAACAAGCGAATAAGATCGCTACTCATGTATCCACTATACTCCTCCGGTTCCTCGTCCAGCTTGATCTGAATGGATTCAAGGGTGGTGTCTGCATGATGCAGGATCGTTTGTTTATATTCATCCAACAATTTAATATCCAATCGCGCAGAATCCAATGCCCTTACACTCAGGTCAACCATCACTCCCACCCAGGCCGGATGCTTATACAGCGGAAGTATATCGGGAAAAAGAGAAATACCCAGCTCCAGCGAATCCATCATGCGGTAGGGCATATAGATCCCGGTTGTGGTAGAAGGAGGATCCTTTACCAAAAGTTCACGCATCAGGTCATAGGATTCCTGAGTGTGGATGCCCGACAAGGCAGCGATCATTCCCAACCTGACCTTAGCCGATGAGGCTGGAATTTTCTTATATCGTTCCTTAATGAACTGAATGGTGGAGGGATCGTTCAGCTTACTCACCTGGTCGATGATGCAGTCCTGCAGCGTATAGTATGCCGTGCTGTCATCCCGATAGATCCTGGTCAATCCATCATGTAAGAAGGGAAGATCCTTCTGGGAGAAGGTCATTTCTGAAAACGCATCAACCGCCCTGGAAAAAGTGGCTGAATCCGCTGAAGCCAGTCCTTGTTTTAATTTTTCTGAGCGGTCAGAGAATATGGACTGGGTGGCTACTTCTTTGGTGACTTTGAAATCATCGAAAAAAGCATTGTATCGTTTTTCATCCAGGGAAGACTCAGGAATAAAAGTAAATAGCGTAAATAGCGTATCGCCATTTAATATCAACCGCACGTGTTTGACATTGTGGTTGTCATTCATTCGAAGGACATAATCCCGGGCCGGGAGTTTCCCATTACTGGTTTCCTGAAACCGGATGACGGAATCACCCCAACTCTGGTAATCTTGAAATTTTTTAGCAAAGAATGTTGAATCATCCGGATACCAGGCATATGGAGAAATGGCTTCTTTGGTAACCACAAAAGAAACCGCATCAGTGGGATCGTAAGCTACATACCGCACGGTAGCGTCATCAGCGGTAGTCACCGCTTCTTCGTCCACTTCCAATGGTTTGAACCGGATAGGTACAGCAGCAGAGGAACTGAATGTTCTGTCAGGAGCAAGTTGTACCTGTACAGGTTTAATCGGAAAATCGGTCAACCGGAAACTGCCAAAGAGTTGATCCCGCACTTTTAGCGCACTTTCCTTATCCGCCCCGGCCGTCATCAGGGAATAGACACGGCTTCCCCGCAATACCACCATGGCTTGTAAATACACTTTTTGTTCCCCGGCATAGCCTCCTATCTGAAGTCGGGGGAAACCTTCCCATACATCAACACTATCCATTTCAAAACCATCGGGCGCATCAAAGTTCTCTTTGAAATTACTGAACCAGGATGTATCTCCGTTTAGGTGAAACCCGGCATCCAGGTCACGTGTCTGCACCAGATAATACAAACCATTGTCTGCATCCATCAGGTCATATACAGAAGATATCCATCCACCCTGGCTGGCTCCTTTTTCCAGTCCCTTATTTTGCCTTGGTGTTCCGGGCAAGGATACAGAGAAGGCTTTCCCCTGAATGGTAAAAGGCTGCCAGGCACCCTTAGCGATCGTTTCCTTTCGTTTGAGGATGGTATAGGATTGAAAGAACTTATTGACATCCGGCGACATTAACCGGATCATTTTTTCAGATCCGGCTATAACCAGATAAAGAATATTCTGTTGGATAAAAAGTTGTACCCGAAAAAAGCCATCAGGGGTGTTAAAATAGGCTTCCAATCCCTTCACCCCGTTCCGAACAACGGTCTTGGTGTCCCTGGGTTTCCCAATGGCATTCATGTTTCGGGCATATTCTTCCATGAGCTTTGGCAGGTAATCCTCTTTTACCTGTGACAGGGCATGACCGGTCATGTACAAGGTCAGGGTGTTGAGGTCATAATGCATTTTCATTTTAACCAGGTCTCCATATGCCGTGATATCCGAGGCCGGGCCCGGGATTTCCACGGAATAGGCGCTGTCGTGATTCTCGACCATTCTAATCCAGGGAAGTGCAGATAATCGGGAAGCATACACCTCTGCGGGGGTTTCCTTCTTTGAAAATACCGGGGTTACTGTATACCCTTTTTTCCGGAGCAGATTGATCACACCTTGTGATCCGGGTAAATGGGCTGCCCCTACGGCAAAGAACATACTCCGCACGCCTGACAAGCTATCCATACTGGAAGCCATCTTGTGGTTTCTCTTCACCATCATGGTATCCTTCAATTCTGTGGCCAGATTGGGCATATATAAATTAGCGATGCCCTGCAGATCTCGCGCGAGATAAATCGCGATCATTTTTTCCAGGGTAAACTTGAGTTCATTATCCGAGGCCAGCAATTCTTTCTCTTTCAAGCCACCACCAAACTCATCCAGCATACCCAACTGATCGGTGACATCCTCTACAGCACCCAACCACTTCTGCGAGCGCTGAGCGATCCCATATAAATAAGCGTCCATGATGGTGGGCATCTCCCCATACTTGAGTTGATTGACCAATTTTTGCCGGCGCGCTTTGATGGATTCCTTTGTCCGCGCCTGAAGCGCTTTTTCCTCCTCATCAGTCAGCTGCGCCTCCTCTTTATCGGCTTCTTCTTCCTCCTCCTCATCATTAATGATCATTCGGTAGATCATGCTATCCAGAAACTCTTGTAAATTGACCTCTATCGCCAAGCCTTCCGCACGTTCAATGGCATGATAGAGGGAATCCCCAAAGTTGAACAGTCGTTTATCTTGTAAATGAATAGTACCGTAGAGCCAGGAATCCTTTTTTAATCCATTGCCCGAAATCTTCCACAAGAAGGTGGAAGGCCATTTTTCTTGTTGGGCATTTGCCTGAATGGCGAAGCTGGTGAGCCAAAATAAGGTTATAATGGTGAAAATAAACCACCGGGTACCGGTTCTCATGTAAGTGTATTTTTCGAAAATTAATTAAAATTCGGGAAGGGCAATAATCTGTCCAAGAAGGGAAATGACTAAAGCCGTCTTTTTCCTATCTTCCTGTCTCAAAGTAGCCATATGACATCCCGCTATATTCTTTCCCTGGATCAGGGAACTACCAGCAGCCGAAGTATCCTATTCAACGAAAAAGGCGATAGTGTAGGTGTTGCACAAAAGGAATTTCGCCAGATTTTTCCTCAACCAGGATGGGTGGAGCATGATCCGGAAGAAATTTGGAGCACGCAATACGGTACCATGGCCGAAGCCCTGGCGAAAGCCAATATAACCATGAAGCAAATTGCGGGAATCGGTATCACCAATCAACGTGAAACCACAGTGGTATGGGATAGAAAAACGGGTAAGCCCATTTATAATGCCATTGTTTGGCAGGATCGACGAACTGCCGCCTATTGTGATGAGCTTAAAGCCGCCGGACACGAGACAATGATCCGGAATAAGACCGGGTTGGTGATCGATGCCTATTTCTCCGGAACCAAACTCCGTTGGATATTGGAAAATGTAGCCGGGGCCAGGGAAAGAGCAGAAAAGGGCGAGCTCGCCTTTGGCACCATAGATAGTTGGCTGGTTTGGAAACTCACCCAGGGTGAAGTGCATATCACCGATGTGTCGAATGCGTCGCGGACCATGATGCTGAATATTCACACCGGTCAATGGGATGCGGAACTTCTCGCGCTATTCAATATCCCTCTTTCTCTGCTACCAGAAGTTAAACCTTCCAGTCATATTTATGGGGTGACGGGGAGCCTGATCCCTGAATCACGCATCCCCATTGCGGGAATTGCCGGCGATCAGCAAGCCGCTTTGTTTGGGCAAATGTGCACCCAACCCGGTATGGTAAAGAATACCTATGGCACGGGATGTTTCATGCTGATGAATACAGGCGAAAAGGCCATCCTGTCACAAAACAATTTGCTTACTACCATAGCCTGGCAGATCAATGGAAAAATGGAATATGCGCTCGAAGGCAGCGTATTCATTGCCGGTGCTGTGGTGCAATGGCTACGGGATGGACTTAAGATCATCCGCCACTCTTCCAAAGTGGAAGCACTGGCGGCGGAGGTAGCGGATACGGATGGTGTTTACCTCGTTCCTGCCTTTGCCGGATTAGGTGCCCCATATTGGAATGCCTATGCCCGGGGAAGCATTTTTGGCATGACCCGAGGCACTTCAGATGCGCATATTGCCCGGGCCGCTTTGGATAGCATCGCTTATCAAACGGCCGATGTATTAAAATCAATGGAAGCAGATGCGGGTATCCGTATCGCGGAACTACGGGTAGATGGCGGTGCCACCGTGAACAATACCCTCATGCAATTTCAAAGTGATATCCTCAATACCGCTGTTGCACGTCCCAAAGTAACGGAAACCACGGCCCTGGGTGCCGCCTACCTCGCCGGTCTTGCTGTTGGCTATTGGAAGAATATTGAAGAGATTCAAAAACAATGGCAGCTCGACCGTGCCTTTCAACCTGGAATGACAGAGGAAAAAAGAGAAATACTATTGAAAGGTTGGCATAGAGCTGTAAAAGCGAGTGTGGCTTGGGCGGAGAGTTAAAAGATTTTTTCAGACAAATATTCCAAATAAACCACCTATTTCAAGTCGCAGAAACCGGGTTGTATTGAAGATGGTCAAGGGATAGTTTTGCCAAATGAATTTAGCAGCCTATCCTTTGAAAACTGACTCACTATTTTTGACATTTGAATTTTGTAGTGAAGGGCCAAACGGGCTGATAGAAAAAATTGTAAAATTTCAAGAAATAGAATTGACCGGGTTTTATAATTTATCGTATGGTGATAAACAAAAAGGGTCAGAAATAAATGACAGCGCCATTTCAAATAATGGAGATACGGATAGGATACTTGTAACAGTCGCCCTTTCCGCATTTCATTTTTTTTGTAAATACAAAAATGCGCTCATTTTTGTAATGGGCAGCACAGAGAGTCGAACACGTCTTTTCCAAATGGGAATTTCAAAACATCTCCCTCTTATTGAGGTGGATTTTATTTTATTTGGATTTATTGATGGCCATTGGGAAGAGTACTCGAAAAACAGAAGCTATGAGGCATTCTTAATTAAAAGAAAATAAATAGTAAATTCACTTAAGATGAAAAAAACTTCAATTATAAGGAAAGAAATAAAGTCATTAACTGTAGACCCTAATCTCGACAAATACAAAGACAGCCAACTCTTTAAAGACAAACTAAAAAAGGCAAATCAGTTCCTGAGTGCCAATGGCCTTCCTAAAAGTGAATTGCTTAAACAAAAAAATCGAAAATAGCAATCCCGCCATCAGCGTAATCTGTGAAATCAAAAAATGAACCGTAGCTCCTCTTTAAATCAACTTAAATCCGTAGCCCACTTTGACCTCTGCATCATAGGCGGCGGTGCCACGGGTTTAGGTATTGCCGTAGATGCGGCGTCGAGGGGAATGAAAACAATACTCTTGGAAAAGGATGATTTTGCCAAAGGCACTTCTTCCCGCAGTACAAAACTGGTGCACGGTGGGGTTAGATATTTGCAGCAGGGAAATATCAAACTGGTCATGGAGGCTCTTCGGGAAAGAGGTCTGCTCCGCAAGAACGCGCCACATCTGGTAAAAAATCAATCCTTTGTCATCCCCAATTACAAATGGTGGGAAAATCCATTCTACGGAGTTGGCCTGAAAATGTATGATTGGATGGCGGGTAGTCTGGGTTTGGGGCCTTCGGAATTCCTTTCACTGGAAGAAACATTAGCCCGCGTCCCCACGCTGGATCCGGAGGGTTTACGTGGTGGGGTTTTGTATCATGACGGTCAATTTGATGACGCCCGGCTGGCCATACACCTGGCTATGACCGCCGATGAAGCGGGCGCCATATTGATCAACCATATGGCGGTAACGGGATTGATCCATGAAAATAAAAAAGTCATCGGCGTGATCGCCCGGGATGAGGTCTCACCAGCGAAAGAGGAAATGGAGATCAGGGCAAAATGCGTCGTGAATGCAACAGGTGTCTTTACCGACTCCATTTTAAATATGGATGAGCCGGGCGCAGAACCCATCATCAGTCCAAGCCAGGGGATACACCTGGTATTTGACCGGGAATTTCTGGCCTCCGATACGGCCATCATGATTCCACGTACCGACGATGGACGGGTACTTTTTGCCGTACCCTGGCACAACAAGATCATTGTAGGCACCACAGATACACCGGTTGAAAAAGTCAATGAAGAGCCGATTGCCCTTCCGGAGGAAGTGGATTTTGTATTGGAACATATTCGTCGCTATCTCAGCAAAGATCCTTCGCGGGAAGATATCCGAAGTGTATTTGCCGGGCTGAGACCCTTGATAAAAGGAAATGCAAAATCAACCGCAGCCTTATCGCGTGACCACCATATCTCCATTTCCGATTCAGAACTGATCACGATTGCCGGTGGCAAATGGACCACCTATCGGAAAATGGCCGAAGATGTAGTGGACATTGCCATGCATAAGTCAGGGGTTACTGAAAAGGAATGTGTAACCCGACAACTCCGGATACATGGGTACAAGGAGGATATTGACCTGAATGTTCATGGATATTACTATGGAACAGATGCTGAAAAAATTGCGACACTAATTAACGAGGATGTCACATTGGGTGAAACCATTCACCCCGCTCTGCCTTATACCTTTGCCGAAATTGTTTGGGCCGTGCGGGAAGAAATGTGCATGACCCTGGAAGATGCACTGAGCCGGCGTACACGGGCCCTATTGCTGGATGCCCAAGCCGCCATCGAAGCCGCTCCAAGGGTATGTGAATACATGAGCAAAGAGTTAGGGGAAAATGAAGTTTGGGTGAAAGAGCAACTGAATGATTTTATTATAAATGCTACGAATTATTTGGCAAAAAGCATACATTCAAACTTACATTAACCGCTAAGGCGCCAAGGCGGAATGTTGCGCGAGGCTTCTCTTCGTGATTCCTTGCGACCTGGCGTCCTTGCGGTAAAAAAACAAAAAATATGATCGGTGAATTCTTTGGCACTTTGTTGCTCATCCTCCTTGGAAATGGCGTAGTTGCCAATGTCGTACTCAGCCGCTCCAAAGGCAATAACAGCGGTTGGATCGTTATCGCTTTGGGTTGGGCGATTGCCGTATTCGTGGGTGTATATACCTCCATCAAACTTGGAGGCAGTGGCCATATTAATTCGGCCGTTACCATTGCCTTGGCCGCATTCCAGGATTTTGATAGCAGCCTGATCATTCCTTATATCAGCGCACAATTTGCCGGCGCCTTTATCGGAGCCGTGATCAATTGGATAGCCTATAAACAACATTTCGATATCACCGAAGATCAGGACCTCCAACTGGCCGTGTTCTGTACTGGGCCTGCCATTCCCAATGTATTTTACAATTTAGCCACGGAGATCATTGGCACTTTTGTACTCATGTTTGGCGCTCTGAGTTTGTCTCCGGCCTCATCCACCATGGGCTCCCTGGATGCGCTCCCTGTTGCATTGCTGGTATTGGGTATTGGCCTTTCCCTCGGTGGGCCTACAGGTTATGCCATCAACCCGGCACGTGACCTCGGTCCGCGGATCGCGCATTTCATTTTACCCATCAAAAACAAAAGAGACAGTAATTGGGGGTATAGTTGGATACCGGTAGTGGGACCGGTGATCGGGGGTTTGCTGGCGGCGTATTTATATGGCCTCGTGGGGTGATAAGAAAATAAGGAATAAGAAACAGAAAATAAGAAATGAGGAACTTGCATGAAGCATACAAACCATACTTCCTAAAATGCGCAAGATTCAACAATTTGTTTGGCTGCCTGCTTAATTTCGTCTGTTGTAATTGTCAAAGGCGGGGATATGCGTAAACAGTGGGGCGCAAACAAAAACCAGTCCGTTAATACACCTCTTTCAATACATTTATCAATTACGGTCTTATTGGTTTCAAAGGAATCAAATTCAACGGCCATCCACAAGCCAAATGACCGGACAGCTTTTATTTTTGGGTGAACAAGTAGGCTTCGAAACAACGATTCTTTTTCATTTACCTTTTTTATCCAATCCTCGCTGAGTAATAATTGAAAGG
This sequence comes from Chitinophagaceae bacterium, assembly GCA_041752235.1. GTDB lineage: Bacteria > Bacteroidota > Bacteroidia > Chitinophagales > Chitinophagaceae > SpSt-398. The sequence goes on from JBGSHM010000010.1 coordinate 62,441, forward strand.
CGGCAAGCCCGGCAGCACAACTAAGCGGGTGACCACCAAAGGTGGTAATATGTCCCAACACCGGATTCTCCGTGAATTGATCCATTAGGGATTTGTCGGCTATAAAAGCCCCCAGGGGCAATCCACCACCCAATGCCTTTCCCAATAACAGGATATCGGGACTAATACCAAAATGCTCAAAGCCCCATGTCTTACCGGTTCGGCCAAAACCCGCCTGTATCTCATCCAGCACCAATAAGGCACCGGTCTCTGTACACTTTTTTCGCAGGGCTCGTATCCAATCCTTATCGGGCGCTTTGATTCCTGCTTCCGCCTGCACAGTTTCGGCAAAAACGGCTGCCGTATCTGTGGTGATCTGGTCCAAAGCAGCGGGATCATTGTAAGTAAGATGATCAATCCCCGGGAGCAATGGTCGAAACGCATTTCGCCAGTATTCGTCACCCATTATACTCAAGGCGCCCTGGGTGGAACCATGATAGGAATGCTTGAAGGCAGCGATCCGGGTGCGTCCGGTCACACGCTTGGCGAGTTTCATCGCCCCTTCAGTGGCTTCTGTTCCTGAATTGGTAAAATAGACCGAATTGAGCGAAGCAGGGAGATGGGAAACAAGTTGCTGCGCATACTGTACCTGGGGAGATTCAACGAACTCACCATACACCATGATATGAAGATAGGCATCCAACTGAGTCTTTATGGATGCAACCACCTTTGGATGCCGGTGTCCGGTATTCGCCACACTGATCCCACCAATCAGGTCTATATATTCCTTTCCATTTTTATCGAACAACTTACACCCTTCGGCCCGCACGATCTCCATGGCCAATGGTGCCGGAGAGGTTTGAGCAATGTGGCGGAGAAAGATTTCGCGCTGGGACATGGGAGTTGGTTGTTGGATGTTGGATGACGGATGTTGGTATTATTCTTTAAAGTTTCATATATAAAATTCATTCAAAGTTAAGCCTAAAATAATTTACTTTGTAACAACCAACATCCAACAACAAACATCCAACAACAAACAATCATGGCCCTCATTCTCCCCGTTCAAGGTAAATCACCCAAATTCGGTCATAACTGTCATATTGCTCCAAATGCCACCATTGTTGGCGATGTGGTCACTGGTGACCAGTGTAGTTTTTGGTTCAATGCTGTTGTGCGAGGCGATGTCAATTTTATTAAAATGGGGAATAAGGTGAATGTCCAGGATGGAGCCTGTATTCATTGTACCTACGAGAAATGCGGTACCACGATTGGTAATAATGTTAGCATCGGTCACCATGCCATTGTGCATGGGTGTACGCTGCATGATCATGTACTGATCGGGATGGGGGCTATTGTGATGGACAATGCCGTAGTACATAGCAATACGATCATCGCCGCCGGTGCCGTAGTATTAGAGAATACCATCTGCGAAAGCGGAAGCATATATGCCGGTGTGCCGGCCAAAAAGGTCAAGGATATATCTCAGGAACTGATCCATGGAGAGATCGAGCGGATCGCGAATAACTATGTGAAATATGCATCCTGGTTTAAATAAATGATGACACGAATTTTAACGAATGGGCACGAATGACACGAATTGAATGGAATATTTGGCCTAAATAATTGATTCTCTATGTAATTCGTGCAATTGGTGGTAATTCGGTATAATTCGTGTCATCTGTCTCACCGTAATTCTACCTTTTTCAAACAAGATTTCCTTTGTAAATTCGTTATACCTAAAAGGAAAACCCATGAAGACCATTCGTATTTTTACCTTCAGCGCTGTCCTCTTATTGAGCCTTTCATCTTGTAAGGTTTGGAACAGCGTTTTCCCCCCCAAATATGGTTGTCCTACGAATGGTAAGAATGTAGGCGCGGAGAAATTGGCATCGGGTGATCCTGCCGCCGAAAAAGCGGCCCGAAAAGCGAAGAAGTTCCGATCATAAAAGGCCTTTGCCTTTAAACTTTGGTCCTCTATCCTGTTCAAAGCCATAAAACGTACAACTATGAACTCAAATCTACGCGTTGCCCTTGGCTGCACTGAAGCCATTATTGATGATGATGGAGGATTGAAGAGGTTTTACCAGATCACTGACATCCTCAGTCGCAATTTCCACATTCGTTTTACCCGCAAGGAAGATGATTTTGATACCATTGACTGGGAATTCAGTTTTAATGGTCATCGCCTCACCCTGCACTATAATATTTACACAGGTATCTCCCTTTACCCGTCCCGTACCAAGGATGCCGATAAAGCCGAAAACAATGCTGTGGTCGAGTTGGCAAACGGATTGACACAACGGTTGGAAGTGGCCTGCTAATACAGGTCGGAGGACCGATGATGGAAGACGAATGTAAGCCTCGGACTCCGGACTCCCGACTCCGGACCACTCACAGAAAAACTTAGGTCTCCAAAGAATTCAGAATATTGAAATACGAAGCATATCGCTCCTCATAGATATGTCCCTGCTCTACCGCTTCCTTGATCGCACATCCAGGCTCATTGATGTGCAGGCAGTTGTTGAAACGGCATCGCCCCAATCGTTCACGCATTTCAGGATAATAATGTGACAACTCCTGACGAGGCAGGTCCACGATCCCCAATTCCCGCAGTCCTGGTGTATCAATGACCGCCCCTCCAAAAGGCAGATCGAACATTTCAGCAAAGGTCGTCGTATGTAAACCCTTCCCACTCCATCCACTTACTTCTTTAGTCCTTAAGACCAATTCGGGTAATAATTCATTGATCAGGGAGGATTTTCCCACACCACTATGACCACTTAATAAACTGACCTTGTCTTTTAACAATGCACGCAATGGCTCGATCCCCATTTTTTCTTTTACACTGATCAATAACAGACGATAGCCAATGGACTCGTACATGTTCTTCCACTCCTCAAATTGTTCCTGCTCCTTCTTTTTATACAGATCAGCCTTGTTGAAAACAATGACCGAGGGCACATGATACATCTCCCCCACTACCAGGAAACGATCAATAAATCCCTGCGAAGTGCGTGGCTCCTTCAGGGTGGCAAACAAAATGGACTGATCCAGATTGGCGGCAATGATATGGTGCTGATTCTTGAACCGGGGCGATTGACGGTTAATGTAATTTCGGCGGGGCACGATCGTATTGATCATTGATGTGTTCTCTGTTTCACTCTCGCGTTCCATTTCCACCATGTCCCCTACGGCCAATGGATTGGTGGACGTAATATCATCTATCTTGAAAACACCTTTTATCCGGGCCTGGTGAAAATGGCCGGTGGCATCTTTAACTGTGTACCAGCTTCCTGTGGAGCGATAGACAACGCCTTTGATCATAGTTCGAAAGTAAGACTTTACTGCGAAGGCCGAGGCTTCGGCGGCTAAGATGAAATGTTATCTCTCTCCCTTGCGCCCCATAGCGTCTCTGCGCCCTCGCGGTAAAACAACTCAGGGAAACTTTCTGAAAAAAGTATACCGCAACAATATTTCCAGGAAAAGAAACCCCAATGCCCATAAAATAAATACCGGAAAATGTTCCCTGATCCGTTTAAAAGAAACCGCCTCGATCTTTACCTTCTCCATCCGATCAATTTCTTCATAGACCTTACTCAACCCGGCTTTATCACGGGCCCTGAAATAATCTCCACCCGTTTCACGTCCAATTTTTCGCAAGAGGTCTTCATCCAATAAAGGGCTATTGCCCCGTTTCACAACCCCCTGGCTTGTTTTCTCTTCCACTGCAGCATATCCTTCCAGGGCCATACCAATGGTGTACACCTTGATGTTCTGCGAGCGGGCAATATCAAGTGCCGTCAGAGGGTCTATGAGCCTGTCCTCTGTAGGCTGTTCTTTTCCATCCGTGAGCAGAATAACAACTTTACTCTTTGCCTTGCTCTCCAGCAACCGGGCAGATGCTGTCGCCAGTCCTTCGCCGATCAGGGTTCCATCCTGAAGCATTCCACTTCGCAGAGAAGCCACCTGGGTGAGCAGCGTATTTTTATCGGTTGTCAGGGGAGACAGGGTAAAACTCTCTCCTGAAAAAATCACCAGCCCGATCTGGTCAATAGGTCTTTGCCGGATGAAATCTGCCGCCACTTCTTTGGCTACTTCAAGTCGGTTGGGTTGAAAATCGCGCGAGAGCATACTCCCGCTTACGTCTATACACAGCACAATATCTATACCCTGTCCACCGGTAAGTTGTTCATCATTTCTTTCCCTTGGTCTGGCCAGGGCAAGAATGAGTGCCGCCAGGGCCAATAACCGTAACAGAAAAAGTACATGCCGCCAGGAAGTCTTTCCCTTTCCTTTACCAAATGAATCCACAGAGGTTACAGGAAGAGCGGATGCATGAAGCCCCCTTTTTTTTAGGTACCAGTAAATGAGCAAAGGGAATAGCAGGAACAGCCCAAAGACCCACGGGTATTCCCAATTGATATTATTTAGCCAGGTTGGCATGAGCTTCCATTTTTAAGGTGATCTCCTCCACAGTACGCATCACCTCGCGGGTGACACGCGCCATCTGTTCGCGGTCCTCCTGGGCTACCTGAACTTTGGCAAATTTTACCAACTCCCCCTTCTCCCATTGTTCCTTCCACGCGTTGAGCTGGACGGCCGGAACCGATAGGGTCTTTAACCATTCTTCCAACTGAACACTGGTCTTTTCCCCGGCATCCATGCCAATGCGCCGGTGAAGATAATTCCGGAACAGCGCTGTTACCTGGATATAGTAGGCCTTGTCGTCCAGCTTTGCTTGTTCAATCTGTTCCATTTCCCGAAGGGTTTCAGCTAGTATATCCACCCTGGGCACCGTCCGTGTTGCTGGTTTTTTTCTTTTAAAGAAATAAAGAACCAGGAAAACAAAAAGCGCCACAAAGGCCAGAACACCGGTTATGATGATCTTCCAGTCCCATACCTTCTTTTCCACCACCTCTTCGGTCATTACATCCCGAACATCGTGATAGGGCTGACTGGTATCCATGGGAGAAAACACCACCTCCACCAGTATGGAATCTGTATAGGGCCCTTCTCCTTCTACCAAGGGAAGAGCAGGTATTACCCATTGTCCTGAATCAAAACTGGTAAGGGTAATGCGTTGGCGAAGAATGGTGCCATCGGTGGTATTCAGGGTATCCGGTGCGGGTTTGTCAATAAATTCGAAATGGGGAATGGTGTCAATGGAAAAAAAGCGGATCGCGGAGGTCTCCGGAATTGCTACTTCCAATTCAAGTTGCAGCCGCTCGCCGATCAGAATGGTTGATTTATCCACCCGTGCTTTGACCGATACGGCCTGACCCTGGGAATGAACCGTCAGCCATAGCAGGACCAGGAGCAAGATGCTTGCCCTACGGAGAAATAAAGGTTCGATCATTCGATTCGGTTGGTCATTCATTCGGTGGTCATTCATCGGTTGCGGCTCAAAAAGAACCGCTGTAATACGCGTACATAATCCTGATCGGTCCGTACATGAAGCAGGTCACATCCGGCTTTGGAAAAAACCTGTTTACTATATTCGGTTACAAGGAAGAATTCTTTTTCATAGTCCTGCCGTACACGATTGCTGCCACTATCAACCCATTGCTGTTTCCCGGTCTCCAGGTCTTTAACCTCCAGCAACCCCGCCTTGGGCAATTGCATATCCATTTTATCATACACTTTGATCCCAATGACATCATGCCGGCTTCCGGCCACCCGCAATCCATCCTCATACCCGGCATCAATAAAATCACTCAACACAAAGGCAATGCTTTTTTGCCTCGTCGCGTTATTAAACCGGCGCAAAGCCGTTGAAAGTCCGGTGGCCTTTTTCTCTGAGGTCATGGTCAGCAACTCCCGTACGATAAACAAAGCATGTTCCCTTCCTTTTTTGGGGGGAATGGACCGCTCCACCTTATCACTGTAAAAGATCACTCCGACTTTATCATTGTTATTGATCGCGGAAAAAGTGAGGACAGCGGCCAATTCAGTAATAATGTCCTTTTTTCGGGCATGGATCGTTCCAAACAACGTACTCGCACTGATATCGATCAATAACATGACCGTCAATTCCCGTTCTTCTTCAAATAATTTGCTATAAGGATGCCCAAACCGGGCAGATACATTCCAATCAATAAACCGGATATCATCCCCGGCGGCATACTCGCGTACTTCTTTAAAAGACATACCCTTTCCTTTGAAGGCACTGTGGTACTCTCCAGTGAAAAGGCTGCTCGCGAGTTTCTTGCTTTTAATCTCGAGTTGCCTTACTTTTTTAAAAATTTCTGTTGTGGTCAGCATTTATACTTCAAGCATTGCCTCCGCGTCCCTTAGCGCCTTAGCGTCCTGGCGGTTACGTTTTACCGCAAAGACACAAAGGCGCTAAGGAAACGCCAGGTTAGGGGACTTTAACTTTTCCAACAATCTCCTTCACCACTTTCTCCACATCCACACCCTCCGCTTCTGCTTCATACGTCAATCCAATCCTGTGACGCAGTACATCCAAACAGATCGACTGAACATCTTCCGGTGTCACAAATCCACGTTTATGCAGAAAAGCCTGTGCCTTGGATGCCAATGCCAGGTTGATGCTACCCCTGGGAGAAGCACCATAGGCGATGAGTGGTTTCAAATGCGCCAGATTGTATTGGTCCGGGAAACGCGAGGCAAATACGATCTCCAGAATATAACGTTCTACTTTTTCATCCAGGTAGATCTGTCTCACGAGATCACGCGCCTGTGCCACTTCCTGAATGGATACCACCTGTCGGATCGATGGCACATTTAATCCCTGAACATTCTGCCGCATGATTAATTGCTCTTCCTGCATGGAGGGATAACCCACGATCACTTTCATGATAAAACGATCCACCTGCGCTTCGGGCAGTGGATAGGTACCCTCTTGTTCCAGGGGGTTTTGCGTAGCCAGCACCAGAAAAGGTTCATCGAGTTTGTAGGTGGTATCTCCAATGGTTACCTGTCTTTCCTGCATGGCTTCCAATAAGGCACTTTGCACTTTCGCCGGCGCCCGGTTGATCTCATCCGCCAAAATGAAGTTGGCAAAAATGGGGCCCTTCCGCACCACAAATTCATTTCGCTGTTGGTTATAGATCAGGGTACCAAGTACATCCGCCGGTAAAAGGTCGGGTGTAAATTGGATCCGACTGAATTTTGCATGAATGGCCTGGGAAAGTGATTTGATCGTCAGTGTTTTTGCCAGACCCGGAACCCCTTCCAATAAGACGTGCCCATTGCTCAGCAAACCGATCAGGAGTCGGTCAAGCATATACTGCTGCCCGACGATGATCTGTCCAACCTCTTCTCTTAGCCGGTCGGTGAATTGGGCGGCCTGGGCAATGCGCTGACTAAGCTGTTTGATCTCTTCGGCGGATTTATACATGAAAATGAATTGTTTACGGGTTATTCCCCCTTACCAGCAAAATCTTTGCCGAAGGGGAAAAATGGGCCTGGATTGGAACAATAATCAAGGGGTGCTGGGATTCACGCCAAGTATTTACTAAATTACCCGGAAATCGAATATCATGCGAAAATCAACAATCAAATACCTTTTGTTGGCCATCCTGGCCTTGCCCATACTCTCCTGTCAAAAAGAAGATGACCCTGCCAAAACAAGAACTGAATTATTAGCTTCTGGTGCCTGGAAACTTCAAAGCGCCACGGCGAATGGTTCTGACGTCACCTCACAGGTTCCAACCTGTAACAAGGACAATGAAACCACTTTCCAAACAAATGGTACAGGAAGCCTGCTCGAAAAGGCAAATGTTTGTTCGCCCTCTAATGAATCAAATTTTACCTGGAGTTTTCAAAATAACGAAACGGAATTGGCCTTATCCGCCCAATTGATTCCTTCAGGATCGGGAAACTTCACGATTGTTACCCTCACCGAAACCACACTGGTTCTGTCACAGGCAAGTACACTTATTCCCGGTCCTGCGATTACCATAGTCGGCACTTTCGTGCATCCCTAAAAATTAAGACAAGTATTTCCCAACGATCGGCACCCTTCTTCCTACGCCAAAGGCTTTGGCACTGACACGGATGATGGGACAAAACTGATTGCGTTTGTATTCATTGGTATTGACCAGTTTCAATACCCGGTTCACCAATGCCGGATCATATCCTTCGAAAATGATCTCTCTGGGCCCTTTTCGTAATTCAATATAATTATAAAGCACCCGATCAAGTATATCATACTCGGGTAAACTGTCGCTGTCTTTTTGATTTGGACGAAGCTCTGCTGAAGGGGCCTTGGTCAAAATGGATTCGGGAATCAACTCCCGATCACGGTTGATCCTTCTCGCCAGGGCATAGACCTGCACCTTGTACAGATCACCCAATACCCCAAGACCTCCCGCCATATCTCCATACAAGGTACCATATCCCGTAGCCAGTTCACTTTTGTTCGATGTATTCAGCAGGATATAGCCAAACTTATTGGCCAATCCCATCAGCAGGTTGCCCCGGGTACGACTTTGAATATTCTCTTCCGCTACGCTAAAGGGCGGGTCTTCAAAAACGGGTTTGAGTGTGCTGAGAAAGGATTCATAGATATCCCGTATCGGGAGTATATGATACGGATTATCCAGGTTACGACTCAAAGTTTCGGCGTCACTTACCGAATGCCCGGTGGAATAGGGAGAAGGCATCAATACTGCCGTCACATTTTCTTTACCCAGGGCTTCGACGGCAAGTGCCAGGGTTACCGCACTGTCAATTCCTCCTGAAGAACCCAGTATGGCTTTTTTGAAACCCATTTTGAAAAAATAATCGCGGATACCTAAAACCAGCGCCTGGTGTATCTCTTCGATGTTCTTTGCATTGGTCAAATAAGCCAGGATATCTTCTCCCTTGCCTACCTCCGCCGCCGAATAATAATAAGGCTCTTCTTTGGGTGCGGCCTTCGTTCCATCTACACGACTGAGTTCGTCCAGATCGAATACGGCAAAGTCCTCTTCAAAATACTTCATCTCTTTTACCTGCCTTCCCTGGATATCATAGACGAGACTGCCTCCGTCGAATACGATCTCGGTTTGCGACCCTACCGTATTACAATACAACATAGGTAACTGGTACCTGATCGTATGCGCTTTTACAATACTGTTGCGTACGATATCCTGTGCGTAGTTGTAAGGAGAGGCGGAGAGGTTGATCATGACATCGGGCCCAAAAGCCGCCAGTTTTTCCATCGGCGTGATGCGGTACAAAGGGTTATCACCCATGTTCCAGATATCCTCACAGATCGTGACAGCCAGTTTTTTGCCTTTGAACTCCACCACCTGCCAGTCATAAGCCGGTTCAAAATACCGGTATTCATCAAAGACATCATAGTTGGGGAGGAGGGTCTTGTGGATCTCTGCCTTGATCTTTTTTTCATACAACAGAAAAGCGGCGTTAAATAGGTCTTTCCCTTCCTTGCGGGGGTTGCGCGCCGGCGAGCCTACAAGTACGCCGATCGTATCGGCCTCTTCCCGTATTTGATCCAGGCTGCGATAACAGGCTTCGATAAAATCATGAAATTCCAGAAAATCCCGGGGCGGGTAGCCGCAAATACATAATTCAGAGAAAACCACAAGGTCGGCTCCGGCCGCCTTGGCCTGACGTATCCCGGCGATGATCTTATCCCGATTGCTGTCGAAATTGCCAATATGATAATTTTGCTGGGCCAGGGCGATCTTCATGAAACAAATTTACAGCAATGGCAGACAACAATATTCGAATCACCATCGTTTACGAACCATGCAAAAACTGACCCTTTTTCTCCTCGGCTCCCTCCTGCTCCTGGCTTGTAATGATCAGGATAAGGGTCCTGACCTGAAAGGCACCGAAGTAAAAATGCCCCTGGAACGGTTTGAACAGCTCTTTTTTGCCATTGACAGCAACCAATTAACAGCAGGATTAAAAGGGGTCATGGCCAAATACCCCGATTTCTATCCGGTTTTCATGCGAAATATCCTGGGGGTTTCCGGAAATCCCGAGGAGGAAGCCACCCAACAGGTATCCCTGATGTTTTTACGGGGATATGCATCCGTTGCTGATTCACTCGGTCAGAAATTTGGTGACTTCAAAAAGATCCAATCCGAGATCGAGACAGGGTTCAGTTACCTGAAATATTATTTCCCCGAATACCAACCCGGTAAACTCATCACGTTTGTCGGCCCCTTTGATGCCCCCGGTGTTGCCCTGGTAGATAAAGGACTGGCGATTGGTTTGCAGCAATATGCCGGAAAGGATTATTCGGTGTACCAGGTGCTCGACGAACAACAATTGTTTCCCAAATATATCTCCCGACGTTTCGAGCCTCAGTTCATTCCGGTCAGTTGCCTCAATGCAGCATTAGGCGAAATGATTCCCGACAGTACCATCGGCCGCCCTCTGATCGAACAGGTGGTGGAAAAAGGGAAACGCTGGTACCTGCTTGATAAATTACTCCCTAAGACCGAAGATTCAATTATTACTGGTTATACCCTGAAACAACTGGCCTGGTGCGAGGAGAATGAAGGGAATATATGGAGCTACCTCACCCAAAATGAGAACCTCAATTCCATTGATCCTGTGGTGATACAAACCTATATCGGCGAATCGCCATTTACCCAGGGCATGCCGGAAGCTTCTCCCGGAAATATTGGTCAATGGATCGGGTGGCAGATCGTGAAGAAATATGCCGCGGACCACAAAACAGAATTGCGTGATATCTTAAAGATGGATGCAAGAAAGCTATTGGAAGAAGCGAAGTACAAACCTAAATAGATGATTGATTTTACCGCCAAGACACAAGGCCGCCTTGTGACGCAAAGATGATCCTGGCGCCCCTCGCGACATGGCGCCCTTGCGGTAAATAAGCATCTAATTTCCTTTAAACGGAACAATCATTTCAAAGGCCGGGATATTCACGTCAAAAAACTGCCCGGTATTTACATTCTCCATTTGGTAGGTTCCACTCATACGTCCCATTTCGGTGCGGAGGTTGCACCCACTGACATACGAATATTTTTCGCCGGGTTGAAGTTGGGGTTGCACACCTACTACGCCCTCGCCTTCCACCTCGCGGTAGCTGCCATTGCTGTCGAAGATATGCCAGTGCCGGCGGTGTAGTTTAACGGGGAAGGTGTTGTGATTCTCCATGGAAATGCGGTAAGCAAACATGAACTCCGATTGGATCGGGTTGCTATAATCTGCCTGATAAAAAGTCTCCACACAAATCTCCACCCCTTCTGATATTTTGCTTACCATAAGTATGGCTTTGTGTAAAAATATAAAAAATAATAGGGTTTTCACCCTTCTGTCTATTATCCTCGGAATTTTATCGACAACCCCTAATTTTGACCCTGGATTTGCCCTTTATAATCAAAATTGTTAATAAGTATTGTATGAAAATAGCCGTAGCCAAGGGAGATGGGATCGGACCGGAGATCATGGACGCCGTACTCCGCATTTTTGACGCCAACAAAGTACCCCTGGAATATGAATTTGTAGACATGGGGAAATGGGTATTTGACAAGGGTTTTTCGAATGGTATGACCGAGGAAGCCCGCGCTACAATTGAAGAACTGGGGATGTTATTCAAAGGACCCATGGAAACACCAAAAGGTAAAGGGGTAAAAAGTATCAATGTTACTGCTCGCAAGACCTGGAACACCTATGCCAATAAAAGGGTGTTTCAAACCCTGCATGGCGTGGATACGGTTTTCTCGAAAGCTGGTATTCCGATTGACATCACGGTAGTCAGGGAAAATATTGAAGATACCTATGGTGGAATCGAGCATATGCTGACGCATGATGTGGCCCTGAGCCGCCGCTTTATCACCCGCCCCGGATCAGAACAAGTGATCAAATATGCCTTTGAAATGGCCGGTAAAAAGAATGCCCGCCGGATCACCTGCGGTCATAAGGCCAATATCATGAAGATCACCGATGGCCTCTTCCTTGAAATATTTTATGAGGTTGCCAAAGATTACCCCGGTATCAAAGCGGATGATGTGATCGTAGATGACCTCTGTATGAAACTGGTTACAAGACCCGACAATTTTGATGTCGTTGTCCTGACCAATCTGCAAGGGGATATCGTATCTGATCTCTGTGCAGGATTGGTGGGTGGACTTGGCTTTGCCCCTTCGGCAAATATTGGTGACCATATCTGCATCTTTGAAGCAGTGCATGGAACGGCTCCGGATATCGCCGGAAAGAATATCGCCAACCCGACCGCACTGCTCCTGAGCGGGATTGCCATGCTGCACCATGTTGGCCTGACCGAAAATGCGGCCGTTATCGAGAATGCCTTGTTGTTTACCCTCGAAAGCGGGGTACATACCGGTGATTTTGGAGATAAAGGCATTCCTTCGGTAAATACCACCCAGTTTGCAGATGCCATCATTGGTAACCTGGGCAAGAAACCAAAAGGTATGCCCCGTGAAGTGATCGCCAATATGCCAGGTACGCCTACCCCGTTGAAACTGGATAAGAACTCCATGATGGTATCAAAAGAAAAAGCACCCGAACACATCGTAGGGGTTGACCTTTTTATTGAAAGTGATGAACAACCCGAGGTCATCGCCGCCAAATGCCTGCGGCATGCCGGTGTTAAATTCAAATTGATCAGCATCAGCAACCGGGGCACACAGGTTTGGCCCACCGGTTCACTCTATACCAACCTCGTTAACCAATACAATGCCCGCTTTGAAAGCATTGACGGTGAACCCCTGTTTCAACAAGATGTCATCGGATTGTATGTAAGCATGAGCGGGAATTTCAAGATCTGCTCGTTTGAATTGCTCAATCAATGGGATGGCAAGAAAGCCTATAGCCTGGCGCAGGGTCAGTAGATATTCACTTGTGTTTGATCAAGATTACACGGACTTTTTCCCCAAAAACAGGGATTGGCATATTATTGGCTAAGAAATAACAAACACAGCCGGCGCTAACCCCGTTTTCTAAAAGCCGTTGATTTCCTTTGAAGAACACCATATAGTAAAGGTCTGATAACGATCTGAGAACCAATAGGGTAACGCTCGAATGAGATTTCCCCTATGCAATATCCTAAAGAAGTCCCGCCTTAGCGGGATTTTTTTTTGTGGGTATTTATTCTACCTGCTTTGGGTATAACCGTTCTTTTGAAGCCACTGAAGGACCTTTGGGCGCTGATCTCCCTGAATAATAATTTCACCGTCTTTTGCCGAACCGCCGGTGCCGCAATGGTTCTTTAATTTCTTTCCCAGTTCCTCCAGATCATCTGCCTTTCCCACAAACCCGGTAATTACGGTGACTGCTTTCCCGGCCCGGTGCTTGGTTTCAAGGCGGATGCGCAATTTTTGCTGGGCAGGCGATAGGGTTTCCATATCCTGCTTTTCTTCCTCAAAAGAAAAACCAGGATCCGTGCTGTACACAAAGCCCCTGGCATCTGGTTTATTTTTCTTGCTCATACGAATGAATATAATCTGCGAAATCTGTACGATCCGGGTAATCCTATATAATTACTGCTTTCAAACTCAGGTCCAAACTTTTTGCCTGGTGGATCAACGCCCCCACACTCACATAATCCACGCCGGTAGCAGTAAAGTCTGTAATATTATCCAGGTTGATTCCCCCGCTGGCTTCTGTTTCAAAATCCCCATTAATTAACAACAATGCCTCCCTGATTTTCTCCGGGGTAAAATTATCCAGCATGATCCGAAAAACCTTCCCTTTACCCATGGCCACAACCTTTCTTACATCTTCTACCGAACGTGTTTCCACCTCGATCTTCAGGTCTTTACCAGAAGCTTGCACATAGGCATGGGCTTTCTCGATGGCCGCTTCGATTCCCCCGGAATAATCAATGTGATTATCCTTGAGCATGATCATGTCAAACAAACCAAAGCGGTGGTTAACACCCCCACCGATCCGGACGGCTTCCTTTTCCAATAACCTGAAATTGGGAGTGGTCTTGCGGGTATCCAATACCCTGGTGTGGTAACCCTCCAGTTTCTGTACATATTCCCTGGTGAGCGTCGCGATCCCACTCATCCGTTGCATGCAATTCAATACCAACCGTTCGCAGGAAAGTATGGTATGGATAGAGGCTTCCACCTCAAAGGCTTTTTCCCCGGGCTGCATCGCTTCTCCATCCATTTTATACGGGTGAAAGACCGATTGGGGATCATGGTACTTAAATATCTTTTCCGCTACTTCCATACCGGCCAGGATACCTTCCTGTTTGATCTTGAGTACGGCCTTTCCACGGGCCGAAGGAGAGATACAACTCAGGGTGGAGTGGTCCCCTTCCCCAATATCTTCCGCGAGGGCGGAGGCCACAAGTTTATTCAAGGATGAATCAAAGGAATGCATGGCGCAAAGCTATCAAAAAAGGATCGCCCCGCACGAGTGGCACGGGGCGATTAAAAAATTAGTCTGCTGGTTATTACTGTTGCTGGATCCTTAATTCCTGGATCAGCATCTTGTCATTTTTATTCTTCATGAACACATTCACCCGGTAATTCCCACTCTTTGTTTGGAGGGTACCGATACAATATTGACTGTTGTTCCCATCACTCTCCCCTTTGTGCTTCACTTCAAAGGTTTTAACCCCGGTTGTGGCAAAGAAGTCTTTCAGGATCAATTCTGCCTGGCTCTTGCTGTAACTGTTGCTTTTGTCGGGCATCGTGATGTCCACATACGCATCAAAATACCGGGCCAGATTGGCACTGTTTCCTGATTTCAACGCACCGATCACGCTCTCTATTCCACTTTGAAAAGTGAAAGAACTGAGACCAATGAGCAGCACTAGACCAACTAAAGGTATCTTTTTCATGTTCTGATGGTTTTCATAAGGATTTAATCTAAAAACATGCCATACTAAAAAAGGGCGTATGGGGAAACTAAAATACTAAATATCAAGCTGTTTTCATAGCTTAAACCCAAAATGAATTAGCTTTGCCCTGAATTTTCTATTGATAATGAGCGCATTTCGCATAACCTACCTTTAGATATGAATAACGGTAAAAAAGTTGCATTGATCATCATGGATGGATGGGGACTTGGACAGGTCAAATCGGCCGATGCCATCCAGCACGCAAAGACCCCTTTTGTCAGTTCCCTGTATAGTAAATACCCCAACACCACCCTGACCACCTGTGGAGAATTGGTGGGTTTGCCCGACGGGCAAATGGGCAATTCGGAAGTAGGCCACCTCAATCTCGGTGCCGGCCGGATCGTATACCAGGAATTACAGCGGATCAATGTTGCCATTCGCGAAGGCGAATTTTCCCGAAATAAAACCATGCTGGCCGCCATTCACTTTGCGCGGGACAATAAAAAAGCCCTTCACCTGATCGGTTTGGTAAGCGATGGTGGTGTCCACACGCATATCAATCACCTCAAAGCCCTGGTAGATGTTTGCAAGGCTGAAGGGTTGACCGAAGTATATATACATGCTTTTACGGATGGCCGGGACTGTGACCCCAAAAGCGGTCTTGGTTTTATAAAAGAACTTCAACTCCACCTGAATCAATCCGTCGGGAAGATCGCCACGGTTAGCGGACGGTATTATGCCATGGACCGCGATAAACGTTGGGAAAGAGTAAAATTGGCTTATGACGCGCTGGTAAACGGTACCGGTGTAAAAGACACAGATGCTATCGCCGCAGTGGAACACTCCTACGCCCAGGATATCACCGATGAATTCATCAAACCGACCGTGATCATTGCCGAAGATCAAAAACCGCTGGCAACCATTCAATCGGGTGATGCCGTTATCTGTTTCAATTTCCGTACCGATCGTTGCCGGGAGATCACGCAGGTATTGAGCCAGACGGATTTTCCCGATCACCACATGCACAAACTCGATCTTCATTATACCACCATGACCGAATATGACAAGACATTTAAAAATGTCCATGTGGTATTTGAAAACGACAACCTTAACAATACGATCGGAGAAGTATTGGAGAAAAATGGAAAAAAACAGATCCGAATTGCGGAAACGGAGAAGTATCCCCACGTAACCTTTTTCTTTAGCGGTGGCCGCGAAGTACCCTTTGAGGGAGAAAAAAGAATCATGGCCCCTTCTCCAAAAGTGGCCACCTACGACCTGAAACCGGAGATGAGCGCTTTCGAATTAACCGAGGCTTTGCTGCCGGAGATCAATGGCCAAACGGCTGATTTTATTTGTCTCAACTATGCCAACGCCGACATGGTAGGGCATACCGGTATTTGGGAAGCGGCAATCAAAGCCGTGGAAACCGTGGACCAATGTGTAGACAAAGTGGTCACCGCCTGCCTGAACAATGGGTATATGGTTTTCCTCACGGCCGACCATGGTAATTCCGATTACCTGATCAATGAAGATGGTTCACCCAATACAGCACATACCCTGAACCCTGTTCCGTTGTTCCTGATCGATAAAGAATGGAGAGGTCCGGTTAAAGCCGGCAAACTGGGCGATATCGCTCCGACCATCCTGGGATTCATGGGGCTGCCTGTACCTCCGGAAATGACCGGCGACATCCTAGCCCATCCATAGCTTTGTGTCCTTCGTGTCTTCTTTGTGTTCTTCGTGTCCTCCTATGCAAGACTGGCGTAGGAGGACACGAAGAACACAAAGAAGGCACGAAGGACACGAAGAAGGAAATAACTCGTATCTTGATATCCGATAAATTAAGTATATGTTTAAGAAAATACTCGTGTTTCTTCTGATCGCGCTGGTCGTGATCCAGTTCTTCCGTCCGAAAAAGAATCAACAGGAAGGTATTCCCACCTCCCACATTGCTACCAAATATGCTGTTCCGGAGGATGTGGCTTCTATTCTCAGCAAAGCCTGTAACGATTGCCACACCAACAATACCAAGTATCCCTGGTATTCAAATATACAGCCGGTGGCCTGGTGGTTGGACGAGCATGTAAGAGACGGAAAAAAACACCTGAACTTCTCTGAATATACCAATAAGCGCCCCCGGTATATGTATCATAAAATGGAAGAGGTCATTGAAATGGTAAAAGAAGGAGAAATGCCCCTGGCCTCCTATACCTGGATACACAAGGATGCCATCCTTACCGAAGCTGAGAAGACCAAGCTTTATGATTGGGCCAATGCGGTGATGGATACCCTGAAGACCCAGTATCCCATTGACAGCCTCATTCGAAAAGGCTAACTTCATCTCTACTATTCATCAGATACTTTGACCCTGCCAAAACGATCTGTCGCTTTCCTTTTCCTGCTGGTTGTACTGGCACCCCTCTCCTACGCCTTGACCGTTGTGGTAAAGGAACAGGTGATTCATTGGAAAATGAGGAATAAATTGGGCAGGGACCAACTCCTTACGATTAGCTTAAAGGCTGATGAGGTTGTTTGGATGGACAAACACGAAATTCTGGTAGATGGCTATATGTTTGATATCAGCACCCAGAAATTGGAAAATGGGGTCTATACTTTCACCGGACTATTTGACAAAGAAGAAACCGAATTGGTAAAGAACCATCAGGGCCATCATGACCGGAGCAAGGATAACCAGACGCAATTGCTACAAACTGTTTTTTTCCTGATCACTATTACAGAGGATGATTCGTTTGAGGAAACGCACTTCAACAACCTTGAACGTTTATATCCTGCCACTCTCACTTTACAGATCCAATCTCCTGTATTGGATCAGCTTACACCTCCCCCTCAGACCGTTGCGGATTTTTCCTGAACAACCCATTTTGTTTCAACCAAACGCAACGCAGTATATGCATAAAAAAATATTGCCTGTACTGGCGTGTTCATTCAGTTTGACTGTACACGCCCAACAGGATACTCTTGATCAAAAAACACTATCAGAGGTCGTCATCTCGGCCAACAAATTTGAGGAGAAAAAAAAGAATGTCAATCAGCGGATCGATGTGATCACGGTTCAACAGATCACCAAAGCGAATGCCCAAAATACGGGTGACTTGCTAAGTGGAACCGGGCAGGTGTTTGTTCAAAAAAGCCAGCAAGGGGGAAGCAGCCCTGTGCTTCGGGGCTTTGAAGCCAGCCGGGTGCTGCTGGTGATCGATGGCATACGCATGAACAATGCCATTTACCGTGCGGGACATTTACAAAACGTCATCACCGTAGATCCAAATATGCTTGAACGGGTCGAGGTATTGTATGGTCCGGGTTCCACCTTATATGGCAGTGATGCACTGGGAGGCGTTGTACACCTTCGCACCAAATCACCCAGGTTATCTTTAAATGGAAAGGTTATCAGCACTGGAAGTGTGTTCGCCCGAGGCAGTTCAGCCAATAATGAAAAAACCGTGCATGGTGATGTCAGTATTGGAGGGGGCAGGTTCGCCTGGTTACAATCGTATACCTACAGCTATTTTGGCGATATGCGTATGGGGGACCACTACACAAGCAAATACCCCGATTTTGGCCGACGCTCACAATACATCACAACGATAAACGGCATTGATTCAGTTGAGACGAGTAAAGATGATCGTATACAAAAATTCTCCGGATACCAGCAATGGGATATCACGCAGAAATTTCTTTTTAAACAAAATGAGCGGATCACCCATTCGCTGAACCTGCAGCATTCCAATTCAACCAACATTCCGCGGTACGACCGGCTTCAGGACCTCCGAAATTTTGGTGGAAGCGTCGGTACCACCCTACGGTATGCGGAATGGTTCTATGGTCCACAGACGCGTTACCTTGGCGCCTATGAATTGAATTGGAAACCGGCCTCCCTTTTTGATATCGTCCGTTTAAATGTGCATTATCAGGATATCGAAGAAAGTCGGCAGCAGCGGGAATATCGCCGGTATGATCGGTTTGACAGTCGGCGTGAGAAACTCAGGATCTGGGGCTTCACCCTTGATAGTCGTAAGAAATGGAAAACAGATGAACTCACGGTTGGCTTCGATGGCCAGTTCAATGACTTGAAATCAGTGGCCGATCGCACCAATTTGAATACCGGCACAAAGACCAAACTTGATACACGCTATCCCGATGGTAATAACTCCATGAATTATCTTGGCCTGTTTGGTCAGCACCTGAAGAAGTTTAAAGATGGGAAATTGATCCTGAATGATGGTTTACGACTTCAACTGGTAAATCTTCGTTCCACCATAGTGGATAATTCATTTCTTAATCTGCCGGTTACGGATATGGAACAAAACACGTTTGCCATTACCGGCAACCTGGGTCTGGTGTACCTGCCATCCAACACGTTCAGAGTAGCAGGCGGAATTTCTACCGGATTTCGCAATCCCAATATTGATGACTTGGCGCGCATATTCGAATCAAGTTCTGCCCTGCAACGTGTCGTAGTTCCCAAATCGGATATCAAAGCGGAGTATACATACACGGCCGATCTGAGTATTTCACAGGTAGTGGCTGAAAAAGTCCGGGTAGAAGTGAATGGATTTTATACCTGGTTTCGAAATGCCATTGGGCTGGCACCCTATCAACTGAATGGCCAGGATTCCATTCTCTACAATGGTGTTTTGAGTGCCGTATTTGCCAACCGAAATGTCAAAAAGGCGAACGCATATGGTTATAATATCCAATTGGGTGTAGATCTTTCCCGGCACCTTAGCTGGGCAGGTACTATCACCTATACCTATGGGCGATTCAAAAATGAGCAGGGTGATAAAATCCCTCAGGATCATATCCCGCCGGTGTATGGGCGAACCAATTTAACCTATAACCAGGGCCGGATTTCGACCGAGTTCTTTGTTTTATTCAATGGTTGGAAAAAAGCGAAGGATTATAATCCGGATGGAGAAGACAACCAACAGTATGCCACCCCTGAAGGAATGCCTTCCTGGGTAACGCTAAACTGGCGTGGACAGGTTAATATCACCCGGCATTTTCTGTTGCAAATGGCGGTAGAAAATCTGACTGACCGGAATTACCGGTATTTTGCTTCAGGCTTTTCTGCACCGGGACGAAACTTTGTGCTGGCATTAAGGTATAGTTGGTAATTTCTATTTTAATTCAACGAACAATGTCTACTCAACAACAAGCCCGGTTACTCCGGGGATTCAGATGGCTCCACCGAAAAGTGGCGATCATCCTTTTTGTATTCTTCCTTATCATCTCCATTACCGGGCTTTTGTTGGGTATTAAAAAAAATACCGGGTTATTGGCCCCCACCCAAAAAGGAAGTTCCAACCAGCTTACAGACTGGTTGCCCATTGACAGCCTTCACAAAAATGCGGTGCAATATCTGGCCACTATTTCTCCGGATTTATCACCGGCAGTCGATAGAATCGATATTCGTCCCGAAAAAGGGGTGGCCAAATTCACCTTCAAAGACCACTATCACGGTCTCCAACTTGATGGCGCAACCGGCAAACTTCTTTTACACGAGATCCGGCGCAGTGACTGGATCGAAGACCTCCATGATGGCTCCCTGGTGGACAGTCTGATCGGAACCAAGGACGAACCTTTCAAGACCGGCTATACGCTGGTCATGGGATTATGCCTTTTCTTGTTGGTTATCACGGGAGTATGGCTCTGGTGGGGGCCGAAGCGACTACGTAAAAGCAGGGGAAACCGTTGAGAAATAAGGAATAAGAAAGATTAAATAAGGAATAAGGAAGGGTTAGTAGCCTTCTGTATTTCTTATTTTTTATTTCTTATTCCTTATTCCCAATGCAGCATTTGTATCCCAAAAATGTCTAAATTACAGGCAACCAAACGGGATCTATGACCGAGGAAGCCATTTTAAGAGGCTGTTTGAAAAATGAGGCATCTGCACAGCGGGAACTGTACAATCGGTACAGCGCCCGCATGTTGGCTGTCTGCTATCGGTTCGCTCACAACAGAGAGGACGCCGAGGATATGCTCCAGGAGGGGTTTATCAAGGTATTCTCCGAGATTCATACGTTTGAGAACCGGGGCTCTTTTGAAGGATGGATCAGACGGATTATCGTCCACACCTGTATCAATATCCTGAAGAAGAATAAGAAGTTCAATGAAAGCGTGGACATCATCCATGCCACCGGGGTTCAGATCAGGGAAGAATCTATCCCATCCATTATACAGGCCAAACAAGTTGTGGAATGTATCAGGATGTTACCGATCGGGTACAGAACCGTTCTTAATCTGTACGCTATCGAAGGTTATTCCCACCGGGAGATCGCACAGATGCTCGATATTGAAGAAAGCACCAGCCGTTCACAGTACACCAGGGCCAAGGCCATGCTGGAAGATGTACTGGTTCGGAAAAAGATCTTGTCAAAATCAAAACCAACTGTATCCTGGATCGCCGCGGGAAATTCCCGTTGATGATCCGATCCTACCCTTAATAGCGACTGGTTATGGAGAGAAATTCTTATAACGGCGACTTCGAACGGTTCTTGCGGGATAACGCCAACGGTTACCGGATGTACCCTTCGGAAAAAGTATGGAAAGGTGTTCACCGTTCCTTACATGTGCGGTCCAAATGGTACCGCCTTTCGGCTTTGCTCCTCCTGTTCTCCTTCCTCACTACTGGCATGATCCTGATCTTTTCCCTGAAAAAAGCAGATAATAACTCGATGGCCTCGGCCCCTGCTGCCAATGGAAAATCGGTGACCAACGGACAACCAGCCGGAACCCCTGCAAATGAAGTAACCAGCCAACAGGTTACCACCACACAGGATATCCTGACCCGTCAGCCCATTTTCGTACAATCGAATAAACATACAACCAGCAAAGAGGAGACTCCTGTAAACACGGGTGCTATTTCTGCCGGGTTAAACCAACTCATTGCCTCCACTCCTGAAAGCATCGAACCAATAAACGCGATCGCCGACATGGGTGCCAACAGCTTTGTACAAGACGTTCAACCCGAGGAATCTCTGTTCCTGTTGCCCGGTCAGCAAAATGATCCCGCTTCCGCCTATCGGGCTAGCCTGATCAAACCCAATCCGAATACATTGGCCTCCGCCAATACGATATCGGTTTCCAATCCGGCACTTCCCTTCCTGAGACCCGATCGTAAAAAATTAAGCTGGCAGATCCATTTTGCACCGACCGTCAGTTATCGTAAGCTATCAGAAAACAAACAATACCGTCCGGTTGGTTCGGTGAACTATACCTCCTTGCTGAATGTGAACGAGGCCGTAAACCACAAACCTGATCTGGGATTTGAGATCGGTATCGATGCACGGTATGCGCTTTCAGATAAGATTCGCGCCCGTATCGGTATCCAATCCAATGTGACACGGTATGAGATTCGTGCCTATTCTTCCCGGACCGAACTGGCCACCATTACCCTGAACTCACAAAGCGGGCCTCCCAATTCCGTAAGCGCAATCAGCAACTACCGGAACTTTGGCGGGGCTAATTCCAACTGGCTTGAGAACCTTTATTTACAGGTATCCATTCCTTTTGGTATAGACTATATCATTGCGGATAATAAAAAGACCCAATTCGGTATCTCCAGCTCCTTACAGCCAACCTACCTCCTGGGTAAGAACGCGTATCTGCTGTCTGCCGATTATAAGAACTATGTAAAGGTTCCTGAACTTGTTCGCCGTTGGAATGCCAACGTAGACATTGAAACCTTTATCGCTTACTCCACCGGCAGGATCAAATGGCAGGTGGGACCCCAGGTGCGCTATCAGGTATTCTCCAGCTTTGTGGATACCTACCCGGTACGCGAAAACCTGTTTGACTTTGGCCTCAAATTGGGCATGTCGCTCAATAAACGATAAGGCAACCAATACTCACTGCTAGAATCCCGCCAAATGGCGGGATTCGTTTTTATTGGCGTTTCCATCGCGTCTTAGTGCCATGGCGGTAAAATTGACCGCAAAGACGCAAAGGCGCGAAGGGGACACATTCAAAGGATTGCCTAAATTTGACGCATGAAGAAAATGCTCCTGTTAACTACCCTATCCTTGATCTTGTTATCCTGTAAGGAAAAAAAGAAAAACGATTTCTTCCCCGTTCTTTCTTTTCTTCAAAGCCAGGTAAAACACGTCGACACCTCTGTGTACAATATTCAAAAGATCGTACCCATTACCGATTCCACCGCCGATACCACCTCTATTCCGCGTGAACAATTCCGCGCGGAGGCCGCTGACTTCCTCTCCATTCCCGACTTGACCGATGACCGATTCACCAAAAAATACGAACAGCAGGAAGGATTTGAACAGGAGATCAATCGCGCCATCCTTTCCTATTATCCCAAAGCCGGTTCAAAGAACCTCGAGATCATACGCCAGGATGTAGTCATCATTCCAACCACTTCGGGCAATGACCAGGTGAGGACCTTGTTCATTGACCGCATCAAAGAATACAAGGACAGTACCGTTTTGCAAAAACTATTCTGGACAACCGATGAGAGTTTTAAAGTATTGAATATTGTCCAAAAAACCGGACAACCCGACCGGGTAAGTCAAAAAGAACTGGTCTGGAACCGACCGGTCGATGAGAAGGAATAAACATGACCTCCGAGGAATTTAGAAAAATAGCTTCTTCGATCCCGGCTAATCCCGGGATCTACAAATACTTTGATGCCGCCGATTCCCTCTTATATGTTGGAAAAGCCAAGAACCTGCGGAAAAGGGTCAGTTCTTATTTTGTAAAAAGGCAAGCCAATTACAAGACGCATGAACTGGTGAACCGTATCCAACGCATTGAATTCACCATCGTGAATTCTGAACAGGATGCATTGTTGTTAGAAAATTCCCTGATAAAAAATTTCCAGCCACGTTTTAATATCGATCTAAAGGACGATAAGACCTATCCTTTTATCGTAATCAAGAACGAGGCCTTCCCGCGGGTATATCTCACCCGTACCAAAACGGATGACGGTTCTGAATACCTGGGCCCATATACTTCGGTGCAAAAAGTGAGAGAACTCCTCCTGCTGATCAAACAGAATATTCAACTACGTACCTGCTCGCTTGACCTGAAAGAAGCGAATATTAATAAAGGAAAGTTCAAGGTTTGTCTTGAATACCATTTGGGCAATTGCAAAGGACCCTGTGAAGGGTTGCAAAGCCCGGAAGAGTATGAGACAGGTATTGTGCAGTTGCGTAACCTGCTACGGGGCAACCTCCAACCGGTGATCCAGCATTTTAAATCTGATATGAAGGAGTTGGCGGCGCAAATGGCCTTTGAAAAAGCCGACCTGATCCGGAAAAAGATCGAATATCTCGAGAATTACCAGTCAAGATCCACCATCGTCAACCCCCGTCTTTCGGATATTGATGTGTTCTCTGTATTGAAAGAAGGCCCGGTAGCCTATGTCAATTACCTGATGGTACAGAATGGTTCGATCGTTCAGACCAAGACCATTCGTCTCGAGACCCATTTGGATGAGCCTGTTGAGGAAATACTTCCCGTGGCGATCCTCCATATGCGGACCAAACTCGAGAGCCGGGCAAAAGAGATCATAGCGCCTTTCCCGATTGCCTGGGAGGAGCCAGAGTTGACCATTACGGTTCCCCGTGCCGGAGATAAGAAGAAATTACTTGATCTCTCCCTGAAGAATGCCGCCTATTTTATTGAGGAGATCAAGAAAAAACAAAGGCTGCAACTCACCCAACCCGGTGCCTCCATGGAGCCGGTGTTGCTGCAATTTCAGGAAGACCTCAAGCTCACCGATTTCCCGGCGCATATTGAGTGTTTTGACAACTCCCATTTCCAGGGGGCCTATACCGTATCTGCCATGGTTTGTTTTAAAGATGGGATTCCCAGTAAAAAAGACTACCGCCACTTTAATATCAAGACTGTAAAAGGGATCGATGATTTTGCCAGCATGAAGGAAGCCGTTTACAGACGCTACAAACGCGTTTTAAATGAGGGCCTGCCCTTCCCGCAGCTAATTATCATTGACGGTGGAAAAGGCCAGCTAAGCGCCGCTATTGAAGCCATGGAGGAACTGGGCCTGATGGGAAGATCGACCCTGGTTGGATTGGCCAAAAATGAGGAAGAATTGTTCTTTGCCGGTGACCAGGAATCGCTCAAACTTCCGTATGACAGTCCGGCCCTGAAGCTGGTCCGTCGCATCCGTGACGAGGTCCACCGCTTTGGCATCGGTTTTCACCGCGATCAACGCAGCCGGGGCACTTTTAAGAATGAACTGGAAGATATCAAAGGCATTGGAAAAGCCACCGCAGACCTGCTGTTGAAGCAATTCCGGTCGGTAAAAAATGTGAAGGAACAATCACTTGAAAAACTGACGGAGTTAGTAGGCGCGAAAAAAGCGTCGTTGATAAGGGCGCATTTTGAGAAAGGGAGGGAGTGATGGGAGGATTTAACTATTTGCAGAATGGAAGATTTGGAAATAAAATCCTGAAAATCAATCGGCTTAATCCAAATCAATCCTAATAAATCAAGGGCAAAAAAAAATGGGGCCAGGATAGAAATCCAGCCCCGTTTTTAAAATCCAATATCCTATGAAAAACCGAGGTAAAAGTACAACCAATTTTTAGATTTCCTATACCCATTTCGTGGTATTTTTATTTTTTTTTATTGTGTTCATTATGAACTTTTTATAAAAAAATGCAGCGCCGGAGGGGCGCTGCATCATCGTAGTTTTACGAGTATTTTTCGGTATTAATACGACCACAAATTCTGTTCGTAATCGAAGATCTTATTTTTGATGTTATCTCCTTCCAGCAAGGCCAGGATGGGATCCTTGATATACTGACGGATCACTTTGTTCGACGGGTTGTCGAGAGTAGACTTAGTGATATAGCTGCTGAACATACGGGCTTCGAAGAGTTCTTCCCAGGTCATGCGGCTAAGGCCCATGTTCTTGGGGTTATACACTTCATTTTTAGCCAGCAGGGCGCGCAGGTCAGGATAATAGAGCCAGAACATGACCACGGTACCTCTTTCCTGTCCATTTTCCGCGTAACGGATCTGAACGGGGGCGATACCAAGGATGCGGACAAACATGCGGCTGGATTCGCGGTCGAATACCCATTCTTCCTTGAGGCGCAGTTTCAGCACCGTTTTGGAATCAAAGGTTTTCATGGTCACCACACGGGCAGTGATCTTGCTTGGGTCGTTGATATCCACCTGATCGGCGGTATCATAACCACCAGCGGTTTGTTTGTTAACATCATCCAGGGTCAAAGGAGTAGTGAACCGGTCATCGGCAAATGCGGTTACTTCACCCTTGCGAACTGCATTCAGCAGGATGTCTACGAAAAGCTGGCTTCCGTTATCATTTTCGGATTCAAAGCGGAAGGGCATATTCATTTTTTCCCGGAGGTCGAGTTCGCGCCATACCTTTTCGGCATAGAGGGCGTCATCCCAACGCAGGTGCTCGTAAGGCAACGGGTTGCGGTCGTTTACGGCGCTTTTATCAAACGCGTTATCGTTCCGCATCGAGGGCTTGGGGGCACCACTGTTTGCATTGGCCGTATCGTAGGTAATCGGAATACTGATATTCGGATTATACGTGGGCACATTGCTCGCGTTGGTTACTTCCTGCTCGTTTCCCGCAGGTTGGTTGGTTGCGGCAGGCTTCTTTTTGCCCGTACGTTGGGCATCGGCCTGCGTGGCCACCATTACCAGGGCGGCGATTGCAAGAACACCTTTGATCATGAACCTCTTCATTGTAGTCTGTTTTATTACTTACTTGATATAATATACCAGCGAAGGTATTTTTCTGTTTTCACCATCTTCACCTACGGCACGTATATCATCTATATAAACGGTCTTACCCGCTTTTACATGCTTGGTGATGATGTCCCGGGCTTTGGCATCGAAAGCATTACCCGTTACAACGGCTTCCGCGATATCGCCTTCATCGGTGTCGGTGCTGATAATGAACCTGGTTACTGTGTACTTCAGGTCAAAGGGGAAATCTTTGATCCAGGCAGCCACACCACCCTGGGCACGGAAGGTACCGGCGGGGATGTTTTCACCGGAAGCGAAACCACCGATCGTGGCAACGGCACCGGGGATACGGCGTACACGGAACTGGGATACACCGGCGAGTTTGCCATCTACACTTACCGAGATCTTGCAATCATCGGACTGTTGGGCAACACGAACAATGTATTTACCATTTCCAATTTTCTTGATCGTTCCACCTGCACCGTTGATCGTGGGTACCACTTTATCATCACCACCACCACTGGCAGCGATTGTAATGGGGTTGTCCACACCGATGTAGAGTACGTTCATTTTATCCAGGGCGATCGAGGCGTTGGCCTGACCGACTGTATAGGTGATCGTTTTTTCAATGGTCTGAGGCTTGTTGTCCTGGTCAACATACGAAATGCGAACCGGGATCGTATGGCTTCCGAGGGTACCGCCATTCACTTTCAGGTGAGCGGCACCATCTTCTCCAAGAGGAACAGCGCTACCATTGATGCTGATAGTAGGTTGGGCTGCTTTACTAAAGGCACCCACACCCGCCATCACTTCAATTTCCTGACCAGGCATGATGTAGTTGGAGCTTTGTCCAACGATAGCGGTATACGTATCAAAACGCACCTCTACCTTACCTACCTGTTCGTGGCAATAGCTCACGAGTTTATTCTCGGTGGTCTTCACGTCATTCTGAAACTTGCTCAGAATGGTAAGTGCGGCCACTGTGGGAACCATGCGGAAATAAGCAGACTCCCAGGAGTTATTGCCTTTGTTCTTGGTTGGAGGCATACTCAGGTCAATGGGAAGTGAGTTGGCGAATTCCTTGCCAAGGGCAGGATCTACAGCCAGCACATCTTTTTTATACTGGGTCAGTTTCTGCAGCAGCGTTTTTCCTTCTCCTTTCTCTACCATGAGGCGGGTAGTGATATCGAGGTTGTCCTCTTTATACTTTCCGGTGGCAGGATCGAAGTTGGCGCGTTTCAGGATCTCAGATTTAAGCCCTTTAATGTAATCATTAAGGGTTTTGGTCAGGGATTGAACCTGCTGGGCTTTGGGATACCAGACCTTGGCCTTTTCGGCAGACTCGGACTGGGATGTTTTTTCCAGCAAGGAACCCATGACGGTTTCAGTTGATTTATTAACCGTTGTGACAGAGCTTTCCAAGCTGTTGTTTACAGTCTTGAAAGCGTTGAGGATCTCCGATGATACGTTCAGGGCCAACAAGGCTGTCAGCACCAGGTACATCATGTTGATCATCTTCTGCCGCGGCTCACGAGGTAAAGCCATATTGTTCTGTTTTTTTCCGCCTTCGGCGGATGGATTAGCTAAATGGTGACTATGGTTTAAAAACTCACGGGATACGGATTTCGTGTCTATTAAACGAAACCATTATAATCAATTATTATGCACGGCCCTGCATAGCGCTGAGCATGTTGCCATAGATCTGGTTCAGGCGGCCAAGGTTGGTGGCCAGAACGGCGATCTGATCGTGTGCTTTTTTGGCATCATCTACGCTTCCCTGCATGGCATCAGATGCCTGGGTCAGGTTGCTATAGAATTTGTTCATTGCTTTCAGGTGGTTGTTGGTATCCTGCAGTTCCAATTCATAAATGGTGTTCAGGGAAGACAGGTTCTTGGTCAGTACCTGTACCTGCTCATGGAAGTGCTTGGTACCTTCAGCCGCGTTGTTGAAGTGCTGAATGCTATGGGCAGCGCCGAGGTAGGCGTCTTTCATTTGACCCAGGGCATTGGCCGCTTCGTTGGTCTTTTTGGTATAGTCACCGGTAGCAGCCACTACATCTGTGATGTCGGCCATCTTGTCAACGGTTGTACCTAATTTTTTAAAGTTGTCACCGAGTTTACCGAGGTTGGTCGGTGTGATCTCAGCAGCAGAAAGCATATCGTCCAGTTTCGAGAGAGCGGGGTTTCCGGAGTTACCGGCCAGGGCCAACGGAGTTACTTCGAACTTACCGGTACGGGCTCTTTCAACATCAGGGTGCTCATTGATGTTGGGGAAATAGCGCTCCCAATGGGGTTCTTCTGGTGGAGCCACCATGAAGGCCATGATCAGGAACACGGCTACTTCGCAAAGGAGACCGAGGGTGATCATTTCATCAGCAGCGGGCCAGTGGCGGATCTTGAACAGGGCGCCAAGAATTACCACGGCGGCAAAGAAACTGAACAGAAAATTGAGGACTACGTTTCCTCTTTTGGTTTTAAAGAAAAGCATAATGGGCTCGTTTAATAGGTGAATTAAAAGATTATAAAACAAAAAACTTGCAAGAAGTTAGTCGGTTGGAGAAAGGAGGCCGGAATCACCCGGCCTCTCTTTAATTCGTTTCAAGGGGATCATCCGCCACGGCGTCCTTTTTCAGGGGCGGCAGGCAGGTCGATCACACTGCGGAAACCAATGTACGATTTAGCTGTATCCTGGTATTCGTAAGTGCGTGTTCCGGTTTGAAGGTAGTAGCTGACATCTTTCCAGCTTCCGCCGCGGATCACTTTCCGCTTCATCAACGGAGAGTCTGTGTCCTTGGCATTCCAACGCACATCGGGGTTCATATCATGCTGGAAGGTAAATCCACCTTCATAGAAAATCGAGGAGGTCCATTCGGCTACGTTACCTGACATATTATACAGACCGAAATCGTTAGGCCAGTAGGCGTCGGCACGTACGGTATAGAATCCACCATCTTCGGGATAGTTACCACGGCCGGGTTTGAAGTTGGCCATCAAACATCCCTTCTTGTTCCGGGTATAATAGTTACCCCAGGGGAACATGGATTGAGAACGGCCACCACGAGCGGCGTATTCCCACTGGGCTTCTGTCGGAAGACGGAAGTCAGACTCCTGGGCCCTGTTCTTGGAATTCAGGAAAGTATTGAGGTAAAGTGTTCTCCAGTTACAAAACGCATCCGCCTGTTTCCAGTTTACACCCACCACCGGATAATTACCAAAGGAGGGGTGGCTGAAATAACGTTTCGTCATGGGTTCATTATAAGAATACGCGAAGTCGCGAATCCAGACCAATGTATCAGGATAAACCCGTACAGGATAACGATCAATGAATTTAGAGCGGGGGATACCGGCATTCTCACGTTTGGCGGCCTCTTTGAGGTCGAAACGTTCTACCTGGTAAACGATCTCGTTGGGGTTGATCTCCATTTTCCCAAAAATGCGGTCATCGGGAGGAAGGATCAGCTTGGTTTGACCTAACTCTTCCAATACTTTGGGGTCATTCCATTTGAGGGTCTTCATCTTTGCCCAGTCCACATACTCCTTTCCATCTTTACCTGGTTTCAGGTATTTAAGCTCTGTCGCAGCCACCGAGTCACGAACCCACCATACAAACTGGCGATACTCGTTGTTGGTGATCTCCGTTGCATCCATCCAAAATCCACTGATGGAGATGGAACGGTTGCGAGCACTAAATGAATAGGAAGGATCCTCATCGCTGGGGCCCATATGGAAAGTTCCCTGCGGAATATACACCATGCCCGGAGGACGGGGTAGCGTATACTTGCTGCCAGGGGCGATTCCGTAAACCTGGCCATCATTTGGCAAGGCCCCGGATTTCTTCTTCTTACCCAGGATGCCACAACTGCTTAACAGGATCATGGCCACAAGGGCGAAGAAAAGATAGATAGGGTTCTTCATTTTCATACACTTAAAGGGTATTGGACAAATATAAGATTTTGACAAAAACCGACTCACAAGGTTAAAATTTATTTTTTTAAATACAAAGCTCTTTTACGAGGTAAAAACTCTAACGTCTTTTGTACTTTCTTATTGTATAAAGGGCAAAATTTCACCATTCATTTACACGGGTAACTGTCCTGAATTCCATTAAGTTATTAACGGGCCGGAGGCAGGAATAATTGTGGCAAACGTAAACCAATCCCCTTTCTTCCCCCTTTTTATCGTTCAGAAGCGGGAAATGGTTGTTTGGACCTCTTGAATACATTATAATATTATGTGGTATGTATTCTGCAATTATCTCGCGAAAAAGGTCATCTGCCTTCTCCCCCACCACCGCGATCTCCCTTGTTCCGGCTACCTGCTCTAACAGGATGCAGGCCCAACGGGCAAAGGAGGTTGGGTATTTAATGATAGCCTGACCCAGGGAGGTGGTTATCCTTCGTGCCCTTTCGCCCCATTCGGATCGGTCAAAATATAATCCGAGTTTGATCAGGTTCTGGGCCATCACGGAATTTCCGGATGGCAGGGCCCCGTCATACACTTCTTTTTTCCGGATGATCACGTCGGTCTGGCCCGCATGGGTATAATAGAAATAACCGGTATCTGGTTCACTGAACTGGTCAATCACCTGTTGGGTCAGGTCCCTGGCCTTTTCGAGATAGGCTGTTTCACCAGTTACCTCCTGCAACTGGATCAGGGCTTCAATCAGGAAGGCAAGGTCATCCAGAAAAGCGGGGAACCGGGCTTGCCCTGATTTATAGGTATGGAGCCACTCACCCCCGGGTAGTACAAATACCCGGAGCTGGAAATCCATATTCGTCCTGGCCAGACGCAGATAGTCATTTTCTCCTGTGGCCGAATAGGCCTTGCAGAGTCCGGTCACCATCAGGGCATTCCAACTCAATATCTGTTTGTCATCCAACTGCGGCCTTACCCTTTTCTCCCGGTAAGCCAATAGTTTTTCCTTCCCCTCGGAAATGATCCGCCCCAGATCAGGGATATCCCCCATCCTGGACACCCGGTCCCTGGCCACCCAAGGAATATTCCGGCCCTCCCAGTTCCCTTCTTCCGTGATATCAAACCACTGACAAAAAATTTCCCCTTCCTTTTCCGGCAACAAGCCGATCACTTCTTCGTGGGAAAACGTATAGTATTTACCTTCTACCCCTTCGCTATCCGCATCCAGAGCGGAATAAAAGCCACCTTCGGGTGAGGTCAACTCGCGCTCCACAAATCGAATGGTTTCGGCCATCACTTCCCGGTATTTTTCTTTTTTGGTCAACGCATAGGCCTCAGCATATACCCCCAGCAACAAAGCATTATCGTATAACATTTTCTCAAAATGAGGGACCAGCCATTCGGTATCGGTGGAATAGCGGGTAAACCCACCTCCTATTTGATCATACAATCCACCCAGGGCCATCCGGTCAAGACTTAACAAAGCCTTGGTCAATGCCTCTTCATTGCGGGTCTCGTGATGATAACGAAGCAAATACTGTATCACGCCGGTCTGTGGAAATTTAGGCGCGCGGCCAAAACCACCCCAGGTCTTATCGGCCTGGCGAAGGATATTGACCGTCATGGCATGGGCATTGTCTTTGTGGTAAATGCCATCGGCTTCCGGCGATTGAATCCCGAATGAATTGGATTGAAGTAAATGCGCGGTCAGGTTCTCGGCCTGTGCATCGATCTCATGCCGGCGTTCCGAGAAGGCCTGTACCACTCCCGTCAGCACATCCAGCCAGGCCGGTCTGTTGTGAACAGGCTTGGGAGGAAAATAGGTTCCCCCATAAAAGGGTTTTCCCTCCGGGGTAAGAAAAACATTGAGGGGCCATCCCCCACTCCCGGTCATGGCCTGTACAGCATCCATATAAATATGGTCGAGATCGGGGCGTTCTTCGCGGTCAATTTTGATATTGATGAAATGGGTGTTCATGATCTCCGCGGTCTCTTCATTTTCAAAGCTCTCACGTTCCATCACATGACACCAATGGCAGGCGGAATAACCAATACTGACCAGAATTGGTTTCTGATCATTCTTTGCTTTTTGAAGGGCCTCTTCACCCCAGGGATACCAATCTACCGGGTTATGGGCGTGTTGTAATAAATACGGACTTGTTTCGTGAATGAGACGATTGGTGTGGGACATGAGGCAAAGGTAGGAAGGAGAGACGACGGATGACAGATGACGGATGACGGGAAAGGATGTTGGATGTTGGATGAGGGAGGACAGATGATAGATGACGGAGTTTCTGCAATTGATCATTTCTTTGCCCCGGAGGGGCACCCCATCTGTTGCCCCGAATTATTTGTATTTCCCAAAGGCTCCGGAGGAGCCTCCTAATAATAAAATGATATAACAATTAATATTTAATCGACCCGAAATTAAAATTGAATGATTTATCGGCGACCCCTCCGGGGTCTTTGGACCATATCTGATTATTGAAGCTACAGATGGGGTGCCCCTCCGGGGCAAAAGAAGAGAATTACATAGAAGCCAACATCCGTCATCCGTCATCTATCATCTAACATCCTTCCTATGCCTGACTATTCAAAAAAACTTCCAATGCCGCCACCATACTCGGTACCTGAGGGCGAGGCGCCTGAATACCGATCTTCATGCCGGCTTCTTCCAGGGCCTTGGTGGTATTGCTTCCAAAGGCGCCCAGAATAGTTCCATTCTGACGGAACTCTGGCAAATTATCAAAAAGGCTTTTTACACCGCTGGGCGTAAAGAGACAGATAACATCATAGGAATTCTTTACTAAAATATCCTTGACATCATTGCTTTCGGTGCGGTACATGAAGGCGAGTGAATATTCACAATTTTTCTCTTTGAGCCAATTACAGATATCATTGTCCTGCTGGTTCTCAGAGCATACATACAGGAATTTCTCGTTGGCTTTATGTTTGTTGATGGCATCAAACAAGCTCCTGTTGGAACCATCGGCGCCATAGAACACTTTGCGTTTCCGGTAAAGAATAAACTTCTGAAGATAGAGTGCTACCGCCTCGGTGATACAGAAATACTTGGTATCCTGCGACACACTCACTTTCATTTCTTCGCAGGTGCGGAAAAAATGATCAATTGCATTCCGGCTGGTGAAGATCACCCCGGTATAGTTGACGATATCGATCTTTTGTTTGCGGAATTCTTTGGCAGGGATGGGTACCAACCGGATAAGCGGATGGAAATCAAGCGCAACCTTATACTTCCTGGAGAGCTCGAAATACGGAGATTTTTCGCTTTCTGGCCTTGGCTGGGTAATCAGAATCCTCTTCACTTTTCCTTGGGGTTTGATGATGGCATCCCTTTTATTTGTCATAAGGCTCAGCTCAAAAGTTTTGCAAAGTTAACGACTTCTTTTAAATAACAAGCAATAACAGCTTGTAGATCAAGACAAGGGGAATGATCTCAAATCCGAATATGTATAACAGGAAATGGAATAGATTGACTTTAACCCGGTTACGAGATAATTGAAAGGTTAAAATGATCCGGTAAAGCCACATGATCCCCAAGCCCGCAAAGGAGAGATAGAGTGCAAATTGGGCCAGGGCCGCACCCGACAGAAAGATCAATACCAGACAGGGCAGCAGAAAGATCCCGATCATTTTATTGATCATAAACACGATAAAGGAATAATCATCCGCCGGATCCCTGAGTTGAAACAACCAGCCGGAAAACTTGAGCGTCGCGTATTTCCCCAAATAAATGGCAGAAAGGGCTCCAGTGGCATACAGGGCTTGTACCCAGAAATTATCCACCTTTTCCAGATGATAATAATTGAGTAAGAAACTTATATACAAGCCCCCGACAACGAGAAAGAAAATATTCAACAATAAAGATGGTAAGGGGGTCTGCACCAATTGCTCGTACAATTGCCTTTGCTTAAGGGTACGCTGAAAAAATATGCGAAACAGGTCAGCAAAATATTTGGGGAACAATTTCTTCAAAATCCCAAGAAACAAAATGAGCACCAACAGCACGTAGAAAAAAATCTCTTTCCCTTGAAAATCCCGTTTAGGTGGATCCTTGCGTGAGGGTGGTGGTGGGACGGCCCTGGCCTTCGCGATCGAATCATTCAGGTATTGCAACCGGGCCAGGCTATCCGCGATCCGGATGGAGTCAACCCTTGCACCGGCGGTATCAATCGCCGGTGGTGTAACGACGGTTCTGATCGTATCGGGTGGGACAGATAGCGTGTCCGGGCCCTGGGCGGATACGGACCGGGAAAACCAAAGAAACAGGAATAATAGAAAATAGGGCCTCATCATGTTGCGGCAAAAGTAGATAAATCTTAGCGCTAGAAGTAACTAATAAACCCTACATGGACCTTGGATTGTTGGAGATTGATCCGGGTATCGTCTCTTTTGCCGACCGCCCAGGCGAGGTTGAATACACCGGCCTTGGTTTCAAAGGCAAGTCCCAGACCGGTACTAAAATAACGGTGTTGCTGTCTGTTTTCTCCCCTTGAACCACCCCAACCCCCATCGGTAAAGACATAGAAAAAGGAATTTAACCCGATCAGGTAGCGGTATTCCAGGGTGGCCACCAGGTATTCGGACAGGTATTGGCTTTCTTCATCAAAGCCCCTTAGGAGTTTAAAACCGCCGATTTGAAACAACTCATTCCGGAAAATGGATCCACTCTGGAACCAACCTCCATTTAGCGAGGTGCGGATCACACTCTGTCCCTTAAGCCGGATATACCGCGAAACATTGGCTTTTACCCTGAACTGATAAGAACTGAGTTTAACGGTATCGTATAAACGCTCAAAGTCAAAGGCTGGATCGGAAGGGTCTTTCAATTCCACGATCTCATTGTTCTTTCTAATCTTTTTTGTTCCGGCCGTACCGGTAAGCTGTACCACCCAACCTTTTCGGGGGTTGTTGCGGTAATCGGTTTGGTTCCATTCATAATCCAAACCCAAATTGGAGGAACTGACATCCGCAATATCCGGCAAACGTCTTGTTTGCAAAATAGTGGCCGAATTGATACCGCCCTGGCTAAGGATGGTTTGAAAACGTTGAAAGAACAGACTGACCGTGCGATTTGCTGTAAGGGCGTAGCGTCCGCCAAACTGCATATTCACATTGAGAAAGGAACTGTCTTTGCGAAACATATCAAAGGCCAGATCAAGACCCAGGTTGGATTTAAAAATAAAGGGTTGCCGAAACAAGATATTGAGCCGGGGAGATTTGACCTGGAGTTGTTGCCAGTTAAGACCAAAGATCTCTCCATTTCCCAGGGCATTATTGAGCCGGATATTGGCTTCGCCGGTCACAAGTAATCGCTTGGAAGAAAATTGATCACTATTGGGAAGAAAGCCCACCAAAAAATTGATCTGGCTGCTTTTCTTGGGTTTCAAATGAAGATTGAGTACCGATCCCGTGCCAAGCAGGCTGAGGTCATAGGGTTTCATTTCCTCTACATAATTCAATTCGAGCAATCGGGCGGAGATCCGTTCCAATTTTGAACGGTCAAAAAAACTTCCGTTGGGTATCTCCAAAAAACGCTGGAGGAAAAAATTGGAGATCTTTGCGCCCCCATAAAGCCGGATGCTGTCAATTTTATACGCAGGGCCTTTTTCCACTACCAATTGGGCCGAGAGGCTGTCGCCATTTACCTGCATGCTATCAAAAAAGATACGACCAAAAGGATGGCCATTGTTTTCCAGGTAACTGAGCATTCGTTGTTGTAAACCCTGGTTGAGTTGGATGTCAAGCGGTTTGCCTTCAAATCCGGATGCCTTCCAGCCGATCGCATCCAATAAAGCAGGGTCAACGCGGCGTGTATCCAATTTATTCCAATAATAAATGTTACCGGCATAGATCACCACCCGGGCAACCGTGGAATCATAGGCGATTGAATCCAGGGAGGCCGTGATATACCCTTTTTCCTGCATCAGGGCAGGCAGGCCGATCACATAGCGGGTACAGGCATCCCTGTCGGGAAATTCCTGGGTCAGCCGAAGGGTATTGGTAAAAAAGGAAAGCGGTTTATCTACCGGCACGATCTCCAACCGATAGCTGTCTTGCGCCATGGCATGGGTTGTCAGGACCAGTAAAAACTGGATCCATACAAGACTCCTTAGATGCTTTCGTACTTTTGCCATGAACATCGATACAAAAATAGAGAACTCCTTACGTGGCAGGTATTTATCTTCATATCCCTTTTTGCCGGCAGGCTTGCCACTATTGCAATTTCCACTTTACCACCTCTCTCCGGCGTAAAAACGAATTAACCGCCGCTTTATTGAAAGAGATCGATATCCGTCGTGATTACCTGGGGGGTGAGCCCGTGGAAACTATCTATTTTGGCGGGGGTACGCCCAGTTTGCTACACCCGGATGAACTGCGGGCAATCCTGGAAAAGATAAACCTGACCCATACGGTGTCCGGGGAAGCGGAGATCACCCTTGAATCCAACCCGGATGATATAGACAAAGAAATCCTGGAAGCCTGGAAGGGATTAGGCATCAACCGGCTCAGTATCGGCATTCAATCATTTTTTGACGAGGACCTCCGCTGGATGAACCGGGCACACAATGCGGCCCAGGCCTTGAAGGCCCTGGAATGGGTGATGCGTTATTTTCCCAATACCACGGCCGACCTGATCTATGGTACTCCCTATTTGACCGAAGAAAAATGGAAGAAAAACCTGGATCAGATGCTGGGGTTTGGGGTACCACATATCTCCTCCTATGCCCTGACTGTAGAACCTCAAACCCTTTTACATAAAAAAATAGAAAAAGGCACGAGCCCGGATGTGGACCCTGACCGGCAAGCCCGGCAATTTCTGATGCTGATGGAAAGAATGGAAGAAGAGGGATTTGAACACTATGAAATTTCGAATTTCGCCAAACCGGGTTTTCGCAGCCGGCATAATTCATCCTATTGGGACGGGAAAAAATACCTGGGACTGGGTCCTTCGGCCCATTCTTTTGATGGCACATCACGTCAATGGAATATAGCCAATAACAGCAAGTACATCGCGGGTCTGGAAAGCGATCAATTGGTTTTTGAAAAAGAGATGCTGACGCCGGTACACCGGGTGAATGAATACATCATGACTTCGCTGAGGACACTGGAAGGAATTGATATGGAAAGAATACCCGCCCATTACCGGGACGAGATCCATAAAATCAGCCTGAAATTCATCTTTGAAGAAACAATGCGTCAGGAGGGCTCAAGATTGATACTTACCAAAAAAGGAAAACTCTTTGCCGACGGAATTGCCAGCGATCTCTTCCGTGATCAGTGATGGCGGTGGCGAAAGTAAAGCCAGGCCTGCCGGATCACCAGCGTGAGCACCATCAGGGAGATGGCCATGGGTCCTATACCGTGAAAAGAAAGAGGCATATAATTAAATTTTGTCCGGAGTCGGAAGTCGGGAGTCGATTCAAATTTGTCAGCTTCCGACTTCCGACCCCGGTCTTTTTTAGACCAGCACTTCTTCCACCCGTTTAAACCCTTCCCTCGCTTTAACATTTTCCCAGAGAATCTCATAAATCGTTCGGGCTATGGGCATATCCGCACCGATCTGCTTATTTATTTCAAAAACACAACGCGAGGCGTTGTATCCTTCTGCTACCATGTTCATTTCCAACTGCGCAGTCTTGACCGAGTATCCTTTACCGATCATATTCCCAAAACTGCGGTTACGGCTATAGAGGGAATAACAGGTTACCAGCAAATCCCCGAGATACACACTGGCCGCATAGTTGGCTGATTTTTTATGAGTTACCGGGTCTTCCCCTTCGTGGATCCCCACTTCGATATGATGGATACCCACCTTTCTTAAGAAACCCGCCATTTCATCCGCACAATTGGCGATCAGCACACTCAGAAAATTATCGCCATAATCCAGGCCATGTGCCATTCCCGCCCCAAGGGCATATATATTCTTTAATACCGCAGCATACTGTACACCATATACATCATTATTGGTAATGGTATTGAGGTAGCTGGTTTTAAAGTATGACGCTATTTCGGCGGTCTTGGTTTCATCCTTTCCGGAGAAAGTGAGATAGGAGAGTTTTTCGGAGGCCACTTCTTCCGCATGACAGGGCCCCATGACCGTAAAATACTGGGAGAGATCGAGTTGAAAATCTTCGTGGAGGTACTCATTGATCAGGATATTCCTTTCAGGCAGGATGCCTTTTACGGCGGAAATAACAGTCTTGCCTTCCCAGTCACCCGGCCTTAATACAGAGAGGGTGGAATAGACATAGGCCGAAGGCACTGCCAGCAGAACGGTATCGGTTGCGGCCATCAGCTCCCGGATCTCCGTATGAAGCGTAAGCAGGGAAGTGTCAAAATTTACCGAGCTGAGATAGGTCGGGTTATGTTTTCGTCTGACTATATGCTCTGCCATGGACTCCCCCCGCACCAGCCAATGGATGGGATGCCGGTTATCAGTCAACAATTTGGCAAGCGCGGTAGCCCAAGACCCCGAGCCTATGATTCCAACATTCATTTCTAATTCTTCGTTTCGAACAACTTGTCCTTGTCCACCTTCGTCACTTTGGCGCCATCCTTCAATGTTTTGCTCACCACATTAAATGGTCCGGAAACAACCTCTTCCCCGCCCTTGAGTCCTGTTTTGATCTGGATATTATTGATATCCTGGATACCGGTGGTCACCACGGTTTTCTTTACTGTACCATCAGCCTGAAGAATGAAGACCACTTCTTCCAATTCATCAAGGGCTACGGTAGGTTCTGATTCCTCTCCGTTTTCTTCTTCTGGTTTTTTATTCTTTTTATCTTCTTTCTTCTTATCGTCAATGGTCTTATCGCCTCCTTTGACACGGGTAGCTACCGCATTGATCGGAACCGAGAGTACATTATCCACCTTGCTGGTTTTGATATCTGCACTGGCATTCATACCAGGGCGGAAAGGAAAACGGCGAGGTTTGGCAGGATCGATCAGGTCTTTGTAGGAAGCGGGGTCAAGACGGATCCGCACTTCATAATTCGTTACATCGGTGGCGCTGGTCAGTGAAGTACTTTTCACACTGCTGGCGATCTGGGTCACTACCCCTTTGAATTTGCGGTTATTATAAGCATCCACCTCCACATCGGCAGAATCCCCGATGCTTACTTTGATCACATCATTCTCTCCTACATCCACGCGTACTTCGATCACCGACATATCCGCCACGCGCATCATTTCGGTACCGATATTAAAACTGTTACCGGCTACACGTTCCCCTTTTTTCACGGTCAGGGCAGAGATCACTCCATCCATTGGCGCTACGAGGGTGGTACGACTAAGGTCTTTATTGGCCCGGGTTAAACTGGCCTGCGCGCTTTGTACACCGGCTTTGTTTCCACGGATGCCTTCTTTGGCTGCATTGTAATTGGCCAACGCTGATTCGTAGTTGCTTTCGGCTTGTTCAAATTCAGCTTTGGAAATGATCTTATCATCCAGCAATTGCTTCTGGCGATTGTAGGTACGTTCTGCCTGGTCGAGTGTAGCCTTCAGGGCATTCAACTGGGCCGAGCTATTGGCGGCCACCGCTTCCTGTTGATTGACGGCAGCAGCAGCCTGGTCACGCTGCGTGGCATAGATATCCGCATAGATACGGGCAAGCACCTGCCCTTTTCTAACACTATCTCCTTCCTCCACATTCAGTTCTACTACTTCCCCGGAGATATCCGGACTGATCTTGACCTCAATCTCGGGATAAACTTTTCCGCTAGCGTTCACGGACTCAACGATGGTCTTATTGCCGACCTTGTCTACGGATACCTTGATCCCTGTTTCCTTTTTGCCTGAAATCAATTTCCCTACAAACAATATCGCGATCAAAGCACCCAGGCCGATCAATATCCATTTAACTGTTTTGCTCATGTTGTAATTTTTGAAATACTTATAATTTGATGCCCTGGCCTTTATAAAATTCCAGCAGTTTCATTTTAAATACAAAATCATATTGAGAGTACAATACCTGGAAGCGCGCGCGCTGCAGGTTGGTCTGACTCGTCACCAGTTCAAAAGTAGAAAGCAGGTTCAGGTCATAGCGCTTCCGGGCATAGTCATAGGACCGTTGCGCGGTAGCGAGTGAAACCTTATCTGCATTAAACTTTTGCATGGAGATCATGGCGTCGTTGTAGGCCTTGTAAATATCCTGTTTCAATTGCAGGTCACCATTTTGCTTTTGCAATTCAAACTGGCGGATATTCAATTTCGCCCTTTCCCAATTTGTCCGGGAAGCTTTTCCATTGAAGATGGGTACATTCAGGTTGAGGGTGATGCCCTGCCCAAAGTTGGTCCTCATCTGTTTGCCAAAGGCATCTGGTTTGATCACGGTCAACACCGTATTGCCATTCACTACAATCGGTCTTTCCACATCATAAAAAGTACCTCCGTTATTGGCCCTTAATCCGGAAGAAGTATATCCGGTGATCACCTGGTCATACACCGGTACATCTTTAAAAGAAACATAGTTGGAATACAGGCTACCGCTGGCGCTGATGGAAGGATACAGCCTCCCTTTGGCGGCTTCGGCTGATTTACGGGCAGCGAGAATTCGTAGTTCATTTACTTTTTGCTGGGGTAAATTGGCCATGGCAGAACCATATACTGTCTCGGGTAAGAGATCGGCCAGGGCCTCCAAAGGAATTTGGTCTACCGGAGGTGTAGCTACATCGAAAGGTGTAGCGGCATCCATCGCCAGTAATGCCTTTAATTGAAGGATAAATGCCTGTACACTACCTTCCGCTGTGATATAGGAAGAACTATCACGCGCCAACTGGGCTTCCAATTCGGCGGCATTCAGTTCTGGGAGTGATCCCGCGCTTACCCGCTTCCGCGTGTCGTTCAATTGCGCCCGGGAAATTTCCACCTGCGCCTTGGCAATATTCGCTTGTTCCCGGGCCAGCAGCACTTGCAAATAAGCTACGGCCACATTCAGGGAAATATCGTTTTGTATCTTTTTTACCTGCTCCCGCTCCGCCTCATAGCTGATCCGGTTGGCTTCAATGGTGTTCTTTTGGGTAAACCAATTGAAAACGGTTAACTGGCTTTGTAAGCCTACCCCTGAACTGAAGATATT
This sequence comes from Chitinophagaceae bacterium, assembly GCA_041752235.1. Lineage (GTDB taxonomy): Bacteria > Bacteroidota > Bacteroidia > Chitinophagales > Chitinophagaceae > SpSt-398. The sequence goes on from JBGSHM010000010.1 coordinate 103,930, forward strand.
GTTGTTTTCAAATACACCGGTAGTGGGGTTTTCCGCCAAACCAAAGCGGAAACCGGCATTACCCCCAAAATTCAAAGAGGGGATCCGGTCGGCATTGCTTTGCTTATAGGTCAGTTCGGCTATACGCGCCGTTATATCCTGTCCTTTTACCGAAATATTATTGGCCAGTGCATAGTCCACGCATTTGCGCAGGTCCCATTTTTCCTGTGCTGCCATGGATTGAAATAGCAACAGGGCAGCAGCCAGTTTGAGGTAATTTTTCATGATGGGGCAAATTTAGGTCAAATGGTTTTGCTTATTACTGAATTGTGACAAACGGATAGGAAAAATTAACTATCTGATTGTCGAAAAAGCCTGTTCCAGGTCTTTTATCAGGTAGTCCGGTTCCTCCAGGCCCACGTACATCCGGATATACCGGTGTTCGGGGTTGGCTGGATCGAAATCGGCGGGTTTCAGACCCGCACATTTGGGAATGACCAGGCTTTCATGCCCGCCCCAGCTTACCGCCATCAGGATATGTTTCAGGGACTCACAAAAACGGACGATCTCGTCCATCTTTTTGGTCTTCATCACCAAGGTAAATAGCCCAAAGGCATCCTTCATCTGGGCCCGGGCCAGTTCATACTGGTCAAAATCAGGGTCAAAGGGAAAGATCACCCGCTCTACCTGGGGATGGGCTTTGACAAAGGCCACTACCTGACGGGTGCTGGCAGAAATTCGTTCTAACCGGGTGGGGAGGGTGCGCAAACCGCGTATGAGTAACCAGGCATTAAAAGGCTGTATCCCCGATCCGATATTCAGGTATTCACTATCAAATATCTTCTTCATCATGGCGTGGGAACCAGAGAGCACACCACCGAGGGTATCACTATGGCCGGAAATGTATTTAGTGGCCGTTTGCATCGACAGGTCAATTCCCATCGTGGCCGTTTGCTGGTACAATGGGGTACAATAACTATTGTCAATAAGGGTATTGATATTTTTAGAGCGGGCAAAGGCGGCAATGGCCCGGATATCCTGCAGGGCAAAATCCCAGCTATTGGGCGATTCCAGATAGTAGAATGTGGTATTGGGTTTTGTGGCTTCAAAATAATTTGCTGTGGTACGACCATCCACATAGGTGGTGGTGATGCCAAACCGGGGCAGGATATTGTCAAACATCTTTTGCGCCCAGGTATAGGGTTTGGCAACAGAAACAATATGATCCCCCGATTTTACATTGGCCAAAACGGCTGCAAAAATGGCTGCCGCACCGTTATTAAAAATCAGGCAATCCTCCGCACCATCCAGCGCGGCTAATTTTTTTCGAAGAATATCCACGGTCGGGTTCAATCCCCGGCTATAGAGGTAACCCCCCATTTCATCTTCAAAAGCCCGGTGCAGGTCCTCAACCTTTCGAAAAGCAAAATTGCTGGTTTGGATAATGGGTGGGGAAACAGCATTGAAATATTGGTCCCTTTCTTCCCCCCATTCATTGATGATCTGGGAAATATCCATCTCAGGCATGTTTTTTATTATAAAAAATAAAATATATCCCCAGGAATAAACTGAGCAGGCCAACGCCGATCAGCGCGGCCTTTACATCTTTAATAACCACCCCTACCGCGATCATAAAATAACTAAATACAAAAAACGCGGCGAGCATCGGGGTGAACCGGTTCCAGGTTCCGGTGACCATGGCCTCATTGGTTTTTCTTTTCCGTAAAATAAAAAGGGTGGCTGCGGAGGTACTCATGCCAATGCTATCGAGAAACATGGTAAAGTTGAGAATATTATCCACCCCTTTTCCAAAAAAAGTAACCACGATGGTGACAATGGAGAAGGTGGCCAATCCGGCTACAAGTGCCTCGGTTTTAGGATGGCGATAGGAAAATATTTTAGGAAATACTTTGTCTTCACTCATGGCAAACATCACCCGGGGGTTGCTCATCAGCAAGATATTTACATAGGCGAGTACAGAGATGAACATCAGGGCATCAAATACCTTGCCCCCGGCTTTTCCAAACCAGGCTTCACAAAGCAGGGCGCCGATGGCGGAAGCATTCTTCATTTTATCATACCCGATCACCTGGGTATAGGCTACATTGATCAATAGATAGAGTAAGATAACGATCAGGATACCGATGATGATCCCCTTGGGAATACTGGTGGGGGATTTCGCCTCACTCCCAAAATTGATGGTTTGCTGGTAACCTCCATAGGCAAAACAAACCGGGATCAGAGAGATCAGAAACAGGGATACCGCATCTTTATCGGCCAGGGTAAAAAAAGGAGAATTTTCTTCATAGCCATGTGGTTCGATCACCACGCCTTTGAAAATGCTGGCAATGAGCAATACAACCAGTCCCACTTTAACAATGATCAAGACATTCTGTGTACGGCTGCTGGTTTTTAACCCAAATAAATTGACCACAAAGAACATGGCCACCGCCACAATGGCGACCATGGTATTAAAGAACACACCGCTGGGTTTACCATATAAAAGGTCACTCACATAATCGGCGCCAATCAGGGCAACCACGCCCAATGAGGCGGCATTACTGATGAGGATGATGGCATTGACGGAAAACCCTACGGCCGGATGGTAGCATTGGGCAAATACTTTGTAATACCCGCCCATGGCCGGAAGGCGCTGACCGATCTCGGCATAGGTAAGAGCCCCGCATAAGGCAATAACCCCACCGGCGATCCAAAGCAGAAAAAAGATGGAACTGGTACCCGAGGTGGCGGCTACCGAGGCCGGGTTGCGAAAGATCCCCATCCCGATGACGAGGGAAACAACAATAAGGCTGATGTCAAACAGGTTGAGTTTGTTCTTGGCAGTCATGGGTGAAAGATAGGGTAAAATATCACTGCGTCCTTGGCGACATAGCGTCTTGGCGGTGAAATTTACCGCAAGGACACTAAGCCGCAAGGGGACGCAGGGAAATTGAGGTATTTTTGTCCATGCGTTGGATAAATATAATCATCGTTTGTCTGGTGAATCTGGCTGCGTTTGGACAAGAGACTACTGATTCAGTGAAGGCCCTCGAGGAAGTAACCGTGCGGGCCTTTGAGCAACACGGCACAAATAGAAATTTGACTTCCGTCACCCGGGTCATTGAGCCGCAGCCCACCCTTTGGAATAACAAGACCTCCCTCCTATCCGGATTCAACACAGTGCCCGGTGTACGCATGGAAGAAAGATCTCCCGGTAGCTATCGCATCAACATGCGGGGAAGTTCCTTGCGGTCACCCTTTGGTGTCCGCAATGTAAAAGTGTATTGGAATGATATACCGGTGACCGATGCCGGTGGCAATACCTATTTCAATCAATTCGCCGTTAATAATTTTTCGTTTATCGAAGTCAATAAAGGCCCTGCGGGAAGTATGTATGGTGCCGGAACGGGAGGACTAATATTGGTCAACAGCCTCGAACGTTGGAAACCGGGTGTTTCATTGGAATATATGACCGGTAGCTATGGCCTGCAGAACCTTTTTGCTTCGGCGCAATTTGGGAGAAAAAGCAAACAGGGAGATTCATTGGGATGGGTTTCGCAAAACCAGGTGACCTATTCGCATAATGAAACCGATGGATACCGGGCACAGAGCCGGATGCGACGCGATAATATTAGTTGGGAATCGAAATTGAAGATTTCTGACCGGCAACAGATACGCGCTTCGCTGCTTTATTCCGATCTATATTATCAAACCCCGGGTGGATTGACCTATACCGAATACCTGGCTGATCCGCGTGCGGCACGTCCAGCGGTGGGGGCATTCCCCTCAGCGATAAATGCCAAAGCCGCCATATTTCAAAAAACGCTTACAGCCGGTTTTACCAGTGAATACCAGATCAACAGTAATCTCCTCAACCGCACCACCCTGTATGGAGCACATGCGGAAGTAAATAATTCGGCCGTGCGCAACTTCGAACGAAGAAAGGAACCGGGTTGGGGCGGGCGGAGCGTATTTGTTTTGCATAAAAAAAACAGGGTGGAAGAATTTCAAGCAGTAGCGGGTGCTGAATTTCAGAAAGGATATTTTAACACCCAGGTATTTAGTAATCAGGGTGGTCAAGCCGATACACTTCAGACCAACGACGATATTGCCTATACGACCTATAGCTTGTTTGCACAGGCGCATTATTCCTTGCAAGATACCTGGTTGTTTCTGGCAGGTGTAAGTGTAAATAAAACAAAAGTCGGCTTTACGCGGTACAGCGCAAGGCCTGTTTGGGAAGCTGATCGCACCTATAAGAATGAGATCGCTCCACGACTATCGGTGAAAAAGACCTTTCACAACGATCTTTCAATTACGGCTATTCTTTCCCGTGGCTTCTCCCCTCCTACCATCTCCGAACTACTTCCATCTACGGGGGTAATCAGCACCGATCTGGAAGCGGAATATGGTTGGAACCGGGAGTTGACACTTCAGCATCGGTTTTTTAAAAAGCGGCTCGATCTTTCGCTCACAGCTTTTTCTTTTACGTTAAATAAAGCACTCGTACAGCGGCGCGATATTTCAGGCGCGGATTATTTTATCAATGCCGGCAAGGTCAATCAGCGAGGGGTCGAATCCAGTCTTCAGTATTTACTTTTCTTTCCAAAACGATCTCTGTTTGACTATATAAATCTGCAAGGAGCTTTCACCTACCACCATTTTCGTTATGGGTCTTTTATCCGGGGCACCGATGATTTTACAGGGAAAACAGTTCCTTCTGTTCCTTCGCAGACCTACTCCATGCTGGCGCATGTAATTTTAAAAAACGGTTTATATCTCTCCTTGAATTTTTACACCGCTTCAAAGATCTATTTGAACGATGCGAATACGGCGGTGGCTTCTCCGTATGAAATTTTAGGAGGGCGGCTGGGTTGGAAAACAAACAAGAAGAAAAAATGGAACTTTGATCTGTATGTGGGTGGTGATAATTTATTGAATGAGAATTACAGTTTGGGAAATGATATTAATGCGGCGGGCGGGAGGTATTTTAATGTGGCGTATGGAAGAAATCTATTTGTCGGCGTGATACTTACCCGCTAAGACACAAAGACGCGAGGGATTCACCGCAGAGAACAAGAGAACGCGGTAAACTCCCGGCGCCACCTCGCGCCTTCGCGCCCTTGCGGTAAATCCAACATTGTTGAAAACTTTTTAAATAAACCCATTATCTCTCTCTACATTTGCACCGACCTGGTTCCTCCAACGAGGATGAAAAGGGAAACCGGTGTAAATCCGGTGCTATCCCCGTAGCTGTAAGTCCCGCTTATGCGGTCCAGTCACAAAGCCACTGCACGCCTCCAGCGTGTCGGGAAGGCGGTTGGACCGGGACAAGCCAGAAGACCTGCCAGATCAGCAATACTTATTTGCTTTCGGGTGAAAAGCAGGAGATGTAAAAGTCGAGGGACATTTATATTTCTTACTCTTTTATTTTCCGGAAGCAGTCACAAAAAAAATTTTTCTAAAAATGAAAAGAAAATTTTTTGCCGTGACTGCCCTGATCGCCATCGGCAGTCCGCTTCTCGCGCAACAAGACAGCTCTATTCGCAACCTGGATGAAGTGGTGATCACCGCTTCCAAGACCCCCCAAAAACAAAGCGCCACTGGTAAGGTCATCACAGTCATTACCAAAGAACAACTGGAAAAAAGTGCCGGCAAGTCCTTGGCCCAGGTACTCAATGAACAGGCCGGTGTGGTAGTCAATGGCTCTTTGAATAATCCTGGCAGTGTACAAACTCTTTTCCTGCGTGGTGCTTCCAATGGCCGGGCACTGATCCTGGTGGATGGCATTCCGGTAAATGACCCTTCAACCATTACCAACGATTTTGACCTCAACCATTTCTCCATTCAGGATGCCGAACGGATCGAGATCTGCAAGGGCGCTCAATCCACGCTCTATGGCAGTGACGCCATCGCGGGGGTGATCAATATCATTACCATTAAAAAAGACCTCAAGACCCCATTTGGTTTTAAAACGACCAATAGTGTGGGTAACCGAAACAGTATCCGCAACCAGTTTCAGGGATATGGGAAGGCGGGCAAGTTTCAGTACAATGCCCGGTTCTCGAATTATACGACCGATGGTTTCTCTTCTGCCACCACTCAAAATGGGAATAGCGGTCTGGAAAGAGATGGCTATGATGGCCATACGGCCAATGCCTCGCTGCAATATGAATCCGGCACAGGTTTTTCCATCCGTCCTTTTGTACAATACAGCCGTTACCAATCCGATGTAGATGCCGGGGTATTTGCCGATGACCGTGATTATTGGATCCGCAATAAGAATATCACCAGCGGCGTGAACCTGCGGTATCAAAAAGGTCGCGTGACCCTGGTTGGCAATTACCAGTACGGCGAACTGTCCCGCATTTACCTCAATGACAGTTTACATACTCCCGGTTTTACCTTGTTTGAAGACAACCGCTATGATGGCCGTACCCAGTTTGCTGAGTTCTTTGGCAATGTACGGTTGAGCAAATTCGCGAGCCTGCTGGCTGGTCTGGATCATCGCTGGGGAAATATGAGTCAGTACTATTATTCGGTCAGCAGTTTTGGGCCCTATCTCAGCCAGTTCAATGATACTTCCATGAACCAATTCTCGGTCTATGGTTCTTTATTTCTTCATTTTTTGGATGATGACCTGAATATCGAGATCGGGGGACGGGTCAATGACCATTCCCGTTATGGAGGCAATAGCACCTTTACGTTCAACCCCTCTTATCGTTTAAGCGATCGCTTTCGGGTTTTTGGTAGTGTGGCTTCCGGATACAAAGCTCCCACCATCTATCAACTCTATGATGTATTCAGTGGAAATCCTGAGCTGAAACCTGAACGTTCTGTGAATTATGAAGTCGGCATTCAGCAAACTGGAAAGAAATGGAGCAACCGGATCGTTTATTTTTTCAGGGATATTGACAATGGATTGGATTTTGACTACAACAGCTTTGTGTACTTCAATTTTGTAAAACAAAAAGTGCATGGCGTTGAATACGAGTTCACGGCGCAGCCTACGGATAAATTGACCCTTTCCGGAAATTATACCTTCCTCGCAGGCAAAGAGACCACGCAGAGCCGGAAGAATTTTTCTGATACTACCTATAGTTATTTATTACGCCGCCCCCAACATGCAGTCAATGTCACGGTAGGGTATCAGTTCAATAAAAAACTGGATGCTTCCCTCAATGCCAGAAGTATCAGCAAGCGCTATGACCTGGGAGGTTATCAAATGGAAGATGTGAAACTGGATGGATATTTCCTGCTCAATGCGCATATTCAATACAAGTGGAGAGAGCATATCCGGTTTTTTGTTGATGGACAAAATCTGTTGGACAAAACGTTTTTTGATCTTCGCGGATACAATTCGCTTCCGTTTACATTCGTAGGCGGTATAAGCATTGAACTCTAATCCTTGCGTACCCTTGCGCCCTCGCGTCCTGGCGGTAAAACTTAACCGCTAAGACGCCAGGGCGCTAGGGTACGCTAAGGTTTCAGGCCAAGCATTTGAATAGACAGGCCCGCCAAATCTCTTTGATAGATCTGTTGTTTTTCTTTCATTTCTCCCAGGGCAGGGATATTCGGGCCCAGCATGGCCAGCCAGGTTTGCGAGGAGCCTTTGATATGCAGCCCATGGCCAGTCCACCGGGCATCGCGTTGCCCGCGACCATGATCTGTTGTTATGATAAGGGTAGTATTGTCTTTGTATTCAGGGGTCGTTTGTATCCAATGCCAGAGTTCCCCTACCATGCGGTCAAATTCATTTGCTTGTTGCAGGTAGAGGTCGTAGCGGCCCTGGTGGGCGAATTCATCTGTTTCACCAAGTCCCAGAAAAACAAAGCGTGGGTGTTTCTCGGCCATGTATTCTTTGGCGGCGATAAACGTCAGCCTGTCGTGGCGGGTATGCTCTTTTTTATAAATGCCTTCGTCCTGCAAGCGGTTCAGGTACGCGGCTGTTTCGGTAGCCAGAGAAAGGGAATCATAGCCGCTGTTGATGGGAAGCTTTGATCTTTTCTCATTTAAGATATAGGGGAATACATCCCATGAACTAAAGGCCGCCACCTTTCCTTCAAACTCAGGCTGGCTATTCATGTATTCCAGGATATTCCGGTTGGGGTTGTTCTTTTTCCCATTTGAAAATATTCCCAGGTCGGTATTTCCCGTCAGTATTTCATTGTATCCCGGATAAGAGATCGAATAGGCGTTGGCGGTATTGACCTTATTGTTGTGTTGGCGGTTGCCATAGAGCTGGCCTTGTTTGGCGATCACGCGCCAAAAGAAAGGCATGAGTCTTTCCCTTCTTTCTTCCGGTGTAGCGCCATCATAGAGCCAGCTAAGGGTTTCCCCTTGGGGGGTATAGTCAGGATCCTGGAGCAGATCTGGATCAGCGCCCTGAAACATTTCCTGCCAGCGAAAACCATCGGTAGTAATGAGGATAAGGTGCTGAACCGGCTTTTGCGGTACCACAGGCTTTTTTGGGTGAGGCTTAAAGCCCGGCGTGATCAGTGAAGCAAGGATAAGAAAGCTTATCCAGTTTCTTTTCATTAGTGCGGAAAAAGGTTGTGCAAAGATGGAAAGGTATTGTAAATAGAATGTTATGAGAAGATTAGGAAAATGTTATAAACCATACCAGGATTACGCGGATGTTGTGGATTTCACGGATTAGAAGGCGTCTACCTTATCCCTGAAATCCGTGTTATCCGTGAAATCTTCAAAATCACCGACAATTACTACCTTTAAATAATGGATTTTTCCCTTGATTTCAACCAGCTCCTGACTGTAACCTTCACGCTTTTTGCGGTCATTGATATAGTTGGGTCTATTCCCATTTTGATCACCTTGAAACAAAAGATGGGCGAGATACGCGAGGCACGTGCCACAATGGTTTCGGGGGCTTTGATGATCGGATTTATGTTTGTGGGAGAAGGCTTTTTAAAAATATTGGGATTGGATAAAGAGGCTTTTGCTGTGGGTGGTTCCATTGTGATCTTTATCCTTGGATTGGAGATGGTGTTGGGGATGGAGTTTTTCAAGAGTGAGAAAGATGTAAAAGCTGCTACCGTTGTTCCCATTGCCTTTCCGTTGATTGCCGGGTCGGGAACTTTAACCACGATCATGTCCCTGCGTGGGGCGCAGTACAATGAATTCACTCTTCTGGTGGCGATACTCATCAACCTGATCATCATTTACCTCGTACTTCATTCCCTGGGTCGGATCGCCAAGATCCTTGGTCCTGCAGGCTTGCTGGCGGTACGCAAATTCTTTGGGGTTATTTTGCTGGCGATTGCGGTGAAGATCTTTGCGGCGAATGCGCCGGGACTTCTGCGGTAAAAGAATTATAGATTATTGATTATTAATTACTGACTATCGTCCTCATAATCAATAATTAATAATCAATAATCCCTTTTATATCCTTCAAAAATTAGCGCTGAACCCTTATCTTTGCCCCCCTCCGGCCTCGTAGTACAATGGATAGTATAAGAGTTTCCGAAGCTCCAGATACAGGTTCGATTCCTGTCGAGGCTACACCCGAATTTTTGGATTTAAGGAATTTGAGGATCGAGATTTGACCTTGAGTTCCTTATTTTGGGTGGCCATGGTTCTTTATCACAATTAGCTGACAATAAACGCGATAGTAAAAAAAATTTAATATTTGTTTAAAAGTGTTTTCGAATGATTATTAAGTCTTAAACTTTTATAAATATTACTACCTTTGTATCATCGGCGGTGGATCATTCGTGATCCCCCAACGACAAAGACTTGAAAAGGACCTTACGGGGTCCTTTTCGCATTATTGGAGCATCTTATAAATATTCTTTCCCATGATCTCTTGGTAAGTTAACCGGAAAAACCGATTGCGGTAAAATAGCAGAATTTCAACCAGTTTTCTCTGTCCAACAATTCCGCTTCTCAGTCCATCCACAAGTGTCCGTGTATCAATATCTGAAACAATATCAATAACCAAGCGGTTGGCCTGTTGAGCCCCACCTGTGATACGGTTAGCAATCGTGTCAGGATTTTTACTCGAGATACTTTTCAGATCCGCTTTAAGGATAACATGGCTCCTGATCAAAAAAACATCAAATCGTTTTCCGTCACGGGTAAACATGCCGGAAGGGGCGAATAGAACATCATAATCCATCGCAGTTAATGCACGAGCGGTAGAGATTTCATGATCATGATCCATATCTTCCTTCTCGGTATAAACAGAGCAATCGGTACTGCGATCAGTATGTAGCACGACCCACTCTTCGGAACCCAGCAAATTCTCGATAGCTTTTCGCTTCTTTTTTGTTCCAACTGCATCATTATATTTTTTGATCAAAGAACTGAAGACAGTAATATCGACAAATACAATGCGGTTTTCTGCAGAAGGATCGTATCCTACCTCAATAGCTCTTTCTTCACCATTTCCCGGTTTGGATTATTCGCCGTTTTCGCTCATTTGGAGATCACTTTTGCTCAATTGCAAAGATACTCTGTTTGGAATATTGGAAATTAGTACCGCTTCCATTGTCTTACTAACTTTAAAATAACACTATTATAGTTCACCTGACTACGGCCCTTCAAGCCATAAATCATCCTACGCCGCTCTTCTTTATCTGAACTTTTTCGGAACGATAATTTATTTGTCCAAAGACGGTTTAACAAGAGCCCCGCTTCGCGAATCCAGGATACAAAGGGCGTCACTTCCCAGGTGGGGGCTGTGCATATCATCCTTGTTTGTGATAATGGCTAGCATCCCAGCTCTGCATACACAGTAAGAAATCCGGGTGCTGAGATCGGATGGGGTTTCCCATAATTTTTTGCCCTGTAAATCAACCCGGGTAAATACGGCCTTTGATTCGCTGCTGGTTTTCCTCTGGTGAATAATAATATACCCTTCGGGTGTAGAAAGACGAATGACCTGATCCAGGTAATTGTCTACCGCTAAACAGGGATCGAAATAAAGGGTTTCACCAAGATTTTGTAAGGAGTCATAGATATAGCGATTATACAAACCAATCTTTTCCAGAGAATATTTCGTCGAATAAAATTGCATAGGATAGGCGGATCCCTCTAAATCGGTAAAACCAGGCCTGGTATCTGCGGCGGCCTCTTTGTTTCTTGCTAATATAAAAACACGATTGTATTGTGTATCGCATCGCGTTCCATAGTCCTCCTTGTGTAGTAGCCTATTATAATTGATCTTGGAAACAATTGGAGCAGGTTCCTTTCCCGAGGCCCAGGCTTTTTTAATATCGGTCTCCGCAAGGGAAGTGATATCAAAAGCCCTTACCCGACCTATATCCAGCCAAATCGTATTTCCTTCTACACCTTTACAGGTTACGGTCTGGTTATCCAGCCTTCCGGTTTTTAATAATTTTACCTTCTTCAGGAATTTTCCGGTTCGTGTTTCATACTGTTTGAGCCACCAGGTGGTCGTATATTCTGTTTTGCGGTAACCGCCATTGACTTGCGAAGTGACGCCGTCATTCTCGGCAACAAGTACCACCACCAACTTTCCATCCAGACTCAGGGCGGGCATTCCGATTACTCCAAAGTTGGTGCTTGTTTGCTGACAGCCTTTTAAAAAAAAGAAAATGCCAATCCCGATCGTAATTAATAGAACAGGAACGAGTACGATGCTTCGATGCTTCATAGTGGGAAATTAGGAAATTTTATTTGCCAGTTGTCTTACTCACTCCAAACGATCACAATTAGATTTCAACAGATTACGGCCAATCCAGAGTAAGTATAAGCCAGACAGGCAAAAAAAACATGACCACCACCTCGCCGGTTTTTAACAGCGTGAGAATGCCCGCCTTTCCATTGCTCTCGTACCTTTATAAAAAAACTGGCCATGACAAAATACCTGTTCTTTTTCCTGCTGCTTCCGGGCGTCGGCCTGCCAGCCTGTTCACAAAAACCTTTTGACCTTCCGGGCTATAGCCAAAGCACTTTTGAATCGATGCGGTATGGATTGTTCCGTCCGGTGGTGGAAGCGGGGCGGCGCTATCCCTTGCTGGTCTACCTGCATGGTGCCAATGATACGATGTCGCGGGAGTTATCGTGGTACAGTGCGGAGCGACAGGCACAGTTTCCTTGTTTTGTGCTGACACCGAAGTGCACGGTTAGTGACCAGGGCTGGGGCAATACCTGGGTGGCGGGTCATACGTCCACGACGGCGGCGGTCCTGCGGCTGGTTGATTCGCTGGTGAAGGTCTGCGCGGTGGATAACAGCCGGCTGTATATCTATGGGATATCGATGGGTGGGTTTGGGGTATTTGCAATGCTTCAAAAAAACCCGGGTTTGTTTGCCGCTGCCTATAGTGTTTGCGGGGGTTCGGACCCCAGAGCCGCCGCCGTGTTAACACAAACACCGCTTTGGATTTTTCATGGTGGGGACGATAATGTCGTACCGGTTTCATTGTCCCGGGACGTTTACCAAGCCATAAAAGAGGCCGGTGGCACAAAAGTGCGCTACACTGAATACCCTGGCGTCCGCCACGACAGCTGGCTGAATGTGGAGAAGGAAACCGAACTTCCCGGGTGGCTGTTCAGCCACCGGAAATAATCCCTGTCGAGGCTACACCCGAATTTTTGGATTTAGGGAATTTGAGGATCGAGATTTGACCTTGAATTCATTATTTTTTTGGCACCTTCTTTACTTGGACGTAGCCTGCTGTCTCATAATCGTTATCGACTTAAGGCAGTAAGGTTACGGCCAGCGTCCATCTGAGATATGGAAATATTGGGGAAGTCTTGGAAGAGGGGAGTTTTTGTTGGCGTAAGTTTATGTTGGCAAGAGAGGGAGACCGAGACTTATTATCCATCAATCTCATCTAATCCAGTATATACTATTAGGCCATTATTTATAATTATATCAAAGTATCTATTACCAATATCTTTAAAATCCTTGATATCCCCTTCAAAATGAACATAATATCGATAAAGAGTCTCTCCTTCCTTTAAATACTTCCCTCCCTCAAACACAAAATTAGGTTTTCCAAAATACGTCGATACTTCTATCCATTTTCTCCCCCTAAAGCATTTGCTACAGTTAACTAAATACACGTTTGCGAACAAATAACTAAATCCAGTCCTGGTTAAGCTATCTTGAATCCAATATTGGGAATTATATCTCAAAGCGTCAAAACAAGCGACATGTTTTGGATTTGTATAACAAGTATCCTTTGGCACTGTTTGCGAATTTACTCTTTGCCTAACTAGCATAAACAACATTAACAGGAAAAATAACCTTAACATAAAAAGCATTTTGGCTATTAATTATCAGACTAAGCCCATCCACACTTCTGCTTGGAAGCAAATCCAACATATTTGGTGCGTCTCCGTGACACTTCCTCTTCTAACTTACAAAAAACCGCGCATTCTGACCCCGATGGGGTCGCCCGTTTGTAGATATGCATTGATATTGTGCATAAGACCCTGATGGGGTCTCCCGAGAGCTGGGCGACCCTTTCAGGGTCTCGGATCCAGGTGGAAACTTGCGGCTACAAACGGGTGGCCCTTTCAGGGCCTTGGAAAATCAAGTAAACCGTTGGCCGACTTTGCCTGAATATCAAAATGAACATTGAAGATTAAGGAGTGCGGGGGCTTTTGCTTAATTCTTCGAAGTATGTTCAATTTTTCGTTTCCTAAGAAATTGAACAAGTCCTATTACAACCAATAGAGAAAAAAGTATGACATAAACGTAAAAGGGAATGCCCATAAAATCATCGTATTTTTTCTTAAGAGATAATGAGATTACAAATGAAAAATAAACCAGCAGGAACTTAAATATGTAGCTAACAACTCTTTTACTCATTCTCTTATTAAAATGTTTGCATTAGGATTAATAATTGTTTGCTCTGATTTTTCCGGAAAGTTCATTATTTGCTTCATTAAGGCAACATCTACAGACGAAGAGTTAGACAGCTTCATAGTCGTGTTCCAGGAAAGATTGTACGTTTCTTTTCCGTCTGGATTGGTCACAACAATTGAGTTGTTTACAGATAAATTATCCCGCTAGCCGTAGTCTTATTAACTCCAAACATTCAAAATGCTAGTTCAACAGATTACGACCCTGCAAGTCTTCTTCCTTGAAACAAATCCACCATTCTTGGTGAGTCTCCGCGGCAAATCCTCTTCTAACTTACAAAAAACCTCGTATTCTGACCCCGAAGGGGTCGCCCGTTTGTAGAAAAGCGTTGATGTCGTGCATAAGACCCCGAAGGGGTCTCCCCAGAGCTGGGCGACCCTTTCAGGGCCTTGGAAAACAATACAAAAAGGTATTATTACAAAGACCAATAACCTAATAGCCGTACATGGGTGTGGTCTATTGTCCCAAAATCGGTTCAGGGTTTTGGCAGCTAGGCTATAGCCAGCCTCCATTTGATTTTTGGAAAGGTTAGGGAAGACTCGTGAGAGCGGGGCCCCGACTCCTACAAAGCAGGAAATGACAATTCTGGAAATGTTTATTGTCATCATTTCATCGAAATTTTTCCGGTTCGATATAAATCCAACACTCTTTTTAAAATCCGATCTATTGCCTTTACAGGTAAATCCTTGTTTGGATCAAAAAGCATGATTTTCATTCTGCTCCTGCCTTCCTGAATTAAAAAAGGTTCCTCAAATAATTTTCCTTCAACGATTCCGATATACGGTTGTTTGAACTTTTTGTGAAACCATAAATAGCAAAACATTTTTCCCTTATAGCAGAAAAAAGGCATTTTATATTTCCACTCTTCAGTAATATCCTTATCCTGTTTCATAATGACCCCACGCAATGCCAAAAATGTACCTTTAAAAGGTTCGTCTTGTTGCAGGTAAAAATTATCTATCTCTCTCATTCAATTAGGTTGCTTTTTTCACCTCTACCATTTCACCTTCCTGTTCGCCCAAATGCCGCCCCCATTTAGCAATCTCTTCCAGCATGGGAATAAGCGTTTTGCCAAAATCAGTTAAAAAATATTCAACCCGTGGCGGAACCTCGCCGTAGATTTTGCGGCTAACAATACCATCCTGTTCCAGTTGTTTTAATTGTATGCTCAGCATTTTTTCGGTAATGCCTGGAATTAACTTCTTCAGTTCGCTAAACCGTTTCTTGTCTTTGCGCAAATACCATAGTACAACGGTTTTCCATTTGCCGCCAATATAATCCATGGTAATATCCATTGCACAATGATATTCCTGCCCGTGCAGTTTTATCCTGATTTCTTTGTCGTTTATGAGCATAATTATTTTTTTTTACCCTGAAATACCCTGCCATTCACTATTACGTCAAAAAGGATAGTTAGTTCCAGATTTGACAGGTCTTGTTTGGCAACTAAAAATACCTTTACATTTGCTTCACTATACTTTTTTCAGCTAGTAACAAAAGTAAATTAAAAAACTAAAAATGAAAATAGCAGTATTAGGAACCGGCTCTGTGGGAGAAACCATCGGTTCGGCATTAATTGCTAAAGGGCATCAAGTACAAATGGGTAGCCGCACTGCTAACAATGAAAAGGCTGCTGAATGGGTAAGGAAAAGTGGCGCCAATGCATTGCAGGGAACCTTTGCTGATGCAGCCGCTTTTGGAGAAATTATTTTTAATGCAACCAAAGGTGAAAACTCTATTGAAGCATTAAAGCAGGCCGGTGCAGACAACCTGAAAGGAAAAATATTGATTGATATTGCCAATCCGCTGGATTCATCAAACGGAATGCCGCCGTCACTTATTCCCTCATTAAGCAATACAAATTCGTTGGGTGAAGAAATTCAGAAAACATTTCCTGATGCAAAAGTGGTGAAAACACTTAATACCATGTGGTGCGGCATCATGGTAAACCCGGCTATGATTGGTGGCGGCGACCATGTGAATTATCTCTGCGGAAATAATGCTGATGCAAAAGCAACAGTAAAAAATATACTGGTTGACAATTTTGGCTGGAAGGAAGATAATCTGCTTGACCTGGGAGACATTACTAATGCAAGAGGAACAGAAGCAGTATTACCTATCTGGTTAAGAGTGTATATGGCTACCAATAACGGAGCATTTAATTTCAAAATTGTGAAGTAAGTACCTACTTGAGAAAAGTGGCTGAAGTAACCCAACCTGACCAAAATCATACCCAGGCTGTGACGGTCCCTATATATTGCCACCCTATTACTATCCTGCTGCTTATGTTTACTTCATCAGTACAAAGTTTGGGTGCTGGATCACGAAAAGGAATGTCTCCGACTATGGCCAGGTTTTGGCTTTCACTGCAAATCCTATTCTGGGCCCTTGGGGCCTTTCTCTTTTTCAGTCTCCTGTATTTCCCCGACCTGGGATTACTCCTGTTCTGGAATGTGCTGATCCCTGTCGCTCCGGCCTTGCTGGTGCTGGCAACGGGATTGTGGAGAAATGTATGCCCTCTTGCAACCACCACCCTGTTACCCCGTCATCTTGGACTCTCCGCCAAAAAGATAATGCCGGTGGAATGGCAGGGCAAACTGAGTTTATTGGCTGTTATCGCCTTATATGTGATAGTACCATTCCGTCACGCTATCTTCAATACCAATGGCCAGGCCACAGCTGTCCTGTTATTTCTATGTGTCCTAATTGGTTTCGGTATGGGACTGATATTTGAATGGAAAAGCGGGTGGTGTTCTACACTATGTCCAGTAAGCCAGGTGGAAAAACTATATGGGGAAAATACATGGATGTCGATGCCAAATGCCCATTGTAAGGAATGTGTAAACTGTTCCATCCCCTGTCCGGATTCCACACCAAATTTTCATCCTGCCCTTTCCAAAAAAACAATCTATCATCGTCTGTCCAGCCTGCTTCTGGTGGGAGGTTTACCCGGTTTTATCTGGGGATGGTTTCATGTGCCAGATCATGAAGGAATCGAAAACCTGATGGTTATGTTATCGGTGTACGAATACCCCCTGATTGGTACGCTTGTCACTTTATTCCTGTTTTTATTGATCAAACCATTTACCCCGGCGTATTGGGAAAGAAAGTTAGTAGGGACATTTGCCGCAAGCGCAGTATCCTGTTATTACTGGTATCGCATACCGGCCCTGTTTGGGTTTGGCCGCTTTGCAAAAGACGGGCTCCTGATCGATTTGAGTACCGTTCTGCACCACCAAACAATTATCTGGATATGTGTGGGTGTAACTGTTTTCTTTTTCTGGTGGCTGGTATGGAGAACGCCCAATAAGCGAAGCTGGACTATCCGGCCAGCTTACAAGGCATAACTAACTCTCAATTTGGTCGTAGAAAAATCAAAAGAAATCCATTACACATCGTTCTCAGGGAACTACCAATAAGAATATTGTCAGGTTTAAAATTGACTTTTCCCAAAGCCTTGTCTTTCCAGATTACTTAAAAACCGGCGGCAGCATGACGCTACCGCCAGTAATAAATATTAATCTTCCTTACTCCCATCATCCGCCATTTGAACTATTTTGGGCATAAATGTTCCGACTATGTCAACCAATTCGGTTTGAGCTTCCATAACCTTGTTTATGTCCTTATAGGCCATTGGCGCTTCGTCGATGCCTCCACCTATCAGAGTAATATCATGTGCCTCCAAAAGGGCTTTCATATCCTGTTTGGAAAGGTTATTAAAGGCCGCAGTTCGGCTCATTTGTCGGCCGGCCCCATGAGAGGCGGAATTAATGGACTCAACACTCCCTTTACCCCTCACCAAAAACCCAGGCGTAGCCATGGAGCCAGGAATGATACCTAATACTCCATTTCCTGCAGGGGTGGCCCCCTTTCTATGTACAATTACCTCTTCCCCATTCCAGACTTCCTTCCAGGCAAAATTGTGGTGATTCTCGACCTTAGCCAATACTGTTGCCCCAATCGCTTTTGCCATCTTGGTATGGATGATCTCATGGCATGCAGATGCATATTCTCCCGCCAGGTTCATAGCCAGCCAATACTCATTTCCTTCCGGTGAATCCAGATCGAGATAAGCCAGATTAGCAGCCTCATAAGGTAATCGGCAAATTTGTTTGGCCAGTTTAGTATAGTGTCCAGCAATAGTGGCACCTAGCCCTCTGGATCCTGAGTGTGTAAGCAAAGACAGATACCGTCCTTTGTGAATACCCAGATTAGTATCAGATTGATCAAACTCCATTATGCCAAATTCTACAAAGTGGTTACCCCCACCTGAAGAACCCAATTGAGTCCAGGCTTTGTCTTTTAAACCGGCAATAAAGCTGTTCAATCGAAAGATCTCACTGTCTAAAACGGCATGATCCGCACGGTGATTCCCCAGGAATCCATTTCCGGCTCCAAACTTTGTATTCTTCATCAACTCCAGCTTGAATCTTTCTTTGTTGCTCAGAAAGTATTCCTCGGATATATCATAGATGGATAAAGCCATCCTGCAGCCAATATCTACTCCAACCCCGTAAGGGATCACTGCATTTTTTACAGCCAATACACCACCAATGGGTAACCCATATCCCTTATGGGCATCCGGCATCAATGCGCCAGCTACTGTGACAGGAAGTTTCATGGCTATTGCCATCTGGTCTTTTGCCCCTCCCTCAATATTTTCACCTCCATACAAACTATAGTTTGATGGATCTGATGATAAAGGAATATGATCATCCAAAGGCGCATCCCTTTCTTCGATCAGGGATGTTGCCAGTTTCCCAAAAATGGCATCATCAATAAATTGCTCGGGGGTTTCCAGCACGCTTTTATAATGTGCCATCATTTCTTCTCTGCGGAAACCGTTTCTTTTTCTATTGATTTTTAGCGCCACTCCCAGCGAAGGCCCTGGTTTATATCCCAGTGCCATTAGCTCATTGCCATTAATTTGTTGTCCCATACAATTCTCATTAATCAATTAATAATTGCGTCACCGCGGCTGTGTTCAAGGCCCATTCACGCGTGTAGGCCTCCTCCGCCTCCTCTGCTGAATCTACTGATGTCAGCCCTTGTGCTTTTGCCTTTAGTTCCAACAGTTTTCCGACTGTAATTTTGGCCTCCAATTTGCCTATTAAGGCGCGTACGTTGGAAGCACTTAAGTTACCAACCACCTGACCTCCAAATGGCATTTCCAGCCAAATAATCTGTCTTTTTACCACATCCAATACACCAAACACCAATCCTTTACTCAAGGTTCGGCCAACTCTGATTTGGTGCTGCACACATGATGGATCATAAGCCACCCCGGTCTTCGAAGATATATTCATCGGAAAGGCGCTATTCATCCATCCTACCACCAGGTTTGGCACTATGCTACCATTGCTATAAGCGTTACAAGCAAAGGTGACATATTTCGCTCCCGCCAAAGTCAGCTCATCCAGATTCAGGTTTATATACTCTGCCGTTCCTGCTTTATGGGGTATTTCTCGAATATCCCCACTATGCTTTGCGCCAGTTGCGACCAGATTATAATAGGAACATATTTCAGTTCTATCTGAAAAGGCAATATGGCAGCTAAGGTCCATGTCCATGTGTTGGGCGGGCAACCCTTTACCCCATTGCATAAACAAACGGACTGTGTTGCCCTCCAATGGAAAACGCATACCCATTAAAGCCGAAGGCAAATCTTGAACCGTTTCACTTCTATCACCAATAGCAACAGGTAGGTGAAACAGAACTTTATCAATAAAGATCGTTTTGCAATCGTTCCTTTTTTGAGCAAACCGTTGTTCTATCGTATCCAAACAAAGGTCTTCAATCATCCCTTGCATTTCTTTTAACTGATCTATCGTATACAATCGGACAAGGGGGTTAGCAGGTATTTTCTTTGACACACCACCTAACGGTTTTACTGACCTTTTTCTTTCCGGATCGAAATAACCTTCTGCATAACTGTTCAAGGTAAGCAAAAGCCGGGCAGGCAATTGATGTGTAATACTCTTAAATGCTTCTACTGTTCTATCTGGCCCAAACCATAACATATTGGCAAATAAAGAACGGGCAAACATACCGGGACGTTGTTGAAGTAACTCGAACGTTGCATTCACATCATTCTTTAACCGGAAATAGGCAACCTTACCTGTCCACACTTCATACTCTTGGTTATAAAAGATATCCATGATTTCCTTTAATTTCTCAAACCCCTTCTGTCGAGCATATTCAGCTAACCGCAAAGCCCTTATGAAACGGACCCACATGGATCTTTTAGCATGCATCAATTCACAAACTTTCGCCGTCTCCATGGGAAGATTATTCATCCACTCGGCCACCATTTTACACTGAGGCCTTGTGTACTTTAATTTCAATTCCTGACGAGCTTTGAGTCCAGCCTCCGTACGTTTATCCAATGCACTGGTCATATGACTGCTATTCCTGGCTTTCCTTCGGATTATAGTTTTGGGCTCTGTTATTTGGAGGTCTCCCGTTTTCTTAAACCAGAGGTATCTCATAATGTCAACCGGTGTAGTTAGCAATGCTCCTGCCTGGGATTCT
Organism: Chitinophagaceae bacterium; assembly: GCA_041752235.1. Lineage (GTDB taxonomy): Bacteria > Bacteroidota > Bacteroidia > Chitinophagales > Chitinophagaceae > SpSt-398. The sequence continues at coordinate 124,295 of JBGSHM010000010.1, forward strand.
TTATTTTCCTCTACCAATGCGTCAACTACAGTTATGAGTGTTTCCTTCATGGATATGGTTACATCAGGCAACTCAAAATATTTTAACAATATTCTTAAACTATCTACCTGTGTTGCATCCAAGGCTGTTCTTGATCTTAGCAGATCGAGCAGAAGCTCCTTCATTTCCTTATTGCTCCATAGTTTCAATAACCGAGACTTACTTCCCTGGCCATACTTTTCAACCTTTGCCAATTGAAAGGGAGTCCCACAAAATGGACAGCCATTATACCTTTCCATGGGAAACGTATCATAAGGAATCAAATGACCGCAGGCCAGGCGCGTCCCTTCAACAGACCTAAATAGATTGGCCATAGCTGTCACCCAATGATCTGATCTTTTCTCACCCGTTGGGATGTCCCATCCTTTGACCAGTGGCGCCCAGTTATTTTTTACTTGCAGCACTTCAATAAAGGCCTCGTAGATGGCCAACATGTCAGGCGGTTTGAGCCCATTCAACACATGTAAAAGCGGCTCTTCAACCGCATAACCAAGGCGTGACAAATTTGCCACCAGATTAGCTGTTGTTTCTCGCAGGGGAAGTTGACCTGCATCCCCTTCATTTCCTACATAAACCGCATTAAAACGGATTCCAATTTTTAAAAGTTCCTTGTTCATAGTTTTAAATTTTGAAAGATAATCTTGCCGCTGCTTAACCCAAATAAGAAGAAGTAAGCGCCAATTGACCTTTCACGTTAAAGGTAATCACCAAACTGCCTTAAAGGGCGGGATTCGAACCCGCGGTTGCCGCTGGAAGTAAGTTTGGTTTGACCTAATCAGAGGAGCAGATGGGACTCGAACCCATGACCCGGGCGTTTTAAGCGCTGAAGTAAATCTGCCTTGACCTAAAAAGATAATTAACCAGATTGACCTGCTCTACCACTGAGCTACTGCCCCTAATTAGCCGATAATTGAACAAGAGGACAGTTCATGTTTTGAAGAAGTATCTTGTTCTTGACCGGTAAAAATGTTAAAGACCTCATCATTAAATCAACAACACAAAAATGCCTACCCTAATACGCAGTGAAGGTGCGCAGATTGAAAAAAATTCAAATAAAATATATTACATTGAATTTCAATGTATAAAGAATAAATAGATTACATACATTGAATAATCTACGCAGTTCAATTGCGCAGATGATTATCTTTGCCTTAAACTGCCCTCCATGGCCATTCATAAACTTGCGCTCATTCGATACAAGACAATTGATAAGTGTTTACAGAACCGGTATCGAAAATGGACGTTGCAAGACCTGATCGAAAAAGTGTCAGAAGCTATTTATGATTTTGAAGGCATAGAGAATGGGGTCAGTAAACGCACGCTTCAAAGCGACATTCAATTAATGCGTAGTGATAAATTGGGTTATAGCGCCCCAATTGTCGTAATTGACAAAAAGTATTATACCTATTCGGATCCGGCATACAGTATAAACCAATCCAGGGTTACAGAGGCCGATCTGGAGAAAATGAATGAAATAGTAAGCCTGCTTCAACAGATGAGTGGGTTCTCCTATTTTGAGGAAATGAGTGATATCATCGCCCGGTTGGAAAATTCCCTTAGAAAATCATCAACTAATGGACAAAGCCATATTCAATTGGAAGGAAACCAATTGTTGAAAGGGATAGAATATATTGGACCACTTTATCAGGCCATACTTAAAAAAGTGCCATTGTTGATTACCTATCAATCTTTCAAGGCAAGCGAGGCGCGAAACCAGATATACTACCCTTATCTATTAAAGGAGTACCGTAACCGATGGTTCCTGATCTGCAGAACCAAGCAAAACCCATTTCTTCACACTCTTGCCTTGGATCGTATCGTTGAATTTATGGAGATGTCACCAAAAGATTTTATTCCTTACCAGGGGGTAAATTTTGATCGGTACTATTCAGACACCATTGGCGTTACAAAATCGGAGAAAGACCGGGCCAATAAAGTAATCCTTTGGTTTGATAAAAAAAATGCGCCTTATGTCCTGACCAAACCGTTACATGCCTCCCAACAAGTGCTTAAAGAAGATGATCAGGGAACGATCATTCGTCTGGATGTAGTAATAAACTTTGAATTGGAGCGGGAGATTCTTGGCTTTGGTGAATCAGTAAAAGTGTTGGGGCCCCGTCTCCTACAAAGCAGGATCCGAAAAAGGTTGGAAAAGGCAAGTGGTAATTATGCCAAGGATAATCAAGATTAATTACCTGTTAATCTGAAAAACCCTCAAATAATCATCATTAACAGCCACCAATACATACTTGGCAGCCCCGCTTGAAGTGATCAGCGCCATATCCTTTACATCCCCCCGTACCAAAAACCCGCTAACCAAAGGAGATTGGGGAAGGAAGGACTTTTGGCCGTTTCCTTTTAGAAAAAGTCCGTAAGACGCATCCTGTCTTCCCGCCATCACTTCGGTCTGGTACTCATTCCCGGCAAGAAGCAGGTCGACAAACCCATCGGCATCGAGGTCTTCACAAATTATCGCGTTGACAGGTGCAAACTGAGCCTCCATTGGCAGTACGCGTTTGACAAATACCCCATTTCCTGTATTCTCGAAAATGCAAGTCCTGGTTTCATAACAAACAGACCGGATGATCTTTTCCTTACTCACTCCTTTAAATATATCCCTGGCCGTGGCCTTTCCATAATCACTATTGAGCAAAAAACGTTTCTTAACGGCAGGTACCTGTGTTGACAAGGTACCCCTGCTAATAGAAGGATAAAGCTGCTTTCGATCAGACTGATCCGTTATATGGTAGAACATGACCGGATCGATCGTTCCGTTATTGTCCATATCGGCAGCCCATAACTCCATAGGCTCCTTATCCGATGCTTTGTACTCCGTATTCAACCCCTGATTGCCAGCCACAAGGTCCATATCCCCATCCATATCAATATCCGCGGCGGCAAGGCTTCGCCACATGCCGTTAGTGGCAGAAAGTCCGCTCTTCTCGGTGACCTCTATAAATTTCCCGGCAACGTTCTTAAATACCCGGACAGGCATCCACTCCCCTGTTATCACCAGTTCTTTTGACCGATCATTGTCAATATCCACCCAAGCCGCGGACGTAACCATTCCGGGATTGGTCAACCCGGGACACAAACTTTCCGTCACATCCGTAAACTGGCCATTGTTATTCCGGAGCAGAAAGCTGCGTGGTGAAAGGGGATATTGGCGGGATACCCTTCCTCCAATAAATACATCCAGGTCTCCATCCTCATCAAAATCACTGGTAGCTACACAGCCGGCAATGGTTTCTACACCGGCTGGTATGGCATTGGGATTAAGCGAAAAATTTCCTTTACCATCATTCATATACAACCGGGGTCGGTAATAAGGAGACCCCTCTTCAAATTGTACATCGCCTCCTGTAACCAACAGGTCAGGGTCACCATCCTTATCGGCATCCAGGAAAACACAATCAAGATCTTCTTCCAGCTTGACACCTGTAGAAATATCAGTGGCACGAAAGGCTGCTCCAGCCTGTTTGGTAAAGACCTTCCCAGAAAAACTGATCGCCCCGCCGATATAAAAATCGGGTTCGCCATCCAGGTTCACATCCGCCACACTCAAATAGGGCCCTAACTGGGAAAATTTTTGAGGCAATAATCGCTGAAGGGAGTAGTCGTCGAATACCGATTCTACATGCCTGTATCCAATACCCGCAGAGGTTGTTATATCCGTAAACAAAGTAGGAGTTGTATTTGCAGGCCTAGCAGGCAGCCCTCTTTCTCCACTCCAATCTATTTTCAACAAGGTATCGGCCTTTACATCATGAAGCACCCGCACCCGATTGTCGGGCCAAATGATCACTACGGAATCTACCTGCTCATTTTTTCCTAAACCAAATAACAGATCATGATCCACCGTCGAGAAATATCCGCGCACAGGATAGAGTTCCTGCATCTGAACCCTTCCTTTGTGATGAACAAAGGCTTTGGACCCGATCGCTTTTGTATTCAGGCTATCTCCACTCAACCGAAGGGTCAGATAATGGTGATCTCCTGTACTATCTTTCTGAATTACATTGTTAAGATATAGAAAGGCCTTCTGATTGATATTGTTTACCACCAGGTCGAGGTCACCATCATTGTCCAGGTCGGCATAGGCGGCACCATTGGACATGGAGGGTATATCCACCCCGGCTTCGGCTGAGTAATTGGAAAAAGAAAAATCTTTATTATTAAGGAAAAGGTAATTGGGCAGTTCGACATGGTCCAGGGAAGCGAGTTTTTTGCGGACTGCTTTTTGAATCTCCTCCTGCGACATTGCACTTGTGAGTATGCTGCTGCTAAACTCCAGAAAATCGGTATTGATAAAATCCCTGCCCGTCCCGTTGGTGACATGCAGGTCTTTCCAACCATCATTATTAAAGTCGGCCAACAAGGCACTCCAGCTCCAATCCGTTGCTTGTATGCCTGCCAGTTGTCCAATCTCACTAAAAAACGGTATCAGGGTGTCCCTGTTGGCTATGCTGCCCTGGTTCAACTGAAGCACATTGCGCATGAATTCAGGGTCGTATCCCATTTGCCGCTCGGCCTGGTAGCGCTGGTAATTCATGAAGGAGAAAGAGGTCTTCCTGCGGAGGTTGTCTTCCGGGAGCATATCCAATACGACCAGGTCTGGTTTCAGGTCATTGTTCAGGTCCGCTGCATCCGCTCCCATACTCGAATAACTCTGGTGCATCATGGACCGGCTGATGACATTGGTAAAACCTCCATGCTGGTCATTCAGCCAGAGCAGATCGTTGGAAAGAAAATCATTGCCCACGTAAAGGTCAGGCCATCCATCCAGGTTATAATCCGAAACAGCCACCGAAAGCCCGTAACCGTCTTCGCGGATATTGGCTTCCATGGACACATCGGTAAAAACGGGATGTCCCCGTCCGGCACTATCCCCATCATTCCGGTATAGCCGATCATTGGCCGGTGACCGACCAGACCAATCGCGGGGATATATGGTATTTGTATTTCGATCCGTAAGCAGGTAATTGACCAGATACATATCCAGGTCTCCATCTTTATCGTAGTCAAAAAAAGCCGCCTGCGAAGAATACCCAGTATCCGCTAAACCATAGGCCACCCCTTGTTCCTTAAAACTCAGGTCATGCTGATTGATAAAAAGCAGGTTTTTAGCCCGGTGAGTAAGGTCTTTGCCAATCACACAAACATAGATGTCATCAAACCCATCGGCATTTACATCGGCAATGCTTACGCCAGTGGCCCAGTCATGCGTGACCACCCCTGCCTTTTCGGTCAGGTCTTCAAATTGACTATTTCCCTGGTTAATGTAGAGTCGTGAACTTACCTGGTTGCCGGTAAAGAAGATATCCTTTTGGCCATCATTGTTGAAATCGCCGATTCCAACCCCACCGCCCATATACCCAAACTCATTGATAAATGAAAAAGACGAGTCATTGTCGCGAATTTCATTTATAAAATCGATTCCGGAGGTCGCCGGATCCAATCGGGTAAACAGGGTTTGTTGGTGTTTATCCTTACACCCCGTACTGATCAAAAAAAAGAGGAACACGAGGGGAATGAGCCGTATTCTTTCAGGCAGATGAACTATAAAAGAGATGCTCTGTCTCTTATAAAATAAATTATCTTTTTCCATAACTCCTCCCTGTACTTAAATATACGAAAGGCCGTCCCATTAAAATGGGACAGCCTGATTCTTCGACACTTGCTAAAACTACAGTAAAGGATTTGCGTCCAATTCCGCTTGCGGAACGGGTAACAGGCTCACTTGACCGGGTTTTGGATCGGGAACAACGGAGGGGTAGTATCCTCTGGCTCTCCACCGGAGTATATCTACATTCCGAACCGATTCTCCACCGAGTTCCACCATTCTTTCGTGCATGATGGCCCTTAGCACCTCATTTTTTGTAGTGGTAGGGTATTGTGCCGTTGGATAAAGTGGCATATTTACAGACGGCCTCGCCCGAACCTGATTCAGGAAACCCACTGCGGCAGGCAGGGTTCCCGCTTCCGCTTCACATTCAGCCAACATGAGTAACACATCGGAATAACGAATCAAACGTTGGTTGATTCCGCCCGGGTGAAAACTGGCGGCGGCCGAACTTTCTTTATAGATCAACATAAACTTCCTCCAGCGTACTTTCTTAACCACCCCATTCACAATGGAAGAGTTCCCGTTTTGCTGACCATCTGTCAATGTTTCGGCTCCATTGTTAAACAGGTCACCTGATTCGTAAACGGAGAATTTATAACGAGGATCGTCTTTAGCGGCGCCGGTGGCTACGCGTTCAAATTCGTTGAGGTATTTATCAGAGGGGATCAGGTTACGCCAGGCAACAGGGCAATACTCCTGGTTCCTTACGGTACTTACTGGTGCGGAAGCTCCATCTCCACTTACATATCCACCCCAGTTAAAGTTGTTATCTCCTCTGTCAAAAAATACGACTTCAAAAATACTTTCGGCGCTAAACTCTGTCTCTTCCAGAAAATTATCCAGATAAGAAGATGTCAGGGAATACAAGCCTGAACTAACTACTGCCTGCAAAGCTGTTTTGGCAGCGGCATAATCTCCTTTTTGCATCTGTACACGACCCAACAGCGCATTGGCTGCCCCTTTCGTGGCACGTCCCCGGTTGGCATTATCATAGGTACCCGGAAGTTTGGCCACCGCATCGGTCAGATCACTAATGATTAAGGTATACACATCGGCGGCTGGCGATTTTGCTTTGTAACCACTTGCAGAAGAAACGGGCTCCTCATAAAGTGGAACATCACCCCATTGTGATACGAGTTCAAAATAAGCCCAGGCACGGAGGAACTTAGCTTCCCCAATTACCCGATCGCGCAAGGCCACATCATCCGTTACGTTGGGAGCGGCAGCGATCACTGTATTCGCCCGGTTGATCATGATATAGGTGATCTGCCAAAGATTGGTCATTACTGAATTGGAGGTCGAAGGGGTAGGTTGTTCGAGCAGCTCACGACGTGGAGCTTCCAACTGGCCACCTCCGGCGCTATCCTCATCAGACCGGGTGTCATGCACAAAGAACCATTCGCGGGATACACCGGCAGGGGAACGCATTGAGGCATACACTGCATTCACACCTGCCTGGAGCTCAGCTGCGGTTTTGAAATAACTTTCGGTTGTGGGCCGGTTTTCATCCGTAAGGTCCAGTTTTTCACTGCAGAAAGTGAGTCCAAGACAGCTAAAGATGAAAAGACCCAAAATGATTTTATTTACGTTACTTTTCATAATTCGTATTTTTTTTCAAGAATGGCATAAGCAATTAAAATCCCACCTGTACTCCTACCTGGAATGAACGAGGTTGTGGATATACAGCGTAATCGATACCATAGGTTAGTGATGTTCCCGGTGTTCTGTTCCCTACTTCAGGATCATATCCTTTGTATTTGGTCAGGGTGAACAGGTTTTGGGATGATACATAGATCCTGAAGCGGCTTATAGCGCCTTTTGTCATGTTTTGAAGGCTTGCTTCGGGAATGTTATACCCAAGTGCCAGGTTTTTCAACCGGAAGAATGAACCATCTTCAAGCCATCTGCCGGATGGTCTGGCGTTTTGGTTAGGGTCACCACTAATGGCCCTGGGAACATCTGTGTTTGTATTGGTAGGGGTCCAGGCTTTTAACACTTCCGTACTGGAACCAAACAAGCGTACCATACCTTCAGAAATGATCCGGCTGGCATTGAATATCTTATTCCCTTGTACACCCTGGAAGAACACACTAAGATCAAAATTCTTATAGTTTGCTCCGTAGTTCAAGCCATAGGAGAATTTAGGCAGATAGCTCCCCAGGAATACACGGTCATTCTCATCAATTACATTATCCTTATTGACATCCCTGAATTTCAGGTCACCAGGAGATGTGGCAACTTTCTGGAAGGGCGAACTGGCCACTTCGGCAGGAGTTTGGAAGATGCCCTCAATGATCCATCCATAGAATGATTGAATGGGTTGGCCAGGAGCTGTACGGGTAATATTATAGCTACCAAAATCCTGGTCAGCACCAGCTTCGATACCGCTTACACTGGGAGCCAGTTCGATTACCTTGTTTTTAATAAAGCTGATGTTACCGGACACATTCCACTTGAATTCTTTGGACCGTTCGTTGTATCCAACCTGAAGTTCAAATCCGGTATTCTGCATGTTGGCAATGTTCTGCAACACGGTAGCATTGGTAAAACCTAAGGATGGAGGAATGGGTACTCGCAGGATCAGGTTGTCAGTTTTCCGTTGGAAGTATTCAGCGGAAACGGTGATCTTATTGCGGAGGAAACCGGCATCAAGACCCACATTCACCTGTTTGGTCAATTCCCACTCCAGGTCCTTATTTCCAAGGCTGTTGATCGAAGAACCGTAAGAGACTACAGAACCAGCATTGCTGTTATTGAATGGATAAATGGTGTTATTTCCATCCACACTTACCTGCCAGGGATAATTTCCGAGCACCGTTCCGTTCAATCCGGTTACACCATAACCAGCTCTGAGTTTCAACTCAGATACGTTCTTGAATCTTTCCATAAACTTCTCCTGATCGATTCTCCAACCAATAGAAGCTGAGGGGAAGGTGGCCCATTTTTTACCAGGTGCCCATACAGACAATCCATCCCGGCGTATGGCCAGGCTGACAAGGTATTTGTCGTTGAAATCATAATTCAACCTGCCGATGAAGGACATGATCATGTTTTCATTGCGGGTGGTGGACAGGGCAATATTGCTGGCATTGTTCAAGACACGCAAGTCATTGCTGCTTTGATTACCAGAAGCATTCTCCTGCAGGAAAACCTGATTCTGCTGTTCGTACACCGCAATGAAATTCACATTGTGGTCACCAAAGGATTTATTGAATGTCAGTTGTTCGGTAAACAATTTTACTGTAGAAAGGCTGCGGTTATTGGTGATGGTAGCAACCGTGGCGCTACTTCCGTTTACGGCACCACCTGATTCAAAGATGGGAGAGAAACGGTAGTCCAGCGTATTGGCATAATCCACACCAAAAACGGAACGGAATTTCAACCAGTCGGTCAACTTCACATCGAGTGAAGCCGTTCCGAGCACTTTCAGTGTACGTCTGTTGCCGGGGTTTCTTACTTCGGCATCAAGCACGGGGTTGGTGGGGTCAGCACCGTCAAAGCTGTTGTTTGCGCTCCTGAATCCGCTTGTGGTGTTAGGATCGTAAACAGGCATATATGGAAGCTGACGGATCACATTCACCAGATTGGTCCTGGCTTGTTGTTCATTATTATCATACCCCTGATCGCTGTATCCGATGTAAAGATTTTCTCCAAATACAAAACGGCTTCCCAATTGATGGTCGGAGTTAAGCCGGAAATTATACCGCTGGAAATCAACACCAGGGGCGATTCCTTCTTGTTTAAGGTATCCGGCCGAGCCATAGAAGCGGGAAACATCATTGCCTCCGCTTAAGCCGATATTGTGTTGGGTGATCAATCCTTCTCTGAAATACGCATCCTGCCAATCGGTATTGGTTTGTGCATAGGTCTGAGTAGTGCCGCTATAAATCGGCAGGTTAAAATTTGCTGGCTCCAATCTTCCGGGCATGGCGATTCCGGCTGCGCCGTTCACGGCCCTTTCGTATTGCAGGTATTGGTTTGTATTCAGCAGATCCAACCGCTTGGTCGATTTTTGCGTACCTACGTAAGAGTCGAGTGTAACCTGGATCTTTCCGTCTCTTCTTCCTTTGCGGGTAGTGATCATGATAACACCACTTGTTGCACGGGAACCATAGATGGCTGCGGCACTGGCATCTTTTAATACATCCACCGATTCGATATCCCGCACATCCACGGTCGACATGTCACCCGTAGGGAATCCATCAATAACATACAGCGGTCCTGAAGCAAAGCTGATGGAGCTGATACCTCTGATCCGCACGATGGGTTCAGTACCTGGGCTACCATTATTGGTTACTTGCAAACCAGCTACCCGGCCTTGCAAGGCTTGTTGAACACTTACAACGGGAAGTTCATTCAATGTTTTTCCGGAAACAGTGGAAACGGCTCCGGTAACTGACCTTCTTTTCTGGGTACCATAACCGATCACGACCAGTTCTCCCAGATTGGAAATATCAGGCAGCATGGAAACGGTCACATTGGACTCGCTCCCGACTTTGACGCTTACTCCTGAAAAACCAATCATGGAAAACTCCAGGGTTTCGCCAGGTTCTGCGTCGATGACGAAGGTTCCTTCTGTACTGGTCACTGTACCTCTGGAGGTACCTTTCACCACAACAGAAACCCCTTGCAGAGGCTCCCCTTTGTCATTGGTCACTTTCCCATTAACAGGCTTAAAGAATAGGTCTTTAGGGACCGACTGCCTTTCATTGGTCATTTCGCGAAGCTTGATCATCATGCCTTCCTGATCGCTTTTTTGCATCAGCACAACCTGGTTGCCTGATACAAAATAGAAAACGTTCAGGGGCGCCAACAACTTGTCAAGCACATCCTTTACGGATTGGTTGCTTGCGCTGATGGTCACTCGCTTCTTCGCCGGGATCCGTTGCGCGCTGTAAACGAACTTCACCTCGACAAGTCGGGTGATCTCTTTTAATACTTCGCGCACCTCCCGTTGCTCCGCAACGAGTGTGATCTTTCTCGCTAATATCTCCTCCGAAGCCTGGGCCGGAGTAGAATAGGCAAGGGTTGAGATAATAAAAAACAGAAACAGTTTGAGCGCTGATCTTTTCATTTGCAAGACAGGCCCTTTGGCAAGGTTAGGACATTTCATAATAGCAGTATTTGGTAAAAGCAATAGCCTAAATAAAAAACAATCGTTATGTACCCGACATTCTCCTTTTAACTCACTCCTCTAAGTATATTAATAACACCCCTTCGCCTCAATGATCACCTGCCCATCGGTGATCTCATATTTACCTCCGATCGCTTTGCAGATCAGATCAAGTTTCTCATAAAACGGCACCGTCCGGAGATCAGCGGTTATGGTACAAGGGCCTAACAATTCACTATCAAACAGAATACTCACGCCAAAATTCTCTGTCAATTGCCGCAACACTTTTTCCAATGGATAATCATCATACGCCAGATAATTGTCTTCCACTTCGGGCACCACCATCTTTGGATTATCCCGTAATGTTTTTCTGAATTTTCGTTTATCCTTTTGATAAATGAGTTCCTGATTCGGGGTTAAGATGATGCCATCCAATTCCAGGATCTTTCCATTCTCCTTTCCCCCTTTGTTCAGGTAAACACCCACTTTTCCGGTATTGACGGCTACATGAACGGCGCTGTCCTTACTATAGCAGCGTACAATAAAACTGGTACCCAACACTTTGGTCATGATATCATTGGCAAATACCCGAAACGGACGGAGGGGATTTTTTTGTACCGAAAACAGGGCTTCTCCAATAAGATAGACATCCCTGGTGCCGGAGGTATCAAAATCGTGCGCATAAGCGATACGACTGTTGGGCGACAACTTTACCGTACTCTTATCGGGCAAATGAAAGGTCACCGGTTCATTTGTACTATTTACACTTTCCACCCATTTGCTGGAGGGAAGGGTTTCAGTACTTTCAAATGCATATGATTCGGGCTTGCCTGGCTGAAGAAAGAACCAGGAAGCACTGGCGAGAATCAGAAGAACAGCCGCTGCAAGCGCTAAACCCTTTATCCTTCCCGTCAATTTGCCCAAAATGAATCCTTTGGAAACCGGCGATGAAGTTTTGCCGATGATATCGAGCAGTTCCTTAATGTTACGTTCCCGCTCCCGATCACTGATCAGGTCTTCCACATTTCCCAAATTCTCCAATATTCCTTTGGCTTCGGCTATAATAAAATGCTTGTCAGGGTTCTTATCCAGCCATTTTTCCCAAAACTCACAATCCTCCTGCTTGCGCAGTCTTGCCCAGCGGATGAAATCCTCATCCAGCAAAAAATCGTGAATATCATATAGCCTGAAGTCCTTCATATATCCTATATATTTTTATGAGTTCCCTTGCCGCAAAAAATCTACTGGAATTCGACCGGGTATTTTTTTGCAGCAAGAAATTAAATTGATTGTCAATATTTTACGAAGCAATTATTGATTAAAAAAATCTGCTTTGAGGAGTTCCCGAAGCTTGCGGATGGCTTCATGGAGCAGGTTGTATACCGATTGTTGATTGAGGTTCATGAGTTCGGCGATCTGCCGATGATCGAGGAATTGGTAATATTTAAGGTAAATGATCTCCTTTTGTTTTCGTGTAAGCTGGGAAATAAGCGCTTTTAACCGGACAGCCCTTTCCTCATTGCGTTGGCGGTCGATGATCACCTGCTCAATGGAAAATTCATAATAAGAATCTTGGGTGGTGGTCATATCCCCTAAGGAAAGATGATTGTTCTTATACAGGGTTTTTAATACCCGGTTCTTGGTGGCGCGTAATAAATAATAACGAGGAGCCAATATCCGGGGGGCCGTCTCACGTCTTTGCCATAAGCTGATGAAAACTTCCTGAATACAATCCTTAATAATCGTATTGTCCCGGGTAAAGCGGGATGCGTAGCTAAACAGATCTTTATAATATTGTCGCATCAGGGATGCCAATGCCGTTTCATCCCCTTGCTGGATCTGAAGCAACAGTTCACTCTCACTGGGTATAGGCCCTTTATGCATAAGCAATCAATAATTTTAAAATAATGAGTCCCTTAATTTTTACTTCCTGTTTACGGCATTGGAAAGGAAAATGTAAGCGGCACAGATATCAATGACCACTTCATTTTCGCCCCACAGGAATGGCCAATCCTCTTTGTTCTCCGGAAAATCAGGTTTAAGTATCAATAAACCTGGAACAACTCCACCCGCAATAAAACTGAAGTCAGCCCTGTTGCTTCCATAGGTAACCCGTTTGGAGTGGGTACCCACACCGGAAACAAATGAAATATTGGAATAGGGGTGACAACCATATAGGTAGTGCAAACCTTTGTATACAGACTCCTTATCAATAAGGTCGGGGTAATACTTGTTTGCATAATGGTTGGTGATGGCCCAATTGATGATCATGGAATTTCCACCCCATCCCCTGGCCACCATGGGTACGCCATAGGGGTTTTGTTTCGCATAGGATTCATTTAAGGCACGGTACTTCTCTATGTAGGGACGAAGCATATCCTTATATTGTTTATCCATAAACGAAAGGGCCAGCAATGCCTGAAGCATTCCTGTACCTACTGATCGATCAAGCACTGTCCAGAGCGCCTCCTTGAATTGATTGGCGTATCGTTCATCCTTTGTGGTAATATAAAGTTGAAGTGCCGCATTCATTTTGGTGCCTCTGCGAAAGCCTGCAAAAAACGATGCTGTGTCGGTTGTTGCTTTAAGTGTATCATTATAGGCCCATAATTCCCTGGCATAATAAAGACATTGGTCGGCCAGGGTATCATTATAACCTCTCATGGCACGGGAGGCCGCTGCCAGGGAAGCCGCTGTATGGTAATCAAGGAAAGCCGATCTGTTGGTAAATGCCCATCGATCATCTGGCGTCCCGCTTGACTTTCCATCCGATTCATAAGGCTTGAGTAATGGATTATAAGGCAGGTTATCTGTTTCGGTGGAAGCATCTCCCAGGTGATGATACTGATGCAACTTAGGGACTACAATTCCTCTGACCGGGTGCCCGATATTTTTAACCTGCGCAACGATATTCAGGATCCCATGCTCAATCTGTTGCAAGATGTCCGGTTTGCCATCCGGTCGATGGATATCGACAAACCTGTTTTGCTGATCAATAAGTGTATTATCCCTGTCCAATTTAAAATCCTCCCAAGCCTGCACAAAACTTAATACCGTGGCATTGTGAGATCCGGTTTGAATATCAAAATCTCCAGCATCAAACCATCCGCCGATGTCTAATCCGGGTATACGTTCATAGGGTTTATACTTTGTATCGGTTGTCGGCCCCATGCTATATCCATCGAAGTGATTTTGGTTAACCGGAGCCTGTAAAGCATCATCCAGATAAGGAACCCCATGCCAGACACGATAGGCTTCATTTACCTGCATGTGGTCCATTTGAACTGGAAACCAAACATCCATCGTGGCATGCCAGGCTTTTTCGTATACAGTGCCTGAAATGGGGAAAGTGTTTGTTTTTTGATTTCCATATTGCAGGTAATAGACTCCTGTCTCTTTGACCGCGCTAAAATCAAACTGCAGGTATTGATACCGCAGCCAGGACCCCCACTTTTTTGTACGAATTTTGAGCTTTTCCATCGGAAGCCCCTTTCCATTTACCTGATACAGGGAGATCGTTTCTAACGGAGTATCATATTTATCCAGTTCGATCACCCCTAGTTTTTGTTGACCAGGCAAGTACCCTGCCTGGGAGAATTGGATCACTGGTTTTCGTTTCCAGTTGGGGATGGCATTGGGTTCGAGATACCAGGTTAAGACTTTACCCGATTTTTTTGCCGGTAACAAACTGCGGAGGATGAACCAACCATTTTGTGCGAGGTTTCGGCCATCGAACAACATGATCTCGGTTTCAGATTGCACTACGACTTTCTTCTCCCCATCTTCGGGAGCCAATACCATATTTTTCCCTTTGGCCAGAGGGAAGGGAACCAGGTACTCCCCTTTACCTCTGTCATCAAAAGTGGTGTGGGTGCCAAACTGCTGTATTTTCCGGCCTATTGGTTCGGCAAGGGTTTGGTCCGCCGGGTATAAGGGAAAATAACCCGGGTGACCATCTGCCAGATAAGACTTCTCAAAATAGGTCGTGGGTAGAAACTCCAGGTTAAACCCTGCATTTCCTTCCAATTTAGCAGGAAGTTCCTTCTCCAGATAAACAGAAATTTCTACGCCATTTCCTTTGGGGGAAACACGGATCCGGGAATCAAAATCCAGTTCCTGATACCGCAATGTCACTTCAATCGTTCCACTTGCTTTATCTACTTTTCGGTTTATGACCAGGGGCACCAGGTCCCATTGTTCTGGTGTATGTTGCAATCGAACGGCCCCTCCGGTAGAGGTCCGTACCCCATGATGAATGATCTCGATACCGGCTGTCTTTTCATCAAAGAACATTCCATTGTACAGGTTATTAAACACAAATACATTCACGCCTCTCTTCGCGAAATAACCGGAGTCATTTAATTGAAGGGATTGGCTGCACAATATGGTAGCCTGCAAAATAAACAGGATCAGGATTAAGGCAGAAAATCCTGTTTGACGGCGATAAATGGGATTTGGCATAGCAGAAAATAGTTTAACTGAACAAAAATGTCTGGTGTACGATTAATTGGATGGTAGTATATTGACCTTTACCATTTTCAGGTTTTCCTGGGTGGAACTGTTTCCATACCACAGTTCATATTCTCCGGGTTTGACAGTCATTTTTCCTTCTACGGCATCATAAAACTCAAAGGCTGTTGGGGCCAGACTGATCGACACTGGTGAGGTAGCGCCTGATTTTAACTCCACACGTTGATAAGCCCGCAAAGTGCGAATAGGACCACCAGGATCTTTCACTTTCTTTATATAAACCTGTAATACTTCGGTACCTGCGCGTTTGCCTGTATTGGTAACAGGAATGGTCAGACTTACAGATTCGCCCACTTTGACGAAACCGGAATTCACATTCGCCACTCCAATGGAGAAGGTCGTGTAGCTCAATCCGTAACCAAATGGGAAAAGCGCATCGCTCATGAACCGATAGGTTCTGCCTGTCATGGAGTAGTCTTCAAAGTCGGCGAGTTGGGTGGTATCCTTGTAAAAGGTAACGGGTAATTTTCCGGAAGGATTATAATCGCCAAAAAGGATATCGGCTACAGCCTGTCCCCCGGATTCACCTCCATACCAGGCTTGAAGGATGGCATCACAGCTTTCTGTTTCTGGCAACAGGCCAATCGCAGAACCGGAGCAATTAACAAAGATCACTTTCTTTCCCGCTGCCTTTAATGCCTTTAAACAATTTCGTTGTACTTCCGGCAACTGAATATCTGTTCGGTCGCCTCCCTTAAACCTTGGATAATTCACGGGCATTTCCTCGCCTTCTAATAAGGTGGAAAGGCCCCCGGCAAAGATCACAACGTCCACCCCTTTTAACTTATTGATCAAACCCGAAAAATCAATATCCAGTTCTTTTCCAAAATCGAATTCGAGATTAGCCTGCCAGTTATTCAATTGGGCATACCTTATCTCAATGTGGTATTTTTTTCCCTTCTCTACCTTAAAGGGTACGCGGGTAGGCAAGGTGCGCCAGTTATTGAAACGAACGAGTGACTGACCATTTACCAAAAGCTCAAACATGCCGGTGGCGCCACATTTGAAGACGATCTCCTCTGTTTCCTCCGCTATGTAATCGGTTGCATACAAGGCCGAAAAATCAACCAGCTTAACTCCTGAAGCAAACTCATGATCGCCAGCGGTTGTAATTTTAAAAGGGTTTACTATTTGTACCGTTGTGACAATATCGCCGGATAAGTTTCGATTATTCCAATACGTGGCTTTAAAGCCTGGCTTACCCTCTATTTGCGTTTTGGAGAAATAACTGGAGGTTACTTTGTTTTCTACCAGGTCACAGGCTTTGTCATAAACGATTGAATTAGCCTTCAGCTTTGACTGGATACCATCAAGAATGGTGATGGTACGAATTGGGGTGCCGTTGTAGTTACCCCATAACATCGGCTCGTTGTCGGCATTGGGCCCGATCACCGCAATCTTCTTAACCGACTTTTTAAGAGGAAGGATATTATTTTTATTTTGCAACAAGGTCATGGACTCCCTGGCCATCTCCAGTGCCAGTGTCCTGTGCAATTCATTATTAATAATAGAAGGAGGGATATTTGTCCAGGGAACCAGGGCATCGGGATCCATTTCCCCCAGATCGAAACGGCCTTTGAGTACACGAAGCAGGCGCGAATCAATATCTGCTTCTTTCAGCAGGCCACGCGAAACAGCCTCGGAAAGATTACTATACGCATACCCCATCCAAACACATTCTACATCTGTTCCGGCTAATACCCCTTTGGCAGCCGCATGCACCGGCCCGGAGGAAACCTTATGGCTGGTGTAAAAATCGGTGATAGCGCCGCAATCCGACACCACGAGGTGCTTGAAACCCCATTCGTCTCTCAGGATGGTTTGAAGCAGACGGTTATTTCCACAACAGGGTTCATCATCAAGTCGTTGATAGGCACACATAACCTGTCTGACGTCTGCTTCCTGTACCAGCGCTTTGAACGCAGGTAAATAGGTTTCCCATAAATCACGTGGGCTAACGCTATTCAGGTTTAAGGTATGTCGGCTCCATTCGGGACCCGAATGAACGGCGTAATGTTTGGCACAGGCAAGTAGCTTTCTATACTTTGCTTCAGGAGGTCCTTGTAATCCCCGCACCACTTGTACCCCCATGCGTGAGGTCAGGTAAGGATCTTCTCCATAGGTTTCCTGGCCTCTTCCCCACCGGGGATCACGAAATATATTGATGTTGGGCGTCCAGACAGAAAGACTTAAAAACCTTCGGTTCTCCTGTCCGGCCTGCATGGCTTTATTGTACTTCGCCCTGGTTTCATCCGAAACGGCTGAAAAGATCTTATACACCAGAGAGTCGTTAAATGAAGCTGCCATTCCGATAGGCTCTGGAAAGACGGTCACACTATCATTATTTGCCAGACCGTGCAAGGCCTCGCTCCACCAGTTGAATTTTTTAATGCCAAGGCGGGGAATCGCCGGTGACTGGTCTTGCATGAGGAGTGCCTTTTCCTGTAAGGTTAACCGCGATATCAAATCTTTTGCCCTGGTCTCTGTACCTAGTTCGGGGTTTTGAAAAGGCAGGGTTTGACCCGTTACATTCAGGGTGATCAAAAAGGCTGTATAGAAAAGTATTCCCTTCATCATTGTTTACATGTTTATAACAGGAATGAATGATTATTTAAATAATAAGGGTGCGAAATTGTAAAGATTATTACGCCATACCGGCCAGGTGTGCCCACCCGGATACTCACTATATTGATATTTTATACCCATTGCATCATACTTAGCCATCATCACCTTGCAATTCTCATAGGCGATATCTTCTTTACCGCCCATAGCGATCCAGAATTGTTTCAGGTTATTGTTTAGCATCGCCACATTGGACTGGATGAAATTGTAGTGAGGTTCTGAAAGAGTATTGACATTGGCAAACCAGCCTGAGCTGAATACCCCGAGGTAAGCGAACTTATCTGAATTCCGGATACCTGCATACAGGGTTTGTAATCCACCCATCGATAACCCGGCCAAAGCCCGGTTCTTTGCATCCGCTTCAACACGGAAGGACTTTTCGATGTAGGGGATGACATTTTGCAAAAGTTCATTTTCAAAACGCTGAAGGGATTGTTCACCAAAACCGGCTATCCCGGGACGGTTACCAGAGAAATTACCATCCATCATCACGATGATCATCGGTTTGGCTTTTTTCTCCGCAATCAGGTTATCGAGAATCATATCGGTCTTCCCTTGCTGTGACCAGCCACGTTCATCTTCGCCGCCACCATGTAACAAATAGAGTACTGGGTATTTGGCATTCAGGTTGGAATCATAATCCGGAGGTGTATATACATAGCATTGTCTCCAGGCATTTGTTACTCTTGAAAAATAGCGCTTGATACGAATATCCCCGTGTGGTACATTGCGGGTAGCATAATAACCGCCTCCGGCAAATGGGATCTCGATTCCGCTTGCCATCCGGCCCATACCAAAAAAAGTTTCGCTCGCCGGGTCGGCCAGTGCTACTCCATCGATCAACAATGAATAATAATGGAATCCCTCACTGATCGAATCCGTAGTGACGGTCCAAACACCTTTTTCATCTTTTATCATATCGTATTTCCGTCCAAGGTCCACCTGAACCTTTCCCGCATTGGGCGCATTTACCCTGAACCTGACCCGGCTATCCAACGTCACTTGCGGGTAAGCGGCATTTCTGACATTGGTAGCTGCCGGTGCACCAGCAACGGGATAATGTGGGAAACTGGAAACATCTACAGGGCGGAAGATGAGTTGGGAAAACATATACAAGCCATTCTTCCATACATTGAAATCATGAAAACCAGGTTCAATGAAATAAATGTGGGGTACATTGTTTTGTTGCAGATAATCATGTGTTCGTTTGCTGAACTGTATCAATCCATCGCTTGCTCCACAGGAAATAAACAGCAATTTGAGTTTGTCTCTTGCAGCTTGCGGGTCAGGTACCAGTTCTGCCGCAGGTTTTGTATTGGGGGCAGAAGAAAACCCTCCTACCCAGGAAAATTTATCCAGGTTACCTAAGCCGAAATTTAGGGATTGCCCTCCTCCCATGGAGAGCCCTGCAATGGCCCGATGGTCTTTGTCGGTATAAGCGGGATATTTCTTTTCAATAAAAGGGATCAGGTCATTCAGCAGATCCTTTTCAAAGGTGGCAAATGCCTGTACCTTATCGGGTGCAAAAACATTTCCGGTAGCACGGTCGTCTACCATCGCACGGCCATTGGGCATTACCACGATCATGGGTTCTGCCTTTCCATCGGCAATCAGGTTATCGAGTATCACCTGTGGCTGACCGCCGTTCAACCATTCTTTCTCATCCCCACCAATGCCATGCAGCAGGTATAATACCGGATACTTTGTTTTCCGGTTAAACCCGGGAGGCGTATAGACGAGGGTCTTTCGTTTTACCCCCACAGTTTTTGATGAATAATAAATTGTATCCAACTGCCCATGGGGTACCATCCTGACGGTATCAAATCCAAAAGATGCAGGTGGAATGGGCTTTTGGGCCAGCAGTGGCAAACTGGCCAACCAGCCGATGAGTGCGAGGAGTAGTTTGTTTCTCATGATCGTAACGATATTTAGTTGGTTGTTATTCGGTCTGGCAAAGCGGTAAGCGTATATGTTTTCCCTTTTTCGGTTCCCAGGTCATAGATCCAGGTTGGATGAATTGGCAATAGTTCTATCACCACATTTTTTGAAATCACCGGGTCGGGGCCATCTTCCGTTTGATAGAATGGGTTTGGATTTTTTCCCTTGGCTTCGGCCAGGGACTGACCGGACATGAGTTTCATTTCATTGGGCACTCTCAATCGGATATTCCCTCCCAGTCTTGACCGGATTATGGCTTTTATCAGTTTCCCTTGCTGCCATTCCATGCTAATTATTTCAATGCCCCCTCTGGCCCGCAATCCACTAATCAATCCATTGGGCCATGCGGAAGGTAAGGCTGGTAAAAGATGAAGGGCACCATCTGCACTTTGCATCAACATCTCTGTAATTCCCGATGTACAGCCAAAATTGCCATCGATCTGAAAGGGAGGGTGCGCATCAAAGAGGTTCTCATAGGTACCTCCACCGTCAGCGTTTTGCCCAAGAGGTGTAAGTTGATTTTGTATCAGTTTATACGCATGATCACCGTCCTGCATCCTGGCCCACCAATTTACTTTCCACCCCATGCTCCATCCGGTGGAAACATCTCCGCGTTGCAAAAGCGTGGTTTTGGCCGCAGAAAACAATTGCGGGGTACGATAAGGTGAAATTTGATTGGATGGAAACAACCCATACAAATGAGAAATATGCCGGTGCTTATCCAGGGGATCATCTACATCATCCAGCCATTCTTGTAATTGACCATGTTGGCCTATATGCATGGGAGGTAGTTGGCTGCGGATCCGCTTAAGGGTATCCAAAAATGCCCGGTCTTTTTTCAGCCATTCACCTGCCTTGATCACCGAACTGAACACATCAAATATGATCTGATTGGTCATGGTGGTTCCCACATCTATTGAAGAGCCCTGGTGTGCCGGACTTCCATTTTCGGGCGACATATCGGGAGTGATCACTTTCCATTTCAGGGTTGGATGTTCAATCAAATAATCGACATAAAACAAGGCTGCCCCTTTTAGTACGGGATACACTGATTCGAGATATTTAAGATCGCCATTGTAGAGAAAATGTTCCCACAGGGCTGACTTAGCCATCCCCCACCCTGGCTCCAGGCACCCCAAAACGCACCATCCACAGCACCATTGATGCGCCAGATGTCGGTATTGTGGTGGGCCATCCAACCTCTGGCGCCATACATATCTTTCGCCGTTTGCCGCCCGGTTACCGATAGTTCCCTTACCATTTTTAATAATGGCTCATGAAGTTCAGCCAGGTTGGTGATCTCTGCCGGCCAATAATTCATTTCCGCATTAATGTTGATGGTGTATTTACTGTCCCAGGGTGGCTGCATCCGGTCATTCCATATTCCTTGCAAATTGGCAGGTTGCCCTCCGGGTTGCGAAGAGGATATCAATAGGTATCGGCCATATTGATAATATAAGGTCACCAACTGCGGATCATTGGTGGTTCGAAAATTCTTCAACCGCAAATCGGTAGGATGGGTGGCTGCTTCCGTAACGCCCAGATCAAGGTTTACCCGGCTAAAATATTTCTGGTAGGCAGCAGTATGTGTTTTCTGAATATCGGGAAATGAGCGTGCAAATGCTTTATCCAGGTATTGAAGCGCTCTTTTATGCTCGTCACCAGAAATATCATTGTAGTTATTAAAATTCGTCGCGATGGATAAATAGATGGTCGCGGCATTGGCCTGCTTGACAATAAGGGTGGTATCTCCCGATTCCAATACCCCGCCTTCCAGTTTAATTCGGGCAATGGCTTTGAATCGGACAAGGCCCTTGACCCCTTCATGATCCGAGGTGGTAGCTGCCAGGGTTAAGTCTTTCGCAGACGTAGTATGGACACTGGATTTTGCATGGGGTGTAACAAAGTTTGCCTGAAAGGAGATGCAGTTTGGCTTATTTGCCGTCAATCGAATAATGATTACCCTGTCGGAAAAGGAAGCAAAAACTTCCCTTGTATAAGTGACCCCATCTACCGTATAAACCGTTTTAGCAACCGCAAGTTGAATGTCCAACTCACGATAATATTGGGTGTAGGATTCATGGCCCTTAAAAAATAATTGCAGGTCACCCACTGGTTGAAACATCTGGCCATGTGATTTTTTGGTAATGATCACGCGGTTGGCCATTCTTTCAGCCTCCTTTTGCTTTCCTTCAAAGATCAGCTGTCGAATGGTGGCCAGGGAGTCAAGAGCGGCGGGGTTATCGTTTCGGTTTGGACTTCCGGACCAGACCGTATGTTCATTGAGTTGTATCCTCTCTCGTTCCACATTCCCAAAGACCATGGCGCCCAGTCTTCCATTTCCGAGAGGCAAAGCACTTTCCCAGGTTTTACCAGCGGGATGGTCATACCAAAGTTTTAGGTTTCCGGAAGTTTGGGAAAAAACGGGGGATGCCAGCAGTAGATGAAGCGTAACCAGAAAACCTGGCCATCCAATGGGCCTTACTATTCCAATCTTTTTTCGCAATGGCAGAGGCATAAGGAGAAATTCAACTTTAGCAAATTGAACCCGGGTCGGATCATCGAATATCATCGCAAAACCCGACTACCTCAAAGCTATGGGTATTTTTGCAATCGATTGCCAAAAATGATAAAATCTATCTAAATAATTAATAATTAATAGATTATGGGTTATTTTGAGAATAATTGGCTTGGCGGCGATTTACCTGTCCAAAGGTGGTGTGGGTCACCCGTTTAATCCCAGCCCTTCACGATCTCTTCCGCATGTTCCTTATTCTTAGGACGCAAAAAGATCTTACGGATCACTCCTTTTTCATCGATCAGGAAAGTAGTTCGGTGAACCCCCATATAGTGGTGACCAAACATGAGCTTTTCGCCCCAAACACCATACTTTTTAAGGATCGCATGTTTGGTATCGGCAAGCAAGGTAAAGGGGAGTGAAAATTTTGCCTCAAACTTTTTGTGTTTGGATTCCTCATCAGGACTAATACCCACCACCTCAAAGCCATGCTTTTTCAACAGGCCATAATTGTCACGCAGGTTACAGGCCTGTATCGTACAAGTAGGGGTATCATCTTCGGGATAAAAATAAAGGACTAGTTTTTTGCCTTTATAATCGGCCAGAGAAACTTTCTTTCCATTTTGATCGGTACCTGTAAAGGCGGGAGCTTTTTGGCCTACCAGTAGAGATGTGGGCATTTAAGAGTTGACTTGTTTTAATACTTTGGAAATGAATATGTTGAGTTCTGTTTTGCAAATTACTCAATGTATTGAGTAAATCAAAAGTTGATCACAATTCCCAAAGAAGGCAATACGGTGCTACTATTCTGAGCGGTCACCAATACCAACTGTCTGGGTTGTACAATATCCCCATTGGCATCCCGGTCGAGTCCATACCGGGGCTCCTGTGGCAGATCCGTACCGAGGATATTTTGGATATCGAGAAACAGATCAAGACTGAATTTTTTAAAACTCCATTTCTTATCGATTCGGAGATCCAATTGGCTTAAGGGGTCCAACCGAACAGAGCCCAATAAACTATAGTCCCTTATGACAGCCGGATAATATAATTCTGTGGCCTGTACATTGACGGGTGCATAAGGTGCTCTTCCCAGAAAACGGTATCGTCCGCTGATCTCCCAATTCTTTTTCATTTTATAGCCCCCCAACAAGGACACCAATACTTTATTATCCCAAACAGCCGGCAAATAGGTGTCTGGATCAAAACCGGTGAACTCAGCGCGATAAAAAGTAAGAGACCCAATGGCATACCAATGGCCGGTAAATTTTTGTTGAAAAAGTAACTCAACGCCATAGGTTCGGCCCTTCCCAATGGATTTCACCTGCTCATTTCCCAATACTTCAAACCCACCTCCTTTGTTGGCCAGGGAAACCTGATCGACCTGGGAGACGGGATAGTCATTGTATTTTTTATAAAAACCTTCTACGGTGATCCGGGCAGCGGGAGAAACCAAATAATTAATACCCGCCACGATGTGATCACTCTGTATATATTCGCTGTTTCGATTGATCAGATCACCGGAAGAACCCCGATACCCGAGTATGGTATAAGGAGGAATTTTATAATAACGCCCAATAGAAGCATTGAAGTTCCAGGCGCCATTGTTATCCAATTGCCAGGACAATCCTGCGCGAGGGCTTAAACGTTTGAGGAGTTCATTTCCCGAGCCGGTAAAATTATTGCCATCGGTTCGTAAACCGAGGGTAAGTGATAGCCTGTTGTCAAACCATTTGCGGGCTGCCTGAGCAAATGCGCCATAGCGGGTCAGGGTCACCCCGGCATTGAAATTTGTATTATTGACAAGGTCAAGGGCTTTATTAAAATAATCTCCGATGATCACTACCCCACCATAGGAGAATGTCCAGGGCCCGGAAAGTTGTGTAACGGTCACGCGCAATCGCGATTCGTCTTCTTTTGCGTCATTGGAATAATAGAGCCCTGTTTCCTGTACGTTGTCAGTGTATTGGAAGAATTCATTGCGCAGGCGGTTATGACTGAGGGTCGTAAGAATATTCCCTTTGTTGTTTCGGAATCGATGTCTCCAACTCAACCCCAAGGTATTTGACCGTTGGCGGATAACGGGTATCTGGTCTTGAATGGCTTTTTGCTCGGCATCAAATTCCTTCAATTCATTGATCTTAAGGTCATCCACCGAACCTACTCCAGTAAAGATGATCTCATTGCGGGCATTGATCTGGTGGCGGATCTTGTATTGATAGTCCCAATAATCGGGAAGGAAAGGAAGGTCAAGCGCTTTGAACAGCAGTTGCAGGTAAGAACGTCTGGCTGAAACGAGAAAACTGGTTTTGCTAACTTCCTTATCCTTTTTGAACAAGGGGCCTTCGGCAGTGATGGCCGCTTCACTGGAGCTCAGGCGGAAATTGGTATTGAACCGGATGGCATTTCCATTGCGTTGATCAAACTGGAGGATACCAGACAAGGCATTATCATATTGCGCGCCAAATGCAGAGGTGGATAAGGTAACTCCTTCAATAAAAGATACATTGAGTAAACCTACAGGACCACCTGCACTGCCCTGAGTAGAGAAGTGGTTGATATTGGGTATTTCGATTCCATCGAGATAGTACACATTTTCATTGGGCGCACCTCCACGGATGATCACATCATTTCTGAACCCGCCCACCGAACCGGAAACACCGGGAAAGGATTGTACCACTTTGGCAATATCATTGTTACCCCCCGGGTAGGCAGCAATCTCTTCCTGGCTAAGCTTTTGCACCGAAAGAGGTGTATTGAGCGGTTTACGAAAAGGGTTGGGACGCACCACTACTTCGGATAGTGTCCTGGTTTCGGGATTGAGATCAAAATTGACATCGATATTCCCCTCCGAACGGATAACAATGTTGAAACTGGTGAGCGAAGTATATCCAACATAAGAAGCCGTGAGGTTATAGGTTTTTGGTAAAAGACCAGAAAAATAATACCGGCCGTTGCTATCGGTAGTGGCCATTTTATCCCCTTCATTAAACCGAAGGGTGGCGCCCGAAAGTGGCTGTCCGGTCAACGCATCCCGTACCAGACCAGATAGCGTACCGGTTTGAGCATTTACATTTTGAATAAATAGAAAAGAAAGAAGGGCCAGGTTTAAGAGTCGTTTCATAAAAATCGTCATTTCATGTTGCTGCCTTCCACAACAATACAGGGGGGAAATGGTTCACAAACATGAAAACCAAGCATTTGGCGAGCCTTGCCTCTTTGCACCCTCGTGGAAAGGGCATAGGCTTTTTTTCCGTACCTTCTCCCCTCAATTGTAACCAAAACCAACCCACATGCGCTCTATCTTACTTGCCTTACTGGCCTGTGCCGGTATTTATTTCATTTCCTGTAATTCAGAAACTACAAACACCTCGCCTGCTGCGGAGATCAGCAATGATTCCCTGGTAAAAAAGGGGCATTATCTAATTACCATCATGGGATGTGGCGATTGCCATACACCCAAACTAATGACCCCACGCGGTCCTGTGCCTGATACAACCCGCATCCTGTCGGGATATCGCGAAGGCACACCACTTGGGAAAGTTTCCCGGGAAGCTTTTGCCCAGGGCTGGGCCTTGTTTAACGGGGAGCTGACTGCCATGGCCTCACCCATGGGTATCAGTTTTTCCGCCAACCTTACTTCGGATGAAACCGGTATTGGTACCTGGACCTTTGACCAGTTCAAGACAGCATTAACCAAAGGGAAGTGGAAGGGATTGGAAAACAGCCGCGATCTGCTGCCTCCTATGCCCTGGATGAATTATGTGAATATGGAGGAATCAGATATGAAGGCTTTATTTGCCTATCTCAAGAGTACCAAACCGATAAAGAATAAGGTGCCAGATCCTGTTCCGGCGGATAAGATGGAATGAAATCTGGTTTCTCGCAGCGACCACGGCGAAAAATGCCATGGTCGCTGCGAGAAAACTTCTATTTAAGTAAGAGTCAAATAATTTCCCTATTTTTGCAACTACATTGCAATTCAACGTGTATCAAAAAAATCTCATACAAAAAATGCTGTCGGTGATGATGCTGGCGATCTTTACGCTGAGCATCACTCCTCAAACATTTTTGCATGACCTTTTTGCCGGACACATTGATACACCAGCCAAGATGCAACCGGGCAAGGATGCCCAGTTGGGAAAGGCAGGAGTGGATTGTCATTTCAACGACCAGGTAGCCACTTCCCCATTTCTGGATAAAATTGAAGAGATCTGTCTTACGATACCCACACCATTGACCTTAACCCTCACTCCGGTACTTGAAGACGCTATTCTTACCCGTGCCTCCTATTGGGAAGGCCGTGGTCCCCCCACCATTGGTTGAACCAGATTGATTAAATGACAGGTATTGACCTGTCTATTGCTGTTCCTCCAATTTATTTCATTGAAAAAATCTGCTTTTATTATTCTGCTGTCCTTACTGGGGCTTACCCTCCAGGCGCAATTGTGCACCCTGAAATTATCGGGGCATCTGGAGGATGCGGATACCCGGGAAAAACTGGTAGGTGCAGTGGTCACCATCCGGGAACTGGGGATGAAGATCGTTACAGATGATAAAGGCGACTTTGTATTTGAACATCTCTGCCCGGGTCCTTATTCCTTATATATTACGCATGTGGATTGCGATCCCATGGAAAAGGTCATTACCCTTTCCAAGGATACCCATTTGGACCTGAATATGCCCCATGCCCGCAAGTCACTGGGCGAAGTGGTTATAGAAGCCCAAAAAGGAGTACCCAATACCGGATTCAAACAGGAACTGGCAGGAAAGGCCTTGGAGGAAACCAAGGGATTCTCGCTAGCCGAAGCCTTAAGTCGTATCAATGGCATCACCCAATTGCAGACAGGTTCTACTATATCCAAGCCTGTGATCCATGGCTTGCATGGCAGCCGGATACTCACGATCAATAATGGGGTAAGACAGGAAGGTCAGCAATGGGGCAATGAACATGCTCCGGAGATCGATCCTTTTATCGCTGATAAATTGGTGGTGATCAAAGGGGTGGATGAATTAAAGTATGGCTCGGATGCCATTGCCGGCGTGATCCTGGTAGAACCAAGACCTTTGCGTTTACAAACAGGGCATGCTGCTGAGTTCAATACCGCCTATTTTTCCAATAACAATCAATATGTGGTATCGGGTACCTGGGAAGAGCAGGTAAAAAAATGGACCGGTTTCCGGTACCGCCTGCAAGGCACCTTCAAGAAAGGGGCCAATATCCAAACGCCTAATTACCGGCTGAATAATACCGCCAATGAGGAATTGAATTTTTCGGTAACAGCAGGTTGGAAAAAAGACCGCTTCAATGCGGAACTTTATTACAGCCAATTCAACACCAAGGTGGGAATCTTTACCGGTTCGCATATCGGCAATCTGACCGATCTGTTGACAGCCATTGCCGCACCCAAACCTGATGATGTATTTCTTGGACAGAACAGCTATTCGATCAACCGGCCTTATCAGGATGTGACCCATCACCTGGCGAAATTGAAATCGACTTTTTATAAAGGTGAACACCGTTTCAATGTGCTTGTGGCTGCCCAGATCAATAACCGAAAAGAATACGATATCGTCCGGAGCAGCACCAATACCCGTCCACAACTTGATCTGTCCATTCTTACTTTGTCCCAAGACATTCAATGGGAACAACCCCGTAAGAATCATTTTTCCGGTACAACAGGTATAGCGGCCACCCAACAGAACAATACCTACGGTGGACGCTATTTCATCCCGAATTATGATGCCTACACTTTTGGGGGGTACCTGATCCAAAAATGGAGCAAACATGATTGGGAAATACAGGGCGGTTTACGGTATGACCATAAAACCATTCAGACAAGACGGTTGAAGTACGGCGGAGATACGATCAATAACAATTTCAATTTCTCCACCTTTGCGGCATCTACCAATGTCATTTATAAGCCTTCGGCAAAATGGAGGACCAATCTGGGTATCAGTCTTTCCAGTCGCGCGCCTTATGTAAACGAATTGTTGAGTGATGGCATTCACCATGGAACTGCTACATATGAGCGTGGTGATATTTTTCTAAAACCTGAAAAGGCATTTCACCTAACCGGTAATATCAATTATCAATCGGGACCTTTCCAATTGGATTGGGTATTGTATACGCATTTTATCCGTGATTTTATTTATCAGCAACCCGTACCTGATAGTCCGGTATTGACGATCGCAGGTGCCTTTCCGTTGATCAAGTACAGCCAAACCAATGCTTTGCTCATGGGTTCAGACCTGGCTTTTGTTTGGAAGTTCAGCCCGCAACTGGAATGGCAATCCAAGGTATCGATCTTGTTTGCCCGTAACCAGAAAACAAATGACTGGCTGATTTTGATGCCCTCTCATCGGTTAAGCAATGAGTTGGTTTATAATTTCAAAGAAGGGAAAAGGCTCAGTGAATCGTATATCTCGCTGGAGTGGCAGGATGTAATGCGGCAATCACAGGTGCCATCGGATAAGAATGGTAAGCAGGACTATAAAGCCCCGCCCCCATCCTATCATTTATTGCACCTGAATGCATCTACAACCGTTCAATTGGGGAAACAAAAAATCACGTTCTCTATCACCGGCCGAAATTTGTTAAACACAGTGTATCGGGAATACCTGAACAGCATGCGCTATTTCACCGATGAAATGGGAAGAAATATCGGATTGCGAATCAGAGTGCCCATTGGAAAGACTAAAAGCTAACAGCTAATAGCTATTAGCTGTTAGCAATTATAAAAATAAAAACCTTTTAAAAAATCGATAATTATGAAGCGAAATCTTAATATGTTATCCGTTGCCCTTGTTTTGGCCGGGCTTGTATTCTCATCCTGCAAAAAGGATAAGGTAGAAGGAAACGATGAAGAAGTGATCACGACCATGCAATTGACTTTTGTACCAAGTGGCGGAGGTACTACCCTGGTGTATGACTACGATGATCCTGATGGTCCGGGTGGAACGGCTCCCACAATTGACGAGATCGTGCTGTCGCCATTAAAAACCTATAGCGTTACGTTGACCTTATTGAATAAAACCGTGACTCCTGCCGAAGATATCACTACTGAGATTTCGGATGAGGCCGATGCCCACCGTTTCTATTTTGCCGCTTCATCAAGCAGCAATCTGCTGATCTCTGGTTTGGATGATGATCCCAATGGTGTACCCCTGGGACTGACCAGTTCCTGGACAACAGGGCCTGTTGCTACCGGAACCGTTAAGATCACCTTGCGCCATTATCCCGGAACTCCTCCAAATAAAGCGATTGGAGACCTGGTGAACAGTACCAAGTCGGGGACGGATATTGAAGTGACATTCAATACCAAAATCCAGTAAAAGGGGGTCTACAATGTATAATTATCTCCGAGGGAATCCCCGGAGATTTTTTATTTACTCTTAAAATTGTGTGTTAATTTAACCGGGTAATATCTCATTTACCATGAGTCTTCCGGAACACGCTTTTATTCAACTGGCTGCGCATATTAATCAACGTGTTGCGTTTACTGAACAGGAAACCGCAGAATTTCTTTCCTTTTTCCGTTATTCAAAGATCAAAAAAAGGCAATTCATCATACAGCCTGAATTTGTAGCCAAATACCGCAACTATGTGGTGGAGGGTTGTTTGCGAGGATATGTAATTGCGGATGAAGGAAAGGATCATACGATTCAATTTGCCGTAAAAGACTGGTGGATTTCAGATTATAATAGCTATATCCTGCAAACACCTGCCACCATGTTTGTAGTGGCCCTGGAGGACAGTGAGATCCTGCAAATTGATCATGCGTCGGAGCAATCCCTCAAAAAGATCAATCACAAATACGAAACCTTCTTTCGGATAACCGCCGAGCGCTCAACGGCCTATATGCAAAGGCGGATCATTACCAACCTGACCCGGACAGCCGAAGAAAGGTACCTTGAATTCGAAGAGAAATATCCACATGTGATCCAGCAACTTCCTCAATATGCGCTGGCTTCCTTCCTCGGTATGAGCACCGAGTACCTTTCAAAGCTTCGAAACCGCCGAATTCCCCGAAAATCTTGAACCAGTTCAAGAAAACAACTTGATCCAGTTCGTGTTCATTTCCTGTTGTAGTTCATTGGAGAAAGGCATCTGATGGGGCCATCTTTGTCCTGTCAAAAGCAATTAACCAAAAAAAATAAAATCATGAACACAACCACTCAAGACCTGTTTTCCGTCCCTACCCGGGAGGACGTTAGCCCTGCCAACCAAGCCATGTTCGATAACCTGCAAAAAAAACTGGGTTTTGTCCCTAATCTCTATGCCTTTTTTGGCAAAAATGAAACAGCTTTGGAAGATTACCTGACCTTTCAGAACCGAAAAAGCACCCTCCGGTTGAAAGAAAGGGAAGTCATTAACCTGGTCACCAGTCAGATCAATGGATGCCGGTATTGCCAGAGCGCCCATACGGCAATAGGGAAAATGGCCGGGTTTGATGACGAACAGATTCTGGAGATCAGAAAGGGACAGGCCTCCTTTGATGAAAAGCTGGATGCGTTGGCCCGGTTCACCGCTTCCGTGGTACATAACAGAGGAAGGGTATCGTTGGAAATAAGAGACGCTTTTTTTAATGCCGGTTATACCGAAGCCAACCTGATCGATGTATTGATCGTTGTAGGAGACAAGATCATCAGCAATTATCTCCATAACCTGACCGGTTTTGAAATTGATTTCCCTATTGCCGAAACCATTTAATTCATTCAACGAATAGTAAAAAAAGTTAAACAAGTAAAAATGAAAAAAGTACTAAGCTTTGCCATTCTCCTGGGTTTTCTGTTTCTCGCCCAGGCTGGCCAGGCACAAACCGAGCAACGCAAAAAGCAATTCAATATCAGCAAATCCGGCTTAGCCATTGAGGGGTATGACCCGGTCTCCTATTTCACCAAAAGCAAGGCAGAAAAAGGGAATAGCAAATGGGCCGTCTTGCACAACGGCGTCACCTATTATTTTTCATCAGAGGGAAATAAGGAACTTTTTAAAAGCAACCCTGCTAAATATGAACCCCAATATGTTGGTTGGTGTGCCTATGCCATGGGAGCCAATGGAGAAAAAGTAGAAGTGGACCCGGAAACCTTCAAAGTTCTCAATGGCAAACTCTATCTGTTTTACCATAGCTGGACCAATAATACCCTGACCAAATGGAACAAGGATGAAACCAATCTTCGGAACAAAGCGGATCTCAACTGGAAAAAATTCTATACCAACTAATTCTATTACAATGAAACGTATATTTCTAATTCTGTTCCTGGGCTTACTGACCTCCTTTCAATTACGGGCACAAAAATCAGAGGTCTTTGTGGTGGAAGGTAAAGCTGTACGAGGATATGACCCCGTTGCCTTTTTTAACAAAGAAGAAGCCGTAAAAGGGGTGGATAGTCTTACCTGGACCTGGAAAGAGGCAGTCTGGTATTTTTCCTCCTCTGAAAATAAATCACTGTTCATGGCACAACCCGAAAAATATGCACCTCAATATGGCGGGTATTGCGCCTATGGCATGTCGGAAGGCCATAAAGCACCGACGGAGATAGATACCTGGACATTGTTTGAAGGAAAGCTCTATTTCAACTACAATAAGAAAGTAAAATCGCTTTGGGTAAAAGATAAGGAGGGGCATATCAAAAAAGCAGATGCGAACTGGCCTGGTATCAAAAACAAGGAATAAAACCCCCTCGCGCTCCTTTGCGTCTTAGCGCCCTGGCGGTTAGGTTTTACCGCCAAGGCGCGAGGGCGCAAGGGGCCGCCAGAAAGATTAATGACCAAGTAGAAATTTCAAGGGTTGATCGAAACGTTTTGCCCAGGCCTTCTCCGAATGATCCTCTCCTGGAAAAAACAAGGTTATCGATTGCGTTTCGGTAAATCCCTTCTTCCTCACTACTTCATCTGCCCTCTTTTGCAACGGAGGATACAAGGCATCCAGGGTTTGGTCTCCATAGTCAAAATAGATCTTGTGGGTAGCGGGATCGGGTAATTTCTTTTCCATGTACTGAAAAAAGGCATCCGGAATCGGGTTATTCTCTACCGCAAATACACCCGGCCAATGCGTGGAAAGACAGGCGGCTCCGCCAAAAACCTCCGGGTATTCACAAAGAGCATACATGGAGATCAGTCCTCCCATACTGCTGCCTGCAATAAAGGTATTGGCGCGATCACTCCGGGTGGCATACAGTTTATCGATCGCTGGTTTCAACTCCTTGACAATAAACCGCAGGTAATCATCCGAATGAACTTTTTCATTATTAAACACGGATGATTGCCCGGGACGTTTTGTATTATAAAGCGAGTCCTGTTGTGCTGGGGTTAAAGACTCAAAAGGCTTTTGCGGAAAATAATCAGTATGACGAAGCATGGGGGCATTCCAAATCCCAACAAGGATAAACGCAGGGACAGCCTTAGTATAAATCGCTTTGGCCGCTATCTCATCCACCTGCCATTCCTGTTGGTTCCAGGTGGTCGTGCTGTCAAACAGCATTTGCCCATCATGCATATACAATACCGGGTATGTATTTTTTGGTGAATAGCCGGGTGGTAACCAGATATCTATATTTCTGGGTTTTACAAACTTCGATGGGAAATCAGTGATGAGCTGCAGGGTTCCGGCTGCGACTTTGGCGGGGCTGGGTGCAGGTGTTTGCCCCATCAAATTAATTGTACACACTAAGCCAGTAAAAAGGGCAATAACGGGTTTGAGCATGTTGCGGTTTTACCAAATTTAACCTTTCTGGATTATTTTGATCGGGATCATGGGTAAAGCCCCTTTGCTATCCTTACATTCGCTCCATGAAAAAGTACCTGCTTAGCTCTGCCCTCCTGGGTGGCTTTTTCATGCTGTCAGCCCAGGAAAAAACTGATTCACTTGCCCCCAAAACCTTACAGGAAGTTTTGATCCGCGCCTGGCAACGCCGGGATGTTACCCGACTACCAGAGGAATTAAATGGCTTTCTGTTTACCGGCAAAAAGAATGAGGTCGTAAACCTGGCAGGTACCAATGCCCATGTCGCGATTAAGACGGGAAGGCAATTGTTCTCCAAGGTTCCCGGTGTTTTTATCTATGATATGGATGGCAGCGGCAATCAGTTAAACATTTCGAGTCGTGGTCTTGACCCACACCGGAGCTGGGAATTCAATATCCGGCAAAACGGGATCATCATCAATTCAGACATGTATGGTTACCCAGCGAGTCACTATAGCGCGCCGATGGAAAGTTATGAAAAGATAGAGATCGTAAGAGGAACTGGATCCTTGCAATACGGGGCTCAGTTTGGAGGTATGATCAACTATATTACCCGCCGACCCGACAGCACCCGCCCCATTTCCTTTGAGAGCATCAATACCATTGGGTCGTATGGTTTGATGAGTACCTATAATGCGATTTCAGGTACAAAAGGGAAATTCTCATACTATGCTTATTACCAAAAACGTCACGCAAATGGCTACCGATCCAACAGTCAATCGGATGCGGAGGCTGAATTTGTTCATTTGCAATACCGTTTCTCCGAAAAGACATCCCTGAAAGCGGAGTTTGGAAGATCCTTTTATAAATACAAAATACCCGGCCCGCTCAATGACAGTATGTTTGCTGCCAACCCACGCATGAGCACCCGTGAACGGAATTATTTTAGCCCCGATATTTATGTCCCCTCATTATCTCTTACACATCGTTTTTCCTCACGGACACAATTGAGCATTGTGGCATCCGGCGTATTTGGCACCCGAAGCAGTGTCATGATCGATGCATTTGCCACGGTTCCTGATACGATCGATCGGAGTACTGGTCAATACAAGAACAGACAGGTGGACATCGATAAGTTCAATAGCAAGACCGTTGAACTAAGAATACTCCATGGGTATGTGGTGGTGAATGTACCAGCCAAACTGGTCACTGGCATCGTTTACATGAACAATGACCTTCATCGCCGTCAACTTGGCAAGGGTACCACGGGTACCAATTATGACCTCACCCTGGTAGACCCCTTGTTTGGACGAAATATTCATTTCCGCACTAATAATGTGGCTGTATTTGCCGAGAATAATTTCATGGTAAGTCCCCGGCTAACGATTTCGCCTGGTTTTCGTTGGGAAAAAGGCGATTCAAAAATGAGTGGCATCATCAGTTATTATACTGTCAATCCCCTCCCAACTCGGATCGATCATGACTTTATGCTCACCGGTATCAATGCCCAATACCAACTCATGGGCGAAAATATTGTCTATGCCGGTTGGTCGCAGGCATATCGCCCCGTGATTTTCAAGGATATCGTTCCCGCCTCCACTTATGAGCAGATCGATAAAAATTTAAAAGATGCATTTGGCTGGAATGCTGAAATAGGTGTCAGGGGAAAATGGGGTACCCGTTTTCAATATGACCTGGGTTTCTTTGCCGTGGATTATCATCACCGACTGGGCACCTTGGTGCTGACCGACAATAACGGTCAACCTTACACCTTCCGCACCAATATTGGCAATAGCCGTACCTGGGGAAGCGAACTGTTTGCACAATATAAATTCCCGGTGGGTGGACAGCTATATGCTGGTCTTTTTACATCTACTGCCTTTACCCATGCCCGTTATTATGATGCAGAGGTATCCACCGGAACCACCAACAAATCGATAGATAGAAACAGGGTCGAGTCTGTTCCTCGATGGAATACCCGCCAGGGATTGGATATTTTATATAAAGGATTTAGCGCCACGCTGCTGTATAGTTATACTTCGGCCACCTATTCGGATGCGTTGAATACGATTATACCCCCAGCCACTGGTGCAAAGGGCTATACCCCGGGCTATGGAATTTTTGATATCAATGCCTCGTTACGCACTTCTTCTCCTTTTTATTTCAGGGCGGGGGTGAATAACCTTTTCAATAAATCCTATTTCACAAAGCGCCCGACATTTTATCCCGGCCCGGGTATTTGGCCGAGTGATGGGCGAAATTTCTATATCACAGTAGGGGTTAAGGGCTAATAGCTAATAGCTATTAGCGCTCCTTTGCGCCCTTGTGCCTTGGCGGTAAAAACTCATTACAGAATATTCCGGATTTCGTTAAATTAGAGGATGAAACAAAACACAACGAAAACACTTTACTGGGTATTTACTGTCATTTTTGCCGGGTTGATGATCTTTTCATCTGTAGGAGGAATTGAACCCAATGCACAGACAGTGGAAGTGCTCCATAAAGGCCTGGGTTATCCCATTTACTTTATACAATTCATCAGTATAGCTAAGATCATTGGCTCTATTGCAATCCTGATCCCCGGCCTTAAAACGATCAAAGAATGGGCTTATGCCGGATTGTTTTTTGACCTGGCAGTTGCTATCTATTCTGGCATAGCTGTCTCCGGCAAATTCGATCCAATGATGTTGACGATGCTCGCATGGATTGTACCAGGCATTCTGTCTTATTATTTTTGGAAAAAATCATAGAAGAGTCGCAAAGGCCGACTTTTAGAGGCGCGAAACCATTTGTTAGCCTTGTGAAATTTTATCGCGATAAGTGTGCTGGCGGATGAGTTAATAATCGATCGATTGCAAATCGAACAAGGTCGTTTAGTGACATATTCTGAAGTGAGGCATAGTGTGCCGCTTGTTTGTGCAATTCAGAGGGTATACGAATATTGAAACTTCCTTTGTAGGTTTTTTCTGGTTCTTTTCCAATTCTTTTACATGTATCTAAATAATCCTCAATAGCTTCCTTAAATGCCTTTTTCAGTTCTTTTACAGTTGACCCCTCAAAGCTTACCAAATCATTAAGCCCTATCACTTTACCGTAAAAAACATCATCCTCTGCGGAAAAGTGAATAGCAGCACTATAGGACTTGTACTGAATTATGTTATTCATATACCTATGCAAATCTAATTCATTTGCAAAGTGCTAAATTTTTTTGTAACGGAAAACTTCTTTTAGTTGATTTTCCATTCGTGGATACCCGCTGAATGCTCAGCAGGCAACCTCACTTCGATACGAAGCGCTGTGGTGGTAACTGGCTCAAACTGCACCCGATCATACTGATCCTTGGTAATGGAATAGGGTGTGATATTTTTTACAGGCACCCAGGATTCCCCTTTCTTATAATACAATGTCCAGGAAGCAGGTATCCTGCATCCACCAAATGGTGCATCATCAAACCAATACACGGATGACTCAGAAATAGTATAAGGCGCATCAAAATCATATTGTACCCACTCGGTGGTATTTTTCTTTGGCCACCAATGAAGGTAGGAGGCGCTTTGATCCTTTGCATCCACCGGATCATACTGGTCATTTACCGTGCGCAACATCCGGTCATTAGCCATGGATGAACTCACTTTGCTCTTGCTGGCAATGCTGGGAGCGGGTTTGGGTCTTGCTACCGCTGCATCATATGGTATCCATACTTCCATTTCAGAAGGGCCCCGGTTAGCCCAGGAATAATAAGGAATGGCCGTCACCGTTTGTTTTGACCGGATCAATTCATCGCTATTCAATTTCCGTTTGGTTGACCAGCCGGACATCTGGAGCGTTACCACGCCATTGAGCAAATTGGGTGCAAATTGCGATTTGATGTCTGCTTCTTTATCCACCACAATATTCATCACCTATCCATCCAGATTGTCCGGACCTTCCAGGCAATATACCAAGGGCCCGCGTTGCAGGGCAAATCGTTTTTCATCCGCCTTGACCTGCTCAGCAGCCCGGATCTTCTTGACTTCCATCGGGAGGTCAACTAATATCTTATCTCCTTTTTTCCAGCTTCGCTGAATCACCGCATATCCTTTTTCCATTTTGATGGGAATGGATTGTCCATTCACCCGTATGGATACGGTTTTTTTTGTTTGGTTATCTGTTTGATACAAATCACCGGGAATGGGTTGATCCACTGCCCAACCAGGAATCCGGATCTTTACCGTAAAAGTGGATGTCTTGTCAGGATTGATGGTGATATTATTCTTTCCTTCCCAGGGATAGTTAGTCTCCTGTATGATGTTTACCCCGGCTACCGGCAGTTTTATGGTTGAATTACTTCCTACATAAAGATTGATATAAAGGTCATTCTCGTTCTGCGCATATACATAACCCGGCATGGAGGGTAAGAATCTTGTCATATTGGAAATGCAACAGGCACAACTAAACCAGGCACTACGCTGGTGTTGCCCAAGTGAAGCCAGCGGATTGGGATAAAAAAAGCGGTCACCACTCATGGACACTCCGGATAATAACCCATTGTATAAAACGCGTTCCAACACATCCACATATTTGGCATCTCCATGCAGGAGGAACATGCGGCTGTTCCAATAGACATTGGCTATCGACGCGCAGGTTTCGGCATAGGCACTCATATTGGGGAGGTCATAGTCCGCGCCAAATGCTTCCCCATTTCCGGTGGCGCCGATCCCGCCTGTGATGTAGAGTTTCTTCTGTACTACATCATTCCAAATATCATCAATGGCTTTTAGGTATTGCCTGTCACCTGTAAGGGCCGCCACATCGGCCATGCCGGTGTACATATAAGCCGCACGAACCGAATGGCCTACGGCAGTATGCTGATCCACTACCGGTATGTGCGATTGGCTATACTCCTGATTGTAATGACCGGGCTTTCCTCTGAGATCAAGAAAGAACTTAGCCAGATCCAGGTATTCTTTTTTCCCGGTAATGCGGTACAATTTGGTCAACCCGGTTTCGACCACCTGGTGACCTGGGAACTTCTCCACTTTTCCCCAGCCAAAATCCTTTACCAGCAGATCGGCATTCCGAAGGGCAATGTCCAACAGGTTGCGCTTACCAGTGGCCAAATAATGGGCGGCCGCGGACTCAAAAA
The DNA here is from genome assembly GCA_041752235.1 of Chitinophagaceae bacterium. Lineage (GTDB taxonomy): Bacteria > Bacteroidota > Bacteroidia > Chitinophagales > Chitinophagaceae > SpSt-398. Next base: position 162,494 of record JBGSHM010000010.1, read on the forward strand.
GGTGGCCGCTATTATAAAGTTCATGACTCAGGTCTTCATCTTTTTCCCAGCGTTTAGCCCCCACCCATTCATGTGGTTTAGGCGCATTCATCGTCCGAAAAGTATAGAGATAGCCATCGGGCTCCTGGGCGGAACCGATGAGACTGATCAGGGTGTCCAGATAAGCTTCAAGTTTAGGGTCGGGTTCAGTTTGCAAACTATAAGAAGCTCCTTCAATGGTTTTATACAGATCAGTGTCATCAAAAGGAAAGGCGGTCATTGTATCAACCGGCATCATGCCCGAAGCACGCAGAAAATTATCCATGCGTCCGGTTCGTTGGCACTGGCTAAAGGTATATGGGATGGACACTTCTTTATTGATCCGGATCTTGGGTTTCCAAAAATTATCCATCACCTGTACCTGGATAAAGGGGACGGGTTGAATGGGATAGTCTGCATTTTGCCCAAAGCTGTTAAGAGCAAGAGCGGTCAGGGCGACCGCAAAGAGTCCATATTTCATGATCAGTTGTTTTTTATAGTCCTCACCCCAAATAGGCGGGCGGTGGTTGTTCCATGTGTGGCGATCACTTTTACAGTGATGCTTGTTTTACCAGCAATTAACCCGGCTGGTATTGAATAGGCTACCGGATAGAATTTGTTGGCCTCTCCCCCTTTCCAATCTACCGTGACAAAGGGCTGTCCATCGATCAGCACATCAAACTTTCGATTCTTGTCATCCCCAAGATAAACCATCAGCAGCGAATTTGATTGTCCGGGGTCCACTTTCATCATAAAAGAAAAATGATGATCGGCCCTGGCTTCTCTTCCATTTATTCCAAGGGCATCACTTACATAGGATCTTTCTGTGGCTTGAAGTTGGTGGTCGCGTTCAGGTTGCATCTCTCCTATCCGGAAATAATCAATGGTATTGGCTTCGATCTCCTGTTGTTTGCGCTTCTCCTCTTCGTAGGAAGATTTTCTTTTCTCCCAATCTGCCCGGGTAAAATAATCCCAATAGACAGTGTAGTGTTGTTTATATGTTTGGTAAAAAGGCCGTAAAACCGGACTAAAGGGTTGTGCAACTTGTTGCACTGTAAACTCAAGCGGATTTTTTCCCGTGGGTTTTATCCAGTTTTTCACTTCGCGGTCATCGGTCAGCAGAACAGGCACTCCATACACCGGATCGGGAAGGCTATCCCCTAACTGACCGGCCAAAACCAATGGGCCATACAACAGGGCCACCCTGTCTTTATTATCGGGCATGGATTCGGTGTAGAGGTCAAAGCGAAAATTTAATTCTACCTGGTCATTGTCTTTCCATTCCCGGTTAATAACGATATAGCCATTTTCCAGGCGGTAAGAATCTATCGTTAAGCCATTCACTTTGAGTGTGGGGCTTTGTTTGGCCCAGGCCGGTTTGCGTAAGCGCAAAGAAAATGTCCTGGGTTGTTTTGTTTGCACGTGAAAAAGAACCCTTCCCGATTCGGGAAAATTTGTTTCCTGTTTGATCTTAATCCCCTCCTTCCAATCCAATACGGAAGGAATATAGAGGTTCACGTACAATCCACCATTCCCATCCCCTAAATCCTGGTAATAGATCGCTTCCCCATATTTTGCATGATTCTCCATACCTGTTCCCACACAACAGGTAAAGGTGTTGAAGGAATCGCTAAACACTTTTTTTGTTCCCATGCGCAAGGGCACGAAATAACACATCATCCCGTTTTCAGGGTTTTGCGAAGCCAGGATATGGTTATACAAGGCGCGCTCGTAATAGTCCATGTACTCACTGTTCGGTGCCCAGGAGAAGAGGTGCCTGGTCAATTTGAGCATGTTATAGGTATTGCAGGTCTCACAGGTATTGTCACTCAGTCGGTCGTTTAACTTATCCGCTTCTCCACAATACTCATAACTGCTGTTCCCACCAATAACATAGGTATGGTGTTTTACCATGGTCTCCCAAAAAAAGGAAGCAATGGTTTTATCTCGTTGGTTTCGGGTGATCTCATATTGATTGGCGCTCCCAATGGCCTTGGGTACATTGGTATTTGAATGTTTGCCTGGCATGGGATCGATCCGCTCTGACAGGGGTTTCATTACAAAATCATCAAAGAATTTATAGGAAAGGTCGAGGTATTTTCGGTTGCCGGTGAGTTTGTAAACAGTAGCCAGCACATCATTCATCCCTCCCCATTCGCAGCGGAGCATTTTTTGTCGCAATGAATCGTTAAGCGGGTTGACAATTGTTGCCGTCCAATCGGACATGCCTTTTACCAGTTCCAGTGCTTTAGGATTCTCTGTATAGGTAAATGCATCCACGAGTCCAGCCATTACTTTATGCACCGTGTACCAGGGGCTCCAGCCACCATTGAGGTCAAAGCCACCGGAGCGTATCTCCCCTCTGGCCACCTGGCTAAAGATGGAATCCTCCTCGGGGATGGCACCAATATATCCAGAACCTCGTGCCTGTTGACATTTTTCCAGTTCATTCACGATCAACCCTACCTTGTTTTTAAATTCCATGTTTCCCGTACTGGCATACATGAGCGCACAGGCTGAGAGATAATGACCAAGGGTATGACCCGACAATCCCATGCTTTCCCAGCCACCATATACTTCGCCTCGTGTGGGTAGCTTGGCATTTACATAAAACCGATGAAGTAAACGATAGGGGTCGATGCTCAACAAATAAGCCGCATCATTATCCTGGGCGGTTTTGAAGGGGGAACCGGGGAGGAGGCGGATCTGATGGAGGGGTACTTCTCCAACAGATTTGACACCTGAATGTATTTTATGTGATTGTGCTGAAAGTTCGATGATTAATAAAAGGCCAAGAAGAGCCCCTATTCCGGAATAAATAAATTTTCGCATATAAGTTTCAGGTAATTAGTGTCAAATTAATAATTATTATAATGACCACCATAAAACCTTTATCAAGTCATTTTAATTCCTCCGTATTAATATTACCTTGTACGCTCAACACACCTGAAGAAAATGTTTCGAGCTCAGTTTTCCTACCCACTACGTAAATTGATTTTCCCTCTTAGTATGCTCGTACTCATTGGATGTACGCAGGTAGGTGATGATACGCGTGACCCGGATCCTTCGGTGAGTCCGAATGGTATGCTCTACATCGACGTGATAGGTGATTTCATGAAACTTGACCCTTCCAAAGATTCGGTGTACTGGCGTGCCCCCATTCCCCAGTATTTCAATTCATCAGGGAACCCTATGACTTTTGATTCAGGTTATTTTTACCATGGCAATCATATGAGTATAACCTGCTTTCGGACAAGCACGGGTGGTGTTGCCTGGTCGCATAGCTGGCTTGCTTTTTCAGATGCCTATACTTATCGGGAGCCTGCTTTTAAGGATAGTATGGTATTTTTTACCTACCCCACCAGCGCCTGGGACCATGGTTACCTGCTTTGCATGAATAAGAAAACAGGTGGGCTTTACTGGAAAATTCAGATCGATTCGGGTGGTGTTTACACGAGTTTTAATGGAGTGCCGGTGATATCAGGCGACAAGGTGGTTTGTATGACCCGAAATGCCAACGATCAAATCGTATTAAAGGCATTTTTGGCAAAAACGGGACAATTGGTTTGGGCCACAGCGCCGATCAATGCCTCTATCCGCAACAAGTTTTGGGAAAAGAACGGCCGTATTTACACCGCTTATGGCAATGATGCCGTTTGTTATGATGCAGCTACGGGCCAGGAATTATGGAAGACCAGTATTCAAGATCCATCCTATCATTATTCGTATAACTTTCTGGACAATGATAAGATGGTAGTGGTTAGGGTCATCTCCAATATTACGTACAAGGTCATTCAGCTATCGCTGGCCAGTGGAACTGTCATTCAATCTCAACAGCTCATCCTTCCATCCACTTATGCTTCATTTTCTCAATTGATTGCTCCGTTGGGAATTTCTTACCAGAACAATAAACTTTACGTTGCCCATTACTATTCTATCGACAGCCTGGATATTTACGCTCATGACGTTAATACCTTGTCACAATTGTGGACCAAACGATTTGCCAACCATTTATTAACCGGTCAAGCCCCCGTATTAAGTGACAAGTACCTCATTTTCCCCATCAACGATAAATACAACACGCCCTCCCAGGATACCAGCAAAATGATCTTTCTGGATCTAAGTGGCAATCTGCTTAAAAAAATTCCATACAACACCATTTATACGGACAAGTTGGTTTATGAGGAGAATGGAGTGTTCTATGATCAGGGAAAGCGGTTTTGATTCGTTCATTGTAAACTCCACTCTACTTCCGAACTTTTTACACCGGTTGGGCTTGCCAACACAAATGGACTCACCATGGTTAATCGTGCCATGAGATAACTGACGGTAGATTCCGCGCCTTGATTTAGATTGATATAATGGGCTTCCAACCCGTCATAGCAACCACCGGTTGATGGATTGTAGATCACCTGGCTCAGGTGGTTATTTCCCTGGAACCAATCAAAAGCTGTTTTCATTTTTTCCTTATAACCCATACCAGGAAATACTGAATTGAATTTGTCCAGGGCCATTACTGTATAGGCCACGTCAATCGGCTGTTCTCCTCCTGGTTCTTCCTGTTGCACGATTTTCATTCTTTGCAACCAGTGTTTATTCAAAATGACTTTGAAGCCGGTTGGGGGAAATACTTTCTCCAATAAAAAATCAAAGGAGGCCTGCGCGATTTCGAGGTAAACCGGATTCTTGGTGGTTAACCAGGCACAGAGTAAAGCTTCGGGCAGGATGCTATTGGCGTAGGTGAGATAACTCTCAAACCAATGCCAATTCCCTGTTTTCTCATGTCGGTACATTTGTACCAGTCTGTTTGCAAGACGTTCCATGAGTTGGATAAGAGCCGGGTTCTTATCGTGCAGACTCATATAATAAAGTCCTTTTAATATAAATGCCAGGGAACGGGTAGAGTGAATCCCTTCCGCCGAACGAAGGCCATGGGAGAAGAGAAGTTTTGCCTCTAATACAAGGGCCGAGGAAAGCTGGGGGGAGATGGAAACCATAAATCCAAGCGCCCAAATAGCACGTCCCAGGGAATCATCCAGGTTCACGGTATCATTCTGATCGGTAGGTTTACCCTTTTGATCAATATAATTAAAGAAACCACCTGCAGGGTTCTGGCAATGCTGAAGAAACCCAAAATAGATCCGTATGTATTTCAGGTCATCGGGATCGCTGGTCATCCGGTAATGGTGACAAAGGGCGATCAAAGCCCGCGCATTGTCGTCAAGGGTATAGCCTGAGTTGATATCCGGCTGATCAATATCCGCAAATTGGATCATACCACGCAGGGTGGTCATTCGTTTTACATGATCCAGGTTCACCGGTGGCATGCTATAGGAAAGGTGAATATTATGCTCATCCAGTGAAGCAAAGAGTTTTGCATGCGCGATTGCTGAATTCTGCCAGGCCGTAGCAGCCATGATATGCAATCCATTCCGGCTGATACGTGACCGCAGGTCTTCATCGGCCAGCAAACCAATAACTGCCCTGCCAATCTGATCGGGACTTTCAAAATCAACGATCACTCCTGCTTCCCGGTCAAGTACTTCCAGGGCATGAGGTATGGGGGTAGATACGACCGCGCATCCACAACTAATGGCATAGGAAAACGTACCACTTACAGTTTGGTTAGGGTCTTTGGAGGTAAAAATGTATATGTCAGTCAGTACGAGATACTCCAATAATTCGTCCAATGGCAGAAACCGGTTAATGAAGCGAACATGGTCTTCCAAGCCCAGTTCCTGTACCTTTTCCTTTAGAAACTCCCGGTAACTCTCCCCTTCCTGTCTGACAACAGCCGGGTGTGTCTTACCAATGATCAGAAATAATGTCCCGGGTTCTTCCCGGATAATGGCTGGCAGGGCTTCCAGCGTAGATTCAATATTCTTTCCCGAACTCAGCAACCCAAATGTTGTCAGTACTTTTCGCCCATCCAGTTCATACCGGGCTTTGAGTATCTCCTTTTCCGCATGCGCCACAAGGTGGGTGCCATGGGCTATGACCTGGACCTTTTCAACCGGCAGGTAATATTCCTCCGTCAAAATGCGGCGTGAGTGTTTGGTCATCACCACCAGTTTGGTGGCATATTGCGCAATGGCCTGCACCTTTGCTTTGAGTTCTTCACCCGGATTTGGCAATACGGTATGAAAGGCGATGATGATCGGTTTATTAAGCGCACGTAGAAAATCAATAAATGCCGGTTCACCGCTTTTAAACAAACCAAACTCATGTTGTATCATGACAGCTACCAAGCGGGGTCGGTTATTGATCAATCGGGCCAGGTTGGCAAAAGAGCTTGGGTCATCTGTATTCAGTACAAATTCGATCTCATCTGCATACGTATGCCTGTCCTGTCCTGATTCAACCGGACAAAGGGTGATCATGAAGGAGTGATTGAACTTATCATGCAGGGATTTTACTAGATCCTGTGTATAGGTGGCGATCCCACATTCCCGGGGTGGGAAAGAAGTGATCATCATGATCTCCGGTAATTGTTCCCGCATGGAAGCCGGGTATTTTAGTGCTGTATTCATAAGATTGTCTGTTGGTCCCTGGGCCATAATATTTCGTCTTTCCGTAAGTTTTGTGAATTTGATCTGTCATCCAACAGGGCTTCAAGTAACTCGGGTATGTTCAACGAGGCACAGGCGATCTGTTCATCGGCAGCCCCATAATAGATATGTAGGGTATCGCCTTTTCGAACTGCTCCTGTTGGAAAACATACATTGTTTACTTCTCCTTTTAATTCCCAGGATTGGTCTGGCTTAAAAAGTGAATAGGGCAACCGCCCTAATTCCTTTAAAGGGTCGTCAAGATCAAGAAGGGCGGCACAAGCGGAGTAAACGTATCCATTTACAGTATCGTGAACACCGTGGTAGATCAATAACCAGCCTTTCTCAGTTTCAATGGGCGGGCAACCGCCACCGATATAACTCACTTCGTGTTTGTAGCGGGGAGCCAGCACAATGAATTGTTCCAGGTGGAGCAAATAATTTTGCCAAAATTCAGGAGTCAGTTCAGCCAATGAATCCACGGTGACCAACTGGATATCAGGTTTGATCCGGTGCAGGAAACATAATTTCCCTTTGATCCTCCGCGGGAAGAAGATCACATTTTTGTCCCACAAATAGGGCTTGACCCCTGGTTTTTCGTTGGCCACATTCTTACTATTGAACCGGGCGTATTTTTCATTAATGATCCCTTTTGATTCCGCCAGGTGTTTGAATTCGAGGTAGGACACCTGTGGTACCAATACCCCATGTTTTTCAAATTGCTTCAGGTCAGTAGAAGTAGCCAGGCAACCCAGGGCATTCACCCCGTCATAGGCAGTATAGGTAAGATAGAATAGCCCATCGATACAAACGATCCGTGGATCTTCCACCCCGCTATTCTCATATTCAAATTGAGGGTAAAGGATGGGGTAATCCAGTCGTTCTGTTACAGTCATCGGGTCTTTTAGTCGGCAATACCCGATCGTGGAATAATTCGCTCGGGCTACGGCCCGGTAAAAAAGGTGAATTTCTCCATTGTTCTCAATGACTGCCGGGTTCAATACTCCATCTGATTCAAAGCCCTGATCTGTTTTACGAATGACAATTCCATGTTTCTCTACTGTTACCATAGTTATATTTTTTAACATATCAATCCACTATTTTTATTGCAAAACAAAAATGAGGAAGCCTCCTCAATGTAGAGGATAGTCAGGAAGGCCACGTTACATCTTGGTTGGAAAAGGTTACAGGATTCCTAGTTCTTCCTGGGCACCTTTTTTTATTATCCGAGTATATTAAAATAGAATGGTGTTAGTCTGGAGATCAATTTTGAACTGACAGTATGCACCGGTTACTCAATTAGCAGAAGAAATGATATTCTGATGAAATGAGAGAGGGAAGAATCCTATTTGTTGGAAGGTACACCTTTCGGGGCAGAATACCATTGTTTATATTTTGGCGAACGCTGCCTCGCCGGGGTTTATCAGGTAGAGGTCCGACAAGGTATTTCAAGGACGGTTGTTAAAGTTGTGAAGATGTGAGGATGGTTTGAAGGTGAGCAAGCAACGGGGAATCATGCTTTATGGTTCCCCGTTTTATGTTCTGGTATTTCGGAAAATGATTAAAGCATCGTGCCGATCATTTGGTACTATAAGTATTCATTGCATGATAGTAGGGAGGTTATTCAAAAAGGCTCAAATACGGTTCAAATACAAATCGCCTATACCTCTCCGAATTACCCATTTTCTTCAACCACTTGTTTTCTTCAAAGGCTTTGACAAGGTCATTGGCGGCTTTGGCGCTGAGTTGGCATGCAGCTTCTACATTCTTAACGTTTATAACCGGGTACTTAAACAAATAGGCTAATAGTATTAATGCGCTATTGCCCCTTCTACCAAGCTTATCATGAATATCCTTCTCAATCGTTGATCTTAATTCCATGACGGCTGTAAGTGTTTGAACAGCCTTGGCTGCCGTTTCCTCAACTCCAACCAGAAAGTACTTTAACCATTGAAGCAGATCATTCTTTTCCCTGGCCCGGTTAAGGTTATCATAATAGAGGATCTTATTCTTTTCAAAAAAAACGCTCAAATAGAGAAGTGGCTTCTCCAGGATATTTTCCGATACAAGGTACAACGTAATCAATAGCCTGCCTATACGTCCATTGCCATCCAGGAAAGGGTGTATTGTCTCAAATTGATAGTGCGCAATGCCTATCCTGATTAACGCTGGGACATGAATATCTCTATTGTGAAGAAAATTTTCCAGGTCGCTCATTAACGGGTTAACATAGTGGTGTGCAGGAGGAATAAATACGGCATCAGCCAAGGTGGCACCACCAATCCAATTCTGACTCGTTCTAAATTCTCCTGGCAGTTTATTTTCCCCTCTTACACCTTGCATTAGAATCTTGTGCGCTTGTCGAAGTAACCGCGATGACAAAGGAAGTTTGTCTAATTGTTTGATGGCATGGTTTAATGCATCCGTATAGTTTTGAACTTCCTGCCAGTCGTTTCTCCTTTCCGGCTTAATTTCTTCTTCTGGTAGAAGAGCCTCGTTTATGTTCGTTTGAGTTCCTTCAATTCGGCTCGATACTACGGCCTCTTTCGTCACATGCAATTCAATGAACAGATCAATATTCGGAACCAGGCGGGCAAAGGAGTTGAGTTCCCCCAATTTGATTGAAGCCCTTTCCAATAGAATATTCAGGCTGGCATCTTCCCAAATCCATTGCCGATTTATTTCAGAGGGCACGAAGAACCTGTAGTTTGCTCCTTTTTCAAGGTGTCCGGCTTCAAATTTATCGATGAATATTTGGAGAGATTTCATTTACCAAAAGTAAACTTATTTTATTTTAATTTTACTTAAAATCAATAAAGTAATTTTAATTTTTTATAAATTTACTTTTTCTGTGCAATATAATATTGATTTTGAAACACTTATGGCCAATGCCGGGTTTTAAAACTAAGAGATAGTTCCACATTTAGGTAAGCCTCCTTTAATTTACATGTTACTTTGACAACCCATTTCCAAAACCTTCCACTATGAATGTAAAAGCACAAATCAAGGCCTATATCGAGTCTCAGCCAGAGCAAAAGCGCAGCGACCTTCAACAACTCCATTCCCTTATATTGAAAGCACGCCCCAAATGCAAACTCTGGTTCCTTGATGGGAAGGATAGTAAAGGCAAAATTGTTTCCAATCCCAATATCGGTTACGGATCATACACTATTAAATATGCGGATGGGTCTACCAAGGAATTCTACCAGGTTGGACTAAGTGCCAACACCAGCGGTATTTCTGTTTATATCATGGGACTGGAAGACAAAACCTATTTACCAAAGACCTACGCCAAAAGGATCGGCAAGGCCACAGTAACGGGATATTGCATTAAGTTCCGGAAGGTGGAGGATATTGATTTGGGGGTGTTAGGGGAGGCGGTGACAATTAACAAGTAAAGGTAAGTATGAGAAAATATTTCTTCACAGCCCTATTGCTATACCACACCTCTTCCTGGGTATCTGCCCAAGAATCCATTCATTTTAAACCTACTATCTATTCCCGCGAATTTTCTTCGCAAAAACAACCGGTATTGCACATTCGACCAGGCGATACGGTACATACCACCAGTGTGGATGCGGTGGGTATCGATCAATATGGTATCAAGGTCACCGAGCGGGGCAACCCCCTTACCGGTCCATTTTTTGTAGAAGGCGCAGAACCTGGTGATGTATTATCCGTGACATTGTTAAATGTATCGTTAAACCGGAATTTTGCTACCACCTTAAATACGTTCATTCCAGATGTACTCCCCAAATCAATAGCGATGAAGACCTGGCGCGCTGGTAAACTGGTAAAATGGCAACTCGATTTGGAGAAGATGACAGGCAGGCCAATGGATACCGGAATGAAATTGCAAAAACTGGAAATTCCGCTGCATCCATTTCTGGGTTGTATAGGTGTTGCCCCTTCAGGATCAAAGGGAATCTCCTCCGGTGCATCCGGACCATATGGAGGCAATCTGGATTTCTACAGAAATACAACAGGGGCTACTATCTATCTTCCGGTTTTTCATTCTGGAGCGCTACTTTACCTCGGTGATGGGCATGCGGCACAGGGAGATGGAGAGCTTAATGGGGATGCCCTGGAAACCTCCATGAAATTTTCCTTCACGGTTCAGGTGTTAAAAAAGGACGATTTCCCGCTACGCACCCCCATGGTTGAAGATGAAGATTATCTGATGTTTTTCGGCATCGAGTCATCACTCGATAAATCTGTAAAAACGGCCACTGAATCCATGATAGAGTGGTTACAAATAAAATACAAATTAACATTGACAGAAGCCAGCCAGGTCATTGGGCCCGTTATACAGTATCGCATTCCTAAGGTCTCGGCTGGTATATCGGAGGTGGTGGGGCTTATTCCTAAGGATACTCTTAGGCAATTAAAAAATTAGAAGGGGGTAGAGAATTTTGTAGTCCCGACAGGAATCGAACCTGTATCAAAAGTTTAGGAAACTTCTATTCTATCCATTGAACTACGGGACCAACAACTATTGGAGAAAAAATCTCCAAAATTAAAAAACTTCTATTCTATCCCTGCCTGCCGGTAGGCAGGCCTGCCTACCGGCAGGCAGGCCTTGAACTACGGGACCAATGATTTCAGGAATTCCTTTCCAACCCCTGATTTCAAATATTTTTCTCTTTTGCGGGCTGCCTCCCAGTCAGGCTGAACCTCTCTATAAATTGTCTTCCATGGCCTTAAACCTTTTGTGTACCTGCTCTTCCCTCCATTATGTTCCTTGAGCCGAACATCAGCATCCTTTGCAATGCCCACATAAATATCGCCATTTGCCTCACTTTGAATAGCGTACACTGTAATCATGGGTTGGATTTGTTGTTTAATGGTTTTTATCAATCTCTTTCGCCAGGAATCCCTGCCTGCCGGCAGGCAGGGAACCTGTATCAAAAGTTTAGGAAACTTCTATTCTATCCTTTATCTACAGTATAATACCTTACCTCTGGTAGGCTTGTCTGCCGTAGGCAGACATTGAACTACGGGACCAAGGGCCGCAAAAATACCCCATTCCTCCCTATCTTTCAACAAAAACCAACCGCCATGAAAAAATGGTTATCCCTTGTCACCCTGGGGCTGCTGGCCTCGGGAACACAGGCGCAATCCACCAAAACAAGACTGAACCATACCGCTATCTATGTAACCAACCTGGAAAAAAGCGCGGCCTTTTACCGGGATATTATTGGATTGGATACCATCCCGGAACCTTTTCATGATGGGAAACATGTCTGGCTAAGCACCGGCCCGGGTAGTGCCCTGCATATCATCTCCGGCGCCCCGGGACCTAAAGAATACTACAAAAGCCAACATACCTGCTACTCGGTGCCTTCGATAGAGGTCCTCGTAGAAAAATTGAAAAAAGCAGGTCTGAACTGGGAAGATTGGGACGGAAAACCGAATGGGATTACCACGAGGGTGGATGGGGTGAAACAACTGTGGTTGAAGGATCCGGATGGGTACTGGGTAGAAATCAATAACGACAGACCAGGATTTGAGGATTGAAGGATTACGGGATTAGGAGGATTGATGATTGAGGGAGGAATTCTAAGGATTTATGCAAAAAATGACCTCTGGATCCATTGAAAATCGCATAATCCTGAAAATCCCCCAATCAAGGTTAAAATCCTGGTCGTATTTTCGCGCCATGAAGTTTTATAATATTTTGATCAAATACCGCCTACCCCTGGGTATCCTCCTCATTGTATTTGGTGGCGTAACAAACTATTTTTCAGGATTTTGGCCGGCTTTCCCCTTGTATTTTGTAGGCCTGATCCTGGTACTGGGTCATTTCTTCTTTGGCCCACTCCGCCTGATCCAGGAACACCTGGAATCGGGAGATATCGAAGCCGCCGAGAAAGTGATCGGTAGCATTAAATTCCCCAACCTGCTGTATAAACCCATCCGCTCGGTGTATTATACTCTCAAGGGCAACCTGGCCATGATGAAGCAGGACTTTGAAGGGGCTGAAAAACACATGAAAAAGGGCCTCTCACTGGGTATGCCGATGAAGGAAGCCGAAGGGGCAAGTCTCCTGCAAATGGGGCTACTTTCCATGCAAAAAAATGACCTGAAACAGGCAGAAAGCTATATCCGCAATGCCATCCGGGCCGGTCTGCCAGATAAAGAAAACGAAGCCACGGCCTACCTGCAAATGTGCAGCCTGATGATGAATAAACGGGAATTCCGCGCAGCCAAAGACTTTTTCCGGAAAGCCAAAGCATTAAAACCTACCACCCCGCAGATCGTCGATCAGATCAAACAGATAGAGAAGTATATTACGCGGATGCCCGGGTAAGATTTCACCGCAAAGACGCTAAGACGCAAAGAGACGCTAAGTAAACTTAGCGTCTCTTTGCGTCTTAGCGTCTTTGCGGTGAAAGTCCTAATTCAACTTCTCAAAATGCATATCCAATCGCTTCTCCTTTTTGTAATACTCCATCACCATTACCTGCCCTTGTTTACCGGGAAGAATATAAGACCGAGTGGCGTCTGACTTGGTGTTGATCTTGTCGGTGGTTATTTTACCATCATAATACGTGAGGGAGTTGAATGTCCCTCCTTTATACTCTTTACCTCGCACATAGTCTTTATAACAAATGCTAAAGGAAGTCTGATCTTTATTCACCTGCGTGTACAGATAATCAAAACCATTGGAGGCATACTTGATCATTTTGGCCAATAAAGGACCGCTTACAAACTCATACCCGTTGCTGAGCTCCATATTGTTGGGGTTCTTCTCGTACACCTTAGCCTCCTTTACTTTGAAATTGGCATCAAACTTAATGAGCAGAAGATCGGTGATCTTGATCTTTACGGCGCTGATCCCGCCGCCTCCGGTCAAAATTTTGCTGGCAATACCCAATCCGCTGGCTACTTTCTTATATCCTTCGCCTACCGCATATATGCTGCCATCTTCCACCTGAACCATATTGTGCAGGTACATGTACCCAAAATCGTCGATCTTTCCTTTGGAGGAAACATCCAGGAATTTTCCCAGGTCAAGACTCCAGGAACAATATTTCTCATCGGTCAGTTTTCCATCGGCACTTACACTCCAAAATCCAAAACCTTTGGACTTATCCTTCATGATATTATCGTTCAAGTCAAAGAATTCCCCATAGAGATAAGCTTTTCCATTATTCAGTTTTGACATGGTTGCGGGGTAGAAACGATGCTTACCATCCGTTGATATCTCAAATAATTTCTTGCCACTCTCCAGGGAAAGACCAAGAATGGTGGATTCAGGTTTCTGGTCAAATGCCCCGGTGTATTTAAGTACTTCGAGATACACCACGCCATCATTATACCCGAGATAATCCCCGATAAACCGCTTGGCCCCTTCGGTGGGTGTATAGGTCCACTGTTTTCTATTGTCCGTACCAAAAAAATCGACCTGGAACGTATAATCCCTGTCTTCGCGACTGGGCATATTGGAAATGAACCCAAGTCCATCAATGGGATACAATCCCTTGTAGTTATTCTCCTCATCATTTACAGCGAGATAGGTCATGGTGAGATAACGCTTCTCCTTATTGGTAAGCTGCCGCATATAGGAAAACTTTTTCTTGCCGTCGGCGCCATAGACCTGATAGTCTAAATATTTATCTTTTTGATTGTAAAAAAGAAAAATAAGGTCTGTACCATTGAAAGAAGATTCCAGCAAGCGCACTTTTTCATCATCAATAAATTTCACGTCTTTCAGCTTCTTGAGGTTATTTTCGGTGATCTGAAGCGTGTACTCATTGGTCTTTTTGTCTACTTCATCACTGACATAAAAGAAGTAATACCCTTTTACCTCCGAACCTTCCCGAATGGCATCGGCATTGGCGAGTTTGATCTTTCGAACATTCTCAATGGACGAGAGCTGGGCCCACAAAAAAGAAGGAGCCAGCAGCGCACATAAAAGAGTAAACAGAATACTTTTTTTCATTATTGCTAATTAAGTTTTAAAAATCAGGGTTTTTTAAATTGATATATACGTTTCACCTCGGCTTTAAAGGCCGGGATATCTTTCATTTGTTCATAGTACTTTTTGCAAAATGCTGTATTCAACGCCAATATTTCATCCAATTTGATCCGGCTGACCATGCGGAGCAGGTCATTGTAAGCAGGGGGATAGGTTCGGTCCTCGGGCTCCACCTTAAGTCCCAGCTTATGCTCCCTTTGATAATTATAAATATCGTTCCAGGCGCGGGCGATGGTTAAAACGGCGGTGTTGTTTTCCGGTTCCTTTCCCAATAATAGCAGGGCATAAAACAGGTTCCTACCCAATTGGTCATCTTGGTAGCATTGCTCCATGATCTCATAATAAAGATCCAAACGAAGCTGGTGAAAATAGACTGAGTCCACGAGATAATTTTCACCCGTATCCCCTGCTTTCTCCATCAGGGGTGTAAGTTGTTTTATCCGAACCTGGCAATCAGGATGGGTTTTGAGCGAATCCATCTCTTTCTTCAGTTTCTCATCGCTCTCTTCCTCCTTCAAATCGCCAAAGATCATCGATTCTTTTTGCGTCCAGCGTTTTCGAAAAGGAAATTCAGGCAGGTTAAACACCTTTTCAACTGCAGCAGTGGCGGGATCAAAAAATAGGGTATCATCTATACGGTCCAACAACTGGAGGGTTTGCCTGGCCGCCAGTACATTGTAGCCCGACTTGATCATCAACTCCATGGCAAAGGCATCGGCCTGGCTTTCCTTGTCACGGCTATGCTTGCGGGTATCAAACGTGAGGTTTTTGGTAAACTTTTCAAGTTCACTATTAATTCCGTAGTCCTGTGATTTTATTCTTTTTACCTCAGCTTTAAAGTCATCGCTGTTGACCTTCTCGACAAACTTGCGAATGGCATCGGGCGTATGATTAAGATAATAGTGGGCGATCTCATGCCCCAGAACAAAAACCAACTCAGCTTCTGTTTGCATGTAAAAAACGAGTCCGGCATTCAAAGCCAGGGTGCCATCACCCATACTGACCGCATTGGGCCACCAGTCACGCGAAAAAACCACCCGGATATCAAGTCCCTTGAGTTGAGGGTCAGCCGCGATGAGTTTATCCACCAGTTTTTGCAAATAAGATAACGCTGTTTTCTCCGTAACCGGACGGGTACTTTTCCAGAATTTCTCAATGGAAGAAAACTGGTCTTTATAGATCGTTTTATAATCTTCTTTATACTCCTTGATGGAAGAAAAGGCTTGCTCCTTTTTCTGCAGGGTTACTTCATAAAAACCATTTCGGAGAAGGGTATCGTCTTGTTGAAAGGAATGAAGAGTCTGTGCCTGGAATACCAGGGGTGTAAAAAATGGGAGCAATAGGAGGATGGAGGCGTGGCGCCTTATTTTCATGATAGTCGGTTCGGGGGCAAAATTAGTCTTTTTTGTTGAGGGACTTAACCGAATATCTCCTCCACCCTCCTCACCCGATACGCAAAAATATCCTCCAACTGCTTTCGTATAAATAAACGATTGGCCCAATCCCCAATAAAACCAAGGGGTATTTTATAATGGACGATATCCGTCATTTCCACCCCACCCGGCACCTCCTTGAAATGATGCTGATGATGCCAGAGGGAATAGGGCCCAAAACGCTGTTCATCTACAAAATAAACCCGGTCCCGTACATGGGTGATCTCGGTCATCCAGTACATGGAGATGCCCCCCAAAGGGCTTACCTTGTATTCAATAATCTGCCCCGGATACATGGTATCCCCGTGGTGCCGGGAAATGATCCGGAAATTCATGCGGGCGGGGGTAATGGACTGTAAATTTGCAGGATTGGAAAAAAAGGCCCAGGCCTCATCGAGGGTGACGGGAATGAATTGTGTTTTCTTTAAGCTATAAGTGGCCATGGTTTATTTTTTTCACCTTTTTACCGCCAAGACGCTATGGCGCCATGGTACGCCAATTCTTTGCGCACTTAGTGTCCTGGCGACGTTGCGGTAAAATGTTTCAGGTCATCTATTAACCCAATTAAGTTTACTTTGTTCAGATGTCATATCAAAAAGAAAAACTGGAAGCGAAATTTAAAGAGGAATACCAAAAGCTGAACCCGCAGCAACGCCTTGCCGTGGACGCCATTGAAGGCCCGGTGATGGTGATCGCAGGGCCGGGTACGGGTAAGACACAGATCCTCGCCAGTCGGATCGGAAAGATCCTGCTGGATACAGATGCGCGTCCGGAGAATATACTTTGTCTTACGTATACAGAAGCTGGGGTGGTGGCCATGCGCAAAAGATTGCTTCAATTCATTGGTCCAGACTCTTACAAAGTAACCATCTCTACCTTTCACGGTTTTTGCAATGATGTGATCCAGGAAAATCTGAACCTCTTTGAAAAAACGGCACTCGATCCTATTTCGGACCTGGAGAAAGCAGCTATGTTCAAAGAGCTGATCGATAGCCTGCCCAAAAACAATCCCCTGAAACGATACCGGGGAGATGTGTATTTTGAAGCCACCCGCCTCCAGAAATTATTCAGTGATATGAAAAGGGAGGGATGGACATCTGACTTTATGCTGGGGCGGATCGATGAATATATTACCTCCCTGCCTACCCGGGATGAATTCATCTATAAAAGAAAATACAAGGAGTTCAATCCGGGCGACCCCAAGCAACACCTGATTGATGAGGCGAAAGAGAAAATGGAGACCCTGAAAGCCGCCATCCGGGAATTTGATCGCTTTCAGGAACTGATGCGGAAAAAGAACCGCTATGATTTTGATGATATGATCAACTGGGTGATCCGCGCCTTTGAATCCAACAAAAACCTGCTGGCGAATTACCAGGAGCAATATCAGTATATCCTGGTGGATGAATACCAGGATACCAGTGGCACACAAAACCGGATCGTACAACTGCTGATCAATTACTGGGATAAACCCAATGTATTTGTAGTGGGGGATGACGACCAGAGTATCTACCGTTTCCAGGGTGCCAACGTGGAGAATATGCTGGATTTTGCACAGCAATACCGCGAGGCCCTGAGCACGGTCGTACTCACCAATAATTATCGTTCCACCCAACCGATCCTGAATGTTTCCAAAAACCTGATCGAACGGAATGAAGAACGATTGGTGAAGAAGATTGACGGGTTGAGCAAGGACCTGCTTTCTGCGAATGAAAAGATCCGGGAATTGACACATACCCCCCTCTTATTTGAATACCAGAAAATGAGGGATGAGATGATCGGGATCACGTTGCAGGTAGAAAAATTGGTGAAATCAGGGGTAAACCCGGGACGTATCGGTATCATTTACCGGGAAAATAAATACGGGGATGAGCTATCGGCCTTTTTGCGTCAGCGGGGCATTCCGGTCTACACCAAACGCAGCCAGAATCTATTTGAGATACCGCTGGCCAGAAAGATACTCAACATGCTCCGCTACCTGGCCGCTGAACACGATACCCCTTACGGCGGCGATGAGTTACTTTTTGAGATCCTCCATTACCATTGGTTTGGCATCGCACCGATCGAGATCGCCAAGTTGAGTATTGAAGTATCCGAGAAGAAATTTTCGGAGGACCCTACTTCAATCCGTCGTTTACTCACCGAAAAAGCGGCTCAACCCGGTCGCGACCTCTTTACTCCCGGATTACCCGAATCCTTAAAGAATGCAAGTGCCGTTTTGGAGAAATTGATCGGCGCTGTTTCCAATATAACCCTTCAACAATTATTCGAAGAGTTGATTCGAAGCACGGGACTGCTGCAACAGGTGGTGGAAAGTCCCAATAAGCATGAGGACCTGGAAGTGATCTCCGCGCTTTTTGATTTTATTCAGGAAGAGAACCGGCGTGAGCCGAGAATGACACTCCTTGACCTCGTGCAATTGACCGACCTGATGGAGAAAGAAGAACTTCGCCTGCCCCTGCCCCGGGTGAGCGGCAGTGATAAAGGGGTGAACCTGATGACGGCGCACGGCTCCAAGGGGCTTGAATTTGAGCATGTGTTTGTGGTAGGAGTCAATGCCAAGAGTTGGGATAAGAAAAAGGGAGCCAATCGGGATTTTTCCCTGCCTGATACGCTTTTCACCTCGCAACCCAAACAATCCGATGAAGAAGAACAAAGACGGTTATTTTATGTGGCTTTGACCCGTGCCGAACAACATTTATACATCTCTTACTCCTTGTTTAAAAACGACGGGAAGGAACTGGAACCCTCGCGGTTCATTGCAGAAATGCTCGAAGGACATCCCTTGCCCGTGGAAAAAGTAGTGATCGATGAGGCAGTGGAAGACGAGTTCGCGCTCCTGCGTTTCTCGGATGCTCCGCCCCCGGAATGGGAACAGGCCGATGAGGATGTGGTGGGACGTATGCTCGACAAGTTTACGATGAACGTGACCGCCCTGAACAATTACCTGAACTGTCCGCTGGAATTTTATTTCCGCAATCTGATCCGTATTCCCTCTCCTAAAAATGAGAATACCGAGTTTGGGTCAGCCGTTCACTATGCGCTGGAACAACTCTTTCGAAAAATGCAGGATGTTGGGAAAGACAGTTTTCCTCCCGTACATGCCTTTGTCGCCGATTTTGACTGGTACATGCACCGTCACCGCGAGAGTTTTACCCAGGAACAGTTTGACCGCCGAATTGAATATGGGCATCAGATTCTCCCGGCCTATTATGAAAAATACAATGGCCATTGGAACAAGATCGTGGCCATTGAACGAAATATCCGCAATGTGGTGGTCAAAGGAGTACCCCTTAAAGGCAAATTGGACAAACTTGAATTTGATGGCAAGTCGGTGAATGTGGTGGATTACAAGACCGGCAATCCGGACAATGCGAAAGACAAATTGCAACCCCCGAATGATAAATCACCCAACGGAGGTGACTATTGGCGGCAAGCGGTTTTTTATAAAATATTGGTGGACCACTATGAAAGCAAGGACTGGAAAGTGGTGAGCACCGAATTTGACTTTATTGAGCCGGACAAAAAGAAACAATACCGGAGAGAGAAATTAGTGATCACCCCCGCGGATATTACCACAGTGACCCAGCAGATCGTGGAGACCTGGGAGAAGATTCAAAACCGGGATTTCTATAAAGGGTGTGGGAAGGAGGATTGTCATTGGTGTGGGTTCGTGCGGGAAGTAAGTTGATTTCACGAATAACACGAATGACACGAATTTCACGGATGACGCGGATTTCACGGATTAGAGGGATTACACGGATGGGGGGATATATTGTTTTCTTAAAATGGGGGAATCCCCGCTAATTGAGTGGGCCATTCTGTAAGTTTGCACTCCACTACCTGAATCATGAAGATCCCTTTTATCGATAGTAGATTACCTAAAGGATGGATATTTTCTATCCTGCTAATCGCTATAATCCTCCCAAAAATCCTGGTCCTCAGTTCCTGTGCCAACATGATCCCCCCATCTGGCGGCCCCCGCGATTCATTGCCTCCGGTATTGAGGACGGTGACCCCACCTGATTCGAGCAAGGGGTTTAGCGCAAGGACCATCACGTTTACCTTTGATGAGTATGTGGAGCTACAGGAAATACAGAAAAATCTATTGGTCTCCCCTACCCCTGAAGTAAACCCACAGGTTGAATCCAAACTGAAGACGGTAACGGTAAAATGGGAGGATACACTCGAAGCCAATACTACCTATTCCATCAATTTTGGAAATGCCATTCAGGATATAAACGAACGCAACCCCCTGAGGAATTTCACCTATGTTTTCACCACCGGTCAATATTTCGATTCACTCGAATTCAGCGGCAATGTGATATTGGCGGAAACCGGTGGGATTGATTCTACCTTATTTGTACTTCTTCATCGCACGGGGGAAGATTCAGCCCTGATCAATAAAAAACCCAGGTATATGACCCGGGTAGATAAGAAAGGGGAATTCCGTTTTCGCACCCTTGCCCCTGGAACATACCACGTGTATGCCCTGAAGGATGATAATGGCATTGGAAAATACTTTTCAACCGAACAACTTTTTGCCTTTGCCGATGCACCTGTTGTCATAGCCGATTCTACTAACCCTGTCACCCTCTATGCGTATTCCGTCAAAAGGCCTCCGGAGACTTCCAGTGCCCCCGCAACCCAGGCCCCGGCAAGACCCAACGAAATAGCCCGTTTACGGTTTAGTACATCCCTGACGGGCGCTGTTCAAGACCTGCTTGTTCCGTTTTCATTGCAATTCGCTGTTCCCTTAAAAACATTTGACGGCTCCCTCGTAAAGGTGAGCACCGATACCAGTTATATTCCCGTCACCGGCTATACCTGGGAACTCGATACGTTAAGTCAGAAAGCTACCCTGATCACCAACCTCAGAGAGGACACCCGGTACAATATTGTTATAGAAAAAGAATTTGGTACAGATACTCTTGGAAAACAACTCCTGAAAGCGGATACCCTGAGTTTTCAAACCAGACGACAATCCGAGTATGGTTCGCTCCGCATCCGGTTGAAAAACGCGGATAGCCTTCAACGACCTGTGGTCCTTATCAGTCAGAGTGGAAGGCTGGTAAAATCAGCTTCCCTTGCCAAAGGCGAATTCTTTACTCCCCTCTTCCTGCCCGGCACCTATGAACTCGCCCTGCTTTATGACCGGAACAACAATGGCCAGTGGGATCCCGGGGAATTTTTTGGAAAACGGATTCAACCCGAGATCGTAAAACCGGTGAAAGAGAAATTGGTGGTGCGGCCGAGTTGGGAAAATGAAATTGACCTCGATTAAAGGATATGAGGATTAGGAGGATTAATTTTGAAGGCTTCGCATATCTTGTAGAAAGAGTGCCTGGGGGTGATGATAAATATTAAATAATGATGAAATTTGCCATAGAAAAAATGGATAGGAAACCAGAATAATCCTAAAAATCAATCCTCCAAATCTTCAAATCAACCAATCCAGGTAATGCAGCTATCCTCCCACCTTCTCGAATCTGCCGTCAGTGCTTTTGCCAAGCTTCCGGGTATTGGTAAAAAAACAGCCTTGCGGTTGGTCTTGCACCTGTTGAAACAGGAGAAGGAGGAAGTGGGTCAATTCAGCGAGATCATCAACCGGATGCGGCAGGATATTCGTTTTTGCCGTCGCTGCCACAATGTATCAGATGCGGAGATCTGTTCCATTTGTTCCAATAGTATGCGGAAGCAGGATGTTATCTGTGTGGTAGAGACCATTCGGGATGTGATCGCTATTGAAAGCACCCAGCAATTCAATGGCACTTATCATGTACTGGGTGGAGTTATTTCCCCGCTGGATGGAGTGGGTCCCGAGCAATTGACCATTGAAAGTCTGGTGCAACGGGTGCAGAAGGAAAACAGTGCCGAGCTCATCTTTGCCCTCAATCCAACGATACAGGGAGATACCACCATCTATTACATTCAGAAAAAACTTCAGGGCATCCCGGTACGGATCACCACCATTGCCCGGGGAATTGCCTTTGGCGGCGAATTGGAATATGCCGATGAAATGACCCTGGCCAGAAGCCTCCAGAACCGGTTACCGGTGGAGTCGTATGTCGGGAATAAAGGAATTTAACCGCGAAGGCGGAAAGCCGCTATGGATCGCCGGGATTTGGTGAACCTGGCGACCTTGCGCCATGGCGGTTATGTACTTGCAAAATCCCACCTTAAAAGCTATCTTTGCCCCCACATGGCGGATTTGTTTATTGTTCGGCCTCATCAGAACTAATAAACGCGTTAGGAACCACCTACCTGATTGTTTCCCAATCGTTTATAGTAATTAACCACGGAGGCTGCCGCCAGAGTAAAGTCAAACTATTGTATGGACATTCGTAAAGAATTGGAAAAGAGGATATTGATCATTGATGGGGCGATGGGCACCATGATTCAACGGCATAAGCTGTCGGAAGATGATTATCGTGGGGAACGCTTTAAGGACTGGCCTTCAGACCTGAAAGGAAACAATGACCTGCTGGTACTGACCCAACCCCGTATCATAGTCGGCATTCATAAGGAATACCTGGAAGCCGGAGCGGATATCATTGAAACAGACACCTTCAATGCCCAAAAGATCTCCCTAGCGGATTATGATATGCAAAGCCTGGCTTACGAGATCAATATCGAAGCGGCAAAATGTGCCCGTACGGCTGTGGAGGAATTCAGGGCTGAACATCCTGAAAGAGCAGGCGAAGGCAAATGGGTGGCCGGTGCCATCGGACCTTTGAATAAAACTCTCTCGCTTTCTCCGGATGTAAACAATCCAGGTTTCAGAGCCCTCACGTTTGATGAGGCCGTGGCAGCCTATTATGAACAAGTTAGAGGATTGGTTGATGGGGGTGTTGATCTCCTCCTCATCGAAACCATTTTCGATACGCTGAATGCCAAAGCCGCGATCTATGCGGTGAAAAAATATTTCAAAGACGCACAAAAAGCCGAACTGCCGATCATGATCAGTGGCACCATTACCGATGCTTCCGGACGAACCCTGAGCGGGCAGACGCTGGAAGCCTTCTATACCTCGGTGATGCATGCCAAACCACTCAGCATCGGTCTGAATTGCGCGCTGGGTGCCAAAGAAATGCGCCCACATATTGAAGAACTTTCCCAGATCGCCTCCAGTTATGTATCCGCTTATCCCAATGCCGGGTTACCCAATGCCATGGGTGAATATGATGAAGCCCCGGAAGAAACCGGTCATTATCTGGAGGATTGGGCACAAGAAGGATTTGTCAATATTGTTGGGGGATGCTGTGGCACCACCCCCGATCATATCCGTCATATTGCTGAACATGTAAAGAAAATCAAGCCGAGACCTCTTCCGATCGTAGAAAAAGAATTAGTGCATTAAAAATCAAACCATGGAAAAAACGCTACTTCTGATCTCCATCCTGATCCTGATCGTGAACAATTTCTCGTATCTCAAAGGCTTAATGATTAAAAAGAACACCTGATGCAGGACACCACCATCATCAAACCCTACCTAAGACTTTCCGGACTCGAACCACTGCTGATACGCCCCGAAACGAATTTCATCAACGTGGGTGAACGGACCAACGTGACTGGTTCCAAGAAATTCGCGCGGCTGATCCGGGAAAACAAATACGAAGAAGCGCTGAGCGTGGCCCGCCAACAGGTGGAAAGCGGTGCTCAGATATTGGATGTGAACATGGATGACGCCCTCCTGGAAGGCGTTCAGGCCATGACCACCTTCCTGAACCTCGTGCAAAGCGAACCCGATATCGCCCGTATCCCCATCATGATCGACTCCTCGAAATTTGAGATCATTGAAGCGGGACTGAAATGCGTACAAGGCAAGGCGATCGTGAATTCCATCTCCATGAAAGAAGGAGAGGAAAAATTTATTCAACAGGCAGAGATCTGTAAACTCTTTGGCGCCGCCGTGATCGTGATGGCCTTTGATGAAAAAGGCCAGGCCGATACCAAGGACCGTAAAGTAGAGATCTGTCACCGCGCCTATACCATCCTTACCAAGAAACTGGGTTATGACCCGCAAGACATCATATTTGACCCCAACGTCTTTGCCGTAGCCACAGGTCTGGAAGAACATAACAACTACGGAGTTGATTTTATCCAGGCCACCCGGGAGATCAAACAACTCATGCCCTTAACCAAGGTATCAGGTGGGGTGAGCAACCTTTCCTTCTCTTTCCGGGGTAATGACCATGTACGTGAAGCCATGCACAGCGTTTTTCTCTACCATGCCATCAAAGCCGGTATGGATATGGGGATCGTGAACGCCGGACAGTTGGTGGTATACGATGAAATAGAACCCAAACTCCGGGATCTCTGTGAAGACGTGATCCTGAACCGGAACAATACAAACAACGAGGCGACTGAAAAGCTGATTGCCTTTGCTGAAACCGTAAAAGCCAAAGGCAAAGAAGAAGTAAAAGACGAGGCCTGGAGACAGGGTACCGTAGAAGAACGACTGACCCACGCCCTGGTGAACGGGATTGCCGACTATGTTGAACAAGACACGGAAGAAGCGCGTCTAAAATACCCGGCTCCGCTTACCGTGATCGAAGGACCTCTGATGGACGGAATGAATGTAGTGGGTGACCTTTTTGGCGCCGGTAAAATGTTCCTGCCCCAGGTGGTGAAAAGTGCCCGGGTGATGAAAAAATCAGTGGCTGTACTTACCCCCTATATTGAAGCAGAGAAAGAAGAGAAAAGAAGAAACCTGGAAATAAGTGGCGGTCAATCCGTAGAAGCCAAAGGTGCCGCCAAGGTATTATTGGCCACGGTAAAAGGAGATGTACATGATATTGGTAAAAACATCGTAGGCGTCGTGCTTGGTTGTAATGGATATGATATCATTGATATGGGTGTGATGGTGCCGGCTGACAAGATCCTCGATACAGCCGAAAAAGAAAAAGTAGATATCATCGGTCTGAGTGGATTGATCACTCCCTCCCTGGATGAAATGGTGCATGTTGCCCATGAAATGAAACGTCGGGGTATGAAACAACCTTTGCTGATCGGTGGAGCCACCACTTCCCGTATGCATACGGCAGTGAAGATCGCGCCACAGTATGATAATGGCGTGCTGCATGTACTTGACGCCTCCCGAAGTGTGACGGCAGTAAGTACCTTGTTGAGTGAGGACCAGAAATCAACCTTCCTTGCCCAAACGACGAAGGAGTATGATGAGCTCCGTCAGCAGTTCCTGAACAAACAAAAGAACAGGTCACTGATCCCCTACAAGGAAGCCAAAGTGACCAAAGAATATTTTGATTGGAAAAATTACAAACCCACTACACCCGCGGTGAATGGGGTAAAGGTGATCAAAGGAGCCGACCTGGGTACCATTGCGGAATACATTGATTGGGGACCCTTCTTTATCGGCTGGGAAATGCCCGGTCACTTCCCTGAAGTATTGTCGGATAAAATCTTTGGCCAGGAAGCTACCCGTCTTTACGCCGATGCCCAGGCGCTGGTAAAAAAGATCGTAGCTGAGAAATGGTTTAGTGCCGATGGCGTCATCGGTTTCTGGCCTGCCGTAAGCAACAATGAAGATACCGTGACCTTACAAACCGAAAAGGGTGAGGTAAAATTGGAAATGCTCAGGCAGCAATTGAAAAAAGCCGTGGGTCAGCCTAATTTCTCCCTGGCTGATTTTGTCATGCCTGCGCAGGGGAACACTACGGACTACATGGGCGCTTTTGCGGTTACTATTCATGGCGCTAAAAAACATGTGGATCGTTTTGCGGCTGAGTACGACGAATACAACAAGATCATGGTACAGATATTGGCTGACCGTTTTGTGGAAGCCTTTGCCGAATACCTCCACGCGGGTACCCGTAAGGAGTATTGGGGCTATGATAAAGAAGAGACATTAAGTAACGAAGAACTCATTCGCGAAAAATACAAAGGCATTCGCCCGGCACCGGGTTACCCGGCCTGCCCCGATCATACCGAGAAGATCAAACTCTTTGAACTCTTAAACGTCACCGAAAACATTGGCATTGAACTCACCGAGAGCCTGGCGATGAATCCTCCGGCATCGGTGTGTGGCTGGTATATTGCGCATCCGCAAAGTCATTATTTTGGCTTGGGAAAAATTTCCCGTGACCAACTGGAAGACTATGCAAAACGGAAAGGCATGAGCTTGGAAGAAGCGGAGAAGTGGTTGCGTCCGGTATTGGAATAGTTGCTTACCTGGTTAACCGCGAAGGCGCAAAGGCACAAAGGAGCGCTAAGCCTATTGGCGTCACTTTGCGCCATCGCGACTTAGCGGTAAATCATCTCGCTTTAATGACTATTGTTTTCGTCCAGGAATCATGCCAGGGCCTTGGAGAAAAGCCGCTCAATGGTTCAAAAGGCACCATGCGTGATAAAGTGCGCAGAATCGCATCTTTAAACGTTAACTCTCCTCCATCCTCACGGATAGCACGCGTACCGGAGACCAATTTCCCTAATGTATATCCCCGAAACACTTTCTCGCAAATAGTATAATAGAAAAGATAGTTAACGACACCCACTGCAAAGGCCATGAGTAAAAGATCAAAACTTGTTTGTTCATAAATGATCCGGCTCATGTATTCCGGAAAGAGGATTCCAAGAAGCGCCCCAACAATTGTCCCGGTAAGGTAACTGAGGGCAAACCGCATCAACAGATTATCGACCAGGTAGTTCACAAATCGTTGTCCCATGGTGGCCTCTGTATATTGTTGTTGTGACAGGTAGTCATCAAACAGTCCCGGCTCCGGGGTAGGTTGGTTCAGTTCTTCTTGTTCGCTCATGTTGGTTATGTTAAGATTTGATGGTAGCGGAGCTGTTCTTTCAACTGCTCCGGGTTTTGAAAATGAATACTCGTAATGCCCAGGTCTTCAGCGGCCTTTACATTGCGAAGATTATCATCAATAAAAAGAGCTTGTTGTGGTTGCACCGAATAGCGGTCAAGTAAACGATGATAGAACTCCGGAAAGGGCTTTCGGGTCTTTTCTTCTCCACTCACTACACGCCCATCAAACCAATGCAGAAAATCGTACCGCACCAGGGCGATGTCAAACAAATTGGCCTGCCAGTTGGTCAATGCATAGGTACGATGACTTCCTTGTTGTTTTAACTGTCTGAACAATTCAACAGTGCCTGTAATAGGCCCACCTAGCATATCCGTCCATTTGCCATAATAATCACGAATGGAGGTTTCCCAATCAGGGAATTGTTCCACCAACATTTGGGTGGCCTCAACAATGGAACGACCTGCATCCTGCTCCTCATTCCAGTCGGAGGTACAGATATGATTGAAAAAATAGTCCCTTTTTTCCGGACTGTCAAAATATTGGTCATGAAAAACATAACGGGGGTTCCAGTCGATCAATACCCCGCCGAGGTCAAATATGATCGTGTCAATAGAGTGGTTCATCGTATTCTAAATTGGTGCCGGTCATTTTTTTATTCTCCAGCAATTTACTTCGCGAAGCGATAACCGCCGCGAGTGCGGTCATAAAAACCAATAAAATTAATCCGGAAGACAGATTGGTCTTCTCTGAAATAAACCCGATCAGGGATGGCCCGGCCAAAAAACCGATTAACCCGCCGGTGGTGACCATGGCAAACCCGTCGACCGGTTTTACACCGGGAATATTTCCCGAGGCACTAAACAATACCGGTACGATACAGGAACAGCCAAACCCCACCAGCACATAGCCGATAATACCCGGAACCGCCGAAGAAGAGAGCACCACCAATAAAAAACCCGCTGCTGCGAGGGCTGCCCCGCCGATCACTACCGTCTTACTCCCTATCCGGGTAACAAGTCCATCACCGTTGAGTCGCCCAATCGTCATCGCTACTGCAAAACCGGTGTATCCAAGACTTAATAATTCCTTGGGTGCGCCTATCACTTCCCGAAAATAAATGGCGCTCCAATCGGCGACACAACCTTCTGACATAAAGATCACCAGACAAATAAAAGAGATACTCAACACACTCAGGGATGGAAATTTCAACCCCGAACGACTATGTATAATTTCGGAATGCGACAATAAATGTTTACGGTTAAAAAACACGATGGAGGCCACAAACAAGGCCATGATCAATATTTGCCAGGTGGTTCCTAACCCGCCAGCCACAAATAACGGGACCAGTCCTGTACTAATGCCACCGCCAATGCTATACAGGGCATGGCTGGTGCTCATCAACTTACGGTTGTATTTTTTTTCAAACACATTGATGGTGGTATTCACCGACACTCCATTGAAAAAACCATTGATCCCAAAGAGGTACAAACTGATCCAGAAGACGTAAAGATTGGGGGCATTGACCAGCATGATCATGATCAAAGCCAGGGAGAGATACCCGGTCACCATCCAGGTGCCTACCGCGATGCGGCTAAACAATCTGCCCGACAAAGCCACCGCCGTCAGCGCGCCAAGGGGTGATAAGAGAAGCAATAACCCCAGTGTGCCATCCGACAAACCCAGTCGCACTTTGATTTCCGGGATGGCGCCCACCCAGATACCAAAGAGCAGGCTGGTACAAGCCAGTAGCACACTGACTGCAAAAACAGGCCTGAGCCGGATAAAACTGGAAAGGTTTTTCCACATTGGCAGGCCGCGCTATTTGTATTTTAATTTTAAAAAGATCATGACCGAACAAAGCGAGATCATGATGACATTGGTAACAATGATGACATTATCCTGCTTCATCACCCCATAGGCGATCCACATCACTTCATTGATAAAGGCAATCACAAACATCATCAGCGGCACATTGGCTGCTGATTTCTCCTTCCAGGTTTTTAGTACTTGTGGGAGGAATGTGAGGGCGGTAACGGCGCAGGCGGAATAACCTAGTATGTCAACGGTGCTCATGTTGGCGATTTCGTTTCAGTTTTTAATACTAAAGGCTAAAAGCTAATAGCTATTGGCTATTAGCTTTCAATATTTTTGAACGTTCATTTCTTTTTCTTCTTCTTGGTTCCAAATTCTTTGATCTGTTCAGGTGTGGCAGGCGCCAGGCTGACGGCGGCTCCACCACCGGCTGCCAGTTTAAACCACATCCCCGATTTCGAATCAACGATCATTTTATCGATGGCATAGGCTTCGGGATTGTTTTGCCAATGGGCATCCGAAGCATCGCGATAGATCGTAGCCAGGTATTTCGTCCCTTCGGTCAGGAAATCAAGTTTGACAGAGGCTTCCCGTGGCTTTTCATCGGTGATCGCTCCAATGAACCAGGCAGATGAATTCTTTCCTTTACGGGCAATGGTCAAATATTCCCCTGGCTCGGCTTCCAGGATACGGGTATCATCCCAGTCCACGGCCACATCTTTGATAAATTGAAAGGCATCCGGACGGGCTTCATAATTCTCCGGGAGGTCAGCCGCCATTTGCAAAGGACTATACATGGTCACATACAAAGCCAATTGTTTGGCCAGCGTAGTATGCACCTGTTCCTTTTTATCCGGATTATAATGGCTCATTTTGATCTTGAAAATACCGGGGGTATAATCCATTGGCCCACCGATCAATCGGGTAAAGGGTAAAATGGTTTCATGATCAGGAGGGTTACCCACGCTCCAGGCATTGAACTCATTTCCCCTGGCGGCTTCACTGGCGATCCAGTTGGGGTAGGTGCGGTGAAGACCTGTCAAACGCACTGATTCGTGCATATCCACCATGATGCCATAGTTCGCTGTTTTGGCCGCCACACGTTCATAGTGTTTTACCATCCATTGTCCATCATGGTGTTCGCCGCGGGGAATGATGCGTCCTACATAGCCTGTCTTTACCGCGTCATAGTTAAATTGCTTCATCAGGCGATAAGCGGTATCCATCCAACGTTCATAGTTGGTAACGGAGGCAGAGGTTTCATGGTGCATGATGATCTTTACCCCTTTGCTTTTTGCATAGGTGGAAAGTTCGGCTATATCAAAATCGGGATAGGGGGTTACAAAGTCAAATACATCTTCTTTCCATTGCCCAAACCAATCTTCCCAGCCCGTGTTCCATCCTTCTACCAGTACAGACTGGATATTATTTTTGGCCGCAAAATCAATATATCTTTTTACATTGGCTGTATTGGCACCATGTGGTACTTTGGTCGCTTGCTGGCTGCCCACTTGTCCACCGCTATAATCCCAACTACTCACACCCACATGCATTTCCCACCATACGCCGACAAATTTCTGGGGCTTGATAAATGAAGTGTTCGGAACTTTAGAAGGCTCATTCAGGTTAAGGATCATTTTAGACGCTAAGAGGTCAGCCGCTTTATCACTGATGAGGATGGTACGCCAGGGTGTTTTGGTTGGCGTTTGCAAATAGGCTTTGTTTCCTACTGCATCGGGCACCAGGTGTGAATGAAAAACAAATGTATTTTTATCCAATACCAGATTAAGTGCCGGATAATTTACCAGTGCCGCCTCATGGATATTGATGTACAATCCTTCCGCAGTTTTCATCATCAGTGGCGTTTGAACGGCATTTCGGTCAAAAAAAGTTTTGGCATGTATCTCGGCACTCAACTTTCCACCCGCTGCATCGATCTCACTTAATTTGGTTTGGTTGTACCAATACTCGTTGGTATCAAAATCTCCAGGAATCCACCAGGCGGTATGGTCTCCGGTGAGTGCGATCTCGGTCATTTCTTCCCCGATGACAAAGTGTTTGAGATTGGGTTGGTCGGGAAATTCAAAACGAAATCCAACTCCATCATCAAAAACTCGGGCAATAAGGATCACGACAATATCATTCGTGGTTTTTAATTTCAGGGCGATCTCATTGCAATGATTGCGGATCGTCTTTACCTCGCCCCATACCGGATCCCAGCTTTCATCGATGGTGCGTTTGTCAATGGACGTGATGCTGAATTTATCTAATACAAGTGCAGGAACATTGAGTTTAAAACCGATCGAAGAAGGTTTTACTACATTCATGCCTTTATAGTCAACAGCATACGATAATTTATCGCCCGGGTTGGAGATCAGGCGAAAGACCATGTTCCCATTGGGGGAAGCAACCGTTTCGATATCAGCGGCAAACAATACAGGAGCTATGACCAGCCATGCGGTCAAAAGGGAGACAAGCTTTTTCATATCCGGAAAATTTGAAGGGTGAAGGTAGCAACTTGAACGAAAACAAAAATTGATTACTGATTATTAATTATGGATTATTTGGGAAACCGATCTAAACTACAAGTCACATCATAGACTTAGTAATCAATAATCAATAATTCGCATTTCAAAAGAAATCGCCCTATCTTTTTTCAAATAGCCACCACAAACGTTTGCGGGGCTTCACGGTGTAGTTTGTCCGAATATAATGTAGCACGTGATTTACGGCTTCGACCGGGTCGTCTGTGAGTAGAACCAGCGACAGGTCTTCCCGGGAAATGGTACCCTTCTCGGCCATATGTTCGATCATTTCCCATAATTCTTTATAATATTCTTTTCCAAACAATACGATGGGGAAAGCAGTGATGGTTCGGGTTTGTACCAGGGTGACCGTCTCAAATAACTCATCCATGGTACCAAAACCACCGGGCATGATGATAAACCCGTAGGAGTATTTGGTAAGCAATACTTTGCGGACAAAGAAATGCTCAAACGTGATGGACTTGTGAACATAGGGGTTGATATGCTGTTCAAAAGGCAATTGAATATTACAGCCAATGGAGGTGCCCCCTGCTTCAAAAGCACCCCGGTTGGCCGCCTCCATGATACCTGGGCCTCCGCCGGTCATGGTGGTCAAACCCGACTCCGCCACCAGGCGTCCCACTTCCCGTGCTGAGATATAATAGGGATGGTCTTCTTTGAACCGGGCTGATCCAAATACGGTGACACAGGGTCCGGCAAAATGCAGGGTTCGAAATCCCCGGATGAACTGGCGGAACACCCGAAAGGCAAAAGACAATTCATATCCACGGCTTTTCGGTCCATCGAGAAAAACATGGGACTTTGGGGGGATCAGGCGGGGGAGCTGCTTCATTGGTCTGATTTGGGAATTTGAGATTGGGTGAACTTAGCTACAAATTATCACATTATTACTTTTCAAATCATCACATTCTTAAATTTTCAAATTTCGAAAATCTCAAATTTCTCTTCTGAATCATTTTGTACCTTGTGGCTATGCGCATCATTTCTTATAACGTAAACGGCATAAGGGCCGCGGTAAAAAAAGGATTTATTGATTGGTTAAAAACCGATCCGGCAGATGTCATCTGTATTCAGGAAACAAAAGCCACCAAGGAAGATGTGGACCACCAATTGTTCTCGAGCCTCGGCTATCATGATTATTGGTTCTCCGCACAAAAAAAAGGGTACAGTGGAGTGGCCGTATTTACCAAAATAAAACCCGATAAGGTTGAAACCGGAAACGGGCATAGTGCCAGCGATGATGAAGGCCGGGTGATACAACTTGACTTTGGGGATATCCGGCTCATCAACGCCTATTTTCCTTCCGGCACAAGTGGTGATGAACGACAGGGTTTCAAATACACCTGGCTGGATGAGTTCCATGTTTACCTGAATAAATTAAAAAAGAAATACCCCAAGCTCATTCTCTGTGGCGATTACAATATTGCCCATCAGGAGATCGATATCCATGATCCCAAAGGGAACAAAAAATCGAGTGGGTTTCTGCCCGAAGAGCGGGAATGGATGACCAAATTCTATGAAAGCGGATGGGTAGATAGTTTCCGTGTTTTTCATCCGGAGCCACATCGGTATAGTTGGTGGAGTCAGCGCTTTCCCAGTGTACGGTTAAATAACAAGGGCTGGCGGATCGATTACATCAATGTTACCGAACCCCTGCGCAATCAATTAAAAGATGCCGAGATTTTCCCGGATGTAAAGCATAGTGATCATTGCCCGGTGTATCTGGAGTTGAAGAAGTAAGTATTTACCAGAGGCAGTTAAGACCACTTGAAAAAAGTTTACTCACCATGATCATTTATAATATCACTGTTAAACCCGATCCGGATATATCTGAAGCCTATCTTGAGTGGTTGAAAGAAACCCATATACCGGCCATCATGGCCACTGGATGTTTTTTGAAATTTCGTATTTGCCGTATGCTGGATGTGGAAGAAGGCGATGGCACGACTTTGGTGGTTCAGTACCATGCGGCAAACAGGACAGATTATGAGACTTATATCCGGGAATATGCCCCGAAATTGCGGGAAGATGCCTTTCGAACCTGGGGAGACCGGTTTTTGGCCTTTCGGAGTATCATGGAAATTATTTGAACCTGATTTACAAACCACAGAGACCCATTCATGTGCAAGAATTGTGGATAAAGAATTTCGCGCCAAATCCTTGCCCCGTGCGGGTTTCAGCGGATTGGGCCAGGACGGTTTTTGATTAAAAAAATTTTGTCAGTGGGGAAAAGCATCTAAATTTGCCGACTCATAAAACACCAAAATCACCCAACATGAACAAAGCTGAATTGATAAACAAGATCGCTGATGATGCGGGCATCACAAAGACACAGGCCAATGCCGCCCTGGATTCCTTCACCGAAGCCGTGACCAAGACCCTGAAAGGCGGTGGTAAAGTAACTCTGGTCGGATTTGGTACCTTTACCGTGTCCAAACGTGCCGCCCGCAACGGACGCAATCCCAAAACCAAGGAGGTGATTCGGATCAAGGCTCGTAAGGTGGCTCGTTTCAAGGCGGGTAAAGACCTGGCCGCCAAGCTCTAACTAAACACATGGTAAAGAAAGCACCCAAGTGGATCAGCTTTTCTTTTCTTTTTAAATAAAAACAATACAAAAAACACAACTATGGGAAGAGGCGATAAAAAAACCAAGAAAGGAAAGATCTTCAAAGGCTCTCACGGAAAAAGCCGCCCGGCAAAAGCGACAAAGAAGACGGGGAATAAGCCGGAAGCCAAGAAATAAGAGAAGAGAAGAAATAAGGAACAATAAATAAGGAATAAGGAAGTAAGAGAACACGTCTTTTACTTCCTTATTCCTTATTTATTGTTCCTTATTTCTTATTATCGTTCCTTATTTCTTATTCTCTATTTCTCCCTACGGTGCCAGCCGCTCCATCTTCCACCCGCCATCCTCATCCAGCGTATACTGCAAGCGATCATGTAAACGACTGGGGCGTCCCTGCCAGAATTCCATGATAACAGGTTTTACAATATAGCCTCCCCAATGGGCCGGCCGGGGAATGAACTTTCCTTCCAATTCACGCACTTTTTCATTGAACCGATGATCCAGCCAGTCACGGCCCTCGATCACACTGCTTTGTGGAGATACCAATGCGCCAATTCGACTGGCTTCTGGTCTGGATTGAAAGTAATCATCATTTACCTGGTCACTCACCTTCGTGATAATGCCGATGATCCGCACCTGGCGTTCCAATTCTTTCCAAAAAAACAACAAACAGGCTTTGGGGTTCTCCGCAATCTGCTGCCCTTTGTAGCTATTATAGTTGGTAAAAAAAACGAACCCTTCATCGCTGTATTCCTTTAGCAATACCACACGGGCAGAAGGCACCCCATCCCCGGCTGCCGTAGCCAGGGTCATGGCATTGGCTTCATCGATCTTGGCATCAATGGCTTCCTGCCACCAAATACTAAATTGGCTGATCGGATCTTTACGGGCCTCCTTTTCTGTCAGCGACTCAAAGGAATAGTCCCTGCGCAGGTCGGCGAGGTTCTTGCTCATGGTTTGTGCTTTTGGAAGTACGAAATTAAGAAGTTCCGGGGAGGGAAAAGGATGAGATTGGTCAATTTGGGGTTTTACCGCCAAGGCGCGGTGACGCGAGGGAGCGCTATGGGTTAATAGCTAAATGCTAACGGCTTTCTCTCCTACTTTCTTCCTTTCAGCTGATCGCGCTCTTCCGCAATCATATGCAGCATACTCTCCAATTCACCAATACGTTTGATCTGGCCTTCGAGTTTCTTATTGGCTTCTGTTACCTGTTTGAGGTCGTTATTGAGTTCTTCGAGATAGCCTACTCGTTTTTGTAATTGCTGACGTTGAAAATTCGATTCACGGAGTTTCTCTTCTGTTTCATTGAGTTGAGCTTGTAACTGCTGGTTCTCGGAGTTCAAGGCCTGGGCGCGACTTCTGGTTTCTTCGAGTTGACGCGACATTTTGATGTTGGCTTCCTTCAAATCTTCATAATCCACTCCCAAAATCTTGGAGGAGGCCAATTGTGTTTCGAGTTTGACCATTTTGGACTGAAGTGTATTGAACTCCGTATAGGCATTGTCCAGCATGGAGGTCATTTCGGAGGTCAGGTTCTGTTTCTGCCGGATATGACTGATCTCGGATTCCTTTTCCAACAAGGCATTTCGCAGGTCCTCGATCTGTTCATGAAGCGCTTCGTTGGTTTTGATGATCTCCTGCTGGCGTTCTTCATTCTCCTTGACCACATCGATCTGCTCCAGCAACTGGTTTATCTTTTCGTTATGTTCCAGTAAACTATTCTGTGCCTGGCGAAGCTGGGCCATATAATCTCCCTTTCCACTTGTTTCCACCACCGGTGCAGGATGAGCCTGCTGGCTATACGATTCTTTGGTGCTTTTCAGCTCCTGATTCAGTTCTTTGACCTGCTTGCGCAATTCATTGAGCTCAACCATGTAGATCTTCATGTTCTCTTCATGTTCCAGGTTGCGCTGGCTCAGGTCATCCAATTGCTTTTCTTTGGCTTCAATATCGTTGAAATACTTTCGCTTCCATTCATCCAGACCCCGGTTCACTTTTTGAAGTTCAGCCGGGGAAGTCCGGTTACTGCGACGACTGGAAATGAAGTAAAACACGGTCACCCCCAGCAGGATACCCCCCGCCGTGAGCATGATCAGGTCAGCAATCGAGACTTGTAAAGAGGCAATCAGGTACATCATTTTTCCGCACTTAATTGGGATGGAAATAAGCGATTCTAGCCCGGTATTCCTACCGGTAAAATAATCAATTACTTTAGGGGTATCCTGAAAAGTTTTTCACAGAAAGGGACCAGCTTAGCCGGTAACCAGGGTTCCTTCTTTTTCGCCCCTGACCACCCGGCTCAGGTTGCCAGGTTTGTTCATGTTGAACACTATGATCGGAAGGTTATTTTCCATACACAAGGTAAAGGCGGTCATATCCATTACTTTCAGGTTTTTGGCTATACATTCCTGAAAACTGATATGTTCATATAATACTGCGTTCTTATCTTTCTCAGGATCAGCAGAATAAATGCCATCCACGCGTGTTCCTTTCAGGATCACTTCGGCATCGATCTCAATGGCGCGCAGGGAACCAGCCGTATCGGTGGTAAAATAGGGGTTACCCGTTCCGGCTCCAAAGATCACCACACGGCCTTTTTCTACGTGGCGAATGGCCCGTCGGCGAATATAAGGTTCGGCGATCTGCTCCATTTTAATTGCACTGAGTAAGCGGGTATACACACCTATTCGCTCCAGACTGGCCTGCAGGGCCATGCCATTGATCACCGTAGCCAGCATACCCATATAGTCTCCGTGCGCTCTTTCTATGCCCGATTCGGCCTCATTCATACCCCGGTAGATATTACCACCCCCGATCACTACGGCCACTTCTACGCCTAAATCAGTCACTTCCTTGATGTCTTTGGCAAACTGTGTAAGTACCGAAGTATCAAAACCAAAATTCTTATCGCCCATTAAAGATTCACCGGAAAGTTTGACCAGGATACGCTTGTACTTAGGGGTCATAATGTGGAGTTAAGTCGGCGGCGAAGATAGGGAAAATGCTTTGGTCCGAAGACGGATGTCGGAAGTCCATGGTCAAGTATTTTTCGGGACCCCGGACTTCTGACCTTCGACTTCCAACACTAAACCCACTTATTCTTGTGCGCGAGGCTGATCACCTGTGCCTTGGAATTGACATGCAGTTTCTGGTAGATATTCGCAATGTGTTTCCGGATGGTCAATACACTGATGTTCAATTCGGCAGAAATACGTTTGGCATCCCATCCGCTGACCATGTACTTGAGTATTTCTTTCTCCCGGTCCGTAATGCTATGGGGATAGGCATGAGTGGTGGCGGTTGGGGTATTGGCGGCTTCGGAGGTGCTAAGGAGTCTAAGTGTTTTCCGCGCTATCGCCGGACTCATTGGGGCGCCCCCAAACTCGAGTACATTGGAAATGGCTTCCTGGAGCACGGGCGCCGCCTCGTGCTTGAGCAGGTATCCCGAAGCCCCGGCCCGGATCGCTTCAAATATCTTTTCCTCATCATCAAATACCGTCAACACGATAAAATGAACCTGCTCGTACAGTGATTTGGCGATCCGGATCGTTTCGATGCCATCCATGCCAGGCATTTCAAGGTCCATAAAGATGACCTGTGGCAACCGTCCATGGGGCAAGCCTTTCAACTGTTCCAGGCAATCGTTGCCATCGGTAGCGGTGAACAAGACCTCCACATCCTGCATCACCTTGATCTTCTGAATAAAGGTATTGCGGTTGACCTGGTTGTCTTCGGTTAATGCAACAATGAATGCCATGGTATCCTAAAGGTAGTATTCCGGCTTTGGGGGTACAATAATCAATTTGTAGTACCCGAAATGATAACAGTCGTTCCCTGCCCTGTTCCTTCCCATTGAACCGTCCATCCTTCCTGCTCACACCGTGACCGGATATTCTCCAGTCCATTCCCACCCAACCCTTTTATCGGGCTGTCGGACATCCCCTTCCCGTTATCACTGATATGCAATTGCCAGTCACCCGTACTGACAAATTTCACCATGACCTTGGTGCCTTGGCTGTGCTTCAACGCATTCACCACCGCTTCCTGAATGATCCGGTACAGGTGAAAGGCCTGGGAAGAAGAAAGGGTGATATCATTATCAATGCTCTCGGTCACCTCAAAGGTAAATTGGCGGTAGCTGGGCTGGATCCGTTGAAAAAAGACCTTGATCCGGTCACTGATCGCTGTCAGGCTCAATGCATCTTTCTT
This sequence comes from Chitinophagaceae bacterium, assembly GCA_041752235.1. Taxonomy (GTDB): domain Bacteria; phylum Bacteroidota; class Bacteroidia; order Chitinophagales; family Chitinophagaceae; genus SpSt-398. The sequence continues at coordinate 200,385 of JBGSHM010000010.1, forward strand.
TAAAACCCAGATCGTATCATTTAATTGGGAGATGATCGCCTGAGAGTTGTTGCGCAACTCCCCATATACTTCCTGATCAACCCCCTGCCCTTTTCCGATATCCAGAAAATCCAGATTGGCCGCCATGGAAGCGGCATAAGCACCGAGGTTATCATGCAGATCGGCGGCAATGCGTCTTCGTTCTTTTTCCTCCGCTTCACGAACGGCTTCTTCGGCTTTTCTTTTCTCTTCCTCTCTGAGTTTTTCAATCCGCCGGCGTTGGTTTCCGCGGTATCGTCTGAACAAGGCAAATCCGGTGGTCAATATAAGTCCGATCAATACCAGTGATGCGATAAACTGAAAATTCTTTTGTTGCAGATCAAATTTCTGCTGAAGAATGGTATTCTCCTTTTTTTGTACCTCGTATTTTGTTTCGAGATCAGCGATCGCCTCTGCCGAGTTGGCCTCATACAGCGAGTCTTTGGCGGCAAGAAGCTCTTCCAATGTCATTTGATACTCGGTCCATTTTCCAGCCTGCTTATAATATCCGCTTAACACTTTTAAATAAGTAGCCCGCAACTTGGGGTCGTTGGTGTACACTGCCTCTTCACCGGCAGACCCGCTATTTGTCAGGGCCCCCTGCTGCAAGTTTTGTGTGCAGACCTCTATCGCTTTTTCCAATTGCCCCGATCCCGCATAGAATTCGGCCAGTTGAAGATTGTCTTCAACCAAAATGCTGCCGTTGACTGTTTTTCGCCGTACCGCGATCATTTCTTTAAGCGCTTTCTCGGCCTCTCCATACCGACCCTGTCGGGTATAGAGATCGGTTTGAATGCGTAAACCTGTGGCGATGTAGTTCAGGTTCTCCAGTTTTCGGCAAAGGGGAAGGGCTTTTTGAATATAGTATTCTACGGAGTCAGGTCGCTGGAGCGAAACATAAGCATTGGCCGCATTGAGATAAGAGGGAGCAAGTATTTCCGGGATGATGCGTCCACGGCTGCTACCGATCTGGATGGCCCGCTGAATAAAGGCCATGGCTTCCCGTGGTTGTGAACGGGAAAGTGATACCGATCCCACTGTATTATTGATAAGGCCAATGGCCAGGGTGTCCCTGAATTTTTCTGCCTCCGGCAAAATTTTATACAGCATTTCCAGCGCATCCAGGTACCTCGATTTTGATCCTCTCAACAAGGCAATGGCTCTGCCTGTCTTGAAATAAATATCTCTTAATTGAGGATCCTCAGGCTTTAACTCGGGCCAGATTCGCTCTATAAAATAAAGTCCGCTATCGGCCCAACCCCAACGTAAATACCAATTGGCATATCCCAATTCCGCCAGGTATTTATTTCGTTTATTGGAACTTTTTGCGGCCAGTTCATACATCTCCGGGGCATATTTATCCATACTATCCCGGTTCAGACTATGGTACTCTTCAAAAAGAGCCAGGTAGGCCCGCAACTTCTCTTCAGGTGCATTGGCTTTTAGGACAAGGCCATGTAAACTGTCAATGATGCGAGTTTGACAGATTGAAGACTGATAAACAAAAAACAGAAGCAGGATGATCCCAAGGCGCATGGGGATTTTTTTCTAAATGTAGAGAATTATTGGTTGTTGGAGGACGGAGGACAGAGGACCGATGACGGATGAAGGATGTTGGATGTTGGTTGTTGGAAGGAAGGCGAAGGGCGGAGGGTGGCTGTGCGAGACCTCTGGTCTCGCACGATTGTCTTGTCGCCTCTGGCGACTCGAACAACAACCTTCTCTTTTTTTACTTAATAAACAATTGCTGCCGCCAGAGGCGGCTTTCTGGAAGTGCGAGACCATTGGTCTCGCACAGCGAATTGTCTTGTCGCCTCTGGCAACTCGAAGTGGATACTTTCTTTAATGATAATATTAGTGTATGTCGCCAGAGGCGACGGGAGAAAAGTGCGAGACCAGAGGTCTCGCACAGCGGGTCTCGCACAGCCACCCCCCACCCTTCGACACCTTTCCAACAACCAACATCCAACATCCAACATCCATCCCGACGCCCCTACTACAAATTTGGTATAGGCCTCCCTGTTACTAAAACCCACCTTTACTCCACACAAAAAAGAAAACCACATGAACCGCATAACCATCCTCCTGCTATTCTGGCTTTTTGTTTTGATCGCCTGTAAAAAAAATAATGGGGACGAAGTTCCCAAACCTTCCGAAGTAACCACTCCGCCAGCTTCGCTGGGATTGAATGCCTTTTACCAAAAATATCTGGATGCTGACGGTATCCCGATCGTGAGCTCCAACCAGGTGAATGACCAGGCCTTGCTTCGTGCCCGTGATATTGTAAAATACATGGTACAAGCCATCCCCGCCGTGAAGGCAAAGATGATCCTGAATAAACTCCGGGTAGGAATTATTGGTGTCAACGAAAGACCGACCCAAATGCCGGAATACAGTGACCTGTACCTGGCCTATCCCGGCACCGATTGGGACAACCGGGCCCGGGCCTACGGAGCTACCATCCAGCGGCCGCTGACCACCAATTGCGAAGAAAATATGCTCTGCCAGCAAAGTATTGACCGGTATAAGGGCGAAGAGATCCTTTGCCACGAATTTGGCCATGCCATTCATGAACTGGGAATCCGTTTTACTGACCCCAATTTTGACAATGAACTGACCGCGGCATTCAACCATGCCAAGGCCACCGGTTTATGGACCAATACCTACGCCATCTCAAACTACTACGAATACTGGGCCGAGGGCATTCAGTGTTTTTTCAATGCCAATCTGGAAGCCATACCTACGAATGGTGTTCATAACCAGATCAATACACGCAGCGAACTGCAGAGCTACGACCCCACTTTGTTTAATATCATTAAGCGGTACTTCCCGGCTGAGAACAAGGTGTTTGGGTGCTATTAGATTTCGTTTTACCGCAAAGGCGCAAAGACGCAAGGGAGCGCGAAGAAAGCTGTTAGCTATTAGCTATTAGCTTTTGGCCCTTAGCAATCCCTGGCGTCCTATTGCGTCTTTGCGCCTTTGCGGTTAAACCCCTGATGACCTTTTCCCCCCATCCCCGATGTAACATTAAAGCCACAACGCAGAATGCTCATTCTAAGGGATTTGATTGTATTTTAGGGTTAAATTTCAAAAACCCTTCATATATCAGAACCCGGCATAATGGATGTAGCAAGGCAATTTATTGGTTTGAAGGAAAATGACGAGAAGGTATTACAGTACATCTATGTAAGTAATTACCCTAAGGTCGAGCGGTTTGTGCTGGAGAATAATGGCACGGCCGACGACGCCCGTGATGTGTACCAGGAAGCCTTTGTTGCGGTTTGGCGTAATGTGCAGATGGACCGTTTTCAGCCACAGAATGAATCGGCAGTAGCGGGATATCTCTACCAGATTGCGCGGAACAAGTGGCTTGATCAAATCAGATCAGTGAAAAACAGGAAAACAACAACAATGCCCGAGAACGCCTTTGAACAGGTGGCAGACGAACCCATGATCGAAGAGGGAGATCTGCAATACCTGGAATTGGTCAAGGAGAAATATGAAGCATTGGGTGATCCATGCCGGGACTTGTTAAAACGTTTTTATTTTAAGAAAGAAAGCATGCGCGAGATCGCGGCGCATTATTCATGGACAGAAGCCAGTGCCAAGAATAACAAATATCGTTGCCTGCAAAAGCTGAGGAATTTGGTGATCAATAAAGAGGAAAAAAGTATCCAATGAAACCGCGTTACGACATATCACCCGAAGAATTTGACCAGATAGAACAATACCTGGCCGGACAACTAACAGCATCTGAAATCTCCGCCTTTGAAAAAAAGATTCAGGAAGAACCCGAATGGGCGGAAAAAGTAAAAGAGGTGAAATTGCTGTTGTTGGGAATCAAAGAGAATGAATTGAAAACCCGTCTGCAAACTTTTCATGCGCAGATGAGCTCCGCCACTTCCATCAAAACGGAAGCCCCTGTTCGTTCGTTGGGAATCAGAAGATGGATGGCTGCTGCCTCCATCCTGCTTATAGCCTCCTTTTCGACCTGGTGGGCGGTTTCTCGCCAGAGCCCCTATAAAAAATTGTACAGTACTTATTATACACCCGACCCTGGATTGCCTACCACTATGAGTGTGGCTGGAAACTATCAGTTTGATAAAGGGATGGTGGCCTATAAAGCAGGAGAATACAAAGAAGCCCTGCAAATCTGGACCCCTATTGCCAAAACAACGCCTTCCAACGACACGGTTAATTATTTTCTGGGCGTGACACAACTGGCCCTGAAGCAGAATGACGAAGCACTGGCCTTACTTAAACCCATTGCCAATGATGCCAACCGGCCCTTTTACAAGGATGCCTGCTGGTACACCGGATTGGTACTACTTCGGCAAGGTAAACCCGAAGCAGCCACCCCGTTCATTCAGAAATCCAATCATCCTGGTAGTACAGAACTAATTCAGGAAATCAACAAAAAATAATGCTCCGTAAATACCTCGTCCTACTGATGGCCGCATTTGGCCTGGCTATCCTATTGCCCATGCTGGCCCAGGAAAATCCTCCGGCCGCCAATGAGATCGAAAAAGCGATCGAGCAAAAAGATTTTAAAAAGGCAGATAGTCTTGTCAAACGCGATCTCGCCCTTTTTTATAGTCAGGGTCAATTGGATACGATCCCGACCTATTTGCATTATGCAGGAAAGATCGTGTACGAACAATTCGGTACGGCCAAAGCCTCCGCCGCTGTCTTTGCGTTTATCGATACCCTCGAAGCACATAAAGGATCGCCCAAGATATTGATCACCGCCTGTCGCCGGGCGGCAGAATTTTTTGCCAACCTTGGTCAGAACAGCGACGGCTACCGATCCTGCGAAAGAGCCCTGGCCTATGCACAATCACTGACCGAAAGAAAACAACTCGAAATCGCCCAGTGTGAATACAACCTGGGTGTATATGCCCAGCGCTTGGGAAATTTCACGGTTTCGCGTAACCATCACCGTGTTTCACTTGGCATACGCGAGAAAGAACCCGGTGCCACTCCGGAGGACCTTTATTTTTCAAACAATGCCATGGGTGGGATTTTCTGGTATGCCTCCCTGTATGACAGTGCCGCTGCCTGTTATCAAAAAGCCCTGGAGAATGTGGCCAAAATGGACGACAAACCGATCAACCGGTTTTATCGTCCGGCCATGATCCACAATAACCTGGCGGCGCTCTATAGTGCAGAAGGAAAAACCTCTGAAGGCATCCGTTCGATGGAATTATCCATTGATCATTTCCAGCAATTCATTGCCACTCCTGAACCACATGAAAAGAAACAGGATGCACAGGTGGGGATACTGGAAGCGATCGACAACCTGGCTGGTCTCTATAAAGAAATTGGCGACTATGGTAAGGCCGGAGACCTGCTCAAGTATTCCTATCAACAAAAGCTAAACCGGTATAATAGCGATAATCCGGGAATCTTTATTTCGGAGATCCTCATGGGGCAACACTACAACTCGATAAATGAATATGATTCCGCCATGATCTACCTCACAAAGGGGTTGGACAAACTGCAAAAAGCAGAGGGGGATTATCTGTTCTGGTCAGGCGATGCGCATTTCAACCTGGCCATGGTGTATGCAAACCGGAAAGAGAATGAAAAGGCGGCCTTTTACTATCAAAAAGCAGACAGTCTCTACGAAGCAAGTTATCAGGGAACCTATGACAATGTGTACATGGATTTTTTACGCAATGCTTCTCTCTTTTATGCCAAAAACAACCAATATGAAAAGGCCATGGCCGGGGCCAAGAAGGTATACGACTACCTGCGACAGGTAGGACAGGAGAAGAGCTTGCAAGCATTTTATCAATTACTCAATATTGCCGAGGTAAATTATCTGTCGGCAAGATATTCCGAGGCCATTCGTTTTAGCCGCGATGCGCTCACCGTTGTCAATGAAAAAGTGACGGAGGGAATGACCGTACTTGATTCGGTAAAGATCGATGTATTCAAACCCAAGGCCATCTTGTTAAATGAGCGATCGGAATATGCGATGCGTCCTGTTCGCGATAGCCTTTATCTCGCCGGGGTATCTGCCAGGCTTGACCAGGCTTTGCAAATTCTGGAAAAAAGAAAGGTATTGATCGATGATCCTGAAAGCATCAATATCCTCATAGCCGACAATACCGAATTGATCGATTTTGCCAAACAGATCGAATGGGAACGTTATGAAAGAGAGGGGCAAACAGCCCGATTGGACCGATTTATCAATCTGCACGAGTCTGGATTGTATAACCGGATTCGCAGCCGGTTGGACAAGAAAAAGGCTGTCCGCTTTGGCAAACTGCCTGCTTCCCTGCAGGAAGAGGAACAAAAGCTGAAAGCAGCCATTCCTGTATCGCTAAGTGGCAATAAGCCAAATAATGAACTGATCAATGATTATCTGAACTCGATAAAAAACTGGGAAAGCTTTTTGAATAAGGTAAAAACTGAATTCCCGGTGTATTACAATATGCGGTATGCCAGTTTGTTCAGGCCCCTGCCCTCGCTTCAATCGGCAATTCCGGCAAGTACAACGTTAATCCGTTATTTTTTTGTGGGTGATCAGCTTTTAGCCCTGGTAGCTGATAGTAGTTCAAAACACATGATCCGCCTGGATGGCAAGGAGGTAGAAAAGAATATTGCCTTGCTGTTACAACAATCGTATTTGGAAAAACCCTCTACACCGGTATTGAATGAACTCTACCAGGCTTTGTGGACCCCGTTGGCCCCTTCTATTCACAATCAAAAATTGATCATCATTCCCGATGGCATCCTGTTCAATCTCAATTTTGAATTACTTACCCCGGACCCCATTACAAATTACCGTGAACTTGCACAAAAGGGATTGCTGGCCAAACATGATATCGTGTATCACTATAGTCTTTTCATGTTGGAAAACCAGGCTGGAGAAGAGGCAATCTCCTCCAATTATGTAGGGTTTGCCCCGGGTTTCTCCGACGATTTGAAAAAGGCCTATGTCGCCACCGTGAAAGATTCAGTAAACCTGGATTTTCAATACCTCTCACTGTTGCCCCAACCCAATACCAATAAACTCGCCAAGAAATTCAAGAGTATCCTGGGCGGGCAGGCCTACCTCAACCTGGCTTCTACTCCTTCTATATTCCGGAAAAACGCAGGTGGGCACAAGATCATTCATATCGGTACCCATGCGGAGTACAATAATGTATATCCGGAACGGTCAAGACTCATTTTTGCCAAAACTCCTTCTGTTATACAGGATACGAACTCGCTTTTCCTCCACGATATCTACAACTGTGATGTGCAATCCGATCTTACCTTGCTGACAGCCTGCGAAACAGGTCGTCCGGGTTTTCAGGATGGGGAAGGTATGGTATCCCTGGCCCATGCCTTTAACTATGCCGGTAGCCGGAGTATCCTCACCGGATTATGGAAGATCGACGAATCTTCCAGCAGCCGAATCACAGAATCCTTTATCAGCCATCTCAAAAAAGGTCTTTCTTCTGACGAGGCCCTTCGCCAAGCCAAAATCGACTATTTAACCCTAAACCCTGACCGGGTGCTTGCCCCGGCCTATTGGAGCGGCCTGGTACTGATGGGCCGACCCGGCGTCATTGACTTTGCCCAAACAAGCTGGCCCTGGTGGTGGTTTGCCATCGGTGGCGTGTTGCTGGCGGGTGTTGCGGGGTGGTGGATACGGAGAAAGAAATGATTTTATTCCTTTAGGTTTTACCGCCATAGCGCTATGGCGCCAGGGAGCGCTAATAGTTAACAACTTTCATAGCGCCCCTTCGCGCCTTCGTGCCTTGGCGGTTAAATGGATCCCCAAGCCCCTGATGACCTTTCCCCACCTCCCCCGATGTACTGTAAATCAAAGCCACCACCAAAACAGTACACTCGTATGAAAAAGATCTTCATTCTCCTTTTCGTCCTTGCCCTACACCAGGCAGGCCAGGCCCAGATCAGTTATGGCGCTAAGGCCGGACTCAATCTGGCCTCAATCGCATTTAGCAGCGAAGAATACACCACCAGTATGAAACCAGGTTTCCATGCCGGTGGCTATGTCCAATATGCTTTAAAAGAAAAACTGGGCATCCAGGCCGAAGTTGTTTATTCCGCCGAAGGAAACAAATGGATCTGGAAACCAAATGCCACCAAAGCCACAATCAATACCTCCCATATCCGGATCCCGATTATGGTTCAATACAAAATCGGTAATGGCATCCTGGTAGAAGCAGGTCCTCAATACCGGCTTTTGCTCAACATCAAACAAACGGCACTGGGAACAACCCATTCCATTAAACCACTCTACTACGGTGGCACTTTCGGGATTGGCCTCGGTGCGGCCTATGAACTGCCTGGAAAGATCAAGGGATTGAAAGCCGGCGTTCGCTATAGCCGTGACCTCTCCAAAATGAACAAGCAAAATGTGGGAGGCGGAAACCTTACGGGATCTGTCATCGCCATTTCGGTGCAGTATCAACTATCCAAATAACCAATCTACTCATCTCCTCAAACCTAAACCAATGAGAAAATTACTCATCCTTGGCATCGCCTTGTCTATTCTGGGTCTGACCAGTTGTTCTAAAAAATCCGGTGGCGGCAATCCTGATCCCGATCCCAACCCACCTGTAACCCAGAATGATATATCTGCCATTGATAATGCAGTCACTACTTTCATGAGCACCTATACGATTCCCGGTGTATCCATCGCCATTACAAAAGACAATAAACTGGTCTATGTAAAATCGTATGGAAAAATGAGTGCTTCAGACAATACGCCTATCACCAATAAAAGCCTGTTCCGAATCGCCAGTGTATCCAAACCGATCACGGCCGTAGGGATCATGAAATTACTGGAAGCCAATAAACTTACGCTCGACTCCAAAGTATTTGGGGCAGGAAGCATCCTGGGTAATGATTATCCATCCTCCAACCTGGCGGGTGTAACCGATCTTACCGTCCGTCATCTGCTGCATCATACTTCCAATGCCTGGCCGAATGATGGAAACGATCCCATGTTTCAGCAAACTTCTTTCAATTTCAATCAACTGATCAAATGGACCCTCGATAATTATTCCGCACTCGGTCCCCGTGGCGTTTACCGCTACTCGAATTTTGGGTATTGCGTGCTCGGTCGGATCATTGAAAAATTATCGGGTAAAACCTACGAGCAGTTTATCAAAGATGAAGTGCTCTCCCCCTCTGGTATCACCACCATGTCGCTCGGTGGTAACACACTTGCCGACAGAAAGGCCAACGAAGTGATCTATACAGGCCAGGGTGGATTCAACCCATACAATATGAATGTAACCCGGATGGATGCACACGGTGGATGGATCGCTTCCGCTACTGATCTTGCCAAATTCATGGTCAGGGTGGATGGTTTTCCAGGGAAACCGGATATCCTTCAACCGGCGACCATTACTACCATGATTACCCGTTCGGTCCCTTCCTCCAACTATGCCTGTGGCTGGGGTGTGAACAATGCCAATCATTGGTGGCATACCGGTGGTATCCCAGGCACCGCTACCCAGATCATTCGGTCCAGTACCGGTTATTGCTGGGTGATTCTGTGTAACTCACGGAGTAACAATGCCAATTTCAATGGAGCGCTGGATAACCTCCTCTGGCCCTTCATGAACACAAATACTGCCTGGCAGGATATTGATCAATTCTAACCCCTTACCTAATACAAATTGAGTATTTCCTCACCCTTCAGGTAAAACTAACATTGCACCTGAAACGAATCCTGCCCTAGAATCATTCCTAACCACAAAACAATTTTTTTATGAGCCACTCTGTAGAACGCTACGTCATCAAACACCTCTCGGGCAGCAAGCTCAATCAGGTGGAAGAATTTGACTTCAGCAAAAATGAACTCTCCATTGGCCGGTCAGCCGGCAGCGATATCCAATACGACCCGGAAAGGGAAGTAGTGGTAAGCCGCGAACACGGTAAGATCACCAAGATCAGTTCCGAACCTCCCAAATTCGCCATCTCCGACAACAACAGCCGCAACGGCATTTTTGTCAACAAAAATCGCGTCAAAGGCACCGTTGAACTCCAACCCGGCGACGAGGTTCAATTGGGAAACAACGGTCCCGTTTTCTCTTTTGATATCTATCCACGTCCCCAGGACATGATGGCTGCAACCCGTGTAGTGGAAATCCCTACCAGCATCAAAGCCACCACCATCTCTGAAGTGACCCAGGCCGCCTCCGCTGCTGCTTCCGAACCCGTGAAAACAGGTTTAGGTAAACAAACAGTAGAGCGTATGCTGGTAGCAGAAAGAAAAAAATCGGCCAATACCATGGCCTTTGTGATCGGTGGCCTTGTTCTCGTATTGGGTGCACTCGGTTTTGCTTTCCGGGATAAGATCTTTGGTAAAAGCGAAACGGTGATCAACAATATCGTCGCTGATACGACCAATAAAAATAAAAAGACACCGGATGTGATCAACCGTGAAAATGACGCCAAGGTCGTTCAGATCGAATTTGGCTGGCAGCTTCGCGATACGCGCACGGGTGATGAACTCTGGCATGAATATGTTCCCGTAAAAGATGCCGCTGGTAATATCCGCTTTGTTGCCCTCTATATTCAAAACGCGCAAGGTGGTATTGAGCCCTATATCAATGTAAAACGTAATGTAGCCGATGGTATTCCGGTAGGAATGACCGGTGCCAGTGGTTCAGGTTTTGTTGTATCTGAAGACGGATACATCATGACCAACCGCCATGTGGGTGCAGGCTGGCATACCCGTTGGGATTTTGCCAACTACGCTTTCCCCGGATTGCTGATCTCCGTGAACGCCAGTGGCAAAGAAGTCATTGACTACAATTCTGCCGTCATGCCCGAACAGGTATATGGCTGGGTACCCGCCAACACAACCATGGTGGGTGGTGAAACCGTAATGCCTGGTGTTATCCAGGGTGAAAACACCTACCTCCATGTGATCTTCTCTGGTAGCTCAGAGCGCCGCTTGGCTCGTCTGGCTCAACCATCCGACGAACACGATGTAGCCCTTGTAAAAGTGGACATCCCCACACCGCTCCAAAAAGTGAAGATGGTGGATAAGACCTCTTCCATTGTTCCAGGGCAATCAGTAACCGTTATGGGTTATCCGGGTGTGGCTCCGCAACAGGTCGCTGTAAGAAACTCCAAAGACCCCTTCAATCCTGAAATGAAGGCGGCAACTATACCCACTCCAACTGTAACTCCGGGAAGTATTGGCCGGATCATCCCTGCCTCTTCCATGAAGGACATGCGCTTTAGCGGTTTTGGTGATTCATACCAACTTACCGTAACAGCCACCGGTCCGGGTAACAGCGGCGGTCCCCTCTTTGATGACGAAGGCAATGTGATCGGTATCTATTACGCCAGCAATACCGATGGCGCAGGTACCAGGATCACGTTTGCTGTACCGATCAAGTATGGCTTGCAGTTGATGGGCGTGAAGAAATCGTGAGGGAGGTGAGAGACGTGAGGCGTGAGGCGTGAATGGTGAATAGTGAATAGTGAATAGTGAATAGTGAAATCTAAAACTTACTACTTAATATCAAAACTATATCTCTGAACTGACGTCTGACGCCTCACAACTCACGTCTCACGTCTCACGACTAACAATTCACCATTCACTATTCACTATTCACCATTCTCCCCCCATGACACCCCCGCACACCACCATATCCGGCTACATTCTCCAGGAGCGCATTGGCGCGGGTGGTATGGGAGAGGTGTATCGGGCCTGGCATCCAGGTCTGGGAAGAAAGGCAGCCATCAAGATACTCCATCAAAAAGACCAGGCGGAACGGTTCAAACAAGAAGCCTATATCCAATCTTCGGTTGACCATCCGCACATCGCCAAGCTCTTTGAATACACGGTGTCGGGGGATACACCCTGCATCATCATGGAATATGTGGAGGGAGAACCTTTGGATCAATACCTCCGCCAAAAAGGAAGGATTCCGGAAACAGAACTCATTTTTATCCTGGAACAGGTTACTAGCGCGCTGGAATATCTCCATGCACGAGAAGTGCTGCACCGGGATATCAAACCCTCTAATTTCCGTCGTCTGCCCGATGGCCGGATCAAGATGCTTGATTTTGGTATCGCCAAATACAAGTATTCTCCCCGGCTTACGCAACAGGGATTTGTGGTAGGTACCACCGAGTACATGGCACCAGAACAATTTGAACAACAGGTTGACCTGCGTTCCGATATCTGGAGTTTCGGGGTCATGACCTACGAATTAGCAACCGGTTATCTGCCTTTTGAAGCCACCAATCCCATTAGCCTGCGGGCAAGAATCGGGAAGGCCAGTTTTACCAATCCAAAACTGCTGGTCCCGGGGCTCGATGAACGCATCATTTCCCTGATCGATAAATGTATCCGCCTCAACCCGGCACAACGCCCGACAGCCGCACAGGTACAAGGAATCCTGAAAGGAACCAACCGAGTAATACCCAAACTCAGCACCCTCAAAGAGCGACTTCCTCAATGGTCTCCTTTAGCCTGGGTTGGACTATTGATCCTGATATTGGTGATTACGATCTCCCTCATTCCCGAAAAGAAAGAAATTATCCGGAATGGGCCGGGAGGACTTAATCCTGCCGATGTGGGCAAACCGGTACAAGCGAATATGCGCAGTATTACCATCAATGTACCGGGTGTGGAGAAAGCCACGCTTGTATTTCCTGATGGCAGTCGCCAGGCGGCCCCTTACACCATTCATGGTAAAGATGGAGAATCCGTGAAGTTTCGGATCGAAGCCGATGGATATGAACACAAAGAAGTGGCCTTTGATCTGGTGATGGGCCCACGTACATATGATTTTGTTTTGGATAAACTAAACAGGGAATAATGTTCTGGAAAAAAATATTTAAACGCAAAGAGAAATCGGCACTTCCAACTCACCGTACCGAGATCATAGACTCCGGTCATATCAAAGTGGTGGTGCGTACCGATCTGGGAAATATTCGTCTCAATAATGAAGACCTCGGTCTGTTCTATCGCATTGCCGATGAAAAAGTGATCCGCGAAAAGGGATACCTCTTATTGGTCGCCGATGGAATGGGTGGTCATCAGGCCGGTGAGGTCGCCAGTCGCATGGCGTCGGAAATCATCAGCCAGGAATATTTCAAATCGGAAAAGAATGGAGGAATCGAGAAGAGCCTGCGACGCGCCTTTCTCTCCGCTAATCAACAAATATTCCAATCCGCTTCATTAAATAAGGAAAGACATGGCATGGGTACTACCTGTACCGCCTTGGTGGTAACAGAGCAGTCCATTCATTTTGGCCATGTAGGTGATAGCCGGGCGTATTTGTGGAAACAAAACGCCATTCACCGCATCACCGAGGACCATACCTATGTTCAGGAGTTGGTGCGCAGTGGAGAGATCACCCGGGAGGAAGCCGAAACCCATCCCAAGCGAAATATCCTGACCAATGCCATGGGAACAAAGCCCGATGTAAAAGTGGATACAGGAAAATTCCACCTGCCCTTCGAAACGGGCGATCGCCTTTTGCTTTGTTCCGATGGGTTGTATGACTACCTGGTGGATGCAGAGATCGCCCAGTGGCTATCGGGTAATACCATCGCCGAAGCGGCCGAACAAATGATCCAGGAAGCAAAAAACAGAGGAGGACATGACAATATCACCATTGTACTGGCAGAGAAAACATCCGGTGAAACGGATTCCCCGGCCAAAGAAACCCGGGACATTGACCTGCCAGTTACCAAAGAACTTGATTTACCATGATCGGACAACACATACAGAACTACCAGGTGACCGCCCATTTGGGAGAGGGAGGCATGGGTACTGTTTACAAAGCCACCGATACGGTTTTGGGGCGGGAGGTGGCACTCAAGATGCTGCACACCCCGCTGATCAACCAATCGCAATTTCTGGAACGCTTTCGGAAAGAAGCACGCATCCTGGCCCAGTTGCTCCACCCCAATATCACCGCCATTTACAATTTTATCGAGCAGAACAACAGCCATTACATGGTGATGGAATTTGTGGAAGGCAAGAACCTCGACAGTCTGCTTCGCCAGCACCGTGTACTTTCTTATCAAACCATCGTGCCCGTTTTTATCCAGGCCCTGGAAGGATTGCATCATGCACATAGAAAAGGCATCTTCCACCGCGACATCAAACCCTCGAATCTGATCCTTACTCCCGATGGCACGGTCAAGGTCATGGACTTTGGCATTGCCCGCATGGCCGGGGAACAACGCATGACCCAGATAAACCGGGTTGTAGGTACCGTGGAATTCATGGCTCCGGAGTTGATACAAGGAAAAGACCCTTCCGTAGCCTCGGACATCTATGCTACGGCTGTAACCATGTATGAACTCCTTACCGGTAAACTCCCATTTGAGAGCACCACGGATTTCAATCTCATGCAAGAGATCCTGCAGAAGAAACCACCTGCCCCGGATAAACTCAATGCGGCGATTCCCAAGAGCCTGAGCCAGATCCTGCTCAAAGCCATGGAAAAGAAACCTGAATCGAGATATTCTGACGCACGTGCTTTTCAGCAAGCCCTCATCAATGCCTTCCCGCAATTACGGGAGATCGATATGCAAGCATTGACGCCTTCTGCACCCATGACACAGGTGATCTCCACCACCGGCAACCATCCGCTGGCTACCCAGATAGACGCCAGGGTGGGCACGCAACGTACCGGTGATAATGCGTTGCCTGTGATGACCCGGCTTCAACAGAAATGGGAAGGATTAAATAAGAAACATGTGGGCATTGCTGCCGGTGTACTTGCCCTGCTCATCGTTGTGACCAGCCTTTTATTTGGCGGCAAAAAAGACCAGGTATCAGATAACACCTTATCCCCTACAGATAGTACCGGACAAACAAATACGGTCAACCATTCTGCAACCTCTTCTGATGAAAATGGCGGTGGCGGTTCACTGCCCGCCAACTGTACAGTGACCACCATTACCCCCCCTTCGGAAAGGTTTCAACCCATTGATGACCCAAAGAAAGGGAATGAAGGAAATCAAAAACCAAAAGAGGACAAGAAACCCGTCATTCCCAATGAAAAGCCAAAGGATGATCCCATAGAGATCAAACCTGTTGTTGTCATTCCCAAAGAAGAGCCTAAGCCTGACCCCGGACCGGTCAATCCACCAGAGAAAAAAGCCACACGCACCATCGCGTTGGTCAACCGTACGGAAATCAGTCTTTACCTCCGCGAAAACATCAATGGCAATTCAGCCTATGCGGGTCAATCACTCAGCTTTACGGTTACACGCCCCGTGTATTATAGCGGGGAAGTCATTGTAGAAAAAGGGGCTTCTGCTACCGGGCGTATCACCAAAGCGGGTAATAAAAAATTATCCATCGTCATCAGCTCAGTTAAGGCCGCCAATGGGCAACGGATTCCTTTACAGGAAACGGAACTCAGCGGTCGGATCGAAGAGATCCTCGCCAGTCGAAACTATTCAGCTTATATCAAAAAAGGAATTACCATCACTCTCTAACCAAAAAAAAATCAACAATCATGAAAAAGATCCTTCTCGCAGTCTTGTTATTCAGTTCCCTGGCAATGACTGCCCAGGTAAAACAGAGATCGACCACCAAGGGGTTTAGTGCCGCTATTCAGGGACATACCCTGGGTTGGACCTCTACCTATTTCCAATACCTCGATGAAAATTCTCCCAATGGATATGGTGGCGGCCTTCGCCTGGGTTATGGTGTCACCGATATGATCGAACCTTATCTCGCCATTGATTTTACCACCATGGGAACATCAAACATCGATGCGCAATCCTTCAAGATGCGTCACCTTGACATTGGTGTTCGCCTCAATTTCGTTGGAAATGTACACCCGGTACGTCCTTTCGTTGAAGCCGGTTTTACATCCCTGAAAGGAACGCTGAAACAAGTCGTCAGTGGTTCCGGTTATGTGGATGCCGACTTCTATGGTGGTAAGCCACATCTGGGTGGTGGTGTAAGCTGGTTCCCCAGTGTACCCATCAACATTTTCGCCAAAGGAATTTTTACTGTAGGTAAAAAATCAAACCTGGATATCGATGGCGTCAAAAGTCCGGATAAGCCCGATGTAACTACATTCCGCATATCCGTCGGTGTTGGTTTCAATATCTCCGAGCTCGTTGCCAATAATTAATCACGCTTAGCGCCTTCGCGTCCTGGCGGTTATGCCTTACCGCCAAGGCGCAAGGACGCTAAAAACAAAAAATACCTTCAACATGAAACAAGTTTTTATTGCCTGTTCCTTTTTAACTATTAGTAATTACATGATGGGTCAGAATATTGTCTTCTGGACACCCACCAATTTGCATGGTACCATTATTGACAATACCACCAGTGTAAGGGCCGAAGCACTCGGCAAGAACACCATTACACTCAATGGGGTGCGTACCGCCTTCGAGAACCCGGCAACGATCAGTCCGGGTGATGATAAATTACAAATAGCTTTGAACTACCTAAAAGGTAGTCCGGTTTATCCCAAGGCTTATTACCCTTTTCTCGGTGTTTCGTATCGCATTCTTCCAAAAGTGACCGCCTCTCTTACTACCCATCATTATATAGATCCTGATTCCTATTGGAGTGCTGAAATTGCCGGACAGGATTTTGACACGGAGAAAAAAGCCCATCACACGTATTCGGTTGGGTTGGCGGCGGAAGTACTCGAAGGATTGCATGTCGGCTTATCAGGTAACCTGATGCAGGATGAAGAGATCAAAGGTCAAACTACCTCCAAGGATTTTATCATGAACCTGGGAGTGATCTATGATAAAAAAGTTAGCTTCTTTAAAAACAAATCCGGTATCAGTAATGAGAATTTTCGGGTGGCCGCCAGTATGTTTAACCTGTTGATGGATGGGCAAACGATTCAACGGCAGAGTGAAACCGTATGGCAATACCGGGATATGCCCATCATTGCCCGTGCCGGTGTGGCTTATGGATTTAGTTTGCCTTTAAAACCAGCCTTTGCCCAAAAAAGCAAAAAACTGAAAAGTGCTCCGCAAACCATTGACCTGAGTGCCAGGTTGCAATATGGAAATTGGCTGAAAAACAGCAAGCACATTTATGATGAATACAACTTTCACACCCACATCGGTATTGGCCTCGAAGCCGTAGCCCTGAAACTCCTCGCTGTTCGATTGGGGTATTTTACTGAATCGAGGATAGTGGCTAAAAATCCGGTCCCGGGTACGCGTTATGCCACCAAGGACAAACGCAAGGGGCTTACCTGGGGATTGGGCGCCATCATACCGGCAAAAGACTGGTCGAATGGGAAACTCCCCTTTGATATCCGTTTTGATCTGTTATTGAAAAATCATCCTGATCTGCTGGATGAGGTTGTTTCCATGAGGTCATCTCCCGATTTCACCGATAAGAAACTCCAGTTCGGCATCGGTATCGAACTCGCGATAAAGTAGGTTAGGAATAGTGAGGTAAATGAAAACAGGCAGCTGTACGTAGTACAAGCTGCCTGTTCTTTTTTTGATTTTAGGTCGGAGGTCCGAAGTCCGGGGTCAGGAGTCCGAAGTATTACTCCGGACCCCCGACTCCCGACTTTATCCTAACGCTACTCTCTTAAACCCGGTCACTTTCACATTTCCGGCTTCTTTGAGGTAATCGGCTACGGATTTGCTGCCATCTTTTACAAATGCCTGGGCTTCCAGGGTTTGTTCTTTGAAGAAGGCGTTCATTTTTCCGTCGGCGATCTTAGCGATCATTTCATCTGGCTTTCCAGCCATTTTGGGATCCTGTTTCATCAGGTCAACGATGATGTCTTTCTCGCGGGCGATCACATCGGCAGGAACACTGGCGGCATCAACGGCCACTGGGTTCAGTGCTGCGATCTGCATCGCTACATCTTTACCAGCTTCGGCGGCTTCTTTGTTCATACCAACCAATACCCCGATGCGGTAGGCACCATGGATATAGGAGGCTACATATTCGGCATCAATGCGCTCCAGACGGGTTACCCCGATCTTTTCACCAATGGAAGCTAATTTATCATTTACCAGATCAGCCACGGTGGCGGAACCGGCTTTGGTGCTCAGCAATTCTTCCAGGGTCTTCACGTTGGCCGCTACGGCCGCATCGGCAATGGTTTGAGCAAAGGCCACAAAATCAGCATTCTTACTTACGAAGTCTGTTTCGCAGCTCACACATACCACGATACCTGTCTTATGGTCAGCGGTTGTTTGGGCGATCACCACACCTTCTTTGGCTTCACGGTCGCTGCGTTTGGCAGCTACTTTCTGTCCTTGTTTGCGCAGCCAGTCGATCGCTGCTTCAAAATCACCATTGGTTTCGGTGAGGGCTTTGCGGCAATCCATCATACCGGCACCGGTTGCCTGACGGAGTTTGTTTATATCCTGGGCACTGATTGTCACTGTTGACATATAGTTATTATTTAAAGATCAAAGAATGGTTTGGGGTTCGGAGTCCGGGGTCGGGGGTCCGGGGTCGGGAGTCGGGGGTAATTCTTCCGACTTTGGACTTCCGTCTTCGGACCTTGGACTTCCGTCTTCGAACTAACTCAACGTCTTCCACCACCCGGTCCACGACCAGCAGAAGTACCACCACCACCGGTTGTACGGCGACGTTGACCACCACCTGCGCCACGACCACGGCCACCACGTCCGGCTTCAGCTTCTGCTTCGGCCAGGAGTTTGGCTGCTTTCTTTTCCTTTTCGTCATCATTCACTTCATCTCCTTCATCGTCTTTGGCAGCTTGTCTTTCGGCAAGGCCTTCGGCGATGGCAGCGGTGATATAGTTTACAATGATGGCGATGGATTTGGTAGCATCATCATTCGCGGGAATGGGGAAGTCTACTTTATTGGGATCACAGTTTGTATCTACCACACCAAAGGTGGTAATGTTCAAACGCTTGGCTTCGGAGAGGGCAATATGCTCATGACCGATATCCACAATGAAAAGGGCAGCGGGTACACGTCCCAACTGGGCGATACCACCGAGTACCTTTTCCATTTTATCCTTATCGCGGCTCAGCGTCAGGCGTTCTTTTTTAGTGATGCTGTCGAAAGAACCATCGCCCAGCATTTTTTCAATGCTTTGCATCTTCTTCACGCTCTTGCGAACGGTATTGAAGTTGGTCAGCATTCCACCCAACCAACGCTCGGTTACGAAAGGCATATTTACTTTCCGTGCGCTATCGGTTACGATATCCTTGGCCTGCTTCTTGGTTCCAACGAACAGGATCTTCTTACCGCTGCGAGCGATCGCTTTAAGGGCGGCGGCAGATTCCTGTAAACACTCGGTGGTCTTGTTCAGGTCAATGATGTGGATGCCTTTCTTCTCAGCAAAGATGTAAGGCAACATCTTGGGGTTCCACTTCTTCTTCAGGTGACCAAAGTGTACACCGGCTTCGAGGAGCTGCTGTTGTAAGGAAGTATTATTTTCCATTTTATGTTTAGCTTTTAGCATTTAGCTTTTAGCTGTGTAAATTGATTGTATCGCCGGGCTAATAGCTAAAAGCTAATAGCCAATGGCTATAATTAACGTTTGCTGAACTGGTAGCTTCTTCTGGCTTTCTTCTTACCAAATTTCTTCCGTTCTACAGAGCGTGGGTCACGTTTCAGCAGACCGGCTGCTTTCAACGCTGGACGCAGTTCGGCATTTACTTCAACCAGCGCGCGGGCAATACCCAGCTTGGCAGCTTCAGCCTGACCTTTCAGACCACCACCAGCGGCGTTGATCTTAATGTCGAATTTGTCGGTAGCTTCCACGGTGCGCAGGGGAGCTTCCACCTGATTCTGCAGGTACACCAGGGGAAAATAAACTTTATAGTCTTTGTCGTTCACAGTGATGGCACCGGTTCCCTTGGAGAGGAAGATACGGGTCACGGCTTCTTTACGACGACCAATTCCGTTTTTCTGTTTTTCCATTTTCGATTATTTATTAAAAGCTAAAAGCCAGGAGCTATTAGCTAATAGCTTTTTAGAATTTAAGTTCTTTGGGTTGTTGTGCGGTATGAGGATGCTCGGCACCGGCATACACAAACATTTTTTTGACCATTTTACGTCCCAGCCGGTTCTTGGGGAGCATGCCTTTAACAGCGCGCTCGATCAGGGCGTCCGGACGACGTTTCAACAGGCTGGCAGCTGTCTCTTCCTTCTTACCACCCGGATAACCCGAGAAGTTGATGTAGATCTTTTCTTCCAGTTTGTTTCCTGTGAATCTTACTTTGTCTGCATTGATTACTACGACGTAGTCGCCAGTATCAACGTGAGGAGTATAGGAGGCTTTGTGCTTTCCGCGCAGAACGGCTGCGATCTTCGAGCACATGCGTCCTACGGTTTGATTGGTACCATCAACAACGTACCAGTTACGTTGAATGGTAGCCGCATTTGCATGCTTGGTGGTGAAATGTAGTTTGCTCATTATTCTTTTTATTTTAAAATTTCCATCAGGGCCAACCCCCGGAGGACCCCCATATTTGGGGAGCGCAAAGATAGGGGAAAACGGGTGGTGAAAACAGGGGTTTGAGGGTTAAATTTTCAGCGCACCTTTGTATTTGATTGATTTTCAATAAAAAATTTGATAATATTTTATAGTGCTTTACCGCCAGGGCACTATGGCGCGAGGGTTCGCAAAGAAATCCTGGCGCTTCTTTGTGTCTTAGCGCCCTGGCGGTAAAGAATACCTTACTTCATATTCCTTATTTTTCCCCAAAAAACCTCCCCCATGCCCTCTCACCACCTTGGCCGCTCCACCTTCGGCGACCCCAAAAACACCGGTAACCTGATGTCTATTGAAGAAGCCCGTGCGCTTTTGCATGAATGGGTGCCCAATGAGCGACTCCGCCTGCACATGTACCAGGTGGCCGCGGTAATGAAAGCCTGGGCCCTAGAGAAAGAAGGTGCCGATGAAAAAACCGCGCTTAAATGGGAATTGGCCGGTTTACTCCATGATGCAGACTGGGAAAAATTTCCGGATGACCATTGCCGCATCATTATTGAAGAACTGGAGCGGCGTAACCAGGACCCCGAACTGATCCATTGCATAGCCTCGCATGGCCCCGGCTATTTTGGGGTAGAACCGGAGAACAAGATGGACAAGATGATCTATATGTTTGATGAACTCAGCGGACTTATTCATGCCTATAGCCTGATGCGCCCTGGAGGCTATGAGGGCATGGATGTAAAAGGAGTAAAAAAGAGATTAAAGGAAAAAAGCTTTGCCGCCAATGTAAGCCGCGACGATATCAACGACGCTGCTTCGCGGATCGATACCCCTCTGGATGATATCATCCAATTCATCATCACAGTTCAATCCTCGCGTACCCTTGCGCCTTAGCGCCCTGGCGGTAAAGCTTAACCGCGAGGACGCAAAGACGCCAAGACACTCATTCGTGCAATTCGTATAATTTGTATAATTCGTGCAATTCGTGCCCCTGCAAACGTTTGCGGCTTCTTTTTGCAAAAACCCCCTCTTTCTACCCCCTTCCTGCCGTACATTTCCAGTTCATTAGTACGATTGCTTATGCCTGTTACCAAACCGCGTCTGAGTTTTGGCCAGATCTGGAATATGAGTTTTGGGTTCCTCGGCATCCAATACTCCTTTGGATTGCAACAATCCGCTGTCAACCCGATCTATTCCTTTCTGGGAGCCAATCCAGATGACCTCCCGATCCTGAACCTGGCAGGTCCAATGACCGGTTTGATCATCCAGCCAATTATCGGAGCCTTGAGTGACAAGACCTGGAGCCCGCGTTGGGGACGTAGAAAGCCCTACTTTCTGGTTGGTGCCATCCTTTGCAGCCTCGCCCTCTTCCTGTTTCCCTTTAGCCGCACACTTTGGATGGCAGCCGGACTATTATGGATACTCGATGCCGGTAATAACACGGCCATGGAACCCTATCGGGCTTTTGTGGCAGATAAACTGCCGAAGTCACAATTTGGTACCGGCTTCATGATGCAAAGTTTCTTTACCGGACTGGGCATTACTCTCGCGAATGTCTGTCTCTACTTTTTTGAAAAAAAGAACCTGATCCCCGGTAAATCCGCGGCGGGTATTCCATACTGGGTTTATATCGCCTTTTTTATCGGAGCCTTTACCTCGATTACCACGGTGCTATGGTCGGTGAGCAAGACCCCTGAGATTCCACCCACGGCCGAAGAATTGGAAAAACTAAAAGCCCACCCAAAGGGTTTGGCAGCTCCTTTTAAAGAGATCATATCCGCGATAGGCGACATGCCCAAAGTGATGTGGCAATTGGCGGCGGTCTATCAGTTTCAATGGTATGCCATGTTTTGCTACTGGCAATTTGTTTCGCACAGCGTAGCGGAGACTGCCTGGCATACCACATCCAAAGCAAATCCGGAACTCTATGGACAGGCCGCTGGTCATGCCAGTCTGATGAATGCCTCCTATAACGTAGTGACCTTTTTAAGCGCCTTTGCCCTGGCCTGGTATGCGCGCAAAGTGGGTCCTAAATGGGTGCATGCGGGCAGTGTAGCGTTGGCAGGGTTGGGATTATTATTGCTTCCACATATCCAGGACAAGAACCTGTTGTTCATCCCGATGATCGGGTTAGGCATTGGCTGGGCCAGCATGATGGGGGTTCCTTACTTATTAGTTGTCGATCATATACCCAAAGAAAGATATGGGGTATATATGGGTATTATAAATATGATGATCGTTGTCCCTATGTTATTGCAAACCCTGAGCTTTGGTTTTATTTATAAAAATATCATTGGCAACCATGCCCCCTATGCCATTCTCTTTGCCGGAGGATGTCTGATGGTGGCTGCCGTGCTTACCCTAATGATTAAAACGGGGAAACCCTCTGGCGATGTGGAGGTACCAGCTATGGCTGGAGGACATTAAACTTTTAACAACATGAAAAAGATCATTTGCATTGGGGAAGCCCTCATCGACATGATCTGCACCGATAAAGGCAAAGCGCTTTCGGACGGCGATCATTTTTTGAAAAAAGCCGGTGGCGCCCCTACCAATGTGGCTGCAGCGATTGCTGCCCTGGGTGGTGATGTGGAATTGGTGGCTACGGTTGGTGCTGACCCGTTTGGCAAACACCTGCTGGATGTCATGCATTCCTTTGGCGTATCCACGCGCTGGGTGAATCGTGACCCGGACCATTTTACAACCTTTGCCTTTGTATCCTTAATGGAAAGCGGGGAAAGAGACTTTTTCTTTAATCGGGGCGCCGATGGCCATCTCCAAAAAGAAATTGTGGCAAAAATTCCATTGGAAGATGCAGGCATTGTGCATTTTGGATCCGCTACCGCTTTTTTACCCGGCCCCTTGCAGGAAGCCTATCTCGAACTCCTGAGAAGGGCACAGCTACAGGGTTGCTATATCAGTTTTGATCCAAATTACCGGCACCTGCTTTTTCCAGACAGCAGCCGTTCATTTATTGATCAATCCTGGCATTTCCTGACTAACTGTGATTTTTTTAAAGTAAGTGATGAAGAAGCCATGTTATTGACAGGCGCCTTTTCCGTATCGGATGCCGCCAAGATCTTACGTAAAAAAACAGATGCCGTTTTTGCTATCACGCTGGGAAAAGAAGGTACCTTATTGGGCTTTGCCGGGGAAATGATACAGGTGCCAAGTATTCCCGCCAAAGTAACCGATACCACCGGGGCCGGGGATGCCTTTGTAGGAGCGGTCTTGTACCAACTCAGTCAACTTCGTCGTGAAGAACAAAAGTTGCTGACCACTGAAAACTGGAAGGCGATCATCCGCAATGGAAACAAAGCGGGGGCGCGTACCTGTGAATACCTTGGTGCCATGGAAGCATTCAAACACTTAAGCCAGGATATATTTTCGTGAACTGACAACCGACAAAAAGGAACAAGCCTTGTACAACCATCATCTGCATCAACATATCACCGATACGCTTCAGGAGCAAGCCATCGACCCCGAAGGGGCGAATAAATTGTTTTTTACTCGCTTTATCGCCAATGCTACGGCGATCGACGCATTGTTCCGGGAAATTTATGGTCACCGCGAAGACGCCAATTATTATTTTGATCAATTGATCGACCTGATCACTACTTCGCATGCCACCCGGTCTGATTCCTTAAAGCAACGCGATGAATCCAAAATGCGACAAGGCACCTGGTTTCTAAGCAATGCCATTACCGGAATGAGTCTTTATGTGGACCGTTTTTGTGGCAATCTTCCGCAATTGGAAAAGAAGCTCGGTTATTTTCAAAAACTTGGTGTCAACTTTCTTCACCTGATGCCGGTATTTGAAAGTCCGGCCGGAGAAAGTGATGGAGGATACGCGGTATCCGATTTTCGAAAAGTGGATAGTCGTTTTGGCCATCTTGATGATCTCTGCTCCTTGCAAGAAAAAATGCAGGAAGAGAATATGTACCTCATGCTGGATATCGTGCTGAATCATACTTCGCACAAACATGCATGGGCTCAGAAGGCCAGAAAGGGTGACCGAAAATATCAGGATTATTTTTACATGTTCGACAACCGGGTCGAACCAGACCATTATGACCAGTACATGCCCGAGATCTTCCCGGAAAGTGCCCCCGGCAATTTTACCTGGGTGCCAGAGATCAATAAATGGGTGATGACGGTTTTTCACAATTACCAATGGGACCTCAACTACCGCAACCCGGCCGTCTTTCTCGAGATGCTGGAAACGATCTTCTTTTATGCCAACCTGGGCGTGGACATTCTCCGCATCGATGCCCCGGCCTTTATTTGGAAACAAGCCGGCACAACCTGTCAGAACCTGCCGCAGGCACATACCCTGCTCCGGTTGATCAAGCAGTGTGTGCAGGTTTCCGCACCGGGCATGGCCCTTTTGGGAGAAGCCATCGTGGCACCCAGGGAGATCATGAAATACTTTGGCACCGGTCTGTACACCGCCAAAGAGTGTGACTTTGCCTATAATGCCACACATATGGCCCTGCAATGGGATGCATTGGCTACCGCGGATACGCGGGTGATGCTGGCTGCACAACATGAGATCCTTCAAAAACCTTATGGCACTTCCTGGATCAACTATACACGTTGCCACGATGATATTGGCCTGGGTTATGATGATTACATGATCCGTCAGGCAGGGTTTGAACCTTTTGAACACCGTAAATTTCTAAAAGACCATTATTCAGGCAACCGGTTTGATTCTCCGGCAAGAGGGGCTTTGTTTTCCGTAAACCCCAAAACCAATGATGCCCGTATCAGTGGCTCACTGGCCTCCCTTTGCGGGTTGGAAAAAGCGCTTGAATACAACGATGAAGAAGCCATTGAACTGGCCATTCGAAAGATACTGCTCCTGCAGGCCCACAGCTTTTTTCTTGGTGGCATACCCATGCTGTTCTATGGCGATGAAATGGGTTATACCAACGACTACTCCTACCTCGGTGATCCCGGAAAAAGTTATGATAACCGATGGATGCACCGACCCGTGATCGACTGGAAAAAATATGAACGCACCAACCAGCCGGGCACGGTTGAACACCGGGTATTCACGTCTACCCAACGACTGATCACCCTTCGAAAACAACTGGGCATGGTGGCCGACCACAAGAACCTGACCTGGATGACGCCGCATAATATTCATATTGCCGGCTATCTCCGCACCTTCGAAGATCAAAAACTCTATTGCCTGTTTAACTTCAGCAATCAACCTGCTTATCTAACCTGGTATGCCTTTAAGGAACATGGCGCTGCCCCTCAAAAATTATTTGATCATTGGGAGGAGAAAGAATATGTGGTGGGGTATGATCATGAGTATTTGGTGTTGCAGCCTTATGAGTTCAAGCTGCTGGAGGCGTGAGACATCGCCAAAAACACCCCATTCGTCCAACCAAAACCATCCTGCCCGGGGTATTCGCCGCCACCGGCTTCGATGTGAGGATCGACAACATTGTATTTTTCCATGAGTTTACCGGTGCGATGAAACACCTGACGATTCAGATTCAACCAGCGCTGCCGAATGGTATCGGCGAGGGTATGAAAACCATAATTCTCCAGTCCTTTTACAGCGATCCATTGCAAAGGCGCCCAACCATTGGGGGCATCCCATTGCTGACCGGTGGTTTGCAAAGTGGCCACTAATCCGCCATCAAACAGAAAATCACTTTCCAACCGTCCGGCTACCAGAGCGGCTTCTTCGGGCGTAGCAATCGACGCAAACAAGGGGAAACAACCAGCCATGGTTACTGCCTGGGATGGACGGCTTAGGGTCCAGTCATAATCCACAAAAAAAGATTCGCCTTCGTGCCAGCAATACCGGCAAATGGCTTCTCTTCGTCGCTGAGTAAGGTGATCAAATTTCCAATTCAGTTCTTTGTCACCCGCCATTTCAGCGGCTGAAGCGATCCTCTTTTCCAATAAGTATAAAAGACAGTTGAGGTCAACAGGTATAAAATCAGTGGTATGGATCGTAGCCAGGTCAAACGGATCATGGAACCAACGACTGCTAAAATCCCAACCTGAGGCCGCCCCGGCTCGCAAGTGCCGGTAAAGTTCAGGTGATTCCTGCTCATCATGTAGTCCCACATCTTCGCGATAGGATTCAGGTCGGGGTGTATCTGATTCATCATAGTATCGGTTCATGATCTCTTCCTCCGGCATAAGGACCACCTGGTGAAGGGCGCGTTGTTCCGGGGTGAGGTTCTCCTTTCCTTTCATCCAATATTCATACTCCATCTCCATTTGGGACAGAAATTCTGCAGGTGCATTGGCATCTCCTGCTTGAACCAACAGGTCAACCATCAACGAAAAGAAGGGAGGTTGGGAACGCCCCAGATAATAAGTTCGGTTTCCATTGGGCACATACCCGATGGTTTCAATCAAATACGCGAAATTCTGCACCATATCCCTCACACTTTCTTTTTGCCCGGAAGCAACCAGGCCAAGCATGGTAAAGTAACTATCCCAATAATATATTTCTCCAAATCGTCCACCGGGTACCACGTATGGATAAGGAAGCGGGATCAAGGAACTGTTCTCTTCATTTTCGGGTTGGCGGGTGAGGATGGGCCAGAGTGATTGAATATGATCCTCCACCGCTTTTGATGTGTCGGTATGAAATCCGTTTCCAAATATTTTGGGTAAATCAAAATGACGAGTGACAAAATCAGAAATGGAAAAATCGGGTAATACTTGTTCAGCTTCAAATTGCGAAAGAATCTCACGCAGAGGGGCACGGGGAATGCAATCGACAAAGGTTTTTCCATCTGAAAATACCTGCGCTTGCTGGACCTTTTCAAATAAGGGAGTCAGATCATGTAGGCGAATAGACATAGGTTTCGAATAAGTGATCTATTTATCTAATTTACTTCCATTCCTATTAACCGGCATCCTGGCAAAGAAGAACAGGCAGAGCAACAGGACTGTCATCGGAACCAGCGAAAAATAAAAGGCTTTGTCTCCCCCACTATTTTGAAAAAGATATCCCACCAGGCGCGATCCGAGGGTACCCCCTATGGCGGAGAAGAAAACCAGCAAGGAAGCCATGGGGCTATGATAAACCTTTTCCGTAGAACTAAGAACAAAAGAATTGATGAGCGGATAAATGGGAGCTAAAAAAAGCCCAATTAACGGAAATACGTAGGCGATCACCGGTACTTCGGCCAGTGTACTGATCTCGCGGGGAGCGAGGTTCTTGGTTTGTGGCAACACAAAGACCACCATGAGTGCCGCACCAAATAAACATCCCGCCAATATCCATATCCAGGATATCTTTTTCACTAATAATGAAGATAGGTAACGTCCCAATGCAATCGACAACATCAGGATAACCGTCATGTTTACACTGATCGCTTCTTTTAAGTGTAACACTTTTTGATTAAAGGTGGGTAACCAACTCATGATCCCTTGTTCGGTCATCACATACATAAAGGCTGCGAGCGCAAAGACCGGTACCAATGGTCGTTTCATCAACTGGATCATTTGAATAAAATCCTCTTTAACACCCGAACCGGGTGTTTCATAGGTTATATTGAACCGCGAAAAAAGTAATATAAAAAAAGACAGGGCGATCAAACCTGCCAATAACAGATAGATTCTTAACCAGGCATCGGGGTCTGTTTCACTATAAAACAAAGGAAAGACGAGAAACCCTGCTGCTATCCCGATCATAAAAAAACTTTCGATGGAACTGAGCAGGGATTTGTGTTCCCGGTCATTGCCAGTTATTAATCCGATCAAGGAATAAACAGAAACTTTGACCACGGCAAAGGAAATTCCCACACAAGCAAAGAGTACCTGGACGGAAGAAAATGAATTACCCTGATACATGAACAGACACCCCACAAACACCAGGGCCAGCGCGATGAGCATTCCTTTCTTGTACCCGAGACGAGGGAGAAAGGATCCCACCAGAAAAGAAACGGCGGCAATGGATAGGTCTTTGAATGCCTCCAGCGAACTGGCTCGGATTTCCGACACTCCGTAAGAGTTAATGGAACGTTGAATGAGAATCCCCACGCTATTGAGCAGGATGGCAAATACAAAATAATTCAGGTAGAGTGAGACCTTGATTGGCTTGTGAGACATGGCAAACATGGTTTACCAAAGAAAATTAAGCCATTTGCTATAATGACCCTCCTTCAACGAGGATGGAATCCAGAAAAACGTCCTCCGCAAACGTTTGCTGTTGTAAACATTGTTGCATTTGAGTAAAGGCCAGGTGGCCAAGTTTGCTACCGCTGGTCTCGATATAAGTGATCCGGGGATTAAAAAGGGTTGGAATAACCCCATTGCTGATGCTGATGATACCCACCTCTTCAGGTACACGTAATCCCAATTCATGTACAGCCTGCATTACCCCCATCAAAATCAGGTCGCCCATGCAAAAGATGGCATCGTATTTATTCCCAGTTTGGTAGAGTGATAAAACCAATTCTTTGGACGCTTCGGTACGGTCGGGATAATGGATCGCGAGTGCAGTATCCGGGGCTTTGTCCGAAAATATCTTTTGAAAGGCTGCGCAGCGGGTTTTAGATATACTGAGATGGGGATGGCCAAATAGCGCGAGTACTTTTTTCTTGTTCTTTTCAATCAGTTTCTCGGCGGCCATGACCGCGGCTTTTTCATCGGAAAGGCAAACCTTATTATAGCCCTCCACTTCCGGAACACGATCAAAGAACACAACGGGGATTCCGATCTCCTTCAATTTATCAAAGGGTGTCATATCCTCGATCTCTACTGAAATCGCGGCAAACAAACCACTGACAATGCGCTTGCGAAAAAGATGCAGACAGGAGGTTTCGATTTCCAGTTCATCACGCGACTGCATCACGAGGACATAAAAATTATGCCGCCGGGCTTCTTCTTCCACGGCGGCAATAAAAGAGTCATAAAAATAATTATCAATCGATGGCACCAAAATTCCCAGCACATTGGACTGTCTTGTCCGCAGGTTGACCGCATTGCTGTTTGGTTCATATTCCAAGGCAACAGCCAGTTCCTTTACCTTCCGCTTGGTGGCATCGGAAATATCAGGATGGTCCTTCAAGGCCCTGGATACCGTGGAAACACTGATACCCAGCGCTTCAGATAGTTCCTTGAGCGTGCTTTGCTGCATGTGTGGTTATTCGTACCACCAATATACTAAAACCTGATACTCATTCCTACATTAATCAGATAATCTGCAAAAGCGGCATCACCCTGAACATGTGATCCGGATTCAGCTGTCCTTAGTTTATCAGAATAACTCTGGGTGCGGTCTCTTACTAAAGCCACGGGTACAGAGGCATACAGATTTACCTTCTTCATCATGTATGATATCACTGGCTCAGCGGAAACTACATATCCCGGACGGCGAAATCCCCGGTCACCACCAATCAGGTCACTGCTGGGTATGCCTTCTACACGAACACCTCAGGAAAAGGAAAAGGCATTTGCCATATAGCTATACCCGGCCCGAAGCATGAACTGGTCTGGCACACTCATGGTATGGGTAAAATACTTGATGGCCGTGGCAGAAACAGATCCGCCTCTGGAAGTGGAAACCCCGTTTTGTTCGCGGGGATTGATCAGATAATAAACATTGGCATACACCCCGGAACGATGTGAAAAATTATAATACCCATTAAACTCTGTAATGATCCCCGTTCCGCCATCTCCTAACTGGATGGATTGATCAACAGGGCCAACCAACGTAGTACTATCATTTTTCCGGAAGAAATCCTGTACCTCATAGTCACCAGTGGCCAGTTTCAATCCAAGCCCTACCTGGATATTTCCTTTGTGTGCCTTGGCAGGATCGAATAGCCAGCGATAGGCGGTCAGACGAATATCACCCAATCCAAACGACTTGGTGCTGTTTCGGGCATTGGGGCTGTTGCTTCCATTTCCATAATGTTCGTACATGGAAGAGCGAACATTGGAGATCAGGGGAACCCCGATGGATAGTGACCAGTATTTATTGAACTGGCGGGTAAGGGTCAGGTCCCAGGAAAAAGAATAATTGATCACCTCGGTACCATTCTCCACTCTTTCCTTGTGTTCTTCGGTGCCTACAAAATGTTTATAGGACCGGAAATACCGGTTATTAAAACTAAAGACCCAGCCTTTGTCTTGCCCGGGGAGGAGACGGGAACAACTGCTTCCGTTGGATCGAATGGCTACACAGCCCTGGGCCTGGGTTTGTTGGGTGATGTATAGACAGGCGACGAATGTCGCTATGATGCGTATTTGTTTCATTGGTTTTCGTTTTGCAATTGAAAACTTTACCGCCAGGGCGCTAAGACGCTAATATCATTCTGGCGAAACCTTGCGCCTTCGCGCCCTCGCGGTAAAATCTTCACAGGTTAACTATTTCTTCATTTTCAATCGGCTGACAATAAGCTCTCCTACTTTTTTACCATAGTCCGTACTTACGATACAGGAATTATGGAAATGGATGCCTCCATAGAAACGCGCCCAGTTGTTTTCAATCGCCGCATCACGAAAAGATTTATAAGATCGGCTGGCGATCCCAAATTCCAATTCGGATGTATCGGTATAGGCGAAATTATCCCCGAATACAAAGGTCAATGCTTCCGCATTGGTGGACGATACAGTGGAGTGTCCACAAGTGTATTCTGGGAAGGGGGGTGTTTGCAACAAGGGTCGCCATTCCTGGTCAATGTATTCATTGATCACGGTTTCGGGGCGCATATAATTACTGCGGTACTTCTCATCCCAGCAATGAATAAAGGAATCGAATTGGGAGATAGCGGTAAGGGCATAGGCATATACCGTTTTGGCAAAATCGGCTTTTGCTTTTTCTGCCGCGATTCCCACAATACTCATCCAGTGACCGGGAGGGGAAAATTTTTTGGTAGCGAACATAACGTGTCCGGATACATTCAATTTAAACGGGTTATCATCCCAGAAATTGGCAATATGCTTTTGTTCCTCCGTCAGGCTGTCTCCGGCATTCTTCACCGCCATCACTTCTTTGTAATACAGGCTGTTCTTATCCTTCATGTCAAATGGCGGTGGTGGGGGAGGCGTGAACTGATTGGCGCTGTCAAGTACAAGGGTGCGAATCTCGCGCCAGTTGGGCTCCATCGCTTCTGTATAGGCAGGAGGCGTAGGTACCCAGCGACCAACTACTTCCTTCATTACCGTGTATTTGGGATAGCTGCGGGTTTCGGCATAATTGTCTTTCTTGCTCCAGGCCATGATCACTTCGGTAAGTGCGGAAACATAATCCTCGGTATTTTTCAATTCCTCTTTGGGCATACCATGGTCGCGGGCCAGTTTCTTTAAACTGTCCACATATTCACCCATACTTCCTTCGGGGAAAGTAACCGCTTCGCCCAATTTGCAAAAGGCCAACAGCGCAGCCAATTCAAAATCGATGGCCTTGCCTGCTTCGGGCTTGGGTACACTGGTCAGCCCTTTGACCTGTCCAGCCAGCGATTGATATTGTTCCGGATATCCGGCAGCGATTGCTTCATAGCCCGCTATGCTGGCATAGGTATAATTTCTGGAGGCAATGATCGGAGGAAAATTATTTCCCATCACTACCGTATTCAGTTCATGTACGGTATGGGAATACAAAATGGGGTCATGCAGGATCTCCTTATAATCGTTCTTGGTATTGCAGGACAATAGCGCTGTAAAGGCCAGACTCATGACCCAAATGGAAAGTTTCATTGTGATGCGTCTTTTGAATGTATTAAAATAATATCAGCACACGAACCAGGTCCGTATGCTCCGGCAGTAATAAAGTAGAATGCTCAACTGATTGTTTCCGGGGGTGGAGAAAGGACATCCATAGGGGCTACGGGCAGGTATGAACTGCATAACATACCTGTATGCTTTTGCTTGTTTGTTATCGTAAAATCGTACTCGGGAATGTCCTCACAATACTCACTCAAATGATTCTTAAACACCGGTGCTTTTTGATCGCTCCCTTTATTGGATTCGGTGGGTATGATATCATTGGCAATGCGGAAATAATCATGACGAGCTTCTTTCAATAATTCCGCGCCGGTATTGGGAATGCATAAGAATTCAACTGAATCACTAAAGAACCTTCTCTTCACATACTTGTACATAACCCCATTGATCTCTACCTCACCATTCCAACGTTCAAATTGGTCTTGATTAGAAACGACAAAATAAGGAGCGGGGAAATGCGCTTTAATGGAAAGCAGATCGCTTTCATCATATTCATCCAGATCCAGTTTGCTTTCAAGTAAACGGTCCTGCTTTTGTTCAAGGTGATCGAACACAAAACGATACCCTAACCAGTTGAAGGTTAGCACCAGCAGAAATGATATGGCAGCAAGCTTTTTCAAGCGATAAGCAGTGAGGGAAAGATAGGAAAAATAGTGGAGAAACAGCAGTACCCTTAACCGCCAAGGCGCAGAGTAGGCTTTTAGCCATTAGCTATTAGCGGTCCTTTGCGCCATAGCGCCTTAGCGGTAATATCAAATAAACTACCTGTTCCCTATTATCTTCCCCTCCACCCTGATTTCCAGCGATTTCCAATGAGGTGGCAACACCGATTTAACCCTTCCCAGCCCATTGGGCGTAATATCTACCCCGCCAAAGCCCATGATAACGCTTTGCAGGATACCCCCGGCACCGGTCGCAAAATAGGGGTAGGTACCTCCCTTGGTCTCCGCCACCACCCTGAAGGGCGGGTTCAGGTTGGGTAAATAGGCATCCTTGAACCAATGATAGGCCCGTTCGCCATTTCCCAATCGGGCATACAGGGTAGTGAAAACAGCCTGTGTCATGGCGGGTGTCCCCGCATCGGGAACCCTCGTTTCATAATATTCCAGGTCTTTTTTGATCTGGGCGGGATCGGTGATCTCTTTGAGCGGATAGGAAAGCAAATTCACATCGGCTTGTTTGATGCCTTCGCCCTTATAGGTCGCGTGTTCGCGGGTCACCCCGTTCTCCATTTTTAAAATCGGAATATTTCGGGCCACAAATTCCCAATCAGGGTTCGGGCTAAGACCCAATATCCGGCCAGCCTGGGTGGCAAATTGCAGATTGGCTTTGGCTGCGGCATTGGTAAACGCGTTATTGTCCACGTTCTCGGCCCACTCGTCAGCGGCCACCACATTTTTTATATCAAAATGCCCGGGGCCATTTCGTTCTACCCGGCTTGCCCAAAAATCTGCCGTGGCGGATAATATGGGCCATCCTTTTTCACGCAACCAATCCTTATCCTGCGTCACACAATAGTAATTCCAGGCAGCAATGGCCACATCGGCAGTGATATGATGTTCAAAGGGACCACTCAATGCCCAAACGGGTGTTTCTTCCACACCGGAAGCCGCACTTTCCCAGGGATACATGGCTCCTTTGAATCCTTTGGAAAAGGCATTTCGTTTGGCTGCCTCCAATCGTTGAAAGCGATATTCGATCATACTTTTTGCCAACCCGGGGTGCATTACCAGCAAGGCAGGGTACATCCACAATTCTGTATCCCAAAATACATGGCCATTATAGCCAAGTCCGCTCAAACCCATCGGCGATGGAGACAAAGCCGTTCCCTCCCGCACAAAGGAATAAAGATGATAAAGCATGCTGTGGATGTCTTGTTGTGCCTGTGCATCCCCTTCTATCCGAATATCACTGCTCCATAGTTTTTCCCATTCCTTTCTATGAAATGCAAGTAAGCGGTCGCGGCCTTCTAATTTGGCATAGATGGTGAGTCTTTCGGCTTCATTGAGCGGATCGTCGTGATGTGCACTCGTGATGGAAGACCCGGCAATGGAAAAGCGATAGGTCTCTCCGGCCTTTAGTTTGCTCGAAAACTTCATCAGGTGCATATTGTTGTCCCACATTTCATGGATCACCCTGGGTTCATGTCCATGTTCCTCCGAGAAAAGAAAAGTATTGGAGGCACACATTTGCAGCTTTCCTGTTGGACTCTTAGCGGTTGAGGTAAGCAGGCTAATGACCACATGGGGGCGGTCGATCTCATTGTAATAATTCTCAACATCCCTTAATGCATCGGGGGCCTCCATTACACTGGCCCCGCCAATGGTCATATCCTTTTTTGCTTTGATCTCCACATCCATCAACACGGTATAGGGCAGGTGGCGAAGGGAATAATAGGTGTATTCTACCGTGGCCTTATCCCCCACCTCAAACCGGGTGCGAAAAGCTGCTTCCTTCATATCGAGTTCCTGCTCCATGCCCTGAACATTCTTTCCATCGATGCGCATGCCGTCGATATCGAGGTACATATTGAGGAGATTGAAACTCCGGAGAAAATTGCTCACCCGTCCCCGGCCATAGAGGTCATAGGCCCCGGCGAGCACTACATCTTTCACTTTAAATGGCTCAGGAGAAGAAACGATCCCGATCATTCCATTGGCGACGGTTACGCCATAGTATTCCATTCCGGGTTTAATATCCGTTCTTAATTTCCAGGGATCCTGGGAATAGACGGACAATCGAAGCAGAGAAAGGAGCAGGAGGAAATGATATTTTCGCATAGCAAACGTATTAAAGCTTTTAGAAGCGGTATGAATGAAATTTATGGATAATTTTACCTTCTTGCTGGTATAAACAGCATCTTTCACATGAAAAAATGGTTCCTCGCAATTGTTGCCCTTCTCCTCGTGGCCTTTCTCTCAGGTTTTCTTTTGCCTGCCCGTCAGTCTGTTCGCGTAGCCGTACCGCTTGATAAAAGCTATGTAGGCATGGTTCGTTTTCTTGGACAGCCAGAAAACTGGCGTTCCTGGTGGCCGGGCGAAACCGAAAGAAAACCAGACGGCAGCTTGCACCTAAAGGAGGGCGATCATTGGCTGGTACTCTTCAAGACCTATGACAACCTGTTTCGTTTTGACAGAATGGGGGCTTCTGCCCATTCTGAAAGCCTGCTGCAATTTTCGGAAGATACCACTGGCAAATTACTGCTGGAATGGAAGGCGAGCCTGACGGCGACCGGCAATCCCATTGCCCGCTGGAAGATCTTCCGCAAATCGGCCGAATTGAAAAAGAGCTTTGAGAACCGGATCGCAGCCCTCACCCGGTTCCTTGCTGACGAGAAGAATATCTATGGATTTGATATCCGCCTCGAAAATGTACAGATCGAATACCTGGTCTCCACAAGCCGAACACTCTCCCACCCGCCTTCTACCGATGAGGTGTATCAACTTGTTCAGGCGATACAGGACCATCTTGCTAAAAAGAAGACAGCACCCATTGAATCACCCATGCTTAATATCACCTCTTCGAGCCCCGACACATTTCGGGTACAGGTTGGTATTCCTATTGTTTCCAAATTGCCGGATGAACCTCCCTTCTATACCAAGTGGATGCTAAAAGGGGGACATATTCTCACTACGGAAGTGACTGGCGGACCTGGTCGAATCCGGGAGGCTCAGCGTCAAATGGAATTCTTCATCTTTGATCGCCACCATACATCGATTGCCATCCCTTTTCAATCCATGATCACCAACCGGCAACAGGTAACAGACACGTCAAAATGGAAAACGAAGCTTTTCTACCCGGTCATCTGATCGTGTAAAGTTTTAACGGTCCATCATTGACAGCAAGAAGCATCGCTTCCTTCTTCCCCGCTCCGATGCGGATTCTCCTGACCTGTCTTACCTGATAAGGAATATTCAAACCCGGAAGGGGCCCTGCCTTCCAAACACCATTCGTTCCCCGGGCCAGTACGGTTCCCATGCCTGCATCATAACGGCCCATCTGAATATTGTTTCCTTCGTAGTTACCCGAAATAAAAAATCGTTTGTTCGCTGAATCCTTATCATAAAAAACACCGGCTGCCCGAATCGGGGTCCATTGTGACTGCCAGGGCAATGCCTCCATTCGGGCTTCCTTACCCTGCTCATTGATCAAGACCGCATGGCTAAAATAATCCGCCTCCCAGGTAATGCCCTTCTTCCGTTTTTCAGCAGGGAACAGATCATTGAGGCTTGCCTTAGCAAAATCCTCCGCATACAGATACTTCTTTTTGAGCAAGGGAATCTGCCTTTCCAATTCATCCTTATTGGCAAATGGTAATTCTCTTCCTTCCAGATAGTACGTCAATACCTGTTCTCTTTTGCCATTGCCATCAAAATCGCTGTAATACATTCGCACGGGTTCTTCCTGGCTGGCAGTCAGACGGCTATTCAATCCAAGGTTGCCCACAAGCAGATCAAGATCCTGGTCGCCATCCATATCATCCGCATACAGGAAATTCCACCAGCCTTTACGATCGGTCAAAATACGTTCTTCAAACCGGTCTTTCTTATTTAAAAAGGCTTTTACTCCGCCCCATTCATAGCAGAGTATGATATCGCTCTGACCATCATTATCCCAATCCTGCCATTCCACATCAGTGACCATTCCATATAGAAGGGAAGTATCAAAATATTTTGTGGTTACATCTATAAACCGCCCTTTTCCATCATTTTGCAATAAATAAGACCGAGGTGTTTCTCCATACTCCCAGGGGACGGTACGACCACCTAAAAATAGATCCACATAACCATCTCCGTTGAAGTCCCGGGCCGCGATACAAGATTGGGTGGTATAAATTCCCTGTATCGCACCTGGCATTGGGGTCAGGTTTCCTTTGCCATTGTTTATATACACACGGGGCAGCAGATGCTTGTCCTGGCCAAAATATTCATTGCCTCCCGATGCCACGATCAAATCCGGAATTTCATCCAGGTTGACATCCGCCCAAACGGCATCTACATCTTCATACATGCTGTCGAGTAACAAGGCAGGTTGCGGTAAAGCCTTAAACTGCCCGTTCTCGCCCTGAATGTAAACAGCTCCTGGATTTCTTTTCGAACCACCAATGAAAAAGTCATCACGGAGGTCACCATTGATATCAGCCACCGCAAGGGCCGGGCCTTCTGTAGAAAGAAGGTGAGGCAATAATGGTTCACGATTAAATTCAGGAAATGGGTTCTCCTTATGCCAGTGATTTAATCCCGATTGTACAGTAATATCGGTCCAGGGTATTAGCGTTGTATCTTCCTCAAAAGCAAGTCGGTTGAAGGCAAAAACCGGAAGGGAATCCGAGAAGGCAACCGATATCGTCTTCCCGATGCTGTCTAATTGAATTCGCTGGTAACCTCCATCGGGCCAGATCAATAAAGCAGAATCAATCCTGGTTTGGCGAATGCCAATTTGCAGAGGGATCTCCATGCTGGAGGCAAAACCATGGACGGGAAATTTCTCATAACTGCGTAACTCCTTCCCGGCAAACAATAAAACTCTTGCTCCGACAGCAAAGTTGTTTCCCTTGGGGCCCTGTAATTTTATTTGTACCGATGTTTGGGGTTGATCAGTATTGTTACGGTAAATCTGAACGAAGTACTCCACATTGCTGACCACAATATCCAGATCTCCATCATTATCCAGATCGGCGTATATGGCTCCGTTCGAATAACTCGGTCCATTGCCTTCTACCGTGTTTGACCAGTCTTCAAAACGAAGATCTTGTTGTTGATGAAAGAACCGGTTGGGAATCTTTATCTCTGGAAAACGGTTGGCCAGCGAAATGGCTTCCTGAGTCTTTCCGTCGCGCAAGTCCTGTTGCACCTGTTTATTGGAAACAAAACTGACATAGTCAATATCATTCATCCGCTTGGGTATGCCATTGGAAATAAACAGGTCGCGCCAGCCATCATTATCAAAATCCATCCATAGCGGCGACCAACTCCAGTCGGTGGCATAAATGCCTGCATACAGACCCATTTCACTGAAATATCCATTTCCCCGGTTATACTGAAGATTATTTCGGGTGTACTGATAACTATAACCAACACTTACTTTATGGTAAAAAACATCATAGTCATCTTCCCCCAGCGAGCGCTTTAGTATATAGGGATCAGACGGAAGCATGTCGGCAGAAATGATCTCCGGTGCCCCATCCTGATTGATATCCGCCGCATCCACCCCCATGGAAAACTGACTTGTATGCCGAAGGCGTTTTTCCCCCTCTTCCAAAAAACGGCCATCCCCCTGGTTGATATACAGGTAATCATTTTCATGAAAATCATTGCCGATATATAAATCAGGCCATCCATCATTGTTGAGATCCGACACGACCACACCCAACCCATACCCGATCGCGGAACTATTGATCCCGGACTCCATTGTGATATCTTTAAAATTGCCCTTATCATTTTTAAACAGACGGTCACCAGAAAGAGAATCATAGGTGCCCAGAAACTGCTCCCGCGGCGCAAAGGATCCATTCTGATGCACGGCATGATTTAATAAAAATAAATCCAGGTCATTATCGCGGTCCATATCAAAAAACACAGCCTGCGTACTAAAGCCGGAAAAATCGAGTCCATAAGAAGCTGACCTTTCTTCAAAAACCGGTATCCCATTTTGAATTTCTTTGCAAACCAATAACTGGTTGTGACTGTACATCCCCTGAAACCGTCCTACCCGGCAAACATAAATATCCAACATTCCGTCATCGTTGATGTCCACTACCGATACGCCCGTAGACCAGCCGCCATCCTGAGGAATACCCGCGGCCTTTGAATGGTCAGTAAACCTCAGATCCCCTTCATTGAGGTAAAGTTTATTATCGCCCTGGTTGGAAGCGAAAAAAAGGTCCACCTTCCCGTCCTGATTGAAATCTCCAGCTCCAACTCCTGATCCATTGTAGAAATACATGTAGGTAAACATGTTCATACTATCAGTAGGCACAAGTTTATTGGCAAAAGATAAACCGGTCTGCGCCGCATTTAACACTGTAAACGGGGCTGGAATCTCCCGCTTATGTTGTTGGCAGGAGGCGAGCAACAGCCCACCGATCACGAGTATATATGACCCATTTAATCTCATTGTTTTACATACAATTGTGGAGTTTCCTGATTGATCAGAAATAAATAATAGGTTTCCTTTCCTGTCCTTCGAATACTGACGACCTCACGTACCATACCTTTTAATCTAAGGCCCTCTTTCTCCACCCGCCATTGGCGTTTTCCTTCATTGATCAAAATAGTGCCTTCACTTGCATCCAACCGTCCCAACT
This sequence comes from Chitinophagaceae bacterium, assembly GCA_041752235.1. Taxonomy (GTDB): domain Bacteria; phylum Bacteroidota; class Bacteroidia; order Chitinophagales; family Chitinophagaceae; genus SpSt-398. The sequence goes on from JBGSHM010000010.1 coordinate 239,799, forward strand.
GAGGTTGAAAATCGAATTCATTTCCGGAAACCACCAGGTCGGGTTGCTGATCCTTGTTCAGGTCCGTGATTAAGACGGCTGCTATTGAAGAAAATTGTGCAGGATCAGGTAGGTCGGCTACCGTAAAATTCCCTTTCCCATTTCCCCAGGCTACCACAGAAGCCGCTGAACTAACCGGGCGTACCTTGGAGCTACGCACTTTCTCTTCCGAAAAAAGGTCGGTCATTGACCGGGAAGCATATACATTATTTCGAAGGTTTTGTTTTTTAAGCAGCGGCAGCTCACTTTCCATCTCATGTTTCATGAAAACAGGTTTATCCACTCCCTTTACGCTTCGGCTGATCACCTTATCTACGCTGCCATTGTCATCATAGTCATTTAACCATAATTTGGCCGGTTCAGTTGAGCTGGGACGCAGGTAATAATTTTTACCATAATTACCCAGAACCAGGTCCTGGTTACCATCCCCATCCAGATCCGCTGCCTGAACGGTTTGCCACCAACCAGTAAGTTGTTCCAATTCGGAATTTAATCGAACCATGCTTCCATTCTTCCATTGATAAATAACGGGTGACATCCATTCTCCTACTACCACCAGTTCATTGCCCGGTTGATTGTCCAGATTTACCCAGACTGCATCTGTCACCATCCCAATCTGTCCCAAACCATTTAATGCCTTTTCAGGAACTTCGCTGAACCGTCCCTTACCATCATTCAGATAGAGATGGCTTTGAGGAGTATACCCATATATGCCCGTAACACAACGGGCGCCTGCAAACAGATCCAGATCTCCATCCCCGTCCACATCGTTCGTCACAGCTATGGAGATATTATCGGTATTCAAGGGAAAAGAATTAGAGGAAAGTGTAAAATTTCCTTTTCCATCGTTTACAAAATACCGGTGTTGCAATTCACGGCTCCCAGGAATAGCAGTATTTCCAGCGGCCCCGATAAAAAGATCAGGATCGCCATCCTTGTCTCCATCAAAAAACAAAGCCGCCCCATCTTCAAAATCCGGAAAGGCCAAAAAAGCTGACTGGGGGTGTGGTGTAAATGATCCATTGGCTTGCTGCAAATACAATTGCCCGGGATTGCCTGTGCTCCCTCCTATGTAAAGATCTTCCCACCCATCTCCATTGATATCTGCAGCCGCGCCAACCGGTCCTGGTTTGGAAAGCATGACTGGAATCGCGCGTTCGCGATAGAAATCGGTATAATCATTTTCCAAATGTTTAGGAAAAATAGAGGCTTGTTGCGGGATCAGAAAATTATAGCCCACCGTATGAATCGCCATTCGATTTAAAGGCGATGTGGGTGACAGGATATGATATTGATCAAGGACTAAATTTGTTTTTGTCTCCTTCTTACCGTCGGGCCATTCGATCACCAGTGAATCCACCTGACGATCCCCCAACCCAAAGAGTAATCTATATTCGACAGAGGACTGAAATCCACGGCTGGGATATAGTTCGCGTGTCAATCGCTCCTTTCCACAGTACAGATTAAGCTTTGTCCCAATCGCAAACGGATTGGCTCCCGTTCCTTTAAGTTGAAATCCGATAAAATGACCCTCCCTCTTTTCGCTTCCGTTTCGAAGCATCAAAGCTGGTTCATTCACATTGTTCACCACCAGGTCCAGATCTCCGTCATTGTCCAGGTCGGCATAGGCAGCCCCATTGGAAAAAGAATTTTGATCAAATCCCCATCGTTCCCCAATGTCCTCAAATTTAAGGTCACCCTTATTGCGAAATAATTTATTGGGCACAGCAATGGAAGGAATACGATCAACAAGATTGTGAATATCCTTCTTCCCTGTCATGATCAATTGCCTACGGATTTCATCCGCGTCAAAATCAAGAAAATCCTGATTGGTAAGGTCCCTGAAAATTCCGTTACATACATACAGATCATTCCATCCATCATTATCCGCATCAAAGATCAAGGCTCCCCAACTCCATTCCGAGGCACTCACTCCGCTGAAATGGGCGATGTCCTTAAATAACCCACCCCCCGTATTAAACTGAAGCGTGTTTTGCAGAAACTGATGATAAAAATCGTTTTCCGACCGGAGGCGATACAGATCTATATTATCAAAACGCAAGGTGGTCTTTAGCCGATAATCATCCGCAGGCAACATGTCTGTGGTAAATATTTCGGGCCAGCCATCATTATTAATATCCCCAATATCGGCTCCCATGGAGGCATAGCTGGTGTGTTGCATGCGATCCACCAGTTCATCCTTGAAGGTGCCATCCTGCTGATTAATGTAGAGATAATCTCTTTCAAAAAAATCATTGGCTACAAAAATATCAGGGTAATGATCACCATTGATATCCCCTACTGACACGCCCATTCCAAAACTCATTAAGGTGCCATGAATACCTGCGGCGCGGGTCACCTCCACAAATTTTCCGTTGTCATTCCGGTATAAATGATCCCCTCCGCTTTTAAATTGTTCTTCTACCGACCAGTTGCGGGCTTCCAGATCACGTAGACGGGGATACCCAAGACCACTTACCTCCACGGGACTATTATCAATTTGAAAACAATCCAGATCGCCGTCAAGGTCATAGTCAAAAAAACTTACCTGGGTCGTGTATCCCGAATCAGCGAGTCCATATTGTTCAGCCTGTTCCGTGAACCCAAGATGCTGATCATTGATAAAAAGTTGATTCTTACGCAAGGCAGGATCCCGAAGACTCCCGGCATTGCAAACAAAAATATCCAGCCATCCGTCTGCATTTATATCAACCATTACGACGCCGGTGCTATATTGTTGCTTGGGCCCAAAACCGGCCCTTTCCGAAATATCTTCAAAGGTCCAGTCGCCTTTATTCAGAAACAATTTATTGGGTCCCTGATTCGCTGTAAAGAAAACATCCATCCATCCATCATTATTGATGTCGCCAGTAGCAACCCCGCCTCCATTGTAAAAATTGCGGTAATTGACAATATTCAAACTATCTGTATCGGTAACCTTGTTTTCAAAAATGATCCCTGTTCCTTTCACAGACTCAAATAATACCTCCTTTTCTTTGGAAGAACATCCTGCGGTAAGCAGGCCAATTAGCAAGGTAAAAAGTAGCCGACTCTGCATAGTAAGTTCAAGTAATGCATTTAATCCCCCGAAGGGCGCGCCAGTTTAAAAATCACAGGTCTTTCATTATTCATTACAAAGAGAATCCGGCTCCCATTCGCGTCATTCACAGGAATTATGGCCCGCATCTCTCCCCGTATATTCAATCCGGTACGACTCGCCTCCTGCCAGGTCAGATTTCCTTTGCCATCATTGAGCCATATTTCTCCACCATGGGCATCCAGTTTCTCAAACTGGGGCAGGAATCCAAATTGATTGCCTCCGGTTATCAGATCTATGGTCCCGTTTCCATCTACATCCATCGGCAAAATGGCATTGATGCTGGAAAGCTGCCCCATCACCGGGAATTTCCTGATCTCAAATTTCCCCTTACCAAGATTAATGGCCACACAGGAAGAAGGGTAATTAAATACGCTCACGGAGCTGGAGCGGATCAGGTCTTTTGAAAACAACTCCTGAATGGACTTCTCCGCGTAATCTTTGTGTTTGAGGTTCTTTTTTTTGATTGAAGGCAACTGGTCCTGAAGATCGCTCTTGAGAAAAACAGGCATATCCTTACCATTGATTGTATAGGTCAATAAGGTATTGGCAAAGTTGTTTCCATCAAAATCATTCCGCCATAGTTTGGCCGGGTTCTTTTCATCGGGTTGTAAATAAAAATTCTCCCCGATATTCCCCAGCACCAGGTCTGGCAAGCCATCTCCATTCAAATCGGTGGCCGAAACGGTTTGCCACCATCCCGAAAGGTTTTTCAGATCGGTGTCTATTTCTTCGAACTTCCCTTGATTGTAGCTGAATATCCTTGGGCTCATCCATTCCCCTACTATGATCAACTCCTTTCCGGGGTTTGGCATCAGATCCGACCAACAGGCACCGGTAACCATACCCAGTTTCAGAAAATCCGGGTTCAGTTGTTCCGTCTTATTCTGAAATTTTCCTTTTCCATCATTGACAAGCAATAGACTTTTCGGGTCACGACCATACTCCTCCGGGTAACTCCTTGCCCCGATAAACAGGTCGGCAAAGCCATCTCCGGTAAAATCATGTTCGGCGAGTACTCCCACATTCATACCCATGGAAGGCATCGCCCCTGCGTCGAGTGTCAATAATCCTTTGCCATCGTTTCGGTATAATCGAAGTTCAAGTTCGCGGCTATTGGCGGGAAAGTTGTTCCCGCCCGGAGCGATCAGGAGATCCAGATCTCCATCCCGGTCGGGATCAAAAAACAGGCTATGTACTTCTTCAAAATCCTTGAATTGGTCAAAAGCCGGTTGAACCATTTTCCCAAACCGGCCATCGGGTTGCTGTAAATAGACGGCACCAATCTGACCCGATGCCCCTCCAACAAAAATATCTTGCAGCCCATCGCCATTCAGGTCACCCACACTGGCAGCAGGGCCTTCACGGGAAAGGATGCGTGGTATACCCCGTTGATCATAAAAATCCACATAATCATTTTCCTGATGCCGGTCAAGCGATGAATCAGACCAGGAAAACAAGGGTTGCGGTGAAAATATTTCGGGAAACGAGCGGTAGGGCCCCGCAGGCATATTGGCCTGTTTCCAGTAATGGCGTTGATCGACTTGCGGTGCAATCACCCTGGACATCGTCCTGTCGGGCCAGGTAATCAAAACAGAATCGATGCGGCTTGTTTCCCCCAAACCAAATACCAGGTTATAATCTACACTAGACTGGAAACCTCTGCTGGGTACCTGTTCTCTTGTAAGCACCTGATCGCCTGCAAAGACCTGCACTTTTGTTCCTATGGCGAAATGATTTTTATCCTTTCCTTTCAGAAAAACAGACAGGTAGTGGTGGTTGGTTTTTTCCCGGGCATGGTTTTTATAGATCAGTGCCGGTTGGTTTTCGTTGTTGATCACCAAATCAAGGTCTCCGTCAAGATCCAGATCCCCATAGGCAGCGCCATTGGAGAGTGTAGGCTGGCGCAGGCCCCATTCCTTTCCGATATCGGTAAACCGGAGGTCATGATTGTTGCGAAAAACTTTGTTAGGTAATGGGGTTTGAGGTATTTGCTGGAGAACCTTGTCAATTTCTTCCCGTTTACCCGTCATCACCATATTCTGGATCACATCATTGGCAAAGAAATCCATGAAGTCCAGATTGGTCACATCCCTGTTCACACCATTACATACCAGAATGTCATTCCAGCCATCGTTGTCCATATCAAATAACAAAGCACCCCAACTCCAGTCGGTAGCCACCACCCCAGCATAGCGGGCTATGTCCACAAACTGGCCATGCCTGTTATTTAATTGAAGACAGTTCTTGGTGTATTGGTAATAGAACCCTGCATCTCGCTTACTATTGAACAAACTGATATTGTCAAAGGACCCTGTTGTTTTAAGCCGGTAATCATCCAATGCCAGCATATCGGTGGTGAAAAGATCAGGATACCCATCATTATTGATATCCCCGATATCCGTACCCATCGAAGAGAAACTGGTATGTTGAACCCGTTCTTCCAACTCGTCCCTGAACGTGCCGTTGCGTTGGTTGATGTACATGTAGTCACGTTCATAGGAGTCGTTTGAAACAAAGACATCCGGATACCCGTCATTGTTGATATCGCCGATGGATACACCCAGGCCAAAGCTGATCAATCCCCCATGGATACCGGCCTCATGCGTTACTTCAGTAAAATAGCCGTTGTCATTTCTGTATAGATGATCACCACCGCCCCGTAAAAAGGAAGCGATCTTCCAGACACTGTCAGGCAGGTCACGGCGATTGGCAAAATTGAGTTGGTTGATTGGTACCGGACTGTTGTTGATCATAAAGCAATCCAGATCCCCATCCAAATCATAATCAAAAAACGAAACATGGGTAGTATAGGCAGATATCCCTAATCCGTATTGATCGGCAGACTCTGTAAAATGCAGGTTACGGTCGTTGATATAGAGCTTGTTCTTCCGGACTCCTGTACCCATGTGTCCGGAGGTACTGACATAAATATCCAACCACCCATCGGCATTGACATCCGCGAAGCACACGCCAGTGTTCCATTTATCATCGGGAAGGATTCCTGCCTTGATTGAGACGTCTTCGAAAATAAAATTGCCTTTATTCAGGTAGAGTTTATTGGCACCGGTATTCGATGTCAGGAACACATCTGGCAAGCTATCATTATTGATATCGCCAATGGCAACGCCACCCCCATTATAAAAATTTCGAAAAAGGAAACTATTCTCCAGGCTATCATCCACCACTTTATTGATAAAATCAATCCCGGTTCCTTCCATTTTTTCGAAGAGGGTCCCATTTTCTTTTGATGGAGAGGTACATGACCAGACACCCACACACAGCAAGATTCCAAGCAGAGGAAACTTCATCAGTTGAAAATAGTTAATACAACAATTATCATAAAAGCGAAAGGTCATTGCGGGCAATGACCTTTCGCTAAATTATTCAAATATTTCTGAACCTGCGCTTAGTATCCAGGATTCTGTTTCAGATTAGGATTACCAGCGATCGCTGTGTTAGGAATGGGGAAAATCAGGTATTTAGCATCGGAAGTGCCTGGCTTGGTTGTACCAAAGGGAGCCAAAAACTTGCCAAAACGAACCAGATCATTTCTTCTCCATGCTTCCCAATAAAATTCACGACCTCTTTCATCCGACAGGATATCGAGAGTGAGTGCGCCAAGGCTGGTAGCGCCACGGTTGGCACGTACCGTATTCACATTGGCCAGGGCTGGTGCCGGTTGACCAGAGCGAAGTTGAGCCTCCGCGATCATCAACAATACATCGGAATAGCGCAAGAGCACCATATCATTATCCGCTACATCTTTGTCAGACGAGAAGTCAGCCTTCATATCAGGAACGTATTTCACTACACGGATACCAGGCGTTTCCACGTTACCGGTAACAATGGAAGTGATATCACGGGTGTAGAAAAGGTCATTACCAGAACGATCTTTCAATTTGTTCCCGTTCTTATCATATTGCTGACCGTATAACAAACCTACACGCATACCGGTTTGGTTAGAGAATCCAATGATGGAATCGCCACGACGTACATCGCTTGCTTCGAACTTATCATAGAAGCTCGCCAGGGTCGTAAAACCATTCCAGCCTGAAGGATTCTGGTTGTAGTGCTGGCTGGCATGCCAATGGAAGCGAACGTTTCCGGATTCTGTCGCGGTATTCTCATTTACAAAGAGCAACTCGGTAGAGATCTGGGTATTGTTGGGCTTGAAGTTATCATAAAAGCTGGCCAGGGAAAACTGCGTGCTGGCCACGATCTCGTTACCAAGGTTGATAACCTGTGTCATGTCGGCGGCAGCAAAAGTCGGCGTGGCACGATTGGCGTACACCCCTCTGTTGAGGTAACATTTCATCAACAGGGCTTTGGCTGCCCATTTGTTTGCCTTTGTAGCGGGACCATTGCCCAGATTTGGCATCGCCGTGTTCAGGTCAGCAATGATTTTATCCAACGCTTCTGTACCTGTTAACACCTGTGAAGGATTGAGCAGGTTCTCTCCCGGCTCGCGGAAGGGCACCTGATCGTACAGATCGAGAATATAGAACATGGCGTAGGCGCGCAACATCAACGCTTCGGCCTTAATGGCATCAGAAGGGTTAAAGTTGAGCAGGTTGGTCGTGTTGAATACAATGGTAGACAGGTTGTTGAAGTTTTCCCGAATCCGCTGATTCTCTGCGTCCCAGGTCTGTTGGTGCAAAACACGCCAAACTCCGTTATCATCCCAGTCACCACCGCGAGTGGGCCCGATACAGAGATCCGTACTCATGTCCTGCAAGGCGAATACCCCGGTTTGATCCTGAAACGGACCACGGAAGGAGTTGTAACAACCTTTTAAGAGGTTGCTGATATCTGCGTTCTTCCGGGCATCCTCAAAGGTGATATCCCCTTGAAGTTTCTCCTCCAGCCGGGAACAACTTACCAGGCTTAATGCCAGAAGGGAGGTGACGATAAATTTATTTTTCATTTTCATATGCAAAGAATTACAGTTTATAAGGAGATGTTTAAACCAAAGATCACGCTGCGGGCCGAAGGATACGGAGTATGCTCGATACCGAATGACGGTACATTATCCACGGGCTTGGGCGTATTTACTTCCGGATCAAACCCGGTATAATTCGTAATCACAAACAGGTTCTGACCCGTTACATACACGTTCACATTGCGGAAGGATTTACCCAGTTGGCCCACATTATAAGAAAGTGTCATGTTGGCCATCTTCAGGTAGTTGCCTTTTTCCAGGTAGCGGTCGGATACCGGTTGGGCATTGGCTTTATTTTCCAAAGCTCCAGGAGTATAAACGCTGCTGGCGAGGTTTCGGTTGGCTGCGATGTTACCCACAGCAAGAGAAGCCTGCACCGTATTGTTATAAACCATGTGCCCGAAAGCACCGTTCATGTTGGCACTCAATGACCATTTCTTGTAGGTAGCATTAGCGGTCAAACCCAACAGGGTTGTCGGATTGGGGCTACCGGCATAGAAACGGTTAGCATTGGCGTCACCACCTTCGTAAAGAGCTTCCCCTGTATTTTTATCCAGACCCAGGAAATGCCCCAGGTAGAACACGTTAACCGGTTGGTTATTTACGAACTGTTGCGCACGGGCGCCTGTCAAACCCTGACCACTGATCTCACCGGTCAGGAAGGGAGCACCTGTATAGTTGGTCAGCTTATTCTTCAGGAAAGCGGCGTTCATACCTACATTCACCGACAGGTCCTGTTTTGCTACCACGGCTGCATTCAAGGCAACTTCCAATCCGGAGTTGATCACATTACCATCGATATTGCTCCAGTATTTGGCGGCAGGAGCAGGTGGAATGGCGTCGAAGTTGAACAGCAGGTCTTTTGTATCCTTGTTGAAATAGTCGATAGAACCGGAAAGACGGTTATTCCATACGGCGAAATCAACACCGATGTTTAACTGTGTAGACGTTTCCCATTTCAAATCGGGGTTGGCGATATTATCCAAACGGATATCGCCAGGCCCAAAGTAACGATAACGCTCCTGGGCGGCACCGGCAGGGAATTCCTGGTTACCCGTCAAACCCCAACCTGCTCTAAGCTTCAGGTTTTTGATAAAGGAATTGCCAGCCAGGAAGTCTTCATTCGACATGACCCAGGCTGCAGCAAAAGAGGGGAAATAACCATACTTGTTGTTCTCACCAAATTTGCTGGAACCATCTGCACGGAAGGAAGCGGTCAGCAAATACTTGTCTTTGAAGTTAATGTTGGCACGAACAAAGTAGGACTGCAGATCAGTGATCGGATCAGCATACGAGAAGGGCCGCAGCGAAGTAACGGTCGATCCCTGGAAATAGTTGGTATAAGGAATGGAATTCGACGTGAAATCACGACCGGAGATTCCAAACCCTTTATTTTTAAATCGCATGAACTCATAACCCAAAGTAGCACCAAAGGTCAGGTTCTTGTTCAATTCCTTGTTATAGTTCAGCACATGAGTCAACTGCTGGGTGGTCAGTTCGGAATTGGTCAGGTAAGCAAAACCTCTTCCAAAAATATCCTGCAGGTTCATGAGGCTGGATACCTGGCTGCGGCGAATACCACTACCATAATTCAAGCTCAGGGTCATGCGGTATTCCAGATCATTTGAAAACTTGTAATAGGGAGACAGGCTGGCAAGCACATTCGTGGTCTTAGCCTGATCATCATAATATTCAGAAAGTGCCAGCGGGTTCTTGTCCTGATCACCTATTCCAATGGAAGGCGTAGGGAACTGGAAAAAAGTCCCATCGGGATTCCGGAGTGCCTTGGTGGGGTTCCACTGAAGGGCCATACCAATCAGGCTACCCTGAGAACCGGCGTTGTTAGAGATCGGAGCGATCTGCTCGTCGGTTTGAGAAGCAATGATATTGAAATCAAGACCAAGCTTTTTGCTGTCCAGGAACTTAAGTGCGCCAGAAAGATTCGCTGTATAACGCTTCAGACCGGATTTGCGAACAATACCTTCCTGGTTCAAATATCCAAAGGAACTACGCATCCGGGCATTATCACTACCGCCACTGATGGAAACGTTGTAGTTCTGGTAAATACCTTGGCGGGTGATTTCATCAAATGCATCTACAGAAGCACCGCCATCCACACCTGTACCTGTAACGCTGTAGTCTGCTAAGGCTTTGCGATAGGTAGCGGCATCTAATACTTCCAGCTTTTTCAGCACAGAGCTGACACCAAAAGAAGAAGATACTTCCACACGCGCTGCACCCGACTGGCCACGCTTGGTGGTGATCAACACCACCCCGTTGGCGCCGCGGGAACCATAGATCGCTGTTGCCGATGCATCTTTCAATACATCTATACTGGCAATGTCATTCGGATTGATGTAATTGAGCGGGTTGCCATCCGGAGAGGCACCAAAACCGGCATCTACTGCACCAGGACGGGCAGAACGTCCATCCAATGGTACACCATCCACCACATAAAGCGGTTGGTTACCGGTACGAATCGAAGCGTTACCACGGATACGCACTGAGGTGGCGCCACCGGGCTGTCCGCTATTGTTTACGATCTGAACACCGGCTACTTTACCCTGGATCAACTGATCAGCAGAGATCTGGATACCCTGGTTGAAGTCCTTTGCCTTTACAGACGAAACCGCACCAGTCAGATCTTTTTTCCGGGCGGTTCCATAACCTACCACGATGATCTCATTCAGGTCATTGATCGATGTTTCGAGAACGACAGTAACAGAAGTCTTACCGGCAATGTCCACTTCCTGGGAATTAAAACCCACCGAAGTGATCACCAGCTTTGTAGCATTGCCTACCACCAGGCTAAATTCGCCCTGGATGTTTGTAGAAGTACCTGCATTGGTGCCCTTGGCTACCACGCTGGCCCCTGCAATAGCATTGCCACTTTTCGCATCCGTTACTTTACCTGTGATTGTTCTGTCCTGCGCCTGAATGGCCATTGACAGTAGCAAAAAAGAAAGGAGCAGGGAAACCCCCTGGAGTTTTTTGACAAGCATAAGCATTAGATAAGTGTGTTTACAATTAAATACCTTCCAGTATGTACAAGCGACACAAATATTCAAACATTTTCAAACTGATGCAAGAAAATGTTAAAGTTTTCAAATGACGCTAAAACCGTCACTTTCAACTGCCTATCGGTCGCCAATACTATTGTAAGATATATAGAAAGGGTACATTTCGGACACCTTCGCTGCTTGAGGAACCTTGCAAAGCGTTGCGAAATTGATTGCGAAAACGTTTGCGGGGGAAAACTTATATAAAAAAATTTAGGGGTGTTAGGGTCCCCCCAACAGAAAGGCCCTCCGGGGAACCGAAAGGCCTGCTTTTAAATCTAAAGACTGCCTGCTTGAGGCAGTGATACAAATTTAACCAAAACGCGTACTTATGTTTTGTTAAAACTTGGCAATCAGCCGCAAAGCTTTGCGCAAATGTTTGCGAAATCCTTTGCGGGGTAGAAAAAAAATGCATTAAATTAGATTACCAATTCTTGCCATGCATACTAAGATCACCCTCAAGGATATCTCAAGGAATCTCAACATCAGCATTTCAACGGTATCCCGTGCCCTGAAAGGACATCCGGATATATCCGAGGAGACCCGCGAAAAGGTGATGCGCCTGGCCTCCATGATGGAGTATGAGCCGAATACCTATGCCATCAGCCTGAGGACCAACCGCAGCAATATATTCGGCGTGATCGTTCCGGAAATATCCAATTACTTCTACCACTCCTTTATATCTGCCTTAGAGGAAGAAAGTCGGAAGATTGGCTACTCGCTACTCATCCTCCAGTCGGGGAATGACCCAGTACAGGAAGCGGAGAATATCAAGCTTTGCCGGTTAAACCGGGTGGCTGGCGTCTTTATATCTGTTGCAGTCAGTTCACCGGATATCAGCAAGTACCAAAAACTGGAGGAAACCAATGTACCCGTGATCTTCTTTGATAAGGTTCCGGCCGTAGATGCCTGTAATAAGGTTTGCCTGGCCGATGAGGAAGCCGCTTCCCTGGCGGCCAGCCATCTGCTCCAAAAGGGAAAGAAAAACATTCTTGCCCTCTTTGGAAGTACGAGTATCTCGATCACCCCCAAACGAAAAGAGGCTTTCCTCAAAACCATCGGATACAGCCCGGAGATCAAGGTTCGTTCTTTTCATGCCACCACCAGCGAGGAAGCCCGTAACATCACGCATGAGGTGCTCTCCTCCCAGGATCGGCCGGATGCACTCTTTACCATGAGCGATGAGATTCTCACCGGCAGCATGAAGGCCATTCAACAACTCGGGATCCGTATCCCGGAAGAAACTGGCATCATCTCCATTTCCAACGATGACTTCATCCCTCATTTGTATGAGCCTGAGATCACCTATATCGAAACCAGCGGATACAAGCTGGGTAAACTGGCCTTTCACCGGATCAGTGATTATATGGCCGGCAAAAAATTCTACCGCGAATTGATGCTCCCGGCCAGATTGGTCGAAGGCAGATCATTGTAAGCTTAAGGCTTAACGCTAATAGCTAATAGCTCTTAGTCTTTACTTTTAGCTTTATGTTTCTCATAAAAAGAAGAGGGCCCAGCTCCTTCTTTCCAGGCCCCCTTCCGGTGGATACAAATGGACACAAGGTCCGCATGCATTCAGGGAACGGTTTCATAAGATAAGGTTTCTTGGATTGGACTTCCTGCACTAACAAACTTACCAGCGATTTCCCTGAAGACTACGTGTGTAGCTCCAATACAAATGTCCCATTAGATTGTATCGGTTGTGTAAAAATGTCCCCGGCATTTGAGGGGATTTTCACCTTTAAAAAACGAGGATTTAACCGCCAGGACGCTAAGGCGCAAGAGAGCGCCATGCCTTGGCGGTAAAACAAAAAAAAGAACCGCCTGAAAAGGCGGTTCGCGCTAAACGAAAGCTTGCTTTATGTTTCGTAAGATCTTTGTTCGGATCTATTCGGTTAAATTGAAATGGTCACGGTTTGAGCATTCTCATCCAACGTGATGGTATAGGTTCCATCAGCCGCAGGCGTTTTGAAATTATCTCCGCCTTCCCATTTGATCTTGCGGGCCACACCAGTTGCGGTGCTTCCACCACTATTATCTTCATAGTCAAATGCACCCCAGGCATTGCCGGCGAGGAATTTAATATCCTTACCACCCACGAGGGCCAGTGTGATCTGCCATTGGCCATTGCCCATATAGGTCATCTGCGGGCTAGCACCAGGATCCCAGGCATTTACACCAGAGATACCATCACCTACCACACGCATTTCAGCGGCTGGAGAAAACTCATATTTGATATTATCCCTGTCACGGCCATCCCACATTACGCGGTAACGACCTGCAGAAGGCATATTGGGGAAATTGCCGCCATTGACTTCCATGGTGCTTCCACTTCCACCACTGGAACCATAACTGCGGGTGTTGGTCACGTTCAGGTCACCACTATTCCAGGCATTGTTGTCAATCAATTTCCAACCATCCACGGTGAAATCGGTCAACCCAACAAACAGGTTGGGGGCAGCCAATCCCATCGCACGCAAAGGAAATACACTGGGGGGATCCCAACCGGAAGGTGTACCACCACCAACAAAGCCCATACGGCCTTCGCGGATGTCATACTGCAATCCGGTACGGTCAATCGATATACGGTAATAACCGGCAGTGCTTACAGTGAAATTTGCTCCATTGTTAGCGAGCACACCACCTGTACCACCATAGTTCACATCCCAGCTACGGCCCTGAGTTACTTTGAACTCGGCACCGGCAGGGAGATAGATATAAATGTAATACAGCTTGTTCACCGCACCTGTACGGTTATCGCGGATCAGCTCAGGGGCTGTTCCAGGATCCCAGTCATTACCATTACCGGTAGAACCTTGATAGCCACCAGGCATATAAAGACGAACGATGCTCTCATAACTATTGATGGTGACAGAAACCACATTGGAGAAAGCAGTAGAACCGGAAGCGGTAACCGCTTTGATGCGGTATTCGATCTTTCCTTGTGTACCACCCACTACTCCACAGCTCAGGGCGGTCTGGTTCATTTCACCTTCATTCAGGGCTTTGGTCAACAACCCTGTACCTACAGGAATCTCATTGATGGTAGCGAAGTTCTTACCCGAAGAGTCATACTGCAAAGTATACGTAACTGTTCCGGTATATTTCTTAAAGGCTTCGGTCCAGCTAAATGTATTCGAAGGCTGGTTGGCTGTAGCCAATGTTCCGGTCACCGTTGTTTTCTCGGTAGAAAGTACCGCAGGATCGGCAAAAGGCTTGGCCGAAATGGTCAACACATTCGACAGATAGCGTTCGTTGTTGTTTCCGTAAGAGGAGATTACCCGTACGTCCACATTTGAAGCAGTGCCTGCGGTCAGACCCAAATTCAATAACATATTATTGAGTTCGCGGCCAGTAATTGAGGCAGCAAGGCTACCTGTGACTGTCTTGGTCACCTTGGTGGCAAAGTTGTTGCCGGCAGGCGTTACCTCGATGATGAATTTATACAAACTGGTATCCTGTCCGTATTGAGGATTGGTCCAGGAGAATGACAATACATTGGCAACACTATCGGCCAAAGTTGGCGCTACGGTCGCCGTCGAAGAATTGAGGGTGACTGCCGTTCCCTTCTCATAGTAAGGCAGTTCATCCACCTTGTCGCAGGCGTTAAAAAGAAACGCCGTGAGCGCAAGTAATGATAAGCTGAGCAATTTTTTCATACTATAGTTATTAAGGATGAATTATTGTTTGACGACCGAATATTTACCGGTTTTGAAATTAAGCGTGATCTTATAGGTACCGGCCACCGAAGGTGTAGGAATCGCATCCGGATCACTACCGCCACCCATGTTGTAGCCAATATCTCCACCCGTTGCGCTACTGCCACCATATTGAGGCTGCCAGGCACCGAGCGTAGACAGGAATTTATACTGCAGACCAGATGTCAGGGCAACGGTGATATTATATTCAGTGTTGCTTACTTTATTGCACTTCTGCGCCAGGGGTGGACTGTTGGTCCAATCGCTTGGCATGGCGTTACCTGTGATATACAATTCTCCGGTAGGAGGAATGGGTGTTACTACATCGAGATAGGGGGTGATGATCACCTGAAGTACATTGGAAAAAAGCGGCACCGTATTGTTGGCCAAAGAGGCTTTCAACCGGAACTCGATATTGTGTGGGATATTCTCCAGCATCTCCAACTTCGTCATCACGGCATTCAGTTCTTTTACCGTAAAGGAGGTGGTCAATTCACGTGCTACCGATATTTCCTGCATGGTAGGACTGGTAAAATTGGACCCGGTAGTATCTACCTGTAATACGTATAATACATCTTGGGAACTGGTACCCGTGGTGAACATATAGTCCGGGTTGGACCAGTCGAACCGAATAGCCTGGTTACTGGCATTGGCTCCTGTAAGCACCATGGCACTGGTGGAAGAAGCTGACAGCACCGGGGCTGTGCCTCCTTCGAAGTAGATCTTGTTCTCGTCTTTTTTACAAGAACTGAACAAACCCGCCAGGATGCTTATGAAAAACAGTTTAGAAAGTATTGTTTTCATAAATTAATTTTTAAATGAGTGGTTTGGCATTTATTGAATTAATATCCCGGGTTTTGCACCAGGTTAGTGTTTGATGAAATATCAGCCGAAGGGATCGGGTACAATTTTCTGTAACCATCCACACCGGTTCCGCTTTTGGCACCACCTTTCCAGGGCCAGAGGTAAGTATCCTCAGTGAACCGGTTGTAACGTACAAGGTCTGTCCGACGGAAACCTTCCCAATACAATTCGCGTGCTCTTTCATCGAGTACGAAATTCGTGGTGAGGTCGGAGGAACTGATATTCCCGGAAGCATTTCCATAAGCCCTTGCGCGAAGCAGGTTGATATAGCTAACGGCATTGGCAGTGCTTCCACCGCTACCGCCGCGGGCAACAGCTTCTGCATAAATCAGGTACATTTCAGCCAAACGGAAGATCGGGAAATCGATGTCTACCCAGGTAAGGCTGGAGCCCGCTACATTGGTACGGGATACGTTCCTGTACTTGGTAACGGCATATCCATCGGTGAATTGGGTAAGGTCATTGATCTCCACATTCTGACCGGCCGTAAAGAACTGCGCGCGTTTATCGGTTGTTCCATTTGGATCGGGGAACAGGGCAGGTATATTCTTAGTTGTACGAATACCGGCCCATCCACCATCCAAACCAAAAATAGAAGCCGTCATACTACCTCCCACTGAAGCGTGGGCCAGGAAGGTGGTACCTCCCCAGTTCTGAGTTTTCAATCCATCATAGTTGATGGTCAGGATAAACTCATTTGCATTGAGGTGGTTATCGGCCAACATCAATTGCTGGTAGTTAGTGCTTAGGGTATAACCGGCACCGATCACTTTGGCAGCATAGGCGATCGCCTCATTCCAACGGGCGGTACCAGAGTACACTTCCGCATTCAGGTACACACGGGCGAGCAATGCCCAGGCAGCAGCCTGGTCAGCACGACCATATTCATTGGTACGGGCGGCCATCAATGTATTTTCCAGGTCAAGTAATTCAGAAACGATATAATCATACACCTGGGCACGTGGTTTTTGCGGAGGCAGGAAAGAACCGAGGGCATCGTTCTCCGTTACAAACGGAACATTGCCAAAAAGGTCCATCACCACCCAATACTGATAGGCGCGAAGGAATCGGGCCTCTTCGCGGAACATCTTGATCTCATCAGCCGCAGCACCGGTGATACCACGGGAAGCCAGCTTATCATCAGCCGACTGACGGATGAAATCATTGCAAAGGGTGATCTGATAATAGGCACGATAATACAGACCGGTCAACATGGGATTGCTGGCGGACCAGTTCATGTTGTGGAAGTCCTGGATACCAGGGTCACCCCAGGATACCACGGCTTCATCGGTGCTCAACTCCTGGGCCTTCCAGAAAAGACGGAGAAAGTCAGAAGTACCTTCGTCGATACCCTGAACGTCACCGTTTCCGGCAGGACCCTGGTTGCCTGTCAGGGCAAACGCGCCATAGATCTTGGCGAAAGCTTGTTTATATCCGGCCGCTGTGGAATAGACATTCTCAGAGGTAATGTCGTTGGTCGGCAGGATGTCTAACTTCTTCGTACAGGACAAGAGGCTGCCTGTCAGTAGAAGTGAGGCGAGTGATATTTTAAAAAGGTTCCTTTTCATAAATGCTTTTTTAAATGGCATGCAAGAAGATTAAAAGTCAAGGTTAAAGCCAAGGGCGATGGTCCGTGGACGGGGGTAGAAATTGTTGTCTATACCACCGTTGATCTCGGGATCCAGTCCTTTGTACTTAGTGATCACGAACACATTCTGAACGTTTAAACTAACCCGAAGGTTGGCTTTGTTCTGCATGATCCGTCCGGCATTGTATCCAATGTTGAAGTTATCCATCCGGAGGAACGATGCATTTTGAACATAATAATCAGACAGGTAATAGTTGGTGCCATCGCCGCTAAATCCGGTGTTCAGATAGTCCACCGAGCCATTGTTGATGTATCCGATCGGGTTCAGGATGTTCCGGAGGGTACCGGTTCCAGAAGCCACGTTATTGTACAAGTAGTTGCCTACGTTGGCACGCATCACCAATCCTGCATTCCATTTTTTATAAGACAGGTTCGTACTAAAACCAAAGAAGGCTTTAGGATCGATGCCTTTGTATTGATAAAGGTCCTTTTCATTGATCAACCCATCGCGGTTGATATCCTCAAACAGATTGTCAATGGGTTTGTCGCTTCCTTTATCATATACTTGTTTGTACACGTAGAAGGATCCGCGGTTGTACCCTACAGACTGAATCAGCACCGAGTTACCCGTACCACCGGAAATTCCACCAAAACGGGCACCGGCATAAGAAGGATCATCAGAAATGGTCAGCTTGGTGATCTCATTCTCATTGTAAGTGGCGTTGAAGGCCACATCCCAGGTCATGTCTTTGGTGCGAATGGGTTGGAAATTCAAGGTAACCTCTACCCCATTGTTCTCCATGCTACCTACGTTGGCCACAATATTATTGGAGAAGTTGGTACCGGCTGGCTGGTTGATCGAGTTCAACAGGTCGGTGGTCTCTTTACGGTAAACTTCCACCGTACCAGAGATGCGGCTGTCAAACAAGGCAAAGTCCAGGGCGATATTCGTTGTAGCTGTTTGTTCCCATTTCCGGTTGAAATAATATCCACCGGGACGATACAGTTGGTAATAAGAACTACCAAACTGATACTGGGCAGTCAGCGAACTGAGGTTGTAGTAAGAGATAAAGTCATAGTATCCGATACCATCCTGTTGACCAGTGACTCCATAACCCACACGGAGTTTCAGGTCATTGATCAGGCTGGATCCTTTCAGGAAAGACTCTTCACTGATCTTCCAGGCAAAGGCAGCCGAGGGGAAAGTACCCCAGCGGTTGTCAATATTGAATTTGGAAGAACCATCCCGGCGAACAGAGGCTGTCAGAATGTATTTGTTGTTCAAGGTGTAGGTCAAACGTCCCAGGAAGGAAACCAGGCGATAACGTGGCTCATCAAAGGGGAAGTTCGGTGTGGAAACCAGTGTACCATCATAGGTATAATCAAAGTACGGAGTCCAGGCGCCATTGGCGTCGGGTTCTGTCCCGTTGAAATTCTTGGTCAGGTAATCCTGGTATTCATAACCAGCCACCGCTTCGATCCGGCTCTTGATACTGGCAATGTCTTTGGTATAATTCAGGTAAAAGTTCAGGTAGGTATTGGTGCGGGTTTGTTTGTACTGTGTATTCACCCCACCGTGGAAACTACCACCTGGATCTTTAAAGCGGTTGTACGACGATGCCGCACTATCATTGACCACCACGGTACCGGTACCTTGAGAAATATCGTAACCTGTATTCAATACCGCCC
This sequence comes from Chitinophagaceae bacterium, assembly GCA_041752235.1. Classification (GTDB taxonomy): domain Bacteria; phylum Bacteroidota; class Bacteroidia; order Chitinophagales; family Chitinophagaceae; genus SpSt-398. Next base: position 258,775 of record JBGSHM010000010.1, read on the forward strand.
GCATATCAGGGAAGAAATGCAGTTTGTAATCCAGCATGATATTACCTACACTCCTTTTCACTGTGCTCTTGTCTTCTCTTTGTTCAAGCAGACCAAGCGGGTTAAAGGGAGCCAGTGATTTCAATCCGGTTGTGGAGTTAGGATCCAACCATTCCCAATAGCCACCAAAACGGGCATTCTTGCTATACACTTCCTGCGTAGGGTCAAAGCTGACGGAAGAACCGATCGCGCCCTGGTTACCAAAACGGGTTTGGCTTACCGCGCCCTTCAAACTCAATTCCACTTTCAGGTGGTTTTGGAAAAGAGAAGGGCTAAGGTTGATTCCTACGGAAGTACGTTTCAGGTTATCGGTTTTGAGGATACCATTCTGATAAAGGTATCCAAGCGAAACCCGGTAAGGAAGTTTGTTGATGGAACCCGAGATGCTCAGGTTATTATCATTGGCGATCGCTGTACGATAGATCTGATCCTGCCAATCAGTATTGGAATTTCCCAATAAGGCTTGCAACGTGGCACTGCCCTCGGCATTTACAATGCTCCGGATTTGATCGGCATCCAGTACATCAACGGTCTTGGCCACCGTAGCGGCTGATACCTGTGTGCTGAAATTGATCACGGCTTTTCCTCTCTTTCCTTTCTTGGTGGTGATCATGATAACCCCGTTGGAGGCGCGCGAACCATAGATCGCGGTAGCGGAGGCATCTTTTAACACCGTGAACGATTCGATATCGTTCGGGTTGATCAGGCTAAGCGGGTTGGAAGCGCCGGAGATACCATCATTGGAGATGGGCATCCCGTCAATCACGATCAGCGGGTCATTGCTCGCATTAAGCGAAGCACCCCCACGGATACGGATCGTACTTCCAGCTCCGGGTTGACCACTGTTCGAAGTGATCGATACCCCGGCTACCTTACCTGCAATCAACTGCTCAGGTGTGGTGATCGTTCCTTTATTAAAATCTTTAGCAGTCACACTGACCACAGAACCGGTAAGGTCCTTTTTACGCGTGGTACCATACCCAATCACCACGATCTCCCCAAGAGAAGATGCGTTAACGGTTAGTACAACATCAATGGTCGCGCGACCCTCAATGTTCACTTCCATGGTATTGAAACCAATGGATGAAAACACTAAGGTGGTCACACTCGGAGCCACGGAAAGACTATACGCACCATTTGCATTGGTCTGCGCACCAGTCTGTGTTCCTTTAGCAATGACAGTCACGCCGGTAATAGCCGAACCATCTCTTGCATCAGTCACTTTTCCTGTAATGACCCTGTCCTGTGAAAATGAAACTTGAGCTGTTGTAAACAGCGTCAATGAGAGGATGAAAGTCCTCCATAGATTTCTACGGCGCATAAGCAATCATTAAAGCGGTTAGAAGAATTTTAGAAATATTAATGTGTATTTCTTACACAATAATAGACAATAATTCGAATCCAGAAAAAAAAATTGAGGTGATTTTAATCAGCAAGAATAAAGCGCGGACTAGGATTTTAGGATTAAAGGATGAAAAGGGGTAGGAATTAAAGATTAATATTTTAAAATATAATTATATGATAATCAATATTCTATTGATAATCATACAAATCAATCCTGTAAATCCCTAAATCCTATAATCTAGGTCTTCGCGCGATAGAGTTTACCCGGACGGTGAGGAACTTCGGTCTCCATTTCATCCAGGTCAATTACCCAGTCTTTGAGCATGATCTTCTTCCTGAAGTTTCGGCGGTCGAGTTTGACCCCCAGGATGGCTTCATAAAGTTCCTGTAGCAGGCGGAGTGAGAATTTCTCCGGTAGTAAATTAAATATCACCGGGTGCTCCATGATCTGGTCACGCAGAGTCTGAAGACAGGTATCCAGGATCTCCTTATGGTCAAAGGCCATCCGGCGAATGTCATTGACATTGTGCCAGTGCACCTGGTTGTCCGTGATCTTGAGTTGATGGTGATTGATATTGATGAGGGAATAGTAAGCGGTCGTAATTACCCTTCCGGAAGGGTGACGGTTCACAGCTCCGAATGTATGTACCTGTTGCAGGTAAACATCATCCAATCCTGTACGTGCTTTTAACACCCGGTAAGAGGCACTGTCCAGGTCCTCATCGGGCCGAACCAGATCGCCCAGCAAGGAAAGCCGCCCTTTGAATTCTTCCAGGTCGGATTCCATCATGAGTACTTTGAACTGATTATCATCATAACCGAAGATCACACAGTCAACCGATACAGCTATATTAAAATAGTCAAGGTGACTGATCTTCTCGATCTCCGCGGTCTTAAGCAACATCCTTTCTTCCATATGGCCCGTTTGTTTAACGGTCTAAGATATTATTGTACGACGAATTTGACAAAATTGGCGTAGAAACCCGACTTTATCCTGACAATGTAGTTTCCGGCAGCAGGCTTGGTATGCATGGATAAAGGGAGAACATATTCACCTTTGGCCAGGAAACGGCTATTCAGCAATTGCAGAAACTGTCCATTGGCGCTGAGGAGTTCGATCTCTACTTTTCCCGCTTCAGGTATGTTTACCTGGGCATACAGTTCCCCTTGTGAGGGGTTTGGATAAACTTTTAATTGCAGCGGGTTACCATTAAAGTAAAGGTTGGAAACGGGCGTCGTGGCCACATTATTCACATTTCTATTAATATATACATGGTATTCGCCCGGTTGCAGGGTAACAGTTTGTGCCGCACCGGTGGCGGAAATAATGCTGTTGTCCAGATAATCCCACCATACCCCTGCTTCAGGGAAGGTGACCGATGCCGCCTGAGGTATCAGATCAAAGTTCCCCACTACCAGTATCTTGGAGGTATCGGTATTTACCTTCATCCATTTAAACGCTCCATTCAGACTGCGTTCAATGGTACCTCCGGTAAATGAATTACGGAAGGACGCGTGTTTGCGCAGGGCAAATAGTTTACTGTACACAGTATTCAACGCTTTGCGATTTGCATTCTGTAAATAATCCCACCGAATGGGTTTGGGGTCAAGACGGCAATCATTATTGACCGTACCATTGGTACAGGTATTGATGGAATAGTCGTATCCCATTTCTCCAAACTGCCATAGCATTTTAGGGCCAGGCATGGTGAAGAGGAAAGAAGCCGCCAGTTCACTCCGCTTCAAAGCGGTATTGAGGTCACGGGTATTGTAAGTGCCTTGAGACAGCCCTTCATTGATCAGCCGGTACATCACGCGCTCTTCATCATGACTTTCCATATAAGAAACCAGGAAGGGATTGGTCCATCCCCGATTGATATGTAGCGCGCCATCAATATTGGAGTTTCCAATAACACCCATCGCAGCCTGGCTGAAATTATAATTGATATTTCCCCAAAGCATCATGCCATAATCCGACAGTTCCTTTTCTTCATTGTTCGCTGCAAAATGTTCAAGTATCACATATGAACCGGCTGAGCGGGATTGCAAAGTATCAAAATAGGATTTCCAAATGGCAACCCGACTTGCGTCATAGTTACTCCAGGCATTGACATCACTTCCGGAGTTGACCTGGGTAAATCCTTTGGAGAGGTCAAAACGAAAACCATCGATCTTATAGTTCACCAACCAATGTTCAGTAACCCGCTTGAAGAAATACTTGGTCTGAAGACTTTCATGGTTGAAATCATTGAACACATTGAATGGATGTCGGGCTACCGTATTGAACCAGGGGTTATCGGCCGCAGGACGGTTATTTACTCCATCCCAATACAGCGCTGCCAGGGGACAAAGACCAGTAGCGTGATTGAGTGCGATATCCAGGATGACCGCCATGCCTTTGCTATGCGCGGAATCAATAAATCGTTTGAGGTCATTCTTGGGACCATAATATTTATCTGGTGCCAGGAAGAAATCAGGGTTATATCCCCAACTCAGGTTGCCTTCAAACTCGTTGATCGGCATCAGCTGAATCGCGGAAATACCGAGGTTTTTAAAATAGGTAAGTGTATCACTAAGCGTTTTCCAATCATGCGCAGCCAACAGGTCGCGAAGTAGGCACTCATAAATGATCAGGTTGCGTTTGTCCGGACGGGTAAAACTGGGAACGGCCCAATTGTACGCAGCCTGTCCGGTTTGTACAACCCCTACCACACCCGAGGCAGCGGTTGGGTAAGGCTTAAGGGAAGGATAGGTGGTGCTGGTGATAAACCCATCGTTCCCTGGATCCAGTATTTTTTCGCAATAAGGGTCGGTGGTCTTTAAACTTCCATTGATCAAATATTGAAAAGCATATTCTGTACCTGGTGTCAATCCGGTTACACGCACCCACCAGCGATTGCCATCGGGTGTTTTGTTCATCAGGTATTGTACTTGTTCCAGCCAATTACTCCCGGGAAACTCTCCAATGACCGAAACACGGTTTTTATTTGGCGCATACAAAACAAAGGTGATCGAGGTATCTCCCGACTCATAGTTGATCCCATCCTGCACACCGGCCGGTAAGGCGGCAATAGTGGGCGAGGTAGGTCCTACAAAAAACCGGATGGTATCACGTTTGGTAACGGCACCCGCAATAGCCTCGGCAATGAGTTCCTGAGTGCCCGCAGTTGTGATGACCGGCGAGGCAGAAATGGTTGTTACTCCAGAAGCCGCCTGTACCTGTGTGCCATTCCAGAAAAGTTTCATATCGGATGACTGACTGGCTACAGCCGTAGCGTCAATGCTCTCCCCTACCGCTTTATTGATTGGTTCCAACACCCGCACATATTTGGGCTCAAAAGGTGGTTGGTTAAAACGAACGGCCAGACTGTTATCATACAAGGGAACATACATGTCCCCGCCATCAGTGTTTCGCTGCACTTTGTTTCCCGCTCCGTCACGGAAAAGGATCGCAATCTGGTTGATGGTCTCCCCTACCGCAAGATTGAAAAAGGTATTGATATTGGTGATCGAATAGGACCATTTATTGGTGCCCGCAGCACTGGCCTGCGCACCCGCCGGAGTGGTTCCCCAGGTAAAAGGAGCATGCTTCCAGTCTGAGGAACTGGTGCTGAGGTTGGTAATCACCCCGATGTGAACATAAACCGCACCGGTATGACCCAATAAACCCTGGTTACCCTTCGTGGCATCCATGGTAATGGTTATATTACCTGTGCCATAGGCAAATTCAGGGGTCCACGTGAGTAATTGCGACCAGGAAACCAACCCAGCCATCATACCCATCCATAAAAGCAGCATCTTCCTTTTCATGGCAAGCTCATTTAGATTTGAATATCTAAGGTACAGATATGTACTTACAACACATTAAATCCAGGGCCATTTTTTTCCTTCCCCCTAATTTGAATTGACCATCAATCTTTAATAATTAATAATTAGTAATCAATAATCATATTTTAGTTTTGTTTTGAAGCCGCAATTCAACTTATGTACTCGAATAGTGAAACAAAATCATGGCAGGAACATACGCTTGCCTTTTTAAAGTCCGGGTCTTTTACAAAAAAGGACAATCAGGTCCTTCGTGGGGTGTTGAAATTTCATGAATACCGGTATTATGTATTGAATGACCCGTTGATCTCCGACGGGGAATATGACCAACTGTACAAGGGCTTGGAAAAAATAGAGCGTGAGCATCCCGAACTGGTAAGTCCCGACTCACCCACCCAGCGTGTAGCCAAGGGGTTGACCAAAGATTTTCCGACGGTTCAACACCTGGTGCCCATGCTTTCTTTGGATAACTCGTACAACAGTGAGGACCTGCTCGACTTTGACCGAAAAGCCAGGGAAGGCGCGGGGGTGAGCCAGATTGAATATTGTGTGGAGCCCAAGTTTGATGGAGCGAGCATATCCCTTATTTATGAAAATGACCTGTTGACCCGTGGAGCTACCCGGGGTGATGGCGTAGAAGGAGATGAGATCACCACCAATTGTCGACAGATCAGGAGCCTGCCATTGTCGGCACAGTTCTCCAAGTTTGGATTGCAACAGGTAGAGATCCGTGGAGAAGTGCTGATCAATAAATCCAATTTCAAAAAATACAATGAGCAATTGATGGAACAGGGGATTCCGCCCCTGGCCAATCCCCGCAATGCCGCCTCAGGTACGCTTCGCTTAAAGGATCCTGCTGAAGTGGCCAAGCGAAACCTGGAAGCTTTTGTGTATCATATCAGCGATTACTCCCTATTGGATGGACATCCAGTGCCACAAGAATTGCAAAGTCATAGCGGATCACTTGCCTTATTGTGGGAATTGGGCTTTCGCAGTCCGGAGAAAGAAAAAAAAGTATTTCAAGGGATCGAAGCGGTTATTCAATACTGCCAGGAATTTGAATCGGGCCGGGATGACCTGCCTTATGAAATTGACGGGATGGTGATCAAGGTAAATTCATTTGCCTTGCAGGATAAGCTGGGTATGACCAGTCATCACCCGCGTTGGGCCATTGCCTATAAATTCAAGGCTCGACAAGGAACGACCAGGTTATTGAATGTCGAATTTCAGGTAGGAAGAACAGGGGCGGTAACACCGGTAGCCAAACTGGAGCCCGTGAGTGTAGGAGGAGTAACCGTAAGCAGTATATCCGTACACAACGAAGAATACATTCGGGAAAAGGACCTGCGCAAGGGAGATACGGTCCTTATTGAAAGAGCCGGTGATGTGATACCACAGATCGTAAAATCACAACCTGACTTACGAACCGGCACTGAAGAGCCGATCATTTTCCCTACCCATTGCCCGGTCTGTGGCAGCAAACTATTCAAAGAAGATGCAGAAGCCGTATGGCGTTGTATCAACATCGAATGTCCTGCCCAGGTAATAGAGCGCATCATTCATTTTGTTAGCAAGGACGCGATGGATATCCGTGGATTTGGTGATGCCAACGTGCGGAAGTTCTCCGACATGGGATTACTAAAAGATATCCCGGGAATCTATACCCTGGATTTTGATAAACTAAAAGGCCAGGAAGGATTTGGACAAAAATCAATTGACAACCTGCGCCAGGCCATTGATCATTCCCGTAACCAACCCCTACATCGCCTTATTTACGCCCTGGGCATCCGTTTTGTCGGAGAGACTACGGCCAAGACCCTTGCCAACCGGGTGGAACACCTTCTCGATTTTCAATCTTTCACCCAGGAACAACTGCTGGAACTGGAAGATGTGGGCCCCAAAGTAGCGGGAAGTATTTTTCATTTCTTTCAGAACCCCGATAATATTCAAATGCTTAAGCAGTTGGAGACGGAGGGACTGCAATTAAAGAATACAAAGAAGGAAGTAACCGCAGGGGGTTCCCTGGAAGGACAGACCTTCTTACTTACCGGTACCCTCCCCACCTTAAAACGCAGCGAAGCCGAAGCCCTGGTGGAAGAGCATGGTGGTAAACTGGTCAGTGGGGTAAGTAGCAAACTCAACTACCTGATCGTTGGCGAAGATGCCGGAAGTAAATTGGAAAAAGCGAAAAAGATCAATACTGTTAAGATCATTTCCGAGGCGGAATTTCTCCGGTTGATCGGACGATAAAACCTAACAAGAATCATATTTGACAATATCTTTTTTTGTTACCTTTCGCATACACGCTGGTATTAACAATGCTTGCCAGTTCTAGCTGCATCGCTATTCATCAACTAAAAATTGATGCGCTATGATCAAAAAAATCACCGGAGAAGCCTGGAAACAATTGAAATTCTCAGGCTGGAACCAGCTCCGAAACAAGTATGCGCTCTCTTCACATGGCCGAATTGCCAGTTACAAGAAAGATGTATTGGAAGATGGAAAATTGCTCAATGGCTCCTTTACAACGGGCTATCGAACACTGAACCTCCATCGCCCGGACAGTAAAGGAACGCTGTACATCCATCGGGAAATCGCCAAACTGTATTTAACCAAATCCAGCCCTAAACACCGCTATGTGATCCATATCAATCACAACAAGCTGGATAATCAAACCAAGAACCTGAAATGGGCTACGCTGGAAGATATGATCAAACACCAGCAAAAAAGTCCGGCCAAGATCGCGTATAAAAAAGTACAGGCGAACCGCACCGTTGGACTAAAACTCAAGGCCGCCCAGGTAAAAAAGATCAAAGACACGTTGAAAGATCCTAAACGTCGCGTTACGATCAAAAGACTGGCCGAGCAATACGGCATCAGTGAAATGACGATCTATCGGATCAAGAGTGGGGAGAACTGGGGAAGGGTTTGAGTTTTCACCGCAGAGAACATAAGAACGCAGAGGTACGCAGAGAAATTTAGCTATTAGCCATTAGCTTTTAGCTCTTAGATTTTAGATTTTTAAAAAATCTCTGCGGATCTCCGCGTTCTCACGTTCTCTGCGGTGAATCCATATCTCAATTTATATTTGTAAAAAAAAGAATGCTCCAGCCCTCTACCCTCAAATTTCTGAAAGACCTCAAAAAGAACAACAATAAACCCTGGTTTGACGCCCACCGTCCCGCCTATGAAACGGCTCGAAAAGATTTTGAACAATTTGTTCAATCGCTTATTGAAGGCATAGCCAAAAAGGATGGTGATATATCAGGTCTTACTGCCAAGGCCTGTATGTTTCGCATCAACCGCGATGTGCGTTTTTCAAAAGATAAATCACCCTACAAATCCAACTTTGGCGCTTTCTTCAACAAGGGCGGAAAGAAAGCAATGACCGCCGGGTATTATTTTCACCTGGAGCCAGGTAAGATTTTCGTTGGTGGCGGTCTCTATATGCCCATGCCCCCCGATCTGGCCAAAGTGCGCCAGGAGATAGACTATAATTTGAAAGATTTCAAAAAGATCGTTCAGGGTGCGAAATTCAAGAAAGTCTATAAAGACCTTGACCATTCAGATGAATACACATTGACGCGTGTACCCAAGGGTTATGAGGCCGACAATCCCGCCGCTGAATACCTGAAGTTGAAAAGCTATGTGGCCAGCATCAAAATGAGTGATGCAGATATTACTTCGGCTACCGCAAAGAAGAAAGTAGTGGAGGCGTATGAGGCGTTGATGCCTTTGGTGAAATTCCTGAATGGGGCGATTGAATAGTTTGTTTTACCGCCAGGGCACGATGGCGCAAGGGAGCGCTAAGATAGACTTAGCGCTCCTTCGTGCCTTAGCGCCCTTGCGGTAAAACACAACATTAAATCAGCCCTTTCTCCATCAAGTACTCCGCGATCTGAACGGCATTTGTAGCCGCGCCTTTACGCAGGTTATCCGATACGATCCACATATTCAGTGTGCAGGGCTGGGTTTCGTCGCGACGAAGCCGGCCTACAAATACTTCATCTCTTTCATGCGCGTCTTTGGGCATGGGGTATTGTTGGGTTGAAGGATCATCCACCACCACGACACCCGGAGCGGATTCCAGCAAGGCTTTTACTTCCCGCAGATCAAACTCATCGGCAAATTCAACATTCACCGACTCGCTATGACCGCCAACTACCGGTATCCGCACCGTGGTAGAGGTCACCCGGATGGTGGTATCCCGCATGATCTTCTGGGTCTCATTGACCATTTTCATTTCTTCCTTGGTATATCCATTCTCCAGAAATACATCGATCTGGGGAATCACATTCAGATCGATCGGATATTTATAGGCCATCGGGCCTTCTACCCCTTTTCGTTCGTTGAATAATTGATCAACCGCCTTTACTCCGGTACCCGTTACACTCTGATAGGTGCTTACCACGATCCGTTCAATACCGTAGCGCTTATGCAGGGGATTCAACGCGACTACCATTTGGATGGTAGAACAATTGGGATTGGCAATGATCTTATCATTGGCCGTTAAAATATCCGCATTGATCTCGGGTACAATCAGCGGTTTAGCAGGATCCATCCGCCAGGCAGAAGAATTATCAATAACGGTAATACCGGCAGCGGCAAAACGGGGAGCCCACTCGGTTGACGTGCTTCCACCGGCGGAAAACAAGGCAACGGCTGGTTTAGCGGCAATCGCGGATTCCATCCCTACTACTGTGTACTTTTTCCCCTTAAACTCTACCTGTTTACCCACTGATTTTTCCGAGGCAACCGGAATCAATTCCGTTACCGGGAAATTTCTTTCTGCTAACACTTGTAACATTTTTGTGCCTACCAGTCCGGTGGCGCCGACTACTGCAACTTTCATTTTTGATACTCCCCCCGATCTTCTGACGAAGACTTTTTAATTGTTATGAATTGATTTTAAAAAAATAAGGCCCTCCGTTGGGGAAGGCCTCAGTTCGTTTATGTTTCATCACATACAACTCACCCGAGCCTTCCTCTGGAAAGTTTCTTGGTGCGTTTTGTATGTTTGGTCATTTGCATGATGAGCAGCAAAAGTAAAGCGGTATCGTGTTAACCGCCAAATTTTCCCCCTGTTTATTTTGATTAGGTACACTTATTTTTCGGCAAACCTTTTCTTATGTCAAAAAAACAAGTGTTCGTATTCGGTATCAGTTCCCTGTTTTCTGTGCTATCCTTTTCCCAATCAAGGTATGATGTGTTGATCCATGAGATCATGGCCGACCCCACGCCAGTGGTTGGTTTACCTGCTGTAGAATGGATCGAATTGGTAAACCGATCAAGCACACCGATATCGCTTGCCGGTTGGAAGCTGCGCGACCGTACCTCCACCAGTGGGGCCTTTCCTGCTTTTACCCTTGCCCCAGGGCAATTGGTGCTCCTGGGTTCAAGCACCACTGCCACGGTGATGTCGGGCTATGGGGCGATCATCCCTGTACCATCATTCCCATCACTTGATAATGAAAGTGACCAAGTCTCCCTGCTTGATCCCTCAGGTAAAACCATTCATGCTGTGGTTTATTCGGGCAATACTTACAAAAGTGAAATTAAACGATCGGGTGGATGGACCCTGGAAATGATCGACCAGCAATTTCCCTGTACCGGATCAGCAAATTGGCAGGCAAGTACCCATCCAACAGGCGGTACGCCCGGACAACCCAATGCATCTGCCGCTGCTATCCTGGATACCGAAGGCCCATTTATTGTAAACACTTATATGGAAGGGGACCGCTTACTGTATATCCAGTTCAATGAACCATTGGACAGTACCCGAAGCGCGGCTCAGGAGAATATTCAATTGCCTTCCGCTTTTTCATTGGTCCAGGTCCGGCTCACTCCACCTTTGTTCGATCAACTGGAAATAGAAATCTACCCGGCCCCTGAACCGGGAAAAATGAATGAACTCACGTTGAACCATATCCGCGATTGTCAGCAAATCCCGATAACGCCCATGACCAAAATGCGCTGGGGAAGACCGGTAAGCCCGTCCCCATTTGATCTTGTCATCAATGAAATTTTGTTTGATCCCCGATCGGGTGGTTCGGATTATATTGAGATTTACAATCGGAGTAAGCTGGTATTTGATACCAAAGAACTCTATCTCGCCAACCGTAAAGAAAACGGCGAGGTAGGGACTCCCTATCCCCTGCATACAGAAAGCCGCTTGATCTTTCCGGGAGAATACTGGGTGGTAACAGCGGACAGTATGGGATTGATCCGGGATCATTGGGTAAAGGATGCCGACAGGCTCTCGGAAGTGAACCAACTCCCTACCCTATCACCGGACAAGGGGCATGTCTTGCTTTTACACCAACAGGGAGCGATACTGGATGAGGTCAATTATGAGGATGACTGGCATTCGCCCTTGTTTCAGGATACACGAGGCATTTCCCTGGAGCGGATAGACCCCGATGGATCTTCACAGGATGCGATGAACTGGCATTCGGCTGCCACCACTTCGCGCGGGGGTACACCGGGATACCGGAATTCCCAATCGGCGGAAGCAGGAACAAATGAGGAGGAGTTTCGGATAGAACCGGCAACAATTAGTCCCAACAACGATGGATTTCAGGACCATGCCACCCTATCCTATCAATTGCCAGATCCGGGTCAACTGGCACATATCCGGATCTTTGATCATAATGGGAGGATGGTCCGTTTTCTGGTGAATACAACAGTCACCGGGCGTGCGGGAACCTGGATATGGGATGGCTTGGGAGATGAACGAAAACTGCTGCCCTCCGGGAACTATATCGTATTGGCTGAGTTCCTAACCCTGCAGGGAAAAAAGAAACGCTTTAAGCGATTGATCTCCGTGATTCGCTGGAATCCATGACCGGGATCATTCCAGATCGATCTCAAAATTGACCAGGTCGCGGAATTGTTGGATCCTTCCTTCCAATTCACCATGGCGAAGTTCTTTCAACCGGGTGGTACCAAATTTCTCAACGCAGAAACTGGCAAGAGCAGAACCGGCAATGATACCGGATTTCATATTGTTGAAGCTGATATCTTTTGTACGGGCAATATGTCCTATGAAACCTCCGGCGAATGTATCTCCCGCGCCTGTGGGGTCGAATACATCTTCTAATGGGAGGGCCGGGGCAAAAAAGACTCCATCATCATGAAATAACAAAGCCCCGTGTTCACCTTTTTTAATGACCAGGTATTTAGGTCCCATTTTCATGATCTCCTTTGCGGCCTTCACCAGGGAATATTGGGCACTGAGTTGGCGGGCTTCGCTGTCGTTTATCATCAACACATCCACCTTACGCAGAACCTTTTCCAGGTCGGGCATGGCGGTTTCCATCCAGAAATTCATCGTATCCATGACCACCAGGCGGGGCCTTTTTCGGAGTTGATCGATCACCGCCATTTGAACGGCAGGCACCAGGTTACCCAGCATCAGGAACTCACAATCCTGATAGCTTTCGGGTACCACAGGGTTAAAATTTGCCAGCACATTCAATTGAGTATCAAGGGTGTCGCGGGTATTCATGTCAAGGTGGTACTTCCCACTCCAGAAGAAGGATTTCTCGTCTTCTTTGATCTGGACCCCCTCCAGGTTAACGCCCCGGGCCTCGAGCATTTTCAGCTCTTCTTTGGGAAAATCACCCCCAACCACAGAAAGCTGTTTGATAGGCCGGGTAAAATTGGACGCACTCCAGGCGATATAGGTAGCCGCTCCGCCTACGATCTTATCGCTTTTACCAAAAGGGGTTTCGATCACATCAAAAGCCATGGAGCCGACAACAACGAGTGACATGATATGGGGTTTTGGGGTTTGAGTTGTTCAAAAAAGCCGTGCAAACCTAAGTCAAAAAAGACAGTTTGGGAAGTCAGATGGTGGATTTGTTTAATAAACATCCTCTATCTTTGAAACATGCCAACGACAAAACGCCGTTCCTCTAAAAAAGAGGTTATCCTCACCAAAGCCGCCCAAATGTTTCGGGAGAAAGGCTTTGCGGCCACATCCATGCGTGATCTGGCCGAACGGGTGGGTATTGAAGCCGCCAGCCTGTACAATCATATCAAGTCAAAAAACGAAATACTGGAAGCGATCTGCTTTGATGTGGCCAATCGCTTTATGCTTAAACTGGAAGAAACGGAAGCCAGTGACCTTCCCACCATTCAGAAGATCGAAAACCTGATGCGGTTTCATATTCAGGAAATGATCGAACACTATGAGGAAGTGTATGTGAGCGACCGGGAGTGGAAACATTTGAACGAACCATTCCTTTCCAATTTCCGCAATCAACGTCGTCAATACCGCCGCATGTTTGCTGCTATTATTGAAAAGGGTATTACAAAAGGCGAGATCAAAAAAATTGATGCCCCTACGGCGGTGATCATTCTACTTCAATCAGTGAGCGGTATAGAATCCTGGCACCGCAGTCAGGCGAAAATCTCAGCCAAAGATTTAGAGAATAATATGGTGACGATCCTTATTGATGGTTTGAGAAAATAGGGACTTTACCGCTATGCCGCTAAGACGCGAGGGGGCGCTAAGTAATACTGGCGCTCCCTCGCGTCTTTTCGTCCTAGCGGTAAAATCAATTATTCTCAATTCCAGTATCTTTGATCCATGTCCATTCACTTCCATCCGCTTGCCATAAAAAAGATCAAAAAGGAAACCGCTGATTGTGTTTCTATCACATTTGAAATCCCTGAAACACTCAAGGAATTATATACTTATCAACAAGGACAGAGTCTTACCCTTCGTACCCAGTTACATGGGGAAGAGGTGAGAAGAACGTATTCCTTGTGCAGCTCTCCTCTTGATCATGAATGGAAGGTAGCAGTTAAGAAAGTCGAAGGAGGTGTGTTTTCCACTTATGCCAATGAGGAATTAAAAGCAGGCGATGTGCTCGAAGTAATGCCCCCCGTAGGAAAATTCAATACACCGCTTCATCCCGGGCAGAAAAAAGATTATGTGGCTTTTGCCGCCGGCAGCGGGATTACACCAGTGCTTTCTTTGCTTAAAACCATTCTCCGCACCGAAACTAATAGCCGCTTTACCCTGGTATTTGGCAACAGGAGCCGTGCATCTATCATCTTCTTTGAAGAACTGGAAGCGATCAAGAATAAATACCTTGACCGGTTTCAACTCATTCATGTATTGAGTAGAGAACGAATGGACACCCCACTTCATTCAGGAAGAATAGACGTATCCAAGCTGGATGCTCTATCCAAATTGATCTCTTTTGGCTCGATCGATGAATATTTTTTGTGTGGCCCTGAAGAAATGATCTTTTGTGTAAGAGATTATCTGGAGGCTAAACAGGTTCCCAAAAACCGGATCCATTTTGAATTGTTCACAACAGCAGGTACAAGGGCAGCAAAAAAGTCAACCGCCAAAGAAACAGGCACCCCCACCGGACCGCAAAGTCATATCACCATCAAAGCAGATGGCCGGAGTATAGAGTTCAACCTCCCTCTCGATGCGGAAATATCTTTATTAGACGCCGCTTTAAAACACGGTGCCGATCTCCCCTTTGCCTGTAAAGGCGGAGTTTGTTGTACTTGCAAAGCCCGACTCCTGGAAGGCGAGGTAAGCATGGATGTACATTGGGGCCTGGAAGACCATGAAGTAGCGGAAGGTTTTATACTGACCTGCCAAAGTCACCCACGAACAGACAAGGTTTCGGTGGATTTTGATATCAAGTGAGCATTCACCGCATAGAAACTTATTGGCCCTTCGCGATTCTTTGTGCCATAGCGCCATAGCGGTAAAATTCTCTGCGCAACCCTGCGTTCTCCTGTTCTCTGCGGTGAAAAATATCCCTCCTAAACGTATTTTGAACAAAACACCCAAACACCCGTTAGTTTTATTAGATTTGTCACCTAATTTTTACCTATGGACCTGCCGCAACAGGAATCAATATTTTGGAAAAAGATCGAGAACGAAGTGAAGATCGAGCCGCTGGATTGGATGCCGGAGGCCTATCGCCGCACCCTGATCCGGCAGATCAGTCAGCACGCCCATAGCGAGGTGGTGGGTATGTTGCCGGAGGGGAATTGGATCACCCGTGCCCCTTCCTTAAAAAGAAAAGCCATTCTGCTCGCCAAAGTACAGGATGAAGCCGGTCATGGATTGTACCTCTACTCCGCCTGCGAAACGCTGGGTGTAAGCCGGGAACAAACGATCGAGGACCTGCACAGTGGTAAGGCCAAATATTCTTCTATATTCAATTACCCTACGCTGAGCTGGGCTGACATAGGAGCCATTGGCTGGTTAGTGGATGGTGCTGCTATCATGAACCAGGTTATGCTCTGTCGTACTTCCTACGGACCTTATGCCCGGGCCATGGTGCGTATATGTAAAGAAGAAAGTTTTCACCAGCGCCAGGGGTTTGAGTCCTTATTGGTATTGAGTCGTGGCACACCCGCCCAAAAAGCCATGTGCCAGGATGCGATCAATCGCTGGTGGTGGCCTGCCCTGATGATGTTTGGGCCGCATGACAGTGAATCGACGCACAGCGAACAAAGCATGCTATGGAAGATCAAGCGAAAAAGCAATGATGAATTGCGCCAGAATTTTGTAGATATGTGTGTGGAGCAGGTGAAATTGCTGGGCATGACCCTCCCCGATCCTTTGCTGAAATGGAATGAGGAGAGAAAACATTATGATTTCGGGCCTATCAATTGGAATGAGTTTTGGAATGTGGTAAAAGGCAATGGCCCCTGCAATAAAGAAAGGCTGAAAGCCAGGAAAGATGCCTGGGATAAAGGCGAGTGGGTAAGGGAGGCAGCGGCTGCATATGCGGCAAAACGTGCAAGCAGAGCAGCATAAAAAGACTTTACCGCCAGGACGCTAAGACGCAAAAGACCGCTAAAAAATCTTAGCGCAACCTGGCGCCATTCTGTCCTGGCGGTAAAACAAAAACGAGAATAATTATAATAAGATATATGTTCTTTCAACCCAGGATATTCAGATATGGTGATATTCCGGATACCAATTCCGGCGGCACCGAAGCATCAGGCAATTTGAACGCCACGGATTGGCCACTGTGGGAAGTCTTTATTCGCAGCAAACAAGGCCTCGATCATAAACATGTAGGCAGCCTGCATGCCGCGGATGCCCAAATGGCCATTGAAAACGCTCGGGATGTATATACCCGTCGCATGGAAGGGGTAAGTATTTGGGTGGTTGAATCCAAATACATCCATGCCACCAATCCCGAAGAAGCCGAAAGCCTTTTTGAACCGGCCAATGATAAGATCTATCGCCATCCGACATTTTATGACCTGCCTGATGAAGTGAAACATATGTAGCGTGAGACGTGAGGCGTGAGACGTGAGACGTGAGTTTGAC
>JBGSHM010000011.1:0-57724 GCA_041752235.1 Chitinophagaceae bacterium
AATAAAACTTTGTGTCCTTCGTGCACCCTTTGTGTCCTTCGTGTCCTCCTACGCAAGTCTGGCGTAGGAGGACACGAAGGACACAAAGGGTGCACGAAGAACACGAAGAAGACAAGCTAGGAGGCCAGGATTTCGCCGGTATGTATTTTGATATTTGCGGCAATTTTCTCGGTGGGCAGGTCATTGGCATCTTTTCCAAAGGGATCTTCGATTTCTTCGGCGATCAATTCCAGGCTCGAAAGCACATAAAATATAAACGCCACAACGGGAATAACATAATATCCCAGGCTAAAGACAAAGCCAAAGGGGAGGGACATGATATAAAAAAAGATGAATTTTTTTAAAAACACACTATACGAGTAGGGGATAGGGGTGTTTCGGATCCGTTCACAGGCGCCGCAGATATCCGTAAAAGAACGAAGCTCTTCATTCAATACGATAAGCTGATCACCCGTGATCTTTTGCTCCTTATACAGCCGCGTTACCCGTTGCATCATGAGCAGGGCTACCTGGTTGGGTACATGTTTGGATACATCGATCGTTTCCAATTCAGGGTGGTCCTTCTCATCCAGGGCCAGCCTCGTTTTCTCGGCATGGAGGTGATGGGCCAGGGTGGAGGCATAAAGCGAGAGGGTCTTGTGAAAATACTGGAGCGTATTCTTATCCTCTGGCAGGAAACTTTTGATCTTGATGGCCAGGTTTCGGCTGTTATTCACCAGACCGCCCCAAAGCTTTCGGCCTTCCCACCAGCGGTCATAGGCCGTGTTGGTCCGGAAGACAAGGAGCATAGACAGCACAAAACCCAGGAGGTTGTGTAACAAGGTCAGGTTACGGACATAACTATCTTTCGAAAGATCCCAATATTCAAGTTCGAGATAAGCCACCAACCAACTGTAGATCGCCATGGCCAGGATCATGGGAAACAGCTTCCGAATCGTGTCGGACTTGTGGAGGCGGAATATGAAGGTGAACCAGTCTTTGGGATTGTAGGTGATCATAGAGTAAATATAGGGAGCCGAACGAATTTTCAAACTCCCGGATCGGTTACTTCACCACCACCTTATTCTCCGTAATATTAAACTCCACGTTGAGGCTGTTTTTCTTTTTTAATTCAAGGGTGCCTTCGTATTTCCAATCAAAACTATAGTCATTATCCACAGTACGCTCTTCCCATTTGCCATCGTAGAGGGCGAGGAGCAGGCATTTTATGTCGTGTGTGCCCTGAGGAACGGTGACAGAGAAGCTGTTCTGCTGCTGCTGGTCTTTCTCAGGTCCGGTGGATACCAGGGTGCCATCGATATAGACATTCATTTTGGAGACATAGGAATAGCCCTCATTTGTACCTATGGTTGTATAGGTGATTGTCAGTTTTCCTTTTTTGGCTTTAACAAAAGAGGAGGACATGATAAAGGGGATGGCGAGGAGGAACAGGAGCTTAAGTTTCATGATCGGTGATTTTTGGCCAAATCTACTCCCTGTCCCGGGTCTGGCAATACCCGGAAGGCGGTATTTGAAACAGGAGGTCCTCTTTTTCATATATTTGTAGACCTATGAGCGAAGAAGTCAAAAATGATGAACGCAGCCTGAATTTCATCGAAGAAATCATTGAGAATGACCTGAAAAGCGGGAAATATACCCGGATCGTCACCCGTTTCCCCCCCGAGCCCAATGGCTATTTGCATATAGGCCATGCCAGTAGCATTTGCCTGAATTTTGGGCTTACAAAGACCTTTCCCGGATATACCAACCTCCGGTTTGACGACACCAATCCCACCACGGAAGAGACTGAATATGTAGACAGTATCAAGGAAGATGTGCGTTGGCTGGGTTTTACCTGGGAACACGAGCGGTATGCCAGCGACTATTTTGATGCCCTGTACGAATATGCCCTTGTCCTGATTAAAAAGGGCCTGGCCTATGTAGATGAAAGTACCAGTGAGGAAATGGCCTCTATGAAAGGCACCCCGACCGAGCCAGGTAAGAACAGCCCCTGGCGCGACCGGTCAGTAGAGGAAAACCTGGACCTGTTTACCCGGATGAAGAACGGTGAATTCCCCGATGGGAGCCGGACCCTCCGCGCCAAGATCGATATGGGGCATATCAATATGCTGATGCGTGACCCCGTATTATATCGGATCAAACATGCCCATCATCACCGGACAGGAGATAAGTGGTGTATCTATCCGATGTATGATTTTGCCCACGGACAAAGTGATAGTATTGAAGAGGTGACACATTCTATCTGTACGATGGAGTTTGTTCCCCACCGGGAATTGTATGACTGGTTGATTGAAAAGCTGGAAATATATCCATCGCATCAATATGAGTTTGCCCGTCGGAACACCAACTATACGGTAACGAGTAAACGAAAATTGCTGCAATTGGTCAATGAGAAATTTGTAAGTGGTTGGGATGACCCACGGATGCCCACCATCAGCGGGTTGCGCCGGAGAGGGTATACCCCCGACAGCATACGCGATTTTTGTGACCGTATCGGTATTGCCAAAAGAGATAACCTGGTGGATGTGGGTGTGCTGGAATTTTGTGTCCGGGAACATCTGAATAAGATCGCCTTCCGACGAATGGTTGTTTTTGATCCCATAAAAGTCGTGATCACCAATTGGCCGGAGGGAGCCGGAACCGAGTCCCTTCAGATCGAGAACAATCCGGAAGATCCTACTACGGGAGACCGCGCGATAGGATTTAGCCGGGAGATATTGATCGAACGGGAAGATTTTATGGAGAACCCTCCCAAAAAATATTTTCGATTGGCACCCGGCCAGATGGTACGGCTCAAAGGAGCCTATATCATCCGCTGTGACGAAGTGATCAAAGCGGCCGATGGGACCATTCAGGAACTGCATTGTACTTATTTACCTGACAGCCGAAGCGGATCCGATACCAGTGGGATAAAAGTTAAAGGCACGCTGCATTGGGTCAATGCGCCTGATGCCATTGAAGTGGAAGTGCGGGAATATGACCGCCTGTTCAGGGTAGAAGATCCCACCGATGAAGAAGGAGATTTTAAAGAGTACCTCAATCCCGATTCATTAAAAGTAGTAAAGGGCTATGCAGAACCTTCACTGCGTACGGCCACGCTTAGTGATCGTTTTCAATTCCTTCGTAAAGGATATTATTGTTTGGACAAGGATGCTACTTCAGATAGCCCCATCTTTAACAGAACCGTAACCTTGAAAGATGGTTGGGCCAGGGAAATATCCAAGTCATAAACAAGGATATTTGTCATGTGTGAATATCATGTGATTGTTGAAAACAATCAGTCAATTTTGTGACTACGCTCATCGCTAAAGCCATATAGGGATAATATTTTTAAGTAAAATTATCCGGTATGAGTTACTCCAGTATCACCCGTATCAGCAGCGATCATAAAGTCTGGCAAAAAAGCCTTGAATTCTATAAGGATGAAATCCGCACCCTGCAGTCCAGGTTGACGGAGGTCGCAACCAAAAACACCAGTTTCGAGGCCCGCCAGGGAATCGAACATTTCCAGAACCAGTTTATCGTGCAGCGGAACAATATTGATGAATTGAAGCACGAAATGAACCATTTTGCCGATGAAGTCAGTCATGATGTGCTGCACCACGCCGGTCATGTAAGTGACGTGCTTGTTGTAGAAAAGAAAGTACTCAAAGAAAAGTATGAAGATTTTGAGCGCGTGATGAATGGCCTTCGGCACGAATTCAATGATTACCTGGCCAAGTGGATGTAAGTCCAGGGCGTTTCCGCATAAACTAAAAGCTAATATCCAATAGCTATTAGCTTTTGGTTTTATTTGACCTTCTCAAAGACATACGCATCGAATTCTACGAATTCATTGGCCCGCATTTCCACCGATTTTACTTTTTTGTTTTCGATATGAAAGGGGATGACAAAAATGCCGTACTCTATATTCAGGTATTGCATGAACCATTCTCCGTTATCCATATATTTCATGCTTGCTTTTAGGTTATCATGGCTTTTGAATATGACAGCCAAACCTTCGCCTTCGGCTTTTATCTCCAGGTCGCCATACAGCGGGTGTGTATAGCGGCCGGCGTATTCTTCCAATGCAAGCTCGGGTTGTTTACCCATGATCCGGGCCCGCCATTGAGCGATCTGGTCCAATTGTGCTTTGGCCTCCGCTTTGGCCCCGGTCAGGAATTGATGGCTCCGGTTTACATAGGGAACCTGTAGATAGGCATCCAATACCTGGTACCGCAGGGCTTCAAAAAAGGACTGGTTGTCATTATTCGTCAGAATGGCAATGCCCAGGTTTTCCTCGGGCACAAAACAAACATTACTTACCATGCCCGCTGCACCACCGGTATGCCAGTATATCTGACGACCATTGTAGTCGGCCGCAAAAACCCCTAACCCATAACCGCGGAAATGAATCGGGAAAGCAGAGGAACGGCGGCTGCCTGTACTGATATTCACATCCCTGGTTGAAAGGAGTACCTGAAAGGGGAGTACCTGTTTTCCCTGGTATTTCCCACTATCGAGTTGAAATTGGAGCCAGTGAGACAAGTCATTTACCGTACTCACAATACTGGCAGCAGGCCCCAGGTTATCCCATTGGTCATAAGGAACGCGCTGTAAGGCGCCTGTGTAGCTGGTGGTATATGGACGGGAAACATTTTCCCGGGTCTCCATGCCCCTTGAAATGGCCGTTGTACGGGTCATACCCAGGGGATTGATTAATTTTTCTGTTACATAAGTTTCCCAAGGGATACCCGTTACTTTAGGTATGACCTCTCCGGCAGTCAGGAAACAACTGTTGCAATAACCATAGTCCTGGCGAAACAGACAGATCGGTTGCAGCAAACGCATCCGTCGCATCACCTCTTCCCGGCTGAGGGTGCTGTTCCAAAAAGTAAAGTCACCCTGAAAGGTTTTAGTACCCAAGCGGTGACAGAGCATATCCCGAATGGTAACCGAAGCAGATGAAAGACTATCGTACAAGCGGTACCAGGGGTAGTATTTGGTGATCTTGTCATTCAGGGATAGTTTCTTTTCAAAGGCCAGATTGGCCAGAGCCACACCGGTGAAAAGTTTGGTATTGCTGGCGATCATGAACTGGGTATGCTCATTTACCGGTTCATGGGTCTTGATGTCCCGCTCTCCATATCCCTTCATCGTCACAACCTTGCCATCCTTTACAATTACAAGGGCCAGTCCCGGAAGGTCCCATTCTTTTAAACCGCGCTCGACATAGGCATCCAGACTGTCGTTTATAAAGGAAGGTAGTTGGGCCTGCAGGGCAGAAAAACCCAAGAGGAGTAATCCGAAGAGAAATACTTTTTTCATAAAAATTATTGTGTAGTTGGGTCTATGGCTTTCTTATTCGAAAAACAAATCCCCCACCCGGGGCGAGATGTAAAGTTAATTTTTCGGGCTTGTAATCGCGGTACTGCTTCAGGATGTGGTCCGAAGCATACCGGTCTGCATTTACCCCATCCAGGCAGACGGTTATATCATATTCTCTGAAATCAATGAAACCCAGGTCGAGGGTCAGGTCCCGGGCCGTCCAATTGGTCATTCCGGCGATAAACCAATCATTGCCTTTTCGTCGGGCGGTGATAATGTATTCGCCCAATTTGGCATCCAGTACAATCGTTTCGTCCCAGGTAGTAGGGATACTTCCCATCAGTTCCATAAAGGCAGGCTCCAGAAGTCCGGCGGAAGGATTGCCGGAGAATATCTGAATGGGACTTTCATAAACCACGAACATGGCCAGTTGGTGGGCGCGTGTACCGGGGGCCATGACCTTATTCCCAATGGGGCGAAAAGTTTCCTTTGTGGCGTTATCCAGTATCCCGGGCTCATAGTCCATCGGTCCCGATACCATCCGAATAAAGGGGAGGAGCAGGTTGTGATCCGGCGTGGCTTTCTCGCTCCAGATATTGTATTCAGAACCCAATACCCCTTCGCGTGTTACGGCATGCGGGTAGGTCCGGTTAAACCCTGCCGGTTTGAAAGCACCATGAAACATGATCATGATCTTATGCCGCGCACAGGCCTCAGCTATCCTGTGATAAAATCCAACCATGGGTTGGTCATCCCGATCCATAAAATCCGTCATGATATAATCCACTCCCCAGCGCTTGAATTGTTCCAGCGCAGGTTCCAACTGTTTTTCCAGGGTCAGGGCCAATGTCCACATACTGAGTTTGACCCCTTTTTCCTGTGCATAACGGCTGATCTCTTCCATATCAATAGCCGGATGGATCTTGAACAGATCTTTATAATCACTCCAACCGGCATCCATCATGATGCGCTCAAATCCAAATCGTTTGGCAAAGTCAATATAAAATTTATAGGTTGCGGTATTGATCCCCGCTTTAAAAGGCACATTAAATAAGTTGATGCCAATGATCCATTCATCCGTTCCCTTGCCGGGTTTTACCCATTACGCATCACCGATCCGGGAAGGAGGAGCCAGGCGATATACGAGGTCATTCCCTGGAAGTTCCTTGTCGTGGCGAGCGATCACCATGACCCGCCAGGGAAAGGTTCTGGCGCCAGCAGTATGAGCAATATACTCTGCCCGTTTGGTGACGATGTATTGGGGAAATTCTCCCTCGGTCATTTTTTCTTCCAATGGGAAAGGGGCAAATACACCTTTTAGCGAAAAGCCATCTCCCCGTGAAATGAACATACCCGGATAATCCTCAAGATCGGATTCAGTAAGCAGAAGCTTGGCCCCATTGGCCGGACTCACCAAAACCGGACTAAAGGCCAGGTCCGCAGAGGATATACTATCAATTTCTTTTATTTGATAAGGCTCTTCAAAGCTGGTATGAAAAATATCCACGCCTTCTCTTTTTACGACTCGCGGATAATAAACTATATGATTTTCCGGGAATTGATAGGTAGCCCTTTCGGACTGGATGTAGACACTGTCCTTTTTTTGCATTTGAAAGCGATAGGCCACACCATCATCATAGGCCCTGAATTGCAATGAAAAACCATTGGAGAAAGCGAGTGTGAGTTCATTGTACCGGTCAGGAATTCGGGTTCTTTTTTCCGGTACAGGGGAAAGAATGGTATCCCGGCCTTCGCGATATTGTGATTTTTTAAGTTTTGCTTTTTGCCCCAGGGGCATTCCGTCCACGATCATATCCACAGCGGAATAGTTCAGTACCTGTTGGCCATCTACGGAAACTTTATAGGCGATCGAATCGGAAATGGAAATTGTCATACGGATACTTTTATCCGGTGACTGGAGTTCTTTTACCTGGCCCAGGCTATAGAGAGGGAGAAAAAGGAAGAAGATGATAGTGAAGCGCATGGGCTAAGATAGAGAATTTCGGTGTTTTACCGCCAGGACGTAAAGGCGCCAAGATAATCCTGGCGATCCTTGACGCCTTTGCGTCCTATCGGTAAAACAATCATCTATCTATACTCCCCAAATACACCTCTCAGTTCATCTGCCACTTCACCCAGCGTGCATTTGTTCTCCACGGCTTCGATGACTACGGGCAACAGGTTTTCTCCACTAACGGCCTTATCATTCAAGTCTTGCAGACATTGATCAACCCGGGCGCGATCGCGGTTATTTTTAAATTCAGTCAATTTGGCCACCTGTTGTTTTTGGATATTATCATCGATCTTGAGGATGGGGATATGCTCTGCCTCACCACTTTCAAATTTATTTACGCCGACGATGATCTTTTCATTCTCTTCGATCTGCCGTTGATAGGCGTAGGCGCTTTTCGCGATCTCTTCCTGAATAAAGCCCTGTTCAATGGCGGATACACTGCCACCCATCGCATCGATCTTTTCCATCAGTTTCCAGGCCGCTTCTTCGATCTCGCGAGTGAGTGATTCCACATAAAAACTTCCAGCCAGTGGATCAACCGTATCTACCACACCGCTTTCATAGGCAACGATCTGTTGCGTACGCAAGGCAATACGCGCGGCTTCTTCAGTGGGAAGGCTCAGGGCCTCATCATATCCATTGGTGTGGAGGCTTTGAGTTCCTCCCATTACAGCCGCAAGTGTTTGAATGGTAACCCGGGAAATATTATTGAGGGGTTGTTGGGCAGTAAGCGTGCTTCCTCCTGTTTGCGTGTGGAAGCGAAGCATCATGGCTTTTTGGTCAGTGGCGCCCAGTTCTTTCATCATTTGTGCCCACATACGTCGGGCGGCCCTGAACTTGGCCACTTCCTCAAACAGGTTATTATGGGCATTGAAAAAGAAGGAGAGCCTCTTGCCAAAGACATTGATATCAAGTCCTTTTTCAAGGGCGGCTTTTACATAGGCTTTTCCATTGGCCAGGGTAAAAGCGATCTCTTGTACGGCCGTACTACCAGCCTCGCGGATATGATAACCTGAAATGGAAATGGTATTCCATTTGGGAACCTCCCGGCTGCACCATTCAAAGATATCCGTGATGATACGCATGGAAGGTTTGGGGGGATAGATATAGGTTCCACGGGCGGCATATTCTTTCAGGATATCATTCTGGATGGTTCCTGCAATTTTTTTCAGATCCGCTCCCTGCTGCTTGGCGAGGGCCACATACAGGCTCAGCAAAATAAATCCGGTGGCATTGATGGTCATCGAGGTGGAAACTTCTTCCAGCTTGATGCCTTTGAAGAGGGCCTGCATATCATCTATGCTATCGATCGCTACGCCCACTTTTCCCACTTCTCCATCCGCAAGGGCATGATCGCTGTCATATCCGATCTGTGTAGGCAGGTCAAAGGCTACGCTTAGCCCCATCACCCCTTGGGAAAGCAGGTAATGGTAACGTTTATTGCTTTCTTCGGCCGTGGAGAACCCCGCATATTGCCGCATTGTCCAAAGTTTCCCCCGGTACATATCTGCCTGTACACCTCTAGTGTAAGGGAAGGAGCCAGGCAATTCGGAGGTAACAGGGGTGGCGCCATCGGGGGCCGTATACAATGGTTTGATCTCTATTCCGGAATCAGTGAACCGTTTATTTTCTTCCATAAAACCAGGATTAGTGGGTCGAAAGTATACCGTTGTGGGGTAACGGAAAATGATTTTGGTTGGTTGGTGACCTGCTTTACTTCACCAGTTTCCGGGCCTCGTAGTTGATCGCTTCCAGGACGATTGTATGCAGGGGCGCTTTTTGCTGTTGCATCATGAAATCCAACAGGGCCTTGTTCAGGTCCAATCCGGTGGAACCTTCGGGCATGACCGCTCCCACCTGGTTTATGATCAGCATGTTCTGCTCTTTCAGGTTCTTTACTGCTTCCCAGGCCACGGGACTAACATAGATCTGCTGGGAGGCATTGTATTCAAACTCCTGTTTGATACTTTCGAGCAGGAGTATCTGCATTTCCTTGGCGGAACCAAGTCCCGATTGGTTGGCCCGGCTAACCAGATTGGGCAGGGCAATACGCTCGGTCAGTAATACCATTCTTTCATAGGCCTGGAGCTGGAGTGGGCGGGTGGATTCTTCTGCCGTTGGAGGGTTTTTTACCGGCTTATTCCTTTCTTTGGTCCACAAAACAAAGGTAAAAGCAGACACGACCAGGGCGATGATCGAGATCATGAGACTAAGGACATTCATATCCATGGGTTAGATTTTAACAACAAAAATAAACCCACAGGCTATAACTTTGTATTTATTATATGGAAACAAGTACATTAAATCCGGTCAGCTTTACCCCAGGAGCCCTGGTGGAGCTGAAAAAACTGATGCAGGCCCCCGATTTTGATGCTTCCCAAACCCTACGCGTAGGGGTGAAGGGTGGAGGTTGTTCGGGTATGACCTATGTATTGGGTTTTGACAAACCAGAGGCAGATGACCATGCCTTTTCCATCGAAGGCATTCCCTGTGTCATGAAGAAAGCGCATGAAATATACCTCTACGGTATGGAGATCGATTGGCAGGATGGATTAGGTAACCGAGGGTTTACCTTTCGTAATCCCAATGCAAGCAGCACTTGCGGATGTGGGACGAGTTTTGCGGTTTAATACAATAGGAAATAAGGAATAAGAAATAAAAAATAAGGAATAAGAAAGTTGGGGACACCTGACTTTCTTATTCCTTATTTTTTATTTCTTATTCCTTATTTCTTTACTTCTGCCTTTGGCTTTTCCGCCACCCCCAGCGGCCTTTTCCCACCCAGGTCAACCAGGATCGGGGCAGCCACGAAGATGGAAGAATAAGTACCGGTTACGATACCGATCAACATCGCAAACGCGAATCCGCGGGTTACCTCACCTCCTACCAGGAAGAGAATGAGGATTACCAGGAATACGGTCAATGAGGTCATTACCGTCCGGCTCAGGGTTTCATTGATGGCGCGGTTGATGATCTGTGCCCTGGGGGCGTTTGGCATCAATCGGCTGTCTTCCCGGATCCGGTCAAATACGATCACCGTATCGTTCATCGAGAAACCGATAACGGTCAATACCGCCGCGATAAAGTGCTGATCGATCTCCAGCGGGAAAGGCACAACGCCTTTCAGGAAGGAGAATACGGCCAGGATAACAAGTACGTCATGCAACAAGGCCACAATCGTACCCAATGAGTATCTCCAGTCGCGGAAACGGATAAAGATATATAGCGAAATTACCAGCAGCGACCAGAACGTGGCCCACATGGCCCCTGTTTTCAGGTCATCCGAAATGGTGGGTAATACGGTCTTTGAACCGAGTTTGTATTGTTTGGTCGTATTGAACTTTTCAAATGTCAAATCCTGTGGCAGGTATTTCTTCAAACCATCATAAAGTTTGCGAGACACCATGGAGTCCACACCCGGACGTGTATCCTTGATCAAATAGGAGGTAGTGATATCCACCTGATTGTTTCCACCCAGGGTCTTGATCACCGGATTTTCCCCAAAAGAAACTTCGAGGTCCTTCCTCATGTCTTCGATCTTGGAGGTAACGGACTGGTCAAAACGAACCTGATAGCTTCGTCCACCACTGAACTCCACACCCTGATCAAAGCCATTTACAACAGCGCCGACACCGAGCAGTAACACTGCCACAGAGATGCCATAGGCTATCTTTCTGTATTCAATGAATTTGATGGCGGCATGTTTGAATACCCGACGAGAAACGCCGGTGAAATATTCAAGGTGGCGTTTCCGGTTGGTAAACATATCCGATACCCAACGGCTCACCAGGATACCGCAGAACAGGGAGAGAATGATACCGAGGATCTGTGTAGTGGCAAAACCTTTTACCGGGCCTAATCCAAAATAGAACAGGATGATCGCGGTAAGCAAGGTGGTTACGTGGGCATCCAGCACGGGGGGTAAAGATCGCCGGTAACCTTCTGATATGGCTGGCATATAGGCTTTGCCTTTGTTCAGTTCCTCCTTGATCCGTTCATAGATGATTACGTTTGTATCCACGGCCATACCAATGGTCAATACCAGACCGGCAATACCTGGTGCCGTCAATGTGGCGCCAAGGGCGGCCAGTACACCAATGGTAAAGAGCAGGTTCAGGATAAGCGCGATATTAGCGATCCAACCAGCGGTGTTATAATACACCAGCATCAGCAGGAAGATCACAGCAAAAGAGATAAGGAAGGCATTACGTCCACCCAGGATGGCATCTTCGCCAAGGGTAGGTCCAACCACCTGCTCCTGAACGATCTTGGCAGGGGCGGGGAGTTTACCAGCTTTCAGGATATTCGCCAGGTCGGTTGCTTCTTCTACATTGAAGCGTCCGGTGATCTGGGAATTTCCATCTGTGATCTCTTCGTTGGCTACAGGAGCAGAATATACGATTTCATCCAATACGATGGCAATTGGAATTTGTCCATCATGACTTTTCTTGGTCAGTTTCGCCCAATCACGAGCACCAATATTGTTCATCGACATCGAAACGATGGGTTGGTTGGTGGTGGGATTGAAATCGGGACGCGCATCCGTAACCACATCTCCTTCCAACGGAGCTACTTCACGACCATAGGTCTTGAGTGCATAGATGGGGAGACGGTCGCTGGTCTTACCATTGTCCAACCGGGGAGCCATTCCATATACAAACCTGGCATCGCCGGGGAGTTTATTCCGGAAAACAGGATTCTCCAAAACATCCCGGAACCGGCCGGTATCATTGATAGCAATTGAACCAAAGGCACCACTTTCATTGGGCCCGCCGATCCATCCACCGCCTGTACCGGTCATATCAAAAAGGGTTTTGGCTCCTTCCTGTGCAGTAGTGGTCGTGGTTGTAGCGCCGCCGCCCAGTTGTTCAGCCAGCGTTTGTTGTTTTCCACCGGTTGAATCAACTTTTCCTGTTGAATCTTCGGATTTGATCCCTTTAATAAAATTATCATAAGCGGTTTGTGCCGCGATGAGAGAGTTATTTAATTCTTCGGGTTTGTACACTTCCCAGAATTGGAGGTTGGCCGATGCTTGCAGGTATTTACGTACCCGCTCTTCATCATCCACACCCGGCAATTCAACGGTAATGATACCTTTTGACTCTTCCAGGTTGATATTGGGCTGGGCTACACCGAATTGGTCAATACGGCTGCTCAGGATCTTATACGTACGGTTGATCGCTTCTTTTGCTTCGCTTCTGATCTCAGCGATCACTTTATCATTCCCATCATCCACCTTGATCTTTCCCTGATTATTGGAAGCAAAAAGAGAAGCCAGACGACCATTCGGTGCCAGCTTCTTGTATTCTTCCGAAAAGAGGGTGATGAAATCCGCATTGCTATTGGCTTTGCGGGCATTTGCATTCTCCAATGATTTCAGGAAGTTTTGGTCCTTGGAATTATTGGCCATGGATTTCAATAAACCCACCAGCTCCACTTCCATGGTTACGTTCATCCCACCTTGCAGGTCAAGACCCAGGTTGAGTTCAGATTCCCTGGCTTTTTTATAGGAAGTACCCCACCAGGTTACTTTTGTATCCTTGGTGCTGTCAAGCAATGCGCTAAGCCTTTCTTTCACGGCTACATCGAAGGTATCTTCTTTGTAAACCTTCTGACTAGCGAGATCACCGGGATACTTGGCAACAGGGGTAGCCAAATTGGCACTTACCTGCTTCTCGGCACGGGACTGCATTTTATTCTCATGGCTGCGCACAAACCAAGTGAAGGAGAGCTGCCAGGCGCAGATCGCGATCAGAAGAACCGTGAAAAAACTAACCAAACCTTTCAGTTGCATACAATCTGTATTTTCTGTTAACTTCCCGGATACCGCCAAAATTGGCTATCCCAGGGTATTTTTAAGGACGGCAAAGATAGCCTTTTCACGCAAAAAAAGAATAAATGGCAGGTGTTTCGCCACAAAGGGTTTCCGGGGCATAACCGGATCAAAATTCTTCACGGCCTCTTTTTTAAACAGCTGTTAGTGATATTATTGAGTAATTTTGCGGGCATTGAAGAAAAACTGATAAAAATGGCAACAGCAGCAGCTACCCTCCAGCTTTCCTCCCTTCTGAACCGATTTGCAGAGCCCGAAACCCTTAAAATGGCCAAACTGGGGCGTGAATTACGTGCCAAGGGTGCCGATGTGATCGATCTGAGCCTGGGTGAACCCGATTTTGATACCCCCACACACATCAAAGAGGCCGCCAAAAAGGCCATTGATGATAACTGGAGCCACTATCCTCCTGTGGCCGGTTACCCCGACCTGAGGGAAGCCGTTTGCCAAAAATTAAAAAGAGACAATAACCTGGATTATAAACCCGAGAATATCGTGGTATCTACCGGGGCCAAGCAAAGCCTCGCCAATGCCATCATGGTGCTGGTGGATGAAGGGGATGAAGTGGTGATCCCGGCCCCATTCTGGGTTTCGTATTCTGAATTGGTAAAAATCGCAGGCGGGGTACCTGTGATTGTTCGTACGTCAACAGAGAATGGCTTTAAGATCACTCCCCAGCAATTGGAGGAAGTGATCACCGATAATACGCGTGTTTTTCTTTTTTCTTCGCCTTGTAACCCCAGCGGTTCGGTCTATTCCCGGCAAGAACTGGAAGGACTGGTAGAAGTGCTTCGCAAGTACCCACAGGTCTCCATCATCTCCGATGAGATCTATGAATACATCAATTTTGTTGGCAAACATGAGAGCATTGCCAGCTTTAACGATATTAAAGAGCGGGTGGTCATCATCAACGGATTGAGCAAGGGCTTTGCTATGACCGGTTATCGTCTGGGCTATATTGCTGCCAGTGCCGAAGTAGCCAAAGCCTGTGAGAAATTCCAGGGACAGATCACCAGCGGCGCAAATGCAGTGACCCAACGTGCTGCCATTACCGCGCTGACCACCGACCTGCGTCCCAGTCGCGAAATGACCGAAGAATTCGCCCGTCGCCGGCAACGCATACTCGGGTTGCTCAATGAAATGCCGGGTATTTCCTGTGTGGAACCTGATGGTGCATTCTATGTGTTTCCCGTGGTCAAAAAATACTTTGGAAAAAGCGATGGGGAAGAAACCATCCACAATGCCGATGACCTTTGTATGTACCTCCTGAATAAGGCCCATGTGTCAACCGTAACCGGACGTGCTTTTGGTGAACCCGATTGTATCCGGATATCCTTTGCCAATAGTATGGAAAAGATCGAAAAGGCCATGGAGCGAGTGAAAGCGGCACTGGCGAAACTGAGTTAATTTGCGAATGTGAGAGTTTGGAGATGGAGGAAATTTCTTTCAGTTTCAAATTTCCAACTTTTCAAATTCCCACCTTATTCTTCCCGCTCCATTCTCGTACTCAAATACCCACCCAACCAGTCAACGCCAAAATGCAAGGCCATGACGATCCAGAGTGATTGGGAGTAGAGGTATATCCATCCAAATAAAACGGAAAGAACAGCGATCTTGACAACGGCCTTGAACCCCTGATAATAGTGGGCAATGGCAAAGATCATTGCCGGCAGCACAACCGCCCAGGTTTCGGGAGCGGGCAGGTAGTTGGAAAAAAGCGATAAACCATATTGGATCATAAACCCCCTGAACACGATTTCTTCTCCAACACCCGCCGCCAGGCACATAAGGGTGTAGACGGGTAATTCTGAGCCCCGTCTTGGCAGAAAAGGCGTGTGTTGGTTCCAATGTTCCAGGGTATCCGCCTTCCTTTTTTCAGAGCTGGTATTGCTCAGGAGGTCACCTATATACAAGACAAGGAATAAGCCAGTGTAGAGCAGGGTGTGGAAATTCAATTGTGGCACCTGGGTCAGGCCCAATACCATGAGTGAACGGCCATGGAGTAACCAGTTTGCCAAAACGATCAACCCCATTCCACCGAGAAAAGCGCTGTTGACCAGATAAAACCGGGACCGCTCGGATTTTCCAAGATGGAGGTGTTTGAATTGACGTGCACTACGGAATCCGGAAACAAGGGGTATATAAATGCCAAATAAAACAGCGAGGCTGTGGTCGAAAATACTTGGTTGATCAACCATGGGCCCTTGATTTTTCCAGCAATAGCTGATGAAGCGATAATACCTGGGGTATGACCGCTTGTTGTTCGTCGTTGATGATCACGTGATCACAGAGTTTCATTTTGAT
The DNA here is from genome assembly GCA_041752235.1 of Chitinophagaceae bacterium. Lineage (GTDB taxonomy): Bacteria > Bacteroidota > Bacteroidia > Chitinophagales > Chitinophagaceae > SpSt-398. The sequence continues at coordinate 15,459 of JBGSHM010000011.1, forward strand.
CTCTTCTTCGATCTGTCCTTTCATTCTTTTTTTGATCTCTTCGATGCTGGTATTATCTCGCCGGGTAGCGCGTAGCAGACGAAGGGCTTCCGGAGCATAGACACCGATCACCAGGTCAAGCCGATCGGTGACCCCGGCTTCAAAGACGAGGGCGGCTTCGTGAATGGCATAGGGAGTGGATTGCCGACGCATCCATTCTTCCGCATGCTTTTTCACAGCCGGGTGTACCAGGCTGTTTAGTAATTCTCTTTTTTCCGGTTGTGAAAAAATGAGTTGGGAAAGATAGGCACGGTTGAGTTTTTCATCCAAATACGAATCCGGACCGAAATGGCGAATGATCGCCGCTTTCAGGTCCGGATCGTGATGCATAAGTTGCTGTGCTTCCGGGTCGGCATAATATACCGGTATACCGAGTACTTCAAATATCCGGGCGATGGTGGATTTCCCACTACCTATACCGCCAGTTAAGCCAACCCGAAGCATAACCGGATCAAGCCTTGGGTGTTGCGGGCTTATTGATCTGATTGGTCCATTCCATGCTGATGGAGGACTTTTCAATCACAATATAACTACCGGGGCTTACTTCGAGCTGCAGGGTATTGTCTTCATTCACCTTATTCACTTTACCATGAATACCGGCAATAGTGACGACTTTATCGCCTTTCTGTACGTCTTCGATGAATTTCTTTTGTTGTTTTTGTTTTTTGGCCTGGGGGCGGATAAAGAAAAGCCAGAAAACGATCAGGATCGCTCCCATGAAAAAGAATCCACCAAAACTACCCAGAGGGCCTGAAGGTTGTGCTTGTTGTAAAAGAAAGAATTGCATGATTGATTGTAATGATTGGTTGTGAAAATTATCGTTCGGTCACATCTACATTGAACTCTAAAATATTATAGCTGTTGGGTTTGGTATTAGCCGTTACATAAACCGACTTGCGGTGACCACCAAGGGTCTGATTGGCGCTATTGAATCGTGCTTTGATCTCACCTTCTGCACCAGGGGCATAAGGCTCCTTGGGTGTTTCGGGGATGGTGCAGCCACATCCGGCCGTTACCTGAGCAATGATCAGAGGTTTGTCACCAGTGTTCCGGAAACGATACACCACATCAACCTCTTGTCCTTTGACCACTTTCCCTACTTCAATGTAGGTGGAATCCAGCCATTCGATGGTGGTCAGGTTGGCGGTATCCTTCAGGGCGGCCAGCTTTTTTTCCAGGTCAGCACCGTGCTCTACTTTGGGCTCCTCTTTTGCCGTTCCCATTTTGCAGGCACCCAGGCTGATTCCAACAGCCAGAAGTAAAAATATTTTTTTCATGAAACAGGAATTTTTGCGAGGGACAAATGTAGGGAATATTGGAGAAATGGGGGTGGGGGGATGTTGGATGTTGGAGGACGGAGGACAGATGACGGAGGACAGATGTTGGATGATAGTGGTTTAAATATATAATTCAAGTTTAAATAGGAAGAGGGGCCTGAATTTCATCAAGCCCATCTTCTTTTATAATTAACTTTAAATATTAATCACTATCATCCAACATTTGTCCTCCGTCATCGGTCATCTGTCATCTGTCATCTCCAAAGCTACTTCCTGAAATCCACCTTTACCATCTTCCCCTCCTGTACCAGTTCTTTATGAATATTATCCAGGATACCATTGACAAACTGTCCGCTTTGGGCGGTGCTATAGTCCTTGGCCAGGTCTATGTATTCATTAATGGTGACCTTGGGCGGAATGGTTTCAAAATAGAGGAATTCAGCCACACCCATTTTCAGGAGGATCATATCCAATTGGGCGATCCTTTCGGGGTCCCAGTTTTTTAATTTGGGTACGATCAGGCTTTCCAGGTGTTCCGATTTTTCAACCACCGTTTGCAGGAGACTCCGGGCAAATTCAGCCTTATCGTCACCCAGCATTTGGGTAAAATTGATATGGGAGGTTTTTTTCAGGAATCCATCGAGCAGGAGGACGATCATTTCCCCGTCATCGCTCCAGTTGCTAAAAAGCTCCTCGATATGGTTGATAAAATCATCGTCATTCAGCATCAGGTTCTCAAGCATGAATTCAAGGATCTCTTTCTCCTGTTTGTTTTCGCGGGATTCCTCGCTGATATATTGGCGGTATTCCGGGGATTCACAAAGCTTCTGGTAAGCCTTTTTTACGAGTTCTTCGTCCAATAACTGGCCAGGTTTGATCGCCGAAACGGCTTTTTTATAACTTTCATCTTCCCAGATCTTCCAGAGGATCTTATTCCCGGCGATCTTGATATTTACTTTCAGGTCCTCGGCGGTGGGTAAATGTTTGGAAGCACGCTGATGGGCGTTCTTTTCCGAAAAACGGGCGATCTGTCCAAGAAAATAGGTGAGGTAGAGTAGGAGGCTGCGGGTCAGTTCAAAATGGGATTGCAGGACTTTCTGGTACGAGGCCGGTACGGGGGCACCTTCCGAGCTGGCCTGGGTGTAAAGGGTCTGCATCACTTTCACCCGGATATTTCGTCTGCTGATCATGTATTAAGAGCTATTTGGCCTGCGAAGATAGGTGATTCGGGCGGATGGCATCAGCTTTAAGGCTAAGGAATTGTTACCAAAGGATTTACGTGAAAACTTGACAGACCTGACTGAAAAAAAGCCCTGTATTCCCCGTTTTCCAGGTGATCCGACCCCCCAAAACTGAAAAAATTTCCGGTCCTGTTCAAATGGCATGATAATCGTTTAGCTTTGCTGCCCCTACAAAAGGGAAATTTGGACAGTATTCTCACAACATTTAAAAAATCATAATCGTATGGCTAAGAAGCTTAGTGTTACCCCCCTTCACGATCGGGTAATTGTAAAAGCAGCACCTGCTGAAGAGAAAACCGCAGGCGGAATCATTATCCCTGATACTGCAAAAGAAAAACCACAACGTGGCCTCGTAGTAGCCGCGGGTCCTGGTAAGAAAGATGAACCCATGAGTGTTAAATCCGGTGACACCGTCCTCTATGGCAAATATGCAGGTACCGAGATTCAGATCGATGGGGACGATTACCTGATTATGCGTGAGAGCGATATCATGGCCATCGTCTAAAAGCTAAAGGCTAAGAGCAAATAGCTAATAGCTTACAGCCATTAGCAAACAGCTAGACTGATTGAAAAACCAACAATTCAAGAACCAACAAAATAAAACATAGAAAAATGGCAAAGCAATTATTCTTTGATATAGAGGCCCGCAACCGCATGAAGAAAGGTGTGGATGCTCTCGCCAATGCGGTGAAAGTGACCCTTGGCCCTAAAGGCAGGAATGTGGTGATCGAAAAGAAATTTGGTGCACCCGGTGTAACAAAAGATGGTGTAACAGTAGCCAAAGAAATTGAACTGGAAGACCCGATCGAGAATATGGGTGCGCAAATGGTTAAAGAAGTAGCCTCCAAAACGGCTGATGTAGCCGGAGACGGAACAACTACCGCCACTGTTCTGGCTCAGTCTATCATTACAGAAGGATTGAAGAACGTAGCGGCAGGTGCCAATCCGATGGACCTGAAGCGTGGTATTGACAAAGCCGTAAACAAAGTGGTGGAGAATCTGAAGAGCCAGTCACAAACAGTAGGAAGTGATAACAGCAAGATCCAGCAGGTAGCTTCTATTTCCGCCAATAATGACAACGAGATCGGGAAACTGATCGCCGAAGCCATGAAGAAGGTTGGAAAAGAAGGAGTCATTACCGTGGAAGAAGCCCGTGGTACGGAAACGACCGTGGAAGTAGTAGAAGGTATGCAGTTTGATCGTGGTTATGTATCTCCTTATTTCGTGACCAACAGCGAAAAGATGAACGCGGAACTGGATAACCCCTTTATCCTGATCTATGACAAAAAGATCAGCAACATGAAGGATATCCTGCATATTCTGGAGAAAGTGGCCCAGGGTGGTCGCCCGCTCCTGATCATCTCCGAAGACCTCGAAGGGGAAGCACTGGCAACCCTGGTGGTAAATAAACTGCGTGGCACCCTTAAAGTAGCTGCTGTTAAAGCCCCGGGCTTTGGTGACCGCCGTAAGGAAATGCTGCAGGATATCGCTGTGTTGACGAAAGGCACGGTGATCAGTGAAGAGCAAGGGTACAAACTGGAGAATGCAGACCTTACCTATCTTGGTCAGGCGTCTTCAGTAACTATCGACAAAGACAATACAACCATCGTTGGTGGTAAAGGGAAAAAAGATGATATCGCTGCCCGCGTAAATCAGATCAAATCCCAGATCGAAGCCACTACCTCAGACTACGATAAGGAAAAACTCCAGGAGCGTCTGGCTAAACTGAGTGGTGGTGTGGCTGTACTGAATGTAGGTGCCGCAACCGAAGTGGAAATGAAAGAGAAAAAAGATCGGGTAGATGATGCCCTTCATGCCACCCGCGCTGCGGTTGAGGAAGGTATCGTTCCCGGTGGTGGTATCGCGTTTATCCGCGCTATCGAATCCCTGGAAAAATTAAAAGGTGCCAACGAAGATGAAACAACCGGTATTGCTATCGTGAAGCGCTCACTCGAAGAGCCCCTGCGCCAGATCGTAGCCAACGCCGGTATCGAAGGTTCCATCATCGTACAAAAAGTAAAAGAAGGTAAAGGTGATTTTGGTTTCAATGCCCGCACCGAACAATATGAGAACCTGTACAAAGCAGGTGTTATCGATCCCACTAAAGTGACACGTATCGCCCTGGAAAATGCCGCTTCCATCGCAGGAATGCTGCTGACCACCGAATGCGTGATCGCCGACAAACCCAAGAAGGAAGAACCCCATGTACATGGCGGTGCTCCGGATATGGGTGGAATGGGATACTAATTTGACAAGAAGGATAGGATTATTGATTATTAATTGTTTATCCAGAAACTCAGTTAATGGGTTAATAATCAATAATTAATAATCAATAGTCCTGTTCGCCTTGCAAATCTTGGTCTGTTTTTCTACATTAGCACCCACAAGCAACCGGAATCCAATTCCTTCCCTTGCCTGTTAATCGCTTTGAGAAAAACATAATCCTGGGCAAAGTGTATGTTCACCGCTGGTGAATATTCGGGTTGACGCCACTTTTTGAAAACAAAGTTTTTTAAACCGCTTCTATTGAAGCGGTTTTTTTATCTATTTTACGACATGCTTCCCCGTCGTCTCGGATTATACGCTTCTTTTTCTATTGTTGTTGGTGCAGTCATAGGCAGTGGTATTTTCATGAAACCGGCTGTCATGGCGCAACAAGTTGGATCGCCGGTATGGCTAATTGCGGTTTGGGTGATCGCAGGTCTGGTTTCTTTTATTGGGGGAATGATCAATGCCGAGATCGGTACCATTCTCCCGGAAACCGGTGGACAGTATGTGTTTTTTAAAAAAATGTATGGCGATTTTTTTGCCTTTATTTATGGATGGGCGGCATTTATCGTGATCAATACAGCTGCCATTGCCGCCATCGCATTTGTATTTGCCCAATACACCGAATTTTTTATCGGCCTTCCCCGTTTCTCTCCGGCTGTCGAAAAAAGTTTTGTATTACACCTGCCTGGATTAGGTAATTTGTTTCCATTGGAGAACGCGGGCGTAAAAGCGCTGGCGATCACTATCCTGTTCTTACTTACCTTGATCAATTACGTCAGTGTAAAAGCCGGGAGTTGGGTGCAGGTAGGCTCCACCTTCCTGAAGATCGGATCGCTTATTCTTCTTAGTGCGTTGATCTTTTCTTCCGGAAATGGAGATATTGGCAATTGGACCCGTACAGACCCGGGCATGCAAAAATCCGGATGGACCCTGGTGATGGGCATCATCGCGGCAATGAGTGGAGCCTTGGCTTCCTTTGATGGTTGGAATAATCTTGGCTTCATGGCCGGGGAGATCAAGGACCCGCGAAAAAATATTCCCCGTGGCCTTTTTCTGGGAATCGCCATTTGTATGGTCCTATATGTACTCACCAACCTGGCCTATCTTTATGCCCTTCCATTGGACAGGATGAGCAATTCCTCTCTGGTGGCGGCCGATGCGATCCGTACTACAGTGGGATTAACTGGTGGAGGGTTGATCGCCATACTGGTAATGATCTCCACCTTTGGGGCGGTGAATGGTAACCTGTTTCCTTGCGCCCGAATCCAATTTGCCATGGCCGAAGAAGGAAATTTTTTTAAACGAATTGGTAAAGTACACCCGCGGTTTCAAACACCGGGTAATGCCTTGATCCTTCAATTTGTTTGGACAAGCCTCTTTGTTATTACCGGTTCCTTTGATATGTTGACCGATCTGTTTGTATTTATCACCTGGTTATTTTATGGATTTGGTGCATTTGGCCTTTTTATCCTGCGCAAAAAAATGAAAGAGGTTGAACGGCCGTATAAAGTGTGGGGTTATCCTGTTTTACCAGCCATCTTTATTTTGTTTGCCGCCTTTTACTTTTTCCTGACACTCTATAACGATATACAAAATTATTTACAAGGGAAGACAGCCTTTATCCAGTCCGTATATGGATTATTGCTAACGTTTATCGGTGTGCCGGTTTATTATTATCTGCATAGAAAGAAAGGGTAGTAATGGACATCAGGTTTCCCTACCTTTGTCCATATCTTTTCTTTAGCCATCATCGGAAGTCTCCTTCCCTGAAGAATAATGAAAAAAATTTACTACTCCGTTAGAAGCTCTCTTAAGCGCCTGTTCGACCGGATCCGAAATGAGGATCTGAAACAAAACCTGATGCTAGCTCTTCCTTTTTGGGTGGCCTCTTTGTTTACGGGTTTGATCGCGGTAGCGTATACAAAAATGTTTACCTGGGCAGAAGAGGGTGCTCATGCGATATTTTCCGCCTATCGCTGGTCCTTTTTTCTTATTACTCCTGTTTGTTTTTTGCTAGCCTGGTGGTTGGTGAAAAAATTTGCCCCCTTTTCCCGGGGAAGTGGCATACCTCAGGTAATGGCCGCCGTTGATATCATTTCACCGGCAAACCTGAACAAGGTCAACAAATTGCTTAGCCTGCGGGTCATATTGGTCAAGATTGCATCCAGTCTTGTAATGGTCTTTGGTGGCGGAGCAATAGGCCGGGAAGGCCCTACGATACAAATTGCCGGCTCCATATTCAGGTTGGTCAATAAATGGCTGCCGGCATGGTGGCCTAAGATCAACAAGAAAAATATGATCCTTACCGGATCGGCTGCCGGATTGGCGGCGGCATTTAATACACCATTAGGCGGAATCGTATTTGCGGTGGAGGAATTAGCTAAGACGCACATTAATTATTTTAAGACCGCCCTGTTTACTGCCGTGATCGTTGCCGGTCTTACAGCACAGGGATTATTGGGACCATATCTCTATCTGGGTTATCCAAACGTTGGAGATCTTTCAGCCTACATTTTTCTCCTGGTGATGCTGGTTGCTGTTGTCAGCGGGGTAGGTGGAAGCCTGATGGCCCGGATCATCTTCAAGTTATTAAGATGGAAATCGGGATTTAAGCTCATGTCCCATCATTTATTTTATGTATTGGCTTGCGCTTTTTTAATAGTATCAATAGCCTATTTTTTTCATCCGGGTATCATGGGTTCAGGAAAGGATCTGATGACCGGTACCTTATTTTCTGAGCAAAAACATTTACCTGCCTATTCTCCCTTCCTTCGTATCGCCGGACCGATTCTCTCCTTTACCACCGGCGCCGCTGGAGGCGTTTTTGCTCCCTCCTTAAGTGCCGGGGCGAGTATTGGTTCGGTGATCAGTGGATTGTTTCATTTGCCCGATACAGAATCGAACCTGCTAATACTCGCTGGAATGGTGGCCTTTCTTACCGGTGTCACCCGCAGCCCGTTTACCTCGGCCATATTGGTACTCGAGATGACCGACAGGCATAGTGTCATCTTCCACCTGATGCTTGCCGCGATGATCTCCACCCTGGTTTCTTATTTTATAGATAAACGTTCTTTGTACGAGCGATTGAAGGAGGAATATGTGAAAGAGTTGGGGTAGGAAGGGCTAACAGCTAATAGCTATTAATTTAAAGTATCCTCGTGCATTAACTGACTCCAACATCCAACCTCCATCCCCTAACTTTGCCCCAAAATATTCCACATGCGTTTTTTCAAATGGGCCGGCGCCCTGGCAGCTATTCTACTCGTCATTAGTTGTTTCCTTCCGTGGATCACCATTCCCTCTAAAAATATCCTGTTGACAGGGGTAGATACAACAGGTACCAATTTTGGTAAACCCGGATACTTTCATTTTGTCACCGCGGCCTTTTTTTTAATACTCAATTTTATTCCCCGGATATGGGCAAAGCGATGGAACCTTCTGGTCATCGGTCTCAATTCTGGTTGGGCCCTGCGCAATTTTCTGCTGATACCGGCCTGCTCAGGGGGTATTTGTCCAAACAGGGAAATTGGCTTATACCTGATGGCTTTTTCTTCGGTGGTAATGTTGTTAGCGGGATTATTTCCACAAATGAAACTTCCCGGAGAAACCAAGAGCTAAAAACTAATTGCTCTTAGCTAATTAATCAAGCCGCTCAAGGCTTTGCGCAATGATCTCCACACTCTCTATAATCTGATCGTGGGTAATAACCAATGGCGGGGCGAACCGGATCTTGTCGCCATGCGTAGGTTTGGCGAGTAATCCATTTTCTTTCAATTCGAGACAAAGCTCCCAGGCGGCGTCTTTATCTCCATGTTGAATGACGATCGCATTTAATAATCCCTTTCCACGGATTCTATGGATATGGCGTGATTGGAGTTTTCCTAATTCTTGCCGAAAGAGCTCCCCCATCTTCTCCGCATTTTCTGCCAGCTTTTCATCTTTCAATACCTGCAGCGCTTTGATGGCCACTGCGCAGGCCAGGGGATTCCCTCCATAGGTCGAACCATGTTCGCCTGGTTTTATGGTGAGCATGATTGCATCGTCTGCCAATACCGCGCTCACAGGTAGCATGCCTCCGCTTAATGCTTTTCCTAAAATGAGGATATCCGGACGTACCTCTTCATGGTCACAAGCCAGCATTTTGCCGGTTCGGCATAAACCCGTTTGTATCTCATCCGCCATGAACAATACCCCGGCCTGTTTGCATAAAGCTTTGGCATTTGCCAGAAATCCTTCATCTGGTACCACCACGCCAGCTTCTCCCTGTATGGGTTCAACAAGGAATCCGGCCACCTGATCGTCTTGCAAAGCCGTGGCCAGGGCGTCAAGGTCATTATAGGGGATACCGATAAACCCGGGCGTATATGGACCGAAATTTTTATTGGAAGAAGGATCACTGCTAAAGGAGATCACCGTAGTCGTACGGCCATGAAAATTTCCATGACAGGTAATGATCTTTGCCTTGTCTTCTGCTACCCCTTTTACTTCATAGGCCCATTTACGACAAAGCTTGATCGCCGTTTCAACAGCTTCAACACCTGTATTCATCGGCAGTACTTTATCATATCCGAAATACTCGGTGATAAAGCGGGTGTATTCCCCCAGCAGGTTGCTATGAAAAGCACGACTGGTTAACGTCAACCGCTGTGCTTGCTGGGTCAGGGCATGCAGGATGTCCGGATGGCAATGTCCCTGGTTTACGGCTGAATAGCCGCTTAAGAAATCGTAATATTTTTTCCCATCCACATCCCAAAGATGAACGCCGGAACCTTTTTCCAGCACAACAGGTAAGGGATGATAATTGTTGGCGCCATATTTTTCTTCAAGAGATAAATAATATTTACTGTTATCAGATACCGCGATCATGGTAATACGATTAAAGGATGAGGAAAAAGAAAATGTTGATCCAATAGGCTCAAAGCCTGGAGCATTACCACTTAGTGGTTGAGGAGATCAAGGTTCTGATCGAGAAAGAATGGTATGGATAATCCACGTGTCATTAGGGTAAAGATACAGTTTTTTTTAACCGCCAAGGCGCAAAGGCACAAGGATATCTTAGCGTACCCTCGCGCCTTCGCGTCCTGGCGGTAAATCTTTATTACAATTCAATAACTTTTCTAAAATAGGCTTCAGGAACCCCACCAATATCAAACCCGTCCTTTTCAAATAGTCCAAACACCGTAGACCCGCTTCCGCTCATGGAAGCATAGGTCGCCCCTTGAGCATAGAGTAACATTTTTAATTGGCCGATCAGTGGATGTTCTTCAAAGACAGAGCGTTCAAAGTCATTCATCAATTCTTCCCGCCAGGTAGCGATGGGTTGTTGAATGATCGTACGCAGGTCTTTGGTGGATGGGGAGGGCTGAAGTATTGAAAAGGCTTTGGCCGTTGAAACCTCAATTCGGGGATTGATCAAAACCAGTTGATAACCTTTGAGCGAAAAGGAAACCGGTTCCATGATCTCCCCGCGACCGGTGGCATAACAGGGTTTGTTGCGAATAAAAAAAGGGCAGTCACTTCCTAATTGAAGGGCATAAGATATTAATTGCTCCTCGGAGAGACCTAACTGATATTTTGTGTTGAGTAGCGTTAACGTATAGGCACCATCCGCGCTTCCTCCTCCCAATCCGGCACCGGTAGGAATCGCTTTGTGTAAATAGATCGATGCGGCCGGCAAACCAGGGTGGTCTTTTTTTAATAGATGCCAGGCTTTTACGCAAATATTATCAGCATCGGGACCTGGGTTGACGGGTCCCGACAATTGAAAGTCTATACCAGAGGAATCTTGTTCTTTTTGTGAAATTACTTCGAGGGCATCGCAAAGAGGGATGGGGTAAAAAATGGTTTCCAGGTCATGGTACCCGTCGGGCCTTTTTCTCACCACATGAAGGCCCAGGTTAATTTTTGCATTGGGGAAAACGATCACTTATTCCTTTTTCGGCTATTGATCTCGTCGCGTATGGCAATGGCCCGGATATAATCCTCATGCTCGAGCACATCGTTGAGCAATTCATTCAATTCTTCGAGTGACATGGTCTTCAGGTCTTCGTTGGCCTGAGAAGGTTCGTCTTCGATCACCGTTTCCTTTGTTTTTTTCTTTTTGCCCGTGGTCTCTTCCATTTGGATACCAGCACTCTCCAGAATATTCTCGTAGGTATAGATCGGACAACCGAATCGTACGGCCAGGGCCAGGGCGTCGGAGGTACGGGAGTCTATTTCCACGGTATCATTATCAGAGGAGCAAACCAGTTTGGAGAAGAAGATCCCTTCCTGCAGGTCATTGATGATGATTTCATGCAATTCCACCGCAAAGGCGTTCATGAAATTCTTCATCAGGTCATGGGTCAGGGGGCGGCTGGGTTGCATCTTTTCCAGGGCTACGGCAATGGCTTGCGCCTCAAACCCGCCGATCACAATGGGAAGCCGGCGGAGGCCATTGACCTCACCGAGAACCACGGCATATGAATGTGTTTGGGTGATGCTATGCGAGAGCGCCACTATTTCCAATTCGATCTTCTTCATAACGTGCCACGAAACTAAGGTTTTTTACCAAAAAAAAAGAGCGGTCATTTCGGCCGCTCCGGGTATTTCCCATGTGTATGTGAATGTGTTATGATTACCCTTTTAACCGGCGAACGGCTTCGGTGATCCGGGGAACCACCTCAAAGGCATCCCCAACGATTCCGTAATCCGCTGCCTTGAAAAAAGGAGCCTCGGGGTCTTTATTAATAACCACGATCACCTTGCTCCGGTTTACCCCGGCCAGGTGCTGAATGGCGCCTGAAATACCGATGGCAATGTAGAGGTTAGGGGCAATGGCAATACCTGTTTGGCCCACATGCTCATGATGGGGGCGCCAGTTGGAGTCGGACACAGGGCGGCTGCAGGCTGTGGCGGCACCGAGTGCCTTGGCCAGGTCCTCCAGAATACCCCAATGTTCAGGCCCTTTTAACCCGCGTCCACCACTCACAACGATATCTGCCTCGGTCAGGGGAATTTCACCCTTTACCTTATTTACGGCAGTCACTTTTATTTTCGGGGTATCTATTTGTGCATCAAATGCCAGCACTTCCGCTGTTCCACCGGTCTCGGCAACGGTAAAGGCATTTGGATTGAGGGCAATGATCTTTACCGCTGTCTTTACCGCAATACGGGCATAGCCCTTACCGGAAAAAACAGTCTTTTTTACGATAAAATCCCCTCCGGTTTCCGGTAATCCGGTAGCCCCGGAAACCAGACCGGCTTTTAACCTGACCGATAATCGTGGGGCGATCGCCTTCCCATCCACATTATTGGAGAATACGATCAGGTTTGCACCCGTTTTCTCCGCTACCTGGGCGATGGCCCTGGTGTAAGCCTGGGCATCAAATCCACTGAGGGAAGGGTTATTCACATGGTGGATCTTTTTGATGCCATATTTACCCAGGGACGAAAGATCTTCCTGCGTGGGGCCAAGTACGACTCCCTGCGCTTCGGTACCCGACTGGGCCGCCAAAGCCGCGCCATAACTCATGGCTTCGAGGGAGGATTTTTTAAGATGACCTTCGGATTGGTCTATAAAAACTAATACTAACATAGCTTCTTTTTTGGGAATGAAAAAAGGTTGATCAAATGGCTTTTGCTTCTTCTTTGAGTAAGCGGACCAGTTCCTCTGGTTGGTCGGCGGGAACAAGTTTAACACCCGCTTTGGCAGGGGGCAATTCAAAACCGACCACTTCGGTAAAAATCTCCACAGCAGCGGGTTCCACCACTTTCAGCGGTTTGGTACGAGCGGCCATGATCCCACGCATATTGGGGATTCGTTGTTCTGCCATTCCTTTCTGGCAACTTACTACAAGGGGTAGGGATGTTTCACAAACCTCCTCACCACCTTCGATCTCGCGCGTAAGCGTAGCCTGGCTACCGGATAAAGTAAAATGAGTAGCCAAAGAAATATAAGGCATATCCAATAACTCTGCTACCATGCCCCCAATTGAAGAACCATTGTAGTCAATCGTTTCCTTACCAGTAAACACGAGGTCATAGCCGCCTTCACGGGCAATGGCCGCAATCTGGCTGGCGATATAATAGCTGTCGTGGCTTTCTGCGTTTACCCTGATCGCTTCGTCCCCACCCAGGGCCAGCGCTTTGCGAATAATGGGTTCAGCATCCGCCCCTCCAACTGTCACAAGATGGATCGCGGTGGTCGGATCAGCTTCCTTTAACTCAATGGCACGCACCAGGGCATACCATTCGTCGTATGGATTGATGATCCATTGCACCCCATTGGTGTCGAATTTCGTGTTGTTGTCGGTGAAAGCTATTTTTGCCGTAGTGTCCGGCGTCTTACTGATACATACGAGGATCTTCATGCAAAGGTATTTCGTTCAAGTAGATAGTTGTTTATGCAACTAAAGCAAAGATAAGGGTATAAACTATTAACTGTTAGTATTCACTGGAATTTTTTATGAACAAGGAAAGGATCGGGAAATTGTTGAAGTTTTTGGCTCAGAACCCGGCGGATAGCTTTATACAACATGCCCTGGCGTTGGAATATATCAAGGCCGGAGAGGAGGATAAGGCCCGGGAATTATTTGAGGCATTGCTGACCGACGACCCGGGTTATGTGGGAAGTTATTATCACCTGGCGAAATTATTGGAAAGAAAGGGCGAAGAAGCGGAAGCCATACGGGTGTATGAAAAAGGGATGGAAGAAGCGAAAAAGGCGGGGGATAACCATGCGTATGGGGAGCTTCGGAGCGCGTTGGAGGAACTTACTTTTTAATTAACCTCGTGTCCTTTGTGCCTCCTTTGTGTTCTTTGTGTCCTCTACGACAGTCTTGCGTAGGAGGTCACGAAGGACACAAAGGACACACGAAGTGCACAAAGTATACATGGAAGAAGAATTCAAAAAGCATATTGAGGAAGAGAAGTTGTTCAAACCAACCGATCGGCTATTGATCGCCATCAGCGGAGGGGTAGATTCCGTGGTATTGACCGAGCTATGCCATCGCCTGGGATACAATATCGCCTTGGCTCATTTTAATTTTCAGTTGCGAGGGGAGGAGAGTGATCGCGATGAAGCCTTTGTTAAAGAGCTTGCTGCCAAAAAGAATATTCCCCTTCATCATATCCGTTTTGATACCAACCAGGAGGCCCGGAACGCCGGCACCTCTATTGAAGAAACGGCACGTCATCTCCGGTATGCCTGGTTTGATCAGTTGATTAAAGAGCATGGATATGATCGCCTGCTCACCGCGCATCATGCCGATGATAATATCGAAACGGTGTTGATGCATTTATTCAGAGGCACCGGGATCCGGGGATTGAGAGGGATGTTGCCTGAGAAGGGTCATCATATTCGTCCATTACTATTCACGCGCCGGACCAGGATCGAAGCATGGGCCAGATTGGAAGGATTGGATTTTGTGGAAGATTCATCGAATAAGGAACTGGAATTTACCCGAAATTATTTCAGGAAGGAGCTGATTCCTTCCATACAAAAAAAATTTCCCGCTGCCGAGGAAAATATACTGGATACGATTCACCATATGCGAGAGGCAGAAATGCTTTACAAAAAGGCATTGGATAAGCAATTAAAACGACTGGTGCATATTAAAGGGAATGAGGTACACATCCCTGTACTTCTATTAAAAAAGTTGGAACCTCGTCGCTTGTTATTATGGGAGATTGTGCAACATTACGGTTTTCACTCAGCGCAATTGCCCGATCTCTTGCATTTATTGGATGCGGAGCCAGGAAAGTATGTTGCCTCTTCCACGCATCGGTTGATCCAGCACCGGCAATGGCTGGTTTTGGCACCACTTGCAGGCGAACAGGCACAAACCATCCTGGTAGAAGGCCCGGGGAGTTACGATTTTCCGCTGGGGAAATTGGAATGGCAATGGATCAATGAGGAGGATTGTTCTATAATTTATTTTGCCCAAGCAGGTGACAAGCACGAAATTCATGTGCAGGGAAAGGAATTGTCTTTTCCCCTGCTGCTTCGCACCTGGAAGACGGGAGATTATTTTTATCCCGAAGGTATGCAGGGGAAAAAGAAGAAACTGGCCAGGTTCCTTATTGATCTCAAACTATCTAAGACTGAAAAAGAAAAAGTGTGGGTGCTTGAATCTGAAAAGAAAATAATCTGGGTGGTCGGATTCAGAAAGGACAGCCGCTTCTAATATCCTCGCGTTCCTTAGCGCCTTAGCAGTTAAATTTTACCGCCAGGACGCAAAGACGCCGGGGACGCTAGAAGGGTGGGTTAGTGAGTTGTTTGAAAAATGAAGATAGAATTTGTGGTTTCACGATGATGGTAAATACCACCCCATACAAAGCCCCCCACAGGTGGGCTCCGTGATTGATATTATCTCCCCCACGTTTATTCATGTAAACAGAGTAGCCCACGTACAAAACCGCAAAAGCGATCGAAGGCATGGGGATAAACCAGATATACAAGGTTTGCCAGGGAGCTAACAATATAAAGGAAAATAAAACCGCGCTTACACCACCCGAGGCGCCCAGGGAGCGATAATGAAATTGATCTTTATACTTGAAATAATCAGGTAAGGAGGATACCAGGATGGCCGAGAAATAAAACAGCAAAAAGACAAGGCCGGAACCGGTCCATACCGTAAAAACCGATTCGATCAGCCGCCCAAAGAAATAGAGGGTGAACATGTTAAAGAACAGGTGCATAAAATCGGCATGGATCAATCCATGTGTGATAAATCGGTGTAATTGTTTACCTCCATTCATGGCCGCCGGGTAGAAGATCAGGTCATTGGTGATCTGGGGCCGGGAAAAGGCAGAGATCGAGATAGCGGCGGTAATGGCGATGATAAGGATCGTTAGGCTGAATTCCATCTTTCAAAGATAAGTGCTGTAGGGGAAATCTTATTTATGATGGTATTTTTCACCCCGTTGGATCGTGCATGCCCGGTAGAGTTGTTCTGCGAGCAGCAGGCGTACCAATTGGTGGGGGAAAGTGAGTTTTGAAAGGCTCCATTTATACTGCGCCCGTTTCAGGATGGTCTCATCCAGGCCAAAGGCCCCTCCGATCAGAAATACGAGCTTTCGGGTACTCCTGTTTGAACATTCCTGCATAAATCCCGCCAGTTCTTCGGACCCCATTTGTTTACCATGTTCATCCAGGGCTACGAGGTAGTCATCTTTTTCCAGCCAGTCGAGTACCATCCCGGCTTCTTTTTTTTTCAGGTCCATTTCGCTCATCATACCCGCATTTTTAGGTACCGGCAAAATGATCCATTCCACGGGGTAGTAGTTCCCAATGCGTTTCGTAAAGTCCTCAACACCTGCCTTGACGTAGGCCTCATGGTTTTTTCCAATGGCCCAGAGTTGAATCTTCATGGAACAAAGTTAGGGGGGAGACTTTCTTTGGTAGTTAATGGACTTTCTCTTATTTTTGCACCCCACAAAATGGCCCCGTAGCTCAATTGAATAGAGCATTTGACTACGGATCAAAAGGTTTCAGGTTTGAATCCTGACGGGGTCACATTCATTTTTTTCAGATCAAAACCCGCCTCCAAGGCGGGTTTTTGCTTTTCCTAGATTGCTGATTTTCAGGGGCTGTGCAATCGAGCCCCCTTTTAAACGGGCCTGGCCCAACATCACCAAGACCTGAGATCCACTTTCAGGACTTCCTTCCCACCCTAATATTACCTGCAACCATTTTTCTGTTTCTACGTATTAATATTATATTGGACGGTTTACGATTGTTAATTCTGATATCATAAGAAGCCCCGGTTAGAAGGATTTTAATACAAGTTTCAGTGCAGTATTTTGAATAATATAATACAAATCATACAAGGCTGTAAAGGTAATGACCACAAATTCCAAAGGATAGTTTATGAAAACTATCGGGGGTATGCTTTAAAAATTGTGTTCAGGTACATATACAGATATGAGAAAGCCATTGATGTGATGAATGACGGATTTGTAAAATTGTTCCGGAGTTTCGACAAGTTTTCCATGGGGGACAGCGATGAGGAGGCTAAGTTGATGGGATATATGAAGCGAATCATGGTAAACACGGCGATCGATGAATTGAGGAAAGAAAAGATGATGCCGGAAATAGGTGGGATACCTGATTATGTTTGGGATATGAGCAGTAAGGACCAGGATGCTGACCAGTTGTTGCTTTATAAAGATCTTATTGTAATGGTAAAAGGACTTCCGCCGCAATACCGGATCGTTTTCAATATGTATGTAATAGATGGATATAATCACCTGGAAATAGCGGATGTCATGAAAATTCCGGTAGGGACTTCAAAATCTTGTTTATCAAGAGCAAGGACAATGCTTCAAAAAAGTATCGAAAAATTAGAGAATGCTAAAATATGCAGTATTTAGAAAACGATATGGATGAATTGTTTCGAAAAGCAGCAGATAATTATCCGCTGAAAACAGATGCAAGTGACTGGGACAAAATTGCGCCGGCATTGGCAAAGACGCGTGTTTCGGCAATATCTCGCCATGCCACGAAAAGAAAATATGCCTATCTTTTTTTGTTGGGGTTTGTATTATTAACTAGTGCTTCTTTAGTATTATTTTTTAACCCAAGATCGAATTTAACAGGTACTTATTCACCATCCAGTGAATGGAAGAAGGAGACCTCAGAAGGCAAAACTACAAGTCCCGGAATTTCACAAAGCGAAAATTCGGCATCAATGGATTTAGTAAATAAGACAGCGTATTTAAAACAAGGTGGAAATTCGATAACTCCCAAGGCCAAACAACTGAAACCACTATCAGGTAAAAAGTTATTTTCAAATCCCCGATCTACCGATCCAATTTTTACTGAATCGGGAATGGCTTTTAATCCTGCCAGTAGCGAGCGAATTGAGTTTAATTTCAGGGTGAAGCCAGTTATCCTTTCCAAAAAGGTAGCCCTTACAACCGGATTGATCAGTAATCCATTCAATAAAACGATTGGGGAGGATATTTCTCAAAATTTACCCTTACCTGTTGGTGCGGATAGAAAAAGTTCCTTCAATAAACAAGGTTTTTACTTTGGCATAGTTACAGGGCCTCAGCTAAACCAGGTCAGGAGCCAGGGTTTTAATAAACCGAGTTTAAGCAGTGGGGTAATCGTTGGATATGAATTTAATAAAAGGGTTTCAATCGAAACAGGCTTGTTTTTTACAAAGAAACATTACCTGAGCGAGGGGAAATATTTCGACATGGAAAAGGCCAAGTCTTCCATGCCATCCGGAATGAAAGTACTTAGTTTGAAAGGGAACAGCGCGGTCTTTGAAATTCCGGTTAAACTTAAGTTTGATTTTTTGAGAAAAACCAATAGTAGTTTTTTTGCAACGGCCGGGATATCTTCTTATCTACTTTCAAAAGAGAGCAACGATTACCTCGCCTTAATAAATGGCACTCAACAAAGGATGATAGGAAATTACCAGAATGCGACAAAATATTTTGCGGGTTCGATCAACTTCAGTGCAGGATATAACCAAAAAATCGGAAAACAATTATCCATTCGGATGGAACCCTATATACAAATGCCCATACAAGGGTTAGGGGTGGGTGCCATGCCTGTTTCAAGTGCCGGTTTACACATCGGCATCATTTGGGATCGTAAATAATAATCTACACAGACGAGGTCTTAAAATTAGCTGCAACGCGGCAGGGTAAATTATTGCCCGGCACACGTAAGGGGTAAACTATGTATGTATTTCATTTTTTTAACAGTATAAAACTAAAACCTACAATCATGAACCACGCAAGAAAACTAGTATCAGTGGCCATTATGGCGCTTACTTTTACGGCTTGTCAAAAAGAAAAACAAGCGTTTGAACCCAATGAAGAGTTGTCAGCCGAAGCTGCAGCCGAGAGTTCCAGCAACAGCCACAGTAATTCCGGCTCACGCGGCGCGGTATATACTTTAAGCAATCAGGTAAGTGGGAATAAAGTTGTGGTGTACCGGAGAGCAAGTGATGGAGAACTTTCCTTGCACGCAGCTTTTCCTACAGGAGGGAAGGGGACAGGTGGAGGTTTGGGTAACCAGGGAGCTGTGATCCTTACGGATGATGAGAAAATTCTGCTGGCAGTAAATGCAGGGTCGAATACCATCTCTTCCTTTAAGATTTTGGGGAATAACCTGCGCCTTATTAGCACAGTCCATTCCGGTGGCGTTACACCCATTAGTATTACACAGCATGATAACCTGGTGTATGTACTTAATGCGGGTGGGGATGGAAACATAGCCGGGTTTAGAATCCATTATGATGGAAGATTGTCGCGCATTCCCGGCTCGAAGCGACCGCTGAGCTCGAAAACTGCGGGTGCAGCACAAATTTCCTTTGTTAATGATGGAAAGGTATTGGTCGTTACAGAGAAGGCCACTAATAAGATAATTACCTATACCGTTAACTATTATGGAGTCCCTGGAGCCTTTCATTCAATTACTTCCGCTACACCAACGCCCTTTGGTTTTGCTGTAAGAGGATTTGGAAATATTATTGTGTCTGAAGCAGCCGGTGGTGCACCTGGTGCCAGTGTGCTTTCTTCTTACCGTATTCATCCCAATGGAAATATCAATTTGCTGGAGGGTACGGTTTCAGCAGGACAAACGGCCGCCTGCTGGGTGGTTGTTACGGATAATAAGAAATTTGCCTACACCACCAATACCGCCAGCAATAATATTTCCTCCTTTAGTGTGCGTTCAGGCGGTACACTTGATGTACTAAGTGCTATTGCAGCTACCACCGAAACTGGCCCGATAGATGCTGGTCTGAGCAGGGATTCAAGATTTTTATATGTACTCAATTCAGGCAGTGGCAGTATTGGCGGTTATAGTGTCAATAGCTCAGGTGGCTTGAGTAGTGTACAAGTTGTATCCGGTTTGCCTGCCGGGGCAAATGGATTGGCTGTTAAATAAGCGATTTTGCGGCCGGACCTATGTTTATGGCTCTGATTACCCTTTGTCAATTCATCCGTATGCAATCAATTAAAATGAGATAAATGAGAAAGCTATTATCATTTCTATTCGTAGGTTTCATTTTTTATGCATGTAAAAAGGAAAACAATACCCCAACCAATCCCGCAATGGATG
This sequence comes from Chitinophagaceae bacterium, assembly GCA_041752235.1. Taxonomy (GTDB): domain Bacteria; phylum Bacteroidota; class Bacteroidia; order Chitinophagales; family Chitinophagaceae; genus SpSt-398. Next base: position 35,351 of record JBGSHM010000011.1, read on the forward strand.
ACAAGCCGGCTGGTATTGTAATTGCCACAGCCAGGATTGTTGAAGGCAATATACCCGGCGATAAAGCCAATGGGGATGCGCAGATTTATAATGACAATGGAACATGGAAACTCTATCTGTCTGATTTTTCTACCACCAATGGTCCCGATCTGCATGTTTATCTGGCAAACTCGGTCAATGCCTCTTCTTTTATTGATCTGGGTTTGTTAAAATCCACCTCTGGCAATCAGACATATAACATTAGCGGCAATCCAAGTATTTCCAACTACAAGTATGTTTTAATTTGGTGTAAACAGTTTAGCGTCTTTTTTGGCGGAGGACAATGGATGTAATCAGAATTTACTTTAAAGGGGACTGTCGTATTTCCTTTTTTTGACACGAAATAAATGGAAGCCTCTGCAAAAATTTCTTTGCAGAGGCTTTTTTTGTTCCTAGACCGCATATATCACTTTGGCAAACTTGCTTCTGTATTCGATCGGTGTAAGTCCGGTTATCTTTTTGAATATATCCCGAAAGGCCTTGGTATCCGAATAGCCCACTTCAAACATGACCTCTGTGACCGATTTTCGAGAACCTTCAAAGAATTTTTTGGCAGCTTCTATTCTAACCCGTTGTATATACTCGATCGGTGTATTATTAGTGGCTTGTTTAAACCTTCTTTCAAAAGTTCGACGACCCGTATGAATCACAGCAGCCAGATCCTCAATGGTCATTTTTTCTTCAAAATTGGTTTCAATATGGTCCTGTACTTTCTGGATTTCAGTATCCCGGTGATTGCGTTGGCCTTTAAAAATGGCAAACTGCGTCTGGTTGTCACGACCAATATCCAAAGCAAAAAATTTGGCGATCATGATGGCCGTTTCCCTGTCTGCATATTTTTCAATCAGGTACAAAACAAGGTTCCATAAACTATTGGCGCCACCGCTGCTGTAAATATTGTCATGTTCGGTTATAACAGCACCATCCACCATTTCCACATCCGGATAGCGATCTCTAAACTCAGTAATATAGGCCCAATGGGTGGAACACTTCTTGCCACTTAATAGTCCCGTTTCGGCCAATAAAAAGGCGCCGATGCAAAGACTGGCCAAACCAGCCCCTTTCTCATATAGTATTTTGAACAAGGGAATGGCCTCTGCATTGGCTTCGATACCTCTGGTGGTGTCACCAAAGGTGGGAGGAATGAATAAGAGATCCGTTTCATCGACATCCTTCAATAATCTGTCTGTTTTTATCATGTATTCCCCATCATTGGCTGGAACAAATGGGTTGAGCCCGACATATTCAACCTCAAACAGGGGCTTCTTTCCATTGGCTGCTAAAAAATCATTGGCTGTAAGAAAGGAACGGTAGGGAGGGGTAATCGCTTCAATCACCCCAAATTCGGGAACAAATACGCTCACACGCATAATGGAACATTTATGATCCCGAAGATAATGTATTTGTCATAATCGACCCCCAAAGATGGCGTTTTTGCACAACATGGGTTTCCATTAATTCTTTCAACTTTGACATAAATAAGCACAAGGCCAAACTGCTTTTCGGTTGAACCCTCATTATTAAAAACAAAAACAAAGTGTATGTCTACAAATTCGGTATCCCTACATAGAGTATTCACAGCTCCTCCGGAAAAAGTGTTCAAAGCATTTGGAGATCCGGATGCCATGGCCTCCTGGTTGCCTCCATATGGCTTCACCTGCAAGGTCCATCACCTGGATTTCAAACAAGGGGGCACATTTAAAATGTCATTCACTAATTTTTCAACAGGACATGGACATGCCTTTGGTGGTGAATACCTGGAAATTAAAACAAATGAATTACTCCGATACAGTGATAAATTTGACGATCCCAACCTTCCTGGCGAAATGATCACCACGGTACGGTTTACCGGTGTAAGTTGTGGCACTGAAATACATATAACGCAGGAGGGGATTCCCGAGATCATACCTGCAGAAATGTGTTACCTGGGCTGGCAGGAATCGCTGGAGAAATTGAAAAAACTGGTTGAACCCGTTATTCCCGATGCTTGAACTCCAGAAACTAAGTAGATACTTGTAGCCAAACTACTACAATATTTACCCCTGCTCACTACATATTGCTAAGGAAATAGGATGGAATTTTGTACGAGTAAAACCTGAAGTCTATGGGAAAAATCTCCATCCTCTTAGCCGACGACCATAAACTGGTCCGTGATGCCTGGTCCTTCATGCTGACCTCAGACCCACATTTTGATGTGGTAGCCGTTGCTTCTTCGGGTGAAGAAGCCGTTGACCAAGCCCTCGTTGTAAAACCCGATATTATCCTCATGGACATCAATATGGGCACGATGTCCGGTTTTGATGCCGCCGAAAGAATCCTGGCCAATTTGCCTGAAACCAAGATCATCGGTGTATCCATGCACTCCATGCCTGCTTATGCCAAACGCCTGTTTAAAATGGGCGGTAAAGGCTATGTAACGAAAAACTCTTCCCGCGAAGAATTTATCCATGCCATTTTGGAGGTATATAATGGCAGGACCTATATCTGCGAGGAAATTAAAGAAGTTTTGAGCCACCGGGAGTTTGAGACAGAAAATGGACCGGATATCAATATGTTATCCAAACGTGAACTGGAAGTGGTTAAGTTCATTAAAAACGGACTCTCCTCCAAGGAAATCTCTTCCCAATTGGGACTCTCACTCAAAACAGTAGAAGTACATCGGTATAATATTCTCAAAAAATTGAATATGAAGAACTCTGCGGTTCTGATCAATTTTATGAACCATAACGGGTTCTGAGTTTCTTCTGTGATTCGCATTCATTTTTTTGGTAATCTTTGTACTCAGTCCAATGGACCTAACCACTATGAAGAAAACCGTTATTTCGCCAAAGATTACCGGATGGTTTTTTAACAGACCTGCTTGGAGCGGGGTTATAGCTTTTCTGCTTGTTCTCTTCCTGACCTCTACGCTTATATTTCATCGTTATCAGATACTCAAGGCGGAAGCCCGGCACCGGGCCGAAGAAGCCCTTTTCTTTGCCTCCAATCAATTGGAACAGGTATTAGAGAAGACCTTTACAGCTACGCTGGCCCTTTCTTTCATCATTGATAAGGATGGTCATCCCCAGAATTTTGATTCGGTCGCCGCTTCATTGATCGAGACAAATACCCATATCGATGCCCTGGAATTGGTTCCCAATGGGGTGATCACTTATGTTTACCCATTGAAAGGAAATGAGTCGGTATTGGGCTACAATATCCTGACCGACCCGGAGAGAAGTGAAGAAGCGCTACGTGCCAAATTGGAAAAGCGGTTATATTTCGCAGGTCCCATGAACCTTCGGCAGGGCGGGGTGGGGGTAGTTGGACGAATACCCATTTTTCACGGAGGAAAGTTCTGGGGTTTTTCTGCAGCGGTCATCAGTTTTAAAAAATTACTCGCCTCCGCGGGTATTGATTCTACCGGCGCCAGTGGATTTTATTTTCAGTTATGTAAAATGAATGCCAGCCTGGGAAAGGAAGAATGTTTTTTACCAGTGAGAAATACCGCACCGGGAACTGTAACAGCCAAAGTTGTGGTAAGCGAGGGTGAGTGGATACTATCGGTCGCCCCCATTGAATCCTCCTTTTATCCCGGGTTGATTCCCCTGATGGTACTTGGTTTTTTCCTTCCCATTTTCGTCGGATTGCTGACCTATTATGTCACAAAAAGACCAATGGAATTACAGGAACTGGTGGATATTCGCACGTCCGAGTTGGTCTCAAACCGGGAGAACCTGCACCAGATCATGGCCAGCATGGCTGATGATTATTATGTCATTGATAAATCGTATAAGGTTACGCTGATCAATGAATCGGCGCATGAAAATCTCTTCAAAACCTGGGGCGTTCATATTTATCCGGGAACCTATATCATTGACGTGTTGCCCAAGGAACGTGCTTTGGAAATAAAAAAGAATTTTGACCGGGTATTTGCCGGACAGCGGATAGAATATGAAGTGGAAGTGGATCTGGATGGGGAACATCACTGGCGGGTGGTGAATTATTCTCCGGTTTATGATGAGTCGGGAAAGATCAAAGGGGCCAATATTATAACCCGGGATATATCCGACCGGCGTCTGGCCGCTGAAGCACTTCGGCAAAGTGAATTAAAATACCGCACCCTGATCGAACAGGCATCTGATGCCATTGTGGTGTACGACCAGAATGGCCGTATGTTGGAATTCAATCAATCGGCGTTGCGCTATACAGGATATTTAAAAGAAGAAGTAGCCAATTTACGCATCACGGATTTCCTTTTTGCGGAAGAGCTTCAGCAAACCCCTTTGCGGTTTGAAGAACTCCAGAGCGGGGCATCCGTTACCGACCAGCGACGGATCAGGCGAAAAGATGGGTCGGGTTTTATCGCCGAGCTCCACTCTAAAATTTTACCCGATGGGCACATTATGGCCATCGCCCGCGACATCACTGAGAAGAAGAATGCAGAATCAGCCCTCCGGAGAAGTGAGGAGCGATACCGGTCGTTGATCGAACAGGCATCGGATGGTATTGTAATCTGTGAACGGGATGGACGTATTCTTCAGGTCAATAAAAGCATGGTTGGCTTAACGGGTTATGCTGAAGATATTCTGCTTAACTTCTCCTTTGGGCAATTGATTGACGGACACTCCGCCTCACATTCACCCTTCCCACAGAACCTGCATACTGACCACAGCCATGTATTTGAAAGAAAATTGGTGCGAAAAAATGGAAGCACGGTGGATATCGAGATCAATGCCAAACTCACGTCATTTCATACCGTAATAGGATTTATCCGGGATATCTCTATTCGCAAAAGGGCAGAGGAAGAGATCATCAACAGTGAACTCCGTTTTCGTACCCTTACTGTGAATGCCCCTGTGGGTATTTTTCAATGTGATGTGGAAGGGCGAACCATTTATGTCAATGAATCTTTTCTTCAAACGACCGGGATGGCCTCTGACGACCTGATGAACCTGGGTTGGGAAAAGGTGGTGCATTCGGCCGATCGAGAGCGAGTGGTCAATAACTGGTTTAAACAACAGTCGGAATCCATCGAGGAATTCCGGGTGGTACGTCCGGGTGGTGAATTGGCCTGGATAACCGGAAAGGTAGTACCCCTTTACAATAAAAATGGCGATCTGGCCGGGTATATTGGTACGATCTCAGATATCACGGACCGGATCAACGCCGAAGAGAAGATCAAAGATTCAAGGATGAAACTGGCCGAGAGTGAAGCCCGGTTAAAGGCGATCATTGAACAGGCACCCGATGCCGTGTATCTCTGTGTCCCGGAAGAGGGCAGGATCGTAGAATCCAACCCGGTGGCCACCTTCCAACTGGGATTTACCAGTGCAGAACTTTATAACAGGCGTGCAACCGACCTGGATGCCGAGTTTACCAGTTGGGAAAAACTATCTGCATTTTGGAAATCATTAAAGCCCAACCAACCTGTCAGGCTTGAAACCAACCACCGGCGAAAAGATGGTTCGGTGTTCCCGGTAGAGATCAAGACCAGTCTGATCCGGATCGGTGACAAAAATTATATCATCGGGTTTGTTCGTGATGTTACTGAACGGAAAAAGGCCGAACAGGAGATATTGCTGGCCAAGGAAAGATATGAACAGATTGCCGTGGCCACTAATGACGCTTTGTGGGAACAGGATATGATCACGAATTCCACCTGGTGGAATCTTAAACACTATCAGTATTATGGCCATAATCCCGAATTGCCACCATTGGATCTTAAAGAATGGGAGCGTCGGATACACCCCGATCAACGGGAAGGGATCATCCGTGATTTTGATTTGGCGATCGAACGAAAACTATCTTATTGGGAAAGGGAATATAAGTTCAGGATTTCGGATGGCGGTTACAAGTATGTGAACGACCGGGTATTTTTCTATTATCGCGATGGCCAATTGGTCAAAATACTGGGATCCATGTCCGATGTAACGGAGCGAAAGGTGAGTGAAGAACGACTCCGGGAAAGTGAGGAGCGACATAGGTTGATGTCTGAACAACTCAGGGACCTCACTGGACACTTGCAGAATGTACGCGAAGAGGAACGGATGCATGTAGCCCGGGAGATCCATGATGAGTTGGGACAGCAATTGACTGTTTTGAAAATGGATGTATCCTGGTTGCATAAACGACTGAATGCAGAGGATGAGGTTGTACGGGAAAAATTGCAGAATCTCCTTAAGCTGATCGATACAACGGTCAAGACCGTTCGAAAGATATCTTCGGAACTCCGACCCAGCATGCTGGATGACCTTGGCCTTGTAGCCGCGTTGGAATGGCATAGCCAGGAGTTTCAGCAAAAGGTAGGTATTCAGATCAATTTCCGTTCCGATTGGCAGGATATCAAACTTCCCTCCAAGGTATCCAATGGCCTTTTCCGTATATACCAGGAATCATTGACCAATATCGCCCGACACGCACAGGCCTCTGAGGTAAACGTAGTTTTACGCGATGACAGGGGCAATATGGAACTAACTATATCGGACAATGGAAAAGGTTTTGTGACATCAACTGTTGAAAATAAAAAAACATTGGGTATCTTAGGCATGCGCGAAAGGGCAAAGATGTTGGGTGGAGGATTTGAAATTGCCAGCACCCGGGGAAAAGGCACCAGCATCCGTATTGTAGTACCGGTTCACGGTATGGTTCATGCCAGTCACAAAACACAAGGATGATTCGAATTATTATCGCAGATGATCATGCCATCGTAAGAAAGGGAATAAAGCAATTGATCTCAGAAGAGTATCCCTCCGCTGAATTTGGTGAGGCGGGCGATGTCGAAACCCTGATCGAGTACATCATCAAGAAAGATTGGGATGTCGTGATCTGTGATATTACTATGCCCGGCCGCAGTGGCCTTGAGGCTCTCCAGCAAATCAAACAAATAAAACCAGATCTTCCGGTATTGATCATGAGTATGCACTCAGAAGATCAATATGCCCTTCGGGTATTGAAAGCAGGGGCCTCCGGTTATCTGAATAAGGACACTGTGCATGATGACCTGATCCGGGCGCTTCAAACCATTCGCCTGGGTCGTAAATTCATTACCCCCTCCATTGCGGAAAAATTAGCCAATGCCCTTGGCTATGATTCCCAGAAAAAAATGCATGAATTTTTGAGCGACCGGGAATTTGATGTATTTAAAATGATCGCTGCCGGGAAATCTGTTTCCGAGATCGCCGAACAACTCAACCTCAGTGCGACAACTATCAGCACCTACCGGTCACGTATACTGGAGAAAATGGGAATGAAGACGAATGCGGATTTGACGCAGTATGCGTTGGAGAATTCGCTTATTTAGACGACGGAGGACGGATGTTGGATGTTGGATGTTGGATGACGGAAGACGGAGGTTTGCTGTGCGAGACCTCTGGTCTCGCACAGCCAGAAGGCCGCCTCTGGCGGCAGTTATTATATATAATATAAAAAAAGAAAAGTATGTTGTTCGGGTCGCCAGAGGCGACTTTCTATTAGTGCGAGACCAGAGGTCTCGCACAGCACAGCAAACCTCCGTCATCTGTCTTCCACCATCCAACATCCACCATCCAACATCAATAATGCCACCTCACAAACGCTTCCATCGCTGCATAATGCGTTAACCCAAGGTCTGCATAGAGTTTTGCCGTTGCCGCATTTCGCTCTTCCGCCCGTTGCCAGAATTCCCGGTCATCACTACCTTGAAAAGGAACCATATCCTTTTGCGATTGATGGATAAAGATGCCAAAGCGTTTTTTCATGACCTGGTCCGGGCTCATGGGGATGGCCATTTCGATTTCTTCAATATTCCATTCCTGCCAGGCCCCTTTGTACAACCAAAGCCAGCATTCATTGATCCAGGGATCCTGTCCACCGGCTTTGATCCTTTTTAAAGATTCCAGTACCACATTAAAGCAAACGATATGGGTGCCATGTGGATCGGCAAAATCACCGGCACAATAAATCTGATGGGGTTTGATCTGACGGAGTAGTTCAATGGTAATCCGGATATCCTCTTCACCCATCGGGTTCTTTTCGATGGTACCGGTTTCATAAAAGGGAAGGTCTTGAAAGTGAACCTGCTGATCACCTAATCCTACGTAGCGACAGGTGGCCCTGGCTTCACATCGGCGGATCAGGCCTTTAATGGAACGAACCTCTGCTGTATCGACCTGATTCTTTCTTTTGGATTGAATAAAGTCACGGGCATTATTGAGGATGCCGGCTGATTTTTGTGTATCAATACCGGAGAGTTCCTCAAAGCCCACGGCGAAATCCAGCATCCGGGTGACAAATTCGTCGGTTACGGCGATATTGCCGGAGGTTTGATAAGCGACATGGACTTCATGTCCCTGGTCGTGTAAGCGTTGGAAGGTTCCTCCCATACTGATGATGTCATCATCCGGGTGAGGGGAGAAGATCACTACTTTCTTGGGATAGGGATTGCTTCGTTCCGGGTGGGAAGGAATTACCGCATTGGGTTTACCTCCCGGCCATCCGGTAATGGAATCCCGAAGCATATAATAGACCTGTAAATTGATCTCGTAGGCGTCCCCTTTCTCCACGATCAGGTCACCCAGTCCATATTCATTGTAATCATTATTGGTCAGGGAGAGAATGGGTTTCTTTAGTTTCAAAGCCATATTGATCACGGCTTTCTTGATCATGGCGGGTGTCCATTCACATTCCCCCGTCAGCCAGGGTGATTTGAACCGTGTAAGTTCTCCGGAGGCTGATTCATCGATCACGAACCGTACATCATCATGGTTTTGCAGCAGGGAGGCGGGCAGTTGTTCGGTATCATCTTCCTCGCAGGCCTTTTGTATGACGGGTGCTTTGCCAGGACCCCAGGCCATCAATACGATCTGCCTGGCTTTCATGATGGTGCTGATACCTACCGTGATGGCCAACCGGGGTACTTCCGAGATATTGGCAAATTCATAGGCATTGGCCAGACGGGTGGATGTATCCAGTGTAACCATCCGGGTCTTCGAATAAAGTCCTGACCCTGGTTCGTTGAAGCCGATATGTCCATTGTTCCCGATACCGAGTATCTGAAGATCGATTCCACCGGCTTCCTGAATCATTTGTTCATAATCCAGACAATGTTTTTTGATCTCGTCTTTCGGGAGCTCGCCATCCGGAAGATGAATATTCGCCGGATCAATATCTACATGATTGAACAGGTAGCGGTGCATGAAATTGTAATAACTCTGCATCGCATCCCGGTCAATGGGATAATATTCATCCAGGTTAAAACTGACTACATTTTTGAAACTCAGGCCTTCTTCTTTATGCAGGCGTACCAGTTCGGCATAGAGGGTTTTGGGAGTGGATCCGGTAGCTAATCCGAGGACGCATTTTTTTCCTTCTGCCTGTTTCTTTCGAATCAGGTCAGCGATCAGTTTGGCCACATATTGGGAACCTTTCTTGAGATCGGGGAAGATATGGACCGGGATCTTTTCAAATGAATCAACCATACTCATAGCACGCGGTAATTTGGTGCCCGAATATAATTATTAATCTTCCAAAATTCCGAATTTGCCTTTATTTACATCTTCCATTGCCTGCTCCACTTCATCCCAGGTATTCATCAAAAATGGGCCATAGGCTACAATGGGTTCGTTAATGGGTTGGCCTGAAAGGACGAGCATCACCAGGTCCTGAGTAGCTTCTACCTCAAAGGATTCCCCATCATTTTTTAATAAAATAAAATGATCCGGTCCGGCGGCTTGTCCATTCACCTGGGCAGCGCCTTCGATGACCAATAATCCGGTATTGTAGGCTGCCGGAAAGGAAAGGGGAAGTTTGGCGCCTTTTTTCAACCGCAGGTTGTAAACATGCATGGGGGTAAAGGTTGAAGCCGGCCCTTTGACCTCACCATAATTTCCTGCAATTACTTCCACCGCACTTATTCCATCGTCAAGAAGATGTTTGCCCATTTTTTCGCGAAGCACTTCCTGATATTTGGGCGGGTTCATTTTAAATTGGGCAGGCAGGTTCACCCAAAGCTGTACCATTTGAAAGGGCCCTCCCGTCTGGCTATATGATTTCTCATGATATTCCTTATGAAGTAAGCCTGAGGCGGCGGTCATCCATTGTACATCTCCCTCGCCGATCACCCCACTATTGCCCGCACTGTCATGATGCGCGATCCGGCCATGATAAGCAATGGTCACTGTTTCAAAACCCCGGTGAGGATGTACGCCAACGCCACGTGGTTCATCGGTTGGGGCAAAGTCTACTTTTGAATTATAATCCAGCAGAAAGAAAGGGCTCATTCGTGTTTTGTCAATAAAACGGCTATTGGGAAAAAAATTATGCACCCTGAACCCGTTGCCCACCATATGAGGCGGGGGAGGGGCAATGATAGCTTCGATGGATCTGTTATTTTGCATGGTATTTTGTTTAGTTTCTTGCAGCGGCCGTTTGATTCCTGGCACTTACCAAGTGAAATATTTAATTAAACCGGGACTTCCATGAGGAGTATCTCCGCACCATTTGCGCTGGAAAGAGCGATTTGATCGGTATCAGTAATGGCTAAACCATCGCGACGGGCCAATGACAGGCCATTCACTTCCACCGTTCCTTCCAATATAAAAAGATAAACGCCATTTCCTTTTTGGTGTAAGGAATAATCAAGGGATTTACCGGCTTCGAGGTTTGACAGACTGAACCATGTTTGCTGATGTACCTGTACTCCTCCATCCTGGGTGCCAATTGGTGAGACCACCGTCAACCATTGATTGGTTTTATTGGCGCTACTGAAATTCTGTTGGTCATAGCGAGGTTCCACATTTTTCTTTTCCGGAATGATCCAGATCTGGAGGAAACGCACTTCCTTATCCTTGTTATGGTTCATTTCAGAGTGACGGATACCCGTACCCGCACTCATGACCTGTACATCCCCTTCGCGGATGATGGTGGTATTTCCCATGCTGTCCCGGTGTTCCAGGTCACCTGCCAGGGGGATGGAAATGATCTCCATATTATCATGGGGGTGGGTACCAAAACCCATACCTGGAGCTACAGTATCATCATTCAATACGCGCAAGACTCCAAAATGAACCCGCTCCGCATTGTAATAAGAGGAGAAGCTAAATGTATGAAAACTCTTTAGCCATCCATGATCGGCTTTACCGCGTGAATCAGCGGTGTGTAGTATTGTATTCATATATTTTTTTTTCTCGCAGCTGACGCAAAGTTAAAGACGTTCGCTGGGCGAAACTGAAAATCAAACAGTGACTAATTTCTTACTGGAGACAGCTTCAGCCAGCCAGACAAACTCACCCAAAAATCCATCCACATTCTTTTTGAAGTTTTCATCCAGCAACTCCCCGTCTTCGTTGAATTTTTTATCCACCAATGGGGTTATCAGCATGGAAGGGGAGGCGATACCAAAGAGCGCAGGCACCAATAATAACAATTGTTGGGATGCCCGCATGCCACCCATCGCTCCGGTTGAAGCAGTCACTACCCCAAAGGCCTTTCGGCTATGCTTGGGGAAATGATCCAGGAGGTTTTTCAGTGCCGCTGAATAACTTCCGTTGTATTCAGGGGTAACTAAAATAAAAGCGTCCGCCTGAAATATCCTTTCCGCCAATGGTTTGAATTCCTCGGGTGTCTTTTCCAGCGTAGAAAACACGGACTGCACCTGGGGAAGATTTGGCCAGTCACGCAGGTCGATCAGACTGATCTCATGCTCAGTTTTTTGCTTTAACTCATTCAACAGATGAATGGCCACACGACGGGTGACACTTGCCAATCGGGGGCTTCCGGATATGATCTCTATTCTCATTATTTAAGTAATTATAATGTAAAGGTATATAATCAATGTTTAAACATCAAATTTATTTCCAAACCTTAATTTCAGCCGGATTGTCAGAGAGATAACAAGAATGTCAGGACAAGGTTGGTGATATTTCATGCGAAACCCGTAATTTTTCCCCATGAATGACAACGAACTATTAATGAGCCGGTTCTACACGGCTTTTCAGGAAAAGGACTTTAAGACCATGCAGGCCTGTTACCATGACGAGGCCGTGTTTAGCGATCCCGTATTTGGGCTCCTGAATGTGGAGCAGGTAAGGGCCATGTGGGAGATGCTGATCAAGAGTAGCAAAGATCTTTCCATTGAATTCTCTGATCCGAATTCACCGGATGAGTATGGTACCTGTGAATGGACCGCGGTCTATACCTTTTCCAAAACAAAAAGAAGGGTGGTGAACAAGATTAAGGCCTATATGAAGTTTGGGGAGGGAAAGATCATCGAACATTCAGATGCTTTTAGCTTATATGGTTGGACCCGGCAGGCGATGGGGTGGAAGGGGGTGCTATTTGGCTGGTCGGGCTTTTTCCAGCGGGCCATCCATCGGAATGCAGTAAAAAAGTTAAGTGAATTTATGAATCGCTAATACAGTTTCCCATGCAAGACAGACGAAATTTTCTCCAACGCACCTTCTTAGGTGGCCTTGGATTGGCACTAAGTACTAAACTCAAGGCATCACCCAATCGCCTGACCGGCCCGGTTGTCATCTCGACCTGGGATGCAGGTCTGGCAGCCAATAAAGCCGCCTGGGAAGTATTGAGTCGAGAGGGTCGTGCCCTTGATGCGGTTGAGCAAGGCGTGATGGTGACGGAAGACGCACAAAATTGTTGTGTTGGTCTTGGAGCCAATCCCGACCGTGATGGTTTTGTCACCCTGGATGCCTGTATCATGGATGAGCATTTCAATTGTGGGAGTGTGGCCTTTTTGGAAAGGATCAAACATCCGATTTCCGTGGCCAGAAGGGTAATGGAAAAAACACCCCATGTTATGCTGGTGGGAGCAGGGGCGCAACAGTTTGCAGTAGCCGAAGGTTTTCCGCTTGAGGATGGCAAGCTTTCTCCGGAAGCACAGAAGGCGTATGAGAACTGGCTCAAGCGATCGGAGTACAAGCCTCCGCAAATAAATGTGGAGAATAAACAGGGGCATGGGCCATTTGCTCCGGCCAAATTGGAGAATGGTGAATGGAATCATGATACCATAGGAATGGTGGCCATGGATGCCAAGGGAAACCTCAGTGGAAGTTGTACCACCAGTGGAGCGGGTTTTAAAATGCGTGGACGGTTGGGCGATTCTCCCATCATTGGTGCGGGCTTGTATGTAGACAATGAAGTGGGAGCTTGTACCGCGACGGGCCAGGGTGAAGATGTGATACGAGTGGCAGGTTCACATTCAGTGGTGGAATGTATGCGGCAGGGAATGTCACCCGAACAAGCTTGTAAAAAGATCATTGAACGGATCGTTCGGATAAAAGGGGAGAAAGTAAAAGAGATTCAGGTGGCCTTTCTGGCATTGGGAAAGAATGGTGAGGTAGGGGCTTATTCCATCCATCCGGGGTTTATTTATGCGCTGCGGCGCGAGGGGGTGGAGGAATTGGTTCGTTCGAAAAGTCATTTTTGATTGGTTTCACGCAATGGACGCAAAGAAGAAAACGATCGCAGCGGCCATCTAATTTTTGAAGCCTTAGCGCCCGCTGCTTTCTTGGCGCGCTCTGCGAGAAAAATTTACAACATGACCTGCAAAATAGAAATCGCTACTTCTGATTTTACTACGACCAAATCAGCCGTTGAAGGAGGCGCTGACCGTATTGAATTATGTGCCAACCTGGCCGAAGGCGGCACTACACCATCCTTGGGAACCATCAAGAAATGCCGTGAATCATTTTCCATAGATATCTTCCCCATCATTCGCCCAAGGGGAGGTGATTTTCTCTATACCGACGAGGAGTTTGAGATCATGAAAGCAGATGTTTTGCTATGCAAAGAATTGGGTTGTGACGGCGTGGTGATTGGTCTGTTACATAAGGATGGTGCCATTGACACCAAACGAACCCACATACTGGCTGAACTTGCTTATCCCCTGGGTGTCACTTTTCACCGGGCCTTTGACCGCTGTCGGGATCCCTATGAAGCCCTGGAGCAATTGATCGGGATCGGAGTAGAGCGTATTTTGACATCTGGTCAGCAACCGGCGGCCCCGGAAGGGGTTCAATTGATCGCCGACTTGAATAGAGTTGCGGAGGAACGAATCATCATTATGCCCGGTAGCGGTGTCAGGGCAGATAATATAAAAATGCTGGCTGAAATGACGGGTTGTAAGGAATTTCATTCCTCGCTTCGCGGAAAGAAAAACTCGATGATGGAATATGTGCACCCTGCTTTTGCCGGCTCGGCTGAATCCTATATGAACAATGCAATTGAGGCGGAGGATGTGCGGAAGTTGCGGGAGGGGTTGTTGTAAGTGCATTTAATCGCTAAGACGCAAGGGGCGCTAAGAATTCTTAGCGCCCCTTGCGTCTTAGCGTCTTCGCGGTAAAAAACGGCTACACTTTTACCCCTTTCATATAATCCGCGCAAACCTTTACAGCCTGCAACGGAGTGCCATTGGGATAGAACTCCTGCTCAACGATATAATATTCCATGCCATTTTCTTTGGCGGTCTTCAGGATCTTTTTAAAATCAATGCTTCCGGTTCCGAGGTCGATTGAATTCTTGCCATTATCGGAGCCCGGGGTTTTGCTGCGGTCTTTTACATGACAAAGACGGAAGCGATTCTTGTACTTCTTCATCCACTCTTCGGGATCCTGTCCACCAGCTACTACCCAATAAATATCCATTTCATAATCCACCAATGATGGGTCAGTATTGTCCATCATCACGTTTTGGGGCAATTGACCTTCCAGCGGTTTGAAAGAATAATCATGATTATGGTAGGCAAAACGGATACCGTTCTTTTTACAGATCTCGCCTTTGGCATTAAAATCAGCAGCGATCTTTTTGAAATCGTCGAGTGTACGAGGTTTCTGCGTTTTAAAATCGGTCAATCCCACCCAGGGACTGATCAGGTATTTCATGCCTATGGCAGCGGCCTGCTCAGCTTTCTTTTCAAAATCTGTATCAATATTGCAATGGCTGGAAACGATGGTAAGCCCCAGCGAATCCAGGTAGGTCTTGAATTCGGTATTGGTCATTCCCCAGAACATACCTTTTCCACCTTCAAAACTTTCGATCTGTTTGTACCCCATATCGGCCAGTTGTTTCAACACGCCTTTGGGGTCTTTGGGAAAATCTTCACGCAGTGTGTAAAGCTGAATGCCAAAATCGCCCAATGGTTTATCTACGGGTGTTTCGGTTCCAGTGCCTACTCCGGTCTTGGAGTCTTTAGGGGCCAGTTTACAGGCTACAGGGCCAAGGGCCAGCGCGGCGGCAAATTGGCCTCCGGTTTGCAAAAATTTTCTCCGATCGTAACTCATATGTAAGCGGTTTCGTTGAAGGTTATTAAATATTAATCAAAATTGGTAATGATCTTATCGCCTTTTTTATAATCATAGTCACCGATATACTTGCCGGGTACAGGTTCATACCGGGTGGCGGTTGTTCGTCCTTCTTTGGAGGTGAAATAACCCAGGATCGTTAGTTGTTTGAATGATTGAAAATAGTGGGGCGGATCTTCTTGTTTTCTGTTTTTTTGATATTCGGCCCGCTCCTTGTCAATGGCAATCAATAAAGCCGTGCGTTGTTCGGCAGTTGCTTTCATGAAATCATGTCCATGCTGTTTTTTACAAGCCGCGTTGATCATGTCCATGCCTTTATGAAAGGCTTCCTGATCGGCCTGGGTATAACAGTCGGTTACATATCGGGTCATGAAATCACCCACCTTGGCTTCTTTGGCACCTGCAGATTGGGTCTTGGGAAAAATGGTCTCAGCCACCTCATCCAAAAAGGCGGTATCATCGGCTGTAAAGGCCAGGGTGACTCCCTTATCCGGGTTATTGCAACCAGCCAGGAAGAATTCCCCGCCGATCACAGCGCCACCTGTCAGGGTAGCGATCATTTTTATAAGTTCTCTTCTGTTCATGTTAAAAGCATTTGGGGTTAGAGGTTTCCTTTCTTCAATTCACTGACGGCAAAATCGGCTGCGCGGGCCGTCATCGCCATGTAGGTGAGAGAAGGGTTAACACAGGAGGCCGATGTCATACAAGCTCCATCCGTAACAAAAACATTCTGACAATCCCATACCTGATTATTGCCATTCAATACAGAGCTCTTGGGATCTCGACCCATACGGGCAGTACCCATTTCATGGATACCCATTCCAGGAACATACTCGCTATCGTAGGTTCGAACATTCTTTATCCCGACGATGGTCAGCATTTCCGCAAGGTCTTCCTGCATGTCCTTTCTCATTTTCTTTTCGTTCTCCTTGATGTCCACACTCATGTCCAAAACAGGCAGCCCCCATTTGTCGGTCTTGTTCCGGTTCAGTTTGATGAGGTTGTCATGGTAGGGAAGTATCTCACCAAAGGCACTGGCTCCAATGGACCATGCACCTGGTTCACTCAACGCATCTTTGAAATCACCACCGATATTGAGTTCAGCCACCTCACGTCCCCAACCCTGACGGCTGGCGGAGCCTTGATAACCAAATCCACGCAGGTAATCACGTTTGTCTGCTCCAAAATTCCGGAAGCGGGGGATATAAAATCCGGTGGGTCGGTGACCAAAATAGTATTTATCATCAAAGCCTTCGACCTGGCCACCTGCCCCACAACGGAAATGGTGATCCATCACATTATGTCCCAATTCACCACTGCTACTGCCTAAACCATCGGGCCAGATATCTGTAGCACTGTTCATCAAAACCCAGGTGGAGTTAAAGGAAGAAGCACAAAGGAAAACGATCTTACTGGTGAATTCATAGGTCTTGTAATCCGTTGTGTCAAGTACCACAACGCCCTTTGCTTTTTTGGTATCCTTATCATACATGATCTCTTTTACAAGAGAGAAAGGACGAAGGGTGAGGTTGCCGGTTGCTTCAGCGGCAGGCAAGGTGGAAGACTGTGTACTGAAATAACCTCCAAAAGGACATCCATTCCAACACATATCCCGGTATTGGCAAAGTTCACGGCCGGGTATCTTTTGTGTGATATGCGCCGAGCGACCAATGATCAATGTGCGTAAATTATTGTAATGCTTTTTGATCTTGGCAGCCACATCCTTTTCTACAATATTCAGTTCCATGGCTGGAAGAAAATGACTGTCGGGCAATTGGGGAAGATTTTCATACGAACCCTGGATACCGGCAAATTTCTCTACATAGGTATACCAGGATTCTAGGTCTTTGTACCGGATAGGCCAATCCACGGCAATGCCTTCTTTCCCATTGGCCTCAAAATCTTCTTCGCACCAGCGATAACTCTGCCGACCCCACATCAGGGAGCGGCCACCCACATGGTAGCCTCTGAACCAGGCATACGGTTTTGATTCTGTAAATGGACAATCCTTGTCCGAAGCCCAATAATGCAGGTTACGTTCATTGAGGGGGTAATCTCTTTTCAGATTGGGATAATCCTCGATCATCTGTTGCGTACGGTCACCGCGATGGGGATATTCCCAGATCGGTTTGTTGGCTTCCGCATAGTCTTTGACGTGTTTGATGTCACGGCCCCTTTCGAGGAGTAAAACCTTGAGCCCCTTTTCGGTCAGTTCCTTGGCGGCCCAGCCTCCACTGATCCCTGAACCGACGACAATGGCATCGTAATGATTGTTTGGCATAAAAGCAATGTTGGGTTTCGTTTATTTCAGCACTAATTAGATATCACAAATTTGAACAGCCTTCTTCAGCGATTTTAATTTTCCGGCAGTATCCTCCGGCGTTGGAATGAACTCCTGTGCCACATACCCCTGGTGCCCGGTGGCCAGGATGGCTTTCATGATGGCAGGGTAGTACAATTCCTGTGTTTCATCGATCTCGTTTCGTCCGGGAACACCTCCTGTATGGTAATGGGCGATATAAGGATGAAATTCATTGATGGTATGAATTACATCCCCTTCATCGATCTGCATATGGTAGATATCGTACAGCAGTTTGAAGTTGGGTGATCCCAGTCGTTTGCAGAGTTCCACGCCCCAGGCGGTCTTGTCACACTGATAATCTTTATGATCTACTTTACTATTGAGTAATTCCATCACTAGGGTAACGCCTCTTTTTTCGGCCTGACCGATCACCTGTTTCAATCCATCCACACAATTCTTCCAACCCGTTTCATCGTCTTTGCCCCGACGGCTTCCGCTAAAGCAGATCAGGTTCTTGTAGCCGGCATCAGCCACCAGGTCAATATGTTTTCTATAACTCTCGATCAGGCGGGGATGAAATTTTGTGTCATTCCATCCATCTACTAAATTGATCTCGGCACCATTGCACATGGTAGAGATCAATCCATATTTTTTTAACAGGGGCCAATCAGCAGGACCTACCAGATCGATGCCGACCAGGCCGATCTTTTTTGCTGCTACACAAAGTTCTTCCAGCGGAATACTGTCGTAGCACCAGCGACAGGCTGAATGGCGGATATTTCCTTTCAATGTTTTTTCGGAAGGGGAAATAGCATTTCCAAGGGCAGGGACTGTGTGTCCTGCAGTAAGGGCCAATGAGCCCATGGCTATCTTTTTCAAGAGGTCCCTGCGATTGGTTTTTTTCATGATCAAGCGTGTCGGTAAATTTACCAATTGGTAAAAACTAAATGTACTATTTTTAGTCACTTTAATTGGCTCGATCTTAAAAAAATTATCAAATATCAATTCACTGCTATGAAAAGGAAATTACGCATGGGAATGATCGGTGGAGGACAGGATGCCTTTATCGGGGCCATTCACCGGCATGCGGCCTGGATGGACGGCAAGACCGAAATCGTTTGCGGGGCTTTAAGCATTAACCCGGAAATAGCCCAGAAGTCTGGCGAGGCCTTGTTTCTGGACCCTGAGCGGATCTATCTGACCTATGAGGATATGATCAAAAAGGAGGCCCAACGGCCCGAAGGTGACCGAATGGATTTTGTCACTATTGTAACCCCCAATTTTGCCCATTTTGCCCCGGCCATGATGGCCCTGGAGCATGGTTTTCATGTGGTGATTGAAAAGCCGATCACTTTTTCCCTTGATGAGGCAAAACAGCTTAAGAAAAAAGTGGATGAAACCGGTCTGTTGTTATGTTTGACGCATACGTATTCAGGATATCCATTGGTGAAGCAAGCCCGATCCATGGTACAGGCAGGTGCGTTGGGCAAGATCCGGAAGATCTGGGTGGAATATCCTCAGGGCTGGTTGAGTCGGTTGAGTGAACGCGAAGGGAATGCACAGGCAGCCTGGAGAACGGATCCCAAGAAAGGGGGAAAGAGCGCGGTGATGGGGGATATAGGTACCCATGGAGCGCATTTGGCAGAATATGTAACCGGACTTAAAATTACCAGGATCTGTGCCGATCTGAATACCATGGTGGAAGGAAGAGTATTGGATGATGATGGAAATGTATTATTGAAATTTGAGAATGGCGCTGCAGGTGTGTTGATCGCTACACAGATCGCTGCCGGGGAGGAGAATAATTTGCGGCTACGTGTATACGGGGAAAAAGGAGGATTGGAATGGTCGCAAATGGAGCCCAATACCCTTTGGGTGAAATGGCTGGATGCCCCTATGCAGGTATTGCGTGCCGGGAGCAATTATACCGACCGCTTGAGTTCTTTTGCTACCTCCAACTGCCGAACTCCGGGTGGCCATCCGGAAGGATACCTCGAAGCCTTTGCGAATATCTATAAAAACTTTGCCGCTACCTTGGCTTGTCGCCTGAGTGGAGAAACCCCGACCCCTGAAATGTTGGACTATCCAAGAGTAGAAGAAGGAATCCGCGGCATGGCATTTATTGATAATGTAGTGGCTTCGGCTGCTTCGGAGATGAAGTGGGTAGATCATGTTGTTTAATTATTTATTATTGATTATTCATTATTTATTTTTTTTTAAATGTTGCGACTTCTTACATCAGATAACAATCAATAATAAATAATCAATAATTTACTACTAATCTTATTGAAATGACTACACTTAAAGGCCCTGGTATTTTCCTCGCTCAATTCCTGGGAGATAAACCTCCTTTCAATGACCTGCGCTCAATATGTAAATGGGCCAGTGAGTTAGGATTTGTTGGTGTACAAATTCCAACCTGGGACTCCCGCTGTATCGATCTGCAGAAAGCGGCGGAGAGTAAGACATATGCCGATGAATTAAAAGGCTTGATCAGTGAATGTGGTTTGGAGATCACCGAATTGTCCACCCATCTGCAAGGACAACTTATCGCCGTTCATCCTGCCTATGATACCTTGTTTGTTGGTTTTGCTCCGGAAGCCGTTCGGGGAAATGGTAAGGCCCGCACCGAATGGGCAGTACAACAATTAAAATGGGCCGCCAAGGCCTCACAAAACCTGGGATTGAATGCCCATGCTACGTTTAGTGGGTCACTGCTTTGGCATACCGTTTACCCCTGGCCTCAACGACCAGCGGGATTGGTGGAAACAGGATTCAAGGAATTAGCCAGGCGATGGAAACCGATCCTAGATGAATTTGATGGGTGCGGGGTCGATATTTGTTATGAGATCCATCCGGGTGAGGACTTACATGATGGCGTGAGTTATGAAATGTTCCTGGAGGAGGTCAACCAGCATCCCCGGGCCTGCCTGTTGTATGACCCTTCCCATTTCGTGCTGCAATGTCTTGACTATCTTCAATACATTGATCACTACCATCAGCGTATATGCGCCTTTCATGTCAAGGACGCAGAATTCAATCCCACCGGTAAACAAGGTGTCTACGGTGGCTTCCAATCCTGGATCAACCGGGCAGGCCGCTTTCGTTCGCTTGGGGATGGACAGGTTGATTTCAAATCCATTTTCAGTAAACTCGCCGCCTATGATTATAAAGGTTGGGCGGTGATGGAGTGGGAGTGTTGCATCAAACATCCGGAAGACGGCGCCAGAGAAGGTGCCGGTTTCATAAAAGACCATATTATCCGTGTTACCGAAAAAGCGTTTGACGATTTTGCCAGTACCGGAAATAATGATGCATTTAACCGTTCTGTTTTAGGAATAGAGTAATACCTTTACGAACCAAAAACAAACCCCTTTTAAGATATGAAAAAGACATGGATCGTACTTGCCGCTATGGCCACGCTGGCCGCCTGTAACAGTGGTGAAACCAAAACAACAACGCCCGAAACACCCGCAACTACTGAAGTAAAGAAGGAGGAGCCTAAGTCGAATCCTGACTATGACAAAGGGTTGGCTATTGAGGTCAAACAAAATTGCAATACCTGTCATAAGATCGATGAAAAACTCATTGGCCCTTCCTATAAAGATATTGCCAATAAATACGAGAACAGCGATGCAACTGTCGCCATGCTGGCGAAGAAAGTGATCGAAGGTGGACAAGGTGTATGGGGTGAAATACCCATGGCCGCCCATCCTGAATTGCCCGAAGAAGATGCCAAGGCAATTGTTAAATACATCCTGACATTTAAAGGAAAATAATATGCAAAAAACGATTCTTGCCGTAGCTTCTTTCTTTCTGCTTGCTTCCTGTAATGATTCGGAGTCAACAAAAGAAAAAGAAATACCTGCCCCAACATCGGCTAGCTATAATTCCCTGACCGAACAGGAGAAAACCGATGGTTGGCAACTGCTTTTTGATGGCAGTACCAAAACGGGTTGGCATGTGTACAATGCCGTATCCGATGGTTCGGCCTGGGTGATTGACAGCGGAACCCTTCATTTGGATCCCAAAGAAATGATCGAGTGGCAAACCAAGGGCGGTGGGGATATCGTCACCGATGCCGAGTACGAGAATTTTCATTTAAAACTGGATTGGAAGATCGACACAGCCGGAAACAGCGGTGTGATGTTCTATATCCATGAAAGCCCGGATACCAGTTTGCATAAATACGCCTGGTACACCGGACCCGAAATGCAGGTACTCGACAATGCCCGGCATGGCGATGCCAATAATGGCAATCATCGTGCGGGTGACCTCTATGACCTGATCAGTTCTTCACCCGAAACAGTTAAACCTGCCGGGGAATGGAACCAGGTAGAGGTCATCGCCAATAAGGGTTCTTTGGAATTATTCCTTAACGGTACCAAAGTCGTACAGACTACGCTTTGGGATGACAACTGGAAAAAACTTGTAGCGGGTAGCAAATTCATCAAAATGCCAGAATTTGGTACCTATAAAAAAGGCCGGATCGGATTGCAGGATCATGGGAATAAGGTGTGGTTTAGGAATGTGAAGATAAAATCATTGTAATTTTTATTTACCGCAAGGGCGCAAAGACACAAAGAGCCGCTAAGCATGCTTAGCGGCTCTTTGTGACTTTGCGCCCTTGCGGTGAAACTTACGCCACCGTAGTTATCTTAAGCATATTCGTCGGCAAATGCAACGCCACCGGTGTACTTCCGGTGCTAACCACTACATCGCCACTACGAATAAATCCTCTTTCTTTTAAAATATCGA
>JBGSHM010000012.1:0-39522 GCA_041752235.1 Chitinophagaceae bacterium
TTGTTCTCGCACAGCCAGCCTACGCCAACCCACATCCAACATCCAACATCCATCATCCACCATCCAACCTCCGTCCCCTGACTCCCGACCTTTCCCTATCTTCGCCCCCATGATCGCTTTTCTCCGTGGCCGTTTTGCACATAAATCCCCGGCCCTTGTCCATGTTGACGTTCAGGGAGTGGGGTATGAGGTCCACATCAGTCTGAACACATTTACCCGCATCCAGGACCTGGAAGAGGGACAACTATACACTTCCCTGCTGATCCGGGAGGACGCCCATATCCTGTTTGGATTTTATGAACTTGCTGAAAAAGAAATGTTTATGGCGCTTTTAGGGGTTTCCGGGGTGGGAGCAGCCACGGCCCGGATGGTCTTATCCTACCTCAAACCCGAAGAATTTTCCCGGGCCATCCTCTCCGGCGATGTAAAGACCCTGGAAAGTATCAAAGGGATCGGAAAAAAGACGGCCGAAAGACTGGTGCTGGAACTGAAGGACAAACTGGCCAAAAATCCTACCGAAACAAGTATTTCTCCCGTGAAACACAATACTTTGCATGCCGATGCGTTAAATGCTCTGATCGCACTTGGGATCGGTCGGAATACCGCTGAACAAGCCGTTCAAAAAGTTATTCAATCCTTACCCTCAAACACCTCCGTCGAAGAGGTCATCAAGAAAGCACTTAAAACCGTATAAGCGTATCGACTGAACTTCTACCTAACTAATTGTCGAGAAATAGACTTGGATCACCGAACCTCCAATATCTTCCGTACGCTCGTACTATTGCCTGTCCTATTCATCAGTGGGATGGTCATGGCCGGACATGCCCCCAAGGTTCCGTATGGTTATTTCCAACAACAACAAGATACTACCAAGTTTCCCCTGACCGATCGGCGTACCGATCCGTATTCGACTCCTTCCAAAAATCCATTTGATCTTCGCGATACGGCTTTTGTAAAACGTACCATCGAATATGACCCGGTGACCAAACAGTATTATGTGGTCGAAAAGATCGGCGACAAATACTACCGGACACCGATGAGTTATTCCATGAACGAGTTTTTGACCCTTCAGGGAAGAAAGGATGAAGAGGACTATTTCCGGAACCGCTCTAAACTATTGACCGATCTGAACAAAAGGAACTACAAACCCAAGTTCACCTTTATGAAAGATTGGGTGAACCGGATCGTCGGAAATGGGAAGATCGAATTGAAACCCACCGGCTCGGTGGATATCTTCGCGGGTTACCAGGGCCAGAAGATCAATAACCCCACCCTGCCTGAAAGGGCCCGGAAAAATGGCGGCTTTGACTTCAACATGAATTCACTCCTGCAATTGGATGGAAATATCGGAGATAAACTCAAACTGCCGATCAATTACAATACACAGTCTACATTCAGTTTTGAAAACCAGTTGAAACTGGATTACCGGGGCGGAGCGGATGACATCGTCAAGCAATTTCAATTGGGGAATGTGAACTTCACGTCCAAAGGAACCCTGATTCCATCGGCCCAGGAATTGTTTGGTATCAAAACCCAACTTCAATTCGGAAAACTCTTTATCACCAGTGTACTGGCCAATCAACGTTCCCAACGACAGTCGGTTGGATTACAAGGGGGAGCGTCTGTGCAGAATTTTACCCTGAAAGCCGATGACTATGAAGAGAACCGGCACTTCCTGATGGCGCAGTATTTCCGGAATAACTACAATACGGCCATGGCAAATTTGCCCGTGGTCAATTCAAATATCCAGATTCTAAGGGTGGAGGTTTGGGTAACCAACCGAACCGGTGCCACTACCGAAACACGCGATGTAGTAGGGTTTATGGACCTGGGAGAAAATACACCTTTTAGCCCTTTGCTGACCGGCAGTGGTAACAACCTGCCCCGCAATAATGCCAATGATCTGTATACCACTTTACTCAATACACCCAATGCCCGTAGTTCAACCAATGTTCAAAGTGTATTGACTGGTATCGGATTCAGACCGGTACAGGATTTTGAAAAAACATTTGCGCGAAAACTTCAAACCTCAGATTATTATTTCAACCCTCGGATCGGGTTCATCTCGTTGAACCAGCAATTACAACCCGATGAAGTACTGGCCATTGCTTTTCAATATACCTACAATGGTCAGGTATTTCAGGTAGGAGAATTTTCCACCGATGTACCTCCAGATTCCTCCGGTAATACACAACCCGTGCTGTTCCTGAAGTTGCTGAAAGCCACTTCCCAACGGACCAACCTCCCACTATGGGACCTCATGATGAAGAACGTCTATTCCGTAGGATATGGAACACTCGAGCGTCAGGACTTTGATCTGAAGATCTATTACGAAGAACCCAGCCTGGGGATCAAACAATACCTTCCGCCGGATGATGTATCGGATCCTGCGAACAAAGGCAAGCCCTTGCTGTCGCTTCTCCAATTAGACCGTTTGAATAATCAGAATGACCCACAGCCCGATGGGAAATTTGATTTTGTGGAAGGCTATACCGTGATCTCCAGCCAAAGCCGGATCATCTTTCCCATACTGGAACCTTTTGGCCGTGACCTGGAATACGTGTACAATACCCAGCCATTGCGGGATCAATATATTTATTACCCACTATACGATACGATACGCGCCATTGCCTCCACCTTTGCTAACCTCAACCGTTTCCGCCTCACGGGAAAATCCAAGTCCGTTTCCCAAACCGATTATCAATTGGGATTCAACATCCCCAGAGGCTCTGTAACGGTTACGGCGGGTGGACAGGTACTACGGGAGAATGTGGACTATGAAATCAATTATGATTTTGGTACGCTCAAGATCATCAACCAGGCCATCATTAATTCCGGTTTGCCGGTAGATGTCAATTATGAGAACAATGCCGTGTTTGGTATGCAGACCAAAAATTTCATGGCCACGCGGTTTGATTATTTACTCAACAAGAACCTGTCCTTTGGTGCCACCGTGGTTAGGGTAGGGGAAAGACCTTTCTTCATCAAACAGAGTTATGGAGAGGATCCAGTGCGGAACACCATGTTTGGAGTTGACTTTGACTATCGTGCCGAAATACCACGTCTTTCCAAATGGTTGGATAAACTTCCTTTCTATTCCACAAGGGCTATGTCATCGATCCAGGCCTATGGTGAAGCGGCCTGGCTTAAGCCTGGTCACGCCAAACAAATTGGCAAAGGCTCGAGTGGTGTGATCTATATTGACGATTTTGAAGGAACCAGAAACAGCATTGACCTGCGTTTCCCGCTAATCAACTGGACCCTGGCCTCCACACCACAGGGAGCCCTTGATATCAATGGGAATGAACTCTTCCCCGAAGCCTTGTTGAACAACGACCTGGAATACGGTTACAACCGAGCGAAGATCGCCTGGTATAATATTGAAACCGTCTTGCAGGAAGCCCGTAACTCCAATAATCCGCTTCAGAAGAACCTGGATGAATTGTCAAGACCAGAGGTCAGACAGGTTTTACAAAAAGAAGTTTTCCCGCAGCGGTTTAATGACTATGGACAGGGGCTGTTGACCACCTTTGATATGGCCTACTACCCCAGGGAAAAAGGACCATATAATTTTGAATATCGTCCGGGTCGTCTTGATGCCAATGGTAGACTCGTCAACCCCCGTGAAGCCTGGGGAGGCATCATGCGCAATATCGATCAAACCGATTTTGAAACAGGCAATATTGAGTTCATTGAATTCTGGCTGAAGGATCCTTTTACCAATCGCTCCTCCAGCACAGGGGGTCAGCTTTATTTCCAATTGGGAAATATCTCCGAAGATGTGTTACGGGATGGAAAGCGGCAATATGAAAATGGATTGCCTACACCCAGCAACGCCTCTATTCCTACCGATGAAACCGTTTGGGGCAAAGTTCCGCGTAACCCCATTCAGGTAACCAATGCCTTTAGCAATGATCCGGAAGACCGGCCTTTCCAGGATGTGGGATACGATGGATTGACAGACGCCGATGAGCAAGCCAAGTTTGCCGCCTATCTCAATGACCTGTTGACCAATTTTGGCGCAGGTTCCGCTGCTTATCAAAACGCTCAGAGTGACCCCGCTTCGGATAACTTCCGTTACTACCGGGATGAAACGTTTACCGTTAATGATGGTATCCTGGCCCGGTATAAGAATATCAATAACCCTCATGGGAATTCACCTGTTGCTACGGAGAATTCCAATTTCATCAGTGCCTTCACCCTCTATCCCGATCAGGAAGAACTGAACCGGGATAATACGCTGAATGAAAATGAAGAGTATTTCCAATATAGAGTAGACATCCAGCCGAATATGCTCATGGGCAGCAACTTTATCACCGACAAGCGGCAGGTGACCGTTGATCTGGTAAATGGACAACAATTAAGCGAATATTGGTATCTGTTCCGTATCCCCATCAAAGAATACCAGGATAAGGTGGGCAATATCCCTGATTTCAAATCCATCCGGTTCATACGTATGTTCCTGACAGGTTTTGAAGATACAGTGGTCATGCGTTTTGGTAAACTTGAACTGATCCGCAACCAATGGCGTCGTTTTGATTATGAAATTGATTCCACTGGTGATTATAAAGTGCTTTCCGCCAACGATCCCTCCAATGTGGAAGTATTGGCCGTAAACCTGGAAGAGAATGACCAACGCCAGCCCATCAAATATGTGATCCCTCCCGGGATTGAAAGACAGCAACAACTGAGCAATAACAATGTACAGTTGTTCCTGAATGAGCAATCCATCAGTTTGAAAGTATGTGAACTGGAAAAGGAAAGAGCACGCGGAGTGTTCCGGAATTTTGAATATGACCTGCGTCAATATGGTCGGCTGCAGATGTTTGTGCATGCAGAGCAGGTGCAAGGTGGCCCCATATTGAATGATGGTGATCTGAATGCCGTTATCCGGATCGGTACGGATGCGGTGAGCAATTATTATGAAGTAAAAGTGCCCTTGAAACTGACCAATTTTGGGGCGACTGATTCATTGGCGATCTGGCCGGCGGAGAATAATATGGATTTTGATCTTTCCCGCCTGACCGATCTCAAACTTGCCCGAGATAAAGCCGGTGTTTCCAATTCTCAATTTTATTCCAATACCATTGATGGACTCACCTTCGGCATGATCGGTAACCCCAGTCTGGGCGAAGTGACAACAATGCTCCTGGCTGTGCAAAACGCCAAACGGGAGAATGTATGTACCGAGGTTTGGTTCAATGAACTTCGGCTGTCCAACCTGGATGAAAAAGGGGGATGGGCCGCAACCGGCAGGGTGGATATCACACTTGCCGACCTCGGTAATGTCAGCTTTTCAGGATCGGCCCGAAGTGCCGGCTTTGGTACACTGGACCAAAAAGTGAATGAGAGAAGCCGGGAGGAATTCAGGCAATTTGATATTTCCGCCAACCTGGATCTGGGTAAATTATTACCCCGCAAGGCAGCGATACAGATACCCGTCTATGCAAGCATCAGCCGTACCACCCGTTTGCCGGAGTATGATCCTTATGCACTAGATCTCACCCTGCAGCAGGTGTTGGATAACAACACAAGAGATAAATGGGATTCGATCAAAACCAATGCGATCGATGTGGCCACGATCAAGACCATCAACCTGACCAATGTTAAGAAAAACCGGACAGGGGATAAACGACCCAAGATCTGGGATGTATCCAATCTGGATTTTAATTTTTCACACACAAGTACGATCTCTCATAGTCCACTCGTAGAGAATGAAGAGATCCGCCGAACCAGAACTGCATTGGCCTATAATTTTGCCCCGCAGCCAAGAAAGGTGGAGCCATTCCGAAACCTGATCAAATCCAAATCCAAGTGGTTCAACCTGGTGAGGGATTTCAATTTTAACCTGTCGCCGTCACAATTATCCGTTAAGGCTGATGTGTTCAGGCAATTTGGCGCCCTTCGTCCGCGCAATGTGAGTGGTGGGCCTTATGAAGTTCCGGAGACCTATGACAAGTACTTTACTTTCGATCGTTTCTATATCATGCGTTGGGACCTTACCAGTTCCCTGAATATTGATTTCAGTGCCACCAATAATGCCCGTATTGATGAACCTGCGGGAAGGATCGATACCAAAGAGAAAAAGGATTCGGTGAAGAGTAATTTCTTCAAGGGCGGACGTAATACTCGGTACCATCATGAAGCAACCATTACTTATACGCTTCCCTTGAGTAAGATCCCCTTACTCGATTGGACCTCTACCCGGGTTAGTTACAAGGCTGGATATGATTGGATCGGCGCCTCCCTGTTGGCCAAGAACCTGGGTAACACCATCACCAATAGCCAAAGCAAGACCCTGAATTCCGAATTCCGATTCGAGGAACTCTATAATAAATCAAAATTCCTTCGTCGGGCTACGGGGAATGACAAAACCACACCGGCAACAAGTACGGATCCACAGGTGTTAGAGTTGACAAAAAGTGTGGATAGCATCAAACAGATTTTGGAGAATGATAAAGTGAAGATTCCCAAAAAGGATAAGAAGAAACTCAAAAAGAAATTACGCAAACTGCAGCGACAGTTACGCAAATTAACCAAAGAACCAAATGAGATTCCCGGTTTGGTAAGAGGCATGGTGGGATTGGTCACATCGCTGAAACAGGTGCAGGTGCAATATTCTCAAAATGCAGGTACTGAATTACCCGGTTATCTGGACAGCACCCGTATCCTGGGACAGAACTGGCGCGGATTAAATCCCGGGCTTGGGTTTACATTTGGTTACCAACCCGACACGAATTGGATCAATAAGGCCGGGAACCGAACCCTGTTGACACATGATCCCATTTTCAATAGCCTGATCCAACAACGGTATGATGAACGATTGGAGATCACCGCGCAATTGAGCCCGATCCGTGACCTGAATATCGATATCACCATCAAGCGTGATTTCAATAAGAACTATTCTGAACTGTATAAGGACACCACGTCCACCGGAACAGGAGCTTTACAACGCTTCAACCCGTATGCGGCCGGTGGGTTTTCGATCAGTTATATTTCCTATCAAACCCTATTTACCAAGTTTGATCCCAATGTGGTTTCTGAAACCTTTAAGCAATTTGAGGCCAACCGTTTGGTCATGTCCGGTAAATTAAAGGATCTAAACCCCTATGCCTCCGGTAACGGGCAGAATGCGGATGGATATTATGAAGGATATGGACGATATGCCCAGGAAGTATTGATTCCCGCATTCCTGGGCGCCTATACCAACAAGGATCCGCTGGGTATCAGCCTCGTAAAGAATACCAACAATAACCTGCGCGCCAATCCTTTTAAAGGACTACTGCCAAAACCCAACTGGAATGTGACCTATAACGGGTTGAGTCGATTGCCTGGCCTGGATAAGATATTTAATAATGTTACAATTCGACATGGGTACAGAAGCAATCTGAGCATGAACAGTTTTGCCTCCGCTCTTTTCTTCCAGGACAGGTTCCGGTTTGGCTTCCCCGAATTCATTGATACACTCACGGGTAACTATGTGCCCTTCTTCCTGATACCCAATATCACGATCAGTGAAAGTTTTGAACCCTTGTTCTCACTGGATATGACCTTTACCAACCAGCTTAGCGCCCGGGTGGAATACCGTAAATCCAGACAGCTCAGTCTTAGCCTGGTGGATTATCAATTGGCCGAGCAGCGCAGCACCGAGTTTACCATTGGGGCCGACTTTAGAAAGAAAGGGCTGCCTTTGATCCGGCGGATTGGTAAAATGAAGATGGACAATGATGTAACCTTTAAACTGGATATTGGAATTAGAGATGATGCCACTGCCAATAGCAAACTCGATCAAAACACCGCCTTTGGTACAGCAGGGCAAAAAGTAATACGCATCAACCCTACCATTGACTATGTGGTCAATAGCCGGGTACGGGCCACGCTCTACTTCGAGCAGATCAAGAACATCCCCAAGATTGCGACCAGCGCCCCGGTGACGAATACCAGAGCAGGAGTGCAGTTAACGATTTCCCTGAATCAATAGCAGAAGAAATAAGAAAGACTAAATAAGAAATAAGGAAGTAGTGAGCTCTCCCTACTTCCTTATTTCTTATTTAGTCTTATTTATTTCTTATTTCTATTTCGCTTCTCCAATCTTCTTGAACATCATCACATACCCGCACAAGCCTTTTTTCTTTTGCTTGTTCACCTGAACAGGTTTGAGCATGTGGAATTCGGAGAATTTAGGTTGGTAGGCGTAGGAGATAACATTGCCATCTACATCACCCCATCTTTTTTGTTGGAAAACAACCATACGCTCGTTCCAGTCATACATTCTGACCTCGTAGAGTTTGGAGCTGAATTCACCAATAAAGACAAATTGATAGAGGCTGCCTTCATTCAGGGGAACGATGACGGGAAGTTCATATTCGCTTTCCATACTGATGGAGGCCTCTTTCATGAGGACAAATCCATCCTGTGTATATAGTTTTTTAAGGCTGTCCACCTGAGTTAGGACACCAGCGTCACAAGTTCCGTTGTTAATGGTTGTGGAGGAAGTAGTGGCCGAGGCAAATTGCTGGGCCTGACCAAAGAGGGGCAGAAGGGCTAATCCAATGATAAAGGTGTACGGTTTCATCAATAGGGTATTGGTGGTCTTCAAATAGTATTTGAATAACGGGTTAAATATAGCCGATATTATCATGAATCATGCAATTTTCAAGCCTGAAATTGGACACAAGGGTATAATTCCCAAGGGGTAATACGGGACTAAAGGGAAATCTTTAAAAAGGGTGGGATTAGGGTATCAGGGGTAGTAAGGGTTTACAAGTAAAGCTATTTTTTTGAAAAATCCAAGCTAAACACTAGCCTTTAAATGTATAAAACGAATTTGCCTGGCTTGTACAGGTCACGACCAGGTCATTTATGCAAACATGGGGTGGTAAAGTTGTGGTATAATAAACGACCTCGGCCACATCCTCGGCATAGAGGGGAGTATAACCTTCATAAACTTTATCCGCCATTTGTTGGTCGCCTTTAAAGCGAACCAGGGAGAATTCGGTTTCAGCGGCACCGGGGTGTACTACGGTCACCTTTATCTTATCTTTTAACAGATCGATGCGCATGGCCTTGGAAATTGCATCCACCGCATGTTTGGTGGCGCAATAGATATTTCCTTTCTCATATACCTCCTTTCCAGCCGTTGATCCTATATTGATGATATGCCCTTTTTTATGTTTTTGAAAAAAAGGGATCACGGCTTTGGAAACATAAAGCAATCCTTTCACATTGGTGTCGATCATGGTTTCCCAGTCACCTAAATTGGCTTCATCGAAATGGTCACGGCCAAGGGCCAATCCGGCATTGTTGACCAGCACGTCAATTGCCTGCCACTCTGCCGGTATACCTGCGATCGCATTGTCTACCTCCTCTTTTATCTGAACATCAAAAGAAAGGGGAAGTACAGCAACATTATATTTCTTTTCAATGGCCTGGCTTACTTCGGTCAGTCTTTCACTTCGACGGCCGGTAAGAATAAGGTCATAACCTTTGGAGGCAAATTTTTCGGCAATGGCCTTGCCAAATCCAGATGTGGCACCAGTAATAAGAGCAATAGAAGGCATGGCAATAAAGTAGTTGTAGTTTGATCAAACCAATCAAGAACAAAAGTAGTGCATTAATAAAAGCTAAAAGCTAATAGCTTTTAGCTTTTTGCCATTGGCTTTTATCATTCGTTTACTTGATCAGCGTTACCGTTCCTTTTTGGAATACCGGCTTGCCGAGATAGTCAATTGCTTTCACTAACCAGACAAAGGTATTGGTGCCCTGGTCTTTGCCATTGATCTTTCCATCCCAGCCTTCGCCGTTGGTAGTTGTGGTAAA
Organism: Chitinophagaceae bacterium; assembly: GCA_041752235.1. GTDB lineage: Bacteria > Bacteroidota > Bacteroidia > Chitinophagales > Chitinophagaceae > SpSt-398. The sequence goes on from JBGSHM010000012.1 coordinate 9,820, forward strand.
GACCAATTGGCCCCACCGGTTGTATATGCGGAAGTATTCGATTTTTTCAATACCCACGGCAATTGGACGTACTACATCATTCAATCCATCCCCATTGGGTGTAAAGGCGGAGGGAACAAATATCTGTGGGGTTACTTTGAAAATTTTTACCAGGATGGTAGCAGAATCCAAACAACCCGCTTCATCAATAACACGGACCCAATAGCGAATGCTATCGATACTGCCATCATGTTGGGCTATCGGATCTGCGATGGCCACATTATTCAAACCAGTTGGCGGATACCAGAAATAGGATTCTCCGCCAGAAGCGCGCAACTGTAAAGGTTGTCCTACCACAATGGCTGTATCCCTTCCGGCAAAAGCATTCACCTTGGGTAACATCACCACCTGGACCGTATCACGTCCCGGCCTGGGGCAACCATTGTTTTCAAAGGAGGTCAAAACATATTGTGCCGAAGCTGGTGGACTTGCTACCGGGACCAGGGACCGCGGATTGCTCAATGTTGCTTCCGGCGACCAACTGAAGGTAGCGCCACTATTCACCGTACCATTTAATCGGGCCGTTGTTCCAAAACATATTGTGGTGTCGTTGCCGGCATTGGCAAGCGGGTAGGGTACGGTGAGGATCGTAACGTCACTGGTTGTATTGCACCTTCCAATGGATGCCACTACCTGATAGGTGGTGGTATTGATAGGCGAAGCGATGGGGTTTTGAACCGTAGGGTCATTGAGCGTAGCGGCCGGTGTCCAGGCAAATTGCAGCCCGTCGGTTTGGGCAAATAATTGAACCGGATCGCCCGCGCAGATCGTTGTATCTCCCCTCAGGCTGAGGGTAACAAAATCTACAACCCGTACCCTGACAGAATCATCATTCAAACAACCATTATCATCCAACCGCACCTTGTACCATGTCGTCACTTTAGGGAATACGGTAGGGGTGGATGTATTTTCATTCAGAATATTATAGTTGGGTGTCCAGGAGAAGTTCCCCCCTCCAGGTGCCGTAGCAGGAATCTGTAAGGAATCAATGCTACAGATCAATGTATCCCTGAACGGTAATTCGATCGGGGGTTTATCAATGATGGAGATATTGGATGTCACCGTATCTACACAACCTTTATTGCTTTCCACAATGAACGTGATAGTCTTTACCCCCATAGACGGATAAGTGAAAGTGGGGTTTTGGAGTAAAGAGGTGTCACTGTTCATAGAGGTTTCCCCAAAGTCCCAGCGCCATTTACTGATCACGCCATATCGCGTACTGGATGTATCAATGAATTGGGTCGGTTTACTAAAACAAATACCTCGCACGATAAACCCAGGGAAAAAGCCAGGATAAACAGCCACATTGGCAAAAGCCGAGTCGGAACAGGGATCACCGGGATTAACAACCAATTTGACCCGGTATAAGCCCGTGTCTGGAAAAGTGAAGGTGGGTCGTTCAAGATTGGATACGTCGGTATCCACTCCGGTTACACCAAAATCCCAGGCCCAGGAGTTGATCAAAGAGGTAGGCGTTTGATTTTCAAAGGAAACCGTAAAACCATCACAGGAGGAAATATTGATCGGCAATTGGGCCGCGACAAAATCACAGTTCCCCACTTTCAAAATAAAATCTTTTCGATGGGTATTGATAACACGTCCATTTCTCCATTCATCCACACAAACAGCGATCACATAAGAACCTGCAACCGGGGCGATACCCGTAATGATACCCGTACGCGGATTGATGGACACACCGGTACCTAAGGGTAAACCTGGCGAATATCCATTTCCGTAAGGGACAGAGTTATAAGGTGGAGGCGGTGGATCATTGATGACCGGATTTCCCTCCGAACCTCCATCATAGGCATTGCAGAAATAGTAGCTTAATGAATCACTATCGGGATCTGTGGCAGAAAAATCGAGCGTAAAGTTTCTGTTCTGGCAAACCAGGGCTGTATCCTTTACCTGGAATTGCGGACTTGAATTCACACCGCCACCCAATAAAGTAGTGCCCGCAATGCTGCCAACATAGGTAGCCCCGATATTATTTTGCTGGCTCAGGTTGCCAATAAAATCTACCCGGCAGCAACGCTGATAAGCCACCCAATAACCCTGCGCATTATCGGCGAGGGTAACGTTCAAAAAATAAAACCCCATCTGGTAACATACCAAAGGTTCATTGATGATACAGGGAAGGGAACCAGTCGTCCGTTGAATGGCCTCAATCCGGTCAAGGTTGGTGGAGAAAGGCGAACCAGGCACCGCCTGATTATTACTTTTATTAAAAATGGCAATGCTGGCTTGTTGGTCAAGTTGAGCGCCGCTTGATTGGCAATCACGGAAAAGACGTAAGGTGATCCGGTATTGACTGGTTCCGGGAGAACTACCAGGCCCGAGGTATTCATAAAAGATCTCTCCGCCGGCAATATGACGCGCTTCCGCCCCAATCAGGGCGACTAAAAGCAAGGATAGTAGTAAGAGGATCTTCCTCATGGGCAACAAGGCGGACGGGGGATGCTTAATCCATCTGATGCGTCAGGAAGTTTTTTAAGGCCTCGGTGCATTCATCAGGCTCTTCCAGCATTCCCATATGTCCGGATTGGTTAAGGACATCAATATACGATATTTCGGGCAGATGACATTGCTCCAGGACATCCGCCAACGGGATCGCGTTATCATTTTCCCCAGCCAGAAAAAGAACCGGCACTTTGCTGATTTTCAATATCTCCCGTCTGTCTGGACGCTGGATCATCGCTTCGTAGTAGGAAACGAGTGAATCGGCCGAAAAGTTGCTTAGACCCCTGATCTGCCGGTCGATCAATTCAGGTCTTTCGTCGCGGGTTTTTGGAGAGAACAAATTGGGAGTGGCTGTTTTGAGGAATTCAAAAGCTCCATGCTCGCGGATAAATTGAATCCCCTTCCGTCGGGTAGCCTTTTTTTCTTCGGTGTCCGCATAGGCACTGGAATGAAAAAGGCAGTAGGCTTTCAGCAGCGCGGGGTATTTTTCGGCAAAAGCCATGGTGATATATCCCCCCATACTATGCCCTACCAGGATAGCATGTAGAATTTCTTCCTGATCGAGAATGGCTTTGATCGTTTCCGCCATTCCCTCCATGCTCATATCCTGAATGAGCTGCGTCTTTCCCGTTCCGGGTAATTCGGGGATGATCAAATGAAAGGAATTTTTCAACTCAATGATCAATTGATCCCAGATATCACTGTGTTCCCCAAATCCATGGATCAATACTACGGTTTTTCCAGCTCCTGCTACCTGATAATGCAGAGTCGTATTTTGGTATGAAAGCGATTTATTTGTCATGGTGACGGGCATTTAATTTACCGATCCAAAAACTACGGAATCCTAATAAAGCCACAACCGGCATCAGGCCATAATTCAATTGTTGGGGAAGCCAGAACCATGCCACTAATAAAATGACGGATAGAAAAGCCACGATCAGAAAATAGGAACGTACCCATACTTTTTGGCTGGCCACCAAAAAAGCCATGATAAAATGAGTTGGAAGTGCCCATGCCAGGTTCCAATTATTTCGACACATGGCATGATCGGTTCCCCACCACATGAATAGCAACAAGAGTCCAATTAACCCGGCAACACCAAATAGAAGCGCATCCATAAAGACCCCTATCTTTTTTACGCGCTTATTTTTTGTAAAAAGGGGAAACAGGTAGAGGATAAATAGTATCGTAAAGATCAAGGCCGGGTCAATAGAATAGGAAGTTGAAGCTTCAGGTCCTCTGGTGAGCAATTCCCTTTTTGCAGAAACCAGCGGCTGCCCATTTACCCGGGCACTATCCAATGCCTTCATGAGATAATCAGGCAAAAACATGGCTTCCTCATTCGTTACCTGTTTATCCAACGGAGCGCCAAGGAGAATATCAATGCCAAGTTTTGACCATTGCTGTTTTCCTTTGTCGAGGTATTCATGGATCAGGTTGCGAAAACTGGTCCCGGCAGGCACAATGCGTGCCACCGTTGGTTTTTCCGCCGTCATCTTCCAGATCATATCCCTTAACCGGGAAGTACAATTGTCATAGTTGAAATCGTAACGATAATACTTGTTCTCCTCTCTTGCATTTTCATAAAGCGCATAGAGAAGTTTTTGTTTTTCTGCGCAGGTAAGCTGGATTTCCTGTTCGGTAACCCCCCGTTTGAAATATTGATATTCCATCATGAAATCCGGGAAGGCATCTACCGAAACAAAATAAAGCAATTTACCCTGGGTGAATTTGGTATAGAAGTCGGGGTCATCAAAATCAAAGGTTCCGTAATTAAAAACAAGATCAGAACCATTTTCCGAGTTCACCATACGCAAGGCACTATGCCCGAAACTGGAATAGAGTTCCTCTCCGGGTGTGCAGGTAAGCAAACTAAACTTTAGGGTACAGGTATCCGGTTGTGCAACGACAGTAAGTCCAAGGAAAAGTAGTATAGATAGAAAAAATTGACGCATACTCAATTTTCAAATCACAAAATCATCTCCTGCTATAGTTCGGTGCTTCCCGGGTGATCTCCACGTCGTGGGCATGGCTTTCGCGGATGCCTGCATTAGAGATCTTAACGAATTTTGCTTTTTTCAATTCTTCAATGGTGGAAGCCCCGCAATATCCCATTCCCGCTCTTAAGCCGCCTACATATTGGTAAACGATCTCTTTGAGCGCCCCTTTGAAGGCTACTCTTCCTTCAATGCCCTCAGGTACAAATTTTTTGATGTCGTCTTCTACATCCTGGAAATATCGGTCACTGCTGCCCGTGGCCATGGCCCCCAGAGAACCCATGCCCCGATATGATTTGAATTTTCTTCCCTCGTAGATAATGGTTTCACCCGGGCTCTCTTCTGTTCCGGCAAACACACTTCCCATCATCACACAATCCGCACCTGCTGCCAGGGCTTTTACCATATCACCGGTATACCGAATACCACCATCGGCGATCACCGGAATCTTTTTATCCTTTAATGCAGAATAGGCTTCCATTACGGCCGTAAGTTGAGGTACCCCTGCACCGGCTACGATACGGGTGGTACATATTGAACCCGGTCCAATGCCCACTTTTACCGCATCTGCTCCTGCCTCTGCCAGGGCCTTTGCCCCTGCGGCAGTTCCCACATTTCCGGCAATTACATTGATCTTGAAATTCTTCTTTACATTTTTCAAAGCCGTAATAACGCCTTTGCTATGGCCATGGGCACTATCAAGACAGATCACATCCACACCCGTTGTTTGCAAGGCGGCTACCCGATCCAGCATGTCTGCCGTTATACCTACACCTGCACCGACCAACAAGCGGCCATAATTATCTTTTACCGCATTGGGGTAACTGAGGAGTTGGAGGATATCCCGATAAGTGATTAGTCCGATCAGTTTTCCGGATTTGCTGACCACAGGTAACTTTTCAATCTTATGTTTCTGTAAGATCTTTTCCGCTTTTTTCAGGTCGGTTCCTTCCGGGGCAATGATCAGGTTCTCTTTGGTCATGACCGCCGATACTTCTTTACGTGGATCCGTTTCAAACCGAAGGTCACGATTGGTAAGGATACCCACCAGCTTACCGGTTTTTTCCACAATAGGAATACCACCGATCTTATTCTCTTTCATAATCCGAAGCGCATCTCCGATGGTGTGATTGGGTTGAAGGGTGATGGGATCAAGGATCAAACCACTTTCACTGCGTTTCACTTTTCTCACCTGACGTGCCTGTTCTTCAATCGACATGTTCTTATGCAGAATACCCATTCCACCCTCACGGGCCAGGGCAATGGCCAAGGGGGCTTCTGTTACCGTATCCATGGCGGCGGATAACATAGGCACATGTAATTGGATATCTTTGGTCAGCCGCGTATTGATATTGACCTCACGGGGCAAAACCTGACTATAACCCGGAACGAGTAGTACATCATCGAAGGTCAGTCCTTCGGCTAGAATCTTTGATTGGGGGGAAGGGGTGGAATTTCTTGTTGCCATGTGCAAAGATAATACGTTTGACCTTGATTTAAGTGGATTTTTGGATCAGCAGGATTGAAATCCGGAGGACGAAAAAGAATAAGTCTGGGCAGGTTAACTTTAGGTGAACCTTTTAGCGGATCAGGACCGATATCCCTTTTTCAAATATTTTTTGACCGGAATCGCGATGGGTGTATTGCAGCATCCAGACATAGGTGCCAGAGCCCTGTGGGATGCCTTTGACTGTACCATCCCATTTCTCCTGCCAGTTACGGGTTTGAAATACAAGCTGTCCCCACCGATTGTAAATGGCAAAGTACAGGTCAACGGCCTTGATGGCATTATTGGGGTAGAGATAGTCATTCAATCCATCTCCATTGGGGGTAAAGGCAGAGGGGACAGCGATAAGGCAATTGTCAAATACCCGAATGCTCTTGGATACAGTATCGGTACATCCAAGGCTGTTATTGGTGGCAAGCAACCGCAGCATAAAGTCGGTATCCCTTGTCAGGTTTCTGGGGAGGGAAAGCGGCAGCGGATCACGAAGCTGACTGCTTCCCAGGGTGCCAAAATCCCATCGCCAGGAATCGATCAGCCCCGTGCTGGTATTGACGATCTCCAGCAGGTCCTCCGGACAAATATCTACGGGGATATCAAAAGAGGCTTTTACCTCATTATCCAAAATCAATGTTTGAGTAAGTGAATCTTTGCAAACGCCATTACCAACGACAAGTTTGATGGTATTAGTAGAGGAGGCAGGTAAGATGGCCGCAGCATTGATACCAGATGAAATCTGGTTGTTGATGCTCCAGGTCCACTGGTTTACCTGGTTGGCGCCACTATGCGAAAAGAACAGCGTATCAAATCGGCAACCCAGTTGATTTGTAATGCTGAATTCCGGATTCACGGTATCGGCAATCGGAAAAGAAAGGGATTGAAGAGGCAGTTCCAATCCACATTCATCAATGATCGTGGTGCCATCCACACCCGCTTTTAACGTAAGCAGGTAAGTGCCATTTTGTACAAGTGGGGCAGAAAGCCGAACGGTAACAAATTCAGTTTGACCGGCAATACATTGTCCCGACGCACCGATCACATTCACTGATTGTGGCCCGCCACTTACAAGAAAATCACTGCCATCGCTCGCGATGGTGCTGCAGAATATTTTTTTAGGAAAATAAAGCCGCAGGCTGTCGGGCGCACAACCCGGTGTGCCGATGCTGTCGGCAAAAATGGGAATGGGAGGATTATAAACAAAAGGAATGGTTTCGCCATCCGGAATACCCCGATCACAGTTATCCAATAAAGTATTACCATCGGCACCCGGACGTATGATCAATTCATAATTATTATTGGGGAGGGTGCCAGACAGGGTAATGGTGATTTCATCCACATCAAAACTGGAAGTACAACTATCACCAACCGCACTGATCACCGTGGCCGCCGCCGGATTGAGGATGAATTCAGTGCCCGGCGATGTAAGACTGCTGCACTTGATCTTCTTATTCAGTTTCAGGGTGACCACTCTGCCATCGCAACTGATCGTGGCATTCGTCGCCCGTGGAAGCAAGGGGTCGGTGATGACCGCGGTTCCACCCGCAAACTGAAGAGTATATCCACTCTGTGTATCTGAATAGTGGCTCACCATCAGCAGATACGTATGGCCAACGATAAGCGTTGGCATTTGGGCAAAGGTGGGAGCGTTATCTGCAGGTACCGACGCGCATTGAATGAAATTGACGCCACTGGCAGATGCACCCGTTACCCCATAGGAACCTGACCAGTTACCGGTTACCACCAGGGTATTATTGGTAAAGATCTCATTGGGGTCACGACCAGTGATATCATAAAGCTGCCAATCATAATCCTCCTGGTTGGTCAGCGGGGTGATCAGAAATCCCAAGGTTCCGGCCGTATAGCAGGTAAAGCGGTAAAAGAAAGGATTCTTGTTTTGATAGTTGGCACTGCCCGACCCCGAACATCCTGGAACAAAGATGTCATTCGTGGCACAGATAGGAACGGTGGACTGAGTAAAAACCGAGGTTCCGCAAACCGGAAAAGCCGTAGCCGGTGTTTGCCCCAGGGTGGTACAGGCCTGACCCCCACTTTTCAAATAGGGAGTAAGGAATAAAATGGTGATGATCAACGCGTAGGTGCTTCTCATTGTCCGTTTCAGGGTTGGCCTGGAGTTATCCAAGACAACAAAAATAGTCATTCCGTTGCTTAAAGTAAACGGTACTGTTTGCCTGGCAGGGAATGAACCAGATTATTCAATTCCAGGTTGAGTAAAGCACCTGCGAGGGCGCTGTTGGGGCTTTGGCAAAAATGATATAATTCATCTATATGAAGGGGTTGATGACGTGTAAGTGTATCCAGGATATTTTTCTCCAACGGACTTAATTCAGGAAACAGGAGTCGTTGCGGGGGAGGAGGGGCTGCCCTTTTTTCCATCCAACCCATGGCCTCGATCAGATCGTTGGCACAGGTCATCAGCGCTGCTTTGTTCTTGATGATGAGTTTCAGGCAACCGGCGCTTTTTGGATCGCTGGTTTTTCCGGGGAAAGCGAAAACATCCCGGTTGTAACCATTGGCCAATTCAGCGGTGATGATACTTCCCCCTCGTTCACCGGTTTCAATCACCACCGTAGCATCTGCCATACCGGCTACGATTCGGTTTCGGGTAGGGAAATGATGTTTATCTGGCGGCACTCCATGGCGAAATTCGGTGAGCAGGGCCCCGTTGGATTGGACCATTTCCCGGGCTAATCTTTCGTGTGCGGGGGGATAGATCTGATCGAGGCCATGCGCCAGGACACCCAGGGTGGAAAGCGTGTGACGACATGCTGTCTGGTGGGCAATGCCATCAATCCCATGCGCCATACCACTGATCACTTGTACCTGCATTGGCACCAGATCAGCGATCAGTTTTTCCGTAAGCTTTTTTCCATATTCTGTATGCGAGCGGGTACCAATGACCGAAATAGCCCTGGCCGGATTGAGGTCTGCCTTTCCTTTTTGAAATAAAATAAGCGGAGCATCATAACAATGAAGAAGTCTTCGTGGATATCCAGGATCATTGATGAAATGCGCATGGATCTGGAATTTTTCCATATAGCGGATCTCTTGTTCCGCCATCGAAAAATTCTGAAAGGTCTTGATATATTTTGCCCGAAGGGAACCGATCCCTTCTTTTTTTTCCAATAATCGTCGGGGAGCTTGAAACACGGCTTTAGCCGTACCGAATTCCTGGACCAATAAACGCGCATGTACGGCTCCCACCTGGGGAACTTCCGTCAGTGCCAGTTGATACAGGAGATCTTCATTCATTACTGACGAACGACTTTCATTTCCGTACGACGGTTCAAGGCCCTGCCTTCTTCGGTATCATTGGAAGCAAGGGGTTGGGTAGCGCCAAATCCCTTATAACTTAACCGGGTCGCCGCAATCCCTTGTTCAACCAGATAACGGACCACAGCGGCCGCCCGGTTCTCGGATAGTTTCTGATTGGCAGCGGCATTGCCCACCGCATCCGTATGCCCATTGATTTGTATGGTCAGACTCGGATTGTCTTTGAGCAGACTTGCCAGTTTATCCAATTCGGATTGCGATTCGGTGCGCAGATCAAATTTATTGACATCAAAAAATACATTGCGCAGCACGAGTATGGCATCCTTCTCTATAGGTCGAAGCTGGATATTTTTTTCATACGCTGTATCCCGTTCATTTTCTTTCAGGAAAAAATTATCACTGTAAAACAGGTAACCTTTTCTGTTTACATTAAAGGCATAATCTTTTTCAACCGGAAGGGTGATCAGGTAATTCCCTTTTTCATTGGTCTGTATGCGGGATACCATTTGTTTAGTTGACAGATCAAACAACTCGACAAATGAAGGAAGCCCTTTGCCTGTCTTTTCATCGGTGACCGTACCTTTTACCCATAGCGTTTTATAGGGTCTTACCTGTTCAGGGAGAGTGAACCAATAAATATCCAGTGCGCCATACCCTTCCACCCGGTCACTGGTGAAATAGGCCGTACGGGCGTCCGGAGCAATGAATAAGGAACCTTCCTTATCGATGGTATTGATCGGGAAACCAAGATTCACCGGGACACTCCAAACACCTTTTGGTCCCCGGCGCGCCAGATAGATATCATCTTCGCCATATCCAGGCAGGCCATTGGAGGTAAAGTAGAGTGTTTGGTTGTCGGCGTGCAGAAAGGGAGTGGATTCATCACCAGCCGTGTTGATCTCAGGTCCGAGGTTTTCCGGGCTTCCCCAGGTACCATCGGGTTGTATTTTGCAGACATAGAGATCGCTTCCACCAAAACCACCAAAACGACGGCTCGCAAAGTACAGTTCTCTTTTATCGGGAGATAAACAGGGTTGCGAATCCCATTGATCCGAATTGACACGTCCGCCCAAATTGATCGCTTCACTCCATCCATTTGGAGTGAGATAAGAAATATAAATATCACAACTGCCCCAGCCATCGGGTCTGGAACAACCTGTGAAAACAAGCCATTGTCCATCGAGCGAAATGATCTGCGCGCCTTCATTTTGGGGAGTATTTACTTCTCCGGGCAATGCCGAGGAAGCACCCCAGGCCGTATCCATCTTTTTACTGGAATAAAAATCTTCATTGGTATTATTCACCCGGCGGGTAAAGACCAATTCTTTTCCGTCAATGGTTAAGGATGGAAAATATTCCGCTTCAACCGTATTGATCCCGGGTCCTGCATTCACGGGCGTAAAGTGAAAATCAGCTGGTGGAAACTTACGGGACTGGTCAACCGCAAAATCATAACTCTTTTGGCGGTATTCACCAGCCTTACGGCTGTTTTCACCCAGGCGAGGGTTGGATAAATAATTGGTCACTGCCTCTAATGCTTCATCAAAACGTCCGGCCCCGGCCAAATTGATCGAATAAGGAAGATAATATAGACTATACCGGCTGGTATCTTTTTGGATGCCCCTGGCATAATATTCATTTGCTTTCGCATAATTCTTTTGCTGGCTATAGACCCCGGCCAAAGAAAGGTAGGCATTGGTGAAATTGGAATCAATGCCGATCACCTGTTCAAAATAGGGGATGGCCTCGTTGAATTTCCCGGATTGTGCCCGGGCAAGTCCTTCCGCATATAATTGATCGTATGCAGGAACAGGCGGCTGTTTTTGTTTCCCTTTTTTTTGCGCAGCACAGGAAACAAAGAAGACGAGGAAGAGGATATGGCAAAGGATTCTTTTCATTATACCGGATTCAAAGGACGAAACTATTCAAAATTTGTCCCTTTTGAAAGTAAGTCGTGTTAAAACCTGATACTTTTTGTGACTAATACCTGAAATAAACGGAGGTAATCAAGGTACCTGGATGTATTTGTGGATCTGCAGGCTTAGTTCCCATTGTGGATGGGCTTTGATGTACTCCACGATCAGAGGTGTCATGGCGGCGGCCTTATCCCATTCGGGTTGGAGATAGCATTTGCAGTCAGCAGACACCTGGGCAGCATATTTTTCAGCCCAGTCAAAATCAGACTTATTAAATACCACCACTTTTAATTCATGGGCATGGGGAAGTATCTCTGGCAAAGGGGCTTTGAATTTTTTTGGCGACAGGCAGATCCAATCCCATTGTCCGCTCAGGGGATGGGCCCCCGAGGTTTCAATATGGGTTTTTAATCCGGCCGCATGCAGAAGACGGGTCAGTGCCTGCAGATCATGCATCAGCGGCTCTCCCCCGGTAACCACCACGATCTTTGCAGGGGTATCGCGTATCGTTTTTACCAATTCATCCAGGTCGGTCAAGGGGTGTTTATCCGCATCCCAACTATCTTTTACATCACACCAGGTACAGCCAACATCACACCCGCCAAGCCGGACAAAATACGCAGCCCTTCCCTGGTGAAAACCTTCACCCTGGATCGTATAAAAATGTTCCATGACGGGGAGCTGCATCGTGTTTTTGTGGTTTCCTAGTGGAGGAAGAAACTATTAGTTGCTGGCTATTAGCTTTTAGCTGTTAGCTTTTAGTTCCTCCAACAAATTCTTTAATTATATAAATCCTTCAATCTATAAATCCTTCAACCCTCTAATCCTTTAATCTTTAAATCCCAAAATCCTGGTCAATTCTTAGTGACGCAAGCTCTAAAGGTATTTCGCAACAGGGCGGCAATCGTCATAGGCCCCACGCCTCCCGGAACAGGCGTGATATAACTACATTTTGGAGCGACCTTGTCGAAGTCCACATCTCCAATAAGCCTGAATCCGGATTTTTTTGAAGCGTCCTTTACCCGGGTAATTCCTACATCCACTACGATTGCGCCTTCCTTTACCATGTCTTCTTTAACAAAGGCCGGACGTCCCAATGCAGCAATGATGATATCCGCACTTTGGCAGATTTCATTCAGGTTCTTTGTTTGCGAATGGCAAAGGGTGACGGTGCAGTTGCCCGGCTGGGTATTCCCACTTAGCAAAATACTCATGGGGCGGCCTATGATATTGCTTCTGCCGATCACAACGGCATGTTTCCCTTTTGTATCCAGTTTATAATGTTTCAGCAGGAGCATGATGCCATAGGGCGTAGCCGAAATAAAGGAAGGAAGTCCCTGCACCATTCGCCCCACATTGACGGGATGAAATCCATCCACATCCTTTTCGGGGTCGATGGTATTGATCACCTTCTCTTCTGAAATATGGGCGGGCAGGGGAAGCTGAACCAGGATGCCATCTACATCCGGATCATTGTTCAATTCCTCGATCTTGTCCAGCAGCTTATTCTCCGAAATCGTTTCCTCAAACCGGATCAACGTGGATTTAAAACCCACTTCAGCACAGGATTTTACTTTCGATGCCACATAGGTTTCGCTGGCACCGTTATTTCCTACCAGGATGGCAGCCAGGTGGGGTATTTTCCTCCCCTCCGAAACCAGTTGCGCCACCTCTAATTTCAATTCATCGCGGATCGCCTGGGCCGCTTTTTTCCCATCTAAAATTTGCATGGCGCAAAGGTAGGGGCTTCCCCCGCCGGACAAAAAAAATTAGCTTGCTTTCACCATTTCTTATCCTGAAAATATTCACCCATGATCTGTATCCTTTTTTTTCTCTTTTTTTCCTTGCCCATCCTGGCACAGGAACCACCCCTTTATCGCGAACCATACTATGGACTGCCCGCTGCCTATGGACGTCATCAAACCGGGGGTATGGCGAGCCTACAGCACCCGGCATTCATGGTTCAGAAAGGTTCCAATGGAACATTCATTTTTTCAGAGATCCCTTTTGGCCTGAAAGAACTGGCCTTGCATTCCGTGGGACTCGTCTTTCCCCTGTCGGGTAGCAAGGCCGGATTTTTTTTAAACCACTCAGGTAATTCCGGATTTGGAGAAACCGCCCCCGGAATAGCGCTGGCGCTGCCCCTGGACCAAACAGTTTTTGCCGGAATGCGGATCAATTATCATCAATGGAGAATGCAGGGAGTTCAATCTTCAGGGGTCTCCATTAAAACAGGATGGTTGTTTCAGATAGGGAAGGAGTTTAGCAGTGGTTTTCAATTTGGTTTGGCTAAGATCAAAGGCCATGCAATGTCGTACACGGCCCAATACGGTATTTGCTGGGAACCCGGTCCACAATGGTCCCTGGCCGGTGTATATACATTGTATAAGGAACGCTCCGGTGACCTGCATGCCTTCCTGCAATACCTGCCTCATGCGCGCGTCAATTTGGAATGGGGGTTTCTTACCGCCTCTGAGGAATGGTATCTGGGAATTGGTTTTAAACTAAGAAAATGGAGGACCACGCTTTATGGCCGTAACCATCCCTATCTCGGATGGACACCCGGTATTCAGTGGCAATTCACGCCTAATAATAATGAATGACATGAAGAAGGCATTTTTCATATTGGCCACGCTGATTTTTGTCTGCTCAACAACTTTCTTGTGTGCGCAGGATCCGCTTGAACAGGCTGGTAATGAACAAATGGCAGAGAATATTTTTTCGGGTGGGGAAGCGGAAACCACGGATATTGAATGGGAGACCGCGGGACAGGTGATTGATCTGAATACTGCTGAAGAAGCGGATCTGCTGGGTTCCGGATTATTTCGTTTTGAATGGGTCAGAAACCTATTGGATTATCGAAAAAGATTTGGGCCACTATTGTCTATTTATGAATTACAGGCCATTCCAGGATGGGAAGCGGCTTGGTTACGTCAGATAAAACCGTATATAACAGTAAGCAATAACCGAAAATTAAAATTCTCGCCCACGATTTGGCGGAAGGAAGGCGAACAGCGATTCTTGCTCAGAATGGGCGGGACCCTGGAAAAAAACCGGGGAATAAAAGAAAAAGTTTATGCCGGGAAAGGGTTTGCCCAACTATACCGGTACCGGTATCAGTGGCAAAGACGGGTTCAGTTTGGGTTTACCTGGGAAAAGGATGTCGGAGAAAAAAGAGGTTTTTTTTCAGCACACCTGCAGCTTCGTGACCTGGGACGAATAAAGCTATTCGTGATCGGTGATTATACCATCAGCCAGGGGCAGGGATTGGTACAGTGGCAGGGGATGCGCTTTGGAAAGGGGGGCGATCCAGCGGGTATAAAGCGTCAAGGGGCTGTATTGAGATCTTACACGTCGGCTGGTGAAGTTTTTTTTCATCGGGGACTGGGTATGGTCTGGCAAAACAAATCCTTGGAAGTGACCGGATTTATATCCCATCGTTTTTTAAGCGGGAATAAAGAACCCGATGATAGTGGAGAAACAGTCATGACCTCGATATCTACCTCGGGTTATCACCGAACGGAGTCAGAGATCGAGGGTAGGCATGTGTTGCAACGATGGGCTGGTGGGGGAACAGTTCGCTGGCGCAAAAAGGAGTGGCAGTTATCCCTGAATGCCAACACCTATAATTATAACATACCAATACAACCCAACCCAGCCCCTTACCGGTTCTATGCCTTTCGGGGAAATAAAGGTTCTGCCCTGAGCCTGGATTTGAGTGGGTCAGTTAGGGGCATTCATTTTTTTACTGAATCTGCTGTATGCCATACCGGAAAAACCGCCTTGTTGGGGGGATTGCTTTTCAGCCCGGATAAGAAGATGGACTTTGCCCTGATGGCCCGAAAAATTGCTCCGGGATATGTTTCTCCCGAGGCACAAGCCGTGTCTCAGTCTTCCAGTGTACAGAATGAGCAAGGATTATTGATATCGCTTCGGGGCCGACCCAGGGACAGATGGATAATTGATACCTACCTGGATTGTTTTTCTTTTCCCTGGCTCCGGTATCAGGTGGACGGATCCTCTGTGGGAAATGAATTTCAATTTTCGCTCATTCTTACCCCGCATCGGGGGACGGAGATCATGACCCGGTTCCGGACCTCAAATCGATGGGAAAATGGAGAAAGTTATCTGGGGGCTGCCGGGTTTACCCCCGTTCACCAGAAGTCGATTCGGTTTCAGATCAGTTTGCCATTTTCAACGGTACTTCAGTATCGCCAGCGTTTGGAGTGGGTGAGGGTTGGAAAGGGGCGGGGAGGACTCATTTTTGCGGATATCCGTTGGAAGCCGGTTTCTGTTCCCTGGTCGGGCAGTTTTCGGGTTCAATGGGCCGGCACAGATGGATACGATTCCAGGATATATGTATTTGAAAATGATGTGTTATACGCTTCATCCCTATCCGCCTTTTCAGAAAAACAGTTCCGTTACTACCTTGTTTTGAGTGGAAAACCGATCAAAAAAATACAACTTAGTTTCAAATTTTCTCAGTCCTTATTTATTGATAAACAGTCTATTGGGTCAGGTTGGGGCGAGATCAAAGGCAACCAACGGACAGATTGGCGCGTTCAGTTAATCTATGTGGATGTCCGTTGATCGTTAAACCCCATCCATGTACTTTAACTTTTTATTAAAAAAACACGTATTTTGCGCAGCACATATGGACAGATGACTGTCTTACTCCTTATCCCACCCTTTGAAAGGATATCATAACTAGTTGGAAATCAAATCTTTTTTTTAACAAAAATTGATCTCACATGAGAAAATTTGTATCACTGCTTACAGCAGGGATGTTATGCTTTGTGTTGACTTTTGCACAATCGCGCACCGTCTCTGGTGTAGTAACAGGCCCTGATGGTAAACCAGTACCATTCGCCACACTGACATTAAAGGGAAAGCCCAATGTGGGTGTATCTGCCGATGCGGATGGTAAGTTCATTTTCAAAAACTTTCCTACTGGAGGTGTTCTGGTAATCACTTCTGCCGGTTTTGCTGAGAAGGAAGTTACTCCAGGCACATCAGACGTGGTGAACGTGGCCATGGCCACCAGCACGCAGGGTGACCTGCAGGAGGTTGTGGTAACAACGGCTTTTGGTATTAAAAAGTCGGAACGGACCACCCCCTTTAGTGCCCAGCAGGTTACTGCTGACCAATTGAATGTAACCCGTCAAAACCAGGTGAGCAATGCCTTGACCGGTAAAGTAGCCGGTGCACAAGGTTTAGGTCAGTCTTCTGTTGCCCTCGACCGCAACACAACCATTCGTCTTCGCGGTGGTGCAGGTATCGGTACAGATGGTAACCCTGTTTATGTAGTGGACGGTAACATTGTAAACATCTTTGACATTAACCCGGATGATGTGGAAAACATCACCGTGTTGAAAGGGGCTAATGCAACCGCCCTTTTTGGTTCTCAGGCCGCCGGTGGTGCCATCGTTCTTGATCTGAAAAAGAAAGTGGGAAAAAATGGAATCGGATTGGAGATCAACAGTGGCGTGACCATTGACCGGATTTATATCCAGCCCAAATTCCAGAACCTGTATGCAGGTGGTGGTGCAGGCGATTTGATTCAATATTCTTATCAGCCTGGTCAGCCTACTGAATGGCAGGCTTTGGATGGCAAGTACTTTCATGATTATACAGATGATGCAAGCTGGGGTCCCCGTATGAGCGGCCAGGAATATATTCCCTGGTATGCCTGGTTCCCCAATCATCCTTATTCCTTCAAAACAGCTTCGCTGAGCCCTCAGCCAGATAACACGAAGGATTTCTGGAACACAGGTATCACGACCAATAACAACGTTTCTTTTGGTAAATCCAGTAATGGAACCTCTTATCGGGTTTCCATGACGAACCAGTATCAGAAAGGTTTGTTGCCCGGTTCTTATTCCAACAAGAATTTTGTTTCCTCTTACCTCAGCTTTGATCTGAACAGTCATTTCACAGTAGATGCCAACATCAACTATGTGACTCAGCAGATCCGTGGTGAGTTTAGCGATGGATATGCCAACAACTCTTCGGGTTCATTCAGCCAGTGGTTCCACCGCGACCTGAACATGGACATCCTGAAAGAATTGGCCGATTATAAATCGCCCAATGGTTCCTATATGAGCTGGAACCTGTTGACCAACCCCGACGGGGCAGGTGGTTACGATGATATCATCGGTAACTATTGGTACAACTTCTTCTCTTACCAGAAAGGTCGTTCCGACATTCAGCGTTTGAACCGTACCTGGGGAAATGTGTCCCTGACCTATAAATTGGATAACCATTTCCGCGTAAAAGGTACGATCCGTACAAACTACCGCACATCGAACACCGAAACTATCGTAACCTCTCTGTTGGAAGCCAGCGCCGGTCAAGCCGGGTATTTGGCCTCCTATGCAACATCGAATAACGTATTCCAACGTTACGACTACGAGGCACAGGCTATTTATAATAACAAATTTGGTGATTTCTCTGTTTCTGGTATACTGGGTGGCAACATTCAGAAAGAGCAAACCAAGAACGTGGCCGCCAATACAAATAACGGTTTGAACGTTCCTGACCTTTATTCTATTACCAACTCCGCTGCCCAGCCTTCTATTTCGAATACCCGGTCAGCCTATCAGGTAAACTCCGTGTTTGGTACCGGTGATATTGAATATAAGAAAGTAGCGAGCTTAACCTTTGGTCTTCGTCAGGACTGGTATTCTACCAACAACCCGAATGATAATGCGCTGTTCTCTCCTTCTGCCGGTGTAAGCTTGATCTTCTCTGAACTGATGAAGTCTAAGCCAAGCTGGTTTACTTATGGTAAGTTCTTTGGAAGCTGGGGTAAAAAACCTCTTCCATTGGGTGTTTATGCCCTTGGATTTGTGTATTCTCCCAACCAGTTCCTGTGGGATGGCAACTTCCTGATGGGTACACCCAATACCTTCCCCGATCCTACGGTGAATGGTTCTGTAGTGACTACCTACGAGACCGGAGTTGACCTGAAATTCCTGAAGAACAGACTCGGTGTGAACCTGGTCTACTATCATGAGATCAATGACAAGGCGCCTGTAAACGTAGGTTTGCCTTCTACAACCGGATTTACCACTACCACTACCAATGCGGCCCGCGTTGACCGCTATGGTATTGAAGCGATCATTACCGCTACTCCTGTTGCGAGCAAAAACTTCAACTGGAATATCTCCAAAACCTTTGGTTACCTGATCGGCAACCCCGTGAAGGAGATCATTGATGGTCAAACTGAATTGCTTCTTGCTGGTGGTTCCTTTGGTACTCGTTTCGCCCGTGCCTTCCAGATCAAAGGAAAAGATTGGGGTATGCTCCGCGGCGGTGGTATCAAACGTAATGCCGATGGCCTGATGGTGGTTAATCCTTCAACTGGCCAGTTCATTCGTGATGCCAACAAAGAATGGGGTTCTGTTATTCCTAAAGTAACCGGCGGTGTATTGAATACCTTCTCTTTCAAGAATGTTGACCTGACCGTGCTGGTAGATTATCAGTTTGGCGGTAAATTTTTCTCCCTGTCTGAGCAGTGGGGACATTTTTCTGGTCTCTATGAGGCAACCGCAAGCCTCAATGATAACGGTAAGAATATACGGGATGCCCTGGCCGATGGCGGTGGTGTTCACGTAGTAGGGGTTAGCTCAGTAGATGAAAAGACACCCGTTGATGTATACCTGGATGCGACCACTTACTGGAGACAGTTCTATTTCAACCAGATCGCAGAACCTTTTGTACATGACCTGACTTTTGTGAAACTGAGAGAAATAAGCCTGGGTTATCGTCTGCCTGTTTCGAAGATCGGCTTCCTGAAGAAAACCTTCCAGGGTGCTTCCTTCTCCGTGATCGGTCGTAACCTTTGGTTGATCTACAGTGAGACCAAGAATTTTGATCCTTCCGAGATCTCGGCGATCTATGGTGAGAATGGTCAGTTCCCTGGTTCCCGTTCGATCGGTGTCAACCTGAAATTAACCTTCTAATCCTCAATCCAAACACGTCAAATATGAAACATAATATGAAAAAAATAACCCTCTTTGTCCTGGCCGCTGGTCTTTTTGCTGCCGGTTGTAAGAAGGTGGATTTTGGTGACACCAACGTCAATCCCAATGCCACGACCACCCCTATTACCGCAGCCTTGTTGACCAACGTGCTTTCGCAAATGGCCAATGATGTTTGGGATGCGGGTGGAATTTCCACCGTGGCCGGACTTTACTGCCAGTTTGGTGCAGAAACCCAGTACACAGACGCCTCTCGTTATGCTAAACCTACGTTTGATCTGGGTGGGTACTATACAGGCCCCCTCTATGATCTTCAAAACATCATCAATACAAACGAGTCCAGCCCCGAAGCGGCCAGCAAGTATGGTTCCAATGCAAACCAGATCGCTGTGGCCCGTATCCTGAAGGCTTATTTCTTCTGGAGAGTTACTGACTATTGGGGAGATATTCCTTATTCCAATGCCCTCAAAGGCGCCGGTTTGGATCAGACCTATGATAAGCAACAGGATATCTATCCTGCCTTGATCAATGAGCTGAAAGCCGCCGTTGCTCAATTTGATGGTGGTGGTGCTCCTCAAGGTGATATCCTGTTTGATGGAGATATCGATCAGTGGAAAAAATTCGCTAACTCCATCCGCTTGCTGATGGCACTTCGGATGTCGAAAGTGAATGCTTCCCTCGGACAAACCGAGTTCAACTCGGCCCTGTCTGCCGGTGTTATTTCCTCCAATGCCGAGAATGCCAAACTGGCCTTCCCCGGTGGAAACTTCAACAACCCCTATTACCAATACTACAACATCACCCAACGTCGTGACCTTGCTGTTTCTGCAACAATAACTGACTGGCTGGTGGAGAATGCTGACTCCCGCGTGAATGCGTTTGGTTCTTCTGCCGTAGGTTTTGAGTATGGGCTTACCCGCGATGACGCTATCGCCTTCGCCAATGCCAATACCAACTGGGCGCGTATGATGAGCAATGCCCTGCGCACCTCAACAAACCCCGTTACGATCATTTCCGCCTCTCAGATCATGCTCGCTCGTGCAGAAGCTGCACAGCGCGGCTGGACCTCTGAAAATGCCGCTACCCTGTACCAAAATGGTATCCAGGCTAGCTGGGAAGAGTGGGGTGTTTACAATGCCACTGCCTTTGGCACCTACATGGGTGATGCCGATGTAGCCCTGACCTCTGGAACTGAATTGGCCAAGATCGCCACTCAGCAATGGCTGGCTTTCTTCCCCAATGGTTCACAAGGTTTTGCCAACTGGAGAAGGACAGGTTACCCTGTTCTGGCACCTGCTCCCGGCCAGGCTAACGCCATTCCCCGTCGTTTCCCGCACGGTACTACCGAGCAACAGAACAACAAGACAAACTGGGAAAACGGAACCTCTGTATACACTGTATCCGGAGAGTCTGATTCTCAGTGGGGTAAAGTATGGTGGGATAATTAATTCCGCATGTTTTTCAACATACCAGAAAGTGGGGCCAACAGGCCCCACTTTTTTTTATTTTTCCCCGAGAATTCCCTTAATTTAGTGCCTTACAACTAACTGTAAACACTACATATGAGAAAAGGTATACTCCCTGTCCTTTTTGCATCTATTTCATTGTCCATGTTGGTATCCTGCGAAAAAGCAGAAGAAACCAGCAAGATCAAAAGCAACGAAAAAACATTGGTTCTCCTGCCTGAAGCAGAGAATGGCGCTAAGAATATCGCCCTCGATCTGGTGGCCAGCAATATCACCGTTGATCTGATCGAGATCCGTCGCAATACACCCAACGAATCCTCTCTGAACAGTACCCAGGTGGTGAAAGTTGCCCTAAGCAATACAGCCATTACTGAATTAATTGGAGATGGAGTTGTAGAGCTTCCCCGTAATGTGTATACCAGCCATGCGGATAATCCTTTCGATGGTCAATACTGGACCGTGACGTTCAATCCTGGTGAATTCACCAAAACGCTTAAGATCGTTTTGAATCCGACAGCCTTATTGACCCTGGGTCGTGTTGGATTGGGTTTTGCCCTTGCGGAAGCACCTGGTGCGGAAATCAGCGGCGCAAAAAGCAAAATGGCGGTTGAGTTAGGAGCCAAGAATGCCTGGGATGGTGTTTACCGTATTCGTTATCGCCTGGTTCACCCCACAGTGACCATTGGTGGAAATGGAACCGTAGCTGAATGGGATTTCCCCAGCTCCGGCCCCCGCAGCATTGACTGGGATTTCGCTACCGTGTTTACCAACTTCTCTACTGGAGGTTTAACCTATTTTGGAGATGCATCCGGCCCCAGCCTTCAGGTGCGCATAACCGTCAATAACGACAACTCCGTTACGCTTTCAAATATTGGTTCTCGTGCTGTTCCTCTTGGCTTCCCTGCTTTACAACCTATTGCCGGTGCCAATAACCGCTATGATCCGGCCACCAAGACTATTTATGCCGCTTATCAGTGGGCTGGTACACCAACCAGACAAAAGTTTGACACCTTGACCTATCTGCGTCCTCGCTAAGGTTGTCACATCTTTCAACTAATTTCGCAGGGGGTATCATTACCCCCTGTTTTATTTTAAATCATTATCATGGCCGAACAAAACGTTCCCAACAACCAACTCAATATTGAGATATCCGAAGAAATCGCCGAAGGCAGCTATGCCAACCTGGCTATAATCACGCATTCGCATGCCGAGTTTGTGATCGACTTCGTGAATGTGATGCCCGGAACACCGAAGAGCAAAGTAAAATCAAGGATCATTTTAACCCCGCAACATGCCAAGCGCTTTATGAAAGCTCTCGTAGAAAACATCGAGCGCTACGAGTCAGCCAATGGGGTGATCAAAGACCTGGAAGAGATTTCGATTCCAATGAATTTTGGCGGACCTACGGCGCAAGCGTGAATAGTGAATAGTGAATGGTGAATAGTGAATGGTCTCACGCCTCACGCCTCACGTCTCACGTCTCACAACCCCCCTTCATCCGCAAAGCTATAATACCCCTCACTGCTCACAATAATATGATCCAGCAGTTTGATATCCAGAAACTGTGAGGCTTCCTTGATTTTCTGGGTCAGTTCCTGGTCGGCGCGACTGGGTTTGAGATTACCTGAGGGGTGGTTATGACAAAGGATGATACTTACCGCTTCTTCCTGTAAAGCCTTTTTAAAGATGATTCGCGGGTCGGCCACCGTGCCGGTGATGCCCCCCTGGCTGATGATCTCAAAATGATTGATCCGATTGGCCCGGTTCAGAAAGAGGACCGCAAAGACCTCATGGGTATGGTCCTTTAGCAAATGTTGCAGATAGCCTGCCACATCCCTGCTGCTGGTGATCGCGTCCCTGGAAAGGGCCTGTGAGGCCTGACGACGACGCCCCAGTTCCAGGCAGGCGGTAAGAATAATGGCCTTTGCCTGACCCACGCCCCGGATAGTCATTAAGTCTTTGATAGTCAATCTCCCCAGTTGATCCAAATCATCATTCCCCAGTTTCATGACCTCGCGGGCCAGGTCCAGGGCCGATCTTTCCTTTGTACCGTTCTGCATCAGGATCGCCAAAAGCTCGGCATGGCTAAGCGCGGCGGGGCCTTTCATAAGTAATTTTTCTCGCGGCCGGTCGTCCTTTGCCCATTGTTTGATAGGGTAATAATGCTCTTGCATGGACCAAGATTAGAAAATAAATTTATCCTCGTCAATACAACTTACACGGTATGGCCGTCGTTGTAAACCCGACATCCAACAACCTTTGAAAACACAAACGATCCAACATCTATGAGAAGAAGAACCTTTACCCCCGTCGGTGCCCTGCATCCAATCCTGTTCTTTGCCGGAGTTTATGCTGTAGCCCTGTTTTTCTCCATTTTTATCTGTTCTACAATCTTTTACAGCTGTAATGCCAACAGTTCGTATGTGAAAACAGAAAAGAAAGCCGAGAAAAAGGCAGAGACATCCAATAATGGAGTCGTTTCTGTGGCTTCCATTCAGTAGCCCATTATTTTACTCCAAATACGAGTGGGTGTTTGTGGCCTATGCGATGAAACATTATCTTCGCCGCACATTCGAATAAGGCTATGCAAACATCTACTGCAAAGATCTTTGCCGGAACCGGTTCCCAGGAATTGGCCCGTGAGATCTGTAAACGCTATGGTACCCAATTGGGTAACGTCTCCATCCAACGGTTTAGCGATGGAGAGATTCAACCGATCTTCCAGGAGAGTATCCGGGGAGATTTTGTTTTTCTGGTCCAAAGCACCTATTCTCCTTCCGACAACCTGATGGAGTTACTCCTGATGATCGATGCGGCCAAAAGGGCCTCGGCCTACCGGATCATCGCCGTCATTCCCTATTATGGTTATTCCCGCCAGGACCGTAAGGATCGCCCGCGGGTAGCAATTGGTAGTAAGTTGGTAGCCAATATGTTAACTGCTGCCGGCGCAGATCGGGTGATCACCATGGATCTCCACGCACCCCAGATCCAGGGCTATTTTGACATCCCGGTGGACCACCTCGACAGTTCAGCCGTTTTTATCCCTTACATAGAGCAACTTCAGCTTGAAAACCTTACCTTTGCGGCCCCCGATGTGGGAGCCAGCAACCGGATTCGTGAGATCGCCAGTTATTTCGAAGTGGAAATGGTGATCTGCGATAAGCACCGGAAACGGGCCAATGAGATTTCGAGCATGGTGGTGATAGGGGATGTGACGAACAGAGATGTGGTCATTATTGATGACATCTGTGATACCGGTGGTACACTGGCAAAAAGTGCGGCCTTGTTGAAAGAGAAAGGCGCCAGAACAGTCAGGGCCATGATCACGCACCCGGTATTGAGTGGGAAGGCGCACGACAATATTGAAAGCAGTGTGTTGGAAGAATTGGTCGTGTGTGATACCATCCCCCTGCGGCAGGAGTATAAAAAGATCAAAGTAATCTCCACCGCTGGTTTGTTTGCCACTACCATCCGGAATGCGTTTGAGAACAAGAGCATCACCAGTCTCTTTATCCATTCGCAAAGAAGGAACAAGTAAGCGTAACCATTTTAATTAACATAGCATGAACACGATTACAATCGAAGGACAACTGAGGACCGAACACGGCAAAGAAGCCACCCGCCAGCTTCGCTCTCAGGATCAAGTGCCAGGTGTAATTTACGGGGGTGCCAAAGAAATCAGTTTCTTCGCGCCGGCTGTCGATTTTAAACCGCTGGTGTACACACCGAACTTTCAACTGGCCGAAGTAAAGATCGACGGAAGCACCTATCGCTGCATCCTCAAAGACCTGCAGTTTGATAAAGTATCCGACAAACTCATTCACGTTGACCTGATGGAACTGGTTGAAGACAGAAAAGTAGTTGCAACCATTCCCTTGAAATTCGTCGGTGTTGCCTCCGGAGTAAAAGACGGTGGTAAGATGAATATCAAAATGAAGGCCCTGAAGATCAAGACCTATCCCAAGTACCTGAAAGAGGTGATCGAAGTGGATGTCGAAAATCTTAAACTGAACGAGAACATCCGTGTAGAAGATGTAAAGGCCGATAACTACGAGGTGTTGAACTCTCCCCGTATTCCTATCGCTTCCGTGGTAATGACCCGTCAGCTGAAACAAGAGGAAGCCGCAAGTGATAAGCCTGCTGCCCCTGCTGCTGCCGCTGCTCCTGCCGCTGAGAAAAAATAAGCCTACTGGAAAGGACTTCGCTCGTCCGGTTCAAATAATCAACACGCAGGTTCAGGCCTGCGTGTTTTTTTATGTCTTTTTGTTCATATTCTAAAAAAGAAGGTAATTTTCGATCATGAGGTACCTCATCGTTGGCCTGGGAAATATAGGGGAGGAATACCGCCAAACCCGGCACAATATCGGTTTTGATATTGTGGATGAGTTTGCGGCCAAACATGGTGGGTTTTTCCAAACCGACCGGTTGGCAGCTATGTCGGAATTTAAGATGCGGGGCAAAATATTGACCTGTATCAAACCATCCACCTATATGAACTTGAGTGGACGGGCAGTAAAATATTGGGCCGATAAACTATCGATCCCCCTGGAGCGGATCTTTGTTATTGTTGACGAACTGGCCCTCCCACTTTCCAAGATCCGGATAAAACCCTCGGGAAGTGCCGGTGGTCACAATGGACTAAAAAGCCTGGAAGAAGTGCTGGGAACAGACCAATACCCCCGGCTTCGATTTGGGATCGGGAACGATTACCCGAAAGGAAAACAAGCCGATTTTGTGCTGGGTAAATGGTCCGAAAAGGAACTCCCCCTGGTCAGGCTTAAAGCCACTAAAGCCGTTGAAGCCATTGACTTATTCCTTCTTCAGGGCCTGACAGCCGCCATGAACGAAGTAAATAATAAAGAGTATTCGCTATGAGAATTCAAGGGGAATACTTAATTTAGCAGCCCCTTCAATGTATTAGAATCCAATCGTTTTATGATGCCGGAATATATGGGATGAACAGTCCTGTGGAATGGTATCCGATGTATTTAACTGTAAACTCTCCATTTTTATGAAGATATTTTGCGTAGGCCGTAACTATGTTGCCCATGCTGAAGAGTTGGGAAACGAGGTTCCAGATGAACCTGTAATTTTCATGAAGCCCAAGAGCGCCCTCCTTCAACCCCATACACCTTTTTATTATCCCGAGTTCACCAACGAATTACATTATGAATGTGAGCTGGTGCTTCGTATCAGCAAGAACGGGAAATATATTCAGGAAAAATTTGCCAATAAATATTACGACGCCGTTACCGTTGGGATCGACTTTACGGCACGTGACCTGCAAAACGAATTGAAAGAAAAAGGCCTTCCCTGGGAAAAGGCCAAAGCATGGGATAATTCCGCGGCCATTGGGAAATGGATTCCCATGAACGCGCTCAAAAACAAAAAGGATATCAATTTCTGTTTGTATAAAAACAAAGAACTCGTTCAACAAGCCAGTCCGGAATTGATGATCCATTCGTTTGATGAGATCGTAGCCCATATCTCCAATTTCTTTTCCGTAAACATCGGTGACCTGATTTTTACCGGTACACCAAAAGGGGTCGGTGAATTGGTGGTAGGTGATGAACTGGAGGGTTATCTCGAAGATGAGGTGCTCCTGAACCTGGAAGTCAAATAGCCTGTCACTCATCAACTAAATCCTTTCCATCCCAAAATCCTGTTTATTTTTGGGGCCATGATCGAAACGCCTATCCTGATACGCGCGTACCGCCTTATGTGTCTGGCCAAGGAAATGGCCGAGACCTATGAAGCCAATCGCACGATCTGTAAATATGTGCATTCCACCTCACGTGGCCACGAAGCTATCCAACTGGCCACCGGTTTTCAACTCCTCCCGGGTGACTTTGTTAGCCCCTATTACCGCGATGAAAGCCTTTTATTAGGACTTGGCTATACTCCTTTCGAACTCATGCTTCAATTGTTGACAAAGGAAGCTGATCCCTTTAGCGGAGGACGATCCTATTATTCTCACCCCAACGCCAACGACCCTGCCAGGGTTCGTATGATCCATCAAAGCAGTGCCACGGGTATGCAGGCGATCCCTACCACCGGTGTAGCCCATGGGTTACAATATCTCGAAAAAACGGAATCGGAAAAACATGTAAAGGGACCAAACGGTGAAAACCCCATTGTAGTTTGCTCACTGGGTGATGGAAGTGTTACCGAAGGAGAGGTGAGTGAAGCACTCCAGTTTGCGGTGTTGAAACAATTACCGATCATCTATCTCGTACAGGATAACGAATGGGGCATCAGTGCCACGGCCTCCGAAACCCGCGCCATGAATGCCTATGAATATGCAGATGGATTCAAGGGTCTGCAAAAGATCAGCATTGTTGGGACGGATTTCCCAGCCGCCTTTGCGGCCATGACATCCGTGATCAGCGATGTGCGAAAGAACAGACGACCCTGGTTGGTCCATGCACGGGTTCCCTTATTGAATCACCATACAAGCGGGGTGCGTAAAGAATTTTACCGAACCGATGCTGATCTGAATGATCAATCACGTTTCGACCCGCGCCCCATATTGCGAATATTATTGCTGGAGAAAGGCGTGGGAGAAGAAGAAATTCAACGAATAGAAAAAAATGCGGCAGAAACGGTTAAGACCGATTTTGACCGGGCGGTGGCTTCTCCGGAACCAGCACCGGAAACCGCAATGCTTGACATATTTACACCAAGTCCGGTAAAGGAAGAAAAGGGCCTGCGACAACCGGCTGACAAAGAAAAAGTGATGATGGTGGATGCGGCCTTATTCGCGATTCGCGAATTGATGGAAGAGCACCCGGAGTGTATCTTTTTTGGACAGGATGTAGGGAAAAGATTGGGTGGTGTATTTCGCGAAGCGGCTACCCTGGGGGAGAAATTTGGAGAACACCGGGTATTCAATACGGCCATACAGGAAGCATATATCATTGGTTCCACCGTAGGGCTTAGTGCGACAGGTGTAAAACCAATTGTGGAAGTTCAGTTTGCTGATTATATCTATCCCGGATTTAATCAACTGGTAAGTGAAATATCAAAATCATGCTACCTGAGTCGCGGCAAGTTCCCGGTATCCACCATTATCCGCGTTCCCATTGGCGCATACGGAGGTGGTGGACCTTATCACAGCGGGAGCATTGAGTCAACGCTGCTTTCCATCAAAGGGATCAAAGTGGTCTACCCGTCCAATGCAGCCGATATGAAAGGGTTGATGAAAGCGGCCTACTACGATGGAAACCCGGTTGTGATGTTGGAGCATAAAGGATTGTATTGGGGAAAAGTGCCTGGTACGGAGGATGCCAAAACAACCGAACCATCCCGGGATTATATCCTGCCTTTTGGCAAGGCCAACATCGTAATTGCCGCGGATACAAATAAGGTTGCCCAGGGAAGTACGGCCTGTATCATGACCTATGGAATGGGTGTTTATTGGGCAAAGCAAGTAGAAAAAGAATATCCCGGCAGACTGGATATCCTTGATCTGCGCACCCTATTTCCGCTGGATGAAGAACTTATTTATGCGACGGTGAAAAAGCACGGTCGCTGTCTTGTACTCACCGAAGAACAACAGAACAATTCATTTGCCGAAGCCCTGGCCGGGCGTATTGCGCAGCATTGTTTTCAATGGCTTGATGCGCCTGTGCAGGTTTGCGGCGCACTCAATGTGCCCGCCATTCCGCTGAATAAAGACCTCGAAGCGGCCGTCCTGCCCAACCCGCAGAAGATCAGCAGGATTATTAACGATCTCTTCCAATACTAACAGATAACAGCTAATAGCTATCAGCTTATAGCTATTAGCTATTAGCTGTTATCTTTGTTTCACCAAATTCCTACTGCTATGTATACGCCTTCTCCCAATCGCTATGATTCGATGGTTTATAACCGTTGTGGTAACAGTGGATTGAAATTGCCACAGTTGTCCCTGGGCCTCTGGCATAATTTCGGTCATGTGGACGACCAGGTTGAAGCGGAGAAAATGATTCTTTCGGCCTTTGACCGGGGCATCACGCATTTTGATCTGGCGAATAATTATGGACCTCCTCCGGGTTCGGCGGAAGAGAATTTTGGCCGAATCCTTCGAAATAATTTCAGCGGTTGGCTTCGGGATGAATTGATCATTTCCACCAAGGCAGGATATCTG
This sequence comes from Chitinophagaceae bacterium, assembly GCA_041752235.1. Classification (GTDB taxonomy): domain Bacteria; phylum Bacteroidota; class Bacteroidia; order Chitinophagales; family Chitinophagaceae; genus SpSt-398. The sequence goes on from JBGSHM010000012.1 coordinate 38,606, forward strand.
ATGTGGCCTGGCCCATATGGTGAATGGGGTTCACGCAAATACCTTTTGGCGTCATTAGACCAAAGCCTGAAGCGGATGGGAATTGATTATGTAGATATTTTCTATTCCCATCGTCCTGACCCTGATACCCCACTGGAAGAGACCATGATGGCATTGGATACGGCCGTACGAAGCGGGAAGGCCTTATATGTGGGCATATCCAGTTATACCGCCGAGGAAACCTGGAAGGCCATGCTGATCCTGAACAAACTGGGCACCCCTTGTATCATCCATCAACCCCGGTATTCCATGTTTGACCGATGGGTGGAAAACGGCTTGCTGGATACCCTGGAAGAGCATGGCATGGGTTGTATTCCCTTTTCGCCCCTGGCCCAGGGCTTGCTTACCAATAAATACCTGACCGGCATCCCGGAGGGTTCCAGGGCTGCCAAACAACAAGGTTATCTTCAATCCAAAGCCATCACTCCGGAAGTCAGGGCCCGGATCAATGCTTTGAATGATATTGCCCAACAACGCGGCCAGAGCCTTGCCCAAATGGCCATTGCCTGGCTCCTGAAAGACAAGCGTGTGACCTCGGTGCTGGTTGGCGCCAGTTCCGTGGCTCAATTGAATGATAATTTAGGGGCACTCAAACAGGTTTCTTTCTCCCAAGAGGAGTTAGCCAGGATCGAAATGATTCTGTCAGGGAGCATAAGCTAATAGCTATAAGCTTATGGCTATTAGCTATTAGTTGTTAGCCTTTAGGTAAAAAAAAGGCCCCTTTGGAGCCTTGTGTTGGTAGCGGGATCGGGAGTTGAACCCGAGACCTTTGGGTTATGAATCCAACGCTCTAACCACCTGAGCTATCCCGCCAAAATGGGGTGCAAATATACTGCGAGGACCTGAATTAGGAAAATGGATTATTTTCAATCTTTATA
>JBGSHM010000013.1:0-77938 GCA_041752235.1 Chitinophagaceae bacterium
CCGGTCTCGCACTTTTCTCTCGTCGCCTCTGGCGACAAAATCTTTCTAACGACCCGGCGCCCCGATGGGGCGCGGGAAAAAGCTATTGCAGCATATTACCTGCCCATAATCTTATTCTTCGATTAACGGAGTTACTAGCCCGAAGGGATTAAACCATCAATAGCCACCGGTGCAACCGGTGGTAATGGGATTGTAGGGGCGCCCAACCCCAAAGGGGTTGAACTAAATATTTCGATCTGTTGAGAATTTTTAAACCCGGGGAGTTCAACCCCGTTGGGGTTGGGTCGAAAATAATACCTTCCAACCACCGGTTTCACCGGTGGCTATTGATGGTTTAAGCCCTTCGGGCTAGTTACCCTATAAATTTCCAAGTTTCTTGCTAACACTTCTTACACCCGCCCCAAAAATAACGTTGAGCCCCATTTACCTGCTTTCCTGCTTTACGGCAGTTGCACCCACAAAATTTACATTCCATATATGCTGCTAATGTCATACACGAGGTGCACTTTTCCTATGGGCAAATAACGGTATTGGATGAAATAGGCATTTTCAGGACGAATACCAGTCCTCTGTGAGACTAAAAACACCTGTAAAACAGCATAAAAAGTAAACCAAATCGAAAAAATGCTATTGTAGCACACTCCCCCCTTTGAAACATTACCCCCTAAGTAATTGAAAATGTAATCAACTCAATCCTTTCTTTAGATTTCTCGTATTGAAGATGTAAAAAAATGCCTGCTATACTATACTTATCCCATAGAGGTGTTAAATCGTATATCAAACTTTCTTGTCCTCCTCCTGAAGCAAAAGGAGACCCAAACATTTTGACTACATCTTTTCTGTAAAAATTCCAGTTCAAATTGAATGGCAGAGCACCAGTATATTTCCTGAAATTCTCAAACAAACCTGAATATAAAAACAGGACATCACTTTTAAACTTTTCATTAAAATGCAAAGAGATGCCTAGATTTTCGTTATTAACGGAATAGGAATCATTCCCTTTAAGAAATGTTTTATCTTTAAAATAATATTGAAATAACGAATCGACTTTTAATTCAGCATAATGTTTGTTTAATAAACTTAAAATATCCATTCATTTTTTTTATGCTTTGAAAGATTCCTGTTGTGCGCAACCTCTTTCAATTCGGGTTGCACCCCTACAGGGTGCCACAACTCCCTGAACTTCGGTGCTTCAAATATAACGCTCCTACGGAGCGTGGGGAAATGGTTGGATGATCGGGCTACCGACAAGGCGCCCCGATGGGGCGCTAAGAAAATACGGAAAATATCAGCTTGGGTTTTGGGTTAATCGGAGAATTTTGCTGCGCAAAAAGGGCCATCTGGTTGACGAAAATTGCCTGGAAATGAGCTTCTTTGCGCTTGGAAGGTGAAAACCTGCTAATTTGAAGCACTACCTAATGTAGCACACTACCTAAATCTCAAGATCATGATAGATTATTTGACTAATACTCAACCCATTTTTATTGATAATAATATCAGCCAAATCTGAAAATATGCAAAAAGTTAAGCTGTCGATATTCTTAAACCCTTTGAAATAGCTTGACAAGCCTAGAGATAATAAAATGCCGCCACTATTTGCATCCAATACAACAACTTTCAAATCAATACCAACAAAAATATAACCAACATCTAACCACATTTCAATATCCGGCTGAACGATACCAAAGCTAAATGAGCTCAAATAATAGTTCCTTCCATTTACAATAAAATACCCAAACGTGTTGGCGTTTTCATGAGTAATTATTCTATAAATTGGTTCCGATTTCTTAAATTCACTTTCTTCGATATTAACAAATTTTAAGTCATTCATTAACTATGGAGTTTTAGTTTTAGCAAGTTGGGTAATACCCGCTCCTCTTAGCATTCCTCCCACCTCCCCAAAATTCAGAATGACGCTGGCCGTAGTCTTATAAACTTCCAACAAACTCAAAATTATGACATTTGACTACGGCCCAATATGTATCTTCCATTGCCACCCTTCAAGTTGCGACAACTCTCTAAACTTCGGTGCTCCAAATATAACGCTCCTACGGAGCGTGGGGAAATGGATGGATGATCGGGGGCTACAGACATGGCGCCCCGATGGGGCGCAGGAGCAAAACTAAAATGGTCAACTATTTTTCAATATCCTATTTGCCTTTATTCATTGACCTAATGGTTTAATTTATGGTGTTTATCCTGAGATCAGATAAAGAAATATTCTATTTGTATGTATTCCATAATTTGGAATTGATTTGCTTTAAAACTATTTAATATTGAGATGGACCCGAAATAGGGTTTTATGGCCTATTTTTATACCCTCTACCAGCAAACCTTTTGAACCCAATGGCCAAACGACCCAACATTCCCGTCTCATTCTGCTTTCTTTTTCTCCTCATAATAGGTGGATGCTTGTCTGCCCACTCACAAATGAGACAAATGCATATTGATACGGTGAATACCAACACGGGTATAAAAGGTATCAGTTTTTATTCTCCTTCGGAAGGATACCTGGCTATAGATGGCCTCCCCGGCCAAATTGCCTTTACAAGTGACTCAGGAAGAACATTTACAAAAAAAACAATCAGCGGACTACTATTCACACCCGATGGAATAGGCACTGTAGGATTACCTACGATGTTCGCGCCATCTGGAGTGCATGCAATTAATAAAGACACGTTACTATTATACGGAAAATATACCGGCTATCCAATAATACTAAGATCAACCAACGCAGCAGACTCATTTAAGGTTGTTTTTTTCTACCATACGATCGGCTTTGACAATCAGAATGATGTTACAGATGTCCAATTTTCCTCCGACGGAAATGTTGGTTACGCTGTAGATGACAACAGAATTCTCAAATCGACGGACAGAGGAAATACGTGGAATATTATTTCTTTAGAAATAAATATGCTTTACAATAAAATAAAAATCATTAATGAAAATGAGGTCTATATCTACCAGGCGGCAAATCCGGGTGAAACCACCCCAAATACAAGAGTCATAAAGACCCTGGATGGTGGTGCCACTTGGTTTCCTCTTGTAACCCCTGCAGGGTTCATTCACTCGCTTGACTTTCTGGATGGAGATAACGGTTGGCTCAATCTTACCTCTCAGGGAAAGGGGGTCACCTATTACAGTAATGACAGAGGTGCCACCTGGATCTTAAAATCAGCCCCCAATGGCAATTCCTTTGCCTCTTCACAACTTCACTTTGTCAATGATACCACCGGGTACGCTATTGGACCTTTATTTGATACCTACATAACCAGAAATGCAGGTCGGGACTGGTCAAAACTTGTGAGAGATAATACTTTTACAAGCAATTCGCTGACTCACAGTTCAATGTTCTTCAGGTCATGGGAACAATTCTGGGTCGGTGGCCCCAAGGATTTTCTGGAAATGACAACAAATCGGGGAGGAATCCAGGTGCCGCCTCAGATAATGAGCTTTTTCCCTGCCCAGGCAAGAGCCAATACGTCGATCACCATAGTAGGAGATTTTTTTGAAGATGTACAAAGTGTTTCAATCGGAGGAGTCGTATCCTCGCCATTTACCGTTATTTCAAGAGATACCATCGTCGCCACCCTTTCCGAATATGCTCAATCGGGTCCCATTACAGTGACCACCTCTTCCGGAACAATAACCATCCCAGGGTTTAAGGTCATCCCCATTTTACACTCTTTCACCCCCACCAAAGGCACACATGGCACCGTGATGACCCTGAACGGCTCCTGTCTGAGTGAGGTAAACCATATCACAGTGGGTGGTATTCCCGTGCAATATATTGAAGTGAATTCTCCATTAAAACTGACCGCCTATGTTGGCCCGGGTGCCTCAGGCGATGTTTTCATTCAATCACCAGTCGGTTCCTCCACACGTGCAGGCTTTACCTATGTTCCCCCTCCCATTGTCCAATCTGTATCGCCACTTTCGGGGCCGGTTGGCACCACGGTAACGATCACTGGACAAAACTTTAATCCCTCCACGTCAGGGAATGCAGTATTCTTTGGAGCGATACCTGCCACCATTACGGCCGCCAATACAACAAGCCTGACCGTCACTGTACCCGCTGGCTCACAATACGCACCGATCACCGTTGTCTGTAATGAACTGCTGGCACATTCGCGTGACCCATTCCTGATTACCTTCCCCAACGGAGGAAGTGTTACAGAAGGATTGTTTGCCTCAGCAGAAACTTATACTGCAGGTACGGTAAACCATGGACTACCCTTTAGCTCACTCGGGGATCTGGACGGAGATCAAAAACCTGAAATGGTTGTCTCCAACCCCGGTGAAGGAGCTTTAACCATTTTCAGAAATACCTCCACAGGAAGTGCCATCACTTTTGCTCCGCCGCAAAACCTACTATCCATCACAGGTCCGGGACCATTGGAAATAAGAGATATGGACGGCGATGGAAAGCTCGATCTGACCGTAGTGAACTGGAGTGTGGGTACTATTTCAATCCTATTAAATCAATCGACACCGGGAAACCTGCAATTTGCGCCGGCCTATCTGCTACCAACTCCTTCCAACCCCTATTCCATGAAGGTGGCCGATATGGATGGGGACGGCAAGTCGGATATAATCGTTTCCTATCAAGGGCAACCTGTTACTTCCATTTTTAGAAACAGAGGTGAGGTTGGTGCACTCTCCTTTCATCCGGAAAAAACATTCTCAGGACTAGGAGGAACTGACCAAATTATTCGTGACCTGAACCAGGATGGCAAGCCTGAAATGATTGTGGCCAATGCCACCACCGGCCAGGTATTAGTTTCACCTAACCAAAGTACCCCCACGCAATTAATAATGGGGACCCCGCTGACCTACACCTTTGGCTCAGTAGGATCCATTGATGCCGGTGACCTGAATGGCGACGGGAAACTTGACATTATAACGACTAATCCGGCAGAGAATACAGTAATCATTTTAAAGAATACATCGACGGGAACGATTAGTCTGGAGGAAGTGCAGCCGGTATCTACACAGAACCCCGGTCAATCCCTGCAGGTAAATGATGTAGATGGGGATGGAAGACCTGATATCATCACTCATTTTGAAGACATCAATAATTGGGGGATCTTCAAAAACCTAAGTAATCTGGCAACCATCCAGTTTGGACCACAGGTAAACCTGGCAAGCTATGGAGCATCAGGAAGGATAACCCTTACCGACCTTAATGCAGACCAAAAGGTCGATGCCGTTATCGTGAATACAGCCAACCTAATCTCTGTATTTAAAAACACGGCCTCCCCCGCTCCCTATATCACCTCCATCAGCCCGACGATCGGAGAAGCGGGAACTCAGGTGACCATCAACGGATTTCAATTTACAAACATTACCCAGGTTGAAATCGGAGGAAGCCCTGCCGCCTCCTTTACTGTCAACTCACCCACCAGCATTACGGCAATAGTAGGGAGTGGCGGTACCGGAAACGTGAAAGTGTCAAATAACTTCGGAACCAGCCAACTCGGCATTTTTGTGCATGGACTTCCCCTGGTGGTTGAATCCCTAAGCACTTATTCAGGCCAGGTCGGCAGCATCCTTACCATTCAAGGCCAGCGATTCAGCACGGTGCCCCAGGAAAACATTGTTCACTTTGGAACCGTCAGGGCAAAGGTGATCGCCTCCACCTCTACTTCCATCCAGGTTGAAGTACCCTTTGGATCGCAGGAAGAACTGGTTTCAGTAACAAAAGGAAATCGAACAGCCTGGTCAAAGCAACCCTTCATCACACTTTTTGAAGGGGGCTCAGGACCACTCACAAAAACATCATTTGCTCCGAGAACCGATCATGCCAATCCATTCTTCCGGCCATTGTATGCCGATCTGGACGAGGATGGGAAATTGGATGTTACCTCTATCAGCACGGGAAAAATACTTATTCATAAAAACACCAGCATCACAGGTAATATCTCCTTTCAACAAGCGCTTGAGATCAATATGCCGATTCCGACAGCTACTTACCTGACACAAACCGGCGATCTCGATGGGGATGGGAAAATAGATATCATGGCCTGGATTATCAATTCATCATCCTTTTTCTTCCTACGAAATAACAGTGTACAAGGCCAGTTTAGCTTCGAAGCCCCGATATCCTTCACCGTTCCATTTAAACTGTCATTGTTTTTCAAGTTCCTTGATATTGACAGCGATGGCAAAGCCGATCTGTCAAGTGTGGTCGAAAACAAGTTTATCATTCACCACAACATAAGTCAACCCGGATCCATTCTGTTCAGGTCAATTTATGGAATCAAAATAGCTCCCGGTATCTCAACTGCCAAATTGCAGGACATCAACGAGGATGGTAAACCAGACCTTATTCTCCATGCGGGAAAACTCCTTGTCTACACCAATATCGGGCTACCCGGTAATCCCAAATTTTCTCCTGCTTTTAGTTATTCATCCACTTATTTGGCCAACCAGGGATCTTTTGTAGTAAAGGACATGAACAATGACCAAAAACCTGACATTGTTTTTAATACCTCGTCAACTTCCCTGGCTTTGTTCCAAAATACCAGTTCGGGCGCTTCCATAAATTTTGCCGCGCCACAAACAATTACAGGGACTCCCGCACTTAAGAATGCCAGTGTAAAGGACCTTGATGGCAACACCTTGCCCGATATTTACTATACAGACGATGAATTTAAGATCAAACTCCTGAAAAATATCAGCAGTCCGGGCGGATCATTTGATTTTGGCGCGCCGGTTTCTCTTGAAATCCCCATAGCTCCATTGGGAGGAAATCAAATTGAAGAATGCTCCAGCGTTGATCTTGATAACGACAGCAGGCCAGACGCTATTATAGCCGGCAATACCTTTACTACAGTATATAGAAATATCATAGGGAAACCCGACGGTGGCCCAATGATCAGTACATTCTTTCCGATTGCAGGCGGTAATGGTACTTCGGTCACAATTAAAGGGAAAAACCTGGGCTCTACAACATCTGCCACCATAGGCAATCAACCTGTGAGTTCGCTTTCAGTGGTATCCAACCATGAACTCAGGTTGGTAGTAGGCAATGGGAACAGTGGTGAAATAAGAATAAAGTCCGCCAATGGGGAAGCAAGCACAGGGTCGTTTACCAATACTTCCCTGCCGGTTATTGAATCAGTTTCCGACACCATGCTCCTGGCAGGAAAAGCATTTTGGGTAAATGGTGCCAACCTCTCTAACGTCAATCAGGTTACGATTGGCGGCATATCAGTGAACTCTTTTGAAATAATATCCGATATTTCGTTACGTATCATCCCTGGCTCCAGTGGCACAGGAGAGCTAAAAGTATTCAATCCTAATGGCAGCGCAACCTATGGACATTTGCAAATTTTAAACCCACCGGTCATTACAGGGTTCTCACCAACAACTGCCGGAACGGGAACAACAGTAACCATTACCGGGTCAGACCTCCAATCTGTCAAGGAAGTTTATTTTGAAAACCGAAGGGCTGCCCGTTTTCAGGTTGTTTCGCCTACCCGGATCGACGCGGTGGTGGCTGGTGGAAACTCAGGTTCCATCAGTGTACATGGGCCTATTGGCAGCGACACCCTTGCCGGATATGTTTTTCCGGGAGCACCTGTCATCCACAATTTCTATCCCAAAACGGCAACGACAGGGACCATTATCAAGATCATTGGCAATAATCTGGGGGGCGTAAACGCCGTACGTTTTGAAACCACCCCGGCTGCATCCTTCACCATCATTTCCCCAAATCTGATTGAAGCCGTGGTTGGAAATGGGGGTACCGGAAAAGTATTCCTCACCAATGCCTCAGGAACGGTCAGCCAATCTGGTTTTGTTTACCACAACGCCAACACGCCTGTTATCACCCAGTTTTACCCAACTGTTACCGGTCCTGGAGCAACTGTGACTATCGACGGATATAATTTTACCAATGTCAGCTCTGTTCAATTTGGCGGAAGCCCCGCAGCTTCATTTACTGTAGAATCGTCTACCCGCATTTTAGCTGTTACAGGCTCTAATGCGAGTGGGGCTGTGAGTGTGACGACCGCAAATGGGAACACTTCCGCTAACGGTTTTATCCTGTCCAATGCCCCGGTGGTCAGCGAGATCACCCCGCTGATTGGTAGTCCGGGTGCAACCATTTCAATCAAGGGATTCAATTTTGGAACCAATGCACCAGGCCTGACGGTTTATTTTGGCGCTACAAAAGCGAATGTAGTTCGGGCCACAAATAATGAACTGGAAGTTGTAGTTCCACATGGAGCTACCCCAGGTCCGGTTTCGGTGATGAACAACAATTTGATTGGGATATCATCGCAATGGTTCCAACCACAATTCCATGGGTATGGAACGAATTTCAGCAAATACTTTTCATTCTTCATTGATTCCATTGTTGGTATAGCACCTTTGCAAACAGCCATTGCCGACCTTGATCAGGATGGAAGGCCTGACATTGGCGTAGCCAATCAGGGAACTGACCAGTTGCAGTTTGCAAGCCTTGGAATACTCAGAAACACCTCACAAGACAGCACCACAAAAATAGGCACACTACAAACCTTCCAATCGGACCCCTATTTTGGCAACATACACAAACGAATCTTTACCGAAGACCTGACCAATGACGGAAAGTTGGATATCATTTGTTCGAACTCTTTCCCGAGAGATATCAGTATTTATAAAAACAACAGTAGCACAGGAACAATATCCCTGGCTTCTGCCATCGACCTGGGTGATGTGCAGGAGACCAGGTCCACCGCCTGTGATCTTGATGGTGATGGAAAATCAGACATAGTCTATTCTAAAGGATCAAATGGCATGCTTCAACTGTACCGCAATACCGGAACAGGCGGCAACCTGTCATTTGCAGCGGTAGTTCAGTTCAATAGCGCAATACCTGTAACTGAAATCAAAGCTGCTGATATAGATGGAGACGGCAAACCCGATCTGGTGATCTGCGGCAGTGGGGCAATAAGTGTTGTCAGGAATCTAAGCAACGCAGGAAACCTCCAACTGGCAAGTCCTGTCACACTCTCAACCGGTCAGGCACCAAAATTCATGGCCTTCTGTGATTTGGATAATGATGGGAAATTGGATATCGTCACGGCTAATGCAGGTGCGTCGGCTACCTCTTTGATCAGAAATCAAAGTCAACCTGGTTATATTGCCCTTTCGGTCATTGATAATATTAATCTGCCTATAAGTCCCATATCTGTTCAGGTTGACGATATCGATGGAAATGGGAAACCAGACCTTTTATTCACTACTGAATTCGAGAATAAAATGGTGATAGCCTTAAATGAAAGTGAAGGGTCAAAAATAGCCTTCAATACAGAATTAACCATTCCTACCCATAGCCCTTATACAACAATAAATAGTGGGGATGTAAATGGAGATACTAAACTGGAGATCATCCTGGCGAACAAATATTCCAACACGATCTCTATAATTGATAATGGTGTGCCCCAGGCAATCACGATCAGAATTTGCCCATTTGCGGATACAGTCTTGCAGGCCGGACAATCAGGAAGCACTTATCAATGGCAGTTTTGGACAGGCAAAGGATTTCAGAATCTGTCTGATAATTCCAATTTTACAGGAACTCAAACAGGCAGCCTTCACATCCTTGATTTTTCGCCTATCGCTCCAAATCGGTTGTTCCGGTGTATGATCGATAAAACCAGGGAAGGTAAATCTTATTATATCGAAACTTCTGGAACCAATATCCAACCTACCGTAACCATTAGTGGAAGGGATACTGTCACCAATGGCCAAAACAGCACCATCTCTGCTACACCACAGGATGGTGGAAGTTTGCCTACTTATTTATGGCAGGATTCCACCAGCAACCATACCTGGCAAACCATTTCAGGCTTATCAGGAGCCTTGGTCAATTATTCCCCGGTAGCCACAGGTGTAAAAATCCGCTGTATTATGATCAGCAATGACCCTTGTGCTTATCCTGACCGAGACACTAGTAACGCCATTACATTCACAGTGAATGCGGTCACCTCTGTCATTAACCTCCCTGCCACCAGCGAAGGCATCAGAGCGTATCCGGTGCCGGTAAAAAATGTATTGACCATCGACAGTCTGAAAATATCCGACCAATGGACCAGTCTACGGATCATTGGGGCTGATGGAAAACAAGGTTTACCCCTGATGTCAATTGCCAACAAAACCAGGGTTCAGGTTGATATGAGCAGGCTGACAAGCGGGGCGTATACGTTGGTATTGTACAGAAAGCAAAAAGTGCCGGTTTATTTGAAGATCGTTAAACAATAACTCTCCAACCACCTACCACCCCGCCCGCTCGCCCCATTTGCCCAGGCCAAAATAATCGTTGAGCTTGAGGCCGAGGCCGAATTGATTGAGGGCGGTATTGTTTTGGTAATAGGCGCGGGCATACCGTATCTGGATCTTTTTTAATAAGACCCCTACCCCCAATGAAAACCCATTGAGCCCATTGGAAGCATTGTACACATTCAATTCCTGCCGACGTAAATGATTATAACCAAGGGAAAACTCCAATTGCTCACTGGGATGTACCGTAGCGGCAAATACAAAATGCCGGAATAATTTGTCAAACGTGAATTTCTTTCCGGTCTGTTCTATGCCATTGCCGGCATTGAATAAGGTGTCATTATACCGGATATCCCATTGATGGGCCCGTTGGGCCGTTATGGAAAAGGAGAAAGGCGCATCGGCTAAGCGCTTGGTCATTCCTATCTGAAGATCAAAGGGCAGATCATCAGGATCCGTGCCCTGGTATTTTTTTAATTGAAACCCCATATTCTTTGCCAGGATCGATGCCGTGAACAAAGCTGCACTGTCCCGGAACAGAACCCCCATATCCAATGCCATTCCGGTTGACCGATAAAGCCCATAACCGGAATGAATGAATTTTAACGTGGCCCCATAATCCCATTTCTCCATATACGACCGGGCCGCGGAAACCTGTATCACCCAATCCACCGGACGAAAACTACCGGATACATTTCCACTGGCATCGGTTTGAGGTAACGTACCATAATCAAAATAATGTACCCCACCCGCGAACCGGGTATTCAAAGGTTTTGAATAATAACCAAGGGCAAGATGGAAGGTCTTGATACCCGCATAAAAATCATTGAACACCAGATTGGCGCGTGTATGCATCTCCTTATTCAACAGGGCCGGATTGTGAAAAGCCATTCCTACATCATTGGATGGTTTGGATACATTCACCCCTCCTAAGCCGGTCAGTTGAGGAGTCGCCGGCAATTTTAAAAAATTGAAAATGGATGATCCGCCAAGGGTTTGCCCGGAGCTTTGTACAACAAAAAATAAGGCGGATATGAAAAGGGCTAAACGCAAGTCATACGAATTTGAGGAATGCAGCCGGAACGGCAAAAAAAATCCCCCCGAAGAATCGGGGGGAACATTTTTAACCCTTAAAACAACCAACATGAAAAATTCTATATAACTAACAACGCATGTACGGGAAAATGGTTGCCTTGGTTCTTGAAATTTGGGAATTTTCAGGTTTTTTTACACAAACCCAACATCCAACATCCAACATCCAACAACAAACTTCTTCAGCTTTAAACCTGATCCTTTCGGCTAGTTCTTCAACGCCAACTCCAACACCTGGTTCATCGTCTTCACATAGTGAAACTGCATCCCTTTGATAAAGGCCGAGTCGATCTCCTGCACATCCTTTTCATTCTGAGCGCATAAGATCACCTCCCGCAGCCCCGCCCGCTTGGCGGCCAATATCTTTTCTTTGATACCCCCTACCGGCAATACCTGCCCGCGAAGCGTGATCTCCCCGGTCATGGCCAGGAAGGGTTTCACCCTTCTACCGGTCAGTGCGGAAGCCAGGGAGGTCATCATGGTGATACCAGCACTGGGGCCGTCCTTGGGTACCGCGCCTTCGGGTACATGAACATGAATGGTCTTCTTTTCAAATGACTTCCCATCGATCCCATACCGGCTGGCATTGGATTGTAAATAGGTCAGGGCCGTTGTAGCACTTTCCTTCATCACATTTCCCAGGTTGCCGGTCAATTTCAATTCGCCTTTGCCATCACTGGTGCTGGTCTCAATAAATAATATATCTCCACCTACATAGGTCCAGGCCAGGCCAACCGCCACACCGGGCATATTGGCTGTTTTGTAAAGCTCATTGCTGTACCGGGGTTTGCCCAATATCTTTTCAATATCGGCTGCGGTCAGAGTGGGTTTTAATTTATCTTTTAAGGCAAACTCTTTGGCCTGATAACGCATCACCGAGGCGAGCATCCGGTCCAACTCACGCACGCCGCTTTCACGGGTATAATCCTGTATCACTTTTTCAATCACCTTATCACTGATCTTAAACCCGATCTTTTTCAATCCATGCGCCTCACGTTGCTTGGGTATCAGGTGCCGCTTCGCGATCTCCATCTTTTCTTCTACCGCATAACCACTGAGGTCAATGATCTCCAGACGGTCACGCAACGCGGGTTGAATATTCTGGATATTATTGGCGGTGGCAATGAACAACACCTTGCTCAGGTCATATTCTAATTCCAGATAGTTATCATAAAAGGTATGGTTCTGTTCGGGATCAAGTACCTCCAACAAGGCGGAAGAGGGATCGCCACGCTGGTCATTCCCCACCTTGTCGATCTCATCGAGGATCATCACGGGATTGGAGGATTTTACCTTGCGCAGGGATTGCAATATCCGTCCGGGCATGGCACCAATATAGGTTTTGCGATGCCCCCTTATCTCACTTTCATCATGCAATCCGCCAAGACTTAACCGTACATATTTGCGGCCAATGGCATGGGCAATGCTGCGTCCCAAAGAGGTTTTACCAATTCCTGGAGGGCCGATAAAACAAAGGATCGGGCTTTTCATATCGCCCTTTAGTTTAAGCACGGCCAGGTATTCCAGTATCCTTTCCTTGATCTTCCCCATGCCATAATGGTCGGTATCCAATACTTTCTTGGCCTTTTTCAGGTCATAATGATCTTCGGTATATTCTTCCCAGGGAAGGTCAAGCATCAGGTCAAGGTGGTTATACACCACCGAATAATCAGGCGTGCTGGGGTGCATCCGCTCCAGTTTCTGGAGATTTTTGGTAAAGGCTTCTTTCGCGCTGGCAGGCCATTTTTTGGCCTCCGCCTTTTTCTGCATCTCCTTTAATTCCCGTTCATTGGTATCCCCACCCAATTCTTCTTTGATGCTCTTGAGTTGTTGCTGAAGGAAATAATCCCGCTGTTGTTTGTCCAGCTCCACCTTGGTCTTGGTGGTCACTTTATTCTTCAACTCAGCAAATTGCAGCTCTTTATGGAGCATCTGCGTAAGTTGGTTGGCCCGGTCGCGGATATCGTCCAATTCCAGGAGACGTTGTTTCTCTTTCAGGTCAGCACTCAGGTTGCTGCACACAAAATTGAAGAGGAAACCGGGGTTTTCGATATTCTTGAGGATGATCGCTGCTTCGGAGGGGATATTGGAAGACAGGCTGACGATCTGGGCCGCCATGTCCTTGATATTGGACACCCCGGCTGCAAATTCATCATTCACAGGCACTTCGGCCTCATGCAGGACTTCAATATCGGCTTTAAAAAAGGGGTCTTCGGTCGTGATGGCGATGATTCGGAACCGGCTACGGCCCTGGATGATGATCGTGGTACCCCCATCCGGCATGGTGATGAGTTTCACAATCCGGGCAACTGTTCCAATATTTTCCAGGTCGGAAATATTGGGATCTTCAACATTACTGTCTTTTTGCGCTACTACACCTATCAATTTGTCAGCCTTATAGGCCTCCTGGACAGCTTTGATGCTTTTATCACGGCCTACGGTTATCGGGATAACCACGCCGGGAAAAAGGACGGTATTTCGGAGGGGAAGCAGGGGCAAATGGGAGGGAATCTCAAGCCCATCGGAGGTTTCACCTTCGTTCTCGTTAAGGGGAATGATGGGAATAAAGTCGGCCTCTTCTTCGGATCGCACTAATAAATCTATGCTCTTCATCGTATATATCGGTGGTTTGACAGCCTGTCAGTCATTTTCAGGCCGGGTTAAAAATACACCGGGAATATATACTTGTCAAGAAAAGTGCCGGGCTTAGGCTAAATGATTGAAACCCCTGGCGCTCTTGGCGTCTTAGCGCCTTGGCGGTAAATTTTTACCGCAAAGACGTAAAGGCACCAGGAACGCAAGGGGTTTAGATCAATTCGTAAACATTAAAACGCAATACCAACAGACAATTGAACCGCCTGGTTCTTCCACTTATCCTGGTCGTCGATGTCATTGATATTGTTCAAACCGATGACATAACGGCCGGTAAAGCGAAACTTGGCCAGGTTGACCTGTACACCACCTACCATGGAAAATTCACCTTCTTTAAAGGCATCTCCGCCATTTTGCAGGAAGGTACGGCTCTGATCCATCAGGATACCTACTTGCGGACCAGCCTGCAGGTGGATAGGTCCCAGCAGTTTGTAGTCAAGCAAAATAGGGATGGTCAGGTAATTCAATTTTACCTTGCTCTGCGAGGAATTGATCACATTCTCGTAGATCTCCTTGTAACTGCTGTCCAGGGTGGAAGAATACTGGTTAAATAAAACCTCGGGAACGATCCGTAGTTTGGGACTGATCCCGATCTCCGCAAACCCACCAATGTGGTAGCCATAGGTAAACTGTTGGGAGAAGGATTTTCCATCCACTTTGTTCACATTGGCTCCGCCTTTGATACCCAAATGAAACTGGGAAAAAGCAGCCGAAGAAAGGAAAAGGGCGACGAGAACGGTAGCTAATTTTGCTTTCATAACTAGAGTTTTAAGTTAGATGGGAAAATTCAACATTGATGCCATGCTTTGATTCCCCCTGTTAATTGTCCTTAACGAAAGGATATATAACCGTTAAGTAAATCCTTAATTGCATTTTGTTTCTTAAAAAAAAGTAAAAGAAGTGGGCTGGCCCATAAATAGATCAGAAAAGAAGCCCCAGGTTTAAGGAAACCAGGGAACTGAAATTCTTTTCCTCGGCGGGGAAATAATAATCGAGAATAAGCTGGGGTTGGATATAGAACTTCCCGATCGAATACTCGGTGCGCAACAAAAAGGTCAATGCCAGGGGCTGAAACTTGAGCTGGTCATTGAGATAGGTATTCTCGGAGTTAAACAGAACATTGGTCCCGGTGCGCAACAGCGTCGCATAGGTATTGGTGGATTGGTTGAATCCAAATTTCTGGGTACCACTGGTAAAATTGATCTGGGGTGATACCCGGATATGATCATTCAGGGAAAGGATATCGAGAAAATAGAAATCATGCCGCAGGGATGCCACCACCGACAGATCGCTCACCGATTCTTCGGTATTGACCCGGATATAGCCCCTTGCCCGCAAGCGAAGATCATTGATCAAGGCTTCCCTTTCATCATAGTCTGACCGGCTTCCCCACCCATAACTTACCGACACAGATGGCCGCAACCACCATTTCCGATAACTGAAATAAGCATAGAGTTCATTCTGCAGCGGCGTGGTATAAAAAGGAAGGCTGTCACGGGTGAAATAACGGGTATAGGCAAAACCGGTTGCGATGTTTTTATTCTTTAAATAATCAAATCCCGGACTGATAAAAAACTGGTAGAGGTTCAGGTTCTCCCCGTCATGTACAATATTTCCCGTAGTGGTCAGATTAAAACCCGACTTATGATAATAAGCCAGCGCAGGGGAATAGGTAAACTGTTGTTGAGGATCGAGTAGGACGTTTGATTTATTGGTATAGTTATAAAAACCTCTGCCCATTGACAGTCCGGTCATCAGGTAGCTATGGGGTTTGGAAATGGAATCTAAAAAGGAAGCGAATTCATCAAAGAGGAAATCATAATCCATATCGCTGGTATCCGAAAAAAGGATATCCTCTGTTTTTTGGCTGGTATCGGTCTGGGACTGGGCAAACAAAGCCTGGAAGAGGATGACCATGATCACCCCCGCCCGCTTGATCATTTGAGGCAGTTGTATTGCTTTCTTATTCAAGAGGCTTGTATTCCGGCGGTTATGACCCTGCCCGGGAGCTTGGGTTTAATCTGTTCTAGAAAATAATCAAACGACCCAGGCTCAAAAATATTGAGTAAACCTCTTTAAATCAATTCAATAAGGGTGATTTCGGGTAAAATACCCACGCGCCCGGGGTATCCGATAAAGCCAAAACCCCGGTTGACATATAATTTTTGGGCACCAGTCTCGTATAAACCGGCCCATTGTTTATAGAAGTATTGTACCGGGCTCCAGCGCCATCCGGGTATTTCCACTCCGAATTGCATACCATGGGTATGTCCGGAAAGCATCAGGTCAATATCGGGATAGCTTTTCACCACTTCCGCATCCCAATGCGATGGGTCATGACTCATCAATATCTTAAACGGGTGAGTTTGGGCCCCTTCATAAGCCTTGCTCAGATCGCCATAGCTGTGAAAATTACCCCGTCCACTGATATTTTGTACACCCAATAGTGAAAGGGAGTGCCCGTCTTTTTCGATGACATGATGTTCATCCAATAAAAGCTTCCAGCCCATTTCGGCGTGGACATTCTTTAACCTTTCCAGGTTGTCCGCTTTAGCCTCAGGACTTTCCCAGCGGGCATAGTCACCATAATCGTGGTTACCCAAGGTAGAAAATACCCCAAGCGGAGCGCGCAACTGGGAAAAGACTTCTTTATAATGTTCCATTTCATCGGCCCGGTCATTCACCAGGTCACCTGTGAACAGGATCAGATCGGGTTTTTGTTCCAGTATCTTTTGTACCCCGCGGTTAACTGCTTCTTTATCGGTAAAGCTTCCTGAATGGATGTCAGATATATGCACGATACGCAGTCCTTTGAAGGCGGCCGGTAAATTGGAAAAGGCAAGGGGTATTTTTTTCAGGTCATACCGGTATTTATTCCCAAACCCATACACCAATGAACCGTACAATCCTCCTCCGGCAATCATCCCCATCCAACTCAGGAAAGCGGAACGTGGTATTGCGTCTCCCCCCGCTGCCGTGCTGCTGGCGCTGCCTGAGAGGAATGCTTTAAATGCCACCCACTGGGCGCCGCGGCGCAGGTCATCCACCAGGAAAAAAACTGCCGCGATCAATTTGGCAAAAAACAACCCGATGATCAACGCAAAGATGGTGGACCGGATCACTTTCGAAGCCTGATCAAAATGCAGATAGGGCAAAAGCAATAAGGTGCCTACGGCCGACACGGAAAGCACCCAGTAAACAACATGAATGATCGTACGGATACGGATACCGCTGGAAGCGGTCAACACTTTCAGGGCCTGGAAAACATAGAGGTCAAGCAAGACCATGAAAAGGATGAATATCCACCAAAAGGGAGAACTACGCATGAAAGAAGAGATTGATTGCTACCAAAGAATTTAAATTATACCCAAAAAAACTACATTAACAACAGAATCGGTCATTTAGTTCCATTAAATTAGCCACAAGGCTTATTTTTGCTTTCCTTCAAAAATTAATAATATGACGTTGAACTACTACGGCCATTCCTGTTTTTCCGTAGACGTGAACGGCAAAAAAATATTGTTTGATCCTTTTATTACCTACAATGAGTTGGCAAAAGAGATCGACATCGAAACCATCGGGGCGGATTATATCCTCCTTTCGCATGGTCATGCGGACCATATTGCCGATTGTATCGCCATTGCCAAAAGAACAGGGGCCAAGGTGGTGTGTAGTTGGGAGATCCATGAATGGCTCAATAAAAATGGTTTAAGCAATACCCATCCGATGAATACGGGTGGGCGTTGGGATTTTGGTGATTTTGCCGTTAAGTGCGTAGTCGCCCAACATTCCTCCGGATTACCCGATGGAAGCTATGGCGGAAACCCGATGGGTTTTATCGTATATGGCCCGGAAGGAAGTTTTTATTATTCCGGAGATACGGCCCTGACCCTTGATATGCAACTAATTGCAGACTGGGCGACCTTGAAGTTTGCGGTGATGCCCGTAGGGGATAATTTCACCATGGGTCCGGAAGATGCGGTCAAGGCCGCAAAAATGATCCGTTGCGAGACGGTTGTTGGCGTTCATTTTGATACATTTGGCTTTATTAAGATCGACCATGCCGCCGCGAAAAAGTGTTTTGCGGATGAAGGGTACACATTGCATCTTCCCGGTATTGGTCAGCAATTGAGTTTATAATAAAAAATACGAGGGGTTCCGATTATGGCAAGAGTTATTGGTGTGGCCAATCAAAAAGGGGGGGTAGGTAAGACCACTTCCGCGATCAACGTTGCGGCCAGTCTGGCTGTACTGGAATATAAAACCCTGCTAGTGGATGCCGATCCCCAGGCCAATAGTACAACAGGCGTGGGTTTTGACCTGCACAATATCACCCATAGCCTGTATGACTGCATGGTGAATGAATCCGTAGCCAGGGATGTTATCCTCAAAACAGAGATCCCCTATCTTGACCTCATTCCTTCCCATATCGACCTGGTGGGTGCGGAGATAGAAATGATCAACTACCCCAACCGGGAAATGGTGTTGAAGAATATTCTTGACCCGGTAAAAGGCGACTACGATTTCATCATCATTGATTGTTCCCCTTCGCTTGGACTGATCACCGTTAATGCATTGACCGCATCTGACTCGGTGATCGTTCCTGTACAATGCGAATTCTTTGCCCTGGAAGGTTTGGGCAAATTGCTCAATACAATTAAGATCGTGCAAAGCCGGCTAAATACCTCGCTGCTGATCGAAGGCATTCTGATGACCATGTACGATGGCCGTCTCCGTCTTTGTAACCAGGTAGTAAGTGAAGTGCGCCGCCACTTTGAAGACCTGGTCTTTGACACCATCATCCACCGTAACGCCAAACTCAGCGAAGCCCCCAGTGTAGGTAAACCCGTGATCCTGTACGATGCCAAAAGCAAGGGATCGGTGAACTACCTCAACCTGGCCAAAGAGATCCTTCAAAAGAACGACATGACCAAGATCCGGCAGGAAGAACGGATCATGGAACTCTAAGCCGGAATCTAACAACCATTGCCCATGACCAGCCCCAAACAGAATAAAGAAGCATTAGGTAAAGGAATTCGATCCCTCCTACAGGGTATTGATGCCGACCTGAAGAGCAGCTCAAATACATTGAAAAGTACCGTGGTGGATAGCGTTACCGGTGTGACCCGTATCCCTATCGATACCATCGAAACAAATCCCAAACAACCACGTCGCGATTTTGACGAGACCGCCTTACAGGAACTCGCCAATTCCATTCGCATACACGATATCATTCAACCCGTCACGGTATCCAAACTTCCTTCCGGTAAATACCGGCTTATTTCCGGTGAACGGAGATGGAGGGCGTCAAAGATCGCCGGGTTAAAAGATATACCGGCCTATGTGCGCCAGGCCAATGATCAGCAATTACTGGAACTCGCTCTCTTGGAAAACCTCCAGCGTGAGGACCTCAATGCCATTGAAATTTCGCTTAGCTATAAGCGGATGATGGAAGAATTGAGTTATACCCAGGAACAGGTAGCCGACCAGATGGGGTTTGACCGAAGCACGGTCACTAATTATATCCGCCTGCTGAAATTACCGCCCGATATTCAGATCGCGCTGCGCAAAGGCGAAATGAGTATGGGGCATGCGCGTGCACTCATCAATGTAGATACCATTGACAAGCAGTTGTATATTTTTTCGGAAATAAAGGATAAAGGTTTGTCCGTACGCCAAACAGAAGCCATGGTACGAAACCTGTACAAACAGGATGGCCCTGTTAAAAAACAGGTAAAAACCTCGCTGCCTCCGGCCTTCCAGAAAATAGAAGATAAATTAGCATCGCATTTCAGTACCCGGGTAAAATTGAAACACCAATCCGATGGAAGCGGGCAACTCACTTTTGATTATTATTCATTGGAAGAATTCAATAAACTGCTCGGTCAATGGAATGTTACCGTAGATTGACCATGAAGACGATCCGTTTCATTTTTTTATCCTTGTTTTTATTCATGGCCGGCCAACAGGTCCTGGCCCAGGAGACCATCATGGGGCTAAATGATACCATGCCTGCTGCCCCTCCTTCCATCAAGCTTGATACAGCCCGAAAGAATACCTATCCGCGAAAAGTGGCCTTGCGCTCTGCCATTATTCCGGGTTGGGGACAGGCCACCAATAAAAAATATTGGAAGATCCCGATCATTTACGCCGCTCTGGGTATCACTTCCTATGTCTTCTTTGATAATATTGGCGTCTACCGGGAATATCGCTTTGCCTATGCCGCACGTATCAAAGCTCAAGCTCCCGCCTACGACTCTACCGACTACAATACACTCGACCAACTATACAAGATCATCAGTCCTGAATCCATCCGGGCCGGAAGAGATGAATTCAGAAAATACATTGATTATTCTGTCCTGGTATTTGTTTTGCTTTGGGGACTGAATGTAGTTGACGCCGCTGTAGACGGACACCTGAAGAGTTTTGATATTTCACCCGACCTTAGCATGAAGATCAAACCAGTGATCAATCCTTATTTGAGAACGGCAGGTGTGGGGGTGGTGTTTACAATTGGGAAGAAATGATGACACGAATTTTTACGAATGTGCGCGAATTTCACGAATTATAAATGATGACACGAATTCTTACGAATCAACACGAATTTCACGAATTATAGGTAATACAAGAATTAGCCGATCTTTGATGTAGAAAAAAAATTCGTGAAATTCGTGTGAATTCGTCACAATTCGTGTCATCATTTAAAATTCGTGAAATTCGTGTTGATTCGTTCAAATTCGTGATATTAATTATGAAGATTGCTTTAATTGGATACGGCAAAATGGGTAAAGCCATCGAAGAGATCGCCTTACAACGTGGTCATGAAATTGTATTAAAGGTCAATGATGAAAACCTGGCCGATTTTAATGAAGCCAATCTGAAAAAAGCCGATGTGGCCATTGAATTTACAGGTCCGCATAGTGCCTTTGAGAATGTAAAGCAGGTTTTAACATGGGGCATTCCGTTGGTATGCGGCTCCACCGGCTGGCTTGAAAAGTGGAAAGAGATCGAGTCCCTTCGGGCAGCGACACAAGGATCTTTTATATATGCCAGTAATTTTAGTGTAGGTGTAAATATTTTCTTTGAGTTGAATAAACGTCTGGCCGAATTGATGGCTCCCCAGGATGATTATGATGTGCAACTGGAAGAGATCCATCATACCCAAAAAAGAGATGCCCCCAGTGGTACGGCTATTACCCTCGCGGAACAGGTACTGGAAAAAATAAAGCGGAAGAATGCCTGGGTTAACCAGAACAGCGACAATCCCAAAGACCTTGAAATAGTCAGCGCCCGGATAGACCCTGCCCCGGGCACCCATAAAGTGCGTTATAGCTCTGCCATTGATGATATCGAGATCATCCATACGGCGCATAACCGCACCGGCTTTGCGCTTGGTGCCGTGTTGGCCGCTGAATTCCTGCCTGGCAAAAAAGGATTATTCACCATGAAGGATGTGTTAGGATTATAGTATTTTACAAAGCAATATGCCTATTGCCCGTTATGTAGCTTTGTTTTTTTTCTCCCCCCTCTACCTCGTTGGCACTGCTCAGCCAACAAGCCAGGAGGAAAATGTGAATGCCCTTATTGAAAGGCTAGCCCGGCAGTCAGTTGATATTCGCAATACCAATGCAGATAGCTGTTATCTCCTTGCAGATAAAGCACATACGCTTGCCATTCAAAAGGGTTCAGATTATTCCCGTTTGCTGGCTAAATATGCCATGGGGCAGGCCCAGGCCGTAAAGGCCAGGTATCGAACAGCCATGAATTATTTTGAAGAGTGCCGGCTTTTAAGTGAAAAGACCCGCAACGATTCCATGATGGGGAATACCTATGGCGCTTTGGGCACCGTTCTATGGCAATTGGGAAAACATGCTGAATCCCTTGAAATGCAATTCAAGGCATTGGGTATCCGGGAAAAGATCAAAGACCAGAATGGAATGATCGCCTCGCGGCTGAACATTGGGATGGTTTATCAGTCACAGGACAAACTCCCACAGGCCGAGGTTTATATCCGGGAAGCATTGGACATGTTGGATAATTTAAAAACAGCCCAGGCTCCCCGCCTGCAAATCACCGCCCTCCATACCCTCGCCAATGTATATGGCATGCAGGGAAAAATAAATGAGGCCCTGCAATTGGATAGCTTAGGGATCAAGATCGCCGAAGAGACAAACAATGAATTCTCCAAAGCCATGTTCTACGACAATATGGGGAATTGTTATATGTATGGTTCTCCTCCGGATTTTAAAAAAGCCTTTGAGTTTTTTCACCGGACCATCCTGATCGATTCGGCTTTTGATAATATGAAGCAAATGAGCGACAGTTATCTCAACCTGGGTCATTTATTTGCCTTTCAAAAAAAATACACAGAGGCCATCCCCTATTTTCTTCGTTCGGTGACCCTGGCCGATTCGGCCGGATATGCACAGGGACGACAATTGGCCTATCAGTACATGTCGGAATCTTACAAGAATGCCGGACAAATAGAAGCGGCTTTTGCCGCGCTGAAAAAATCGGAATCATTAAAGGACAGTCTGCTCAATATTGAAAGCGAGACCAAGATCGCTGAGTTGCAAACGATCTATGAAACGGAGAAAAAACAAAAGCAGATCGAATTACAACAAACACAACTCAGCAAAAAGAATTATATCATTGGCGGTACCGTCTTGATTCTTTTACTCTCCGCCTTTTCCGGTTACCTTATTTACCGGAGGTATCGCCTTAGGCAGAAGAACCGGTTGCAGCAGGAAATCATGCACCAACAGGAGATTGCCACCCGGGCGGTAATGGAAGCCGAAGAAAGCGAACGGCAACGGATCGCCAAGGACCTGCATGACGGTGTGGGGCAAATGATGAGTACGGCCAAGATGAACCTCTCGGCCCTTGAATCGGAACTGGCGATTGCTGATCCCGAACAGCGCTCTTCACTGGATAAGATCATAGGACTGGTGGATGAAAGTTGCAAAGAGGTCAGAACCGTTAGTCATAATATGATGCCCAATGTTTTGTTGAAAAAAGGCCTGGCCTCCGCCATTGGCGATTTTTTGGAAAAGATCGAAAGCAAGGTATTAAAGGTTCATCTCCATACCGAGGGTCTGCAGGACCGGATCGATAGCAATGTGGAAATTGTATTGTACCGCGTGATCCAGGAATGTGTCAACAATGTCATCAAACATGCTGGCGCCACACACCTTGATATAGCGATCATACGCGACAAGGACGGCATCAGCGCCACCATTGAAGACAATGGAAAAGGGTTTGCCGTATTGGAGGAAGCCAATGGAGATGGAATGGGGCTAAAGAACATCCGTACCCGTGTCGAATTTTTGAAGGGCACGGTGGATTTTGATTCCGCCCCGGGAAAAGGAACCCTGGTGGCGGTGCATGTGCCTATTAATTCATGAAATCAACTATTATTGATTATTAATTATTGATTATTGATTAAATTCCCGAGGATTTATCGGTTTGCCAAGACTTAATAATTCATAATTAATAATTCATAATTCTCTCAATCATGGGGAAGAGAAAGATCAAAGTGGCCCTGGTGGACGATCACCAGATCGTGATCGACGGATTGCTCTCCTTGCTAAAGGGGACCGATTCGGTCGAGCTGGTATTTTCTACCACCAAGCCCGAGGAAGTGATCGGCCTTCTCCAACTCCACCCCGTGGATATATTGCTCACGGATATCATGATGCCGGTTATCCCCGGTAATGAATTGGCCAAAAAAGTGAGAAAGGAATTTCCGCTCCTCCGCATACTCGCCCTATCCATGAGCGGGCAGGGTGAATTGGTCAATGAAATGATCACCGAGTCCGATATTTCCGGTTATGTATTAAAAAACATCGGTAAACAGGAATTAGTAACAGCCCTTGAAAAAATCGCTGCCGGAGGTATTTACTTTAGTGAAGAAGTGATCCGGGAACTCAAGAATTCCGACCGACGAAAAAAGCAGGCCGAAGAAGCCCATCTCACCGAAAGAGAGATCGAGATCATCCGCCTGATAGAAAAGGAATATAATAACCGACAGATCGCCGATGCACTCTTCATCTCAGAAAGAACGGTCGAAACCCACCGCAAGAATATTTTCCGTAAAACAAATACAAATAGTGTGATCGGGTTGGTGAAGTTTGCGTATGAACATCGGTTGGTGTGAGGGGCGCCTCACGCCTCACTCTCACGATTTCCCCAAATCATGCCCCATCCGATCCCGCTTCGTTGCCAAATACTTTTCATTGTGCGGATTGGCATGTATGCGAATGGGAATATTATCCACTACTTCTAATCCATAACCGATAAGCCCCACTCTTTTCTTGGGGTTATTGCTGATCAGGTTCAATTTGGAGATGCCCAGATAGCGCAGTATTTGCGCCCCCACTCCATAATCGCGTTGGTCCATTTGAAAACCTAAATGAAGGTTGGCATCCACCGTATCCATCCCTTGTTCCTGCAGGCGATAGGCTTTGAGTTTATTGAGAAGTCCGATGCCCCTGCCTTCCTGGTTCATATATAAAATGACCCCTTTGCCTTCTTTTTCCACCATTTGCATGGCGCAATGGAGTTGTTCGCCGCAATCACAACGCAGCGAACCCAGGATATCCCCGGTGAAACAGGAGGAGTGAACACGTACCATCACGGGTTCATCGGGCTCCCATTTGCCTTTGATCAGGGCCAGGTGTTCATTGCTTGAATTCTTTTCGCGAAAGGCTTTGAGTTTAAACATCCCAAACTGGGTAGGCATATCCACTTCCACCACTTCTTCGATCAGGGAATCGCGGGTGATGCGGTATTCGATCAGGTCTTTGATGGAAATGATACTGAAATCAAATTTTTTGGCGATCTCTATCAATTGAGGAAGCCTGGCCATGGACCCATCATCATTCATGATCTCGACCAATACCCCGGCCGGTTGAAAACCGGCCAGGCGGGACAGGTCAATCGCCGCTTCTGTGTGACCTGCGCGACGCAGCACGCCACCCGTTTTTGCCCGCAACGGAAAAATATGACCCGGTCGGCCAAGGTCCTCCGGCTTGGTTTCCGGATCGATCAAGGCTTTGATGGTCAGCGACCTGTCCTGTGCTGAAATGCCGGTAGTACAACCATGTCCCAGCAGGTCAACCGATACCGTAAAAGCCGTTTCATGCAAGGCAGTATTATTATTGACCATCAGCTCCAATTTGAGCTCTTCACAGCGTTGTTCGAGCAGGGGAACACAGATCAATCCCCGGCCGTGTTTGGTCATAAAATTGATCACTTCGGGGGTGGCAGCCTCGGCGGCACAGATGAAATCTCCCTCATTTTCACGGTCTTCATCATCTACCACAATTACGAGTTTTCCGGCACGTATATCCGCAATAGCTTTCTCGATCGAATCCAGCATATTCCAATTTTTAGCAAAATTAGCCACAATTTTCCAGCTTGTCTTTATACCCCTATCTTTGACCCGCTATGCAATGACCGGTATGCCCCGCTGGCAGTGGTTTGGGAGGTAATAAATTGTTAATAATCCCCTCCTGACCGATAGCCGGGAAATTGCTTTCTTTGCACCAAAATTAACATAATGCTTATGTTTAAGAGAAGTATCCCCTACTTTATCGTATTGATTTTTACGTCATTGTGTTCAATGGCCCAGGTCACTACCAGTGGTATGACCGGTACGGTAAAGACCGACAAAAATGAGCCCCTTGTTGGCGCATCTGTTACACTCACCCATGTTCCCACCAAGACCGTGTACACCACGATCACCCGGAGAGACGGCCGCTTTGATGTAGCCAATATCAACCCCGGTGGACCCTACACGCTTGAAATATCCTTTACCGGTTTTGATAAGCTGGTAAAATCGGACATTTTTGTTTCCCTTGGGGAAACATCCCGTCAGGATCTCGCTATGGGACAGGATGTGAAAACCTTGTCGGAAGTGGTACTGGCCTCCTCTCGTCGCCGTGAAGGGGCAAAGGGTGGTACCGAAACCGCTGTTGGTCGCGATAAAATGCAAAACCTGCCTACGGTAGGTCGTAACCTTTCCGACTTCCTGCGTTATGTTCCCCAAGCCAAGATCACCGGTGACGGTGGTATCTCCCTGGCTGGTCAAAACAACCGATACAACTCATTTTATATTGACGGAGCTGTAAATAATGATGTATTCGGGCTTTCCGCCTCTGGTACCAATGGTGGCCAGGCTGGTATCGCCCCTGTTTCCATCGATGCCATCGATCAATTCCAGGTGGTTATCTCTCCCTACGATGCTGCCTTAGGTAATTTCACCGGTGGTGGTATCAATGCCATCACCCGAAGTGGTACCAACCAGGTCGAAGGTTCCTTGTATTATTTCTTCCGGAACCAAGCCTTGTCTGGTAAAACACCAGGTGTAGATAAAAGCGTGGCTACCAAACTGGCTGATTTCAAAAATCAGACCTATGGTTTCCGTGTTGGCTTCCCCATTGTGAAGAATAAGATCTTTATGTTCATCAACGGAGAGATGCAAAGAGATACACGTCCGCAACCATATGATATCAGCGGATATCTGGGAAATTCCTCCCAAACAGATATTGAGAACCTGGCGGCTTACCTGCGTACAACCTATGGCTATGAGCCCGGCAGTTATCTGGACAACCCCGCGAAGATCAATGCCGACCGTATCGTAGCTAAAATTGATTGGGCGCTTAACAGCAAGAACAAACTCAGCGCCAGCTATCGGTACAATGCCGGTGAACGCTTTAACGTTAGCCGCAGCAGCAACAGCACCATCAACTTTTATAACAACGGATATATTTTCCCCACCACCACCCATTCGGGTTCCATCGAATTGAACTCTCGTTTCAAGAAAGGTTCCAACAATCGCTTGTTGCTGACCTTTACCAACGTAACGGATGACCGTGGTGCGATCGGCGATCCCTTCCCCCGTGTGACGATCCGTGACGGTTCTGGTTCCATCGTTTTTGGTACAGAGGAATTCTCTACCGGAAACCTGCTGAAGCAGAACAACTACGCCATCTTTGATGTATTCAAGTTTTACAAAGGCAACCAAACCTGGTCGATCGGTACGGACAATGAGTTGAGCAATTCAACCAATATCTTTATTCGTCAGAACTATGGTTCCTATGTGTACAATAGCCTGGCTGCCTTTACCAGTGGTGGAACAGCCGCTACCTATAACCGCTCCTACTCCCTGCTGGATCCCGGAAAATCGGGTGATGAGTCAGTGAATGCTGCGGCTAAATTCAACACCCTTCGCTTAGGATTTTTTGTCAATGATGAGATCCGGGTGGATGATGCCCTGACCATCAATGTGGGTCTGCGTTTGGATAACACCAAGTTCCTCACCACTCCCCGTACCGACAACTTCTTTAACGACAGCGCCCTGGGCAAGATCGAACAGTACTACGATATGCAAGGCGCCCGCTCGGGTCAGATTTCCAGCCCCAAGTGGTCACTCAACCCCCGTTTTGGTTTTGTTTACAAAATGGCCAAACGCAATATGACCATCCGTGGTGGTGCCGGTCTGTTTACCGGACGTGTACCCCTGGTTTGGCCTGGTGGAGTATATAACAATAATGGTATCAGCCTTGCCGGTATCGCCCGCTCCAATGTGGCCTTCCGTGAAGATCCCTTTGGACAATATGTGGCCAGTGATTTTGGAATCTCCGTACCTATTCCGTCAGGACAGGTGGACCTGATCTCCAAAGAATTCAAGATGAACAAAGTGGCCCGTACTTCCCTGGCCGTGGAAAAAACAGCCGGTAAGAACTGGAAATTCATTGTGGAAGGAATCTATACCAGCAATATCAACGAGATCGACTACAAGCGTGTAGACATCCTGCCTCCCACACTGCAATCTGTTGGAGCGGATGTACGTAATGTATATCCCCTGTCTGGTAACTTCGCTGCCCAGATCCCCTTCAGGGGAAATGGTACCAACCCTTATACCGGGGTGTACCTCCTGAGCAACAATGAAGATGGTGCCAAAGGATATTCGTACAATATCTCCTTTACCATTGATAAAGGCTGGAGCAATGGTTTCGCCTTTAACGCCAACTATACCTACGGTCGCTCTATCGTGCGTAACGAGGGTACCAGCTCGCAGAATAACAGCCAGTGGCGCTTTATGGAAACCGTTTACGGACGTAATTTCCTGAACCTGTCTACCAGCGACTACGACCTGGGAAGCCGGATCAATGTGTATGTGGCCAAAAAAATCACTTGGGCCAACAAGAAACTGGCTACCACCATTTCACTGGTGTACAATGGCCAAAGTGGAAGTCCGTTTAGCTATGTTATCAACCGCGGTATGATCCGTGACCTGGATAATTTTGAAACCAATGACCTGGCCTATATCCCGGCTGACATTTCGGAGATCAATTTCATCCAGAATGGAACCGCCAGCCCTGCCGATCAGTGGAATGCCTTTAATGCCTTTGTAGAGGGCGATAAATACCTTAAATCCCGTCGTGGCCAGTATGCCGAGCGTAACGGGGCCCGTTTGCCCTTTACCAATATCGTTGACCTGAAACTCCAGCAGGATTTCAACATCAAACTGGGTGCCCGTACCTACCAGGTGCAGGTAACCTACGATGTGTTCAACTTTACCAACATGATCAACAATAAGTGGGGTAAGGCCTATTTCATGAGTAATGACCAGGCCATTCTGCTCGATTTCCAGGGTTATGTCAGCGCCACCGACCTGACTCCCCTGTATCGGTTTACAGCCCCCACCACCGGAAATTACTGGACAATTTCGGATGGTGTTTTCAACAGCGCCCGTTGGACCAGCCAGCTGGGTGTCCGCCTCAATTTCTAATTGATTCTCACCGGATAACGAAAACCCCGCGATTTCGCGGGGTTTTTTGTTTTTTGGGGCCAAAAGATTTAATTTGCCGCATTAAAGCGGATTTTCTCAAATTCGCAACCGAAAACTAATAATATGCTTATGCTTAAGAGAATTGTACGACTACTCTCCGTATTGTTCGTTATGTCCCTGTCCGTACAGGCACAAGAGACCAACAGTAGCATTGGCGGTTTGATCAAAGGAGCCAATAATCAACCGTTGGTTGGCGCTACCATCACCGCAGTCCATGTTCCCACTGGTACCAAGTATGTCGTTCTCGCCCGAAGCAATGGCCGCTTCGATATTAACAACATGACCCCCGGCGGACCTTACACTGTAACTGTTTCCTTTGTAGGATTCAATGATGATGTAAGAGAGAATATTTTCCTCAGCCTGGGTGATAAAGCCTCTTACGATTTTGTATTGGTGGATAAAGCCGGTAACCTGACCGAATTGGTGTTGACTTCACGTCGCGCCGCCGGTACAGCGAAGACGGGTTCGGAAACCAGTATCGGTCGTGATAAGGTTGCCAACATCCCAACCGTATCCCGTAGCCTGAATGATTATCTGCGTGCAACGCCTCAGGCAAAGATCACTGGCGACGGTGGTGTTTCCCTGGCAGGTCAAAATAACCGATACAACTCTTTCTTTATTGATGGCGCCATCAATAACGACGTATTTGGATTGGCTGCTTCCGGAACAAACGGAGGACAGGCCAATATCAACCCTATCTCCATTGATGCCATCGACCAGTTCCAGGTGGTACTCTCCCCCTACGATGCATCGCTGGGTGGATTTACCGGAGGTGGTATCAATGCCACGACCCGTTCTGGTTCAAATGAATTGCATGGCGCTGCCTGGTATTACTACCGCGATGAGAAACTCGCCGGTAAAACACCTGGTGGTGTGGCTGTTGATCAGCGGATTCGCCTGGCCAACTTCCGTAACCAAACCTATGGCGCGCGCTTTAGCGGACCATTGATCAAGAATAAACTCTTCTTCTTCCTGCTCGGTGAGATCCAGCGTGATGAGCGCCCCCAGCCTTTTAACATCGCTGATTACCGCGGAAACTCCAATCAGGCCACTATCGATAACCTGGTGTCTTACCTGAAAACAACTTATAACTACGATGCCGGATCCTACCTCGACAATCCCGAGCAGGTGAAAGCGAACCGTGTTACTGCCAAACTCGACTGGAACCTGGGCAAGAACAACCGGACCAAATTGTCCATGAGTTATCGCTACAACCAGGGCGAACGTTACAATACCAGCGCGAGCAGCAGCACCACCATCAACTTCTTTAACAACGGTATCCTGTTCCCCAGCAAATCGCACACAGGTACCTTTGAATTACGCAATAGCCTGAAAGGAGGCGCCTCTAACCGCTTGCTGATCACCTATACTGATGTAACAGATAACCGTGACCCGATCGGACAACCCTTCCCCCGTGTTACGATCAATGACGGAGCGGGTCGCTTTATCTTTGGTACCGAGAATTTCTCTACCGGTAACTTCCTGGCGCAAAAGAACTGGACCATCAATGATGTGTTTAAATTCTACCTGGGCAATAACCTGATCTCTGTGGGTACCGATAACCTGATCAGTAAAGCAAACAACCTGTTCATTCGCAACCTGTATGGTAACTATACCTACAATAACCTGAATGATTTTCTGAATGACGTAACGCCTAACCAGTACTCGTATACCTATTCGAACCTGGAAGAAACTACGGATGAAAAAGATTCTAAATCGGCTGCGCGTTTCAATTATATCAACTGGGCTTTCTTCATCAACGATGAGATCAAAGCCAACCAAAACCTGACGATCAATCTCGGTTTGCGTGCAGATAAGACCGTTTTCCTGAACCGTCCCAATGCTGATCCTTTCCTGAATGATACCGCTTTGGCGATCATTTCGCAATACTATGATCTCTATGGCGCCCGTTCCGGTCAAATGGCAGAAGTTCCCTGGTCACTCTCTCCCCGCGTAGGTTTTACCCTGCGTGTACCGGATGAGAATACCACCGTTCGCGGGGGTATCGGTCTCTTCACTGGTCGTATGCCACTTGTATGGCCTGGTGGGGTGTATAATAACACTGGTATCAACCTGGGTTCTGTTACCCAAACCACTCCGGGATTTGCGACGTTCTATTCTGGTTTCCGTGCCGATCCATTTAACCAATACACACCGGCTGACCTGAATACTTCCGCCAGCACGGCCAAAGGCCAGGTAGACCTGATCTCCGCCAAATTCAAACTGCCTAAATTGCTTCGTACCAGCCTGACCGTCGAAAAACGCATGACAAAAGGTTGGACCCTTACCGTCGAAGGAATGTTTAGCAAGAATATCCACGAGATCTATTATCAAAACGTGAACATCCTGCCCCCTACCCTGAAATCGGTTGGAGCAGGTGCACGCACGGTTTATACATTTGGCGGAACCCCCAACAGGATCCCACTCCTGTCTAATGGATCTAATCCTTATGGTGCCAATGATATCTTTGTCCTGAATAATAATGAAGGGACCAAAGGCTATTCCTACAATTTCACCATGGTATTGGATAAGGCCTTCCGTGATGGCTGGGCCGCAACCATGAGTTATGCCTATGGTAATTCAATTGTGACCAACGAGGGTACCAGCTCGCAAAACAATAGCCAGTGGCGCTTTATGGAGGCCGTGAATGGCCGTAACGGACTGGGGCTTTCCATCTCTGACTTCAACCTGGGTCATCGCTTCTTTGGATACCTGTCTAAGAAGTTCACCTATGGTGCGAAAAAGATGGCTGCTACCACCTTTACACTCGTGTACAATGGTCAGCAAGGACAACCCTTTAGCTATGTGTACACAGGTAGCATGGTGGGTGACCGCGCCCGGTCAGAGACCAACGACCTGATCTATGTGCCAACGGCCGCTGAATTACAAACGACTACCTTCCTGAGTGTAACCGTAAATGGTGTCACTTACAGCGAGGCTGCTCAGCGCCAATTGTTCGAGAATTATATTCAGGGAAACAAATATCTCCGCAACCGTCGTGGCCAGTTTGCCGAGCGCAACGGTTCACGCCTGCCCTGGAGTCATTTGCTTGACCTGAGCATCAAACAGGATTTCAGTGTGAAACTGGGTAAGAAAATTCATACCCTGCAGATCACCTACGATATTTACAACTTTACCAACCTGCTGAATCGCAACTGGGGTAAGACCTACTTCCTGGCCAACGACCAGTATGGACTGTTGCAATTCAACAGCTATACCAGCGCCACCAACCTGACCCCACGTTATACCTTCCGCCCACAAACCGGAACACCCTGGGGCCTGAGCACCAGCACCGCTCCTGGTTTGAGTGCAAGATGGTTGAGCCAGATTGGTGTGAGGTTGTCGTTTTAAGGAGGGAGGGGAGAGACGTGAGACGTGAGAGGTGAATGGTGAATAGTGAATAGTGAATATAGCGCGTATTGATTTTTTTAAATAATAATAGAAAAGGCCTCAAATGAGGCCTTTTTCCATTATAAGAAATTATTTCACCATTCACTATTCACTATTCACCTCTCACGCCTCACGAAACTCACGCCTCACGCCCCCACCCCCACCTCAAAAACTCCGGCATCGCCCGTCCCCAGGTTTCCACATCGTGGCGGCCGTCTTTGTAGTTGATGTAAAAAATATCTTCGGTGACGGAGTAACCAATTTTCTCCAATTCTTCAATGAGACCAAGAGTATCATCAATGGAGTCAATGATCCCGTTATTGTTGCGGTCCATGGTTTCATCCAGGGAGCCTGTGGTGAAATAGAATTTAAGCCATGGATGGTATTTGCCCTCCCGGATCTGTTTGTGCATGATCCGATCGGTTTCTTCAATATAGCCTTTTCCAATATCGTTTAACCGCCACCAGAGCGATCCTGAGAAAATGCCTGCCCGGCGAAATTCATGGGGATTATTCCAAACCACATCGATAGCGGTCAATCCTCCCAGTGAAAACCCGGCATAGGATTTATCTTTAAATCCCTGTGGAGCGTATTGCTCCCGGAGCCAGGGCAAAAGTTCATCAAAAACGAATTGCTGGTGTTTGCCTGCCTTTACCCCCCGACCCTGGTAATCCGTATAGGCCACGGTCCCATATTCCATTTTACGGTCCTCACTGCAATGGATACCCACTACGATCAGAGGCTCGATCTCCCCTTTACCCTCCATATCAGCTAAAATGGCTCCCAGATCGAATTTGGGCAGGTCCTGGCCATCATTGATCAGCAGCAGGGAATACTGGGTATCAGGTTTGTGGTTCCGGGGCAGGTAGATATCGATCAACACTGTCCGGTCCAGGAATTCTGACTCCACATTCACGCGAAGGCCCGGATGTTTTTTTGTCTTGGATTGCACGCTTCAAATATAGGTTTCAGCCCCAATTTCAGTAGATTTGAAAGGAGTATTTTTTTGTGGCTGCAACTTAATCATTTATCTTAATAGCTCTATTATTTGCCACCAAAACCATATAGATCATGAAAAAAATTGGTATCCTGTTTGGAAAAGAAAGGTCCTTCCCCATGGCCTTTGTGGAACGCGTCAACAGCAAAGGGGTTCCGGGTGTGATGGCGGAGCCTGTCCGCATCGACAAGGCCATGCAAGGGGAACATTGCGGGTATGATGTGATCATTGACAGGATATCGCAGGATGTCCCATTCTACCGGACCTTCCTGAAAAATGCCGCTGTCACCGGCACCGCTGTCATCAACAACCCTTTTTGGTGGAGTGCGGATGACAAATACTTTAATAACTGTTTGATGACAAAAGTGGGGGTTCCCGTACCCAAGACGGTCATTCTTCCTTCCCGTGATCATCCGGATGATACAACCGGCGAATCCTTTAGCAACCTGGCCTATCCACTTGATTGGGAAAACATTTTCAGTTATGTAGGATTCCCCGCTTATATGAAACCCTTTGCCGGAGGCGGATGGAAAAATGTATACCGCCTGGCCAATAAAGATGAATTCTTTGAAAAACATGCAGAGACGGGTCAACTGGTGATGCTGTTACAGGAAGAGATCGTTTTTGACGAATATTACCGTTGTTATTGCATTGGCGGAAAGCATGTGCGCATCATGCCGTATGAACCCCGTAACCCGCACCATCTCCGCTATGTGGCCTCCTTCTCCCCTTCTGAAGAGCGATACCGCCAGATGGAAGAGATCGTGCTACGGATCAATGCATACCTGGGTTATGATTTCAATACCGTAGAACTCGCGCTCCGCGATGGGGTGCCCTATGCGATCGATTTCTGCAACCCTGCACCCGACGCCGAAAGAACCAGTGTCGGAGAAGAGAATTTTGAATGGGTGGTAGAAACCGCTGCTAATTACGCCATCGAAAAAGCATTGAGTATCGAACCAGGAAAAGATAATTTGACCTGGGGAGAGTATGTACGGAGAGGCGCGAATCATCAACCATTAATTTAGATGATGGATGTTAGATGTTGGATGTTGGATGACAGATGACCGATGACGGTCAAATATTGTCCATCAACCAACATCCAACATCCAACATCCAACAACCATCATCCCCAATATGAACATCAACTACAAATCCTTCACGATCGGTGTTGAAGAAGAATACATGGTCATTGATCCCGAATCCAGGGAACTGAAGAGCCATGAACAAAAGATCGTCCAGGAAGGACAAAAAGTGATCAAGGACAAGGTAAAGGCCGAAATGCACCAGGCAGTGGTGGAAGTAGGAACAGATATCTGCCGGGATGTGGATGAGGCTTTTGAAGATGTGGCCACCTTGCGTAAAACCATTCACGGTATTGCCGACAAGATCGGCTTGGCCGTGGGAGCCGCGGGCACCCATCCATTTAGCCATTGGGAAAGACAATTGATCACCGATCATATCCGGTACAATGAGATCGTGAATGAACTCCAGGAAGCCGCCCGGAGTAACCTGATCTTTGGCCTCCACGTACACGTGGGGATGGAGACCCGCGAAATGGCCATGCATATCGCCAACTCAACCCGGTATTTCCTGCCGCATATCTATGCCCTTAGCGCCAATAGCCCTTTCTGGGAAGGTCGTCAAACCGGATACCGTTCTTATCGCACCAAGGTGTTTGACAAATTTCCCCGTACCGGTATCCCCGAGGTCTTCGAAAGCATCGAGGCCTATGACAATTATATCAAGCTGCTGGTAAAAACCAATTGCATTGATAATGCCAAAAAGATATGGTGGGATATTCGCGTGCACCCCTTCTTCAATACCGTTGAATTTCGCATTTGCGATGTGCCAATGACGGTAAATGAAACCATTGCCCTGGCCTCACTTTTTCAGGCCATTTGCGCCAAGATCTACAAACTAAGAACCCAGAATATCAATTTTATACAATATTCGAGACACCTCATCAATGAAAATAAATGGCGCGCCAGCCGGTATGGTATCGATGGCCGCCTGATCGATTTTGGCAAAGAAGAAGAGGTCAACACCCGCGTGCTGATCTATGAACTGCTCGACTTTGTGGATGATGTGGTGGATCACCTGGGAAGCCGCCACCGGCTCGCCTATGTGCATAAGATACTTGAAAATGGTACTGGCGCCGACAGACAGATCGCGGTGTTCAATGAAACAAAAAACCTCATCAGCGTCGTTGATTATATCAAAGATCAATACCTTGCAGGTCTTTAATTTTTGAAGCTTATGGCAGAAGACCTCATCGTTGCAAAAGGCACCAAGGAAGAACAATACAAGACCCTTATTCCACAGATCGCCGCCCTGATCGAGGGTGAACCCGATCTGGTGGCCAACCTCGCAAACATCACGGCTGCACTCAAAGAACAGTTTGGTTGGTTATGGACCGGATTCTATCTGGTAAAGGACAATGAACTCGTTTTAGGACCCTTCCAGGGACCGATCGCCTGTACCCGTATCCGGAAAGGAAAAGGCGTTTGTGGTACAAGTTGGGACCAGGGCCAAACCCTTATCGTGGAGGACGTAGAGAAATTCCCCGGGCATATTGCCTGTAGCAGCCTGTCCCGGTCAGAGATCGTGGTTCCTTTGTGGAAGGATGGAACCGTTGTTGGTGTGCTGGATGTAGACAGCGAACACCTGGCCCATTTTGACGCCACAGACCAGCTTTACCTGGAGCAAATCGTTGCAGGGATTATTTTTTAATTTATTAATTTTGAAAAGAGGCCACCTATCAAAAGCTAAAAGCTAATAGCTAATAGCCATTAGCTTTTTTTCAACAAGATCATATGAAGCAACTGAACCCCATACAGGACCCTGTTTACCACCAACCCGAATCTTTCTCAGCCTATGAGCGATTCTGGCTGAATTGGATGAATGATAAAAGGGACCTGTCCTTCTTGCATTTACTCACCCTGATACATCTCACGGTCATCCCACTGGGATTGATCCTGTTTACACCACTCCTGCAGGGATATTGGTGGTGGATCGCGTATGTGGTGTGGTTCTTTTTAGCACAGATCCGGTTGCGTGGCCCCTTTGGACTTATGTTGCATAATATTTCGCACCGGAGGCTATTTAAAAAGAAATTCAATTGGCTCAATAAATATGTGATCTGGTTTGTATGCCCTTTCTTTGGCCATACACCTGAAACCTATTTTGCTCACCACGTGGGTATGCATCATGAAGAAAACAACATGCCGGATGATGCGAGCAGTACCCTTCCCTATCAACGTGATTCCTGGAAAGATTTTTTAAAATACTATATCAACTTCCTCTTCCTTGGTTTTCGGGATACATTCGTTTACCTCTTTACCCGAAAGAAAAAGAAGTATTACGTTAACCTGACGCTGGGAGAAATGACCTTCTATGCCGTTTGCATCGTGCTTTGCTTTGTCAACCTGAAAGCGGCGCTATGGGTATTGATCATCCCATTCCTGGTTTCCCGTCTCATCATGATGCTGGGCAACTGGACCCAACATGCTTTTGTGGATCCCCATGAACCCGAAAACATGTACAAGAATTGTTTCAATTGCATCAATACCAATTACAACACCAAATGCTGGAATGATGGGTACCATCTTATCCATCACCTGAAACCAGGTATTCACTATACCGATATGCCCGTATTATTTCTGAAAGAAAAAGAAAACATCGTACGGGAAAAATCATTGGTATTCGATGGTGTGCATTATTTGCATCTCTTTCTTTATCTGATGACCAGGCGGTATGATAAAATGGCCCGCCATCTCGTCAACATTGAAAACAGTTTCTCTTCAGAGGAAGAAGCCATAAAAGTGCTTCGGGAAAGAACGAGTAAGTTTCGCCTGAAAGCCGCCTGACGAACTTTTCTCCATGTTAAAAGATATTTTTATAAGACCGATACGCCCAGGTGATAACCCGGCGATCGCCCGTATCATTCGTGACAGTCTTACTGAATTTGGTGCCAACCGTCCGGGTACGGTGTACTATGATCCTACTACGGATGCCCTCTTTGAGTTGTTTCAGCAGGAAAGGTCAGCTTACTGGGTGGCTGAATTGGAGGATCGGATCCTGGGTGGAGCTGGTATCTTCCCTACCCCTGGCCTCGCCACAGATACCTGTGAACTCGTAAAAATGTACCTGGTACCCGAAGCCCGTGGCATGGGTTTGGGTAAAAAGATGATTGAAACATGCTTCCACACAGCCCGTGAATTGGGTTATAAAAAAGTCTACCTCGAAACCATGCCTGAGTTGGAAAAGGCGGTGAAAGTATATGAGAAATTAGGGTTTGATTACTTGCCAGGGCCCCTGGGGAATAGCGGGCATTTTGGTTGCGGGAAATGGATGCTGAAATCGATTGTTTAGTGGCCAGTAGCGCTCGCCGCAAGAATCCTATACCGGAGAAACTTCATATACCGGACTAAACAAGTAAGCGCGCCCGGTTTTCACTTCCACACACATATATCGTTTCCGTTGTTTCGCACCCCGTTGAAAAACGCGGCCATCTTCTAATTTGAACAAGGCTTTATCCTCCAGCTCCTCCACCAGTTTCCGGCCATTGGTTTGCTTATCATATTTTCTTAAAATCCGAATCAACCCATCTTCCGCACAACTGCTGGCGGCAGGGCTTCCCAATATGCGGTGGAGTTCTGCCTCAATATCCGGAGGAAATAATTTTCGCTGGAGAAAACGCGCCAACAAATGAGAAAAAATCTGTTGCCATTCTTTACCATGGGCCTGTACCCGGTGCTGGTATTTTTCAAACACCACCAGGTGCGCGATCTCATGAAGGGTGGTGATCAGGAAGGCATAGGGATTGAGATTGCCGTTGACACTGATCCGGTGATTTTGCATATCGGTCTTATGCCGGTAATCCCCCAATACCGTTTTTCTTTCACGGGCAATGGTGAGATGTACGTTGTACTGATGCAGGAAGGCGGATACCTCGTCATAGGTACCCGGAGGGAGAAAGCTGCGTAAACTATCGAGCGGTACTTCTTTTTTAGCCATGCTTCCTGAGCTTCGACAATTTCATCAGGCCGGCCACTTCAAAAAAGGTATAGACCAGGTATAGCCCCATACAGAAGAAAAGCGCAGGCTTATTCAACTGTGCCTTGAATTTGGTGATATACACAAGGGCTGCCCCGGCAAACACGATCAGTTTGATCATAAAACTGCCGTACACCGCCCTGAAAAAAGCATGGTTATTCTTCGTGGTAAGCCCCTTACTTCCCAGCCAATAGGTAAGAAAAGTAACGGCAAACAAGATCAGGTTACCAATGATGAGCACATCGGTGTCAAAGCCCGCTTCTTTCCATCGGGAACTAAAAATCAGGAAGGCCGCGTTCAATACCATGAACAGGATGATCGCTGGCATAAAGGGCCGGATCACCGGCCGGATGGTGGAGGTTGACATGATAACGGGTGGTCTGTTTACTTGGCCAATTCCGACTCAGGTTCTTCTTCTCTGATCAATGACGGAGTTGAATGATTGGATGGATTGCCCATATGGCACTGTCCATTAAAGGTGGCGGTGGGTTCTACCTGCAACTTGGTGGCGTAGAGGTTTCCTGAAACCACACAATCACCCCTTAACTGGAGGATATCCTTTACTTTGATATTTCCGGATACCTTACCGACTATATCGGCCTGGTTTCCTTCTATATCCCCTTCTACAACTCCGCTGGCCCCGATCACGATCTTGGCACTGCTCCGGATATTTCCGATAATGGTACCATCGATCCGAAGATCGCTATTGCTGCTGATGTCCCCTTTAAGGGTAGTGCCCGAACCGATCAAGGTCGTGCCACTGCCAGTGCCATTTGTTTTTTCTGTACTCATGGTTTCCCTGGATTTGGCGTTAAACATAGATATTTGATTTCAATTGTCGAATTCATCCTTTGGTACTTCGATCAAAGTGGTATCCAATACCTGGTTCATATCCCCCCGCAACAATTTTTGCAACCCCTCAATAAACTGGGTCTGGTTCTTCACCACATTATTCAATGAATCTACCGTGTATTTCATTTCCCGGTTCTGTCGCTGCTGGCCAAAGTCCTCGTAACCAGGAATATAGTATTTCAACGGTGTAAAAACGATCAAAGCTACTGTCAGCCCCACCAACACTACAAAAATGGTGCTAAGCGTGACATAAACACTTAATCGCGATAATTTAAAGGTGACCACCTCCTCATAGGTGTCATCATTCATGATGACCAGCCGGTAGCGGTTGCGGAGCCTTTTGAGCGTGGACACTTTCTCTGGTTTCACGTAGATTGATTAGCGGTTAAAGTTAACAAAAATCGAACCTTTTATTTCCTTGTTAATCAAAAATTTATAATGAGAAAAATCGGGGGTTCGACATAATAAAATATTTGATTTTCAGTTATTAAGAATTTAGATTTGGCCGGACATGCGCGCATCCCGTTATTTTCTCCTGACCGTGGTTCTATTTTGGCTTAGCCAGTCCGCACTGGCTCAGTTAGGCATTTCCTTTGATATCAAAAAACCCCGCGAATACGAGGAAAGGGTCCTCCGCTCCGAAAGGTCGGAAGAAAAGAAATTCACCCTCCCCCGGCGTTTCATGCAGAATACCACCACCCGGTACAACTTCTTTTTCAATGCCAATAATACCCTGAATGAAGTGATTGCCCAGGCAAAATCACAGCATCAGGACGATTTTACCACCCTCCTGCCGTTTTACAACTACAGCCTTGAAAACACCTCCGCCAATCGCCTTCAGTTGGATTCGATCATCAGCCGGTCATCTACCGGACTGGTCCTGCATGACCTTCGCAACGATTGGGCCGACAACTTATACCTCTTGATCGGGGCCGCTTATTACCTGCGAAAAGATTTTGATTCCGCTGCCCTCACCTTCCAGTTTATCAACTATGCCTTCGCCCCCAAGGAGAAAGACGGGTATTACCAGGTCATCGGTAGCCGGTTTGATGGTAACAGCGCCATGTCCATCGCCACCAAAGAAAAGACAAACCTTCCTAAAAAAATATTTGCTGAACCCCCTAGTCGTAACGATGCGTTCATCTGGCAGATCCGCACCTTCATGGCGCGTAAAGCCTTTGCCGAAGCTGCCAGCCTGATCGTTACCCTCCGAAACGACCCTTCCTTCCCCAATCGATTGCAGAATGACCTGAACGAGGTTCAGGCACTCTGGTATTACGAACAACAACAATGGGACAGCGCCGCGGTGTATCTCGAAAAAGCGCTGGACAATGCCCCCACCAAAAAAGAAAGGGCCCGTTGGGAATTCCTGGCTGCCCAATTGTATGAAGGGGGAAAACAATACGACAAGTCGAGAGCGTTGTATGAAAAAGTAATCAGCCACACCACTGATCCCGTCATGGAGATCTATGCCCGGCTGAATTCGATCCGCACGAATAAAGACAATGAGCAAGATTATACCGACAGAAATATCACTGAACTGTTGAAGATGGCCCGCAAGGATAAGTTTGTGGACTACCGCGATATCCTATTTTTTACCATCGGACAAATGGAATTGGAAAGAGGCCGTACCAATGAAGCCATGGCCTACATTGAAGAAAGTACCCGCTATAGCAGCAATAACCCGGCCCAACGAACGCGTGCCTTTATGCTGCTGGGTGACCTGGCCTTTCGGCAAAAACAATATCGTCGCTCCTCTTCCTATTACGACAGCATCGCCATTACCAGCCTGAGTATGCAGGATGGCCAGCAATTCATGGAAAGAAAAACGATGCTGGGTATCGTGGCCAAACAGATCGATATCATTGAACGGCAGGATAGCCTTTTGCGCCTGGCTAACTTACCAGAAGAAGAGCGGAATGAATTCATACGAAAGATGGTGAAGCAACTTCGCCGGCAACAAGGGTTGAAAGAAGATGAAAGAACCAGCACACCCCTTCCCGGAAATGAAGCCCCCGCAGCGAATGACCTTTTTGGCGCGGGCAATGCAAAAGGAGAATGGTACTTCTATAACGCAACTTTACGCACCAAAGGCGAAGCGGATTTCAGGACCCGCTGGGGAAACCGTCCCAATGCAGACAATTGGCGAAGGGTTTCAGCGGTAAACCTGGCAAGCCGCTTACCCGAAATGGGCGATCGTGGCCAGGTCAGCCCCGATGGTCCTCCCTCCATTGAAATTCCACTGACCTTTGAGGGCCTGTTGGCCCAGGTACCGCTCACGGATGAAAAGAAAAAAATAGCCCAGGATTCCCTGCAAAAGGCCTTGTTTGAATTGGGAAAAGCCTATGCCGAAAAAATAGAAGATTGTGGTTTCTCTGTTCAAACACTCGACAGGCTCCGCACCCAATTTCCTTCCTTTGAACCCATGGATGAGGTCTTATTCCTGTTGCATTATTGCCTCAAGCGTTCCGGGAATGATGAACAGGCGCAGTCCCTGTTTCAACAATTACAAAAGAATTATCCCGAGAGCAAGTATGCCAGTCAATTGATACCAGGCAAAAAACCGGAACTGGATAAACCTGCCAAGTCAAATCCCGTCAGTGTGGAATATGAAAAGATCTATGAACTTTTCATTGAAGGGGATTTTGAGCAAGCTGTTGCCCGCAAGAAAAAAGCAGACAGTTTATACGGCTCCAACTATTGGACCCCCCAATTATTATACATCGAAGCCATCTATCATATCCGTCAGCGGGAGGATGCCATCGCGATGAATGCGCTTCATACCATCATCAACAAATATCCCGATCATGTCCTGTCCGAAAGGTCAAGACAATTGATTTCGGTATTGGGTCGCCGCAAGGAGATTGAAGAAGAACTGGGTAAATTGCCCAACCCGGATGATTCAGGCATGGTCGTCCAAACACCGGCCACGACCCAGGTGACACCCCCGGTCATATCCTCCAATGCACCGCCATTGAACCAACCAAACCTTCCCAAACAGGGGCAGGACAGCCTGATCGCAAAAAGACCGGTAATGGATACGGTGAAAAAAGTACCGGCCATGGAAGCGCCGCCGAATGCCATCTACGCGCACAAGGAAGACCAGCCTCATTATGTGATGCTGATCCTCTACAAAGTGGATAAGGTTTGGGGTAATGAAACAAATAGTGCCTTTACCCGCTATAACCGGGAAAAACCGGCTAACCGCAACCTGGCCAATACCTTGATCGAATTGGATCCGGATACCAAACTGCTTCTGATCGGCACCTTTGAGAATGCCTCCCTCGCCGTGCAATACCTGACCGAAACCCGGCCACTGGCCCCTTCCCGGATCGTGCCCTGGCTGACTCCCTCCAAATACACCTTCTCCCTGATCAGCAGCTCCAACCTGGAATTGTTAAAACAGAAGAAAGCCGTAGGGGAATATCAGATGTATATCCAAGGAATTTACCAGGGGAAATTTTAAACATTTCTTTTCAATATATCCCCCCGCGTTTTGTTAGTTTTGAGATAGCGAACTAAACCTGAGAACACCATGACCCGATCTGTCCGGATCTTCTGGCGAATCGTCCTATACGGATTGCTTGCCTTTATCCTCCTTATATTGACCATCAATTGGGGACTCTGGGGAAATATGCCCTCTATTACTGAACTGGAGAACCCCACTATCCTGCAAGCTTCTGAAGTATATGCCGACGACGGGACCCTGATGGGTAAGTACTATCTGGATAAGGGAAACCGGACCAATGTCCGCTACAAAGACCTTTCACCCAATGTGGTCAATGCGCTGGTGTCAACAGAGGATGAGCGTTTTTACCAACACTCCGGGATTGATTATCGTCGTACCATAAGCGCGGTGGCCCACCTCGGACAAAAAGGCGGCGCCAGTACCATTACCCAGCAATTGGCGCTGAACCTGTTCAATAGCCGCTCCTCCAATCCATTCATGCGGATCATTCAGAAATTGCAGGAGTGGATCATCGCCATCAAACTCGAACGAAATTTTACCAAAGAAGAGATCATTGCTTTATACCTCAATGCGGTGTCGTTTAGTGAAAACACCTTTGGCATTCGCAGTGCTTCCCGTACTTTTTTCCAAAAAGAACCCGACCAACTCAATGTGCAGGAATCGGCCTTGCTGATCGGCATGGTGAATGCCCCCAGCCTGTTCAACCCTCGTCGAAACCCCAAGGCAGCCCGTGAAAGAAGGAATGTAGTGAT
The DNA here is from genome assembly GCA_041752235.1 of Chitinophagaceae bacterium. GTDB lineage: Bacteria > Bacteroidota > Bacteroidia > Chitinophagales > Chitinophagaceae > SpSt-398. Next base: position 43,389 of record JBGSHM010000013.1, read on the forward strand.
CAACCAAATGGTGCGGAATAAAAAACTGGATGCCGCCACTGCCGCCAAACTCAAAGCCGAAGAGATCAAACTTAACTACCGAAAACTGGATGAGAATACCGGGTACGCCCCTTATTTCCGCGAAGTGTTGCGGGATGATTTAAAGAAACTCCTGAAAGACATTAAGAAACCCAATGGGGATAGCTACAATATTTACAATGATGCGTTAAAGATCTATACCACCATCAACCCACGCATGCAGGAATATGCCGAAGAAGCCGTGACCTCGCATTTGCCTACCATGCAAAAGATCCTTGCCTCTACCGGAAAGATCAAAGATGGTTCCGTATGGAAAGGATATGAAAATGTGATCGAATCGGCCATGAAACAAAGTGACCGTTGGGCTACCATGAGTGCGGAAGGATTCACCGAAAAAGAAATCCGTCGTGCCTTTACCCAAAAAACGCCGATGAAGGTTTTTGCCTGGAATAAGAACCGGGAGAAGGATACGACGATGACCCCGATCGATTCCATCAAATACCATCACACGATCATGCAGTCATCTTTTATGGCCATGGATCCTGTAACAGGAGAAGTAAAAGCCTGGGTGGGTGGAATTAATTTTAAGACCTTTAAATACGATCACGTCAATCTCAATACCAAACGACAAGTTGGTTCCTCGATCAAGCCTTTGCTCTATACCATGGCGATGGAAGAAAGAGGATTTACCGAATCCACCGAATGTGAACGTGTGGCCCAATTCTTCCCCGGTCAGGGTTGGGTACCTGCCGGTAAAGGAGGGAAAGGTGGCACCATCAGTTTTGCCGGTGCATTGGCCTTTTCCGACAACTATGCTTCGGCCTTTGTGATGAAGGCAGTAGAACCAGGTCCTTTTGCTGATTTTGTTTCGCGATTGAATATCCCTACCAATATTGGCCCACACCCTTCCAATGCACTTGGGGCTTGCGATCTGTCGATGTATGAAATGATGTGGTCCTATACCATTTTTGCCGGACGAGGTTTCTCTACCCGCCCCTATTATATTTCCCGTATTGAAGACCGGAACGGCAATGTGATCAAACGATTTGACTATTCTGTTAACCGGAAAGAAGCCATTAGCGAAGGAACCGCCTATCGCATGGCCCGTATGATGCAGGGAACAGTTGATTTTGGTACGGCCGCCGGATTGCGTAACCGCATCGGTGTAGCCGAACTGGGAGGTAAAACCGGAACGACCAATGACAACAGCGATGCCTGGTTCATGGGATATACCCCTCAATTGCTGGGTGGTGTTTGGGTGGGTTGCGATGACCGGTTTATCCGGCTGAATAAGAACGATGCCCGTGGTTATGGTGGATTTGCTGCCAGACCGATCTGGGAATACTTCTTTAAGAAAGTGATGAGTGACCGTAAACTCGGGTATGACAAAAACGCCCGCTTCTCCAAACCAAGCAACCTGGACCTGGAGATCAACAGCGCTGATCTGATCAATGGAGAATATGTAGCGGAACCCGGTGCTGAAGGCAGCAATATCGGTTCAGGGCCTGCCTCCGGATTTGAGATATTAGAAAACAGTGAAAACATCTTCCCGGATTCCAAACCCGTAGAAGATGAATCCAAACCGATCCGCGACACCATGCCCAAAGCCGTGATGCCAAAACGTACCGATGATCCCAAGATCGGTGAGGCAGCGCCTAAAGAAGATAAAAAGAAGAAAGGCGTGTTGCAGAAGTTGTTTGGAAAAAAGGATTCTTAAGATAATTTAACCGCGAAGGCGCTATGACGCTAAGGAACTGAATTGTCCTTAGCGTCATAGCGCCTTCGCGGTTTCTTAACTACCTGATTTCAGATTTTCGATCATATCGGTCACCATTCTCTCCAAATCATACTCCTGTTTCCAACCCCAATCGGCACGCGCCACTGAATCGTCAATGCTCTGCGGCCAGCTATCAGCAATGGCCTGGCGGTAATCGGGTTTATAAGTGATGGAAAAATCGGGGATATGCTTTTTAATGGCGGCGGCAATTTCTTTGGGCGAAAAACTCATCGCCGAAATATTATACGAGGTACGAACAGATATTTTGCTGGCCGGCGCTTCCATCAATTCAATCGTTGCCCGGATGGCATCAGGCATATACATCATGGGGAGATAGGTATCCTCCCGCAAAAAACAGGTGTATTTTCCTTCTTCCAGGGCTTCGTGAAATATCTCAATCGCATAATCTGTGGTACCACCACCCGGAGCCGATTTATAAGAGATCAATCCGGGATAGCGCAAACTGCGCACATCCACCCCAAAGCGTTGGTGAAAATAATTACACCAGAATTCCCCGGCATATTTGCTAATGCCATATACCGTGGTGGGTTCAATGATGGTTTGTTGCGGACAATCCTGCTTGGGCGAGGTAGGGCCAAATACCGCAATGGAAGAAGGCCAATATACTTTCTTGATGTTTTCTTCGCGGGCAATATCAAGGACATTCAATAACCCTTGCATATTCAGGTTCCAGGCCAGACTGGGATTCTTTTCGCCTGTGGCGGAAAGAATGGCGGCCAATAAATAGATCTGGGTGATGTTTTGCCTGATCACCTGCACATGCAACATCTCTTTGTTCATTACATCCAGGCTGACATAGGGGCCTGTGCCCTCGAGGAGCGGGTTTTGTTCGCGCAGATCGGATGCCACCACATTGGCATTTCCGTAGATCTTTCGTAAGGCAAGCGTTAGTTCCACGCCGATCTGCCCAGAGGCACCGATGACGAGTATTTTATCTTTGATCATAGTTTTATTTTGGATGAGGGATGTTGGATGTTGGTTGTTGGTTGTTTGATGATGAATGATAGTTGAAGGATGGCGGAGGTTTGCTGTGCGAGACCTCTGGTCTCGCACTTCTAGAAGGCCGCCTCTGGCGGCTGTCCAGGCTTAGGATATAAAATAGAAAAGTTTGTTGTTCGAGCCGCCAGAGGCGGCTTTCTACCGGTGCGAGACCAGAGGTCTCGCACAGCAAGCCTCCGCCATCCTTCATCCAACAACAAACATCCAACATCCAACATCCATCATCAATCATCCAACAACAAACATCCACCCCCACCTACCCTATCTCCCCCGGCCCAAACAACACTGTTTCTGCTACATTTCTTGAAGAAAGATAGGTCTGATACAATTCGCTGCTTCGCATCCGGTGAGCGATGGTATCGCTATAATTGCCCGACAACCCCATTAACAATTCAGCGCTTTCCCGCAGGCCATGCGCCCCACCATCAGAACCTGTGATATAATCCACCAGGTTATTTTTTTTGGCAAATTCCTGCAATAACAAGGTGGAGGATCGTCCGATCATGATGCGTACCCCGGCCACTTCGGCTACCGAGAAATCCAGCACATCATCGAAAATAAAAGCAATTTCGGAAGCTTGTAATTTATGTTGGGTACAAAAATGCTCAAGAGCCTGAATCTTGTGCTTAATCCCGAAATACACCGCATGAAAATGTTCCCTGCGGGCAAAAGAAAAAGAGATCTCATTTTTTTCCCCGGAAATAACAGCGGTAACAGGTAATTGCTGATGCGAAAGAAAATGATTGAAGCGAAGCAGGTTGGTACCCATGGCATCAACTTCGCTAAAGGTGCTGGAACCACTCAGGTCTTTTTGCCCGTCATTGAAAACCCCATCCCAATCAAAAACAAAGGCTTTTATACCAGACAGTTTTTGCGTCAGGTGCTCCCGGGAGGTAACAAAATGTCCTGCAAATGGAAGTTCCTGCATCTTGGCGTTTTCGGTTAGAGGTCCTGGATATCAAGCATCCCGACCGGTTTGCCATTCTCCACAACCAGCAAGGTATCCACAGCCGTTTGCTTGAATACCTGGGCGGCTTCATTCAGGAGGGAATTGCCATCGATCGTCAATGGGTTGGCATGACAAACATCCCCTAATTTTTTATCCAATACACCCTGGCCATTTGATTGCAGCAGGCGGCGGAGATCACTGTCAGTAAATATGCCCTTCAAACTGCCATCGCCATTCAGTACGGCAACGGAGCCAAATCCAAATTCGGTCATTTTCACAATGGCATCTTTAACCGCCAATCCTCCATCTACCACCGGGTTGATGTCTTTGATCGCATCCTTTACGCGAACGGTCATGAGACGGGTATCACGTATGAACTGGTCTGTACCAACACTGGTCAGGTTGTTCTCTGTAAGGGCGGCCATTACTTTGTAGGGAACAGTGATCGTATGTACACCGATATTGATGGCATTCCTCACGTGTTCGCTGTGGCGAACGGAGCTGAACATGACCTTGGTCGGATATTTATAGTGGTTGACAGCATTCACACATTGTTCAACCAGAGCAAGCGCATCATGACCCTGATCCTGGAGACGACCTACAAGCGGGCAAACATAGGTTGCGCCGGCCTGCATGGCCATATAAGCCTGCTGTACCGTATACACCAGGTGTACATTTACCAACATGCCTTTATCACGAAGTAATTTACAGGCTCTGACACCTTCCAGTGAAACAGGTATCTTAAAGACGGTCTTATTGATATCCAGCCCGAGATCAAGCTGCCGCTGAGCTTCCGCTAAAATTTCCTCAGCTGTATTTCCCAATGCTTCGATCTGTAACACCGGAACGATCTTCGATAGTTCCACAATGGTGGCATCGATGTCAGCGATCCCCTCCCGTTGCATAAAGGTGGGCGTAGTGGTCAGTCCGTTCAGGAAACCAAGTTTAAAGGCTTGCCTGATCTCTTTCAAATTGGCGGAATCAAGGTATAGTTCCATAGTATGATCTTCTTATGATTGGATAATTGACAAAACTAATGAAATATTCTTCGGATTATGACCGGGAACGGTATTTCACTTCCACCGCATGAAGTTCCAGTAAGGGTTTGAGGAATTCTTCCAGGTCATACACGCAAAGCTGGCTGGCCGCGTCACAAAGGGCTTTTTCCGGCTCAGGGTGGGTTTCCACAAAGATGCCATCCACACCTGCAGCTACACCCGAACGGCTCAGGACGGGCAGGAATTCACGCGCACCGCCTTTTGCATCCGCACTGGGTATACCATACTTGCGGATAGAGTGGGTGATATCGAATACAACCGGGTAGCCGGTCTTTTGCATATGGTAAAAACTACGGGGGTCCACCACCAGGTCATTGTACCCGAAAGTATATCCCCTTTCCGTCAGGATCACCTGGTCGTTTCCTGAATCGATACATTTCTGGACCGGGTGTTTCATGTTCTCAGGCGCCAGAAACTGACCATGTTTGATATTGATCACTTTTCCGGTTTTGGCAGCCGCGGTCAACAATCCGGTCTGCATACAGAGATAAGCCGGAATCTGGAGTACATCACATACTTCCGCCACGGGCGCTGCCTGATCGGGGTAATGAATATCGGTAAGGACAGGAAAACCAAATTCTGATTTGATACGGGCAAGGATCTTTAATCCCTTTTCCATACCCGGGCCATCATAGTATTTGATGCTGCTCCGGTTGTCTTTCAAAAAGGAGGACTTGTAGATAATGGGCACCTTTAATCGCTCACTCACCTCTTTCAGCATCTCTGCTGTTTTCAGCATGATGCTTTCCTCTTCGATCACGCAAGGACCGGAGATAACAAAGAGTTCATCCGCTCCACAAGGTATGCCACCTACTTTGACAATTTTTTCACTCATGATTTGCAAAATTAACAAAAAACCCCGCATAGCGCGGGGTTTCTATAAAAGTTCAATCGGTCTTATGCATTCACTTTTCCTTTCACTTTCGCGATCACTTCTTCCGAAATATTATTCGGCGTAGGCGCGTAGTGAGAGAATTCCATGGTAGAGGAAGCACGTCCGGATGACATGGAACGCAATTGCGTTACATAACCAAACATTTCGCTCAGGGGCACTTTGGCCTTGATCACCTGGGCATTGTTACGGCTGTCCATACCTTCCATCATACCGCGACGACGGTTAAGGTCACCGGTCACATCACCCATGTACTGATCGGGTGTTACTACTTCCACACGCATGATGGGTTCCAGCAGGATCGGTTTGGCTTTACGGGCCGCTTCGCGGAAGCCTTGCTTGGCACACAATTCGAAGGACATCGCATCGGAGTCAACCGCGTGGAAGCCACCATCGAAGATGCGGATCTTCATATTGTCAACCGGATAGTTGGCCAGTACACCCGTGGTCATTGACTGCTCGAAACCTTTCTGGATCGGCGTAATGAATTCACGCGGAATGGAACCACCTACGATATTGTTTACAAATTGGAAATGTTTATCCGGATTCTCTGCTTTCCACTCAGCATCCACGGGACCGAGTGTGAACATGATGTCCGCGAATTTACCACGACCACCCGTTTGTTTTTTCAGTACCTCACGGTGTTCAATAGTCGCATTGAATGCCTCTTTGTAAGCCACCTGGGGTGCACCCTGGTTTACTTCAACTTTGAACTCACGACGCATCCGGTCGATGATGATCTCCAGGTGCAATTCACCCATTCCACGAAGGATGGTTTGCCCGGTATCTTCGTCGGTGTTTACCCGCAGCGTAGGATCTTCTTCCACGAGTTTGGCAATGGCCATAGCCATTTTGTCTACGTCGGCCTGTGTTTTAGGCTCTACCGCGATTGCGATCACCGGCTCAGGGATGAACATGTTCTCGAGCGTGATCGGATGGTTCTCATCACAAAGGGTGTCCCCTGTTTTGATCTCTTTGAAACCAACCGCCGCGCCGATATCACCGGCTTCGATGAAATCGATCGGGTTTTGTTTATTGGCAAACATCTTCATGATACGGCTGATACGCTCTTTTTTACCACTCCGTACGTTCAGGACGTAGGAACCGGCATCGAGGCGTCCGCTATACACACGGAAGAAGGCCAGACGACCCACAAAAGGATCGGTCATAATTTTAAAAGCAAGGGCGGCAAAGGGATCTTTTGGATCGGCCTTGCGCAGGAGTTCTTCGCCAGTTTCGGGATTGGTTCCTTTGGTATCAGGAATATCGATCGGAGAAGGGAGGTAGCGGCAAACACCATCCAGCGCCGTTTGTACCCCTTTGTTTTTGAAAGAGGAACCACACATCATCGGAACGATGCTCAGGTCGATGGTAGCTTTCCGGATGGCCTCGTGGATCTCATCTTCGGAGATGGTATCCGGATTGTCAAAGAATTTCTCCATCAAGGTGTCATCGTATTCAGCGACGGCTTCCACCAGGCTGGCACGCCATTCTTTGGCTTCTTCCAGCATATCGGCAGGAATATCAATTTCGTCAAAGGTCATTCCCTCTGTTTCCATGTGCCAGATGATCCCTTTCATTTTGATCAGGTCAACCACGCCTTTGAAATTGTCTTCGGCACCGATCGGGAGCTGAAGGGGAACCGCTTTTGAACCCAGCATTTCTTTCACCTGCTTCACCACGTTCAGGAAGTCGGCACCGGCACGGTCCATTTTGTTCACAAACCCGATACGGGGAACACCATACCGGTTGGCCTGGCGCCAAACGGTTTCTGATTGAGGTTCTACCCCGTCCACCGCAGAGAACAAAGCGATCAGTCCATCGAGTACACGCATGGAACGCTCTACCTCAACGGTAAAGTCCACGTGACCCGGAGTATCAATGATGTTGAAATAATATTTTTTAGTATCGGGAGTTGCCTTACCCAAAACAGTAGGGAAATTCCACATACAGCTAACGGCCGCGGAAGTGATGGTGATACCACGCTCCTTTTCCTGCTCCATCCAGTCGGTGGTAGCGGCACCGTCGTGTACCTCACCGATCCGGTGGATCATCCCGGTATAACGAAGGATACGCTCGGTAGTCGTTGTTTTTCCGGCATCAATGTGTGCCGCGATACCGAAATTCCGTTGAAATTTTAAGTCTGCCATGATAGTTCGTTATGGTAATAATTTGGAGGCGCAAATGTAGTGAGAAAAACCCACCTGGCAAAGGATGGGGAAATATTGTTCGGGAATGGGGGAAACAAGACTAATTTACCCGAAAATCAAGGGGAATTTCGTGAATCATAGTAATTTCATTCCCACATCAAATATAACCCCTGTAAACCCCCCATTATGGCAGCAAAGAAGAAAACCAAAAAGAAAGTGGCTGCAAAAAAACCAGCCGCTAAAAAGGCCAAAAAAGCGGCCCCAAAGAAAAAAGTGAAAAAAGCCGCAAAAAAGCCCGTGGCCAAAAAGAAACCCGCCAAGAAAGCTGTGAAGAAAAAAGCAGCTCCAAAGAAAAAAGCGGCGAAGAAAGCCGTGAAAAAAGTGGCGAAAAAGAAAGTCGCTAAAAAGCCGGCCAGGAAAGTGGCAAAGAAAACCGTGAAAAAGGCAGTGAAAAAAGTGGTGAAAAAGGCGACCCCCAAAAAGAAAGTGGTTGCCCGGAAACCCACACCTAAGCCGGCGCCTGTGGTAACTCCTCCTCCCCCGCCGCCCCCGGTGACTGAGCAGGAACCTACGCCTCCGGTGGTGGAAGCGCCTACCCTGTTCAATGACGAACCGACAGGGCCGGAACTGTAAAATATTTATTATTTCACGCAGCGGCCGCTAAGAAAAAAGCGAACGCGGAGGCAGTGCGTTGGTAAACAACCTAAATGCCGCCGCGCTCGCTTTATTTTTTTTGCGTTCGCTGCGAAAAACAAAAAAAAGCCACTCCCAAAGGAATGGCTTTCTTCATTGAAAAGCTATTGGTTATACCCGGAAGTGAGCAAAAGCCTTGTTGGCTTCAGCCATACGATGGGTATCTTCTTTTTTCTTGAATGCAGCGCCTTCGCCCTTTGCTGCGGCTACGATCTCGTTCGCCAGTTTGTCGGCCATGCTGCGACCATTGCGTTCGCGGCTGTAACGGATCAACCATTTCATGCTCAGAGAGATCTTGCGGTCCGTTCTTACCTCCGTAGGGATCTGAAAGGTAGCACCCCCGATACGACGGCTACGCACCTCTACAGCAGGCGTAACATTGGCCAGGGCCCTTTTCCACACATCATATCCTTCTTCGCCGGTTACTTTGTTTACACGCTCCAGGGCGTTATAAAAGATCTCGTAAGAAACGCTCTTTTTGCCTTCCCACATCAGGTTGTTTACAAACCGGGTAACCAGTTTGTCATTGAATTTGGGATCGGGTGCTAAGGGAAGTTTTTTTGCTTGTGCTTTCCGCATGACTAATGATATAGACTATTTAAAAAATTATTTCTTGGCTTTTTCTTTCTTCGTACCGTATTTGGAACGGCTCTGTTTCCGGTCTTTTACACCGGCCGTATCCAGTGAACCACGAACGATGTGGTAACGTACCCCTGGAAGATCCTTCACACGACCCCCGCGGATCAACACGATTGAGTGTTCCTGCAGGTTATGCCCTTCACCGGGAATATAGGCGATCACTTCCACCTTATTGGTCAAACGTACCTTGGCAACTTTACGAAGCGCCGAGTTCGGTTTCTTAGGCGTGGTAGTGTAAACACGGGTACAAACACCGCGGCGTTGAGGACAGCTGTCCAATGCACGGGATTTGCTTTTCGCCTTGATAATTTCTCTTCCTTTTCTTACAAGTTGCTGTATTGTAGGCATTCTGGACCTTTTAAATTTTGGGACGGCAAAGGTAAAGCCCTGCCGGGTAAATACCAAAAATTCATTATTATTATTTATACCCGAAACATCCATCCGTGGACATCCGCGATTCTTCCTTCACGGATCCCTGTCAACCAACTCTTTACAGCGGGCGATTGTTTGAATTCCCCGGTATTGAATTCCATGGAGAAGCCATTGTAATTCAATTCCCGGATCGGCGCGATGACGGCAGCGGTACCCGTTCCAAAAACCTCCGAGAGGCGTCCTTCCTGGTAAGCTTTTACCACCTCGTCAATATCAATCATCCTTTCTTCCACCTTTACCCCCATTTCTTTCAACCCGGTGATGACACTGTCGCGGGTCACCCCGGCCAGGATCGTTCCTTCCTCGAGCGAAGGTGTAATCGCTACTCCATCGATCACAAAAAATACATTCATCATCCCCACTTCCTGTAACCACTTGTGCTCTTCGGCATCGGTCCACAATACCTGGTCAAATCCTTTTTCACGGGCAATCGTTGTCGCCAGCATGCTGCCGCCATAATTGCCCGCATTCTTGGAATAGCCTACCCCGCCTTTACAGGCCCGGGTAAAATGCTGCTCAACCAGGATACGCATGGCTGTTGCATAATAGGGACCGGTGGGACTTAAAATGATCAGGAATTTATACGAATCTGATGGACGTACCCCCAACATGGGATCCGAGGAAAACATCACCGGACGGATATACAACGAATGTTCCTGTTGCGAGGGGATCCATCCTTTATCCAATTCGATCAGTTGACGCATGCCCTCCATAAAAATCTCTTCCGGTACCTCGGGCATATTCATCCGTACAGCCGACTTATTGAACCGTTGAAAATTATCATAGGGTCTGAAAATAGCCGGATTTCCTTCCTGATCCTTATACGCTTTGATACCCTCAAAAATGGCCTGGCCATAATGCAGAGCCGATAGAGAAGGATCCAGCATCAAAGGCTGGTAAGGCTTAATCTCTACGCGCGTCCATTCCCCATTTTCATAATCCGCTTCCAACATGTGGTCGGTAAATACCCGGCCAAAAGGAATGTTTTCCAGATTGGTTTCCGGCAAGCGGCTTTTCAAGGTCTTATTGATCAAAATCTCCATAGATGCTATCATAATTAGGGTTATTTTGCACCACAAAGAAACAAAAAATACTAACAATTGTTAGTGTTTGTGATGTATAATGAATTTGAATAATATCACACTTTCCCCCCGACTGATCACCGATCTGTATGCCAATTCCCTGATAGAGGGGACTTCGGTACGGACAAAGGTAAAGGAACCGGCAAAAAAAGCCGGCAAAAATTACCTGGGTGATAACCTGCAACGGGTGGTTATTGCCTCCGAATATGCCCATGCGGTTTTTATTCCTGAAGAATCCCTGGATTTCCTTACCACCATTTTGGCTGCCTGCAATCTTTCATTGGCCGATGTGGCGATCCTGAACCTTCATGACATGGAGCCTGCTGAAGCCCATTCCCTGATAACGAGCCTGAATGCTGAGAAACTCCTGTTATTTGGCGTGGAGCCAACCCGGGCGGGACTGCCAGTCCGGTTTCCACATTACCAAAAACAGGTCGTCAACCAGTTGACCTGTTTGTCGGCACCCATGCTGGAAGAGATAAGTCAAACCAAAGAGAAAAAAGGCAAGCTTTGGGCCTCCTTAAAAATCCTATTCAACATCTGACGGCATGGAATTGATCTTTGCTACCAATAACCTGTTCAAAGTACAGGAGATCCGGTCGATACTGGGTGGTGAAATGCAGGTATTGCCCCTGAAGGAAGCGGGTATCGACATTGATATTCCCGAACCATTTGATACACTGGAGGAGAACGCAAGAACCAAGGCCCAAACGATCCATGAAATGACCGGTAAGGATTGCTTTAGTGAGGATACAGGTCTGGAAGTGGAAGCGCTGAATGGAGAGCCCGGTGTTAAAAGCGCCCGCTATGCCGGTGATGGCCGCTCCTTCGATGACAATATCAACAAACTCCTCCAGAACCTCTCCCCTCACTCAAACCGAAAGGCAAGGTTCAGAACCGTTATTTCACTTATTTTAGCGGGGCAGTTGTATGAGTTTGAAGGGGTTTGCCCAGGCCAGATATTAAACAACCCGCGAGGGGCGGATGGGTTTGGCTACGACCCGGTCTTTGTACCGGACGGTGATACCCGTAGTTTCGCCGAAATGACCCTCGAAGAAAAGAACCGATACAGCCATCGTAAAATAGCGACCGCAAAGCTGGTCGCATTTTTGCAAACCAAAATGAAATCCTAAGAATTTGGCGGATGCAGGCAACCATATTTTGACCGAAAGCGACTTAATCAGGGGTTGTATCGCAGGAGAGCGCAGGATGCAGGAGGAACTCTATAAACGCTTTTCCTCGAAAATGTATGCCGTTTGTCTGCGTTATGCCTCGAACAGCGACGATGCCCAGGATGTGTTACAAGACGGCTTTGTCAAGATCTTTAAGAACCTGGAAAAATTCAGGGGAGAGGGTTCCTTCGAAGGCTGGATCCGACGAATCTTTGTCAATACCGCCATCGAACACCTCCGCCGAAAGACCCAGCTGATCTCCATTGGTGAAAAGGAAGAACGCTCGATCCCGCTTCCGGAAAAGAACGCACTTGATAACCTGGCCGAAAAAGATATTCTGGCCCTTATCCAGCAACTTTCGCCCGGATACCGCACTGTTTTCAACATGTATGTGATCGAAGGCTACACACACAAGGATATTGGGGAGATACTGGGTATCAGTGAAGGAACCAGTAAATCGCAATTGGCCCGGGCCAGGGTCATCCTGCAGAAAATGGTTAAAGAACATTTATATAAAAAAAATGGATAGTCAGATCAGAAATAAAATGGTTGATTTCGAGGTGCCTCCTCCGGCAGGTACCTGGGAAAAACTGTCTGATCGTCTCGATGAATGGCAGCATGACCGCTTCATGGCCACCAAAATGGAATCCATTGCCATTGATCCTCCTCCCCCTGCCTGGGATAATATCTTAGCCCGATTAAATGAGGCCACACCCAATACAGGAGTAGTCAGGACAATGCCCCTGCGTAAATGGTTAGTAGCCGCATCCCTCATTGGGATATTGGCCGTTTCCGCCTATCTCCTCCTCACACCAAAAAATAATGCAGGCAGTGAAAGTTCAGTGGTACAAACACCGGTGAACCCCGCTCCTGAAAACAATACCATTCAACCTGCGCTGGAAAATAGCGCGGCAGAAATGACCACCCTGGATAATCATTCCACCGGTTCATTGCTCGCGAGTATGTCAACCTCCCTTGTCAGAAAGGCACGACGTGCTATGATGGCGATCGAGTCAATGCCTGAGGAAGATTCCCGGCGTGCACAAACATCAGAAAAAGCACATCATCAAACAGCGAGTAATGACCTGGGTATTATGTCTGCTTCTACAGCAGGCACAAACAGTGACCGTTATTACAACTTGCTGGATGAAAATGGCAACCTGGTTCGGGTATCTAAAAAACTCTCCTCGCTTGAATGTGTGATAAAAAATGGAATGGTGGTGCCACTGGATGACAAAACCACTACAGGTGATGAAGATTGCACCGAGAAGGTAAAAGAATGGCATAAGATCATGAGTTCCGCTCCGGCCATCACTTCTCCCTTGGATCTTTTACAAGTACTGAGTTCAGGAAAATAAATTTTCATACAATCCCTTATCATGGCTGGCTTACTCCCTGCATTTCCCTCCTCCTTTCCTTTTACGGCAATGATCCCTGTACGCATCACCGATGTGAATTATGGAAACCATGTGGGCAATGATGCTGTTTTATCGCTGCTGCATGAAGCGCGGATGCAGTTTCTTTCGCATTATGGTTTTACGGAGTTGAATTGCGGCGGAGCCGGATTGATCATGCGGGATGTGGTGATCGAATTCAAAAAAGAGATCCATTACGGGCAATCCCTCTGGATCGATGTGGTGGCTGCTGATCTGTCTAAAGTATCATTTGACCTATACTACCGGATTCGCATTGGCGACACCCCCACCCCCGCTGTACTCGCCAAAACAGGCATGGTTTGTTTTGATTATACGGCAAAAAAAATAATGGCTGTCCCCGAAATCGTTAAATCAGCTTTCCAAATCCACAGTTGATCTCCAATCTATAATAATCAGAAAAAAATCCATCCCCATCTTAAATCCCCCCATCCTGTAATCCAATAATCCTGGTCTAAAAGGGAAGAATATTCCAAAACACCTTCACAATCCTTCTCCGTTCATCATTCGCCTGGTAATCGGTCACTGCCGGATCGGGATATTCTTCTCCTCGTCCTTGTGGCAACACTTCGGTATTAAACTGGCTGTATGTAGGTTTACCGGTGGTTTGATCAGCGATCATGCGTTTGATCATTTTTCCAACTGACTCTGCCCTCCGCCTGGACAATTCCTGGTTCAGATCGGCGCTTGTCCAATCTGTTTTTTCGGAGCCTTGTTTTAACAACTGCGCCAAACCACTCTCGGGTGCAATGGGGTCAGCGTCCGCAAATCCAAGGATAATGACAGAAGCAGTAAGTTTTTTCCCGGGAAATTTACCGGCAAAACTGGTGAGTTCCTTTACCAGGGGTTGAAAGATGGACCGGTTATCCAAATTATCGGCCAAGTGATATTGCCCGGGGGCAAATAACGAAGAGGTATTGAACTGCACAAAGGTATTGGTGGAAAGTATCTCATTGATGAGGGTTACATTCTCCAGGTTAACCCGCGCCTGGGACAGGAGGTCCATGGTCTTTTGCGTAAGGGCAGGAAGGTCACGGTGACGGATACGCGCATTCAGGAGTATCGAATCTTCTGACAGGTGATGCCGGATCTCTTTGTCCATGGAATCCACAAACACAATGATCTTTTGCCCGGAGCTGGCATCGATTTGTTGCCTGGCTGATTTCTCCACCGCTACTTTGCGCACATCTTCCAGTTTGCCCAGGGTTTCTTTTTCCACTGCGGCTTTGGCCATCAGGGTTTCTTTCAGGTTTCTCATTTTCTTACCTCCCGCACAGGAAGACAGAACAAGCAGCGCAGCCAGACCGGTCATCCAACCGGCGGCACAGATCATCTTTCTCATAGTTTGTTTTTGCCGTTAACTCATTGTTTCATGGCACGGATCTCAGCAAGCAGGCCGGTGGCCAGTTCGCTTTCCATCAAGACCAGTTCATTGTACTTCTTGATGGCTTCCTGTTTTTGCCCGGTCTGGATATAACAGAGCCCGAGATAGTACATGGCCGTTTCAATACGGGGTCCTGGCAGGGTTTCGGTTTTCTTCAGGTAGGATATAGCGTCTGTGAAATTTTTAAGAGAGTAGGCAGCATAGCCCAATTCGGAATAAGCCAGCCGGTCATCCGGGTCAAGGGACAATACCCGTTGCAGATAGGGTTGTGCCTGCGTGTATTCCTTCAACTCATTGTGGCACCAACCGGTCCAATAATGTGCTTTCTTGTTGTTCGGGTCCCGGGAAATAACGGTACGGTACCAGGTGATCGCGGTACGTGAATCATTCTTTTTATCGCGGTACACATCGGCCATTCCGATGCGTGCAAGAAGGTAGTTTGAATCCAGGGTAAGTGCCTGACGAAATAAGTGTAAGGCTTTGTCAGCACTATCCAGATGATACAAGGCAAAGCCTGTTTCGTAAAGAACCCTTTTGTTATCGGGAAGAAGACCTTCAGCAGAGCGGAGATGATGGAGGGCTTGCGCGTATTGCCCTAATTCGTTGTGGCACCAGGCCAATTCCACAAACCCTTCCGCCAGTTTAGGATCCAATTGAACAGCCCGTTGATACACGGGCAGTGCTTCCAGGCAATTCCCCTCCCCTTTCAGCCTGTTCCCTGTTTCCAGGTATAAACGGGCGGAATCCTGCCCATACAGTACAGGGCACGCAACTAACAGGATTACAAGCGAGTAGAGGATCCTCATTTTAAAGCCAACAAATTAAATCAAATTATTCCAGATTTTCCAGCTTTCCTCCGCTTGGTGGATCAGCATGTCAAACCCATTTTGGGTAGTGGCCCCCTTATCCATCCCGTATTGAAGGAAACGGGTGGTTTCAGGATTGTAGATAAGATCGAAAAGGAAATGGTTGCTTTCTACTGCATTAAAATCGATTGGGGGACATTCTTCCACCCGGGGGTACATACCCAGGGGGGTGGTATTGATGATCAGGCGGTGGCTGGCAATAAGGTCTGGGGTCAATTCGGCATAGCTAAGGGTTTCGGGGGGCTCAGGCCGCCTGGAAACGGAAATAAAGGGGATGCCTCTCTTTTTTAGCACCCATTTTACCGCTTTGGCGGCGCCTCCTGTCCCTAATACCAGGGCTTTGTCATGATGAATTTGTAACCCACTCAACAAGGAGCGTTCAAAGCCGATCACATCGGTATTGTACCCGGTCTTTATACCGTCCTCGAACCGGATACAGTTACAAGCCCCGATCTCTTTGACCACCTTATCGGTTTTATCGAGAAATGGGATCACAGCTTCCTTGTAAGGAATGGTCACATTGAGCCCTGACAGTCCTGGTGTAGCCAGAACAGTCGGAAACTCATCCATAGACGGAATGGAAAAATTCTGGTAGGTACAGCCCTGAATGTTTTCCTGGCTGAACTTTTCGGAGAAATAACGTTGAGAAAATGAATGCGTGAGCGGATAGCCTATAAGTCCATAGACCTTCATCATGCTTCCTCTTTGTTCAGGTAAAGGTGAAAAGTATCACCGCGTAATCCCAACCGCATGGCTTCCAATGGAAGCATTTCAGAAGGGGCGATATTTCCGAGGTTGACATTGCAACCGATCAATTCAATGAAATAAAGTTGTTGTGCCTTTTGCGGGGCTTCCCACATGATTTTCTCTGCGGGAATCTGGGTCAGGATCTCCTGTACCAGTCCTTCCCTTACCTCTCCGCTGCCGCGATAGATACCGACATTACCGGCCTCACGGGCTTCGGCGATCACATAGCTGGATCCTGCATTGAGTTCGGCGCGCATCAATTCGATCCATTTGTAGGGAGGGATGATATGGGCCGCATCCTTACTACCCACTTCACTCAATACGGTACCGTGCTTGGTGAGTTTCTCAATATACCCACATTTCTCCGCATGGGGAATGGTAATGGAGCCATCGCTGACCTCCATATAGTCGATCCCGAATTCTTTACAAACGGCGATATAATCTTCAAACTGGTTGCGGACCAGAAAGGCTTCAAAAAGAGTACCTCCAAAATAAACCGGGATATCATACTTCTTGTACACTTTCAATTTCTCCTCGAGGTGAGGGGTCACAAAGGAAGTACCAAAGCCCAATTTAACGACATCCACATGGGGGCTTGAAGCACTCATGAAGTTTTCGGCTTCCTGTACACTCAATCCTTTATCCATCACCATGGTGATCCCTGAAATACGTGGTTTTAGGTTCCTGTCCGGTATCTGTTTCAGCTTAAAGTTCATACGTCCAAATTAAAGTTACTAGGGTTTCAAAACAGCGGCAAAAATAAGAAAGTACCGGCTTATGTACGGGTGATTTTTGTCATCAACAGAAAGGCCAGATTTCAGGCATTCTTTTTCTTGTACTTGGCGATCAGGTCAACCACCTGTTGATTTTGCAGAATCACGGGGTTTAGTTCTACAAAACGCTTGAGCTTTTTCGCGTCTAACGACAAGGCCTTTTCCAACCACAACAAACCCTCTTTGGTCTTACCCGCCGCCAGCAGGAAGGCGCTTTTGTAAAATAAAAAGAGCGGTTTTTTACCGGTTGCTACCAATGCCGATTCCACCTGGACAAGCGCCTCCTCGAAAAACTCAGCTTTGAAAAGACAGCGCAGAATGGCTTCCCATCCGGCTACATTGCGGGGCCGGGCAGCAACCACCTGGGTCAGACTGGCAATGGATTCTTTGAATTGCCCCAGTTGCAAGCGGCATTCACCCATCAGCAGGTTGTAATCCGGTTGTTTGGGATGGATACGCAAGGCGGATTCCAATTGACGTGCGGCTTGCTGAAATTGGCCTTCGTTGAAATACGTATACGCCAGTTTGTAATAGAGTTTGCTTTCATCCGGGTTCAGGTGCGAGGCTTTCCGGTAATAAAATCTTGCCTGCCCGTATTTGTGCATCTTATCATAACAATGACCGATCGCTTCATAGATCAGGTCTTCCGGCTTAGACAGTTCAATCACTTTTTCCAATACCTCAATGGCCTCTTTGTATTTGCGCAAGCGGATATAAGCGTCACCCATGTTCCTGTACGCATAATCAAATTTCTCCTCGATGGTAACGGCATATTGATAGGCATCGATGGCCTTTTCATACAACTTCAATCCCTGATAAGCCGCGGCGAGGTTGAACCAGGCCAATTCGTTATAGGGATATTCGTCAATGATGATCTGATGGAGACGTATGCTTTCTTCATTGCGCCCGATAAAATCCGTCCAGAAACAGATCTTGTACAAGGCCTCTTCATTGTTGGCATCCTGTTCGAGGATCAGTTTCAGACAGTCAAATATCTTGTCAAATTCTTCGTAATCGTCATACACATCCGCGAGTTCAAATAACAGTTCGATCCTTTCCTGTCCATCAAACAGGGACAGCGCTTGCTCCAGGAGCTCTACAGCCCGCTCTGGCTGGTCGAGCGCGAGATAGGCATCTGTCTTGAGGATGTAGAGGTTGATGTCCATACTATCGAGCAGGGAGGCCTTCTCGAGGATATCGAGTGACTCGCGGTAACGCCGGGAGGCCAGGAGTATATCCGCCTTCTTGATCAGGAGAATGGAGGAAAATGGGTATTGCTCGGCGCCCAGTTCTGCCGCCTCCAGGGCATTGTTCAACTCTTCCCGCTCATCAAAGTAGTCGATGATGCGCTCAAAAGAGTCCTCGTCCAAAAATGAATGCGAACGGCCGTTCTTCAGATTTTCGTACTGTTTCAACAACTCCCTAAACTGCTCCCTGTCTTCTTGGTATGGATGTTCTTTCATGAATATCAAAGGTTTATACAAGATACCTTTTTTCCGAAAAAAAAAGGCCTTTTTTTAGTAACATTTCCCCATTTCCAGCGTTAAATAAATACTAATATTCTGGATAGACGGTTTTTTTATCAAAACTTTTATTGTTAATTTTGTCCGCAATGATGAAGCAATCCTCCATACTGCGCAGAAAAGTGTTAACGGGTGTACTCGTTGTCATTTCCGCTGCTGCCGCCTACGCCACACTGGGTGATGGAGGGGGTAAAGCCAAAAAGAACACTTTATTGGCCAATCATTATTCCAAAGTAACACCGGGCAAATTCTCCTTAAAGTCGGGTTATCAGTACCGTGGCAGCCAGATCATCTCCCAAAAGACCCAGAACAACGTGATCTCTCTGAACTCTGTGATCACCTATCAAAAAGGGAATACCACCTATATCGTACCGCTTAAGACGAATACGAATATGGGTGACAAGGTTAAATTCTCCCTGGGTGTCCCCACATTGAATAAGTAATCCTTTTAATGTTTTGCAGGATGAATGGTAAGCGGCGATTTTTCGTCGACCTTATTGTGCGCCTAATTTCATGCTTTCCTCATAGGTCATGACCCGATACCCGCTTTTGGGCAGGTCAAATTTGGAGGCAGGCACAATGTTGAAACTGATCTTTGATACGGTGTACACGACTTTGATCTTCCCCATACTTGACTCGTACTCCATGGCCAGGCCATTGAGACCTTTATTGGCATACTGAAAATCTTTGTTCTCGGGAATCAGATCGGGTGTATAAAAGACCGTGAATTCGGAGCCGTCTTTGAGTTTACCCACCGCCTTCTGGCATTTATAGCCCAATATCTCTTTGTATTCTTCGAGATAGGTGAATTCCACCCCTTCATATTTCTGATTGGATTCTTTCCAATTGGCAGCGGTCATGGTGATCATGTACTTGGTCTCCCCGTATTCCTTCAATACCGTCGCATTACCGGTTCTTCCATCCACGATGGTGGATTGGGTACCCAGGGAGCTGACCAGCTCTGAACGGCTTTTATTGGCCTTGAGATAAACCACACTCAATGCGCCGTCAAACATATCTGCGATCTTGGGATCCGCCTCACCGGTATTGATGACGATATCATAAGAGATCGTACCCTCCGTGATCCTTTTTTGGGCGGATGTAGTGACTGTAACCAGTACAGCCAGCAGGGAAAGACCGAATGAAACTACCTTTTTCATTGTATACAGGTTGGGTAATTAAGTAAGAGACGGTCTAAAATAGGAAAAGGGTTGTATTTCCTACTTTTTACCTTTCTGTTGCATATCCTTTAACTTTTTCTGCGATTCCTGCATTTGGTCAAATCGTTCCTGCCATTTGCTTTTCGCCTTTGGTTTCTTTCGCGTCTCTTCGATCTTGGCCAGGATCTTATCATGATTGATGATATAATTCTGAATCACAAACTGAAGTGCCAGCGTCACGAGGTTTGATACCGTATAATACCAGGTAAGCGCCGAAGGCAATTGGTTAAAGATAAAAAGCAAAAAGAAAGGAAAGATATACGGCATGTACTTGAGCATGGGATTGCTCTGATCGGGTGTCATGCTCATGCTGTACAAGGAGATCAGGAAACTGGTGATCACCGCAGTAATCGTAAACAGGCTCAGGTGACTTCCCAACAAGGGAATATTCACGCCAAACTTGATCACATCGTCAAAGGCGGAAAGGTCATTGGCCCACCAGAATGACTGGCCCCGAAGGTCAACGCTTGCATTAAAGAAACTATATAAGGCAAAGAAGATGGGGATCTGTAACAGCGCAGGGATACAACCACCAAGCGGATTAACACCCGCTTCACGGAACAATTTCATTTGCTCCATGCTCATGGCTTGCTGGTCCGCGCCAAATTTCTCTTTCAACTTACTGATCTCAGGACGCAATACTTTCATTTTTGCACCACTGAGATAGCTGGAATAAGTAAGCGGAGAGATCAACAGGCGAATGAATAATGTAAGCAAGGCAATGGCCAGACCCAGGCTACCCGCGAAACTTTTAATGAAGTTGAATACGGGTATAACGACATACTTGTTGATCGGGCGTACAAAGGCATAGGGCCCCTGGCCGAGGTTGACCAGTTTTCCCATTTGCAGGTCATACTTTTTCAACAATTCATAGTCCGAAGGACCATAGTACACGTTCAAAGGCACAGTCACTTGTGGGGTTCCCTTGGTCTCTACGCGCAGCGTGGCAGTTGACCGAACAATGGCCTTGGCTGTATCATCTGGTATACTCCATTCGATCTTTCCGGAATTGAAATTCTCCTTCGCTACCAGGATCGTATTAAAGAACCGTTGTCTGACCCCGATCCATTTCACGGGAGAAGAAAACTGTTTGTCCGAGCGGCGGCCGATCGTATGGTAATCAAATTCCCCATCCAGCACATAACCAATCTGGGTATTTTGTTTCTCAAATTTAATATCGCTTTCCTGCTGTAAGGCCTCATATTGCCAGTTCAGGTTGAGTACACCCTGGGTGAGTAATTTATCTGCCCCATTGAAGAGGATGTCAAAATCCATCATGTAATCATTCTTCTTCATCACAAACTGGTGGGTGATGGAGGGACCTGCGCTGTCTGCCTGCAGGGTGAACCGAAGGATCGAATCGCCTGTGGCATTTACAGCCCTTTCAATGGATTGAAAATTCAATTCTGATACAGTGGTTGTGCCTTCCCCGGTATTGATGGGATAGTCAATTTTATTAAAGGATGTCCCGGCCAGGCGAACCAGGCTGCTGTCATGGTCTTTGAATTGCTTCAGGTCGATCCATTTTGGCTGTCCACCCAGGCTGGTAAAGGCGACCCGGTAAACCTCGTTCTCCATGTATACCACTTGTTCCCCAGCGGAAGCGGCCTGACGGTATTGGCCGGCTTTAACCACTTTGGGTAAGCTGTTTGGACGTAAAGTATCAATTGTGGCCTGGTTGGTATCTTTTTGGGGGGTGGGTTGGTTTGCCTTGGCAATAGAATCTTTGCGGGCGGTTTCCCGGCGCATGGCCTGTTGCTCTTTGTTGGTATAATAAAAGTAGGCAAACAAAAGGGCGGCCAATAACACAAAGCCAATCACCGTATTCCTGTCAAATTTCATGTGGTTCCTGTTAAAGTGGGCAAAGATAACGTGTTGAGGGGAACTTTAGGAGGTAGAAGGGACGGGAGTCGGGAGTCGGGGAAGTCGGGGGACGGGGGACCGGGGTCGGGAGTTGTAGGTTGTAGGTTGGATGTTGGTTGTTGTAGGGCGAATGGCGGAGGTTTGCTGTGCGAGACCTCTGGTCTCGCACCGGTAGAACGCCGCCTCTGGCGGCTCAAATATCAACCTTTTCTTTTTTTATCTTACTACAGGAAAGCCGCCAGAGGCGGCATTCTGGAAGTGCGAGACCAGAGGTCTCGCACAGCAAACCTCCGCCATTCGCCTTCTTTCAGCTAAGCTTCACCCTCCAACATCCATCTTCCAACTTCGGTCCCCCGACTCCGGACCTTTGACCTTCAACCTCCAACCTCCACCCTCACGACAGCTCCTTCTGCAGCACGGCTGTTTTCTGCTCCAGCCGGGCTTCATTGTATTTCCGGGCGGCGCCTACGAAATGGACAAATATGGGATGAGGGTTTTCGACCGTACTTTTTAGTTCAGGGTGGTATTGAACCCCAACAAAGAAGGGGTGACCCGGTATTTCCATGATCTCCACCAATCCGGTTTCGGGGTTGCGGCCACTGGCGATCATGCCGTTCTTCTCAAAGGCATCGAGGTATTTATTGTTAAACTCGTAGCGATGACGGTGGCGTTCACTGATATGGGACGTACCATAGATCTTTTCGGCGAGGGAACCGCTGAGTAATTCACAGGGATAGGCGCCCAAACGCATGGTGCCCCCCATCTTGGTGATCTTCTTTTGCTCCTCCATCATATCGATCACGGGCTCTATGGCATTGGGGTCCATTTCTGTGGAATGGGCCTCTTTCAATCCCAGTACATCCCGCGCAAACTCGATCACGGCCATTTGCATACCAAGACAAATCCCAAAGAAAGGAAGTCCTTTTTCACGGGCATATTTTACAGCTATGATCTTGCCTTCAATGCCCCGGTGTCCAAAACCGGGAGCAACCAGCAAGCCATCCAATAAGGAAAGCTTTTCTGCCACATTCTCGGGTGTAATAAATTCAGAATGGATGTACTGTACCTGCACCTTACACTCATTCATGGCGCCGGCATGCACAAAGGATTCGAGGATGGATTTGTAGGCATCCTGGAGTTCCACATATTTTCCGATCAGGCCAATATTGACCTTGGCCTTGGGATATTTCAGTTTATTCAAAAACTCCTTCCAGCGGGTCAGTTCAGGCTCGGTTTCGATCTGGAGGTTTAGCTTTTTCAACACGATCTTGTCCAGTTTCTCATGCATCATGATCAGGGGAACCTCATAGATGGTACTGGCATCCACGGCCTCGATCACGGCTTCGGGTTGAACATTGCAAAACAGGGCGATCTTTCGCTTGATATCTTCCGTTATTGGCTCTTCGGTACGACAAACAAGGATATCCGGAAATACCCCGCTTTCACTCAGCATTTTCACCGAGTGTTGGGTGGGTTTGGTTTTAAGTTCTTTGGCTGCTTTGAGATAGGGGATCAGGGTCAGGTGTACGACCAGAAGGTCATCATCCGGAAGTTCCCACTGTAATTGACGAACCGCCTCGATATATGGCAGGGATTCAATATCCCCCACTGTACCACCGATCTCGGTGATCACGATATCAAAATTCCCCGTCTTCCCCAGTTCCAGCATTCTCCGCTTGATCTCATCGGTAATATGGGGGATAACCTGAACGGTTTTTCCCAGGTAAGCCCCTTCCCTTTCTTTATTAATAACGGTTTGATAAATGCGTCCCGTGGTCACATTATTGGCCTGAGAGGTGGATATACTCAGAAATCGTTCGTAGTGGCCCAGATCCAGGTCGGTTTCCGCTCCATCGTCGGTTACATAACACTCCCCGTGTTCATAGGGGTTCAGCGTTCCCGGATCCACATTGATATAGGGGTCAAATTTCTGGATGGTAACACGCAAGCCCCTCGCCTGGAGTAGCTTGGCAAGCGAAGCGGCAATGATGCCTTTACCCAATGAAGAAGTAACACCCCCGGTGACAAAGATAAATTTGGCCATAAAGATTGTATTAAATAGAAAACGACCAGCGGAATGTAATGGGAAATAAGATAATCCGAGAGGTCGTGCAAACCTACATTATTTTCCGTGGCTTCCGTGCATTATGTGCGAAAAAAAATGCTCACGGTCCCGAGGCCTCATCCCGAAGCTTCGGGACACTGTATTCACGGAAATAGGGCAAACAAAAAATCAATATATTCGAACAAACTGAAAATCATGAGAAAGATTGCCCTTGTTTTACTGGGATTCACCATTTCCCTCCTGAGTTTTTCCCAGAAAACCTATATCTGGTGCGGAACCCTGATCGATGGGGTATCCGATGCACCCAGGAAGTCCATGACCATTATTGTAGAAGGGAACAAAATACTGGCCGTGGAGAGCGGGTATTCCAAACCCGGCGCCAATGATAAGAGTATTGACCTGAAGAACAGGACCGTGACACCGGGTTGGCTGGACATGCATGTGCATATGGAGCACGAGACCAATCCCGACCGATATATTCAAACCTATACCTTCAACCCGGCCGATTATGCCTTTCAATCAGTCAGGTATTCGGAGATCACCCTAATGACCGGGTTTACTACGGTGCGTGACCTGGGGGTACAGGGGTCAATATCTCCCTGCGAAATGCGATCAATAAGGGTTGGATCAAGGGTCCCCGGATCTATACAGCGGGGAAATCCATCGCCACGACCGGAGGCCATGCGGACCCCACCAATGGATATCGGAAAGACCTCCAGGGTGACCCGGGACCAAAGGAAGGTGTGATCAATGGAGCTGAAGAGGCCCGTAAGGCCGTTCGCCAACGATACAAAGATGGTTCCGACCTGATCAAGATAACCGCCACCGGTGGCGTATTGAGTGTGGCCAAAAGCGGAAAAAATCCCCAGTTCTTTGAGGATGAATTGGAGGCCATTGTTCAGACAGCAAATGATTATGGATTCAAGGTGGCCGTGCATGCCCATGGAGCCGAAGGCATGAAAAGGGCGATCCGTGCCGGTGTTCACTCCATCGAACATGGGACATTCATGGATGATGAAGCGATCCAATTGTTTTTAAAACATGGAACCTGGTATGTACCCACCATCACAGCCGGCAAAGCAGTGGGTGATTCGGCAAAAATTCCTGGGTATTATCCAGCCATCGTTGTTCCTAAGGCGCTGGAAACCGGTCCTCAAATTCAAAAGACTTTTGCAAGGGCCTACAAAGCCGGTGTCAAGATCGCATTTGGTACCGATGCCGGGGTTTATCAGCATGGCCAGAACTGGCGTGAATTCGGTTACATGATCGACGCAGGCATGAGCCCGATGGATGCGATCAAATCAGCTACGATCAATGCGGCCGATCTGCTGGGCGAAAAAGATAAATTGGGAAGTATTGAAGCAGGTAAACTCGCCGATATCGTGGCCATGGATGGCGATCCGCTGAAAGACGCGGCCGTGTTTGGGAAAGTGATGTTTGTGATGAAAGACGGAATTGTTTATAAACAATAGTTCTTACCGCAAGGACGCTATGTCGCCAGGCAGCGCCAAGTCAATTTGCGTCCCCCGCGCCATTGCGTCTTTGCGGTAAAATCGATTATTCAATCTTTCAATATCTTATTATAACTCGCCAACACCCCCCGGATCAAAGAAGAACTGAATCCCTGATGTTCCATTTCGTTTAGTCCAGCGATGGTGCATCCTTTTGGTGTGGTGACCTTATCGATCTCCTGCTCGGGGTGTGAGCCTTTGGTCAGAAGCAGATCGGCCGCTCCTTTGATGGTTTGTGCAGCAATAAGGGTAGCCGTTTTGGCATCAAACCCGATCTCGATACCACCCTGAATATTGGCGCGGATATACCGCATCGCAAAAGCGGTACCACAGGCACCAAGGACCGTAGCCGCATCCATTAATTTTTCATCGATCAGGGTAGTACGACCCAACACATCAAACAATCCCTGAATATATTCAATTTGTTTGTCGGTAGCATGGGCATGAGCCAAACAGGTCATGCTTTGTTGAATCGCGATCGCCGTATTGGGCATGGCCCGGATAACGGGTACTGGTTTACCGATCTCTTTTTGCAGTTGCTCGATCCATACACCGGAAATGACGGAAACCAGAATATGTTTTTTTGGATCAAGCACGGTTTTGATCTCCTTTACGATCGCTGCATAATTATAGGGCTTGACCGCTAAGATGATCACCTCCCCTTCTTTCACCGCTTTTTTATTATCACTATGCACCTTACACCCTTGATCTGCAAACCGCTGAAGCAGGCCTGTTGTTCGTCGGGTTATGGTAATATCGCCCGGTTTGCTAAAACCGCTTTGAAGTAATCCTTCCGCGATGGACGCACCGAGGTTTCCGCCGCCGATGATGGCTATCTTCTTCAATGACATTTTCCTTGTTTTTTATTATCCTGACTAAACCAGTGAATAGTGAATGGTGAATAGTGAATGAATGCACAACTCACTATTCACCATTCACCATTCACTATTCATAATTCACTTAAACTAATAGTATTTATGCTCTAACAAAAACCCCTTCACATACGTCTCCACCCCTTCTTCCAATGAATAAAATTCATCGTGGTATCCTACTTTCCTCAACTTATTCATATCCGCTTCGGTGAAGTACTGGTATTTATCCCGGATGTCTTCGGGGGTATCGATGAACTCGATGACAGGTTCTTTATCAAGGGCAGTGAAGATCGCGGTCACAAGGTCTTTGAAAGTACGTGCCTTGCCTGTACCCAGGTTGTAGATGCCTGAAGGAGGCATTTCCTGCATCAACCAGTAACAGATATCCACCACATCTTTTACATACACAAAATCGCGTAGTTGTTCACCATCCTTGAAATCGGGGTGATGAGAACGGAAGAGTTTTACCTTGCCGGTTTGATGAATCTGGTTATAGGCATGAAAGATCACAGAAGCCATGCGGCCTTTATGGTATTCGTTGGGACCATATACATTAAAGAATTTCAGGCCGGCCCAAAAAGGCGGCTCTTCTTTTTGTTTCAGGACCCATTTATCAAACTCATTCTTGGAAACACCATAGGGATTGAGGGGGTGTAATTTCTCCACGATCCCATGATCATCTTTATAGCCCAATTCCCCATTGCCATAAGTGGCGGCTGAAGAGGCATATACCAGGGGAATATTTTTTCGTACACAATAATGCCATATCTCCTGCGAATAGGCCACATTGAGTTCCTGATGAATGGCATAATTGAATTCGGTGGTATCGGTACGGGCACCCAGATGAAAAACAAAATCAATACGCATCTGGTAATGATCCAGCCAATTGAAAAGCTCTTTTCGTTCTACCCGGGCGCAGATCTTTTTATCCTCGTAGTTGGGCCGCTTTTCGCCATCGCTGAATTCATCCACGATGATGATGTTCTGGTAGCCCTTCCGGTTAAGATAGCCTACCATGCAACTGCCAATAAACCCGGCAGCGCCCGTAACAATTATGACTGAATTTCTGTCCATCAGGATAATGCTGAACTCGCTTCTTCTTTCATTAAATAATTCTCGATCGACGTATCATAACGATGTTTCCATTGGGAGATCGGTTTCCATTCCTGCTGATCAATGATCACTTCGCCAGCGGTAACCACTCCCAATTTTTCAAATACAAATCCATCCAGTTCTTTTTCCAGACTGGCGGCCTGATCCGGAGAAACGGTGACCACGACACGGCTTTGTCCTTCGCCAAACAACCAGGCATCTTTCCGGATTCCTTCTTTGGAACGTACAGAAAAACCAAGTTCCCGGTTAAAACCTGCCTCACATAAAGTTATGAATAATCCTCCTTCACTGACATCGTGCACAGACAGGACAAGTTTATCCTGAATGAGCCTCGCGAGTTTTTGCTGCAAGGCAAACTCTTCTTCCAGATCAAAATAAGGCGCGGGCGAATATTCCACTTCGCGAATGCGGGCCAGGTATTGGGAAGAATTGATATCATCAGTGGATCGTCCGATCAGGTAAATGATATCCCCTTCGTTTTTAAAATCAAGGGTCATCATTTGCCCCATATCTTCCAGCAGACCCACCATGCCAATTGTTGGTGTAGGGAATACAGGTCCATCGGGGTTCTGATTGTAGAAACTAACATTCCCTCCGGTGACCGGAGTATTGAATTTAATGCAAGCTGCCCCCATGCCTTTGATGGCCTGTACAAACTGATAATAGACTTCGGGATCATATGGGTTACCAAAATTGAGGCAGTTGGTCACACCCAATGGCTCGCCCCCACTGCAAACGATATTGCGGGCGGCTTCACTCACGGCGATCATGGCTCCTTTAAAGGGATCAGCATAAACATACCGGCTATTGCAATCCGTGGTAACAGCCAAACCTTTTCGGGTACCCTTGACCGATACTATCGGCGCGTCGGTAGGTGCATTGGTGGAAGCATTGGCTGTGCCTACCATACTATCATATTGATCATACACCCAATGCTTGGAGGCGATCGTAGGAATTTGTATCAATTTTTCCGCCACCTGGGCCAGGTCTGCCGGCACTGGAACGGTGGTGGGGTCAAAGGCCTTAATTTTCTCCAGGTAGGCTGGTTCTTTATAGGAGCGTTCATATTGTGGAGCCCCTCCACCCAATACGAGTTCATGCGCGGGAATGGATGCTTCCAATTCTCCATGCATATAAAAATTCAGGATACCATCATTGGTTACTTCACCAATGACCGAGCAAGGGAGATCCCATTTTTCAAAAACCCGCATCACTTCCTCCTCACGGCCTTTCTCGGCCACCAGCAACATCCTTTCCTGGCTTTCACTCAGCAGCAATTCCCAGGTCTTCATATTTTTCTGACGCGTAGGGACTTTATCCAGATCGATCCGCATACCTACTTCGCCTTTGGCACTCATTTCTGCCGTAGAACAAATGATCCCGGCGGCACCCATATCCTGCATACCCACTACCGCTCCGGTTTGAATCACTTCCAGACAGGCTTCGAGTAATTTCTTTTCCTGAAAAGGGTCACCTACCTGAACGGCAGGTAGTTCTTCTGCACTTTCCGCAGTGATATCGGCTGAGGCAAAGGAAGCGCCACCAATGCCGTCTTTTCCGGTTGCACTACCTACAAACATGACCGGGTTACCGATCCCTTCCGCTGTAGCGGAAACGGTTTCACCGGCTTTTACAATTCCCACACTCATCGCATTCACGAGCGGGTTGGTATGATAACAGGGATCAAAATAAATTTCACCTCCCACGGTCGGAACACCAAAACAGTTTCCATAATGCCCGATACCATGTACAACCCCGGCCAGCAAGTGCTGGGTCTTGTCCGCTTCCAGATTGCCAAAGCGCAGGGAATTCAGCGAGGCAATGGGTCTAGCCCCCATGGTAAATATATCCCGGTGAATACCCCCTACTCCGGTCGCCGCTCCCTGAAAGGGTTCAATGGCCGAAGGGTGGTTATGTGATTCGATCTTGAAGACCACACCCAAGCCATCACCGATATCCATCAATCCGGCATTCTCTTCACCGGCTTTCACCAGCATCCGGCCTCCCTCACGGGGAAGGGTCTTTAGCCAACGGATCGAATTTTTATAGCTGCAATGTTCACTCCACATGCCCGAGAAGGCACAGAGTTCATTGAAGTTGGGGGTGCGTCCAAGTTTTTGCTGAATAAGTTCGAATTCTTCGGGGGTGATCCGCAGTTGTTCCGCGGTCTTTACAGTTACTTCCATAGTGTTTTGTGAAAGGGCAAAACTACAAACTGAGCGGGAGGAAAAGGGAGAAACTTTTCAACTTTTTGGGCTATTTTGCGAGAATAACTAGTTGGTTTGGATTATTTTCTCTTCATAGGTTACCTTTTCCTCTTTTCCTGGCTGCTGACCCGTATCGGGTTGTTCCGGCATTCGGGATTGAGCAATGCCCAACTCATTATCCTCTTTCTGCTCAAGGTCATTGCCGGTATATTTTATGGTTGGGTGGGTATCTATTATGGCTATTTCGCCTATATGTATGATACCTGGGGCCTCCACAATACCAGCGTGGATGAACTCCAGTTGTTATATGACAATCCCCGGGAATACCTGACCAACTTATTTTATAGTGGGTATGAAGGTGGGTATGGAGGATTTTTTGCATCCAGCAATTCGTATTGGAATGACCTGAAGGCAAATATTTTTATCAAACTGCTTTCCATCTTTAACCTGTTCAGCTTTGGCAACTATTATATCAATGTCATTTTCTATTCTTTTTTAACCATGATCGGCCCGGTTATGGTCTACCGGGTGATGTCGGATCTGTTTCCGGGTAAAAAATGGGCGGTATTGATCGGTGTATTTCTGATCCCTTCCTTTTTGTATTGGAGCAGTGGTATTCATAAAGATGGTCTAACCTTTACCGCCATTGGCATGGTGGCCTACCATTTTTATTTTGGATTGAAACAGGGGCGGTTCAGTTTGGTGCGTATCCTTTATTTGTTCCTGGGTCTCCTGATCCTGTTGGCCATGCGGAATTATATCCTGATGTTATTGATTCCCGGTCTCACCGCCTGGTGTCTGGCCAATCGATCGGATAAAAAAATTGGATGGCGGTTTATCGCGGTGTATGCACTGTCGATTTTCCTCTTCTTTGCCCTGCCCTTCGTAAGCGATTCCCTGGATTTCCCCGGGGCCGTGGCCAATAAACAGGCGGCGTTTATGCGACTCGAAGGCGGATCCGGATTAAAAGTCGAAAAACTGGAACCCAACCTGCAGGGCTTTATACGAAACACACCTCAGGCATTGGTGAACAGCCTGATGAGGCCCTTTCCATCGGATATTAAACATATGCTGTCATTAGGGGTGATGCTCGAAAATCTTTTGGCGCTCGCCCTGATTCTGCTCCTGCTTTTTTATCGTGACAAGACCACTTCACTCAACCGCCCCTTTATCTGGTTCTGTTATTTCTTTGGATTTACCCTGCTCCTGACCATCGGATATACGGTCAATTTTCAGGGCGCCATCGTCCGGTACCGAAGCATACTCCTCCCGCTGGCCATCACGCCATTATTGGCCGGAATTGATTGGTCAAGACTAAAAAAGGCCATTCATATGAATATTAAATAATTTTACAATATTTATATTTTCGTAGATTTACGAGGTTTTCTGTACTACCAAGCGTTTGTTTTTCTCATTTTTCCACAAATGCCTCATTTTTTTTTACTTGCTGATATACTAAATTGCCATTATTGTTTAGATTTGTCGCTACAAGCACACATTTTTAAAATTTTAATGTAAATAGTTATGGCAGTTGCAAAACTTGAGTACATCTGGCTGGATGGATACAAGCCCACCCAAAGTCTGAGAAGTAAAACAAAGATCGAAAAGAACTTTAGCGGCAAACTGGAAGATTGCCCCATGTGGTCCTTTGATGGTTCTTCTACTGAACAGGCTCCAGGCGGTTCTTCCGACTGTCTGCTAAAGCCCGTATTTATGGTACCTGATCCCCAGCGTCGGGATGGTTACCTGGTGATGTGTGAAGTATTGAATCCGGATGGCAGCGCCCATGCGTCGAATGGTCGTGCTACGATCGCGGATGATGACAATGATTTCTGGTTTGGATTTGAGCAGGAATATTTCCTCTGGAATCCTGAAACACATAAACCCCTGGGTTTCCCCGAAGGTGGATATCCCCGTCCCCAGGGCCCTTACTATTGTTCCGTTGGCGCAAACAATGCCTATGGCCGTCACATTGTAGAAGAGCACCTGGATGCTTGTATTGACGCCGGTTTGAATGTGGAAGGTATCAATGCGGAAGTAGCCACCGGTCAGTGGGAATTCCAGATCTTCTCCAAAGGAGCCAAAGAAGCTGGCGACCAGATCTGGGTGGCCCGATACATGCTGGAGCGCATCGGGGAAAAATATGGTGTGGCCATCAACTGGCATTGTAAACCGCTGGGTGACCTGGATTGGAACGGAAGTGGTATGCACGCCAACTTCTCCAATGAACTCCTGCGTACCTGTGGCAGCAAGGAAATCTATGAGCGCGTTTGTGAGTCATTCCGCCCGGTAGTAAAAGAACATATCGAAGTATACGGTGCCGACAACCACCTGCGTTTGACCGGCAAGCATGAAACAGCCTCCATCCATGACTTCTCCTATGGTATTTCCGACCGTGGCGCATCCATCCGGATCCCCATTGGTACGGTAGAAAGAGGCTGGAAAGGCTGGCTGGAAGACCGCCGTCCCAACAGCGCTGCTGATCCCTACAAAGTAGCCGCCCGCATCATCAAGACCGTAAAAGAAGCGGAGGTGAGCATTCAGAAAAAGATGGAAGTCGCTTAGTATAGGGTCCAAGGTCCGGAGTCCGAAGTCTAACCTCGGACTTCCGACTTCGGACTCCGGACTTCTAACTATTAATACAACAAAATTCGAAAAGGGTAAGTGCATAACTTACCCTTTTTATTTTCCTGTGAATCCTATATTTACCGAAACTAAAAAACGCGTCTATGTCACTTCGTTTTAATGCCATCAATAACCTCACTACGGAGGTGGATGTAAAGGTGGCCGGATCGAAAAAGATAACTGCCATTTTCGGATCCAATGTATTTACCGCCAAAGTAGCCCGTGAATATTTAAGTGATGAAGCCTACAAAAGCCTGATGTCATCCATCAAGGCCGGTCAAAAGATCGACCGGGCTATGGCCAACCAGATCGCCAATGGAATCAAGGCCTGGGCAGAAAGCAAGGGCGTAACGCACTATACCCACTGGTTTCAACCACTGACCGGCACAACGGCCGAAAAACATGATTCCTTTTTCACCCTTAAAGGGGACGGCACCGCCATTGAACAATTCGACGGCGACGCATTGATCCAACAGGAACCTGACGCGTCTTCCTTCCCTTCAGGCGGATTAAGAGCCACCTTTGAAGCCCGTGGATATACTGCCTGGGATCCCTCCTCTCCTGCCTTTATCATTGAGATCGGTCAGGGTGCTACGCTTTGTATCCCCACCATCTTTGTTTCCTATACCGGCGAATCGCTGGACTATAAAGCGCCTTTGTTAAAAGCCCTGGATGCCCTGAACAAAGCCGCGTTGGATGTATGCCACTATTTTGATAAAAACGTAACCCATGTACAGGCTACCCTGGGTTGGGAACAGGAATATTTTGTGATCGATGAGGCGATGTTCAATGCACGTCCTGACCTGGTATTGTGCGGACGTGCTGTTTATGGACATAGTTCCGCCAAGGGCCAGCAATTGGAAGACCACTACTTTGGTTCCATCCCCGAACGGGTATATGCCTACATGCGCGACTATGAGGAAGAAGCTTATAAACTGGGTATTCCCCTGCGTACGCGTCACAATGAAGTAGCGCCTGCACAGTTTGAATGTGCGCCCATTTATGAAGAGTGCAACCTGGCCGTTGACCACAATACCTTGTTGATGGACATCATGGCCCGGGTGGCCAAACGTCACAAGTTGCGGGTGCTGCTGCATGAAAAACCCTTTGCCGCCATCAACGGCTCCGGTAAACACAATAACTGGAGCATGAGTACGGATACGGGCATCAACCTGTTGGCTCCGGGTAAAACACCAAAGACCAACCTGATGTTTCTTACCTTTTTTGTGAATACCATCAAAGCCGTGCATGATTATGCCGATATCCTGCGTGCCTCGATCGCATCCGCCGGAAATGATCATCGCCTCGGTGCTAACGAAGCGCCGCCTGCCATCATATCCGTCTTTATTGGTGACTACCTGAGCAAGGTATTACAGGAAGTAAAAGAACGCGTGACCGATAAAATGGATGAGACCGATGAGAGCATGCTCAAGATCGATATTCACAAGAGTATTCCTGAGTTGCTGATGGACAATACAGACCGTAACCGTACCTCTCCCTTTGCCTTTACCGGAAACAAGTTTGAGTTCAGAGCGGTGGGTTCTTCGGCCAACTGTGGCAACCCGATGACCGTATTGAATACGATCATGGCCCAAACCCTACGTCAGTTCAAGGAAGATGTGGATTCACATATTGAGAAAGGGGAAAAGAAAGAGATCGCCATCATGCATGTGATCCGCGAATATATCGTGGCCAGTGAAAAAGTACTCTTTGAAGGCGACGGGTACAGCGGCGAATGGGAAAAAGAAGCCGAGCGTCGTGGCCTGGCAAATGTAAAGACCACTCCGCTGGCGCTGGATGCCATGGTGACTGAAAAAGCCAAACACCTCTTTGAGATCAATGGCATCTATACACATGCTGAACTGGAAGCACGCCACGAAATTGAACTCGAAAAATACATCAAGCGGGTACAGATCGAAGGACGTATCATGGGCGAACTGGCCACCAGCCATATCCTGCCCCCAGCCATTCGCTACCAGACCAGATTGGCCCAGAATATCCAGAGCTTGCAGGCGCTGGGTTTGCCGGAGTCGGCCTATGCCAATCAAAAACAGATCCTGGAGAAATTATCCGAGCATATCAATAAAACATCCGACCTCGTAGAAAAAATGATCGAGGCGCGCAAGGTCTGCAATGCCATGACCGAAACAAGGACCATGGCCATCAGTTACCAAAGTCAGGTTAAAGATGCTTTCTTTGACCAGATACGATATCATGTAGATAAATTGGAATTGCTGGTGGATGACAGGGAGTGGTATTTGCCGAAGTATCGGGAGATACTTTTCCTGCGTTAGTTTATTCTACCGCGAAGACGCTAAGACACAAAGGGCGCTAGGATAGCTGTGCGAGACCAGAGGTCTCGCACAGCTATCCTAGCGCCCGTTGTGTCTTAGCGTCTTCGCGGTAGAATAAACTAACGCAGGAAAAGTATCTCCCGATACTTCGGCAAATACCACTCCCTGTCAT
>JBGSHM010000014.1:0-15999 GCA_041752235.1 Chitinophagaceae bacterium
ACATTTGTTCTCGCACAGCAAGCCTCCGCCATCCGCCTTCCATCATCCATCATCCATCATCCATCATCCAACATCCATCATCCAAACTCCAACATCCAAAACCCCTACCTTTGCCCTGCTACAACAGTTAGTTGTATGAAACCAGACCCCAGCAAAATATCCATTGCGGATTATACCTATCCGCTACCGGCTGAAAACATTGCCGAATTTCCGCTTACCGAGCGCGATCAGTCAAGACTCCTTATCTACCAGGACGGAGAAATACGAGAGGATCATTATTCAAATATTGCGGAGTATATACCCCGGGAGGCACTCATGGTATTCAACGATACCAAAGTGGTGGAAGCGCGATTGTTGTTTCAAAAAGAAACCGGTGGACAGATCGAAATATTTTGTCTCGAACCCGACGACCGTCATAGCGAAATATCATTGGCCATGCAAACAACAGGTCGCGTATTTTGGAAATGCCTGATCGGTGGAGCATCCAAATGGAAACTAGGTCAGGTACTCCGGAAAAAATTACGCATAGCCGATACCGATATGGTGCTGGAGGCACATTACAGAGAGAAAAAAGGCGACCATTTCCTGATTGAATTGATCTGGCATAACGAGACATTCAGTTTTGCAGAAATATTGCATGCGGCCGGCTCCATCCCTCTTCCCCCTTATATCAAAAGGGCCGTGCGGGTGGAAGATGCGGAACAATACCAAACCATCTACGCGCACTACGATGGTTCCGTGGCGGCCCCCACAGCCGGCCTGCATTTTACCCCGGCCATTCTTAAATCGCTGCAGGAACGAAAGATCAAAACCGATTTCATCACGCTTCATGTAGGTGCAGGAACATTTATGCCGGTAAAATCGGCTACCATCGCCGACCATGCCATGCACTCGGAGTTTATTCATGTCAACTACCACACGGTTGAGAACATTCTCGAAAACCACAAGTATATCATCACGGCCGTGGGTACCACCTCCCTGCGTACCATTGAAAGCCTCTATTGGTTGGGCGTCAAAACAAAACTCAATCCCTTTATTCATCCGGCTTCGTTGACCCTGGGTCAATGGGAAGCGTATACCCTTGATAAGGACTCCATCACCGTTCCAGTCGCGCTGCAAGCACTATTGACCTGGCTGAAAAGAAATGAAAAGGAGGAATTGATCACACGCACGCAGATGATGATCGTGCCGGGATATAAATTCCGGATCGTGGAAGTATTGGTCACCAATTTTCATCAGCCACAATCCACCTTATTGTTATTGGTGGCCGCAGCTATAGGACCTGATTGGAAGAAAGTGTATGAGTATGCGTTGAAAAAGAATTTTAGGTTCTTGAGTTATGGAGACGGCAGTTTGTTGTTCCTGAAAAAAGTTTAGGGTACTTTACCGCGATGACGCCAGGGCGCAATGAAACGCCAGGTATTCTTAGCGTACCATAGCGACCTCGCGTCCTGGCGGTAAATAAAATGATTATTTTTTAAACGGAATCTCCACCGTAAACACACTCCCCTTCCCTACTGTGCTTTCTGCTTTGATGGTGCCGCCATGCGCTTCTACCATGGTCTTGACATAACTCAACCCCAACCCAAAGCCTTTTACATTATGCAGGTTGCCGGTATGGGCCCGGTAAAATTTTTCAAAGATGCGGCGGATCGTTTCTTTGCTCATACCGATGCCATTGTCTTCGAAAATGATGGTGAGATTTTTCTTATCGGAAAAGGAACTGATGCGAATTTCCGGGGGCACATGTTGTTTGGCATATTTAACCGCATTGTCAATGAGGTTATTCACCAGATTGGAAAAATGAACCTCATCGGCCTGGATCAGGTCTTCGGTAGCCTGGAGATCCAATTCTACCTTGCCTTGTTTTTCCTCTAACTGAAGCGCGAAATTCTGGGCGGTATCCTGTATCACTTCATGGGCATGCACCGGTGAAAGCATCAATTCCACTTCCTGTTTTTCCATCAAAGCGGCTTTGAGGATGGTCTCCACCTGCCGGTGCATCCGTTGATTCTCCTCCTTGATGATGCCGCTAAAATATTTCATCCGGTCGCGGTCGCCCTGCACTTTTTCATTCTTCAAGGCATCCACGGCCAACGAGATGGTGGCCAGCGGGGTCTTGAATTCATGCGTCATGTTATTGATGAAATCATTCTTGATCTCGCTGAGTTTTTTCTGCCGCAACATCGTATTTACCGTCAAAAAGAAGGCCGCAAAGATGATGAT
The DNA here is from genome assembly GCA_041752235.1 of Chitinophagaceae bacterium. Classification (GTDB taxonomy): domain Bacteria; phylum Bacteroidota; class Bacteroidia; order Chitinophagales; family Chitinophagaceae; genus SpSt-398. The sequence goes on from JBGSHM010000014.1 coordinate 2,227, forward strand.
GGTAAATAAGATCGCGGTACCGATCTTCCAGCGCAATTCACGAAATACCACGGACTTGATATTTGGAATGGCCACAATCAATATTTCGTTCGGCGCGAGGTTTTCTAAAAAACTTCCCCCGGGAGCTACAATGGGAAATATGGATTGTTTGCAATGCGTGGTATCGTAACTGAGTTTCTGGTATCCGGCACTTTGGCGTTCGATCACTCCTTCCCCCAATGAATTGGCCGTAACAAGGGCAAACTCAAATTTTGTTCCTTTCATGCCATTCAGGTCAAAGGCCCGGCTGATCTTTTCAGAGATCTCGGTTACTTTAAACCGTTGCCCGATCGTAGGTGGTTTCAGGATATCCAGAGAAAAATTATCCCGGGTCAGTGGATTGTTAAAACTAGTGGTTTTATACACCGACAGTTCTTCCCCGACCATCCGGGTAGCGGATACAAGCTGGGCTTCGAGTTGATCCTCTTTGGAAATGGTCATGCTTTTGATCCATGACAGCTGGATCAGGATGATTCCTATCAGTGAAATGGAAATAAGAATGATGATTATGGGGAATGTTCTTCTCACAATGGCTACATTTTCCGGCCAGATTTTTATTCCGGAAAACCTGGCAATATTATAGCAAAAATGTAAAATTTACCTACATAGAAAGGTTAAATAGCATTTTGGTGGTAAATTGAATCATGATTGACCCCGGAAAAGGCATATTGCTGATCTCCGATCCGTTTCTTCAGGACCCTAATTTCATGCGCACGGTGGTTTTATTATGTGAGCATCAGGAAGAGGGGAGTTTTGGATTTGTATTGAACCGGCTCCATTCAACCACCATGGACCAACTTATCCCTGATCTGGATGATCATCCCATTCCGATTTACTATGGTGGTCCGGTACAATTGGATACCATTCATTTTTTACACCAATGCCCGGATGACATTCCAGGCGGTATCGAGATCCTTCAAGGAGTGTTCTGGGGTGGCGATTTTGCCCGGGTTATTGACATGATCAGGTCGAATACCCTGGAGCAGGATAAGATTCGCTTCTATATCGGATACTCTGGTTGGAGCCAGGGGCAGTTAACCGATGAAATGAAGGAGAAATCCTGGTTAACCGTACAAGCCGACCCCTCTCTCATTTTTCACCCCAACGAAAAAGAAATCTGGAAAGACTCCCTTCGTCATTTGGGTGGTGACTATGAGATCCTGATCAATTTCCCCATTGACCCCCAACTCAACTAAACCCCATAAAAAAACCTCCCCATGCGGGGAGGCCAGTCTTGTCATAAATCATGGACCAATTGGGTTTTCCGTCCAATTATGTAAAAATTCCTTTCTGGGGATGAGGTTTCTTATTCAATAACGCTGGCGCCTTCTACCAGGACAGTAACCCGGTTGTTCAGCACCTCTACAAAACCACCCTGGATCTCAAAATGAGCGAGGTGATTTTGTTTATCCTTCAACACTTTCACCTTGCCGGCCTTAAGGGCACTGACCATCGGTGCATGTTTCTCCAATACTTCAAAGCTTCCACTGGTACCCGGCATTTGCACACCGTAGACTTCACCACTGAAGAGCTTTTTTTCCGGAGTAAGTATTTCGAGATTCATTTACTATTTAATTTTCACAACTAATTGGATTCCCAAATTTGTCCGAGGTCGGGGGTCCGAGGTCTATACTCTTGACATCGGTCCTCTGACTTCCTACGAGACGCTTATCCTTGTGCGGCTGCCAATAATTTCTTCCCTTTCTCCATCGCATCATCGATGCTACCAACCAGGTTGAATGCAGCTTCAGGAAAGTCATCCACTTCACCATCCATGATCATATTGAAACCGCGGATGGTTTCTTCGATGGGAACGAGTACGCCTTTCAAACCGGTAAAGGCTTCAGCCACGTGGAAGGGCTGTGAAAGGAAACGCTGTACTTTACGCGCACGGGATACCGTCATTTTATCTTCATCACTCAATTCATCCAAACCAAGGATGGCGATGATATCCTGTAATTCCTTATAACGCTGAAGGATCAATTTCACGCGGTTGGCGCAATCGTAGTGTGCATCACCAACCACCTGAGGCATCAGGATACGCGACGTGGAATCCAGGGGATCCACAGCGGGATAGATACCAAGGTCAGCGATCTTACGAGACAATACAGTGGTCGCATCCAGGTGGGCGAAGGTAGTAGCCGGAGCGGGGTCGGTCAAGTCATCCGCCGGTACGTAAACCGCCTGTACGGAAGTAATCGAACCATTCTTAGTAGAAGTGATACGCTCCTGCATCAGACCCATCTCCGTAGCGAGGGTGGGCTGGTATCCTACCGCTGAAGGCATACGTCCCAACAGGGCAGATACCTCAGAACCAGCCTGAGTAAAACGGAAGATATTGTCAACGAAGAAGAGAATGTCTTTTCCTTTACCTTGTCCATCACCATCGCGGAAATACTCGGCAATGGTCAAACCAGAAAGGGCCACACGGGCACGGGCGCCAGGAGGCTCGTTCATCTGACCAAACACGAAAGTGGCTTTGGATTCTTTGAGTTCTTCCATGTTCACTTTGCTCAGGTCCCAACCACCGGCTTCCATGCTGTGTTTGAAACCTTCGCCATATTTCATGATCCCTGCTTCGATCATCTCACGCATCAGGTCATTTCCTTCACGAGTACGTTCTCCTACCCCGGCAAATACGGACAAACCGGAATAAGCTTTGGCGATATTGTTAATGAGTTCCTGGATCAATACTGTTTTTCCCACCCCGGCACCACCAAACAGACCGATCTTACCACCCTTTGCATAGGGTTCGATCAGGTCGATCACTTTGATACCTGTAAAAAGTACCTCGGTGGCGGTAGAGAGGTTTTCAAACATGGGGGGTTTGTTGTGAATCGGGCGACCACCCACTTTAGAAACGGCTGGCAAACCATCGATCGGATCACCGGTCACATTAAACAGACGGCCGTTGATTCCTTCCCCAATCGGCATGGCAATGGCATTGCCGGTATCCACCACTTCCAGCCCACGAACCAGGCCTTCCGTTCCGTCCATCGCGATACAACGAACACTATCCTCACCCAGATGCTGTTGTACTTCAAGTACCAGCACTTCCCCATTGGGCCTCTTGAGTTCCAATGCGTTATAAATTTCTGGGAGTTTGCCATCAAATTGAACGTCGATAACGGCTCCGATGATCTGTTTTACCTTACCAGCTTTTGCCATACAAGTAAAATTGTAAAGAGGTTAATTTTCAGGCCGCAAAGGTAAGGGGGCGGGTTGAAAATTCCGAAATAAAGTTATTGAGCGGGTTTCAACAAAATGAGGCGGTTGGTGAAGGCATCCGCGGCATCCACAAAGGCCAGCATTTGCCCCCAATTTTCGCGTTTTACCTGACTGGTTTTGTAGATCTTTTGGATATCAATGGTCAGCACATTATCCTTCACCGTGGCGGAGCTGATAAAAGACCCGGCCTCGGTGTCAATATTGTTGGTTAACTCCTTCAACCCATCCACGGTATACCCGGCCGGTACGGTGAAATTGATCTGCCACCGTAGCTTTCGGGGATAACGGAGGTCGGCATCGAATTCACGCAAACGATCATCTTCCCCAATATGTAATTGCCCACCCATCAGTCCGGAGAGGTTGACCAATAGTTTCTTCCCCGCTTTGCGGATAAGCCCCCCTACCTGGAAGGTCTCGCGAAACATCATTTCGGGTTTTTTAAAACTCCGGCCCTCGGCCACCATATCGAAATTCTGGTAGGTAACGGGTCCGTCAAATTCCCTTTCCAACTGCTGCTTCATATAATCGGGCTTTCTTTCTTTAAACTCATCGGTCAAAGCCTTTTTTTGCTGGTAGAATTGGTCTGCATATTTCTGCGGCACCCCCTCCATGTCATCCGGGCCAAAATAAGTGCGGCTGTCGGTGAACATATACGGTGTGAACCGCATGGCATAACCACTGTTCCTTTCTTTTTGAATACCGGTATAGGCCGAGGTACGAACCACATTGAGCCATTTCTTTGAAGTATCAAGGGTCACCTGGCACTGAAATAATCCTTTATTGTCATCGGCCTTCGAATCAGGGATCACAATTTTTTCAGGTAAGGCTTTGATGGTCCCGCCTAACACATAGGCTTCATTCCCGGTCATTCGTTCATCCACATCATATAAGTTCGAATGTTCGGTGGCCTTGAACACAAATTTTCCTTTGACCCGAAGACACCAGGCCAGTTCGGATTCAAATAACAAATTAGCCGGAACGGTGATATTATTCGGGGTCGTCACTACGACTTCTGATATGATCTTTCTTTCTCCAAGCAATTTGGCCATCAGGTACACAAATTGCTGATCGGAATAATAGTAATTGTTGAATACCTGGGTATGACGGATATAATAATAAGCCATCTTGATCAGGTCCTCGTCGGTTACGTCCTTGGCCCCATTGTTCTTCATTTTATTCCAGAGTCCACCGGCAATCATATCCACCGTGGCCGAGGAACCAAACACATAGGTCTTTCCGGTAGCGATATAATTGGCAAAAGCCTTTTCCCCGATCTCCTTACTGTCAAAACTGGATTTCATTTGACCTTTGGAGCCGGCAAAAAGGGATTTAATATCACGCCCGTCGGTGTAGATGATCTGGAACTTCACCATGGGTAATACCAGGTATTCATTCACAAAATTGGCATCCTTTAACCGGTCACGGTCCTTGTCGGTCCAGGTATAGACGGTGAAATCGCCATTCATGGATTGCTGAAAATCCGGAGCGCCATTGATGCTTCTCGCGGTAATGAACGAGTTGTTATCGGTCTCGATCACGATCTTATGCACCATCAGCGGCATTACCTTCTGGCAGAGTTCATACTGTGGGTCAAATGTATAGTAGGGTATTTTCTTTACATCGAGTGTACTGCTGGTAACCGATACGAACTCAAGTTGGTCGCCAGGCAACAGATCCGCTACCGGGACTTTATAGTATTCATTTCGGTTGCTTACATTCTGGTCAAAAAAACTTTTAAAGAACTCAGGTACATTATCGTTGTCCTCGATACTCACGGCCCTGGTGAGGGGAATTTCCTTCTTCGTTCCATCTGTCTTGTATACCACGGCACCAAAGCCATCCATTTTTGAACTGTACCGAAAATAGAGTTCCGAAAAATCATTCACCGCCTGGCGGTCCTGAAGGATTAGTTTCATGTGTTTTCTTTCCACCAGTACCAGCTTTTCCTTTCCGCCCAACAGGCCGGAGCGCTTTTTGTCAAAAAGGATATGCTTTTTGTATGCCACCGCTACGGCTGACTCATCGATCCATTTGGCAGGTGATTTAGATACCGAAAAATCATTGTCGGTTTCGGCCCATACTTCTTTGGCATTCTCGGAGAGTGCATCGAGAAAATCTTCGTCGATCATTTCCTGCGCATACAGCGAAGGTCCCGTAGCAAAGAGGGATAAAAGGAGCCCGATCGACAGGGAGCGAATAGATTGCATACTATACGTTCATTTAGCTTTTGGTAATGGTAAGCAGGTAACTGTTGAATTCCCGGATCGATTCCAGAAATACTTCCAATCGGCGAGTTGATCGGCAGGGATAACACTTACCTTGATCGTAAGTGTCTTTTTCAGCCGCACTTTATTTCCGGTTGTTTCATAACTGCCAATAAAGGAATAACCCGGGCGGTCGATCGACAATTTCTCCGGCAGGTCAATACATTTTTTCCCGGCGGGGAGTACAAGCTCCAGTTCGTCTTCAAAGGCAAATACGGATTCAAAGTCAAACCCCTTCTGGCGTTTTTCATCCGGCATATACCGGCTCAGGTTCTTGGGGAAGAAATCAATATGGACATATTGGTCATTGCCAATATTGTTGATATTGTTGGAGAGGTCAATATCTCCTTCAATGACCACCGGTATTTCGCGGTTGGTCAGGTCACTACTTTTGATCTGGGAGGCCTTCAGGTTTGTATTTCCAAACTCCAGTATTTCTTTCAGGTAATCCTGTTGGGCATATTGAGGCATTTCCTGATAGCGTTGGTGGAAATCTTTTCGTTCATTCCCGGTAAGGGTAAATTTCACATGGCCTTTGAGTGAATTATTCTCCAGTTGCAAGGTAGCCGCGGTACGGATCACATGATCCGAGGCATTACTCAACGGCACTTTCACTTCTTCAAAGGCTTCGCCTTTTTCGATCAGGGCCGATTTGCCTTGAATGCGATAGGCATCCTCCCCCAGGGGATTGTATTTCTCTGTACCATCCAGGAACCAGACTTTGTTCTTAAAATACAGAGCGGTGATCGCATGATTATCTACACACATAACCGGGATACTGTGGTCATAGGGCAAATGCCTTGTCCCGATCCAGGTAAAGCGAGCATCATACCCCGCGATCTTGAGCATTTCCGTCAGCAGATTGGCCATGCCCTTGCAGTCCCCATATTTAACTGAAAAAACCTCCTGAGTACTGGCAGGGATATAGCCGGCAAACCCATCCTCATAGGCGATATATCGGATATTATCCTGCACCCAATAATAGATCGCCTTGATCTTTTCTTCATCAGTTTTTTTATTGGCCGTGATCTGGCTTACCTGATTCTTGAGCGGGGAAATATCATTACCGGCCATTTTATAGAGCTGGGAATACCACTTATAAAGGTCTGCCGTATTTTGAAAGACATTTACTTTCTCAGTCCCGTTGGTGAATGACTTTATCTGGGTAAGGATATGCGGATGGGTATAAGCAATTCCCAGGTCATTGGATTCATTCTTCAAAGCGGGGTATTCCTTGATCTTAAAAGAATAAATGGTGGCCTTGCCCGCGGGGCGCCGCGTCTTTTCTACTTTATATCCTTGAAAATTTTTTTCTACAAATTGAATATCCATCCATTCGGGTACTTCATATTCCAGCACTTTTTCTACCACCGGAAAGGATTCATGGAAAAAATTCCGGGTTAGGTACTTCCCATCTGTGTACTCACTTACCCAGTTCATCTTGGCCACTTTGCCCTTCTCCATAAAACGGAATGAATAGACCTGTACACGATTGTCATCAAAGAAGGTATTTTCATCGGTGACAGACTGATCGAAACCACGTTTTCCGGTCAGGACATATTTATACTGGTATTTGTCGTACCGGGTAAAGCTTTTTAATTTGACAAATCGGTTGTGGAATTTATAATATTGAAAAATGGCAATGTCTTTTAACCCGATGAATTCGGCCTCACCGGTTTCTTTTACAGTTACTACCGGCTGTTTGAATTCATTGACCCCTTTTTCAAAAGTGTACTTTTCGGTGATCCGGAGGGCCGCGTACGCTTCGTCTTTGAATTTCTTGCGAAGGCTCAGGCTTTTTGTCAGGTCATCCGGTGATACGGCCGATTGCCCACACAGGTTTAAGGCCGGTGCCAGGGTCAATGCCATGATCAGGGCGAATGCAAAAGATCTCATCTCGGTATGATTTTTTGGAAGATAGGTTTGGAAGAACAATCGATGTATTTGGCGTTTAATGGTTCGTTCTACCAAGGTAGGCAAAGATCGCCATCCCAGCAAGAAACCGGGGCCAAATAAAAGTCAGATAAACATATATTTGCGGCATGCAATTGATCGAGGTAAATGACGGGTCTACCCGCAGGGACTTCCTGAAAGTAAATGCCCTTGTGAATAAGGGAAACCCGAACTATATCCGTCCGCTGGACAAAGACATCAATGAAATATTTGATCCGGAAAAAAACAAGTTTTTCCGCCAGGGGGATGCCAGGCGCTGGGTCCTTAGGGACAGTCAGGGAAAGCTTATTGGCCGCATCGCCGCGTTTACCAATAAAAAATACAAGAACAAAGGAGATGATGTGCCTGTGGGGGGTATAGGTTTCTTTGATTGTATCGAAGATCAGGCTGCCGCCAATATGCTTTTTGATGCAGCCCGTGACTGGCTTGCTTCAAAAGGCATGGAAGCCATGGATGGCCCGATCAATTTTGGAGAACGTGACCGTTGGTGGGGGGTATTGGTCGATGGGTTTAATCCACCGGTTTATGGTCTCAATTATAACCCGCCCTATTATTATAAATTGTTTGAAGCGTATGGGTTCAAGTTATTTTATACGCAGACCTGTTTTGCCGTTGACCCGGCTTTACCGGTAAGCCAGAAGATCAAGGACCGGCATGCCCTTTTATCCAAAGACCCGGGCTATCGTGCGGAACATATTCGCAAGAACAACCTGGAAAAATTCGCTGCCGATTTTACCATTGTTTATAATAAAGCATGGGCAGGACATAGCGGACTGAAGCAAATGAAAAAAGAGCAGGTAATGACCCTCTTCCGAAAAATGAAACCGGTGATGGATGAAAAGGTCGCCTGGTTTGTTTATTATAACAATGATCCGGTCGCTATTTTTCTCAATATCCCTGATCTCAACCAGTGGTTCAAATACCTGAATGGTAAATTCGATCTCTGGCACAAACTCAAATTCCTTTGGTATAAAGCAACTAAACCCAACCGGAGTTTTTGCGGACTGATATTTGGCATTGTCCCTGAATTTCAAGGCACTGGTGTTGACGCGTATATCATCAATGAAGCGGCGCTAACCATCCAGCCCCTGAACCAGTACACCCGGTATGAAATGCTCTGGATCGGTGATTTTAACCCCAAAATGATCAATGTGGCCGAGAATTTTGGAGATACCTACCGAAGCCGAAAATTACACACGTACAGGTTCCTCTTCGACCGAACCCGTGAGTTTAAAAAACATCCTATACTGGAGTTTAGAAAAAATGAGGATCCGAATTATTAATTACTGATTATTAATTACTTTTTACCCCAATAATCAATAATTAATAATCCATAATCCATTCCTTAACTTGCACCTTCACTATGGAGAAGTTCATCGTTTCGGCACGGAAATACAGACCCCAATTGTTTGATACAGTAGTGGGGCAGGCGCATATTACCACTACCCTCAAGAATGCCATCAAACACAATCAGTTGGCCCATGCCTTTCTGTTTTGCGGGCCGAGAGGAGTAGGTAAGACCACCTGCGCGCGTATTCTGGCCAAAACGATCAACTGTGAGAACCGCACCAAGGATGGAGAGGCCTGTAATACCTGTAATTCCTGTACCTCCTTCAATGAAGGTACTTCGATGAATATCCATGAGCTGGATGCGGCGTCCAACAACTCGGTCGACGATATCCGCACCCTGGTAGAACAAGTACGGTTTGCTCCCCAGGCTGGAAAGTACAAAGTGTATATCATTGACGAGGTACACATGCTTAGTTCCGCGGCCTTTAACGCTTTTCTTAAGACCCTGGAAGAGCCCCCATCCTACGCCATTTTTATTCTGGCTACGACCGAGAAACACAAGATCCTCCCGACGATCCTTAGCCGATGCCAGATCTTTGATTTCAAGCGTATCACACTGAACGATACGGTTGAACACCTGGAAGAAATCTGTCAGAAAGAAACGATCAAATCCGATAAAGCCGCCTTACAGGTCATTGCCCAAAAGAGCGAAGGTTGTATGCGCGATGCGTTGAGTATTCTTGACAAGATCGTCAGTTTTACCGGCGGGGAACTCAATTACACCAATACACTGGAGCACCTGAATATCCTGGATGCCGATTATTATTTCCGGCTGCTCGACCTCATGTTGGAACAGGACCTGGCCGGCACTCTCGTTTTGTTTGATGATATCAACCGCAAAGGGTTTGAAGGCGACCTGGTGATCAATGGATTTGCCGAATTCATCCGGAATCTATTGGTATGTAAAGACGAAAAAGCCGCCGCCTTACTCGAAGTCGTGGAAAGCTTCCAGGACAAATACCGGGAAAAAGCTTCTCGTGTAAGCACGGCCTGGCTGATCAGTGCCCTGAATATTCTGGGGGATGCCGAATTGAATTACAAGGCGGCTCGGAATAAGAAACTGCATGTTGAATTGGCCCTGATCAAACTCTCCTATCTGCAACAAGCACTGGAGATCACGGCAGAGGATGACGGATTGGTAAAAAAAAAACAACTTGACCAGGTAAGACCGGTAAACTTCCGGAGACTTAGTCCCATAGAGGTAAAAACGGTTGAAAAGACCACTCCTGTTGCCAAACAACCGGTTTCCACTTCCCCTAAACTCGTTATTGAAACCCCACCTGCCCGCAAAGAGCCTGTTACTGAACGGGCTCAACCGGGTATTGCCGGAAAACTCAGTGCGCTTAATAAGCTCCGAACCAAAGTGGGGGGCCCAACCGGCACAGAAACCACCACCCAGGCTCAACAGGTATTGGAAGAAAAGGCCCTGCAGGATGCTTGGAATGCCTTTATTGCCAAACTAAAGGAAGAAAAGAATTCAGCCGCCCAGCCTTTTCAACTGGCCAGTTTACGGATCACTTCGGCCACTAGTTTTGAGGCCATCACCAATAATAATCTGGAACAAAAGTTTCTTGACAAGGAGCGGATACACGCCAGTGAATTTCTCCAGCAACGATTGAATATCCGCCCCATTCAGTTCACGATCCTCATCGAGGAAAACCCCGATCAGAAACCCAAAGCAGATGCCCCACCCACCATTCGTGAGCAATACCTGGAAATGGTCAAGGACCATCCCCTGGTCAAGGAGCTGCGCGAGCGGCTTGGATTGGAACTGGACTACTGATTGATTCCCTATTTTACCTTAATTTCGAGCCAAAATTTGCTTTACATGGCTGAAACGATTTTAATGCCCAGGCTAAGTGACACGATGACGGAAGGTGTGATCGCAGCCTGGCACAAAAAAGTGGGCGACCCGGTTAAAAAAGGCGACCTGTTGGCGGAGATCGAAACCGATAAGGCCACCATGGAGCTGGAAAGCTATAAAGATGGCGTTTTGCTACATATCGGAACCGAGAAGGGCGGAAAGCTGCAGGTAGATGACCTGCTGGCTGTGGTTGGTAGTGCCGGGGAAGATATTTCCGGAATCATTGGTTCCACAGGGGGTAAAAAAGCGGCTCCCAAAAAAGAGGCCCCTGCTCCTGCGGCCGCTCCCGCTACGGCTCCTGCCGCCTCCACACCTGCCTCACCGGCCATGGATGTTTCCAAAATGGATGAAGTTGTATTGATGCCCCGGCTAAGTGATACGATGACCGACGGTGTGATCGCCTCCTGGGCTAAAAAGGTAGGCGATGCCGTTAAGAAAGGCGACCTGCTGGCGGAGATCGAAACTGACAAGGCCACGATGGAATTGGAAAGCTACAAGAATGGAACTTTGTTATATGTAGGTGCCGAGAAAGGACAGAAGATCGCTGTGAACGACCTGCTTTGTATCATCGGAGAAAAAGGAAAAGTGGATGTGAATGCCATTGTAGCCGCTGTAAAAGGCGGAGCTGCTGTGGCAACGGCTACGGCTGCCGCGACCGGTCAACCCGCTGCTGAGTCAAAATCGACAGAAGTTGTTGCCGTTGATGAATCACAACATAATGGAAGGGTAAAAGCTTCCCCTCTGGCCCGCAAACTGGCAGCCGATAAAGGAATTGATATCTCCCGTGTACATGGTTCCGGTGACGGTGGCCGTATTGTAAAAGCCGATATCGATAATTTTAAAGCCGCCCCTGCTCCCGAAAAAGCTTCGGCTACGCCATCGGCGCCCGTCGTTGCTGCCGGACCAGTAGGTCAGGTAAGCTTTGAAGATGTGCCGGTATCCCAGATGCGTAAGATCATTGCTAAACGGTTGGCTGAAAGCAAATTCACTGCCCCGCATTTTTATTTGACCATGGCCATTGATATGGATAAAGCAGTAGAGAGCCGGGCAAAGATCAATGAAGTGGCACCCGTTAAGATCTCCTTTAATGATATGGTGCTGAAAGCCTGTGCGCTGGCGCTGAAACAACACCCCGCTGTCAACAGCAGTTGGATGGGTGACCATATTCGTAAAAATCATCATGTAAATATTGGCGTAGCTGTAGCGGTAGAAGATGGATTGCTGGTGCCAGTGGTACGGTTTGCCGATGGGAAATCTTTGTCGCAGATCGCCTCTGAAGTAAAAACATTTGCCCAGAAAGCCAAGGATAAAAAATTACAGCCTGCTGATTGGGAAGGAAACACTTTCACCATTTCCAATCTGGGGATGTTTGGGATCGAGGAATTTACAGCCATCATCAATCCACCGGATGCCTGCATCCTCGCTGTTGGCGCCATTAATCAGGTGCCCGTTGTAAAAAATGGCTCTGTGGTTCCCGGGAATGTAATGAAAGTGACATTGAGTTGCGATCACCGTGTGGTAGATGGTGCAACAGGTTCTGCATTTCTGCAAACCTTGAAATCCCTGTTGGAAGAGCCGTTGCGGATGCTTGTGTAAGTGAAAAAATTGCTGGCCATATTATATCTGGCTGTTCCGGCCATTGCTTTCGCGCAAAACTATACCGCGACCAATGGATCCTCGTATACCGGTTCGCTCAATGTCCATAACAACCCGGCAGCCATGGTCAATGTGCCCGTTAAATGGGACCTGACCCTTTTTGGCTTCCAGGATAAGCATTACACCAATATTGTAGATGTTTTTAAATACTCCCTTATTTCCAACCCGGCCAATTCGGAATATCTGGTTAAGGCAGGAAACTTCAAACGCTATGGTGCGGTAAATGCCAACCTGAACCTGCTCAATGGACGTATCGCCCTGAATAAACAACATGCCATCGCCTTTGGCATGAATGTCAGGTCTTATACCGATGTCAAGTCCTCTGTCTATAACTATATAGATACCATTAAACGATTTGGCGAATTTTTTGGCATGAACGAGTCCAACCAAGGATTGACCGCATCTCTGGTAAACAGCTCCTGGGCCGAACTCTACCTGTCGTACGGACGTACGATCTATGAAAATGAATTTCTCCGGTTAAATGCAGGACTTACTCTCAAGGGCAACCGGGGAGTGGCCGGGATATTTGCTAATATTGACAATGGACGTTTTCAACGAATCCCCGCCACAGACCCCGTAGAATACCTGGTCACCAGCGCTGAGACCCGTTGGGGGTATTCCTCCAATCTCGACCGATGGGATGGGAGCCAAAGCACGGGGAAAAACCTCGGTTCCTTTTTTACGTTTACGGAAAGTGGCGCCTCTGCCGATATCGGATTTGAGTTGCTGGTAAAACCCGCTGCCCCGGAAACACCTGAGACCGAAGAAAGCTATTTTGACTATGACTGGAAGATCGGGCTTTCCTTTCTTGACCTGGGTTATACCCAATATCATTTTGGCAAATACAGCACAGCGGTGGCCAGTATCCTTCCCAATGTAACAGACCTGCGTCTGGATCGGAGCATGGACTCCACCACCAAGACCCTGAGAAATTTCAAGGACAGCCTTTCCTCTTTATACCAATTCTTTGGCACCTATGAAGGAAAATACCGGATCAACCACCCCGCCAGAATGGTGGTGAATGTGGACCGCTTTGTAACCGGATCCTTTTTTGTCAATGCCGAATTATCTGTTGACCTCTCCAAACTCCCGATCAAGGACAATATCCGGGTCAGGGATATCAACCAACTGACGATCACTCCCAGATGGGAAACCAAACGAAAGGGTTTTTATATTCCTGTCTATGTCAATGACCGAAGCCAGTTCTGGATCGGTGGGGCCGTGCGCCTGGGACCCGTCCTGTTTGGGGTCCACAACCTGGCCAATATATTCTCCCAAAAGAAGATCACCCGAGGTGGCGGCTACTTCGCCATCATCCTTCGCTCCCGCGATATCACCGGATCAAGAGGGGATAGGAGGTTGGATTGTCCGAAGGATTGATGTGAGGCGTGAGACGTGAGGCGTCAGACGTGAATCGTG
>JBGSHM010000015.1:0-211528 GCA_041752235.1 Chitinophagaceae bacterium
CTTTGCGCCCTTGCGGTGAAACTTACGCCACCGTAGTTATCTTAAGCATATTCGTCGGCAAATGCAACGCCACCGGTGTACTTCCGGTGCTAACCACTACATCGCCACTACGAATAAATCCTCTTTCTTTTAAAATATCGATCTGATCAAAGATGATCTCGTCCAGGCTTTCTTCTTCGTCATAGAAAAAGGCACGTACGCCCCAGCTCAGGCTGAGCTGGTTCACCAGCGAGCGCTCTTTGGTAAAAATATATACAGGTGAATGAGGTCGATAGCTGCTCAGCATAAACGCCGTATATCCACTCTGCGTCATCCCGATCAGGGCATTGGCTTTTACATCATCGGCCAGTTTACAGGCATTGTAACAAATGGCATCACTCAGAAAGGAAGGGGAGTGGGGTAAGGGTTTCAGCATTTCCTCCCGGTTATAATCGTAGGCCTTGTGTTCCACTTCCAGGATGATCTTGGTCATGGTTTCCACCACAAGTTTGGGATATTTCCCGGTAGCTGTTTCACCACTAAGCATCACGGCATCGGCACCTTCGAGTACCGCATTGGCCACATCGGTGATCTCACTCCGGTTGGGCTTTGTCCTTTCCATCATGCTCTCCATCATTTGCGTAGCCACGATCACGGGTTTGGCCCGATGGATGCATTTTTTAATGATGTCTTTCTGGATCAACGGAACTTCTTCTACAGGCAATTCCACACCCAGGTCTCCGCGGGCGATCATGACACCATCACTTTCCAAAATAATATCCCGGAGGTTGCGAAGCGCTTCCGGCATTTCAATCTTGGCGATCACTTTGGACTTACAGCCGGCATTCTTTAATCGTTTTTTCAGGTCAACAATATCGACCGTCTTTCTTACAAAAGACAAAGCGACCCAATCCACCTGTTTTGAGATAATGAATTCCAGGTCGGCAAGGTCCTTCTCTGTCAATGATGGAAGGGAAATATTTGTATCAGGCAGGTTAACCCCTTTCTTGGGGAGTAGCACGCCACCCAGGGTAACTTCCACTCTGACCATCTTGTCTGGGGTTATTTCGCGCACCACTACTTCGATCTTTCCATCATCGATCAGTATCTTTTCGCCGGGTTGTACATCTTTATGGAGATCCGGGTAGGAAACAAATATTTTTTCCCGGTTACCCACTAATTTTTCATTGGTAAAGGTGAGAATATCCCCTTCTTCCAGTGGCAGGGAACCATTTTCAATTTCGCCTACGCGAAGTTTGGGTCCTTGCAGGTCAGCCAGGATCGAAATATTATACGGTTCTTTCACATTGATCTCTTTGATGAAATCAATGATCCGGGCTTTGTCCTCATGCGTGCCATGAGAAAAATTCAGGCGAAAGACGTTTACACCTGCCCTGACCAGCTCCAATAATTGTTCGTAACTGTCACAGGCGGGTCCGACTGTGGCTACGATCTTGGTTCTTTTGGAAGCGTGCTGTCTGCCTGCTTCTTTATCAAATTCCTTGTGGAAATACTTATCTGCATGTTTAGCCATAGTGACAGCCAGTTTTCGTTGGTATTAGCTCGCCAGAATTTTTACGATCCGCATCCATTCATCGCTGATCTTGGCCTTGTTCTTTACGGCGCTCTCCAGCGGAATATAATGCATCTTATTGTTAAGAATGCCTACAAATACATTGTGACGACCTTCGATCAGACTTTCCACTGCATGAAAACCCATGCGGCTGGCGATCAGTCTGTCGAGACAGGAGGGTGAGCCTCCCCGTTGAATATGCCCCAGGATACAAACCCTTATCTCGGCATTGGGCAATTGTCCGGAAATCACTTTCTGTACCTCATCAGCGCCGCCAAAATCATCTCCTTCGGCCACGACAATCAGGTTCACCAGTTTTTTCCTTCTTTCTTTTTCTTTGAGTGATTTGATCACATCATCGATATCGGTCTTGCGCTCAGGGATAAGAATATTCTCCGCTCCTGTAGCGATACCGGAATGCAGGGCGATATATCCCGCATCACGACCCATTACTTCGATCACAAAGATCCGGTCGTGTGCATCCATGGTATCCCTGATTTTATCAATGGCTTCCACGGCGGTGTTGACCGCTGTATCAAACCCAATGGTGAAATCGGTGCCATAAATATCTTTGTCAATGGTGCCGGCTAAACCCACACAAGGGATATCAAATTCCTGGCTGAATTTTACCGCACCACGGAAGGAACCATCTCCCCCGATAATAACTAACCCATCAATCCCTTTTTTCTTCAGGATATCATAAGCTTTTTTTCTACCGGCTGGTTCATAGAATTCCTTGCAACGGGCGGTCTTTAAGATGGTACCCCCGCGCTGAATGATATTGGCTACAGACCGGGAGTCCATTTGCACAATATCGTCTTCGATCAAACCCTGGTATCCGCGCATGATGCCGTACACCTCTAACCCATAATAAAGGCCTGTTCGTACCACCGCCCTGATCGCGGCATTCATTCCCGGGGCGTCACCGCCTGATGTCAATACCCCGATCTTAGAAACTTTTTTTGCCATTCTCTGTTCCTTTTAATTGAAAATGTTCATTCTCAGGCCGTAATCGTTGAATAAATCATTGGTTCCGTTCAAAAAATCCACCAAAAATAAGGGATTGTTTTGATAACGATTGGTAGTTATGGATTCTCCCAAACAGCAATTTTGCGGAGAATTAATCTTGATCGATTCCGGATTATTCAGCCCTAAATGGTGTAAAGTTGCGGTATGAAAATCCTGGTCACGGGTGCGAACGGATTATTGGGCCAATACCTGGTCAAACAGTTGCTCCTTGCGGGTTATGCCGTAGTGGCGACGGGAAAAGGGGAGAACCGCCATCCGGTGGAAGCGCTGAACTCCTTTGTCTATTACGATATGGATATCCTTGACGAACCCACGGTAAATCTCGTCATGGAAAAGGAAAGACCGGATGTGGTGGTACATGCTGCTGCCATGACACAGGTGGATGATTGTGAAAAAGACACCGAAAGGGCGGAGGCCGTAAATGTAAAGGGGACTGCTCAGGTACTGGTGAACGCCGAAGCGATCTCCGCACAGTTCATTTATGTCTCCACCGATTTCGTTTTTGACGGCGAAAAAGGAATGTATGTGGAGGCAGATGAATGCAATCCCGTGAATTTTTATGGCTTTACCAAACTTCAGGCTGAGGCCATCACCGAAACAAGCACCATTCCCTTTGCCATTGTGCGTACTTGTCTGGTTTATGGGCAACCCCTGCATGGGAAACGCTCCAATATATTTTCCTGGGTAAAAAACAGTCTTGAATCCAGCCAAATGATTCGCGTTGTTGATGACCAGTGGCGCACCCCCACCTATGTGGAAGACCTGGCTGCGGGTATTGTATTGATCATTCAGCAGAAGGCAACCGGGACCTTTCATTTGTCCGGAGAAGAAGGAATGAGTCCCTACGGTTTTGCTTGTCGGGTGGCTGCTCATTTTGGATTGAACCCTTCCCTAATCGAGCGCGTTACGGCTGATACTTTCACCCAACCGGGACGTCGCCCGCCAAAGACCGGTTTTGTGATCCAGAAAGCGAAATCCGAATTGGGATTTACTCCCCGTGATCTTGATCAAGGCTTCCGTTCGATGTTTCCGGTTGATGGTTGATCAAAACCGCACACTGATACCTGCTTTCAGGTAGAATGGAATGCCAGGGGTATAATGGATCTCCGATACGGGTACGGTTTCATTTCTTAATCTTGATTCTGTATCAAATTGGGCCTCACGCCAATCTATATCCAATATATTTTCTGCTGACAAATAAAATTCCAATTTCTTCCAGGGGTAGGAGAGTGCGGCATCAAGCAGGAAATACCCATCGGTACGTACCGAATTGAATTCATTTGCCGGGCGTGAAGTAATCCATCGGTACCGCAAAGAAGCCGTCGGCCCTTTTTCGGGTTTGGCACTGAGTCCGCCAGTACTTGTGAATGCCGCTGCCAGCGGAACATAGGCCTCTTCCTTGGCCACACCCAGAGAACGGGCGCGGGTAAAGTTTAGGTCCATGTCGGCAAAAAGCCATTTGTTCATTTGGTATCTCACCATCAGGTCAAGCCCCATTCGTTGGGTCCTTCCACCGGGTTCGATGATCCCTTCGTCACCCACATAGACAAATTCCTGTTCAGACAACAGATACCAGGTGGCGGCATGCACCAATAATCCCCTGGTTGGTTTGAATTCTACACCGGCATCTACCGCATATACTTTGGGTAAAATCTCTCGGGCAGAATTATCCAGGATCACCCTGGTATCATTGGAGTGAAAACCAGTCCCAACGTTACCGTATAACCGTAAGGCAGCATTAAGCGTATATTGAATACGAAGAGAGGGGTTCAGGGTAGCACGTGATTGTTTTCTGAAATTCGTTTCGTTCATTAATGTATTGCGGTAGGCAAATTGCAATTGATCAAACCGAAGCCCGGCTTTTACCTGTACCCGATTGCCCAGGCGAATATCCTGTTCTCCATAAATGAAAATATCATTTTCACGAACATCCCCGCGCTGAATGGGATCTGTTTTGCGGCGAAGTACGGATCTTGACAGGTCAATATCATGCACCCGGTCAGCCCTGAATCCATACCCGATCCGGGTGGTGCTTGGCTTGCCTGCCAATTGCCCCTGCCGGACCAGGGAGCCATTGTATCCAAAAAGGTCACGGCTTTCCCGTTGGTTGATGCCATCACCATCCACAGGGTCATTCAGGAAAAAGGTGAAATTGGAGAAGAGGTTAAAATGGTATCGCGCATAATAAACCTGATCGGAGGATATCCAACCTGAATTCCACCGATGCTGGTATTGTACACTGGTGTTGACCCGGCTTGTATTTCCGCCTTCTGTATCATCAATGGCACCAAAACGGGATATAAGGCCTGATTGTACAGCCCGGTCAGGAATCTGCCCCGAAGCATACCATTTACTATCAAACGCAGAGGCCAGCATAGTAAATTGACGTTTATTTCCCTCCTGCATGTGATATTTTCCCATGACATTAAAACGGTGAAAATCCTGAGGGCTTTCAAAATATCCTTTGTTACGCGCATATTCGGAAGCGACATAGAATTGTTGTTTGGTATCGCCTTTTTCTTTATCAATCATTTTGAGTTGTCCGTAGTAACGTTGCAGGCCAAATCGACCAGCTTCCGCCTTGACCAGGTTTTCACGTATAAAATCCTTTGTTTTAAAGGCTACAAATCCTGCCGTGGCCTGGTTACCCTGATCAGATTGGTAGGGGCCTTTGTCAAATTGTACTTTTTCAATGGTTTCAGGAATAAGAAAATGCAGATCCGCATAGCCTTGCCCATGGGCATGGGAAACCATATTTACGGGGATACCATCTACTGATAGCCGAATATCCGTTCCATGATCTATATCAAATCCGCGTAAGAATATTTGTTCTGCTTTTCCCCCGCCCGCATGCTGCGCAAGGAAGAGCCCGGGTACTATACGCAATACATCCTGCGAAGTATTGACCGGCCGAAGCATGATATCCACGGCACTGATAGTTTGTAAAGTACCCTGCTTACGGCTATTGATGCGGATCTCACGCAGATCAAGATTTGATCGAAAAAGATCGATCAGTACTTCCGTTTTTTCTTTTTCCCTGACTTCTACGGGAACGATGGTCGTACGGTAACCAATATAGGATACCACCATTTCGTATTTGTCTGTTGGTACTGTACTGATCCGAAATCTTCCCAGTTCATCCGTATGTTCATTTCGGCCATCCGCCAATGCGATGCTGGCACCCGACAAGGCCTCTTTGGATTCTTTGTCTCTGATCCATCCAACTATTTCGCCTGATTGTGCAAATGCGCTACAACAGGTGGTAATAATAAGTAATGTAAAAAAGGTTTTCAAAGCAGTCGCCATACGGTCTTTTTGTTAACTACGAGATAAAACTAAATTCAGTTCTCTGTTCTCATATATTAAATGTGTTGAGTGGTCGGTTCACTTTTTTTTGGTATTGCCTAAATCCATTCTTTCTCCTGTTCCGTATATCATCATGTAATTCTATTTATCAGAACATTTTCTGAACAAATCAAACCCCTCAATTTATGAAAAAGAAATTCCTATGGACAGGTATCCTTGGGTTGTTGGCAGTTGGCGGTATTCTTTTTGCCGCTGATCATATCGACGCACCCGCTGTAACCGGTCCATCCAGTGCAAGTCTGGGTACCGACATCACTGACATCTATGCTTTTCAAAGTCCGGCAGACAATAGCAAGATGGTATTTGTGATAAATACGCAAGGCTTGCTTTCGCCAACGGCAACGTCTTCTGCCAGTTTTCCTTCCAATGTGATGTATGAAATGAACATCGACAATTCCGGTGATAATGTGGAAGACCTCGTTATTCAATGCCTCGTGAAGAACAATAAACTTCGGGTATACGGACCTGTTGCTCCTTCAGCTCCCGGGCTTAACAGCATGGTGATGACCAATAGTACCCTGACAGAAACGGATGTGACAGCCTATGGTGCATCTACGTTGAATGTGGGTACAAACAATGGTATTCGTGTCTTTGCTGGTCCTCGTGACGATCCATTTTTCTTTGACCTTGTTCGCTTCAAAGAAATATTGGGGGGCACACAAACAGGATTTCGCAGCCCAGGTGTAGATGCCTTTGCCGGTACAAATGTTATGTCGATCGTGGTGGAAGTTCCCAAGAACCTGCTGGGCGCAGCGGCTACCTTGAATGTATGGGCCGAATCAAAAACTAAATAATCCATTAAATAATAAGATCATGAAATATTTAAATAAAGGTGTTTTATTGTTCTCCCTGGGCGCACTATTGCTCGCGGGTTGTGATAAGGACGAAAATGAAGATAACTTTGATACGACTGGAACATACGTTCAAAAGGATCAAATGGCGCGTCCTGCTGTCAATACGGTGTTTGTCAACACAGCTCGTAAAGATGAGTTCAACATTACCACACCCGCCTTGCAGAATGCTGCTTTCAATGCACAGTTTCAATCTGTATTGACCGGATTTGGCTATACGCAAAATGCATTGGGTCAGGATAAGGCAACTTTTGCCGGTTTGCTGGCTACCGATGTCCTTAATGTAAAAACAAGTGGCACCACTACCTTTTTCGATGGCACTAATGTGTTGACCGGAAGGGCGCTGGCAGATGATGTGATCGATGTGGAGTTACTGCTCATTTTTGGCGGACCTACCGGAGCGGCCAATCCAGGCCTTACCTCGGATAATGTAGGGGCCAATGATAAAGCCTTTAGCGGAACCTTCCCATATCTGGCATCTCCTTTCTAATCCCATTTTATCATGTACACCGCATCCCTGATGCGGTGTATTTTTTATGTAGGTTATGAAAAATGTAATCACTTTCAGTCTGCTGTCGGTTTTTCTTTTTATCGGTTGTCGCCACGAAGAAAAACTCGTTCAGGAACAAGATTATTTACGCCTTATTCAGCAAGAGGGGCCGGATAATAAGGCAAAAACGGATATGGAGACGGATATTCAATTTTGGACGGATAGACTTCAGCGTGATACCGGAAATTACATTGATCAAATGCAATTGGCCAATCGCTGGAACCGACTTTTTCAACTAACGGGGGAGATGGCCTACTTGCAAAGAGCGGATTCATTACTGAATAGGGTCTTCCTATTTTTAGGAAAGGATGACCCCGAGTTCCTTGTGCTTCTTTCTCAACAAGCAATCACCTGTCATCGGTTTACCCAGGCATCCTGGTTATTGGATCAGGCGAGAGTGACCGGTGGAGCAGGGCTCCTGGTGAACCTGGTCTCTTTTGATACCCAAATGGAATTGGGCCAATTCAAAGAAGCCAATGCCTCTTTGAATCGGATCGCCGATAAAGAATCCTTTGACTATTTTATCCGACGTTCACGATGGGAAGATCATCGGGGGAATGGGGAAGGGGCCATTGAATGGATGGAGCGGGCAGTTAGCTGGGCTAAGGAAAGAGATCTTAAAGCCCTGCATTTATGGGGGTTGTCCAATCTGTCGGATATGTATTTACACAATGGATTTCCCAAAAAAGCGGTGGAAGGTTACCGGGAAGTACTTCGCCAGGATGGGAAGTATGTCCACGCATTGCGTGGATTGGCCTGGGTCGCTTTTTCTCATGATAAAAATGCGGAAGCTGCTGAATCGATTCTTTGTTACCTCCAAGACCAATATAAAATGCCCGAGTTCTACCTGGAGCGCGCGGAGATCAAAGAATGGAAGGGGGAACATGATTCAGCCCGGTTATTCCGTTCCGCATTTATCAGAAAGGTGGATGATTCGTTTCAAAGACCTATGTATGCCAAGTACCTGATCGATTGCTTTACGGAAGATTCAGCTACGTTGGATACTGCGCTCAACATGGCGCTTAGTGAACGAAAGAACCGGGCAACGCCGGAAACAGCATCCTGGCTGGCCTGGTGTTATTTTAAAAAGAAAAACACCAGGGAGGCAGTTGATCTGCTAAAAAGCCAGGTGGAGGGAATGACATTTGAACCCGATGTACTATTGCAAATGGCGATGATCTTTGCAGAAGACGGACAGGAACAGAAGGCAAAGGCCATCCTTGCCCAATGCAATGGAGCGGAATGGGAATGGGGGCCCCTGAAACAAGCAGCATGGGAAAAATTGAATAGGCGGTTATAAAAAAAATCCCTGCCAGTACCCTGGCAGGGATAAATTATCCGTTTGAGGCTACTAATTGTTTTTCAAGAATTTTTCGGAGAGTACAATGGATGCGTTGCTAAACCGTACCAGGTAAACACCGGCAGGCCAGCTAATGGCATTCAATGAAAATTCATTCAATCCTTTTTCCACTTCTACTGTCATTTTATTTACCAGGTTACCTGCCGTATTATATACCCCGATCTCTCCCTGTCCCTGCTCGGGTGCAATCAGTCGGAAACTCACCTTATCCGTCACCGGATTGGGGTAGGGTTTCTGCATGGTGAAGGTAGCTTTAAAGTCTTTTTTGATGGACACTACTCGCGAGTACTCCACTCTGTTATCCCGGTCTACGACACGGATACGATAGAGATTATCTTCACTCACCGCCTGTGTATGGGTATAAGAATATGTTTGCAGTGTATTGGAGTTACCAACGGCCGGTTTGGAATCGATGGTTGACCAGGTACGGCTGTCGGAGCTATACTGAATCTCAAAGTGCGATACATTTTGTTCCGTGGCGGTTTGCCATACAAGCTCAATATCCTTGTCATTGGTTTTTTGCGCTCGGAAGGAGATCAACGTTGCGGGGAGGGCTACATTGTTAAAAATAGTTTTGGCAGCAGCAGGACTCGCATCACTGTCACAGGTAGAACTGCTATAACTTCCGGAGAACCCATCTGGTAAAATATTGGCGGAAATGGTGGCGGCTGTAGTCGCGTTATTACCGACTACAATATTAAATGAAAAGGTTCCGGAAAGTGAGCCCGTGTTTCTTCCGTAGCCATTGGCCGGATTGCCATCTACGTCGTCGTCATAATATACGCCGGGTCCGGCCGCACCTGGACCGCTTCCAGAATGGCCATTACTCCAAATCCAGCGTGCATTTCCAGGAAACCCGGTACGCGTAAAATTCAATGGAGTGGCAAAACTAAAATTGCTTCCCAGGTTGACCTGAATACCATGCCACCAGTTTGATCCGGATCGGCTATAGGTACCACTTATCGTGGCGGTCACCCGCACAACAGAACCTGGACGATAGGGATTTGCGGGAGTGCCATCTCCCTGGCCGCTGACCAGACTGGTTGAGCCTACAAAATTTCCACTTGCACTGCATTGAGCCAGTGCCATATGGGAATTGACAAGTAAATAGAGGAGGAATATGGGTACAATTCTCATCATGGGGTATTGGATATTTAATAGGTGAAAATACTTAGTTTACCTAGTAAATGCAAACAAATAACGATAAGAGTATGCTCTTATTTTATGCGAAAAAGAGAGGAAGATGTCGAATAATGTTCAACTAACTGAATTTCAGTTAATTAAATGAAAATTCAAATTTGTAATTTGAAGAATTACTGTAAGGTAGGATTGTGGATCTCAGCCATCATACACCGGGCGCTGCCTCCTCCACTGGCCTCAATAGTGTCGAGTGAGGCATGCAGAATCCGGTTAAAGCCGCTGAGTTTTTCCACCTGATCGGGGTGTAGTGACCGGAAGGCCTGAGTGGACATGACCAGTAATTTTTCGCCACCGGGACTGGCAATTTGTAGCATATTTCCGGCGAAATGGTTCATTTGGTCGAGGTCAATTTCCACGACCTCTTTCCCGGAGGCCAGGATCACGGAACGCACCAGTTCTTTTTCGGTGGGGTCGGGCAGGGCATCCAGGCAGATCACCACATATTTATCGGCCACACACATCATCACATTGGTATGGTAAATGGGTTTTCCTTCCTGGTCTAACGCATAAAAGGCGACGGGTCGGTATCCGCTTATCTCGCAGAATGATTCGAGTACCTCAGGATGTGTTCGTTCGGAAAGACAGGCATACGCGATTTTGTTTTCCCGATCGAGTACCATGCTTCCTGTTCCTTCGAGGTAGCCCGATTCATTTTCATAACCCGTCAGGTCATGTTTGGTCTTTACCTCAAATTTTTGTTCAATGGCGTCAAGTACGGTTTGCTTTCTTTCCTGTCTTCTGTTGGCAGCAAACATGGGATAGAGATAGATCGATCCATCCGCATGAAAAGAGACCCAGTTATTCGGGAAAATGGAATCAGGGGTATGAGGTGTAGCCGTATCCTGAACCACTGTTACATCCACCCCATTTTTCCGGAGAAGCTCCACAAAGCCATCAAATTCCTCCAGTGCCTTTTGCTGAATCACCTCCGCTTCTTCATAGGGGGCCTGTTGAAAAGCATTATTCACCGCGGTTTCGGGGTTATATCCAAAGCGTACCGGGCGGATCATTAAAAGGTGGGATGTTGTTTGCATGGCTTAGATTTCATCGCGTAAAATAGGCATACTCATACAGTGGAAGCCACCCCTGGCTCTCGACAATTCGGCCGAAGGCATCAGGATCAATGTGTCTTCCAGGTCATCGGGTTTCAGCCCTCCGGATTCAAAGGCCTGGATCAACTCCGCAGCTTCCCGGATCTTAAATCCATTTTCACGGAAGGCTTCTACGGTCTTATCATTCCGATCATATCCCAATACCACGCCTTCTTTCAAGGCCAGCAGGTTGCAGGAGTCGGTCCATTGCTCCCGGGCATCAAAAGGAAATTCATTATTACCCGAATAAATAAACCGCACCTTGTCGGTACACTTCAGGTCGTTTTTACTGATATCTATGAGCAGTTCTTCCAGGCTCTCAAATGGCACCGGATTGGCGATGTCCTTTTTCCGGAATTGAATGATCTTGATCTTTTCTTCTTTCCGTGGCATATCCAGTACTTTTTGTACCGGGTCTGCATCCTCCTTTCGGATGGATTTTTTGGAAAAGATGCCCAACATGACCCATACATTTCTTTTCACCTGGGTAAAGACCGTATCGATGTGCATATAATCCCTTTTGCGGGGAATACGTACCACCGTGATCTTTTTGACCACCCCTTTCTCGAACAACAGGTTAATGGCCTGGTGGGCCGCTTCCATGGAGGTCCGCTCGCTGACCCCGATCAGCAAATGATCAGGGGTCACCACCATCACATCCCCTCCCTCCAGGGTCACTTTCTTGTCGTCCGCATCCCGGGGCATCAGAAAATGATAACTGGTGTCAGGGAGTTCGATCACCTTGTCATGGTAGTCCTGAAACAATGGGTGGTTAAAAAAGATGTATTTCATCAACAGGGCCTCACGCACCCTGGCTTTCTTGGCTGGTTTGTTGAGTAAAATGAATTGATTGATGACGATCCCAATATCCCGGGTAAAAATAAAATTGGGGATGGGGGCAAAGATCATCTCCTTTTCGTTCAGCGTACCACTGATAAAGGCCTTGGCCAGTTGGCTTGGACTAAGCTCAGTCAGGCCTGTCTGTGTTTCGTACGAACAACCTTCTACCGCGCACACAGAAGCTATGAGTTTCAATCGAATCTCACGGTCTTCTAAAATTTCACTTAAAAGCCATTGAATCTCGATCACCTTGTCTGATCGAAAGAAATTTTCATTGTCCGGTTTGTAAAAGACACGTCGGTTTTCATGTGCATCGATCTCCTCTAACCGGCCCTGGATCTTTCCGGGGTCGAGGAAGTAAAGCAAAAGTTTGGTATAATAATCGTACTCTTTTCTGCGGATCGTTTCCAGATGTACAATATCCTCAAAAAGCCAGTCCTGAGCCTTGGAAGGGACCACTTTTCCCAAACCACTGTCTGGACTATGAACAAGAAGACGTCTTAACCGGCCTATTTCTGAACCGACCTGGATCTTTGATTTGTTTTTACTCATGATCGCTGGATTTTTCCCGGATGGGAATATGAACAGTTGTAAGCAAAATTAGCACATTGCGGCCAACCCGCTCTTTTCCAATCCTGTCAAAATCGACAAATGTCCTTAAAATTTTATCCCAACAGATGTGAATAAATCGTTTATTACCAACCTTTTTATGTACCATCAATCACCTATATTCGCCGCTATAAAACAGGAGGAAACGTGCGTTTAAAAAGTTTAGAGATCAAGGGTTTCAAGAGTTTTGCGGACAAGACCCTGATCAATTTTGATGAGAGTATCACCGGAATCGTGGGACCAAATGGATGTGGAAAATCCAATATTGTGGACAGCATCCGGTGGGTGATCGGCGAACAAAAGATCAGCCACCTGCGATCGGAGAACCTGGAGAGCCTTGTCTTTAATGGCTCCAAGTCCAGAAGCGCCAGTGGTCTGGCGGAGGTGAGCCTCACTTTTGAGAATACCAAGAACCTGCTTCCCACCGAATTCAATACGGTAACGATCACGCGGAAATTTTATAAAAGTGGCGAGAGTGAATACCGCTTGAATGATGTGCAATGCCGGTTAAAGGATATCCAAAACCTTTTCATGGATACCGGTGTCTCCACCGATAGTTATGCCATCATCGAATTGGGCATGGTGGATGACCTGATCAAAGACAAAGACAATAGCCGCCGCCGGATGCTTGAGCAGGCCGCAGGTATCTCCATTTACAAGACCAGAAAGAAAGAGGCAAAACTTAAATTGGACGCGACCGAACAGGACCTGGCCCGTATTGAGGACCTGCTGTTCGAGATCAACAACCAGTTGAAAAGCCTCGAAAGCCAGGCCCGAAAAGCCGAGAAATATTTTGAGGTCAAAAAAGAATACCGGGAAGTCAGCATCGAACTGGCCAAGGCAGCCCTCGAAGGGTTCAATATCACCTTCAAAGAACTCAATGAACAGCACCAGGTAGAAACAGATAAACGCCTGCAACTGGAAGCGGTGATCGCTACCGAGGAAGCCTCCCTGGAAGGAGAAAAGTCGGGTTTTGTGGAAAAGGAGAAAGAACTCCAGTCCATGCAGCATGCCTTTAACCAATTACAACAAAATGTGCGGACCCGGGAGAATGACAAGAACCTGGCAGCACAGAAACTGCAATATCTCCAGGAAAAAGAAAAAGGATTACAGGATTTTCTTCAACGCGCCGATGGACAGATCAAAGGCATTGAAGAAAGCATCTCCTTTACCGAATTACAGGTGAATGAGGAAGAAGGGGGATTTGAAACCCTGAACAATGAATTTTCTCTGGTTTCCGAACAAGTGGACCAGCAACGTGGCCAGTTAGGGGAGAAGCGGAATAATCTGGACCTGCTCCGTTCCGCTCACCAACAAACCCAACGGCAACAGTTTGAGTCGGAAAAGAAAGCTGCGGTATCTGAAACATCCATTCAGAATATTCAGCGTGCGCTTTCCCAAGTGGAAGAGGAAAAAGCCAGACGGGAAGACCAACGCCATCAGCTATCCGAAGATGTACAGGTGAAGGAGAAGGAACTTCAGATCAAGAAGACCGATCTGGAACAACTCCAACAGCACCACGATTATACGAAAGAACAGATTCTACAGACCCAATCGGTCCTTGAAGGGTTGAGGGGAGAACTGGCCGAAGAAAATCGTAAACTGGATTCACGCAAAAATGAGTACGACCTGCTGAAGAGCCTGATCGATACGATGGAAGGCTATCCTGAAAGCGTGAAGTACCTGCATAATAACCCTGAACTGGGTTATACGGCCCCTATTCTGTCGGATATCTTGTATGTAAAGGAAGAATACCGCACTGCGCTCGAGAATGTACTGGAACCCTACCTCAGTTATTATGTGGTCAATAACCTGCAGGATGGTTTGAAAGCCGTTCACCTGCTGGATGCGAATAAAAAAGGAAAAGCTAATTTCTTCCTGCTGGATAAGTTTGAGGACAAGGCTGCCTCTGTATCTGATCATACGCTTTCGCATGCCATTCCGGCTCTTCAGGTGGTGGAAGTCGAAGGTCGTTACCGTAAATTGGCAGAACACCTTCTGGGTAATGTTTTCATTGCCGATAATGAAGAGGCGCTTAACAATTCCAACGGATTTGTGGTGATCGAAAAAGAGGGTCGTTATGTAAAAGGAAAATATTCACTGACCGGTGGTAGTGTGGGTCTTTTTGAAGGAAAGAAGATCGGTCGGGCCAAGAATCTCGAGAAACTGGCTGAGCAGATCGATGCGCAAGCCATCGTGGTGAATGCTTTGCGTGAAACCATCCAACAGCGACACAATGAAGTGATCGCTTTCAATGAGGACCTGCGGGAGAGTGCCATCCGGGAAACAGAAAGAGAGATACAACTGCTTACCAATACCGTTTTCTCCCTCCAAAATAAACTGGAGAACCTGCATGCCATGCAACAACAAAGCGAGGCACGCATGGGGGAACTAAACCAGCAATTGCAGCAATCTCAGCAATCATTGGAATCAGTCCGAGTGGAACTTTCCGGTTTTCTGGAACAGTTGAATGAAAGTGCAGTTTCCCTGAGCCGGGCAGAGGAATTATATAAGGAGGAAGAAGGTTTGTTCAACGATACCCTGGCCCGATACAATGAATTCAACCTGCAGGTGACCAAACAACAGAGTAAGATCGCTGCGCTGAAACAGGAGAGAGAATTCAAAACCAACCAGCTCAACGAACTCCTTCAGCAGGTGGAAGGCAACCGGACCCAACTGGAAGCCACCACCTCCGAAATTGCCGAATCACAGTCACGACTGACTACCTTGGATGAGGAGCTTTTAACCCTGATCAGGCAAAAGGACGAAGAAGAAAGAAAACTCAATGAGGCCGACCAGGCCTATTATAACTGGCGTAACCAGCTTTCGGAAAAGGAAAGTGAATTAAGGCACAAGACCAAGGAGAAAGAACAGGTAGAACACCTGCTCAATGAGATCAAAGACCGCCTGAATGAAGTGAAACTTCAATTGGCCGGGATGAAAGAGCGGCTGAGTGTGGAATTCCGGATCAACCTGGAAGATATCCTGGACGAGGCCCGCACCGGTGAAACACCAGTCGAAGAGCTTCAGGAAAAAGTGGACAAGATGAAGCGCCGGCTGGAAAACCTGGGTGAAGTGAATCCCACCGCCATTGAGGCATTTCAGGAAATGAAAAAGCGGTATGATTTCATTCTGGAACAAAAGAACGATCTGGTCTCTGCCAAAGAGAGCCTGATGCAAACGATCCAGGAAGTGGAGGCCACTGCCAACCAGAAATTCCTGGAAACCTTCCATGCCGTTCGCGAGAACTTCCATAAAGTATTTAAGACCCTGTTCACCGAAGATGACCAGTGTGACCTTATACTCGAAAACCCCGAGAACCTGGCCGAGACAGGCATTGATGTAATAGCCAAGCCCAAGGGCAAACGTCCTACTTCACTCACCCAGTTGAGTGGGGGAGAGCGTACACTTACGGCGACGGCCCTGCTCTTTGCGATCTATTTGATCAAACCAGCCCCCTTCTGTATCCTTGATGAGGTGGATGCACCGTTGGATGATGCCAACGTGGGTAAGTTTACCAATATGATCCGCAATTTCAGTGAGAACTCTCAGTTCATCATTGTAACGCACAACAAGACTACCATGAGCACCGTAGATGTCATCTATGGGGTGACCATGCAAGAACCTGGTGTGAGTAAGCTGGTGTCTGTGGACTTTAGGAACCTCAGCCAGAATTAATGCCTAATAGCTATTCGCTTTTAGCCTTCTTTTTGATGTTCATGCGCCTTTTGCCGATGGCGGATATCGTGTTTCATTTTATGTACAAAAGCACTGCAAACGGAGGAGACACCAATGCCAAGGGTAACGGAAACTAAAACAGCATAAAGGACCCAGCGGGAAGTATCTTTCAGGTAAGCAATCGAGTAAAAAGTGAGGAAGACTGAGGCAATGATAAGGGTGAATCCCAGGATGGACTTAAAGATCCATTGGTCGTAATGGTTGCTGGCCATGGGTTATAAATTTCGATAAATGTAAGGATAATCAATGTATTGTTAATCTTGCACCAGGGGCTTTTTTGCGGGGGATATTTTTTAATTTTACCCTTCAAATCAAACACATGAATAAGGCCCTGCTTTTTATACTTGGTTTTTTTCTGTCCTTTTCAATTTACGCGCAAGAAAAACCTGAAGGTCTTTTCATCAATTCCAAAGCACCCGATTTCAAGGGAAAGGACCAGGATGGGAATGAAATTCGATTAAAAGACCAACTAAAGAAAGGGTCGGTGGTCCTGGTATTCTATAGGGGAGAATGGTGTCCGTATTGTAATAAGCACCTGCGGCGTCTTCGGGATTCTCTTTCGTTGATCACCGAAAAAGGTGCACAGTTGATCGCCATCACCCCTGAAAAATCCATCTCCGTCAGCAAAACCCGCGAAAAGACCGGAGCTACATTTACGATTATATCCGACGAGAAGCAAAAGATCATGAAGGCCTATGAAGTGTCTTTTGCTCTGGATGAAAAAACGATCAAACGATACAAGAGTTTTGATATCGATATAGAAGGAAACAATGGTGACAATGGGGCTTTTCTTCCTGTCCCGGCTATTTACATTATCAACAAAGAAGGATCGATCACCTATCGATTTTTTAACGAAGATTATAAGAAGCGGCCTTCGGTGAAGGAGATTGTGGACAATTTGTGAGGCGTTATTGGTGAATTGTGAATTGTGAATGGTGAGACGTGAGACGTGAGAAATTGTTTTGACTTGTAATTTATAAATTCACTATTCACGTCTCACGTCTCACGAAACTGAAACGCCCGCGTCACCTCTCCCAATACAACTTCGCAATTCTCCCATTATTCCCCACCAGAAAAACAGAGGTGCCGAATTTGGCAAACTGACAGGTATGGAATCCGGTTTTACTGATCCATTTCCAATTCTTACCACCATCAATGGAATAGTCTACGCCGGTCAATCCACAAGCCACAAGGTTACTCTTTGAAAGATATTCTACACAACTCCGATAACCATGTGGGGGTATATTGGGTGTTTGCCAGGATTTGCCTTTGTTATGTGAGATCAGACAGTTCATATTCGCACTATCCGGGTTATTGAAGTCCCCGCCCACTACCACAATATGTTTTCCGGAATTATGTGTGTATTCGTCCCAAACAGCCAATGAATTGGCGCCTGTTGTTTCCGTACCCTTTAAAATGGGCAGATCAAAAGCTTCTCCGTTGATGAATAGCCTGGATTCCTTTCCGCCGCTGACCATGTAGAGGTCATGGAAATAGAGTCGGGTGAGATTAGTGCCACTCGCGGCAAAAAATGCTTCCCCACTATCTGCCTGAGGTCTTTCGCTGATATCCAACGGTTGCCAGCTATCACCACCATCCGTGGTTTT
Organism: Chitinophagaceae bacterium; assembly: GCA_041752235.1. Lineage (GTDB taxonomy): Bacteria > Bacteroidota > Bacteroidia > Chitinophagales > Chitinophagaceae > SpSt-398. Next base: position 17,794 of record JBGSHM010000015.1, read on the forward strand.
AGCCATAAAAAAATGACCATCTACAGGGTCTCCGATCACTAATCCATTTTTGGGGTCGCTAAAGTCCAGGGCATCGAGAAACATGCCCTTGGTGGTATTTTCATATACGATTTTCCAGGAATTGCCTCCGTCGGTGGTTTTGAGAATATAGGCCGGATCACCAATCCCCATAATGATGGCCGTGCTGGCATCAAAGGCTTCAATATCCCTGAATTCTGTTTTTTCAAATCCGGTTACCGTCATCCATTTCCAGTTTTTTCCACCATTGTTGGAACGGGCCACCATGCCATTACTGCCACTGGCCCAGACAATATTGTCGTTGACCACACTTAGGCCACGCAGACTCGTCCTGGTACCCGAATCCACCATCCTGACCTCCGGATAATTTCGTTGGGCATAGGTAGACGAAAAGAAAAGAGAAAAGAAGAGGGATAAAATTGCGGTTACACGAAGTTGAAATTGATTCATGATTTATTTCAATTGGGCCAGCAGGGTGGATTTTTCCACAATACCACTCTGGCGCCAGGTTTCCTGACCATTTTTATAAACGATAAAGGTAGGATAACTATTGATTTGAAGAGGCTCGAGTATCGAAGTATGAATGCCCACATCCACTTTGATCAGTTGAGCGGATCCGGCCAATTCACCCATGAGTTCCTGTAATACAGGCTCCATTTTTACACAGGGAGGGCACCATTCCGCGCCAAAATCAACCAGAACAGTGCCTGTTGCCGGAATGGACATCTTATATTCCTCCAGGCTCATTGGTCGTTGAGGCTGGGTTGCTTCCACCGGTTTTCGGGCCCTTTTCCAACTGATATACCCGCCTTCCAGTTCAATCACTGATTGATAACCGTTTGACTTTAGCCAGATGGCAGCCGAGGTACTACGGGGACCACTCGCACAATAAATATAAACAGGTCTTGATTTATCGAGGTGTTGCACCCGGTCGGCAAACTGGGTCCGGTTAGACCAATCAGCCTGCATGGATCCCGGTATATGGCCGTTGGCAAATTCACCAGCAGTTCTTACATCCAATACCTGCGGCTTACCCGTGGTCACTGCTTTTTCAAATTCATCGGCCGACAGCCTGTCCATTGTGCCTTGCTGTGCCGTACAGGCAACCATGAATAAGGACAGGGTCAGGATAATAAAAGGGATCCTCATGTGCTTTTTGCGTAAAAATAATGGATTCAGGAAATGAATAAGTGACAAAAGATACAAGGGTTACTCATCATCTTCTTCATGATAAGCATCCTCCTCGTTATAATAGAATTTTTGCCATTCCCGGGCGGTTTCATCGCTCAGGCATTCTATGATATCATGAATGGGGTCATTCTTTCGTTTCCATTCAGTCATCAAAGGCTCCTCATATCGGGTCACGAACAGACAATGGTCTGTTTCCACCGAGGCTTTGATCAGGGTGATGGGACTATTGATCTTCTCCTGTACCAGGTAATAACAACCCGGCTCAAGTAATGCATACGTATACATAACCTTCTCCTCTTTTTTAGATCAAACAATAACGGCTGGTAATGGACAGTGAAGAATTTAATGGGTACGGTCAGTAAGGACCACAAATTTACACTTTTCGTCGCGGAGTGGGGGTAGGGGTTTTCAGGGCGTATTTACCGCGGAAGGGGGGTGGGGTTATTAATTATTGATTATTAATTATTTAGGAAAGCGCAGGAAAAATTTTGGCCTATTATAATTTCCTAACTAATTAATAATCAATAGCCCATAATTAATAATTTAACAACTTTTCTATTCATAAACCCGCACATAATCCACCTCCATTCTCCGAGGCCAGATGGTGGTATCCACCCCCTTCATTCCTCCCCAATTGCCGCCAACGGCCAGGTTAAGGATGAGGTACATTTTGTTGTCAAATGGCCAGGACTCATATCCGGCTTTTTCGTTGGCAAAACGGAAATAGGTTTTGCCGTCAATTTCAGTGGAAATGGAATCACGGGTCCACTCCACGGCATATACGTGAAAGGCCTTGGAGAAATCAGGAACAAAAAGGGTATCGGTCTTTTGGGTACCGATGCTATGGTAGTATTTCTTGCAATGAATGGAACCATGGACAAAGCCGGGATTTAATCCCACATGCTCCATGATATCGATCTCCCCATCATCCGGCCAAACAAAAGGTTGTGTGGCCGCAAGGGTCCAGATAGCAGGCCAGGTACCCAAACCTTCAGGGATACGTGCCTTTACTTCGATCCTCCCATATTGCCATTCGGCTTTCCCCCGGGTCACCAGGCGTGCAGAGGTATATTCTTTGCCCTCCCAGGGTTGGCGGTGGGCTTCAATGATTAAATGGCCCTCTTCAATCCGGGCATTTTCTGCCCGGGCCGCTGTATAGAACTGCAATTCATTATTTCCCCATCCATGTCCCCCCTGATCATAGGCCCATTTGGTAGTATCAGGTAAACCGGCCTTGTCAAACTCATCACTCCAGATTAATTTACGGGTTGGTTTTTCCTGATCTGTACAGGAAAACAAAATGAAGGTGAAGATGGCAAATCCCATGTATTTTCTCATGACACGCAACGGTTTTTGTAAATATAGGGGAAAGTGAATTTGGTTTTTCCCGCTAACCCTTCTATTTTTGCCCTGTCATGAAGATCAACCTGCATATCCATCATCATACCACTTACCTCGCGGGGTGAGCCGATGGTGTTATGTGCTAAAACATAAATTCTTGAGGGCTTACCACTGGTAAGCCCTTATTTTTTTCAATCATTTGAACAGGCATGAAAGAGACACAACAAACCATGGAAGAAGTGAATACAAGACTTCGGATCGCTATTCAGAAAAGCGGACGACTTTACGAAGATTCAGTCCAATTGCTCAAAGAATGTGGCATTGAATTACGCAATGTCAAGGACCGGTTAAAAACCACGAGTGATACGTTTCCGCTGGAAGTTCTTTTTCTCAGGGACGATGATATCCCCCAATATGTATCGGATGGGGTAGCTGATATTGGTATAGTGGGAGAGAATGTATTGTATGAAAAAGGAAAAGACGTGGATATCGTGGAGCAACTGGGTTTTGGAAAATGTCGCTTGTCTTTTGCCATTCCCCGAAATCATGAATTTAAAGGGCCGGAAAGTATTCAAGGCAAAAGGATCGCTACCACCTACCCAAGGTTAGTCGGCAAATACCTGAAAGAAAAAGGGATCGAAGCAGAGATCCATGAGATCAGTGGTTCGGTGGAGATCGCTCCGGGTATCGGTCTATCCGACCTGGTATGTGACCTGGTCAGCAGCGGATCTACGTTGCTGTTGAACGGACTCAAAGAAGTGGAAACGATACTCTCTTCCCAGGCCGTGCTGATCCGCAACCGAAGTTTTAATGGGGAGAAAGGGAAACTGTTGCAGAAACTGCTCTTCCGAATCAATGCGGTCAAAAAGGCCAAACGCAACAAATATATCCTGCTCAATGCCCCCAATGAGAAGTTAAAGGATATCATCGCCCTGCTGCCGGGAATGAAAAGCCCAACCGTATTACCTCTCGCCGAGACCGGTTGGAGCAGTGTGCATACGGTATTGAGTGAAGATGAATTTTGGGATAAGATTGAGCAACTCAAAGAAGTAGGTGCACAGGGTATTCTCGTAGTGCCCATCGAGAAAATGGTCATATAAAATAATCATCCATGAAGATATATACTCATCCCGAACCTGCTGAATGGCCAGCCTTACTGGAAAGACCGGTTATGGAAGCCGCTTCCTTAGACAAAAAAGTAAGACGTGTATTGGAGGCGGTGCGCCGCAAAGGAGACAGGGCCTTGCGTCGATATACCCGTGAATTTGACGGGGCCCGAATCAAGAAATTCCAGGTAACTCCAAAGGAATTTGCCGCTGCGGATAACAAGGTTCCTGAAGAACTAAAGGCCGCCATACAACTCGCGCGTTTCAATATAGAACGATTTCACCAAACCCAGGTCGAGACACCAAAGCCGGTGGAGACCATGCCGGGTGTCCGCTGCTGGCGGGAAAACAGAGCCATAGAAAAAGTGGGGATCTATATTCCCGGTGGCACCGCCCCTTTATTCAGCACCATACTCATGCTCGCGATACCTGCCTCCCTGGCCGGCTGCAAAGAGATCATACTTTGTTCCCCACCCAATGAAGAGGGTAAACTTCATCCGGCTATTCTTTATACCGCTATGCTGGCCGGTGTAACCGCCGTGTACAAACTGGGGGGCATTCAGGCCATCGGCGCCATGGCCTATGGCACGGAATCCGTTCCAGCCGTGTACAAAATTTTTGGACCGGGTAATCAATATGTCACCGCAGCCAAAAAACTGGTTCAACAAGAGGGCCTTGCCATCGATATGCCAGCAGGTCCGAGTGAAGTAATGGTATTTGCCGATGAAACGGCTGATCCATCCTTTATCGCTGCCGATCTCTTGAGCCAGGCCGAACATGGCATTGACAGCCAGGCCATCCTGGTCACCACCGATAAACAATTACCGAAGAAAGTCACTAATGCGATTGAAAAGCAGTTGGAAAATTTACCCCGCAAGGAACTGGCTGAAAAAGCACTTGAGAATAGCCGTATCCTTGTTTTCAAGGATAGGGATGAGTCACTGGCCTTTATCAACCAGTATGCCGCGGAACACCTGATCCTGGCTTGTGCCGGAGCCGAAGAGATGGCCACTCAGGTTCGACAAGCGGGTTCCGTTTTTCTTGGCCATTATTCTCCGGAAAGTGCCGGTGATTATGCCAGTGGCACCAATCACACCTTGCCCACCAATGGATATGCCCGGGCTTATAGTGGTGTGAGTGTGGATAGTTTTGTCAAAAAGATCACCTTCCAACAATTAAATAAAGAAGGGTTGGAACATATCGGCAATGCCGTGATCGCCATGGCAGAGGCCGAAGGCTTACAAGCCCATGCGGAAGCGGTTAGAATTCGTTTAAATAACTAATCACTAATGGCTAAAAGCTAATAGCTATTAGCTATTAGCCTTTTGCTATTAAATATTGAAAAATGTCGTTCGATCTGGACAACCTGATACGGGAAAACATAAAAAAACTAAAACCCTATTCCTCTGCCCGCGACGAATTCAAAGGCGAGGCCCGGATATTTCTTGATGCCAACGAAAACAGTCTGGGCTCTCCGCTTACCCGCTGGTACAACCGCTATCCTGATCCATTACAGGAACGGTTAAAGGAGAAGATCGGTGCAATCAAGGGTGTGGCGATGGAAAATATTTTTGTGGGCAACGGAAGTGATGAATGTATTGACATCCTCTTTCGGACCTTTTGTGAGCCCGCGATGGATAACGTGATCATTTGTCCACCTACCTATGGCATGTATGAAGTTAGCGCCGGGATCAATAATGTGGAAGCGCGGAAAGTGCCACTTACACCGGCTTTTCAATTGGACCTTGAAGCCATCGAACAGGCCATTGACGATCATACCAAGATGATCTTTCTCTGTTCCCCCAATAACCCAACAGGGAATTCGTTGGATCCTGCAGATATTGAAATATTGCTCAATAATTATTTTGGATTGGTAGTTGTTGATGAAGCCTATATCAATTTTTCCCGGCAGCGTTCGGCGATTGCTGAATTACAGGATTATCCTCAGTTGGTTGTTTTGCAAACCTTGTCAAAAGCATGGGGATTGGCCGCTTTGCGTATTGGATTGGGATTTGCCGGGGAGGGGATCATCCAGATCATGAACCGGATCAAACCTCCTTATAATATCAATCAGGCTTCTCAGGAATTGGCCTTGCAGGCCCTGGAGGAAGTTGGACAGGTAAATGACATGATCCTCGAGATCGTACAACAGCGTGATTCGCTGGTAAAGGCATTGGAACCGCTGCCTCAGGTATTGCATATCTTCCCTTCCGATGCCAATTTTCTCCTTGTACGCGTAACCGAACCTGAACCGATCTACCAATATTTGCTGACCAAAGGCATTGTGGTGCGCGACCGGAGTAAGGTCACACTTTGCGAAGGATGTCTGCGTATCACCGTAGGTACAGAGAAAGAAAACCAGGAATTGATCCGGGAAATCGCCCGGTTTGAACCATAAAGTTAAATTGGAATGAAAAAAGTATTATTCATTGACCGCGATGGCACGCTTATTCATGAGGCTCCACCCACCTATCAACTGGATGCCTTCGAAAAACTTCAATTTTATCCGCACATGTTCGAATACATGCGCCGGATTGCACAGGAGTTGGATTATGAACTGGTCATGGTGACCAATCAGGATGGCTTGGGAACGGATACATTTCCCGAACATACCTTCTGGCCACTGCATGAACTGGTGATGAAAAGCCTGGAAGGCGAGGGGATTCATTTCAGCAAAGTATTCATTGACCGAACCTTTCCTGAGGAAAATAAGCCCACGCGTAAACCCGGAACCGGGATGTTGGTAGAATACATGAACAATCCGGAATATGACCTGGCTAATTCCTATGTGATCGGTGACCGGATCACCGATATACAACTGGCCAAAAACCTCGGGTGCAAAGGCATTTGGCTCAACCTGGACCCCAGCCTGGGTGGAAGTGAGATCAAGGACAAAGCAGAGGAATTACGACGCAGCACGGTGGCGCTTGAAACAACGGAATGGAGTGAAATATATGCATTTCTCAAATTGGGAACCCGGCAGGCAGTACATGAACGTAATACCAGTGAAACAAAGATCCGGATCGACATGAACCTCGAAGGCTCCGGCAGGTCCTCCATTTCCACCGGCATTGGTTTCTTTGACCATATGCTTGACCAGGTGGCCCGGCATGGAAAGATCGATCTGGAAATAAAAGTACAAGGTGACCTGCATATTGACGAGCACCATACCATTGAAGATACCGGTATTGCCCTTGGAGAACTGATGGGCCGATTACTCACCGATAAACGCGGTATGGAACGATATGGGTTTGCGCTTCCGATGGATGAGGCAGATGCCAAAGTGTTGATCGATTTTGGAGGCCGGAACTGGATCGTATGGAAGGCCGAATTCAAACGGGAGAAGATCGGGGAGATGCCCACAGAGATGTTCTTTCATTTCTTTAAATCTTTCTCCGATTCAGCCCGCTGCAACCTGCATATTGAATGTCAGGGGGAGAATGAACACCATAAGATCGAAGCCATTTTTAAAGCCTTTGCCAAGGCCATCCGTATGGCGGTGAAACGTGACCCGATGAGTAATTATTTGCCGAGTACAAAGGGGGTGCTTTAATGCAGCACTGCCAAGGCGCGAGTTTCGAAGTCCGGGGTTAGAAGTCCGAAGTCCGAGGTAAGTAGTAAAAATATAAAATTGTGTCAACCTCCGACTACGGACTCCGGTCTCCCGACCCCGGACTTCCCAAATAAAATTTGTTTTTCTGATTAACCATCGCCATATTTGCAATATGCAACAAGTCAATAACAAACAGTGGTGGTGGCATACAAACTCTTCCGGGGTCATGTAATGTCATAACTGTGTTTGTCATAACATAACTAGGCCCCGCAAATTTGCGGGGTTTTTTATTTTATTCAAATGAAGAAGATCAGGATAGAAACAACGGGTAAGCGACTGCTGGCGGATGTATATACTCCGGTAGGCATTTACCTGCGTCTGCGCGACCGGTTCAGGGATACCATCCTATTGGAAAGCACCGACCATCATGCGGCCGAGAACAGTTATTCGTTTATCTGTATCAATGCCATTGCGGGCATCGAGGTACTGGATGCCCACCGGCTTGAATTCAAACTACCCGGCCTTCCTCCTGAAACCAGGGCCATTAAAGACCCATTGGAGGTTCCCGTTATGATCGGTGAATTCACCGACCGGTTTGATGCCGCAACACCTTCTGTCAAAGAATGCCGGTTTGCCCAAGGGCTTTATGGATATACTTCCTTTGACGCCGTTCAGTTTTTTGAATCGGTTAAACTCACCCATGCCCCAGCGGCAGGGGTTGGACTGCTTCGGTATCGACTTTACCAGTATGTGATCGCCTTTAATCATTTCCGGGATGAATTGATCCTTTGCGAGAACCGGGTGGCCGGATTGGAATCGGAAGCCGGATTGATCGAATCGCTGATCCGAAACCGGGATGTACCTGCCTTTCCCTTTAAAACCCGGGGTGCCGAATCCTCAAACCTGACCGATGCCGAATACAAGGACATGGTGGAGAAGGGAATCCGGAGCTGTCATCGCGGAGATGTATTTCAGATCGTATTGAGCCGTCGTTTTCAACAATCCTTCCAGGGGGATGAATTTAATGTGTATCGAGCTTTGCGGAGTGTGAACCCTTCCCCTTATTTATTCTTTTTTGACTATGGTGCTTATAAACTTTTTGGATCCTCTCCCGAATCCCAATTGATCGTTGAACATCAAAAAGCGATCGTTCATCCCATTGCCGGCACTTTTCGCCGCACGGGAGATGATGCCTATGATCAACAAGAGACAGAGCGTTTGCTCAAAGATGCCAAGGAGAATGCGGAGCATGTGATGCTGGTTGATCTGGCCCGAAATGATCTGAGTAGGGTTTGTGATGAAGTAAGCGTAGCACATTACCGGCAAGTGCAATATTATTCCCATGTCATTCATCTGGTAAGTGAAGTCGTGGGAAAGGTCAGAGAAGGGATTCAACCCTATGAGCTGCTGGCCAATACTTTTCCGGCCGGAACCCTTAGCGGGGCACCCAAAGTAAAAGCCATGGAACTGATTGATCAGTATGAGCCATCGGCAAGAGGATATTATGGTGGGGCTCTGGGCTTCCTGGGTTTTGATGGTTCCTGTAATCATGCCATCATGATCCGCACTTTTTTAAGCCGGCATAATACATTGATCTATCAGGCGGGCGCCGGTGTGGTGGCCGCAAGCCAACCGGAAATGGAATTGCAGGAAGTAAACAATAAACTCGGCGCCCTGAAGAAAGCGGTTGAATTGGCCGAAAACCTTCATAAACAATAAGGATGGCATCCATACTCGTTTTTGATAATTACGATTCGTTCACCTATAACCTGGTTCACCTGGTACAGAAGATCATTCACGGAAAAGTGGATGTTTTTCGGAATGACCAATTGCCCCTGGAAAAAGTCAAGGCCTATGATAAGATCATATTATCACCCGGCCCCGGTATACCTGAAGAGGCAGGTTTGCTTCTTCCCCTGATCCGTGAATATGCGGCTACAAAATCCATCCTGGGTGTATGCCTGGGTCATCAGGCCATCGGACAGTCATTTGGAGGAAACCTGATCAATCTTTCCTCCGTGTACCATGGTGTTGCCACGCCTATAACGGTTACGCAACCCAAGAGTCCGATTTTTAATGGATTACCAAAAACCCTGGAAGTGGGTAGGTATCATTCCTGGGTAGTAAGTGAAGAAGGATTCCCGGCTGATTTGGAAATAACAGCCCGCGATGAGAATGGACTGATCATGGCGCTGCAACACCGTCAATTTGATGTGCAAGGTGTCCAGTTCCACCCCGAAAGCGTATTGACACCAATGGGCGAAGAACTAATGAGAAACTGGGTGCAGTTGTAAAGGCTAAAAACGAACAGCTAATAACTATTCGCTGTTGAAAAAATAACTACAATAAACATGAAAAAAATCTTACAGTACCTCTTCGAACACAAATCCCTCGACCGGGCTACGGCCAGGGAGGTATTGGTGAATATTGGAAAGGGTGTTTACAATGAACATGAGATCACGGCCTTTATGACGGTTTATCTCATGCGGAGCGTAACCATTGAGGAATTAGAGGGGTTTAGAGATGCTTTGCTGGAACTCTGTGTGCCGGTTGACCTGAATGGCCATGCCACCATTGATATCGTAGGAACGGGGGGAGATGGTAAGAACACTTTCAATATTTCTACGCTAAGCTGTTTTATAGTGGCAGGCACCGGACAGAAAGTTTCCAAGCATGGCAATTATGGTGCTTCCTCTGTGAGTGGAGCCTCAAATGTGATGGAACAGTTGGGGTATAAATTTAAACCGGATAGCGGATCATTGAAAAAAGAAGTGGAGGAAGCCGGGATCTGTTTTTTGCATGCGCCTTTATTTCATCCGGCTTTGAAAACCGTTGGCCCTATCCGGCGTAACCTTGGGATGCGCACGTTTTTTAATATGCTTGGCCCGCTTGTCAATCCTGCCCGTCCGGCTTTTCAACTGATTGGCGTTTATAATCTGGAAATGGCGAGGATCTATAACTACCTGATGCAGGGATCAGAAATTCCATTTACCATTGTACATACCCTGGACGGATATGATGAGATATCCCTGACGGCTGATGCCCGGGTGATCACGCCACAGGGGGAACAGGTCATGACGCCTGTTGAACTGGGAAAAAGAATGGTACAGGCTTCGGATATTTATGGCGGGGTATCGGTGGAAGAGGCGGCCAGGCTATTTATCCGAATTCTGAAAGGGGAGGGTAGCTTTGCCCAAAATGCCGTGGTATTGGCCAATGCGGCCATGGCACTTTCCTCTACAGGGAAATATGGCAATTATCAGGAGGCATATGCAGCAGCCGTGGAGAGTCTGGATGGGGGAAAGGCATACGAAAGTTTGACTAAGTTGATCTCTTTGCAAGCGTAAATTTCTCGCAGCGGACGCAGCTGTAAACGCCGCGCTCGCTGCGAGAAACCAAAAAAGAACAAATGACGATTCTGGATACAATTATAGCAAGGAAAAAACAGGAGGTCGCGCAACGCAAAGCCACCGTGACCATTCAGGAATTGGAAAGAAGCCCGCTTTTCAATCGGGAGAGGATTTCGCTTCAGAATTCATTATTGAAAAGTGAAAGCACCGGCATCATTGCTGAATTCAAACGCAAATCACCTTCGAAAGGTATCATCAATGGAGAAGCGGATGTAGTGGAAATCACGAAAGGATACACCCGGCATGGAGCCGCATGTCTTTCTGTTTTAACCGATGCTGATTTCTTTGGAGGAAGTTTTGACGACCTGATGCAAGCCCGGGTGAATCCGATTCCGATCCTGCGAAAGGATTTTATCGTGGATGAATACCAATTGATCGAAGCCAGAAGCCTCGGGGCAGATGTAATCCTGCTGATCGCAGCTTGTTTAAGTCCGATGGAAGTAAAAGATCTCGCGCGACAGGCCCGTCAATTGGAATTGGAGGTTTTACTTGAACTGCATGGGGAAGACGAACTTGGACATGTGGGTGATGAAACAAGGATCATTGGCATAAACAACCGTGACCTAAAGACATTTTCCGTAGACCTCGATCGAAGCCTGCGGATGGCTGAACAACTTCCCGTCGATGCTGTTAAAGTGGCTGAAAGCGGGATCAGTCAGGTAGAGACACTGGAATTATTTTATAAAAACGGGTTTCGTGGGTTTTTGATCGGGGAGAACTTTATGAAGGAGAATGACCCGGTTGAGGCATTCGCCCGGTTTAGCAGCGAATGGGTACAAACAAAAGAACTAATAGCTAATAGCTATTAGCTGTTAGCCTTTAGCCTTAAGTTATTTGTGAACGAAAAAACGATGCTTGCGGAGTGAACACACTTAAAAATGCAGCAATATGAATGAACTCCACAAGACTGAAAACCCTTCCGCTCCCCGACGCGCGCCCTTTCGCGTCAAGGTATGTGGAATGACCCTGCCTGAACAGGTCAATGGCCTGGAGGAGATGGGGGTAGAACTTGCGGGTTTTATTTTTTATCCCAAGTCACCCCGCTTTGTACGAAATAAGATATCGCCCGAGAAAATGAAAAAGACGGGTGGTCGGATCGGAAAGGTAGGGGTCTTTGTGAATGAGGATTATGAGACCTTATTACGAACGGTGGAAGAATACCGCCTGGATATGGTGCAATTGCATGGAGATGAGTCGGAGCGTTTTTGTGAGAAAGTGGCGAACTATGTTACCGTGGTTAAAGCATTCCGATTAGGTAATAATGATCCCATTGAATGGATGGTCAGGGCTTATGACGAATGTTGCGACATGTATATGTTTGATACTCTTGGGGCCGGATACGGGGGGACAGGCAAGAAATTTGACTGGGGTTTATTGTCTGATAAACAGATCGACAAGATCTTTTTTCTCAGTGGAGGGATCGAACCCGGGGATGAAGAAAAATTAAAAGACTTTGCGGCCGGGCCACTGGGCAAAAAACTGTTTGCGGTGGACATCAACAGTAAATTCGAGATCAGTGCCGGCGTAAAGAATATGGAAAAAATAAGTTCATTTATCAATAATCTTAGAGATGGTAACGTATAAACAGCCTACAGAACAAGGGTATTATGGCAAATTTGGCGGGGCCTATATACCGGAGATGCTTCATCGCAACGTGGAGGAGCTGAGAGAAAGATACCTGGCCATCATGGGGGAGCCGGATTTTCAACAGGAATTTCAGGCACTCTTACGTGACTATGTTGGAAGACCTACCCCCTTGTACCTGGCTGAACGTTTAAGCGCAAAATATGGCGCACAAATTTATCTTAAGCGCGAAGACCTTTGCCATACAGGCGCGCATAAGATCAATAATACGATTGGGCAAATATTGCTGGCGCAACGCTTAGGTAAGAAACGCATCATTGCGGAAACCGGCGCCGGACAGCATGGGGTGGCAACCGCAACGGTTTGTGCCCTTAAAGGGATCGAGTGTATTGTGTATATGGGGGAAAAAGATATAGAAAGACAGGCACCAAATGTGGCCAGAATGAAAATGCTTGGTGCTACGGTGGTTCCCGCTACATCGGGTAGCAAAACCCTGAAGGATGCGACCAATGAAGCCATCCGGGATTGGATCAATCACCCCGATGATACGCACTACATAATTGGCAGTGTGGTTGGACCACATCCCTATCCGGATATGGTGTCCCGGTTTCAAAGCGTGATCAGTGAGGAGATCCGGAAGCAATTAAAGGAAAAGACCGGCAACGAACTGCCTTCTCATGTGATGGCTTGTGTAGGTGGAGGAAGCAATGCCGCTGGTGCCTTTTATCATTTCCTGGAAGAAACTTCCGTCAACCTGATAGCTGTAGAAGCTGCCGGTTTAGGGATTCAATCCGGACATACGGCTGCAACCACCCAATTGGGTACCATGGGTATCTTGCATGGAAGCAAAAGCCTCGTGATGCAAACAGCCGATGGTCAGGTAGTGGAACCACATAGTATCTCTGCCGGACTGGATTACCCGGGAATCGGGCCCCTGCATGCTCACTTGTTTGATTCCGGACGCGCCAGGTTTTTATCCGCCACGGATGAAGAAGCCCTGGAGGCCGCGCTTCAACTCGCCAGGCTTGAAGGCATTATCCCGGCTCTCGAAACGGCACATGCGTTATCGGCATTGGCACAGGTAAAATGGAATAAATCGGATGTAGTCGTGATATGCCTGAGCGGAAGAGGGGATAAGGACCTGGGAACATATATGAAGCATGGGTTAGGCTAACCACAGAAGCGAAGGGGCATAGAGTTAAAAAATATGTAAACACTAACGTATGAAATATCTTTTCGTTTTTTTATTGTTTGGGCTGTTGAGTTGTGAAACCAAACCCTTTACCAAACATGAAATAAAATTCTCCAAGGTAAAAGAAGATTGCCAGGGGATGAATGCTGCCTTTAAAATGAATTCAAACCTCAATGGGGAGCGGTATGAATTCCAACGCTGTCTGGATACCGATTTTAATGAGGGTCAATTGGCCTCCATTCGCCAGGGAGATACGGTAGTATTGAAATTTAACCGCACACCGGGCAAGCAACAAGCCCTGTTTGATCTCATTATTGACGTAGATAGCTATCCCCGGTATAATTTTCTGACCATTGACGGGGAGACCTTTACCATTATACCTACCACCAATTAGTAAGCAGACGCCATGAGCCGATTAGACGCATTATTTAAGCGAAAGAAAAATGGGGTACTGAATGTCTATTGCACGGCAGGGTTCCCGCAACGCGACAGCACCCTCGACGTAATACGATCCTTACATACTTCAGGGGTAGACCTGGTGGAATTGGGAATGCCCTATAGTGATCCACTGGCCGATGGACCCGTTATTCAGCAAAGTAGTGCCAAGGCCCTTGCGAATGGAATGACGATTCAATTATTATTCGACCAGTTAAAAGTATTGCGTTTTTCTCCGGATCAGGGAGGTATTGGGAATGAAATGCCCGTGGTATTGATGGGTTATATGAACCCAGTGCTTCAATATGGATTTGAACGGTTTTGTGCCGATGCCGCTGCAGTAGGAATCGATGGCCTCATTCTTCCTGACCTACCCGGTTTTGAATTCAAAGCGGAATATGGACCGGTGATAAAGAAATATGGACTTGATTTTATATTCCTGGTTACTCCGGAAACCAGTGAGGAAAGGATCCGGGAACTGGATGAACTGAGCAGCGGTTTCCTCTACGCCGTGTCTTCTTCTTCTACTACCGGATCGGATAAGGAAATGTCACCGGTGGAAGATTATCTGGCACGATTGAATAAGATGTCGTTGAAAAATCCCATCCTGGTGGGCTTTGGGATCAAGGACAAAGCGAGTTTTGAACGCGCAGCTGCTCATGCGGCAGGTGCTATCATTGGCACGGCCTATATTCAGCATTTGGAAAAAGGCCTTACAAAAGCAGAAGAATTTATAGAGGGAATTATTTATTAGGTTTCTCGCCGCGCTCGCAAAGAAGCGCTGCGGACGCTGCGAGAAACTTTTGGAAGAAAAGCGAGCGGAAGACCGGACTCGAACCGGCTACCTACAGCTTGGGAAGCTGTCGCTCTACCAGGTGAGCTACTTCCGCTTAGGGCTACAAAAATAGGACATGAATTTAGTAATTATAAAATATAACGCGGGAAATATACGGAGTGTACTTTTTGCACTGGAGCGCATCGGTGTGCAAGCCGTCGTAACCGATGATCCCGATCTGATCCGGAAGGCAGACAAGGTCATTTTTCCCGGGGTAGGGGAAGCCAGTTCAGCCATGCGCTACCTGAAAGAAAGGGGACTTGACCAACTGATCATCGGACTCAAACAACCTGTATTGGGTATCTGTCTGGGGATGCAACTTATGTGCCGGTACTCGGAGGAAAATGATACACCCTGTCTGGGAATTTTTGATGAACGTGTAAAAAATTTTACCCCATCGGATGATCAATCCCTTAAGATTCCTCAAATGGGATGGAATAAAATTTATGGGTTAAAAACCGGTTTATTTAATCAGGTTCAGGAGCAGTCCTATTGCTATTTTGTACATGGCTACTACGCGGCCCCGGGGGAACATACCATTGCAACCACCGATTACGGTACCCCGTATAGTTCGGCCCTGGCCAGGGATAATTTTTACGGGGTACAATTTCACCCGGAAAAAAGCGCGGAGGTTGGTGAACTTATTTTAAAGAATTTTATAGCCTTATAGTATGGAGATCATACCTGCCATTGATATCATCGAAGGGAAATGTGTCCGGTTGACGGAAGGGGATTATGCACAAAAAAAAGTGTACAACGAAAATCCGTTGGAAGTTGCCCGGCGTTTTGAGGATGCCGGTCTTACGCGGTTGCACCTCGTAGACCTGGACGGGGCCAAGGCGGGAGCGGTGAAGAACTGGAAAGTATTGGAGCAACTGGCGGGTAAGATAAGGCTTCAAATTGATTTTGGCGGCGGACTGAAAAAAGAGGAGGATGTACGCATTGTTTTCGATTCAGGCGCTCAATGGGCAACGGTTGGTAGCCTGGCCGTTAAAGGAGAGGATGTTTTTACAGAATGGTTAACCTTGTTTGGTGCCGAAAAATTTCTGTTAGGCGCGGATGTAAAGAATGAAAAAATAGCGATCGGGGGGTGGTTGGAAACTACGGATATCTGGGTGTATGACCTGATTGAAAAATATACGCAGAAGGGGATCAAGCAACTATTCTGTACGGATGTAAGCAAAGATGGGCGGCTGGAAGGGCCGGCCGTTGATCTGTATAAAAATATCGTTTCAAAATTTCCTTCGTTGTACTTTATCGCCAGTGGTGGCGTGAGTTCCCTGGCCGATCTGGAGGCGCTGCAAGAAGCAGGTTGCCAGGCAGCGATTGTTGGAAAAGCGATCTATGAAAACCGCATCACACTGGATGACCTAAAACGATTTTAATGAGCGTTCAAAATACTATAACTACATCTGTTAGTGGGCTGACCAAGCGGATCATTCCCTGCCTGGATATCCGCGACGGACGTACAGTGAAGGGAACTAATTTTGTTGACCTTCGTGATGCGGGTGACCCGGTAGAATTAGGAGCCCTTTACGCGCGTGAAGGGGCAGATGAACTGGTTTTTTTGGATATCACCGCTACCGTGGAGAAACGCAAAACCCTGAGCGCCCTTGTTCGTCAGATCGCCGTTCATGTCAACATTCCCTTTACTGTTGGGGGTGGTGTGCGATCGGTGGAAGATGCCTCTGTTTTATTGGATAATGGGGCTGATAAGGTCTCGATCAATACCGCGGCTGTTAACGACCCCAAACTTATCGGTGATCTTGCCCGTGAATTTGGCAGCCAGTTTGTCGTACTGGCCATTGACACCCGACAGGAAGAGGACGGAGAATGGTATGTATATCTCCATGGGGGCAGGACCAGAACCCCGCTACGGTGTGTGGATTGGGCCCGGGAAGCAGTGGACCGGGGAGTAGGAGAGATCTTGCTTACCTCGATGAACCATGATGGTACAAAAGCCGGATTCGCGCTGGATATCACCCGCCAACTTTCCACTACCCTTCCGGTTCCGGTGATCGCCTCGGGAGGAGGAGGTGCTTTGGACCATTTTGTGGATGTATTCCAAATCGCTCAGGCGGATGCCGCATTGGCTGCCAGTATCTTCCATTTCAAAGAAATCGCGATCCCCGACCTGAAAAAACACTTAAAAACCAAAGGCATACCCATCCGCTAAGCCAAATTCTCGAATCCACATAACTCGTGAAATCTGTATAATTCGTCAAATTCGTGTAACATTAATCCCCCATAAATTTGTACCTCCAACCATGAAAGTCGATTTTAACAAATTCAAAGACGGGCTTGCCCCGGTGATCATACAGGACCATCAAACACTGAAGGTGCTGATGCTTGGTTTTATGAACCAGGAAGCCCTGGATAAGACCATGCAGGAGGGTTTGGTCACCTTTTTCAGCCGGAGCAAAAACAAGCTCTGGACCAAGGGAGAGGAAAGCGGCAACCACCTGCATGTAAAGGAAGTAATGGTGGATTGCGACCAGGATACCCTGCTTATAAAGGCAGCTCCCACAGGCCCGGTCTGCCATACCGGTGCTGATACCTGCTGGAATGAACGCAACCATTTTAGCGATTTTCTGCACTATCTGGAGGATATCATTACCCTGCGCCGATCCGGGACTGATGAAAAATCGTATGTACATCAGTTATTTGGAAAAGGGATCAATAAAATCGCCCAAAAAGTAGGAGAGGAGGCCGTGGAACTGGTGATCGAGGCCAAAGACAGCCGGGATGACCTGTTTTTGAACGAGGCTGCCGATTTATTGTTTCATTATTTAATTTTACTCCAGGCCAAAGGAAAAAAACTGGATGATGTAATCGAGATACTCAAGTCAAGACACAAATGATAATGACCATGAAGAAATTCTTTTTTTTGCTCCAAACCCTATCCTTTGTATGGATCGCTTCCGCCCAAAAAACGGAAGGATTTCAGGTTTCAGGCAGTATTGCCGGACTTGCCAATGGTACTGTCGTTAATTTGATCCATACAGAAACCAAGGCCATACTGGCCACCGATTCGGTAAAGGATTATAAGTTTCAGTTGAAAGGTGCTGTAACTGAACCCGAGATCTATCTTTTGGTAATCGGAAAGGAAAAGCCCTTATACCTTTTTTTGGAGAATAGTCCTATCACGGTCACAGGAAAACAGGATGATCTCGCGAATATTTCTGTCAAAGGATCTTCCGTGCACCAGGATTTCGAGGCCTTTAAAAATATTTTCAACCCCCTTGTTGCACAGACCAATGAAATCGCTAACACTATCAATTCGCTTCCCCAAGGTATGAAACGGGATTCGTTGATCAATGTGTACAATACGATGCAACCACAGGTTCAAACGGCCATTGATACGTACCTTGATGTGCATCGCGGATCGTTTATTGCGCCCTTTATGTTATCAGTCACCGCTCAGTTTTATGATGACCCCCTATTACTTAGTAAGCGATTTGAGCGGGTGGACGAAAAAGTCAGGCTTTCTCAATCCGGGCAACAACTCAAAAAATACATTGATTATAACAAGATTGGCGCGATTGGTACAACGGCAGTAGATTTTAAACAACCTGATACTTCTGGTGTGGATGTTTCCCTATCCTCTTTCAAAGGGAAATATGTGTTGGTGGATTTCTGGGCCAGTTGGTGCGGGCCTTGCCGGGTGGAGAATCCAAACGTAGTGGCCAATTATCAACGGTTCAAGGATAAGGAATTTACAGTACTTGGGGTATCGCTGGACAGGCCCGGTCAAAAAAATGCATGGATCCAGGCGATCAAAAAAGATAATCTTACCTGGACCCATGTAAGTGATTTGAAATTCTGGCAAAATGAAGCGGCCTTGCTTTATCGTGTTTCCAGCATACCGTATAATTTCTTGGTGGACCCTAATGGTACCATCATTGCCAAAAATCTCCGGGGACCCGAATTGGAGTCGAAACTTTGCGAGTTACTTGGTTGTAATTAGCAATAAGCTAATAGCTCAATTGACATCCTGTTTATTCTTTAACTTCTCAATCATTCCCTCTACCGATTTCTTGTTCAGGTCATCGGGAGCAAGCGGAAGGGCCTTGGTCATGTATTTCAGTGCATTCTTGAAATCGCTTACCCCTGAATAACCCCTTGCCAATCCCACCAGGGTAGTGAACTGATCAGGATTTTTGCTATAATTCATTTTAAATACATCCAGGGCTTCGGTTGTTTTTTTCTGCGCGAGCAATTGCCGGCCGTACTGATGCAGATCGACCACGCTTCCCAATGGCATGGCGCTTTTCAATACGGCATCGGCTTCTTCATTTCTACCTAAGGCTTTCAATACACTGGCTTTGGTGGCATGTGTCTGGAAAACCATATTACCCCCAAAATTGGCGCTGGTGGCTGAATCGGCCCAAAGCAGGGCTTCATCCAGGTTGGTTTTGCGTTGAACGCACCACGCTGCAGCTTGGTTCCAACTCTGCCAGGTAAAACCCAGTCTATTTCTCAATTCATTTCGGAAAATGGCTAATTGGGTTTTGATGAGGTCGGTTTCGACTTTGAATGGGATGGACAATTTTTCCCATTGCAAAGCGATCGTGGCTGAATTTTCCGTTTGATTGGTGAATTCATATTTCAACCACTCCACCGAACGATCCAGGGCAACAGGTTTTACAGTGACCCGAAGCGCATCTTCTTCCGGGTTGTAAAAATAACTACCCCAGGAAATTGAATTTTTAGAGAAGATCACGATACAGGCATTGGGATCATAGGCTACAAAAAGTCCATACTTCCCGGCAGGAAGTTGTTTCCCTTCAATCATAACATCGGTTGAAAATTCGATCGTGGTGTTTTCATTCGAACCTGCCCGCCAGGGGGCTGCTTTGGAAGGACCGAATTGCTGGTCAATAAAACCGGTATGTACAATTCCCGTTCCATAGATTTTGCCTTCCCTGCCTTTTACACCGGGACGATCATAATGGATACTTACTTGGGTGAGACCGATTTGTTCACCTACCATGGCTTTTTTATTTCCGCCACTGGGAGGGGTGGTCAATTGCGCAGACAGGCCGACAGATAAAATCAGGCCGGCTGCCAGAAGGAGTTTTTTCATAATGCTGCTGATTTTACCCAAATTTAATGGGATCGGTCAGCGTTGCAGTTGCCGCTTATATAATTGGATGCTGTTCTCATACCCCAGGTATAGGGCATCGCAGACAAGGGCATGACCGATACTTACTTCATCCAGCCTGGGAATATGCTGGCTGAAATACGCCAGGTTATTCAGGTCAAGATCATGACCGGCATTAATTCCAATTCCCAATTCGGTGGCTTTATGAGCGGCAGAAACATAGGGAGCAATGGCTTTTTCTTTGTGTCCTGCGGCAAATTCACGGGCATAGGCTTCGGTATAGAGTTCGATCCGGTCGGTACCCGTTGCGGCGGCTCCTTCTACCATTTCCAATACGGGGTCTACAAAAATGGAAACACGAATACCGGCGTCTTTAAATAGGCGGATGGTTGTTTGTAAATATTCCCGATGGGTAATGGTGTCCCATCCATGATCGCTGGTCAACTGGCCTTCAGCATCGGGTACCAGTGTTACCTGATGGGGTTTTGTTTCCAATACCAATTCGATAAAACGCGGTTCCCGGCAATTTCCTTCAATATTAAATTCCGTTGTAATGATCTTTCTGATCTGCCGTACATCGGCATAGCGGATATGGCGTTCATCCGGCCGGGGGTGAACGGTCACTCCATCGGCACCAAAACGTTCGGCATCCATGGCTGCTTTAACCACATCGGGATTATTACCCCCACGGCTATTGCGCAGGGTGGCAAACTTGTTGATGTTGACAGACAGTTTTGTCATCCGGCAAAGATAGAAATAAAAAAAGACGGTCTCCATGAAGGAGACCGTCTCGAAGGGGGTAGTTGGTTATGGGAATATTATTTGACGATGATCAGTTGTTTCTGCACTTCCACTCCTGCGCTGTTGCGGATAACCAGTGTATACCGACCAGCCGGCCAATCCAGCGTATAGTCGTTAAGTTTTCCACCCAGTGTCCAGGAACCCATTTTATGACCTGTTTGATCATAGGCGGTGACAAAGGCACCTACAAAGTCGGCGGCAACCACCATACGGAAATTACCTCCGGTGCTTGGGTTCGGGAAGAGATTGACCTTGTTGGCTGTGGTAGCCACAATGGTAAACACATCCGAAGCCGTACCTACGCAACCATTCGCGTCGGTGAAGGTATAGGTCACCTGGTGGTTTCCTTGCGGGAAGGCAGCCGGGTTAATGGACGTTCCACTGATACCCACACCTGAGTAGACACCGCCTGTACCGGCCGGTGATCCACCACTCAATGTGGTGATCGGAGAATTTACATACAAGGTATCAAAAGGCAGGTTGAGGGTAGTAACGATTGGTGCGATTACAGTTACGTTGATTGAATCGCGTTTTGCACAAGCCTGGCTATTGGTAACCTCAACCCAGTACAATCCGGTGGAAGCAGCTACCAAGGTAGAGGTAGTGGCGTTGGTGTTCCAAAGGAAGGTAGAACCAGTAGGCTGAGTTCCGGGGTTAAGCGTTTTGGTACCACCGGCACAAACGATCGCATCCGGTCCAAGGTCAACCAGCGGAACAGGACGAACAGTTGCGTTGATCGTATCGGCAGCCGAACAACCAGTGCCAGGTGTCGGGATAGAATCATTGAATACAATGAACCAGCTATTGATCGTACCCTGGTCACCATTAAAGAAGTCAGTCACGCGCAATGACCAGTTACCATTCGGGTTTTGGCCATTGAATACGGTGAAGGCTTCTTCGGGAAGGAATGTTCCGGTGAATGGTGAAGAACCCGCGAAAATGGGAACAGAAGCTGATGGCGAGAAACAGGTATTGGTGTAGTTATCACCAGAACCGCCATTGCCAATCGACAGGTCCATGATCGTTCCGGAAGGCGATACCAGTTGGATATCCATATCCGAGTTCCAGGTATGTGTGATGTTGATACAAACCTGATTGATACTTGTTGCCGAAATGGTGGTTCTTGTCAACCCGGAAACAGCTTGTGTTGAATTCACCGTTTGCAGGTCGAAAATACCAACCGGGGTGCTGGTGGTAAAGGTCTTGGTGCCAGGGCCATTGATCAACGGGCTGGTAACCGTCAGGTAGTACTGGCCTGTTGCGGTAGCCGTTAAGGTAGGCGTTGTGGCGCCGGTATTCCATACGTAGGAGCTTCCTGCAGGCTGAGTATTGGCGCTAAGCACAATACCTGTATTGGTACACTGATCTACATCAGCGCCGAGGTTCACAACGGGAACACTGTTGATGAATTTCGTTCCATTGAAAGTACTGTTTGCCGCATTGCCATCTCCAACAGCGGTGGCTACCACTTCAAAAGTGTAGGTACCACTATTACTAAAGGCAAAGGCAGGAGAAAGGCTTACGTTGGTTGTAGCACCAAGTGCCAGCGTACCACTATTCAGTGTTCCGGTCAATGTACCACTGCCTGCACCACCTACGTTAACCGTTACGGTCACCGGGTTAACGCTAAAGTCGATCGGAGCAGCACCAAAGTTTTGGATGGTTGCTTCGAGGTTGCTGAAGGCAGGATCAGGACAATATACAGTAGGCGTAGAGATGCCAACAGCACCCACATCCGAGGCGGGTACTTCAGCCAGGCTAAAGTTATCAAAGCTAAGGTACCAGGGTCCACCTGTTGGTTCATTCACCCGGATAGCAAAATAATATGTACCATTTGCTGATGGGGTAAACGAACGCTTTACTTCGGTGTAGGTGGTAGGCGCTGCGGTTCCATTTTCAATAAAGGAAGTTCCAACCTGTGTTGCACCAGCGGAGTTTGCCGTTGTATTTACAAATACATCACCAACCCATGTACTACTCGCATCATAATCGGCATACCAGAATTTGAAATCATATTGCGTTCCTGCCGTAAGGACAAAGCCAGGGCTCCAGATATATTCATTGACGGCTGACCAGGGAATCTGGATAAAGTTTGGTGCGGACAAGGCATCCGCATCAAAACCACTTGAGGCGTTATTGGCCGATCTCCAATCCCCATTTTCTTTTACCCAACCACAAGGGAAGAGCGTAGAACCCAGGGCGGTCATTCCATCAAAATTCTCTGACCAGGGTAGGGTACTCACGATAGAAGCCTGATTTACCACTTGGACAGCGCTGGAGAAATCATCTATTCCAGAGCAGGTTATCTTACGACGATAATAAGTTGTTGCGGTTTGATTGGTCGTCAATATAGCGTTTGTTGCACCACCGATATCCGTCCATGTAGTTCCGTTAGGAGAAGATTCCCACTGGTAGGTGATACCTAAACCTGTGCTGGATCCGGTAACGCTCAGGGTAAAATTGGTACCCTGGCATACTGAACCGGCGGGACCGTTAGTGGTTCCACCAGTTGGGGGAGCTGTACATGAAGGTGGAGGTGTGAATACAAATTGAATATTTGGCCGGTTGCTGGAGGTAGAGCCATTTCCGGTAGGAGCAGAACCATCCTGTTGCCAGAATTGGTGGCCTGTTGTTACAGTGGAATAACGTACATCGTTACCTGCGCTTCCACCAGTTCCAGAACCTCCAAAGTTACATTCTACCATCACCTCGAGGTTTTGGTTAGCACTTAGCAGGAAGGGAGTGGTGAATGTAAAAATTCTCCAGCCTGTAGTATTACCTGGGGTACCAGTATATACGGTTGTTGCACCGGATATTTTAGTGGCCCAGGTAACAGCGGTTTGGGTGGATGTAGCACCTACTTCTCTCAGGTAAACTACGGTAGGACCTGTATTGGCTGCCGTATTACATTCAAAGGCAATGGAGTTGACGTTGACGGCACCTCCGGTGGTGCCCATCTCTGCAGCAGTGTAGATCATGGCGCTGCGTCCAAATCCCCAAAAATAATTGAGCGGAAAGCGTTGTACGCTTGTTCCTGTTCCAACGGTTACTGTTTGGGAAAACGCGACGTTTGTCGCAAAAAGTAAAATACACGAAAATAGAGCCTGGTAAAGCTTTCTCATACGCCGGGTAGTTTTTGGTATAATATTTACGTTGGGGCAGTCTCCCCAAACGAGCCATGAATTTAGGTATTATTTTTAATCTGGTAATATTTATTTTTAACCTTGATAATGATGAAGTTACAGGCCAATTAGCAAGCCTTATTCGGGTCCTTTTTGGGATAAATAAATACCCCGCCGGGAGGCGGGGTACTCTGTTCAAGGTTACGGATCAGGGTTTTGGACGGCAGATAGAAGAGGCTTATTGCTTTATGATTTTTTGTGTTTGGATGGTACCATTGGTAGCGATCATGGACAATACATAGGTACCTGTTTTCAAAGTGCTCAGGCTGATCGTGTTCAATCCGGGTTGGAGTTGTTTCTCGATCAGGATCTGGCCATTCAGGTCAAATAAGCGGGCCTTTTGGAACGGGGTTCCTTCTTCGGCCAGGTTAGATACCTGGATATTTTCACGGGCCGGGTTAGGCCATACGGCGATCAATTGGTTGTTTGCTTTAGGCATGGTCAGCATCCGTACATCAGAGAAACCATTACGTCCCGTCTTATCAGTGGTACGTAAGCGGAAATAGATGTTTCCGGAATTAGTACCCATTGTAGTAAAACTGTATTCGCTCAGATCATTCGGGTTGTTTTCGGCGGATACAAAACCCAGGCTGTTCCAGCTTACACCATCCAGACTTTGCTCCACATAATAACCCTGGTTGTTTTGCTCATATACTTCCCAATTGAGTGTAATCTGATTATTCCTGGCAAGGGTTGCGGAGAACTCTTTCCACAATACCGGCAGGATCTTATAAGGGAAACTGCAGGAGGTAAGGTCATTACCCAGGTCACTTGTTCCAAGTGTACCTACAAAGGTCAGGGCCAGGTTATTTTCCAGACGATACAAACGGTTACCATTTTTGGTAGCCATATAGATCTGTCCGGTCGGGTTAAAGGCGATACCGGCAAAGCTTTGTCCCGTAGGAGTAGTTGATGAAGGATCAATCACCCGTGTTACCGTAAAACTGGCAACAGGCGTGGTTGGCAGGTTGGCCGGGAATCGATATAATCCATAGTTACTATTGCTGGAAGTAACCAGCCAGATATTGCCCCAACCATCGATCGACATATCTCCAGCATTCTGAGAACGAACCACAGCATCTACATCATTTCCATTCTGGTCAACAATGGTTGAGGTGATAAAAGTCCAGCTATTGGTAATAATGTTATAATAGTTCAGATTGCCATCCACATCGATAGTATAATAACCGGTACCGGAAGAACTCACACAACCTGTATGCACTTCGGCCGCACAAGTAGTAGTAGCCAACATGGTTACGGTTCCTGTTGCGGGATGAAAGGATACAAACTCGTTGGGGGTACTGCCTACGTTACGTTTAAAATAGTAGAACTTTCCATCTACGTAGTTATAACCCATTCCATTCGCTTTTTTGGGACTGTTACCAGTATAGGTAGTGTTTTTTACAACCGATCCGGAGGCACCGGTATTGACATTGATCTCACGGATCTCTCCGCTACCAGTCAAACCATAGATAATGTTGTCGGGATCAGTACAGACCGAAGAGATCTGTGCGGAGGCATTTTGAAAGGTGAACACGCACACGGCTGTCAACAATAGGACAAGCGAATTTTCACACTTAAGGGTAGTCTTCAGTTTCATCTTTTAGGGTTTACGAATGAATCAAACTGATCTTTCTACGGACAATTGGAAAAGGTTCATCTGGTGATTAGCCAGGTTTTCGTTCTTTTACGATTTGATCCGGTAAATGATGAAGTGAAGTTGCGATGTGAAATCTACGTGTGCAGGTCTGTCATTCATCATAAGGTTCGGATCAAATACGAGGTAAAAATAGTAACAGAAACTACGTATTTGCAATAGTAATTCTACGAGGTTCTACTTAGAAGGAATACGGTTTGACCTAAGTAGTTGATGTCCAAAAGACTTTTTCATCGTTTATTTCATAAAAAATAGAAGCATGTAATAAAAAAGGTCCCGCGCCGAAGGCGCGGGACCTTTTTTCGGGCTGGGAAAATCCCTGCCCGAAGAAAAATGAAGGCTATTTAAAACCCATCCAGATGCGTTGATCCATGTCAAATACGAACACCATTCCATTCGCATAGGCCAGGTTCAGCCTCGAAGGCAGATAGGTATCGCTTGGGAAACTGGCCTTTTTGGTGATCAGCCCGGTTTTCTTGTTGTAATATTCCAGAGTGCGGGTTTCTACGTTTAACAGGGCAAACTCAGCTTTCTTCTCCCCCATATATAATACAGTGGTCATATTATACTCATCCCGGGGACTGCCATAACCATTTTTGGTGGTCTGTCCCATAACCAGGGCGATCTCGTCCTGAACAACACCACCTTCAAATTTATAAGGGATCACATTCCCATTCTCGCCCAGAAAGTAAACCAGACCATTCTTTTCATCAAAGGCCCCGGCACTTTGTTCTGTGGGTTGATGGTATCCAGGAAGAATTACTTCATAGGTGAAAGGTTCTCCATTATCATCCAGGGTATACCGGAACCAACCTCCTTCATCATAACAATTGCCTTCAATAGCCCCGTTATTGTACCAGAGCCCCCTCAGATCCACCATAGTCTCCAGTCCATCACCCCAAACCATTTCGCCAGACTCCTTAAAAACAGCCAAACCAAACACCTCATTGCCCGCAAATCCGGCATAATATCGTTTGTTCTTTGGATGCCAGGCTACTCCAGCGCCGTTAGTGCCATCCGCCTCGGGCATCTTTAGTTCAATCACCTTCGAAAGCTTCTTTGTGGATTGTGCTGAAACAGCCAACCCTCCAGCAAATAAGAACAGAAGCAGGGAGAACGCGTATTTTTTCATATTATGATTATTTGATCCGAAGGTAGAGCCAAGTAAGGCAGAGACAAATACCGTCACCAGGGTATTATCGCATAAATGCCTGAAAAGGATACCCTTGTTTATCCCCAAGTGTGAAAAACTCGGGGTCGGAAGACCTGTTCGGGTTTTGGTATATTTGTGAGCTTGAGGATTATATAGTATTGATTATCAGACGAAAAATCGATTGTGATCATGGCCAAAGAGAAAGAATCCCACCTGTTTGAATACACGGAAGACAGTATCAAGAGCCTGGACTGGCGCGAGCATATCCGGCTCAGGCCCGGTATGTATATCGGTAAGCTAGGTGACGGCAACAGCCCGGATGATGGGATATATGTCCTGATGAAAGAAGTGCTGGATAACTGTATTGATGAGTATACCATGGGTTATGGAAAAACCGTGGAGATAACCGTGGAAAAAGGTGGTGTCACCATTCGGGATTACGGAAGGGGTATTCCACTGGGCAAGGTGGTGGATGTTGTCAGCAAGATCAATACCGGTGCCAAATACGATAGTAAGGTCTTTCAAAAAAGCGTTGGACTGAATGGAGTAGGTACCAAGGCCGTCAATGCCCTCAGCTCCTATTTTAAAGTCACCGCCTTTCGGGAAGGAAAAGAAAAGACCGCCGAATTTGAAAGAGGAGTATTGACCAAAGAACATAAGGAGGCCAAAACAGATGAATCAAATGGCACCCTTGTTCATTTCATACCCGATGAGACCGTTTTCAAAAACTATAAATATTTTCATGAATACGTGGAAAGCCAGGTATGGAATTATTGTTTTCTGAATGCAGGTTTGAAGATCGTACTCAATGGAAAAACCTATGTGAGTAAGAATGGGTTATTGGACCTGTTGGAACGCAAAACCAATGCCGATGAGATTCGCTACCCCATCATCCATCTGCGGGGCGATGATATCGAGCTCGCCCTTACCCACAACAATGATTATGGCGAGGACATTTACAGCTTTGTCAATGGCCAACATACCACTCAGGGAGGTACGCACCAGCAGGCTTTCCGCGAAGCCTACATCAAAACCATCCGCGATTTTTATAAAAAAGATTATGATGCGTCCGACATCCGCGGGAGTATCGTCGCCGCCATTTCCGTGCGTGTCGTAGAGCCTGTTTTTGAATCCCAAACAAAGACCAAACTGGGTTCAGTAAATGTTGATGAAGGTGGCCCAAGTATGCGACAGTTCGTTGGCGATTTCTTGTCAAAAGAACTGGATAATTTCCTGCATAAGAACCCATCCACCGCAGAGGCGCTAAAGAAGCGTATCGAGCAAAGTGAAAAAGAAAGAAAGGAACTGGCAGGTATTAAGAAGCTGGCCAATGAAAGAGCCAAGAAAGCCAATATGCACAACCGCAAACTGCGGGATTGTCGCTTTCACCTGAATGATGAATTGCCTTCCAAAGGAAAAGAGGAATATTTTCTCCGCACACGCGAAAGCACCATCTTCATCACAGAAGGGGATAGTGCCAGTGGCTCCATTACCAAGGCCAGACAGGTGGAAACCCAGGCGGTATTCAGCCTGCGGGGTAAACCCCTGAACTGTTTTGGGATGACCAAGAAAGTGGTCTATGAAAATGAAGAGTTCAACCTGTTGCAACATGCCTTGAATATTGAAGAAGGCATGGACGGGCTTCGGTTTAATAATATTGTTATTGCCACAGATGCTGATGTGGATGGAATGCATATCCGCTTATTGCTGATGACCTTTTTCCTTCAATTCTTTCCCGACCTGGTTAAACACGAAAAGGTCTATGTACTGGAAACGCCTTTGTTCCGGGTCAGAAACAAACAGGAGACGATCTACTGTTATGATGAGACAGAAAAACAAGCGGCGGTTCAAAAATTGGGGGGTAAACCGGAGATCACCCGCTTTAAGGGTTTGGGAGAGATCAGTCCGGATGAATTTGCCCAGTTCATCGGACCTGGTATGCGGAAACAACTAATGCGCCTGGACGCAGGTGATCATATTCAACACCTGCTTGATTATTATATGGGAAAGAATACGCCCGATCGCCAGGAATTCATTATCGGTAATTTGCGGGTTGAAATGGATGCCCCGGTGGAGAACTAACCTAAAACAAGAACCCTTTGTTTGAATTCCATTCCGATAAGAAACGATATTTTGACATGCAGGCTGAAAATGCAGCCAGCTATGTAATCCCTTTTATTCAAAATGCTTTTCCCATCCAACCAGGCATGCGTGTACTCGAGATCGGTTGTGCCGAAGGAGGTGTGCTAAAAGCATTTGTAGATAAAGGCTGTATCGGTATTGGGGTAGAACTGGATGAACCCCGATTGGTGCTGGCACGTGAGTTTTTACAGGAGGAGATTGCCGCAGGAAAGATCCGTTTTATTTCAAAAGATATTTATCAGGTTGATCTCGCTACGGAATTCCAGGGCGGGTTCGATATCATTGTGCTCAAGGATGTGATCGAACATATCCACGATCAGGAAAAGCTGATCGGGTGGATGAAGAATTTCTTAAACCCCGGAGGAGTTGTTTTCTTTGGTTTCCCTCCCTGGCAAATGCCCTTTGGCGGTCACCAACAGATCTGTCATAAGAAATGGCTGGCCAGTTTGCCCTGGTACCATTTACTGCCGACACCGGTGTATAAATGGATATTAAAGAGCAATGGAGAACCTTGGGAGCACTTGCTAGAGATTAAAGAAACGGGCATCTCCATTGAACGATTTGAGCGAATCGTTCGAAAGACAGGATACAACGTCATCCACCACATACCCTATCTGGTGAACCCGATCTATCGTTACAAGTTTGGCTGGAAGGCCCGAAAACAAAATGCTGTGGTACGCGGCATTCCCTGGTTTCGAAATTTTGTGACGACCTGTGTTTATTATTTGATTCAAGTTAAATAAAGAAGAATGATCCATATTGTTTTCAATGAAGGGGAACTGGACCTGATGAAGCAGGTCATGGAACTGGAAGAAAGTCTGGCAGGTGAAGTGGTACTGATACGCGATGATTTTGCCGTAGGCCCTTTAATGGCCCTGGATACGGAAGAAGGTTGGCAGGCACGTTATGAATGGTGGATGGATAAGATTTCCTATTCACATTATCAATGGGATGATTCAGCGCGATTTGATGACCGGGAAACGGTGGCTGCGTTGATCACAAAAATGAAGGAAGATCCTGCTGAGCAAATATGGATCTGGATGGGACAGAATCAGCATGATGTTTGCGGCTATTACTGGTTGATTTCCCAATTGAGTG
Source organism: Chitinophagaceae bacterium (assembly GCA_041752235.1). GTDB lineage: Bacteria > Bacteroidota > Bacteroidia > Chitinophagales > Chitinophagaceae > SpSt-398. The sequence continues at coordinate 47,596 of JBGSHM010000015.1, forward strand.
CTTTTCAGGGAAGGGTCATGGTCCTTTACCAGAATAACCTGCCTTTTATCAATGAGAAAGGACATATTTTTTACCCTTCCTGGTTGAGTGAGATACCTGCGCGTGAATTTTTGAAGGCGCGTAAACTTGCCCGGCCTGTGACATTATCTGAATTTGAAGTGGATCCGGATGAGTGGCGGAAACTGGTGGAGGAAAATGCTGTTGTCCGTATCCTCGAAGGAGGGAAGAAGATCGCCGGTAAAGGCGAGGATTTCTTTGATGGAGAGATCATAAAGAATCTGACCAAAGAATGGCAAAAAGCCTGGCGGGTGGTGAGCAATACGCTCAACCGCATGAAGATCAAAACCGGTGACGTGATCATCGAATGGCGAATTAAACAACTCATTGCCACAGGCAAGATCGAAGTGACTGGCGACGCAGGGAAGAACTGGAAGGAGTTTGATCTGCGATTGCCGAGCGAGGCGTGAGACGTGAGCCGTGAATAGTGAATGGTGAATGGTGAATGGTGAATGAATTTCGAGGTTGTATGTTAAAGTTTTTAGTATTAAGTTTCACTATTCACGACTCACGGTTCTATCTATAATAAATTAAAAAAAACAAGGATCCCCTCGTGAAAAATACAAAACCCGACATCACTGGCAACGAATCAGGGATACATGGCCAATACAAAAGTTGGTTCCTGGAGTATGCCTCCTATGTGATTTTGGAGCGTGCTGTACCAGCGGTTGAGGATGGACTGAAACCTGTACAGCGTCGTATCCTTCATGCCATGAAGGAAATGGATGATGGCCGTTTCAATAAAGTGGCCAATATCATTGGGCAAGCCATGCAATACCATCCGCATGGAGATGCAAGTATTGGAGATGCCCTGGTCAATTTGGGACAGAAGGACCTGCTGATTGATACGCAAGGTAACTGGGGTGATGTGCGTACCGGTGATGATGCCGCGGCTGCACGATATATCGAAGCGCGTCTTTCTAAATTTGCCTTGGAAGTAGCCTTTAATCCCAAAACCACCCAATGGCAATTGAGTTATGATGGCCGGAAGAATGAGCCCGTGGCCCTTCCGATGAAATTCCCACTGTTGCTGGCACAAGGGGCGGATGGAATCGCAGTGGGACTATCAACCAAGATCATGCCGCATAACTTTTGCGAGCTGATTGAAGCCTCGATCAAATACCTGCGTGGTAAACGGTTTGACCTGGTTCCCGATTTTCAGACCGGTGGCATGATCGACGTGACAGATTATAACCAGGGAAAACGCGGAGGGAGAATTAAAGTACGTGCCCATATTGAGGAATCCGATAAGAAGACCCTCCTCATTAAGAGTGTTCCCTATGGCGTAACGACCACGCAATTGATGGATTCCATCGTTAAGGCCAATGATCAGGGAAAGATCAAGATCAAGAAAGTAACGGACAATACCGCGGCCGAAGTGGAAATACAGGTAGACCTGGCACCGGGTATTTCCCCCGATATCACGATAGATGCTTTGTACAAATTCACCGATTGCGAAGTTTCCATTTCGCCCAATGCCTGTGTGATCGTTGATCAAAAGCCCCAGTTCCTGGGAGTACAGGACCTGCTCCGTTTGTCGGTGGATAAAACCAAAGACCTGCTGGAACAGGAATTGAAGATCAAATTGGCTGAATTACAAGAGAAATGGCATTATACCTCACTGGAAAAAATATTCTTTGAAGAGAAGATATACAAAGAATTAGAGAAGAAGCATGATACCTGGGATAAAGTAATTGAGGCTATTGATAAGGCTTTTGTTCCTTTCCGCAAACAATTGAAAAGAGATGTTACCCGCGAGGATATTCTCAAACTCACCGAGAAACCGGTTCGGCGGATCTATCGGTTGGATATTGATGAACTGAATGACCAGATCAAAAAACTGGAGGCAGAGATCAAACAGGTAAAATTTGACCTGGCCAATCTGGTGGATTTTGCAGTGGCGTATTTTGAGAACCTGTTAACCAAATACGGCAGGGGACGGGAAAGAAAAACAGAGATCAAGCAGTTTGAAGTGATCGAAGCCAAACAGGTGCTGATTGCCAATACAAGGCTCTACATGAACCGCGAAGAAGGGTTTATCGGTACCGCCCTGCGAAAAGATGAGTTTGTTTGTGAGTGTTCGGATCTGGATGATATCATTGTCATCGCCAAGAACGGGGTGATGAAGGTGGTGAAAGTACAGGATAAAGCCTTTATTGGAAAGGATATTCTGCATGCGGCGGTGTTTCAGAAAAACGATGAACGCACCACCTACAATATGATCTACTCGGATGGCAAAACCGGTGTGAGTTTTGCCAAACGCTTCAATGTGACCGGTGTAACACGTGATAAAGAATACGACCTGACAAAAGGAAGTGAGAAAAGCAAGGTGCAATACCTCTCTATCAACCCGAATGGAGAAGCCGAAGTGGTAAAAGTATTGTTGACACCGGGCAGCAAGGCCCGTATCAAAGAATTTGATTTCTATTTTGAAGAACTGGCCATCAAAGGCCGGAGCAGCCTGGGGAATACCGTTACCAAATACCCCATCAAATCGGTTAAATTTAAAGAGGCTGGAAAGGCTACGCTCGCCGGGAAGAAAATGTGGTATGATGACAAGTTTGGCCGGTTAAATGCTGATGAAAAAGGTATGTACCTCGGTATGTTTGAAGCGGACGACCGTATTTTGGTCATTTTCCGAGATGGGAACTATGAGATCACCGACCAGGAATTGACACAGCGTTTTGATACGGAAAATATTCTACTGATCGAAAAATTCAATCCGGATTGTATTGTTTCAGCGATCTATGTGGACAATGAGAAAAAGCAGTACAATGCCAAACGTTTCCGCATTGAAACCTCCACTTTGAAGAGCAAATTCCTCTTTATAAAGGAAGGGAAGGGCAATTATCTCGAGGCGGTTACGACAGATGCAGAACCGATTTTGGCCGTTCAACAAGGACGGGGTGCACAGGTACGAAAGGGAAAATTCAAAATAGATAAAGTGGTCGAGGTCATGGGCTGGAAAGCCGTAGGCAACAAACTGCTTGACTTTAGTAAGAGCGTGGAGATGGAGTGGGAGAAGAAGAAGAAGGAGAAGGACGAGACCCAGGGCGAACTATTTTGATCGTGGCTGATTTCTCCAGTGTACTCGAGAGCCGGATCTCATATCTTTTTGTTCCGTCTGTCACGATCATGAGGGCGGTGTTTGGAGCGATCACACCCAGGTTCTCCGCAAACATGCTGATCTCATTGAATTCTCTTGATTTATCCAGCGGGATATCAAAATGAATGGAACGGGTACTCAACCGTTGCCCAAACGCGATAACCTGATTGTTCAGGAATACGGAAATCGAATCCCCGTCTATTTCTCCATTATCATAAAAGTCAACCTGAACGGTATCTGATTGTGCGATGATCTCCTGTACATATTCCTTTTCCCGTTGCTTAAATTGATTGTCGATAAAATAATTGATCACCTTTCGGGGTTGGATCTTTACCGCCACCAGTGTATCCGCTTCATCTGGTTTCCAAACCTGAAAAGTTTCCTTCATGGTACGTATCGCATGAATGACTGAATCCTGGTTTGAAATGTCCCGGTTCAGGTTTAGGGAGAACTCCACCCGCGGGCAGGTGTATTTAAATTGGGGCAGGCTTTCAAAGGAACCGATCAGGTTGGACCCGGCCTTCGCTACCCTTAGTTTGGCGGCCATATCCATGATACAGTCCACATCCATATTGGCCATGGAGCCATAATAGGAGAGAGGTATTTCTTTGATAAAAAGTAACCGGGAATAGGGGTTATAGGTGCCTTTGACGGAGAAGCTGCGAAAGGTATTTTTAAAATAATAACTCAGCACTCCTGTGATATTGTTACCATTCTGTTTCAGGATGAGTTCAACCAGGTAGTTATTGGCGGAACTGTTCACTTTCACATTGGCATTCCCATACCAATAGCCCTCCACGGTTTGAGCGTGAGATGGGGAGCCTGCCAGAGACAGGATAAGGAAAAATAGGAGCCATTTTTTCATCAAGGGGAAACTGCAAAAATCGTGCACCTTTAAAACGGAGGTTTAGAGGGATTATTACCCATTGTAGCGTTTCATTTCCCGGTCGGCCTCTCTTTTTTTGATGGTGTCGCGCTTATCATGGAGTTTTTTCCCTCTTCCCAGGCCGATCTCGATTTTAACAAGGTTTTTTTCATTGAAAAAGATCCGCAGGGGAACCAGTGTGTATCCCTTTTCTTTCAATTTGGATTCGATCTTACGGATCTCCCTTTTTTGGAGGAGGAGCTTTCTTTCCCGGAGAGGATCGTGGTTGTTGACAGTTCCGTGGGAGTATTCGGCAATATGAAGTGATCGGATCCAGACCTCGCCCTTATGCAACAGGCAATAGCTATCGTTAAAACTTGCTCTTCCGGCCCGCAATGACTTGACCTCTGTGCCCGTCAATACCATGCCTGCAACGTACTTGTCGTCAATAAAATATTCGTAAAAGGCCTGTCGGTTCTTTAATTCCATGAGAGAGGTAATAGGAAAGGGGGGATGGGCCCTTTAATTTCGGAACATAAGGAAAACAGTTGTCAGTTTATCCTTCAGTTCTTTCCGGTTGACAATAAAATCGAGGAACCCGTGCTCGAGCAGGAATTCACTCCGTTGGAAGCCATCCGGAAGGTCTTTTTTAATGGTTTCTTTGATGACCCTGGGACCGGCGAAACCGATCAATGCGCCTGGTTCAGCGATATTCAGGTCACCCAGCATACCAAAGCTGGCGGAAATCCCACCAAAGGTCGGATCAGTAAGCAGAGAGATATAGGGAAGGCCGGCATCGGAAAGTTGTGAAAGTTTGCCGCTTGTTTTAGCCAACTGCATCAGGGAAAATGCACTTTCCATCATACGGGCACCACCACTTTTACTGATGACCACATAGGGAATATGGTGTTCAATGCAATGATCTACGGCCCGGGCAAATTTCTCACCCATCACACTACCCAGACTTCCACCTATGAATTCAAAATCCATACAGGCAACAACCGCCTCATGTCCATTGATGCGGCCTACCGCCACCCGCATTGAGTCTTTCAGGTCCGTTTTGCTCCAGGTCTCTTCCAAACGTTTGTTGTAAGGTTTCAGGTCGGTAAATCCGAGGAAGTCTTTGGAACGGATATTTTCAAACAATTCGGTGTATTGCCCTTCGTCGAAAATCTGCGCATAATATTCCTCACTCCCGATCCGGTGATGGTAGGAACATTTGGGGCAAACAAAATAATTATCCTTGAGATCGGAGGCCGTGCAGATATGATTACAATGGGGGCATTTGGTCCAAAGACCTTCAGGGGTCTCCTTTTTGTCTTCTGTTGACGTAAGGATACCTTTTCTGATCCGTCTGAACCAACTGGTCCGGTTACTCTCTTTTCCTTCTTCCCCCGCCAGGCTGGCGTCAAAATCTTCTACCTGTTTTGCCATAACCTTTCAAATTGTGGCAACAAATATAGGGAATGTGAGGGATTTTTGGCTGGTAGGGGGGGCGGGAGAGGTGACGTCTCACGCCTCACGTGTCTTGCTAGTTATTCGCTGCCCCCTTATCTATCCAGCAAATGATACTTGCCTTTTGTGCAGTGGTAAGACTGCCAGTTTTAGGCATAATACCGCTATTCACAGCAGCACGTATCTGGGCTCTTGCGTTAAAGACTTCGGTATAGGTGGTCAATTGGCCGGGGCCATTAAAACTACCTGTGATATGGCAGCCACTTAACGCACAGGAGGATTGAATGATCGGCATGACATTGACCGAGAATGAAGCGGGAACACCGTCACAAGGATCGGGCGGGTTACCGTTTCCGTTTCCACTACCAGATCCTCCGCCGGAATTGTCGCCGCCTTTGGAACAGGAATAAAGCAGACTGGCACATGCCAGGATGGTGATGATGATTTTCGTTTTCATAAATATTGGAACGGAATGTGGAACGATGAGGTTGCCTATCCACCAAAAAGTTCACTACTTAAATATCTGTCACCTCTGTCGCACGCGATAAAAACAATATATCCTTCTGTTAATTCTTTCGCCAATCGAATCGAGGCTGCCGCGGCGCCTCCGCTGCTCATGCCTGAAAATATAGCCTCTTGTTTTGCCAGTTGACGCGCCATCTGGGTTGCTTCCTCCTGCGAAACATCCATCACTCTGTCTACGCGTTCGGGTTCAAAAATCTTTGGCAGGTATTCTGTCGGCCAACGGCGAATACCGGGAATAGAAGATTCTTCCGTTGGCTGGCAACCTACGATCTGTATTTTTTCGTTTTGTTCTTTCAGATACCTGGAACATCCCATAATTGTGCCAGTTGTACCCATTGAGCTGACAAAATGGGTGATCTTTCCATCGGTATCTTTCCAAATCTCCGGCCCGGTAGTTTTATAATGCGCCAGATAATTATCTGGATTGGCAAACTGGTTAAGTATATATGCTTTACCGGCAGCGGCGGTGGCATCGGCATAATCGCGGCAGGCTTCTATGGAATCCATCAGTGTGACGCGTGCACCATAGGCTTCCATCGTGAGTGTTCTTTCCCGGGTAGAAGAAGAGGGCATCACCAATTCTATTTCCAGGTCATACAAACGTGCGATCATAGCAAGTGCAATACCCGTATTGCCACTCGTTGCTTCTATTAATTTGCTTCCTGCTTTTATCTCTCCCCGTTCAATGGCTGAACGGATCATATTCAACGCGGGGCGATCTTTCACACTTCCTCCGGGATTGTTTCCTTCCAGTTTCGCAAATATGCGTACAGCAGGATTGGGGTTTAATTTTTTCAATTCTACCATAGGAGTTCCCCCCACCAGGTCAATGATGCTCGCCATATTTATAAGGATTTGGGTTGTTCCACCACATCGATTTGGGCACGATGATACACCGTTGACCGGGGAGGAACACTTTTCGTAAGCCATACATTTCCGCCGATTACACTATGATGGCCGATCACGGTTTGTCCACCAAGAATGGTAGCGCCGGAATAAATGACGACATGGTCTTCCACCGTTGGGTGACGCTTGGTATCGGCCATTTCTTTATCGACACTCAATGCTCCCAGGGTCACGCCCTGGTATAGTTTCACATGGTTGCCTATGCGCGTGGTTTCTCCTATCACTGTTCCCGTGCCGTGATCTATAAAAAAATACTCGCCCACCTCGGCTGCCGGGTGAATATCAATACCAGTTCGGGAATGAGCGATCTCGGTGATGATGCGGGGAAGAAAAGGAATATCCAATTGATACAAGGCGTGAGCAATACGGTAGAAGGCGACCGCTAAAAAACCCGGGTAGGCACGAATGATCTCAAACCGGCTTCTTGCTGCCGGGTCACCACTCAACAGCGCTTCGATGTCGGTATTAAGCAACCGGTAAAGTTCCGGAACCTCTTCAAAGAATTGGGAAGCTTTCTCTGCATTGTCACATTGCTTGCATGCCCTGGTGGATTCAAAAAGACGAATCAATCCAGCCTCCAGGTCAAGAAACCTTTTTTCAATATCCTCCAATCCCTGAATATCCTGTTCCGTTTTTTCAGGAAACAACAACCCGATCAGGTCATCCACAAAACTACCGATCGCCTGGTTGGAGGGAACAGCTTCCATGGATTGGTGCTGTTGCAACAGGGTGGTGTAGAAGGTCTTTTTCATAGTCGTGAGGCGTGAGACGTGAGTCGTGAATCGTGAGACGTCAGGCGTGAGGCGTCAGTCGGGAATAGTGACTAGTGAATAGTCAATAATGAAGAGTGAAAATAAGATTTAAGTTGTAAGTTAAATGTTAAAAGTCAAACTATTGACCATTCACCATTCACGACTCACGTCTCACGTCTCACGTCTGACGCCTCACGCCTCACGCCTCACCTCCCTCACACATTCCGGTTGATACAGTTGAGGTCCACAAAAGCGGTTTCAAGCCTTTTGATAAAGGTCTCTTCTCCTTTGCGTAACCAAACCCGGGGATCATAATATTTTTTGTTGGGTTTATCATCCCCTTCGGGATTACCAAGCTGACCTTGAAGGTAGGCTTCATTTTTCTGATAATAGCCCAATACGCCTTCCCAGAAAGCCCACTGAAGGTCGGTGTCAATATTCATTTTAATGGCGCCATAACCGATGGCTTCCCGGATCTGATGCTGCGGGCTGCCACTACCACCATGAAATACAAAGTAGACAGGTTTGGGCCCGGTCTTGAGTTCCTTTTCGATATACACCTGGCTATTGTGCAGGATCACCGGACGAAGCTCTACGTTGCCGGGTTTATATACACCATGTACATTGCCAAAGGCAGCGGCAATGGTGAACAGATTACCTACTTTGCCCAATTCTGTATAGGCATAGGCCACGTGGGCCGGTTGGGTGTACAGTTTATCATTTTCCACATCGCTGTTATCCACGCCATCTTCTTCTCCTCCGGTCACACCCAGTTCAATCTCAATGGCCATACCCAGGGGTTTCATGCGTTTGAAAAACTCAACTGAGGTGGATACATTTTCTTCCAGTGGTTCTTCACTGAGGTCAAGCATGTGGCTGCTGAAAAGCGGTTGCCCTTTTTCTTTATAAAAGGTTTCGCCCGCATCGATCAGTCCACTGATCCAGGGTAACCATTTCTTGGCGGCATGGTCAGTATGCAGTACCACAGGTACGCCGTAATACTTGGCAACATTATGAATATGCAAGGCCCCGGAGATCGCTCCCTGGATATTGCCTTGCAATTTATCGTTAGGCATTCCCTTACCGGCGATGAATTGTGCACCACCATTAGAGAATTGAATGATAACAGGTGAATTGACTTTGGCCGCCGTTTCAAGGGTGGCATTGATGGAGTTGGTGCCGATGGTATTTACGGCAGGAAGGGCGAACTGGTTGGCTTTGGCGTCATTGAGAAGTGCTTCGAGTTCTTCACCAAACAATACACCGGCTTTGTATTTACTCATTGTCTATGTTTTTGCGTGGCGAAGATAACGCATTTGGGACTTTAATCATTGAACCTACCCGATTGCTTCTGGAGAAGAAGCAGGTTTTTGCGGAGCGTCTGTTTCATGTGTGACTTAACGACCTGTCCCATGGTTTTGGCCTTGGAATAATAGGTGTTTCCAAAATAGGCATTCAACTCCGTTTTTAATTGCTCAGTCTTAACAGGTGTGGAGAGTTCGTCTTTTCCCATGATCTGCAGCAGGTCCATCAGGCGGTAACGGGAGGAGGTCAACCGAAATGCCATCATGGTTCTTTCCTCGGTTTGATATTGTTGGATCGAATCATTATTCAGGTGTCGGAGGGTCAATTCCACAAGGGGGTAATTCTCTTTAAAAAATTGAGGGAGATAGAGGTTCTTCCGGCCTTCATAACATTGCTGGTCAAAATCGATGGCGCGGATACGGTATTGATAATCCTCGATATCGGGAGTGATATCTATGATAAAATTGTAGCTCCGCATATCACCCAGAAGCCGTACGAAACAACGTTCGTTAAACTTGACGAACTCTTTAGCCAACCTGATCTTATTGGTGGAAGAGTCATTCATCATATCCCGGATAAAGACATCCCCGGGAATACCGGCAATATGTTCTTCCACCATGGTATCCTGGTGCGTAAAAAAGTGCATCCGGTTGGGGGAGAGGAGGTGTTCCAGCTCCAGGCCATAAATTCGGGAGGCGTCGGCGATCTTGATGTAATAATGGTCGTAGTTGTCGTTGTATTTGTTCACAATCCGGATACGGAAGGGGTTTGAGTTACCAAAGGTGCAGTAGTCAATCCGGGCTACGTCGAGGTGTTTGGTAAAACGAAGGTCGCCCTCGGTCTTTAAAATGGCATAAATATCCAGTAAACCCTTTCGGATATAGTCCCATTCCCGGCTGTCATATAAGGTTTTTTCCCAGAGGGTCTCTTTGCCAAATTTATCACGTAAAGGAACAGAGAAGGTGAATTGGAGCAGGTCGCGGTAGCTGACGGGTAGTTTGATTTCCCGGCCCACATTTTTGAGGTAAGAACGCAGGTTCGCCGAAACCGGGTACATCGGTTTCTTTCGGGATGGTTTGTCACTTTCCTTTCCCTCCCGGTTGCTCGTATTGTCAATGAAATGCACCGGGAGGGAAATTAAGGAAAGTAAAGGAGAATTCTTTTTTTGGGCCTCAACGATTGAATTCGGTTTTCCAGGATCTGGATGTCTTCAAAGGATTGGATAAAACGGGACAATCAATGTGGTTCTTCAGGATTGGATCGGTTAGGTCTTCAAAGGATAGAGAAAAAAAGAAGTTGACTGATATTGGATTTTTCTCTGGTTTTTTAAAAGGATGTTGGACGGTTCGTTTACTGCTGGTTTTTGTTGGATTTGGATTGAGATCGATATTTCTATCAATCAACTTCTGACACAAAAGTATAACGGATGGCAATACGCGCATAGAGCAAAATTTCTAAATTTTTTAACGTTAGAAATAACATGGAAATTGGGTAGAACTGCGGCGATTGTACTCGTAAACTTACGATTTTTGATTCACCGCTAAGGCACAAGGGCGCTACAACCTATTTCGTCAATGCCTGAATCAAATCATACTTGGTGACAATATGAAAATGCCCGGCCTCATCTTTGGCTAAAACGGCCCCATTGCCTTTATTGATCATTCCGCTCAACCGTTCAACGGGCGTAGAGAAGTCAACCAGCGGGTAGGGGGCTTCGAGGAGAGAGGCTACCTTTTCCTTTCGCAGGTCAGGATTGTCGAATAGCTTTTGAAACAATCCACTTTCACTTATCGCGCCTGCCAATTGTCCCTCATTCATGACGGGAATATGTTCGATGTCATATTTTTTCATCAAGGCTACTGCCTCGGCCACGGTTTGCTCGGGTGTGAGTGTAATGAGTTTTTTGGAGCCGCGTGAACTGATGATATCCTTAAAGGTCTTCACATCTAAAAAGCCCCTTTCGATCATCCATTGATCATTGTACACCTTACCTACATAACGGCTACCATGATCGTGGAAGATACAAACCACGAGGTCGTCTTTTTTCAACCGGTCTTTGAGTTGTAGCAGACCCTGGATACAACTACCCGCGGAGTAACCACAGAAGATGCCTTCTTCCCGGGCCAGCTTACGGGCCATGATCGCTCCATCTTTATCGGTGACTTGTTCAAAATGGTCGATCACGCTCATATCATAATTCTCCGGGATAAAATCCTCTCCAAAGCCTTCGGAGAAATAAGGGTGCACTTCTTTCATGTCCGCTACACCTGTCCGGAAATATTTGGTAAGCAAAGAGCCAAAGACATCAATCGCCCAAATCTGGATATTGGGATTTTTCTCCTTCAGGTATTGGGCAGTTCCGGTCACGGTACCTCCGGTACCCGCTGTCACTACCAGGTGGGTGATCTTTCCGTCGGTCTGTTCCCAGATCTCAGGGCCTGTACTTTCATAATGGGCCAACCGGTTGGCCAGGTTATCATATTGATTACAGAAGAAAGAATTGGGAATCTCCTGATGCAGGCGACGGGCTACGGAATAATAGCTTTGCGGGTCTTCCGGTTCTACATTGGTAGGACAAACGATCACTTCGGCACCTACTGCTTTTAGGATATCCACTTTTTCTTTGGATTGCTTATCGGTGGTGGCGAAAATGCATTTATATCCTTTGACCACGGCTGCCAGGGCTAGACCCATACCGGTATTTCCCGATGTACATTCTATAATTGTGCCGCCGGGCTTCAGTTTGCCTTCTTTTTCTGCCACTTCTACCATCTTCAGCGCCATCCGGTCTTTGATGGAATTACCCGGATTGAAATAATCCACTTTGGCCGCCACCAGACAGGGGAGGTCACGGGTAATTTTGTTCAAACGGATCAAGGGGGTATTGCCAATCGTTTCGAGAATGTTGTTCTTAATATTCATGGGTGCATCGTTGGGTAGGGGCAAAGGTAGGGAATACAAAAAAAAGGCCCTTCCTGCAAACAGAAAGGGCCTACCGGACTTAATGCAAGCGCATTAAGCTTCTTTATGTTTTTTGTTTCGTTGATTGGCCAGGTAGCGGTCCAGCAACATCAGACCCAGTACCGCATTCGCCATCATGAATACATTGACAAATGTGTTATTGAATATCTTGCTCAGGTCAACCTTATCCATGTTTACAGAAAAGTTCGAATTTCCTGAGTCTGTCCAATCGATCTGGGCAATGGCATAGATCGTAAAAGCTACGATCAGGGTGATGAAAAAGGCCGCGATACCCCAGATGATCTTTTTGTTAATATACTTGCCTGCCGCCGGAGCAATCTGGTGCCGGGCAATCTCCTCCATCACATTTTTGGTAAACCGCATGGAGGGCTCTTCAATTTCTACGGATTTGATCCACTGCTGTGTTTCCAGCAATTCCTGGTATTTCTCCTTCCATTCCTGTTGGGAGGCGATGAGTTGCTCGATCCGGCTTTTTTCCACCGGAGAGGCGATCCCATCAATGTATTCCCAGAGTTGCTGTTCCATGATTTCCTTCGGTTCCATACACGCTTTATTTATAATTAATGAAGGTCACTTATTTCTTGTGCAAAATGCATTTCCATTTTCTCTTTTAACCGTTGTCGGGCCCGGTGAAGCCTCACCTTGACCGTATTGGGCTCCAGCCCCATGATCTGCCCGATCTCCTCCAAACTTTGTTCCGCTTTATAGAACAGGGTGATCACTTCGGCATCATCGGGACTCAACATCTTGATAGCCCGGGTCACCATATCCAATTTCGATTTATGTTCTACCTGATTAGCGCTAAAACCCGAGGCTATATTGTCTGCCCGTTCAAAAACATGCTCATTATCGAGCGAATGTATCTCCAGTTTCTTCTTTCTCAGGTGGGTAATACAGGTGGTATTGACGATCGTGTACAGCCAGGTGCTGAACTTTGAAGCCCCCCGAAAGTCAGCCAGGTTTCGGTAGGCCTTTATAAAAATATCCTGGGCTATTTCCTCCGCTTCCTCCCGACTCTTGATAAACCGCAGTACCAGGGTAAAGACATAACCCTTATACTCCTCCACCAGTTCGCCAAAGGCGGCCTGATCTCCCTGCAGTACCCTGCTAATGAGCTCATTATCATTAAGTCCGGTGGTCATCTGTTAGTTTAGACGCATTTTAAAGTAGTTGGGTTACATTTTGGTGAAATCTATGAATTCTTAAAAAAAATGTAACCTCCAATCTTCACGCGTAGTCATACTCCCAAAAGCAACACAATTTATTAAATTCAAAACTTACAATTATGCATGGCGCTGAAATGTTGATCCCCATCCTGATTCCTCTGGGAGCATTTGCAATGGTGTTTGGGATCGTCTATCTGAAAAGCCGCGAGAATATGGCAATGATCGAGAAGGGATTGAATCCCAAAGAGTTCGCTAACCGTCCCGCCCCTTATCGCAACCTGAAAAATGGATTGCTTTTCCTGGGTGCCGGTGCTGGCCTCCTGATTGCCTATCTGCTGGATACATATACATTGCCTTATGAGGTTGAACCCGCCGGATTATACTTCGCCCTGATCGCCATTGGTGGTGGCGCCGGCCTGGTAGCTTCTTACCGGATTGAGAAAAAGGAGTTGTTGGATAAGGGAAGTAAGGAGTAAGAAATAAGGAATAAGGAAGTGTTTTCATTTCCTTATTCCTTATTTTTTATTTCTTATTCCTTATTTCGCAACCGCCGCCCGCACCACCGGATCCGTCCCATTCATCACCTCATAAAATCCGGAATTCCTCCACTTATAGCGGGCCAGGCTGGCCGTAAAGCGTTTGAGCACGGCTTCTTTATCATGCGCGGTGGCCTTATTCAGATCAAGTGTATCCTTTGCGGCCTCAATGACAAGATCTTTCCAAAGTTGAGTGGGTGTCTTGAATCCTTTGCGAAAAGCCTCGGGAGATGTAAACTGATCGATCTGTTGGCGGTTCTGCATATAGTAATTGTAAACAAAACTGCTAAACTGGATATCATAGAGAAAATCCGCCACATTCCCGGCAATATGGCTGGTATCAATGGCTACAAACAGATCGGGCATGATACCTCCGCCACCATACACTGGTCTTTTCTTCACAATCGTTTTATATGTTTTGCCATTGGCGATCTTATTGCTGTCGGCATTAAGCATTTCTCCATTGCTATATCTTTCCCAAATCTCTTCAATGTATTCTTTCCGTCCATTTTCATAAGGCCGTTGGATGCTTCTTCCGGCCGGGGTATAGTACCGGGCGATCGTGAGACGAAGAGCGGAACCATCACTTAAGGGGAACTGTTCCTGTACCAATCCTTTCCCAAAGGAACGACGGCCAATGATCTTTGCCCGGTCCCAGTCTTGCAAGGCACCGGCAACCACCTCACTGGCGCTGGCCGACATTTCGTTGATCAGGATAACGAGTTCACCTGTCTCAAATAATCCGTTGCGACGGCATTTATAATCCCTGCGCTTGGAATGTGTTCCTTCCGTGTAAACGATCAGTCTATCGCCATCGAGAAATTCATCCACAATATTCACTGCCTGGTCCAGCAATCCGCCTCCGTTATCCCGGAGGTCAAAGACGAGTTTTTTGAGTCCTTTTTTCTGGAGAGCCTCCAATGATTGCATGAACTCACGATAGGAAGACTCTGAAAATTTGTTGAGTTTAATATAGCCAACTGAATCGGCCAGTAAATAGGCGGCGTCCACGGCCGGGACCGGTATTCTGCCCCTTGTGATGGTCATCTCTTGCTTATTGGATCCACGTAATACCTGTACTTTAACCGAAGTGCCTCCTTCGCCTCTGACCATTTTACGTACCTGGTCGCCAACCATGTTTTTGCCGGCAACGGCAGTACTATCGATCCGAAGGATCCGGTCACCCACTTGCAGACCCGCTTTGTCACTGGGCCCACCTGGAAGGACATAAAGAACGTGGATGGTATCAAAAAAGATATTGAACTCGATTCCTATGCCCTCAAAATTTCCGGCAATATCCTCATTCACCTGTTGCAGGTTGCTTGAAGGGATATAGATCGAGTGGGGATCCAGATGGTTGATCATTTCCTGGATGGCATCGTATTGCATGGAATCGGTTCGAACCGTATCCACATAGTTCGTTTTTACCACATCCATGATCTCCTGAAGGGAGGAGCGTTTGTCCCGTTTCAGGAATCCACTCACGGAGGGGGTGGTTTCGCGGAGGCGAAAGCCAAAATACATTCCCCCTATCAGAACCACAGCGAACAGGAGGGGAAGCCACACTTGTAATTTTTTATTCCTCATCGTCTTGCCTTTCTTTGTAAATTGTTTGCAAAATAACTGATTTGAGCCGAACCCTGGTCAACTCCACAGTCCTTAAAACAACAAAATAATGGCGAAGTTCATGCCAGAGACGATAAAATTGGTCGCTGACAGTGGGGCTACCAAGACCGAATGGTGCCTGCTGGAGGGGAAGAAGAAGCGAACGATCATTACCCAGGGCATTAGCCCTTATTTCCTGTCGCCACAAGAGATCGAAAATGTATTGTTAAAAGAATTGGTACCCAAGCTCAGGAAGCAACAACCGGATGAGATCTATTATTACGGTACCGGCCTGGCCAATCCCGATAATGTCCGCCTCATAAAAAAAGTATTGCGCAAGGTCTTCCCAGACGCTAAGCCACATGCCGACCATGATATGATGGCCGCGGCGCGGGCACTCTGTGGCGATGAAAAAGGAGTGGCCTGTATTCTAGGTACCGGCTCCAATTCCTGTTTTTTTGATGGAAAAAAAATGATCCGCAACCGCCCGGGACTGGGTTATGTGCTGGGAGACGAGGGCAGCGGGGCCTATCTGGGCAAAAAAGTAGTGCAATACTATCTCTACGAAACCTTTGATGAGGAACTTACTTATCGGTTCAATATCAAGTATGCCACCAACCGGATGGAAATACTGGATCATGTTTACAAAAAACCTTTCCCCAATCGGTATCTGGCGGGTTTTGCTGTTTTTCTGGCCGAAAACCGGGGGCATTATATGGTAGAGAACATTATTGAAGATGGATTGAATGATTTCTTTTATGCCCATCTCAATAAATATCCCGAAATCTGGCGTTATCCGGTGCATTTTGTAGGTGGAGTGGCCTATGGATTTAAGGATGTTTTGACAGAACTTTGCCGTACCTATGAGTTTGAACTGGGAAAAGTGATGAAGAACCCCATGGAAGGACTTATTGATTATTACAGATAACAGATCGGTTATGTCTTTTGAAAAGATCACGGAACAACCAAGCCCTTATCGTCACCTGGAAAAGATGTCGGTAGGGGAGATACTTACAAATATTAACCAGGAGGACCAAACGGTACCAGCTGCGGTAGCCAGGGTCATTCCCGCCATTGAAAAATTGGTGGAAGCGGCAGCCGATCGGATGTTGGCCGGAGGCCGGCTTTTCTACGTGGGGGCGGGAACTTCGGGTCGATTGGGGGTGGTAGATGCTTCTGAATGTCCACCTACCTATGGGGTGCCATATGGACTGGTGATTGCGGTGATCGCCGGTGGTGAAAAGGCCATAACGATGGCGGTTGAATTTGCTGAGGACAGCCGCGAAGAAGGCTGGAATGACCTGCTCAGCCATGCTGTGAATGAAAAAGATTTTGTGATTGGGATCGCTGCCAGCGGAACCACCCCGTATGTGATCGGAGCCCTGGAAGAATGCCGGAAAAGAGGGATACTCACGGGTTGCATTACCAACAACCCCGGGTCACCACTCGAAGCCACAGCCGATTTTCCGGTTGTGGTGGAGGTAGGACCTGAATTCGTGACCGGCAGTACCCGGATGAAAAGCGGAACCTCGCAAAAACTGGTCCTGAATATGATCTCTACCACCATTATGATCCAACTGGGCAGGGTAGAAGATAATAAGATGGTCAACATGCAACTGAGCAATGAAAAATTGGTGGACAGGGGAACAAAAATGGTGATGGAACGTTTGCAATTGAAAGATTACGAACAAGCCAAGGAATTGCTGCTAAAACACGGCAGTGTCCGAAAAGCGGTGGAAAGCTATGCATGATATTGAACCATTCTACAATTGGCGACACATTTATACCAGCGAAGAGGATGATCGCTCTCCCTTCTATGGACGCCTGTATTCCGAATTTGAATTCTCCCAAACCGTTTACAATTACTATATCCACCCACAATGGGATGAGTTTGGAAGCCGGACGCTATATTTAAAAGTGTTGATAGCCGATTACACCGAACAGTATGCCGTGATCGAATTGATCGGGGAGTGGAATGACGCCATTGAAAATGATATCATGACCCTGAAAAGGGATGTCATAGATGCCTTTAATGACCAGGGTATCCGAAAATTTATCCTGGTTACAGAGAATGTACTCAATTTCCATTCTGGCGACCCGGACTACTACCAGGAATGGTGGGAGGAATCGGCCGACCAACAGGGTTGGGTGGCCGTACTCAACATGCCCGAGGCTACCCAATACGATTTTCGAAAGGCCCGCCTCGACCGTTTTGTGGAAATGATGGAGATACCAGACTGGCGTGTCTACAAACCCTTTCATCTCTTCCGTAAGATAGACGGGGAACTTCGTTCAAGGTTATCCCTTTCCTAAGTCTTCTTTTTTTCATATTTCTTAACAATATTGAGCCTCGGTCGTTATTTTTGCAGCCGTATCTAAGTTCCTACCTCAATTTATCTGGATTATGAACTGGTCTGTAATATTTACCTCCTCGATTGGCAAGAAGATAGTGATGGCTGTAACGGGACTCTTCCTCATTACATTTTTAGTGATCCATGCCGGGATCAATGCCTGCATTTTTAAGGATGTGGTGGATCCCACCGATGATGGGGATATGTTTAACCGTGCCGCCGACTACATGGGCAAAACGGTTGTTATCCGCCTGATGGAAGTGGTGCTGATCGCCGGTTTTCTTGTTCATATTTTCCAGGGTTTTGCCTTGGAGACATCGAACAGAAGCAAACGCAAACAAGGATATGCCGTTAACCTCGGTAACCGGGGAAGTAAATGGTATAGCCGCTCCATGGGGCTGCTGGGTACCATTCTCTTCTTGTTCCTTTTATTGCATTGGTGGCACTTTTGGATCCCCTCGCGGTTTACCCATGCGGGTTTGGAATTGCCTGTCACTTTATCCAATGGAAGAGTATCGCATGATATGTTCACCCTGATGCAGGTAACCTTCTCCGAATGGTGGGTAGTGATCGTATATGTGCTGGCTTGCATATCGCTGGCCTATCACCTGCTGCATGGTTTCCAGAGTGCCTTTCGCACGCTGGGTGTATCGAACTCCAGGTATATGGGTTTGATCCGTGCTGCCGGGGTGGGATATTCCATCCTCATTTCATTGGTCTTTGCCCTGATGCCCATCAGTATGAAACTGGGCTGGGTAGGAAAGGCCCTTTGATCCTGAATCCAAAATCATCACATAGTCAAATCTTCAAATCGGATTATGCTTAATTCAAAAATACCCGCAGGACCTTTAGAACAGAAGTGGTCGGATTACAAAGGACATGTGAAGCTGGTCAACCCCGCGAATAAACGCAAACTGGAAGTGATCGTTATCGGGACCGGACTCGCCGGTGCATCGGCTGCCGCTGCTCTCGGGGAATTAGGTTATAAAGTAAAAGCGTTTTGTTTCCAGGATAGTCCCCGTCGGGCCCACTCGATCGCTGCACAGGGAGGAATCAATGCCGCCAAGAATTATCAGAATGACGGAGACAGTGTCTTCCGTCTTTTTTATGATACCGTAAAAGGAGGTGACTATCGGGCCCGTGAAGCCAATGTACACCGCCTGGCCGAGGTAAGTACCAATATCATTGACCAATGTGTGGCTCAGGGTGTACCCTTTGCCCGTGAATATGGTGGCCTGTTGAGCAACCGCTCCTTTGGTGGTACACAAGTACAAAGGACCTTTTATGCTGCGGGACAAACAGGACAGCAATTGTTGATCGGAGCCTATCAAGCCCTCGAAAGACAGGTATCCCTGGGTAATGTGGAAATGTTCAACCGCCACGAAATGCTCGAGGTGGTACTGATCGATGGCAAAGCGCGAGGGATCATTGCCCGCGATCTCGTTTCAGGTCAGCTCGAACGTCATTTCGGTCATGCCGTATTGTTGTGCTCCGGTGGCTATGGTAACGTATTCTATCTTTCGACCAATGCCATGGGAAGCAATGTGACCGCCATCTGGAAAGCACATAAGAAAGGGGCCTATTTCGGAAACCCCTGTTTTACCCAAATACATCCTACCTGTATCCCGGTATCGGGCGATCACCAGAGCAAACTGACCCTGATGTCGGAGTCACTCCGAAACGATGGCCGTATCTGGGTACCCAAAAAACAAGGAGATAACCGTCACCCTGGACAGATTCCCGAAGAGGAAAGAGATTATTATCTGGAAAGAAGATATCCCGCCTTTGGAAACCTGGTTCCTCGTGATGTGGCCTCCCGAGCCGCCAAGGAAAGATGTGATGCCGGCTTCGGAGTAGGTACCTCCAAACAAGCGGTTTACCTGGATTATGCGGATGCTATCAAGCGATATGGACACATTGAAGCAGGTAAACAAGGTCTGGCGAATGTTGAAGAAGCCGCCATCATTAGAATGGGGAAAGAAGTGGTCAAAGAGAAATATGGTAACCTCTTTGATATGTATGAGAAGATCACCGGAGAAAACCCTTATGAAGTACCGATGCGGATCTATCCCGCCGTACACTATACCATGGGAGGAATTTGGGTGGATTATGAACTAATGACCACCATTCCCGGTTTATATGCATTGGGTGAAGCCAATTTCTCCGATCATGGAGCCAACCGATTGGGCGCTTCGGCGTTGATGCAGGGGTTGGCCGACGGATACTTTGTGATCCCGTATACCCTGGGTAATTACCTCGCCGATGATATCCGGACGAACTCGATCCCGACCAATCACCCGGCATTTGAGGAAGCAGAGAAATTAGTGCGTGACCGGATCGAGACACTGATGAATATCAAAGGCACACAGACTGTGGAAAGCTTCCACAAGCGGCTTGGAAAAATAATGTGGGATAAATGTGGTATGGCCCGGAATGCAGAAGGATTAAAACAAGCGATCGCGGAAATTCAACAGTTGAAAAAAGAATTCTGGAGCGATGTCCGTATCCCCGGCGAGATCAACGAAATGAATTCTGAACTGGATAAAGCCAATCGTGTAGCTGATTTTATTGAACTCGGCGAATTGATGTGCCTGGATGCCCTGGATAGAAATGAAAGCTGTGGTGGTCACTTCCGCGAAGAGAGCCAAACAGAAGAAGGGGAGGCCAAACGTAATGATGAGCAATATTCCTATGTATCTGCCTGGGAATATAAAGGCGATCACCAATGGCATTTACATAAGGAAGAACTCAACTTTGAAGTGGCCAAACCCACTCAGAGAAGTTATAAATAATACCTAAAAGCTAAATGCTAATAGCTATCAGCTTTTAGCCCCTAGTAATAAAAACTGAATTTCGACTATGGAACACAAAAGTATCAACCTTACGCTCAAAGTTTGGAAACAGAAAAACAGCAATACATCCGGGGAATTTGTGACCTATGATGTGAAAGACATTTCTACCGAAATGTCCTTCCTCGAAATGTTTGATGTATTGAATGAGCGACTGATCCGCGAAGGAAAGGAACCGATCGCTTTTGACCATGACTGTCGGGAGGGTATTTGCGGAATGTGTTCCATGTATATCAATGGCCGTCCCCATGGCCCCTGGCATGCCACTACCACCTGTCAGTTACACATGCGTGCTTTTAAGGATGGAGAAACCATCGTGGTTGAACCCTGGAGGGCTAATCCGTTTACGGTGATCAAAGACCTCGTGGTAGACCGTAGTTCCTTTGACCGGATCATTCAGGCCGGAGGTTTTATTTCGGTTAATACAGGGAATGCGGTGGATGCGAATGCTATTCCCATTGAAAAAGATAAAGCGGATGCTTCCTTTGCTGCGGCCGCCTGTATCGGCTGTGGCGCTTGTGTAGCGGCCTGTAAGAATAGTTCGGCCATGCTCTTCCTGTCCGCCAAAGTAACCCATCTGGCCATGTTGCCCCAAGGGTCGCCCGAACGCCGGAACAGAGCCCTGAACATGATCGCCCAAATGGATAAGGAAGGCTTTGGAGCCTGTACCAATACCGGCGCCTGTGAAGCTGTTTGCCCCAAGGAAATTTCGCTGGCCAATATCGCCCGGCTGAATTCCGAATACCTGATGGCAGGACTTACAGCAGATTAAGGGTTTATTTTTTGTTTCTCGCAGCGTTAGCGGCGAATCCCGCTGCGAACGCTGCGAGAAACTTTAAGGATCATTCCGGTCATCTAATTTTTCCCGCCCATATTGATCACTTTCGTATATTCAGGCACCAAATTTTAAACTATGCCTGCCTACAAACTTTTGCCAGCAGCCCTGCTATTTCTATTAGCATGTAACAATCAAGACACCGTGAAAAGAGAACCTTATAAATGGCCCGAGGGTATCAAACCCCCGGTAGCCGAAAAAATCGATACTGCCTTGGTGGCCCATGGTGATACCCGAATGGACGAGTATTACTGGATGAATGATTTCTTTAAGAAAGGCCCCAGAAGCGCTGAAGTAGTCAAATACCTGGAAGAGGAGAATAAATACCTCGATACCATGATGGCCGGTGCCAAACAACTTCGGGAAGACCTTTTTACAGAAATGAAAGGCCGTATCCAGGAAAAAGATGAATCTGTGCCTGTGCTGAACAATGGATACTATTACTACAGCCGCACCGATGAAGGCAAACAGTACTACAAATATTGCCGCAAAAAAGGATCTCTGGATGCACCGGAAGAAATGCTTCTGGATGCAGATAAACTGGCCGAAGGCCATGGCTATTTTGCCGCATCGGGATACAATATCAGCCCGGATAATAAGTTGATGATCTTTGGTCTCGATACGATCTCCCGTCGCCAATATCTATTACAGGTGAAAAACCTGGAAACAGGTGAGGTCTATCCCGAAAAGATCACAGGTACGAGTGGCTCGGGTGCCTGGGCCAGCGACAACAAGACTTTTTTCTATGGAGAAAATGATCCCGTAACCCTGCTCACCAAGCGGATTAAAAAGCACGTATTGGGAACACCTGCCTCTTCGGATGTTGTAGTGTATGAAGAAAAAGACCCCGCCAATTATATCGGAGTTTATAAAACCAAATCACGTCGCTACCTGGTTATTTATTCCAGCGCAACGCTTTCCTCGGAGTTCCGGATCCTCGATGCAGAAACGCCTGATCAACCCTTTAAGGTTTTCCAACCCCGCATGAAGGATGTCCTTTATGGCATTGACCATTGGGGTGACAAATTCCTGGTGACAACGAATATGAATGCCAAGAATTTCAAACTGATGGAAACACCGGTTACGGCTACTACCAGTGAGAACTGGAAGGATGTGATCGCACACCGTGATGATGTTTTGCTGGAAGGGGTGGACCTCTTCCAAAACTATTGGGTGATCACTGAACGCAAGGAAGGATTGTTGCAAATGCGGATCCGTGATGTAGCAACGGGTTCCGAACACTATCTTGATTTTGGAGAACCCGCCTATGCGGCGTATACAAGTTCCAACCCGGAATTCAATACAGAAGTGGTCAGGTATTCCTATACGTCCATGACCACTCCCAATTCAGTGTTTGACTATAACATGAAAACAAAGGCAAAGGACCTGAAAAAGGAACAGCCGGTATTGGGTAAATTCAATAAAGCGGATTATAAAACGGAACGCATCATGGCCGTCTCCCGCGATGGGGTAAAAGTCCCTGTTTCCCTGGTGTACAAAACCAGCATGTTTAAAAAGGATGGTTCTTCTCCCTTGCTCCTGAATGGATATGGTTCCTATGGCAGCAGCTCGGATGCCTATTTCAGTAGTGCAAGATTAAGTTTGCTTGACCGTGGATTTGTTTTTGCTATTGCGCATATCCGTGGTGGACAGGAAATGGGTCGCCAATGGTATGAGGATGGCAAGATGATGAAGAAGATCAACACCTTTAATGATTTCATTGATGCAGGCAAATTCCTGATCAGTGAAAAATATACCGGACAAGGACATTTGTATGCAGAAGGAGGCAGCGCGGGTGGTTTGCTGATGGGTGCAATTGCCAATATGGCACCAGAACTATGGAACGGCATCATAGCCGGCGTTCCCTTTGTGGATGTGGTTACCACCATGTCCGACCCCAGCATACCCCTTACTACTAACGAATACGATGAATGGGGCAACCCGGCCAATAAGGATTCTTATTTCTACATGAAATCCTATTCCCCCTACGACAATGTAGAGGCCAAGGCCTATCCCAATATGTTGGTAACGACGGGTCTTCACGACTCCCAGGTGCAGTATTTCGAGCCCGCGAAATGGGTGGCCAGAATGCGCGCCAAAAAGACCGGGAACGGTATTTTGTTGCTGAAAACCAATATGGAAGCAGGACATGGCGGCGCCTCCGGCCGGTTTGACGACCTCAAGGAAACAGCCCTCCAATTTGCCTTCCTTCTTTCCCTCGAGGGAATTAGTAAATAGTTATTCTCCTGGCGTCCCCTTGCGCCTTTGCGTCCTGGCGGTTAAACTTTATCGCAAAGGCGCAAAGACGCAAGGGGACGCTGGGAATTAATAAACCACATGAAAGTGAACGTTTTACGCAATAAAATCCTCAATTTTACGCTTAGTATAAAAATGGCTGCTTTTGTACCGAAAACGGCTGATACTTGGTCTAATATTCCTATGGCTCTTCGCACTGGATACCAAGGCACAGGTTCCGGAAGATAAACCGGTACTGGCCGGGTCCAATCTGCGCCAGAAGGTCATTGCCCTTCCTCCAACAGATACTCTCCTCATTGATTCACTTAGCATTATCCCCGGCACTTTTTCGATCGATCGAATTTCTCCCGACACCTATACGCTCGATGCTATTAATGCATTATTGGTTTGGAAAAAAAGACCAACCGATCCAACCATAACCCTTACATACCGGGTTTTCCCCGGCAAGATCAATCCCGTAACCCAACGACTGAACTTTGACAGCATTAGCTATAAGTTTTACTACGAACCAAAGACATTCCGCTATGGACCCGAAACGCCCGATCGCGGGATCTTTGATTTTGGGAATATCCAATATAATGGAAGCTTTGACAGAGGCATTTCTTTTGGCAACAGCCAGGATGCGGTAGTCAACTCCAACCTCAACCTTACCCTGAATGGGATGTTGGGGGATAGTATCGAGATCAGTGCAGCCATTACCGATAATAATCTTCCCATCCAACCCGATGGCACCACACAGCAGCTAAATGAATTTGACCAGATCTATCTTCAATTCAAAAGAAAGAACTGGCAGCTTAACCTGGGAGATATCGATATCCGGCAAAATCAATCCTATTTTCTCAATTTCTATAAACGCTTGCAAGGCATATCCTTTCAAACGCAATCCGACCCAGGAGCAAAGACGCGATCAAAAACACTGGTCAGTGGCTCCATTGCCAAAGGAAAATTTACCCGTAATGTATTTCAGGGACTCGAAGGTAACCAGGGGCCTTATCGGCTTACCGGAGCGAACAATGAACTTTACTTCATTGTGCTGGCTGGAACAGAAAGGGTTTTCATTGATGGACAATTATTGCAACGAGGAGAGGACCAGGATTATGTGGTCAACTATTCCACGGCTGAGGTGACCTTTACCCCCAAACGCATGATCACCAAGGATAGCCGTATCCAGGTGGAATTTGAGTACGCGGATCGAAATTACCTGAATGCCAATCTTTATCTGTCACAGGAATTGGGTTTTGGTGAAAAATTCACCTTGCGACTCGGAGCGTTCAACAACAGTGATGCACGCAACTCCTCCATCAACCAGGTACTCACTACCGAACAAAAAGCATTCCTGGGTACGTTGGGTGATTCCATTCAAAATGCATTATACCCCTCGGCCATTTTTGATACTGCTTTTGATGCCGGTAAGGTTCTATATGAAAAAGTGTATTTCAACAATGGTACCGGGCTTGATTCCTTTTATCGGTATTCTACGGATCCATCCGTGGCCTTGTACAATTTATCCTTTATCGAAGTAGGTCAGGGTAAAGGCGATTACGCCCCTGACTTCAATGGCGCGAACGGGAAAGTGTTCAAATATATCGACCGGATATCGGGTGTGAAACAAGGAAACTATGATCCCGTGATCCTATTGGTTACCCCCAAGAGACAACAGGTATTTAGCCTGGGGATGGATTATAAATTAAGCAAAAGCACCCTGCTAAAAACCGAGGTGGCGATGAGCCGGTATGATCCCAATACCTTTTCAAAAGTACACAGTGGGGATGATCAGGGATTTGCAGCTAAGTTCACGATCAATTCGAGTAAGGAGCTAAGGCCAGCCAGTCCCGGCCGGTTGAGACTCGCCACCGGATTTGATTACGAATATGTGCAGAGCCGTTTTAAACCACTCGAACGATTGCGGAGTGTGGAATTTGCCCGTGATTTTGGTTTGCCATTGAATGTGACCGCCGCGAATGAGCAGATATTCCGCGGATCGGCCCGTTTACAGGACAATAAGAACCATAGTCTGGATTACCGCCTTTCGCATTACCGCAGAGGAGAGATCTATTCCGGTTGGCAACAGGCCATTCAACACAACGCGAACTGGAGCGGCTGGACCTTTAACAATCAGTTCATGCTGACGCAGTTCAATGCCGATAATAGCCAGGGGGCCTACCTGCGACCAGTGATCGACCTCAGCAAGAAATTCACCAAACTCAAAGATTGGCGACTAGGTGTGAACTACGCGGTGGAGAATAATACCGTGAAAAGTAAGGCTACGGATACACTGACCCCCTTGAGTTTTTATTTTGATAGTTATACAATCTATTTGCGCTCAGATGAACAAAAAAAGAACCGGTATGGCTTGAGTTTTTTCTCCCGCTCAGATAAATATATTTCTGCCAAGGAATTCATACGAGGCGATCGCAGTTATAATTTTTCATTAAGTACGGAATTAAGGGCCAACGATAAACACCAGGTCGCCTTTAATGCCACCTATCGAAAATTAAAAGTACTCAACAGTATTTCGCCACAAAAAGAAGATGAAACCGTTCTTGGGCGTGTCAAATATGAAGTCAACAATGAGTTCAAAGGCCTGTTCTCGGGTTATGTGCTGTATGAATTGGGAACAGGGCAGGAGCAGCGCCGTGACCTGACTTATCTGGAAGTACCGGCAGGCCAGGGTGAATTTACCTGGAATGATTATAACAATGATGGTATTCAGCAATTAAATGAATTTGAGTTGGCCCAATTTACTGACCAGGCCAAGTTCATCCGCATATTTACCCCTACCAATCAGTTCCTCAAGGCCAACTACATTCAATTCAACTATGAAGCCAGTTTCAATCCACGGGCCATGTCCAAGACAAGCGACTTGAAAGGAATGAAGAAGCTGCTGTCGCGTCTGAATTTCAGGTCAAGTTTTCAGGTCACCAATAAATCCGTTTCCAAGGGTGGGTATGAATTAAACCCAGTAAAATTATCCCTGCAAGATACCTCGTTGATAACCCTGGGTTCTGTTTTCACCAATATATTTTCCATCAACCGGCAGAGTTCTGTCTGGGTACTTGATTTTACGTCTAATATCCGGAATGATAAATCACTTTTGACCTATGGGTATGAAAGCCGGCGCAGAAAAGAATGGGGAACCCGTTTTCGATGGAATATCAGTCCTTCTTTCCAACTGGACCTGGCGGGTAAGAAAGGAGAGAACGGTCTGTTTACTCCCGGTTTTGCCAATCGCAACTATGACCTCGACCTGATCACCCTTGACCCTCGGCTTACCTTTTTGCGAAGCACCAAATTTAAGTTCATGACCGGATACAAGTTTGATCGCAAGGAGAATGAACCTGTTTATGGGGGTGAGGTTTCTATTTCCCATGCTATTACCCTGGAAACAAAATATACGGTGCTTCAGAACTCGGCCATCATGGCAAAGATGACGGTGAATAATATCAAGTACGATCATCCGACCAATACCACTGTGAGTTATATCATGCTGGATGGGTTATTACCCGGCCGAAATTTCCTGTGGACACTTGACTACACCAAGCGGTTATTGAATAACGTGGAGTTAAACTTACAATATGAAGGCCGAAAACCCGGATCGGCCAGAACGGTACATGTGGGCAGGGCGACCGTCAGGGCGTTATTTTAGTTACACATTAAACCGGAAATGCATCACATCCCCATCTTTAACGATATACTCTTTCCCTTCAATCCTAAGTTTACCTGCTTCGCGGCAAGCGGCCTCTGAACCGTATTGTACAAAATCGGCATAGGAAATAACCTCTGCTTTGATAAACCCTTTTTCAAAATCGGTATGGATCACGCTTGCGGCCTGGGGGGCTTTCCATCCTTCGTGAATGGTCCAGGCACGAACTTCCTGTACACCGGCGGTGAAATAGGTATAGAGATCAAGGAGTTTGTAAGTGGAGCGGATCAACCGGTTCAGCGCAGGCTCGGTCATTTTGTATTCTTCCATGAAGAGTTGACGGTCATCCATGTCTTCCATCTCGGCGATCTGGGCTTCAATGGAATTATTCATGATGATTACCTGGGCCTTTTCATTCTTTACGGCTTCGATTAATTGTTGGGAGAATTTATTGCCTGTATGCATGGAGGCTTCGTCAACGTTCGCCACATACAATACCGGTTTTTCAGTCAGCAGAAACAGATCGGCAATGGCAGGTCTTTCTTCTTTGGTGATCTCGAGTTCACGGATATTCCTTCCTTTCTCCAAATGGTCTTTGCAACGGATCAATACATCTAATTCAGCTTTGAGTTTGGGGTCAATCCGCGCCTGCTTCTCTGTCTTCTGGATCTTTTTCTCCACACTTTCCAGGTCTTTTAATTGAAGCTCTGTATCAATGATCTCTTTATCGCCAACCGGATGAATGGGGCCTTCTTCCCGCAGGATATTCTCATCTTCAAAACAACGGATAACCTGGATGATGGCATCTACTTCGCGAATATTGGCCAGGAATTTATTACCCAGGCCTTCTCCTTTGCTTGCTCCTCGTACCAGTCCGGCAATGTCCACGATCTCGATCTGGGTAGGTACGATCCGGTTGGGAACCACCAGTTCGGCCAGTTTATTCAGCCTTTCGTCAGGTACATCCACCAGGCCCACATTGGGTTCAATGGTACAGAACCGGTAATTGCTAGCCTGAGCTTTTGCACTGTTACTCACCGCGTTAAATAGGGTGGATTTACCAACATTGGGAAGTCCTACGATGCCTGCTTGTAATGCCATGCTTTGATTTTCAGGCGGCAAAATT
This sequence comes from Chitinophagaceae bacterium, assembly GCA_041752235.1. GTDB lineage: Bacteria > Bacteroidota > Bacteroidia > Chitinophagales > Chitinophagaceae > SpSt-398. Next base: position 75,916 of record JBGSHM010000015.1, read on the forward strand.
ACTGACTTCGGGGGAATTTCGGGTTACAATTAATTATTCACCTCCGGCACATCCACTACCAACTCATTCCAGGCCATTTTCCCTTTCAGGTTATTTGCATTTCGCCGCAGGCCCCAAAGACCACCATGCAGGATATGGATATTTTTATACCCCAGTTTACGAATCAACAGGGCTGTTTTAAAAACTTCATCATTCATAGCGATCGAGTAGATCAGGATCGGCTTCTTTTTGTCAGCCATCAATTGACCATCCTCCCATTGTTTGGCGGGCACATTCACGGCTTTTTTCAAGTGACCTATGTTTTCCCAACTATCGGGAGATTTGTTGTCAAAAACCTCTGTTTTACGGATATCAATGATCAGCGAATTATCATCGTTGATAAGGGCCGCAGCTTGTTCGGGACCCGCCATTTTGAAAGGTGAGTTCGACTGATGCCGGATAACAGTGGGGATGGAATAAAACAAGGTGGCTTCGATCCAATCTTCCAGACCACCATAGAGCACATTCACTTCACTATAACCTTGTTCAATTAGGAGCCTGGCTGTCTTGGTTACGTCCTCTCCAAAGGCATCGACCAGCAGGAGTGGTTTATCCCGTGGTATCCTTTGGAGTGAACCCATGATCTGATCGGCTGGAATATGGGTGGCGCCTTTGATCTTTCCCAAATGGTTCAGGGATTCCTCCAGTGCGATACCCTTATAAGCAGAATCAGAACGGGTATCTATAATAAAAAATGGATTCTTTTGGGTGCTGTTTTCCATCACCGTTTTGGCTGTCAGCCAACGAAAGGGGAGTCCGGAGGTATAGATATCACTCAGGCAATATTCTTTCTTATTCTTTTCGGCAAGCAGACGCGACATGCCTCCATTGATATTGAATACCCGGCTGAAACCACTATCACTTAATAATTTTGAGGCCCTGCGGCTTCGCTGGCTGTGGGAGCAATAGCGAAAAACGGCTTTATCCTTATACGCATCCAATTCCTTCCAGCGTTTGGGAAGCTCATTGACGGGTATATTGAGGGCGCCTTTGAGGCGGCCGATATTCGCTCCATCAAATCCGGAGGTATCGGCATACTCCCCCGGGCTGCGTACATCAATGATCACATAGCCGGGGTTCTTTGTGAAGGTCTCACAGAGGTCTTCCGGAAAAATGTTGGTGAATAGTTTGTTGTCAAACCGATAGGGTTGTGCAGCAGCAGTAGCAAGCATACCCATGAATAGCAGGCATATGAACAGACGCATGGGATTGTAATTTTAAAAAAGGTAGCCATTTTTTTCCTATCAACTGCATGAAAATGACAAAAGGCAGGTTTCAGGGGACAGAACCGGATTTTTGATTTATTTTCAGGCATTAAAGGGAAACTATGGTATTAAGCAGGATATGGTCTGCCTTTGTCATTATTGCCATTCTTGTAGCTGGAATCCGCATGGCTGGTGGAGATAAAACGATCTTTAGCCGAATGGTGGTTGGCAAGTCCTCTGACAAATATGACAGTGTGTACTATTATGCGCTGGGAAACCCGGTCAACCAGGGGTTATCTGATAAATACGGAGATTTCTTGCGTGAGTACGGCTACCATAAAACGCCCGATCCGATCAAGGCCACTGTCCTTTTATCGGATGGAAAACAACCCGTTTCGGTCAATGCACTGCTTGCAACCCATCCCGGCCTTACATCATTTACCTATGTTTCGATTCAGAAAAAACTGGTTCGGAAAGTAGATGGCATCATTGAAACAGCCAAGAATGCGGTGATGGATATCATTCTCCCACTGGTAGGGATATTGGCCTTATTCATGGGTTTTCTGAATATCGCTGAAAAAGCAGGGGGTGTTCGATTCCTTTCCCGGATCATTGGGCCTTTCTTTTCCCGGATATTTCCCGATATTCCCAAAGGCCACCCGGCCACCGGACATATGCTCATGAATTTTTCCGCCAATCTTCTGAACCTGGATAATGCGGCTACACCCTTTGGATTAAAAGCCATGGAGAGCCTGCAGGAGTTAAACCCGAATAAGGCCATCGCTTCCAATGCCCAGATCATGTTCATGGCCCTGCATGCTTCGGGGCTCACGCTGATACCAGTGACCATCATTGCCTTCCGGTCAGGGTTGGGCGCAGCCAATCCCACGGATATATTTATCCCCTGCATTATCGCCACCTTTGTGGCAACCATAGCAGCTTTATTTATCGTTTCTTTCAAGCAAAAGATCAACCTGCTTCAACCGGTGGTGTTGGGCTGGATATTGGGGATATCGGCACTTATCGCATTATTGGTGACCTACGTAACCAGCCTCGATGGGAAGTCCGCCCAATCCTTTTCCGGGGTAATGAGCAATGGGGTCATCCTGGCTATTTTTTTATTGATCGTACTGGGAGGGGTGTATAAGAAGATCGATGTGTTTGACGCATTTGTGGAAGGCGCGAAAGGCGGCTTTGAAACCGCCGTACGGATCATACCCTATATCGTGGGTATGCTGGTAGCTATTAGCATGCTTCGTACCAGTGGCAGTTTTGATGTGGTGATCAATGGGATTAAATATCTGTTTGCAGCCATGGGTACGGATACCCGGTTTGTGGACGGGTTACCTACCGCCCTGATCAAACCCCTAAGTGGCAGTGGAGCCAGGGGAATGATGCTGGATACCATGAAAACATTTGGCGCTGATTCTTTTGCGGGTCGCCTGGCCTGTGTATTACAGGGATCTTCCGATACTACCTTTTATGTGATCGCGGTTTATTTCGGATCTATCAGCGTTAAAAATACCCGCTATGCAGTGGGGGCGATGTTGCTGGCCGACCTAGCAGGTATCATCACGTCTATCCTGCTTGCTTACCTATTTTTCGGTTAGTATTCTACTTTGTGTCCTTCGTGGTTCTCTTTGTGTCCTTCGTGTCCTCCTACGCCAGTCTTGCGTAAGAGGACACGAAGAACACAAAGGGTGCACAAAGGACACGAAGGGAAAACCCAATGACTGGAACAGGGGGATAAACAAAGAGTGTATCAAACTCAAGCTATATAGAAATATATCCAGTATAAAGCTGTTCTACGGGAAATATTAAGTCCCATTCCTCTCCCCAGACAATATTCCCGTCTTCAATGGAAAAATTAATAAAATTGGCTGGTTCAAGGTATTTTTTTAAATAGGTATTCCTTTTTGAATTTAGGAAAGGAAAAAAGTCTATTTCCTTTCTGGATCCATCCGAAAAAATTGCCAAAATCTTAAAGGGTTCCTGAAGAGAGGCAGAAGTAACTCTGATATCTTTTTTGTATTTCGTCAATATCTTTTTGACCAAATTTACAATTGGTTTTTCGGGAAAACCAGAAAAATGAATAATAGTATATTTTATTGAGTACCCAGGCATATGTATTAAGGTTTTTTGCCTTTTAGGAAACGATCCCATCCTAAAATAAATTCGTCTCTTTTTTCAATTACAATCTTACTTATTAGTGTCAGCTCCCTTTTTTTAAACTTGACTGAGGTTATGTATTCTATTTTTAAACATGCATCTCCATCCTTTTTGAAATGAATTTTTACTTCTACGCCATCTTTTCTCACATGAATATGATACGGATGGTCATTTGAATAAAAAAAGAAAACAAAACCTCTGTACGTATGCAATCTCGGCATTTACAAAAATAGATACCAGCTCTGGACCAAAAGCTATTTTCGACAGCAGTTTCCACGAGGTGTTTATACCTAACAAAGAAAAAACCGCTCCGAAGAATCGGAACGGTCTTTCTTCTATACTGCTGCTTATGTGACTAGTAGTTAGAGAACGAAGTAAGTGTTCTGGCCACACCTGTAGTACCAGTTGTCTGGTACCTTCCACGGAAAATAACGGTATAGCTTCTTTGTGCCGTAGGGAAGAAGTTTGACAAAGTAGCCAGATTTGTCGTTGTTCCTGTAGCCCTTACATACAAGGTGTCATTTTGTGAGGCATAAGGGATAAAGGGCGTAACACCAGTGGAGGGGATATTTGAGAACACATTCGAGGCCCGGCGGGTAGAGTAAATATCTACATTCGGGATAGACACCGAGGAGAATATCATGTTCGCAAATCTCACACGGGATGTAGTATCCGTTGGCACCACGATATCATCAAATACCATTTTATACTTGACCGTAGCCAGCGTGTCATAGGTAAACACAGTGTATCTTTTTCCTTTTTCAAATACCGCACTAAAGGAAATGGGGTTCTGGGTAGAGGTAACCAGCGTATCCTTGATGAGGATCTGGTTTCCACCTGGAACAACGGCAGTATAATATCCGGTAGAAGGAAAGAGCCCGGCATAGGCCACGGCTGCCCCAGTTACCTGTACATTGTTTACATACACATAATTCCGCGTGGTGCTTAGCGCCGCATTATAGAGCCTGAAATAGCTCTTATCGGAATCGGTGTTATCGGTGATCACTTTATTGAACTCTTTCTTACAGGCGCCCAGTACAAGCACTCCCGCCAGAAGGATCAGACCACTATATTTTAAATTCATTCGTTTCATGTCCTAAGTTTTGGTTGATTAAGGTTGGGAGAACCACTGTTCTACGGTATTGTAATCAAGTGCGATCGCTCCGATCCGGGTCAACTCGGCCACATTATAAATGTATTCGGAGTTGTAACGGGGACGGGCACGATAGACCCATTTGCCATTATTGTTGATATAGAGATCAGTGCCAGCCGGTGGAGTAAAGCCGGTATATACCTGAATACCACCCTCCGTATCAGTATAATGAAACCGGCGCAGGTCAGTCCAGGTTTCGATCATACCATAACCATACATGGCAATATATTTTTGCAACATGATATGGGAGAGTCTGAGGTCTGCCGATGCAGGCACCACCAATGGATCAGCCAAAAAAGCCGCTTTTACAGCAGGGGTAATAAGATGGCCGGCTGGTACATTTGTATTATAGGTAGTGCTCAACATATCAAAGTTCAGACTGATTCCCTGGTTATAGGCAGCGAGGGCTCCAGCTTTATCCCCTTTGCGATAAAGGGCTTCTGCTTTCATGAATTGAACCTCAGAAGCTGTAATGATCGGGAAGGGTGAACCATTTTGAAAAATATACCGGCAACCAGTATCAAGCGTAGGTGCCGCAGTGGTAGCAAATGTACCGCCCCAGAAATTGCGGGGTTGGTCGTTAGCAGCCAAACCTGAAGTTCCCTTATTCATTTGCACACCACGGAAAGTCTCATTGGTATTTTCTCTTAACAAATACCAGGCACGGGGATCGCTTACGGCAGGGAATGCAGGATTGTTGCCATTCATGAGGTCGCAAACAAAGCCGGTTTGTCTGAGGGCACCAACATTCGCGCGGTACGGTCCATAAAAATTGGACGTCCCCGTAATACCCGTATTGGCAAATTTAGCAGCGGCATTATCCGCATTGCTATTTATACCCAGGTTACAATAATAAACAACCGAGTCAGCGTTATAAATTGACTTATTTGAAAGGTGGTTGAATGACCGAGCCATAACAGAATACACGAACTTTTTCCATTTCTGTGTATCTCCATTGTAAAAATAGGCATCACCCAAGGCCAGATTGGCCTGGCTTACCTGGCCATCGGTACGATCCAGATAGCTGAGGGCTGTACGGCATGTTGCACGAACATGATCATATACTTCCTCCTGGGTATCGTATTTGAAGGTAAGCAGGCTGGTATTAAAGGCTTCTTTCAGAATAACATCTCCATACATATTGGTCAACTGCAGCCAGCTCCAGGCACGTAAAGCATGGCCAACTCCTACATAGTCCCACTTTTCTTCTTCGGTACCCCATTCGATCATCCGGTTGAGGTTTTGTCCATGGCCATAATAATGCATGGCCCACACAGAACCAAGAACATCACTGGCACCCGTAGCACCAGCCATTTGATCGTATTGGTTACCGGCTTTATTAGTGCCCCAAAACTGGACATACCGTCCGACATAAAGTCCGTCATTGGCCGTACCATAGGCACTACCGGCAGCGGCTGAACTGCCCACCAGGTTACCAATAAGGCCTGGTAATAATGTTTCAATAGGAACCCGTACCGTCGCATTTGGATTGGTATAGGCTTCATCGACCTTCTTGGTGCAGGCACTGAGCAGCAGGGCCAGCGGAGCAACCAGGGCGATTAGAATTTTGAATGTATTTCTCATTTCAATTCGTTTTTATGGGTTTAGAATCCGGCTCTGATGCCAAAGTTGTAGCTGACAGGTGTCGGCAGGGTTCCATAATCAAAACCAAAAGCCCCTACACCCCGGCTGGCAGCAGATACACCATTTACAGCAGGATCGGCCCCTTTATAGTTAGTAAAGAGGAGCAGGTCATTTCCGGTAAGGAAGAAACCAAGACTCTTCAACCCTTTGATCTTGCTGACCATATTATTAGGGAAGCTGTAGCTGATAGATACATCGCGTAGGCGGAACCAATGCACATCCTTTTGGATAAAGGCTTCTTCTGGCCAGGCGCCTGTGCTGGTATAATAGGCATCGTTATAGGCTGGCAATACCGCGATGGTATTTTTGGTTGGATTGGCTGAATTCTGTTTACCATCATTCAGTACCCCTTCGATCACCCGCGGTGTAAAGCGATCCTCTGTCAGGAAACTTCTACCGGTAGTAGTCAGGAACATTTGTGTGGCATTAAATATATCACCACCCACTTTCAGGTCCCAAAGGAAGCTAAAGCGCCAGTTCTTATACCGGATATTGTTGATGGTACCTACTGTGAAATCGGGGTTACGATCGCCCCGAACTTTAAAGGTAGCATCGATCACCGGGAACCCATTCAGCGGATTGATCAGGATCTGTCCGGCATCATTGCGGGCATAACCATACGATGTAATGGATGTGGTAGGACCATTAAGGGTGATACCTCCACGGGCGTTTCCATATAGCCAGGTATCGGCGATATAGTATTCCGCTACGTTTTTGGGCAATTGTACCACTTCGTTCCACATCTTGTTAAAGTTCAAACGGATGTTCCAGCCCCAATCACTGGTATTGACCACGGCAGCATCCAGGGTTACTTCAACCCCCTGGTTGCGTGTACTACCGGCGTTCTGCGTGTTCAATACATAACCGGTACCGTAGCTGAGACGGAAATTCTCGATGATCTGGCCTTCGTTTAAGGTATTGTAGTAGGCTACATCAATACCCAGCTTGCTTTTGAACAGTTTAATCTCTGTCCCGATCTCATACGTGTTCTGTTTCTCAGGAGCCAGGTCGGGGTTATTATTGGTAAACCCATAAGAGAAACCACCTCCTGAAGCAAAATTGTTCACAAAGACGGACTGGGTGGAATAGGGCGAATTCAAACGGGCCGTACTGGCAACTGAGGTACGAAGTTTCCAGTAACTGATAGCGCCTTTTTTGATCCCCGGAAGGATGTCTGACATGATCAAACTCAAACTGGCGCCTGGGTAATTATAATTTCTGTTTTTAGCGGGTAGCGTGGACGCTTGTTCAAAGCGATGGGTATAGTTCAGGAAGATCATGTTCTTATAGCTGATCGCGGCTTCGCCGAAATAGGCCATTTGACGAACGATCTGCTGGTTATATTCCCCAAAATTGTTGCGGAGCAAACGTACACGGGTTGTGGGATCTGTATTTGACGAATCGGTTGCTGTAGGAGAGGTCAGTTTATTACCTACAATCGCAAACATTTGTGTTTCATAATCCTGCCACATGGTACCCACCATCACCCGGCCAGAGAAATCACCGATCTTCTTCTTTGCCGTTGCGGTAATGGTGTGGTTATACCCTTTGTATTTTCTCCAGTAATTATCCAACTGGCCGTTCAGGGCAGCGGAAATATAAAAAGACTGGGGGTGATATAGGGTGAAACCTTCCGAATTATAGGTGTCATATCCAAAACGTCCGGCAATGGTCAACCATTCTTTTGGCGTAATATTGATACCCAAACTGGCGGTATAGCGATCAGTTTCGTCCTCACTCTTATTAAACGTGGTATTAAAGAAGGGGTTGTCATAATCCGAGTTTGCATTGGCATTGAACAACGGTAATTTAGAACCGTTGGCATCCACAAAATTGCGGATATCATTTTCATTAGGCCATATCAGCAAACTGAGCATATAACCACCAGCACTCCTAAGCACTTTCTTGTTCTCAGAACGAACAAAGGAGATAGAGGGGATGATCTCTATCATTGTACCGATTCGGGTGGTATTGGAAATGCGCAGGTTGATTTTTCTGTAATCATTATTTGGAACTACGCCTTCCTGGTTAAGATAGGAAGCAGAGAAACGGAACACCGAATTCTTTACCCCAAAATCAACACCCAGGTTGTGGGTTTGTGTCTTACCCGTGCGGAAGAAATTGTGAATATTGTCATACAACTTGGTGCCTTCAGGGATAGCTGGTCCAAAATACCGGAAGATATTGGACTCGGATCCATTGGTACCATTGGTGTACTTGTCAATGAAGTCAGGAAAGCGGGTGATGCGTTGAAACTTGAAGTTATTATCATACTGCACCGCCAGTTTATTTGACTTGGCCTTTCTTGTAGTGATTACGATGGCACCCGAACTGGCCTGAGAACCATACAGCGCGGTGGCTTCCGGTCCTTTCAGGATAGTGATCGTTTCAATGTCATTGGGGTTCAGGTCAGCGATCCGGTTGGTATAGTCATTGTTCCGGTTGGGCCGGTCAGAGGCTAATCCCACACCCTGACCACCATTGGAGGTTTCATTCACGGTCTGGTTGTCCATGATAATACCATCCACAATGAACAAGGGTTCATTGCTCAGGGAAAGAGAGTTAAATCCGCGCAAAACAATGGATGAAGATGCACCGGCAGAACCGCTTGAAGGCGTGATGGTCAAGCCTGCAGCGCGTCCCTGTAAACCATTCAGGAAGTTTTCCCGTTGGGTTTCGGCGATTTCTTTACCACCCAGGCTTTGGGCAGAATAACCCAGTTCGCGTGGATTCCGTTTGATGTCCATGGCGGTAACTACTACCTCTTCCAATGCCACATCCTTGCTGGCCAGGGAAATGGACATCGTGGAAGTGGCGTTGTTCACTTTTTCCTCGGTGGTTTCATAACCAACATAGGAGAATTGGATCACATCACCGGGTTTAGCGGCAATGGTGAATTTCCCGGACGCATCCGTCTGGGTTCCTGTGCTTGATCCCTTCACTTTGACGGTCACCCCGGCTAAGGGGGTCTTGTCCTGGGTGGAAGTTACCACACCGGAGATGTTCTTTTGCTGTGCATAGAGGGCATTACCCCACAACAAAAGAACGGCTACTAGCGCATGCAGAATTTTTCTCATAGCGAGTTTTTTAAAATAAATAGCAGTTACAGTATTTCAATGCCTTCTTCCCGGTATGCTTGCAGGGCAGGATCATCAGCGGGTAATTCGGTGATGATGGTGTCGATCTGCCCAATGGAGCAAACTTGTATGGGTTGAAGAGTATTGATCTTTTCAGCAATGGTCAGGCAAACGACTTTCCGCGATGATTCGATCATCGCCTTTTTCAATTGCACCACATCCCAGTCATTGTCGGTAATGCCATGGCCAATATCTATGGCGTTCACACCGAGGAAACAGAGGTCCGCTTTGATCTGGCGGATCTTGTCCACGGCCTCGCCGCCTACAGTAATCTTGGAACTTTTGGAGATCTTGTCACCGATCACGATCACATCAATGGTCGGGTGATGCATATATTCCAATACAGCCGGAATACTCCCTGTAATAAAAGTGGCCTTTAATTGCGGGGGTAGGCTTCGGGCCAATTCCAATATGGTACTGCCTCCACCTGTCAGAATGAACATACCATCTTCAATCAGCGATACCGCTTTTTGCGCGATGGCTTTTTTCTCTGACCGAGAATACACCTGACTGGGGGAATAATAAACTTCGTTGAAAGAAGGGGAGAGGGCGCCTCCATGTACTTTGATCACTTTGCCCTGGTCGGAAAGCTCCTGCAGATCACGTCTGATGGTATCCTCTGATACCTGGATGTCCACGCATAAACTGGATGACAGCACTTTATTGTGCAGGTTCACCTGATGGAGAATGTAGGCGTGACGTTCCCGTTTCAGCATAAGCAGTTTAGTTCCAAACTAAAAATAGGCAAATTCCCGCAAATTCCGGCAAAAAGTGGAAAAAAGCAGAATTTGGGGATTTTAAACAAAAATCCCGCGGAGACAGGCGGTTAGCTGTCTTCGCGGGATGTGGTGAGGTTATGCTGAACCAGGAACTTACCTGGAATTAAAGGTAAATCGGATGCTAAGCCCAAGTGCCGAAGGCTCAAAATTGATATCCGGGGCAATGTTTAACTCCGGTTTCCAGTCCAGACTCAGGTTCAAAGGGAGGTTGGGGAATTTATAATCCAGCCCTACTACACCCTGTGCCCCCAGCAAGGGGTCGGGTTTGGAAAAGCCGATATATCCACCACCACCATAAAACCATTTCAGTCCCTCGGAATTGTTGAGGGGCTTGTGAACTTCATATAAAACGCCCAGAGCTGTAGGATCCCCAAAAGCGAACTGAGCTTCGATCGCTGATTTTTCATTTAAAAAATATTTAAAGGTGATCGCATTGTTGACAACTGCTCCTGCTGTGCTCAGGCGTACACCTAAACCGGTTTTGTAGTCCTGGGCCTTTAGTCCGATAGTGGTTGCAAAAAAAGCAACCAGAAGGAAAACGATTTTTTTATTCATTGGTGGTTTTTGTATTAAACTTTAAACGAAAACAATGCCAACTAAGTTTAAATGAAATGTAAAAATCACTCGAAGAGTTCGAACCAGGTCTTGGGCCTTTTCTCTTCCAGCCACTGGAAGCCGATGAGACGCATTTCAGTTGGGGGTTTTTGCCGCATCGGCCATAACACGCCTTTAACATTATTGCGGGCTACGATGCGTTTTAACTCCTGCTCTATAAAGTACACATCATATAATTCACATTCCGACTGATTGACCCCGGTATAGGCACTGTCCTGGTCCTGTACAAAATAAATGCTCTCGGCACCCCCACGGGCGCGGGCCGAATCAATGCTGCCATCGGTAAACCAGGCGTCCAAACGTCTTGACCGGATTTGGTTAAAAATTTCCGGATCGAGTTGGGCCGCGATAAAGGCATTGTTAAAAACCTCCAACTTATGAGCCTTGCGGTTGCGGGTAAATAAAAGAATGGTGTCTCCCAATACCTGATTCTTATTGGTCCATACTACAGGATTGTCGTATAACCGGAAGGTGGAGTCTTTAAAGGAATAAAACATACTGTCACAAACCGCCTGTAGTGAGTCGGAAAAAATCCGCACATTTCGAAAGGCTTCAAAATAGCGGTTGGTACTGTCTTTGTCATTATTGGCCTGCAGGGTGTCAGCTTGCAAGGGCTCCATTTTCACGATCGTATCGCGGAGGGGGGTAGTCAGGGAGTCAACAGGATTAAGCAATCTCGTGCTGGAATCGGAAGGCGAGGGGGATAAGGAATCGGCAACGACCGTATCCTTTTTTGCCTTCCCATACAGATCGGTCAGGCGTGCAGAAAAAAGTGTATCGGCGGTAATAAATATGGAGTCCTGATCCTCTTTTATGATCATTACCGGTTTCTGGGTAGCCAGAAATGCATCCTTGTTCTTGTCCACAAAGATCTTATTGGCAATGACCGTTCTTCCATTGGCTGTATCCCTGACAATGCCGTTTCCCTCGATTTGTACGATGCCCAGACTGTCATTATTATATATCATATCACCGGTCACCTGCAGATCCCCATCGTTGATAACGGACCGGCGGCCAAATTCGGCATTACCTGTTTTCAGGTTATAATAGCCTTCCCGGGTATCGATTGTGCGACCACTACTGTCCCGGATAAAGGTCTGGGCAATGAACCGTGCTGTTTCATTGCCGGTATTGTACAGGATCGAATCCGTCTTTACATAAAATTCAGGATTCTTGAGTTCTACATTTTTTTTAAAATAAACATCTCTTAAGTCAGAGTAATAAACACCTTCCTTGCTGGTGACCACAGTCTTGTCGTTTACCACTTTCCCGCCATTCTTGTATGTCCCGATCTTGGTGTTCACATCATAATCGAGTTCCTGTGTAGTCAGTACGCCCTTGCCATCCGTAAGTTTTACATTCTTTCTCAGGTTGGCCAGCCGGGTATTGATATTATAAAGCAAGTAATCGGAGTACACATCGGTGGTATCATTGTCATTCAAGTGGACCCTGCCAAAGGCTTCAAAGATGCCCGTCTTCTCATTCTTTACGCAACTGTCGCACCAGAAGGTGGAGTTACCCTGACGGAGTTTCACATTTCCGACCATGATCTGTAATTCGGTCATGGAATCGATGCGGAGAAATTCCAGTTTTTTGCTTTCAAGTACTTCTACCAGACGCACTGTATCGGCCGGAGTCAACGTAGTGGTCTTGGGTAATACCTGGGCAAATAATCCCCCTGTGAGTAGCAGGAAGAAAAACAGAAGGATAAACGTTCGGGTCATCAGTTCTTTTCTATGATAACAGAGTCTTTGGGAGTAGGCGAAGATAGGGGGCCGCTTTTATCCTTTTTACCAAAGACGGAAACATTAACGTACCGTTTAGGATGAGTACGTACATCATCAAGTAAGGTTTCCAGACTTACTAAGGTATTATTCAGGTTCACATAAAGCTGCTTGTCATTAAGCAGCAGCCCCAGCGATCCCTCTTTGCTATCCAGTTTGGCCATGGACCCTTTTAATTGATCCAGGGTGGATTGAAGGGAAGAAAGCGTTCCTTCCAGGTCCAGCTCTGCAAATTTGCGGGTGGCATTGGCCGTATTGATCATGATGGAATCAATCTGCTGATTGTTCTTCTTCATGTTTCCGGTAAAAGAATTCAGGTTATTCAGCGATTGGGCCAGTGCACCGGTTTGGGTATTCAGCAGATCCTGGAGATAAGCGGTAGTGACCATCAGGTTAGCGATGATGGCTTGAATATTCCCTTTTGTATTGGGGTCAAATATTTTGTTAACCGAACTCATGACCATTTTAACCGAGTCGAGGGACTCGCGAACTTTGGTCAGGGTGGGAGTTACCTGGGCCGTAACGCTCGAAAGCAGACTGGCCTGTTTGTCGGTATGCAGGGTATCCCCTGATTTTAAATAGGTGGTCGCATCTCCTTTGGTAATGGAAATCAGCCCCGTTCCGAGTAATTCTGATTCAATTGTGGCAACGGAATTGGTTGGGATATTCACATCCCGGTTCATGTTGATCGTTATGATGATACCGCTGAGATTCTTGTCCATTTCCTTAAAATCATACACCGTACCTACTTCAAGGCCATTGATCTTTACGGGGTTTGATTTTTGAAGGCTGCCCAGGTCAGAGAAAACGGCGTAGAGCTTGGTTTGCCGGTTAAAAACATCCTTCCCTTTCAGAAAATTAAATCCAATGATAAGAAGGGTAAGGCCGACTATGACGAGAATTCCAACTTTAAATTCGTTACTTATTTTCATTTGCCTGATTTAAAAGGGCTTGAACCCTTAATCAAGGGGCAAATTAGTAAAAACTCAGCCATTTCAGGTGTCAACTTGCTTTTTTTACCGTATTCCGAGGCATTACGGCGGCGGGTTTGGTCTTACTGGAAGGGGTGCCACCATCTCCATTATTGCCGTTTTGCCGGTGGTTCTCCAGCCAGGTGATATAATTTTTCACCGCATTGGTGATGCTGGCGCAAATTTCTTCCTGGCCCTTATCGCTGTTGAGATAGTCTTCTTCCTCTTTATGGCTCATAAAACCACATTCCACCAGAATACTTGGCATACCTGTCGCCTGAAGCACCCAGATACCGGCTTCATTTCTTTGTTTTACACCCCGGCTAAATCGTCCGGAGGCCACAAATTCCTTTTCCACCATATCGGCTAGTGTAACGCTGTTTTTGAAGAATTTCTTGGCATACAATAAACGCAGCGCCCGGATCACCGGGTCATTTTCATCGGGGGCTACAATGGTAGAGTCGTCTTCACCATACATATCCTCCGCCTTCAGCGCATCTTGCTTCGCCTCATTTTTATCTACCGCCCAAACAAAGGTCTCGGTGCCATGCGCCGGATTGGGGGTATAGCTCGTTCGATAGGTACGCACTTTCCTTCTCTTCTTACCCTTACCCACATATTTGTATCCGATCGGGGTGCTGTGTTTGATCTTGGGTGCCGAATTACAGTGAATGGAGATAAAAAGGTCGGCTCCTGATTGGTTGGCAAAATCGGCCCGGTACCGAAGTCCTTCGTTTTTGGTAGGCTTGTTCCCCGCCATAATATTCGTGGTGCGGGTGAATAACACCTTTAGGTCAGGAATCTCCTTTTCGAGCATTTTCCCCAATTTCAAACTCACCTCCAGGCATATCTGGGCTTCGGTGGAGTATATGCCTTTCGCGCCCCCATCAAAGCCACCGTGACCAGGGTCAACGATAATGGTATTGACACTCTTTTGGTAGGGGGGCTCTACAAAGGAATAAAGGGCTGCGGAACTGATCAGGATCGCCAGGAAAAAAGGGACATTTCTCTTCATCATACGTTTTTTAAGGAAGGGTTAGTTTAATCTTCACAATCATTTAGGTATTAAACATTTATTTTTGCCAATTACCGTATGAATCGACTGCGCAAAATTAGTTCAATTTACTGCTTGACAGCCCTATTCACTGCTGTATTATTTTTTACACAGACGTGGAAAACTGCCGCTTATTATGCAGGCCCAGGTGATTTTTACAGCACTTTAACAAAACACAGGGATACCATACCGGTAAAAGGAAACCCCAAAAGCCTGCGAAACTCGCCCAGTTTACCTGTTTCACAAGAACCCGCAGAAGGCCGGCCGGCAGTGAACAACCCTATTTCTGCCACAGTACCGAAAGATACCATCCCTTCTGGAAAACCGGATTCTATAACCGTTCCCACTATCGATACCTTTTCCTACAAATTATCCCGTGATTCGCTGGATGCACCGATCTATTATGAGGCAGAGGATTCGGCCGTGGTGTTAGTGGATACAGGCAAGGTATTTTTGTATGGAAAAACAAAAACGAATTTCAAGGATATCGAATTGGGAGCCCCCGTTTTGGAGCTCGATCAGGAAACACAATTGGTCACCGCTGTAGGAAGCCGGGATTCGGCAGGCAGGATATTGGAAAGGGTTCGTTTTGTACAGGGGGAACAGGATTTTCAGAGTGATCAGATCCAATTCAATCTCAAAACCCAAAAAGGGCTGACCAAAAATACATTTACCAAGCAGGAAGAGATATTTCTTCAGGCAGCCAACTCCAAAAAGATCGGAGACACCATCTATGCGAGCAATGGAGTATTGTCCACCTGTAATTACGACGAACCGCATTTTGGATTTCGCTATAGCAGGATCAAACTTGTTACCGGCAAAGTAGCGATCTCGGGGCCCATTCATCCGGAATTTGAACGGGTGCCCATTCCCATTTATCTGCCTTTTGGTTTCTTCCCACTCAACCGGGGGCGTCATTCAGGCTTTCTTCCGCCTCAATTTACGGTGAACGACCAGTTTGGTCTGGGTCTTGAGGGTATGGGTTACTACAAAGTGTTAAATGATTATTTTGATGTCACCCTCCGCACCAATATTTATTCCTATGGAGGATGGTCCTTTGATATACGGCCTACCTATCGAAAAAGATACCGCTACAATGGAGCCTTTAGTTTGAAATACCAGAATACGAAATTCAACTTTAAAGGTGATCCGGATTTCAACCGGGTTAAGACCTTCTTCGTTACCTGGAACCATGCCGTGGATTCAAGGGCCCGGCCGGGTACTACCTTTTCGGGGAATGTGTCCGCCGGTTCCACCAAGTATAACCAATATGTGGCCTATAGCCCCAACCTGAACCTGCAGAATCAGTTGAGTTCGTCCATTGCCTATTCGAAAACCTGGACGGGCAAACCCTATAACCTGACTTTGAGTGCCAACCATAACCAGAACAGCCGCACGAGGCTGGTGAACCTGAATATTCCCAACGTTGGGTTCACAGTCAGTACGCTTTACCCTTTTCAAAAAAAGAAATTACTGGGTACCCCCAAATGGTATGAGAAATTGGGGATCGCCTATAACGGATCCTTTACCAACTCGGTCAGTTTTTATGATACCCTAACCTATGGAAAAAATGGCATCAAGCCCTTGTTAAAATATTTACTTGATACCGCCTATTACTCTGCCCGGCACAATGTGCCCATCACCCTGGCCCTTCCTCCGGTATTGAATGGCAATGTGATCATTTCTCCAGGGATTTCCTATAGTCAAAACTGGATACAACGCACAACAGATTATACCTGGAATGATGTGACAAAAAAAGTGGACACGGCCTTTAATAAAGGATTGTTCATTGAACAGAGTACCGGTTTCTCCCTGTCCTTTAGTACCGCTGTCTTTGGTTTGTTCCGATTCAAGAATTCAAGGGTGATGGCCTTGCGACATGTAGTACGCCCTTCTCTTAGTTTTAGTTTTACCCCCGATCTGAATAAACAATATCTCCGTAAAGTACAAGTAGATACCACCGGGCGTACCTTGAACTATAATGCCATTGGTGGTTCGGTGTACACTTACGCGGGGGGACGAAAATTTGCCGGTATGAGCTTCTCCATTGACAATAACCTGGAGATGAAACTTCGGCCAAAGAATGACACCAGCGAAGCTGCAAAAGAAGGAAAGAAGGTGAAACTGATCGATGGATATGGAATTACCGGAAGCTATAACCTCTTGCTTGATTCGCTCAACCTAAGTGATATCTCCTTATATGTCAGGAGTACCTTGTTTGATAAGATCAATATCACAGCCAGTGGGGTTTTAAACCCTTATCAATTTGACAGCAGTGGTTATCGTATTGCCAAATATGCCTGGCAGGGAGGTAAATTCAAACCCGGGCGATTGACCAGTGGTACCGTTTCCATTTCCACCAGTTTTCAGAGCAAGCCCAAGGATCCCGAAAAGGAAAAGAAAAGACAGGAAGAGATCGAGCAAACCTATGCGGATGATCCCTTACTGGCCGCTGACCAACAAAGATTGCTGGACTATATGCAGCAAAACCCCAACGAGTTTGTGGATTTTAATGTTGACTGGAACCTTAGCCTGGGATTATCCCTCAATTTTTCAGAACGGCTGAAAGCGGATTATAGCGGGTTTCAAAAAGACATCTATTCCAGTTTGAATTTCTCCGGTGGATTTAACCTGGCCCCCAAGTGGAAACTCTCCGCCAATGGGCTTTATGACCTCAAGGATACTAAACTTCAGAGTCTTCAATTGACCATCTCGCGTGAAATGCACTGCTGGCAAATGTCAATCAACGTGACACCGGTAGGTAATTTCCGCTTCTTTAATATCAGCATCAGTCCCAAAGCATCTATTCTTCAGGATCTCAAGATCAACCGGACAAGGTCTTTCTATTCGGGAGAATAAGTGGTGTAATGCGTTTTCATGATGTCAAAAACCTCAGATTTTAATTCTTCGACTGTTTTACCAGCTGGTGATACCGGAGGTAGAAAATGCATTTCTAATTTTCGAGGCCAGAAATAAAAAGCTTTGTGGGTGGGGAGCACGTTTCGCGTATGGAAGATGACACCGGGAATGATGGCATGTCCTGTTTCACAAGCCAGTTTAAAGGCACCATCATAAAAAGTTTTAAGTGGTTGGTTGGTGCGGTTACGGGTTCCTTCGGGGTAGATGCTCATGTGCATCCCTTTTTCCAGTACGGCTTTCATATCCTCATAACTTTTCCGTCGGCTGGCATCACTTCTCCGGTCAACTAATACAGCCCCTTTTCTGTAATACCAACCAAAGAGGGGGATACGGGTAAATGATTTCTTCGCAATGGTTTTATTGGCCCCCGGAATAAAGGGGCAGGAAAGAGGCACATCCATAAAGGAATTATGATTGTAGGTGACGATATAGGCCACCCCTTTTTTAAATTGCTCTTTGCCTTTTACTTTCAGCGGACAGCCAACCAATCTCAACCAGATATTCATCCAAACCCTTGAGAGATCGATGAAAATTTTTTGTCCCCGAGGTTCGGGAATTAAATAGCAGGCCAGTGAAGGCCACACAAAGACCAGGAAGGTGGCAACAAAACTTAGCAGCCCCCAAAAGGCCCATATCCTGGCTAGTATATTTCGCATTTCTCTTTATTATTTTGCCTCATTGGCAGAAATTATTGTTTACTAATTATTGATTATTAATTGTGAATTATTCTTCAAGTTGAATATTGTATTGCATAATCAATAATTAATAATTAATAATATCTGTAACTCCATGGTTGAAATTATTTGTACAACAAGCCAACAAAGCTAACCGATATTATAGTCCTGTTCCAATTTCCTTTTTACCTCAGGCCATTCATTTTTCAAAACGGAATAATATACCGAGGACCGGCGCCGGTTATTCCACATGGTCATATGGCTGCGGAGGGTGCCTTCTTCCATACCACCAACTTTTTCCAGTCCCTTTCTGGCGCGGGTATTTTGTACATCGGTTTTAAATTCCACTCTTTCCATGTCGGCGGATTCAAAGGCGTACTTCATCATGGCATACTTCGCATGTACATTAATGCCCGTACTCCGAAATGGTTTACCGAGCCAACTCCATCCAATTTCAACACGCTTGTCATACAGGGAAATATTGCCCAGACTGCTGGAGCCAGCGATCAGTCCTGTTTTTGTCTCGATAATGGTGAAGGGCCGACGTATGTTCGCTCGTTTGTCAGTTTCTGCCAAGTCAAACCACCGATGAAGCTGATCCGGATCGGCAAGGTTCAAGGAGAAATATTGCCACATGGAAGGATCTTCTTTCGCCAACCGAAGAAAATCATCATAGTCGCTTCTGTCAAGAGGTCGGAGTGTAACAAGTGAGGTTTGGAGTTGAAGGTCGGTAGGGAACATGGGGGTATATATTAGCTATTAGCTATTAGCTTTTAGTTTTTAGCTTTTGGTTACGGTTGAAAAGTAATACAATTTCGACATTATCTTATAGGTATTGACTTTAAAGATATTATTGGCTTATGGCTAATAGCTAATAGCTAACAGCTAACAGCTACCACCTAACAGCACCAATCAATCGGCTCGATCCGATTCTTTACCAGATATTCATTGGCTTTGGAAAAATGCCTGCTTCCAAAAAATCCATTGTGGGCCGAGAGGGGAGAAGGGTGTGCAGATTCAAGTACCAGGTGTTTGCTGGTATCGATCAGTATCTTTTTTTCACGGGCAAACTTTCCCCAGAGCATAAACACCACATGTTTCTTTTTCTCTGAAATAGTTTTGATGACGGTATCGGTGAAAACGGCCCAGCCGATCTTGGAATGGCTCATGGGTTCACCGGCCCTTACAGTTAGGGAGGCATTGAGGAGCAAGACACCTTGTTTTGCCCAATGTTCGAGGTTGCCATGTCGTGGTGGATCGACCCCAATATCAGTTTGAATTTCCTTGAAGATATTGATCAACGAAGGGGGAGGGGGCACACCATTCGGGACCGAAAAACTCAGTCCATGTGCCTGACCTGCACCATGGTAAGGATCCTGGCCCAATATCACCACCTTTACCTGGTCGATCGGGGTTTGGTCAAAGGCATGAAAGATCCTTGAGCCGGGAGGGTAGATGGTCTTTCCCTGACCTTTTTCCGTTTTAATATGCAGGACGATCTGTTTGAAATAAGGTTTGTCAAACTCAGCCTTAAGTGCCTGTTTCCACGATCCCTCTATTTTTACGTCCATGCTATACGCTTTGGCTGCAAGCTAAAAAAAAATTACCTTTGCACACTTGTGAGTTTCAAGGGTTTCTTTTGGGTTTCTCGCGGTGAGCGCTGAGACTAAAGGCGGACGCAGCGGTAGTCTTTAAAAAAGAATACCTTTTCCAAACTCGTAGTTCTTTTAAATATGGTCCGGTAGCTCAGCTGGATAGAGCAGCTGCCTTCTAAGCAGCAGGCCATTGGTTCGAATCCAATCCGGATCACAGAAACCCCGCCATCGGCGGGGTTTTTTATTGTTTGCATCTTACTTAGAATTACATGTAAATACTACGAGAAAAAATTCCCCAACCGTTTGACAATTTCAAAATTTGCAATAAGTTTGCTGCCAACCACATCTGCTAAACCTGATCAGGTTTAGTCATCACCCCACTTATTTTTTACGAGAGCATCCGTCCCCATTCATTAAAAACCATTAAACATGAAGTGGGTACTTATTCTATTGTTATTTATTTCCTGTCGGGAGAACAGCTACACCATCATCACAAAAAGTCAGCAGGGTTATCGAATCCATGATCCCGCCTTTTCTTGTGATTCCCTTTTTAAAACATTCCGCAGTATTGAATCTTATTACCAGTCAAAAGGCTGGGAATTGGGTTATCCTATCGGCCATGACCGGTATACGATAAAAAAAATCAGGCATTAATCTTTTCACCATTCACTATTCACCATTCACCTCTCTTCTCTCAGAGCCTCCCCTTAAAAGCCAAAATAATCTCCTACTTTTGACCGAGATTGCAGCCCATGAATGATACATTTCATTACGGTATAGATTCTCTGACCCCCTCTAAAGCACTCGACATCGCCCAGGGGAAACTAAAAGGGATTCTTTCGCCCGAAGCCAGGGAAAAGATCGAAGAAAGCCAACGCCAGGTTTCCGCTATTGTAGAACAGGAGCGAACCGTATATGGCATCAATACTGGTTTTGGTATTTTGTCAAATACCCGGATTTCAGCAGAGGATACCACCACACTTCAACACAAGATCCTTCAAAGTCATAGCGTAGGTGTAGGCGATCCTATTCCCATCGAGATTGCCAAGCTGATGCTTATTACCAAAGTACATGCCCTGGCACAGGGATATAGCGGCATCCGCATGGAAACCCTGGAACGGATATGCTGGCATATCGAACAGGATATAATACCTGTTGTCCCTGAAAAGGGCAGCGTAGGTGCCAGCGGTGACCTGGCTCCATTAGCCCATTTGTTTCTCCCATTGATCGGTTTAGGCGAATGCTACCTGAACGGTGTCCGGCTGGATACGCACAAGGTTTTAAAACAAAAAGGAATATTGCCCTTACAACTGGGGCCCAAAGAAGGACTGGCCCTGATCAACGGTACCCAGTTCATCCTTTCATTTGCAATAAAGGCTGTCCAACGGATGCATAATTGCCTGGAGGCGGCTGATATTATCGGGGCCATGAGCCTGGAAGCACTTACCGGGACCAAGGCCCCCTTTGATGACCGGCTCCATCAACTTCGTCCTTACCCCGGAAACTTGCTGGTAGCCCAACGGCTCAGGCTTTTACTGGAAGGTTCGGATATCATGCAGAGCCATGTGGATTGTGGACGGGTGCAGGACCCATATTCATTGCGTTGCATGCCACAGGTACATGGCGCTTCGCGCAACGCGTGGTTGCATTTAAAAGAAATGACACAGGTGGAATTGAATGCCGTAACGGATAATCCGATCGTTTTTAAAGCAGATGATACGGTGAGTGGAGGAAATTTCCATGGACAACCCATGGCGCTGCCCCTTGACTACGCCTGTTTTGCCGCCGCCGAGATCGGTAATATCAGCGATCGGCGTTGCTATTTACTTCTGGAAGGGAAATGGGGCCTCCCCATGTTGCTGATGAAAGATGTAGGATTGAACTCGGGTTTCATGATTCCGCAATACACAACCGCTGCCCTGGTAACAGAAAACAAAACCCTTTGCTTTCCTTCCAGCGCGGATAGTATCCCCACCTCATTGGGACAGGAAGACCACGTAAGTATGGGTAGCATCAGCGGGCGAAAACTTAACCGGGTGTTGGATAACCTGGAATATATCCTGGCCATTGAATTGCTCTCCGCTTGTCAGGCCATTGAATTCCGGAGGCCATTAAAGAGCTCTGCCGTGCTGGAATTTGCACATGAGTATGTGCGTGATTATGTGAGTTTTGCCAAGGAAGACCGAATATTTGCTGAAGATATAAATAAGGTCTCAGGATTGATCAAAGAATTTGGATTGGTAGAACGAGTAAATGCATTTGCGCAAGAGCAGGGTGTAGATCTAAATTCCAGTTTCGAAGATTTTTTGCTGTAAAGCAGGCTCCGGCCGAAACCACAAAGATTGAACTGCCGCCGCGTACTCTGCCTCTCTGCGTCCGCTGCGAGAAAAAAAATTCATATGACCACAATTCCAAAAACCCCCACCGGCACCACCCTTCGTTGCAAAGGTTGGATACAGGAAGCCGCCTACCGAATGCTTTTGAACAACCTGGATCCTGCCGTAGCTGAACGCCCGGAGGACCTGATCGTATATGGCGGAAGGGGTAAGGCTGCCCGTAACCACCAGGCGCTGGAAAACATCCTGAAAGCCCTGACCATCCTGGAAAATGATGAAACCCTGTTGATTCAAAGCGGGAAACCAGTCGGTATTCTTAAAACCCATCCGGATGCCCCCCGAGTACTGCTAAGCAATAGTCAGCTTGTGCCCCATTGGGCCACCTGGGAGCATTTTGATGAGCTGGAGAAAAAAGGACTTATGATGTATGGGCAAATGACCGCGGGCTCATGGATCTATATAGGTAGCCAGGGAATCGTACAGGGAACCTATGAAACCTATGCGGCCCTGGCAGATAAACATTATCAAGGCTCACTCAAAGGCACGTTGAATGTAACCGCAGGACTCGGTGGTATGGGTGGTGCCCAGCCGCTTGCCATTACCATGAATGGCGGGGTGGCCCTGATTGCTGAAGTGGAAGAATGGAGGATAGACAAAAGGCTGGAGACCAGATACCTCGATGAGAAAAGCCTGGATATAGACCAGGCCATAGATAAAGCCCTTGCATATAAAAAAATTGGTGCTGCGAAAAGCATCGGTGTTGTGGCAAACGCTGTCAGACTCCTGGAGAGAATGGTGGAGAGAGAAATAATCCCGGATACGCTAACGGATCAGACCAGCGCCCATGACCCGCTGATCGGGTATGTGCCGCATACGCTCAGTAATCAGGAAGCGAACGCTTTGCGGGAAAAAGATCCAGCAGCCTTTATTCAACTCAGCTACCAGAGCATGTACCGGCACGTGCAGTTAATGGTGCAATTGATGGATAAAGGGGCGATCACTTTTGACTATGGAAACAATATCCGTGCCCGGGCTGAAGAGCATGAGAAAAATCCAGCCAATGGAAAATTGGAATTTCCGACTGGGAGATGCTTTGCTTTTCCAGGGTTTGTCCCTGCTTATATCCGTCCTCTGTTTTGTGAAGGAAAAGGGCCTTTTCGGTGGGCGGCTTTAAGTGGCGATCCGGCAGATATTGCGGTGACAGATGAATTGATTCTTGAATTGTTTCCAGAAAATACATCGCTTCGGCGGTGGATCACGCTGGCCAAAGAGAAGATCGCTTTTCAGGGGTTACCAGCCAGGATCTGTTGGCTGGGGCAGGGCGAAAGGGAAAAAGCGGGGTTGGCCTTTAACGAACTTGTGAGAACGGGTAAGGTGAAGGCGCCGATCGTTATCGGTCGCGATCACCTTGATACCGGTTCAGTCGCAAGTCCAAACCGCGAAACAGAAGCCATGCTGGATGGTAGTGATGCCGTTGCCGATTGGCCTTTACTCAACGCCCTGGTCAATACCGCCGGAGGAGCAAGCTGGGTATCATTGCACCATGGTGGCGGTGTGGGAATGGGATATAGTATTCATGCAGGCATGGTGATCGTTGCCGATGGTACCGAAGCGGCTGCGGCACGCCTGGCAAGGGTACTTCGCAATGACCCGGGAATGGGGGTCATCCGCCACGCCGATGCAGGTTATGAATTGGCAAAACAAACATCAGAGACTTTTGGACTAAATATAGATTCCCGATTGTAAATGCCTCGAAGCACCCGCTGCGAGAAACCTAAATACACGTAAATTGATTGTATGAATAAATGGATAACAGTTCTCTTTCTCCTGATAACAATAGGAACAAATGCCCAGATCGAAAAGGGAACATTTTTGATTGGTGGTACCGGCAGGTTCTCCGCTGACAAATCAGATCAGGATGAGGCTTTTTATAAACAAAACTTCAAACAGACCCAATATGCAGTTGAGCCTAAGTCGGGGATATTTGTAATGGATCGGCTGGCGGTTGGTCTTACGGTAAGTGTGCAGCACCTGAAACAGGATCAATATGTGTATTCCCTCAACCCCCTTTATGAATCGATGACGAATACAGAGAGTAAGACCTCTCAGTTTGCCATAGGCCCGTTTTTGCGGTATTACCTGTTTACTCCAAAAAAAAAAATAGATCTGTTTTCTGAAATAGGATGGACCTATGGAAAAGAAAAAACAAGAATAGAATCGGCACAGGCATTATCTCCTTCATTTGGCTCGGGTGGTATGCCAAGTTTCAGCACTTCTGTGGCTACATCAGAATATAATGTAAACACTTTTTCCATTCAGGCAGGACCTGTGGTATTCATCAATCCAAAGGTTTCCTTCGAGTTGTCAATTGGGTATGCCATTGCAAAAGTGAAAGCACAGGAGCGAAAATCATTCTCCATTGGTACCGGATTTCTGGTTTACCTAAAATAAGCTAAAGGCTAAATGCAAATAGCCAATAGCTTTTAGCCTTTAGTATTATGATGCTACTGAATGATCCATTTCCGGATCTTTAATACCTCGTGTGTTTTGATGGTATTGTAAAAGAGGCTGTAAATAAGCCCAATTCCTTTTGCATAGTGTAACGTGTGCATTTCGCCCGTAGGCTGGGGGATACCACCCGGATCACATACTTCCGGGCGCATTTGTATTACATATACGTGCGCAAAGGTGTTACCATTTACGGTAATGGTGGCATCGGCATCCACACACCGAAAATGGTAACGAAGTAATTTCACCTCTATTCCAACACTGGTTCTTCCCTGATAATCGGGAGAGAACCAGGTTTGACCAGTGGTCAGGGTTTCCTTTAAAAAGTTAAGATGGTCATAGATCGAGGGAGAGAAATTAAGGTAGCTGGTAAATCCACTTACAGAAACATAGCGGTAGTAATTATCGCCAGTCTTTCGGTAGTACTGTTTATTATTGGCCGGATAAAAGCTTTTAAATTCATTCCATTCCTCGTAAGGCAGGTTTTCAATGGTAGTAGGGGCCACAAAACTGCGAATGACCGAGTCACCGGGAAAGGTCATGTCATCATAGATCCAGCGGCTGTTTTCCGTCAGGGGAAAATAATTGGGGTTGGTGGTGGGAACGACCTGAATGGAATCAGCAGGGGGGGTGGTGACAACCAAATCAGGACCTCCTTCATAGCTGTAATCCTTGCTGCAGGAAAACAACAGCACGAAACTGAGGCAATATATGAATGACCTGATACCCATTATTAATTATTGATTATTGATTATTTATTGTAAAGAATTTGATGCATACATCATGATCCAATAATTAATAATTTATAATCAATAATTAATAAAAACCGCGCCTATTTAATTCGATACAGCTTCCCTCCATCTGTAACCGCATACAGGGCATTGTTGAAATACAGCACATCCCTGAAACGCTCGTTCTTATCGGCCAACAACCTTTCTTCACCTACTACTTTATTGTCTTTTATGACGATCCGGGCAATATGCTGTCCACTGAGCCCCCCGATAAACAGATTATTCTTCCATTCGGGTATCGCGGTTCCTTTGTAAAAAGCCATTCCACTCGGAGAGAGGGTAGGATCCCAATAATAAATGGGTTGTTCCATCCCTGCCTTTTGCTGGAGCGCTTCACCTACCTTGGAACCACTGTATTCAATTCCGTATGTGATCACTGGCCATCCATAATTTTTACCCGACCGGATGATATTCAATTCATCTCCGCCACGCGGGCCAAATTCAGCTTCCCATAATTCCCCGGTCACCGGGTGGATATCCAGGCTCTGGGCATTTCGGATTCCGTAGGCATAGATCTCTGGCATCACATTGGGTTTTCCGATAAAAGGGTTGCCCGGAGCCGGTTTCCCTTCTTTTGTAATGCGAAAGATCTTTCCAAGTCCCGACGAAAGGTCTTGCGCCTGAACCCGTCCTTCCAAATTTGACCTTTCTCCGGTGCTGACAAACAAATTCCCATCCCGGGCAAAGATCAACCTGGATCCATAATGTAACGTACTGTTTAAGGCCGGGGTTGCCCGAAAGATCACCGTCGGGTTTTCCACTTTTGCCGTGGCCTCATTGAGTTTTCCTTTGGCTACAGCCATCAGGTTGCCCACACCGGACTTCTCCGAGAAAGACCAATAGATCATTTTATTCTGGGCAAAAGAGGGATCCAGGGCTACATCCAACAGGCCACCTTGCCCGCGGTCATCCACAGTTGGAAAGCCCGTGATCTTTTTACTGTTTTGACCATTGGCATCCAGAATCAACATGTATCCGGATTTCTCTGTAACCAGCAGCCGGCCATCGGGAAGGCCAATGACCGCCCAGGGTTTACCCAGTTTTTCCGCCAGCATGGTGACGGTATAAGAAGGCTTGGTTTTGACTCCTCCAATTCGGGTCTGCCCCTTGAAAGCGGGTGCATAGTTTGCGTTTGCTTTGCGGGTTTCAACAGGAGGAAGACCGGTTGTATCGATCGACCCGTCAATGCGGGAAGAGGGATTGTCATTCGCACAACTGGTGGCCCAGGTCAGAAGAGAGGCCGCGATGATGCAGATACTTGATTTCTTGTACATATTTCTTTGGTTGGGACTTCGTTTCAAAATAGGCTACAATTTATCAATTATTCCGTAGATCCCCCTCGGGATTTGATATCCGGGTACAAAAAAAGGAAGGGCCTTAAAAAAAGCCCCTCTTGTTTGCTGCCTTCAACATGAGAATTTTAACCTTCGTTCTACTTTATCATCGGAAAAAGGCAAAAAAGGTCATCAGAAAAGGGGTTTTTGAAAAAAATATTATATTCAATGGCCAAATGAAATGGGGAACATCCCACTACTCAAACGAAACCTCTTATGTCTACGATTGCAGCCATTGACCAGGGGCTTCTCCGCCAGTGGATAGCGGATGGCCTAGACCTTCCAGCGGTGGAAGGGAAACTTCAGTCGCTTCTGTTGGAGCCGGAAATCGCCGGCCAATACGTAAAGGAGTACAAAAAAATGAAACATGCCCGTCGGCAAACAAGGGGCTTTATCTGGGCCAGCCTGGGGGCGCTGGCGGGATTCATCAGTTGCCTGCTCTCGATCTTCAATCCCATACCGGAAATGTTCAATGTTATCCTGTATGGATTGACCTCCATTGCGATCACAATGATCGTCGTCGGATTGTTGTATTTTCTTTTTGAATAGCCTTACCTTTTTCGCAACTGTTTTTGAAATACCCATTGGTTGACTGCCAGAACCACCGGAATGGCCAGATATGCCAGTCCGGCAATCAGTTCCCATTTTAATAGGGCAAATAGTAAGGCAATAGCACCGATGGAAGCATTCAATAATGCCCCCCGTAATTCCTTGAGGGTATATACTTTTTCATATTCATTTAAGGCGGGTGATAGCAGAACATGCATAGCCCTTCGATGCATGGCATATACAACCAGCCATAAACAGATATATCCAATACTGAATAAAATGATCAATTGTGGAAAATCATGCGCGGAAAGAACCGTTAATCCATGCTCTGTTGCTTTGGGAAAAAGATCCAGACCTGTCCAGGCTGTTAGCAAGATCGAAAAGAGGAATTTTAAAGGATACAGATAAAACAAAATGATAGCGAGGTAGACCAGGTTGAGGATAATGGTTGGCCTGTCATTCAGTCCATAATGACGAAAGAAAACATTTTGTTGGTACCAAAAGAGAAATAAAATGGATACTGTGGCAAAAAAGGGGAGGGCGCCGCTAATGATAAGTTTAAGTTCCTCAAAGGTTTGAGGTACTTCAAGCGAAGCTACCAATAGGGAAACAGAAAAAGCGAATACAGCATCACTTAAGGCTTCTACGCGTTTGATCTCCATTCCACGCTCATGAAAGGCGCCATTTGGTTTGGTAAATAATTTTTGTCGGATCATATGTTGGAGTTTGAATAATCAACGAATAAGCAGGGCAGTTCCTTTGCCACTGTATCGTTGGTTATCCACTCCAATTCCTTCCGCTACCCAAACCACTACCTGTGAGGATTGGTCTTTGCCGGATATCTTTCCATCCCAACCCCTGGGATCACTGGCCAGATCGAATACCAGTTGGCCCCATCGATTGTAGATCCGGAAGAAACGTATCTCTTTGATCCCGGCTGCGGTAGGTCGAAGGTAATCATTCAGTCCGTCATTGTTGGGGGTAAAGGCGGTTGGAACATAGAATTTTACTTCCTTAAATGTTTTGACATATTGGGTGTCTACCGTCAAACAACCCGCTTGCGAAAGAATATCAATTGTATAGGTGATATCGCCTTCCCCCCTGAACGTCGGGTTCCTCAAAGAGGGATCCTGCAGGAATAAAGGGGGCCGCCACAGGTAGGAGCTGCCACCAAGGTCACGGGCCGATAACACTTGTGGAAGTTCTTCTACGGCAAACTGGTCGGGATAGCGGATACCTGGCACAGGGATCTCCACTATAACGGGTATGGTTCGGGTGAATGCTTCACAGCCATCACTATTTATGATTCGTGCCCGGTAATTGCCTGTTTGCATGGCCCGGTATCGGGTCGTTACACCACCCGGAATCGGGGACTCGCTATTATACCATAGGATACTTGTATTGGGGTTGACAACCAGTACAGCACTATCCAGCGAGCCTTCACAATATTGCTCTTTGCCCAGCACACGGAGGGATGTATCCGTTATAGAGGCCGTGACGATGACCGTGTCAAAGTCTATACAGCCACCTCCCTGGCTGGATGCCCTCAACGAATAAGCGGTTGTTCCCAAAGGCCCCGCACGTGGATTGGAGATCAACGGATTTGAGAGGCCGGTGACCGGTGTCCATTGATATACAATTCCAGGTACAGGAAGGGCTCCGATTTGTTCAGGAATACCATTACAGGAAACAAGGTCAGGCCCGGCCCGCGCCTGCACATTTAGCGTGTCTACCATGCGGGCATAAAAAGTATCCGGGCAACCATATCCGTTATAAGGCAATACTTCAAGCGCTAATATTGTTCCAACCGGAGGCGGTGGTCTTAATGTTATGGTTTGTCCAGCTCCAAGTTGCTGTGAAAAATTGCTGTTGAACCAGGTATAATCCTGATACCCATACGGGCCGGTCACACGGGTGAGGGTATCCCCGGGACAATAGGCGGCACCCACAAACTCACTGCTGCATTCCGAGTTCACATCTATATACGCATATCCGAAATGGCGACGAAAGGTGCAATCGGCCGTTTTAAAGAATAAGCGAATCGTTTTACCTGCCTGGTTATTAAGGTTGATGGAAACCGCACTCCAGTCCTTACACCATACATCCACTGAATCCACCCGGATAGGAGAGATAAAGAAACCCGGAAGCAGGGAGCCATTTGGAAAAAAGGTAAAGGAGGAACAGTCGATCAATTCATTGTCTGTCACATTCATGATCTCGAGTTCGAGGCGCGGTTGTTGGAATTCCAGGTGAAAGGGATCCTGGAAAACCACTGCATAGTGATAAACCAATGAATAGGTATTTCGGTTGGCCGGAATGGTGAACTCATACGAAATACCTTCGGCTTCAGTACCACCCAGGTCATTACCCAACCGGATGGAATAACCACTTCCATTTGGACACATAATGGGAAACCCACCATATTGATCATTCCCGGGGTTGGTCGCGGAGGAATACATCGTATGACGATTGGATACCGGGCCACCGGATTCGATCAGGTTAATCTCATTTTCATTGGCAATGGCGGCGACATTACCGGTATAGCATTTCCAATTGGTAAAATCGCCTGATTCAAAATCAATATTGGGAGGGCAATCCTGCCCACGCAGGGGGGTAAACGAAATAATCCACACCATTGTTAACAACAGGTAGGACCAGGGAAGAAAAATTTTTCCTGGCGAGCTTTGTCTCGAGTGATCAGCCAAGTGGGGGTGGTTTATATCCGTAATTTACTGAAATTGATAAAACGAACCCTCGCTTGTCGGGGTTGCCTGCCTTTCTTTTTTTGAATCATGCCCAGAAGTGACGTTAATCATAACCAGGTCGAATGAATTGTTCAACCTTGCAGACTGATTACAGGTTATTTATGAACCTTTTACAGCTTCAGACGCCCACTGCCAACTGTTCCCCTCCTTCCTCCAATCCTGGAACAAATAGTTTAAATTACTTACAGAAAACCCCTCAGCCATATGCCTGACAATAATAACAAGTACAAAGTCAAAGCGAATGATTTCGTTTTTCTCTTTGAAAAGAGCGAGGTTGATCAACTCGACCTGGTACGAAAATCAGAATTTGAATACCACCTGATCCATGGCCATCGTTCTGCCACCGTGGTTTTTCATGAAGCCGACCCGCGT
Organism: Chitinophagaceae bacterium; assembly: GCA_041752235.1. Taxonomy (GTDB): domain Bacteria; phylum Bacteroidota; class Bacteroidia; order Chitinophagales; family Chitinophagaceae; genus SpSt-398. The sequence goes on from JBGSHM010000015.1 coordinate 106,309, forward strand.
TCCAAGAAAATGAAACTGGAAGTGGATGGCGAATCCTTTGAGATCGAGATAGGAGATCCGTTGGATCAAATGCTCGAGAAACTGGGGTTCAACCAGGTTTCAAGCAAGCACTTAAAAGAGATCAAAGCCCCCATGCCCGGATTGGTACTGGCCATAGCCGTTACCGAAGGACAGGAAGTAAACGAAGGGGATAAGATACTCATCCTGGAGGCCATGAAAATGGAGAACAGCCTGATGATTCACGCCTCAGCTAAAATCAAAAAAATATTGGTGAAGCCGGGACAGGCTGTGGAAAAAAACCAGGTACTTGTTGAACTGGAATAATAAATCTATCACTCATAACGAACATTGAAAAATAGACCATATGCAAAAGATTTTGGTTGCTAACAGAGGAGAGATCGCCTTACGGATCATGCGCACGATCCGTCGAATGGGGATCAAATCCGTAGCCGTATATTCGGAAGCTGACCGCCATTCGCCACATGTTCTCTATGCAGACGAAGCGGTATGTCTCGGGCCCGCGCCCTCCAATCAATCCTATCTGAATGGAGACAAGATCATTGCCTTTTGTAAGGAACTCGGCGTGGATGGTATCCACCCAGGATATGGGTTCCTGAGTGAGAATGCGGATTTTGCCCAAAAGGTGGAAGATGCCGGTATTTCATTTATTGGGCCAGGCCCTGTTGCCATGCGTATCATGGGATCCAAACTGGCAGCCAAGGAATGTGTGAAAAAATATGATATACCCATGGTGCCTGGTATTGACCAGGCCATCACCGATATCAAACTGGCCAAAGAAATTGGCGCCAAGATCGGCTATCCGATCCTGATCAAAGCCTCCGCCGGTGGTGGCGGTAAGGGCATGCGGATCGTGGAAAAAGAATCCGACCTGCAGGAACAAATGGAAAGAGCCATAAGTGAAGCCACTTCCTCCTTTGGGGATGGTTCGGTTTTTATTGAAAAATATGTCACCTCGCCCCGACATATCGAAATACAAGTATTGGCCGATAAGTTTGGGAATGTGATCCACTTGTTTGAAAGGGAATGTAGCATTCAACGCCGGCACCAGAAAGTAGTAGAGGAATCCCCATCGTCGATCCTTACTCCCGAGATCCGGCAGCGGATGGGAGAAGCAGCCGTTATGGTGGCCCGTTCCTGTAATTACACCTCAACCGGTACGGTCGAATTCCTGATGGATGATAAACTGAATTTTTATTTTCTGGAAATGAATACCCGGCTCCAGGTTGAACACCCGGTGACGGAAATGATTACGGGTATTGACCTGGTGGAAGAACAGATCCGGATCGCCCGGGGAGAAAAATTACGCGTAACCCAGGATGACCTTGTCATCAATGGCCATGCCATCGAATTACGGGTGTATGCCGAAGACCCATTGAATAATTTCCTCCCGTCTATTGGAACACTCACCAAGTATGAAAAACCAAAAGGTGAAGGCGTTCGGGTGGATGATGGGTATGAAGAAGGAATGGCCATCCCGATTTATTACGATCCCATGATCGCAAAACTCGCTACGCATGGAAAGGATAGGACCGAGGCCATCCAAAAAATGAAACAGGCGATCAAGGATTATAAGATCGAAGGCCTTTCAACCACTATGCCCTTTGGGACATTTGTATTTGAACACCAAGCTTTTATTTCCGGCATGTTCGATACACATTTTGTCAAGGATTATTACACTCCGGAAAAGATCAAGGACAAACAAAAAGAGAATGCCGGAATCGCCGCCCTGGCGGCCCTGCGGTATTGGTTCGAGAGCCAAAAGATCCTTAATCCGGTAGAGAATAAATCCACAAGTTGGAAACGCCGGTTGGCCCATTGATCGGTTACATTTTGTTCAATCTTATTCTGCTTTAAAACCTTAATGATGAAATCAAAAGTTGAAATACTCCGCGATAAATTAGAAGAAGGTAAAATGGGTGGTGGCCTTAAGAGGATCGACGCCCAACATAAAAAAGGAAAACTGACAGCACGCGAGCGCGTTGACCTCCTGATGGACCCCGGTTCCTTTGAAGAAGTTGGCGCTCTGGTGACTCACCGAACCAAAGATTTTGGAATGGAAGACCAAAAATACTATGGTGACGGCGTGATCACCGGTTACGGTACGGTCAATGGAAAATTAGTGTATGTATTTGCCCAGGATTTTACCGTCTTTGGTGGGGCCTTGTCTGAAACCCATGCTGAAAAGATCTGTCGGATCATGGACCTGGCGATGAAAACAGGCGCTCCCATGGTTGGATTGAATGACTCCGGTGGTGCCCGTATCCAGGAAGGTGTTCGATCACTGGGTGGCTATGCCGATATCTTTTATCGTAATGTACAATCCTCTGGTGTTATTCCCCAGATTTCTGCCATCATGGGGCCCTGTGCCGGTGGTGCTGTATATTCACCCGCTATGACTGATTTTACGATCATGGTGGAAGGAACCAGTTATATGTTTGTTACCGGACCCAATGTGGTCAAAACAGTAACAAATGAAGAAGTTACTTCCGAAGAGTTGGGTGGCGCTTCCACACACTCTACCAAATCGGGTGTAACGCACCTGACCGCCGCGAATGATGTGGATTGCATCAATCAGGTGAAAAGAATGTTGAGTTATATGCCTCAAAACTGTGAGGATGTGGTGCCAAAGCTACCTTACACCATGGTGGATGAAACCCGCGAACTGCTGGAATCCATTGTCCCCGAAAGCGCGAATCAGCCCTATGATATCCGTTCGGTGATCGAAGGTATATGTGATGAGGAAACATTCTTTGAAGTCCATAAAGATTATGCAGACAATATCGTTGTTGGCTTTGCCCGTCTGGCTGGACGAAGTGTAGGGATCGTAGCCAATCAACCCATGTCCCTGGCCGGGGTATTGGATATTGAAAGCTCCAAGAAAGGGGCGAGGTTCACCCGTTTCTGTGACTGCTTCAATATTCCCCTGCTGGTATTGGTGGATGTTCCCGGCTTCCTGCCTGGCACTGACCAGGAATGGAATGGCATCATTACGAATGGCGCCAAATTATTGTATGCCCTCAGTGAAGCAACGGTTCCCCGCGTTACAGTCATTACCCGCAAAGCGTACGGAGGCGCCTATGATGTGATGAATTCCAAACACATCGGTGCCGATATGAACTTTGCCTGGCCCTCCGCTGAGATCGCGGTAATGGGCGCCAAAGGAGCGAGTGAAATTATCTTCAAAGCAGAGATCGCTGCTGCCGAAGATCCTGCTAAAAAGTTATTAGAGAAGGAAGCCGAATATGCCAGCCTCTTTGCCAACCCCTATACCGCAGCAGAAAGAGGATTTATCGATGAGGTCATCGAACCTCGCGAAACCCGGAAAAAACTGATCAAAGCCTTTGCCATGCTGGAGAATAAAGTAGCCAAACGGCCAAGGAAAAAACACGGAAATATCCCGTTGTGAGAATAAGAAATAAGAAAGAGAAAATAAGGAATAAGGAAGGTAGAAAATCAAAAAACACTGTACTTCCTTATTCCTTATTTTCTCTTTCTTATTCCTGATTTATCCTCCCTCCCTGACAAACTCCCCCTTTTTCAATAATTTTTATCATGCCCCCAAATAATCCCGGTCATCCGCAAGGGGAGGGTCATTCCTTACTTTAGTGTCTGAATTTAAAAACTAATTGGCTAAACCTTAATTTGTTACTACCATGAAGCGGGAATGCTGGATACATGTAAAAAAAGTGGACAACCGGTTGGTTGTGTTTCTCAATGGAGAAGTTGTATGGGATTCGGGGATCGTGCATGATGACCCGGATTTGAACAAACATATTGAGATCACAAGATTCCTCGAGGAACACCCCAACTACACCAGTGAACTGATTTTTGAGGGTTTTAATGATACCTATGACTCCAAAGGGGATGATGACCTGAACCCCTGGCATTTCAGTTACCGGGTTTTTGAACGGGTAACAGATGACAATGGCCAGTTGATCAGTGAAAATGACCTGGTGAATCCTTATGATGAAAAGCACCTTTCCAACCCGAATATGCGGGCGATCAATAATAGCTACAAGATCGTAAAGCGCAACGACGGATTCAAAGTGATCGGCAATTCGCTTTCCCAGCAATTCTTTAAATAGACTGGATACCCTGGGACAGGCTGACTCCACCCAGGTACTCAGCCTGGCCTAATTCCGGGTGATCTTAAATTCCACCCTTCTGTTCAACTGTCGGCCATCGTCGGTCTCATTGGTGGCCACCGGTTGTGATTCTCCATAACCCTGAGAGGTGATCCGTTTTGAATCGATCCCTTTGGACAGGATATATTCCATAACTGATCGGGCACGGTTATCACTGAGTTTAAAATTATAATCATCCGATCCCTTACTGTCGGTATGAGCGCTCATTTCGATCTCAATGGCAGGGTTGTCCTTTAATAACTGGACTACCCGGTCAAGTTCAAGAAAGGACTCAGGACGAAGATCCCACTTGTCAAAATCAAAGAAGACGTTGTTTAATCGTACTACCTGTCCCACTTCAATGGGCACCAGATAAAGGTCTTTATGTATCTCGCGGTACCCGGCCTTTACCAGGGAGTCCAGGTTCAGATTCTCAGACTGGGCAAAGAAATGATCGGCCGTGGCCCGGATCAGGTAGTTCTTATCATAGGGCAATACGATCTGAAAAGCGCCATCATCGGGATTGGACATTCCATTTCCGGCTTCGGTTCCATCGGGGAGGATTTCATATAAAAGTGACGCGCTGACAGGTTCGCCTGTTTTTTTATTGTACACATTGCCACTCACCAGCAAGACAGGTTTAGGTCTTTCGATCTCCAATAATTTTACACGTACAATATCACTCTCCCCATAGCTGCCATCGCTGCTGGTCAGGTAGGCATATTCTCCACCTGCATCCAGCGTAAAAAAGGCATCCCAGCCGGGTGTGTTGATCGGGGCGCCCAGGTTGACCGGCTCACTCCATTTCTGCCAACTCTTATCCAAACGACGGGTCATCCAGATATCATTATCTCCCAATCCACCGGGACGGTCACTGCTAAAGTACAAGGTCTCTCCATCGGCGGCCAAATAAGGAGTTAGCTCATTGTATTGATCGGTACTCAGATGTTTTCCCAGTGTCTTGGGTTCTGTCCAGGTTCCATCAGGAAGCAGTTTTGAAAAATACAGATCATTGTTATACCGGTTTTTACCGGCAGCCATATACATCAACAAGGTTTTGCCATCATTGGAGAGGGTAGCGCCGGATTGAGCGCCTTTATCATACTTCTCGTAGTTTTTGATGAAAAGCATATTTGGTTTGCTCCATTTGCCATTGCGCATGCGCTGGCTAAAGCTAAGGCCATTTCCAAAGTAATCACCTTCCACAAAAGCCCCGCGAAGCAATACTTTGTTCTTATCCGGAGAAATCCAGTACACCGCATTGTAATAGGCGGAATTGAAGGGTTTTCCCAAATGCCTTGCATCGCCCCATTTCCCGGTACTATCTCTTTCTGCAAACCAAATGTCTTGTGAATTTCTTATCGTGCGGTAATGGGTATTCAATGGATCATTTTCGCAAATGAAAAATAGCAGGTCGCCATCTGCAGAAATGGTCGGGCGTAACTCAGGCTGTCCGGTATTGATATCCGGCCCCAGGTTCTCTACCTTTAAAATGGTATTGGTGGTAATGACATTGGTCTTCTGTTCTACCAGTTTTCCGGCTGTATCAACTACCGGTTGCGCCGAAAGAATGGCATGGCATAACAGTAGCGAAAAAAAGAGGATGGCTTTTTTCACGACATTGGATTTGTCCGAAAATTAATAGGAAATACTTAGAACTTATAATCCTGGCGGGATCAATGTCATTCGCAATGGGAGAAATTAACCGCCAAGGCACAAAGGCACAAGGAATAAGAGTTTGATAATCAGACTACAATGGCGCCTTTGTGTCTTGGCGGTTAAGCAATACCGAGGACAAAAAAATCTCAATATACATACACAATATATCCCCACGGTTCGATACCAAAGGGTTTTCCTGAGAGGGTCTCTGGGGCACCCATGAACAGATTAAGTGGATTGCTGTACAAGGAATAATCGGCCACTTTCACCGTCTGGGCTTTGTTGGTCAGGTTCAGTATGACCAGGATTTTTTTACCTCCTCCTTCACGCACATAGGCGTACAGGGCCTTATCATCTCCAACTGAAGTGCGTCGGAAAGCGGAATTGGCCGCCAGCGCGGGATTGTTTTTACGAAGGTCCAACAAGGTCTTATAAAATTTTGCCCTCTCCAGCTTGCCAAAAGAAATAGTGTCTTTATAGAAAAAGCTGATCGAATCGGTCACTGGTTCCTCCTGACCACTATAGATCAGCGGAACGCTTCCTTTCATGGTTTGGGTAAGCACGGCAAAAGGGGCGTGCACTGCACCGGGCATGGTGGCATGATCGGCTTTATTCCAACTATTCTCATCATGGTTGCTGGTAAAGAACATGCGGATGGCATTGGACGGGAAGGTCGTATCGGTATGATTAACCAGGCTATCAATCGCAAGGGCATTTCTTTGGCCATTTGCCACCTGTTTCATTGTGGCAAAATAGGACCAGGGATAACTGGCATCAAACCCGGCTGTGTGCAGTGAAGGTTTATCCGCCTCGGCTAACATAAAGATCCCGGGCTGGGTGGCACGTAATTCTGCCATGCATTTTTTCCAGAATTCATCCGGCACTTCACCCGCCACATCACAACGGAAACCGTCAATATGTGTTTCCGTCAACCAGTACTTCATACATTGGATCATGGAGTCGGCCATTACCGGATTATTGTAATCCAGTTTTCGGGTATCCGTCCAGTCAAAAGGAGAAACCGGCTTTCCGGTGGCACTGTCGCGTACATAAAAATCAGGGTGACTGGTTAGCCAGTGATGATCAGCACCAGAATGATTGGGTACCCAGTCAATGATGACCTTGAACCCTAAGTCATGGGCTTTATTCACCAGGTTTTTCCAATCCTGCAGTGTGCCGTATTCAGGATTGATCCCCGTATAATCCGCCACTGCATAATAGCTACCCATTACGCCTTTGCGATCAACCTTGCTGATGGGATGAATGGGCATGAACCATAGGGTTTGTACCCCCATATCTTTCAACCTTTCCAGGTGAGTGGAAAAGGCATTAAAAGTTCCTTCCGGTGTGTATTGACGGATATTGACCTCATAAATATTTCCCTGCATGATCCAGGCCGGATGACCATCCACCCGGGTAGAGTCCAGGATATAACCATTGGCCTCCATTTTAGGTTCCGCTGTATTGCAAGAGCTAAAAACAAATATCGCAATGAAAACAGGCAAGGAAAATCGTAGGAAGTTTCGCATAGCAGAAAATTTATACAAACTTATAACCAAAACTCCAACAACCAACATCCAACATCCACCATCCAACCTCTATTAACCCATTCCCTTATTCCCAAAATCCTTTACTTTTGACCATGATCACTTCCATACACGATTTTCAACGTGTTTTTTTTATCGGCGTGGCAGGAACAGGCATGAGTGCAGTAGCCCAATACCTGGCGGGTATTGGAAAAGAGGTCCGTGGTTCTGACCGGTATTTTACACCGGGTACTCCCAACGAAACAAGAGATAAACTGGAGACAGAAGGCATCCACTGTTTTTTACAGGATGGCTCCGGTCTGGATGAGTCGATTCAATTAGTGGTCGTATCCACCGCTATTGAGGATACTGTAGGTGAAGTAAAAAAAGCCCGGGAACTAAAGATTCCAATTATACGGCGGAGTGAATTGCTGGCGATCATCGCGTCCAGTAAAAGAACCATTGCCATTGGTGGTACTTCCGGAAAGAGTACGACCAGCGCCATGGTTTTTGATTTATTGGAAAAAGGAGGGTACGCACCCAGCATCATCAGTGGGGCCGGACTGGTAAGTATCATTAAAGAGGGAAAGATCGGCAATGCCAAAGTAGGGCAGGGCGAGTGGTTGGTGATCGAAGCGGATGAAAGCGATGGGTCAATTGTACAATACAAACCTGAAATCGGATTACTGCTGAATGTGGATAAGGATCATAAAGACATCAATGTCCTGATGGATATTTTCACCGTATTTAAAAACAATAGTCAGTTCTTTATAGTCAACCAGAGCCATTACCTGGCCAAACAACTTTCGCGTGATAAGCAGGTGGATTTTTCCACAGATGGTGAAGAGGCAGGGACAATGGCTGGGGAATATAAACAGACTGGTCAGAATATTCAGTTCATCGTGGATGATGTGCCTTTTTCGATGCAGGTCATCGGCAAACACAATATGGAAAACGCCGTGGCGGCAATTGCTGTTTGCAAAATGGTGGGCATGGATACATCGGATTGTGTAGAAGCCTTGTCTAAATACGAAGGAATCTATCGCCGTCACCAGATCATTGGCGAAAAGAACGGAGTCATCCTCATTGATGACTATGCGCATAATCCGGTGAAATGCGCGCGATCCATCGAGGCCTGTCAACCACTGGCACCCAAGGTCATTGCCTGGTTTCAGCCCCATGGGTATGGCCCCACCAAATTCCTGCAGGAAGATTTTGAACGCGAGATCGCTGATGCACTTCGTGATAAAGATGAGATCTGGATGAGTGAGATCTTCTATGCCGGAGGAACCGCTGTCAAGGATATTTCGGCCAATGATCTGATACAAGGAATCACCCGGGCAGGGAAGAAGGCCTATTTCGTAGAGGATCGGAAAAATCTTGTTGACGCTCTGCGTCCCCATTTACAACCCGGAACCGTATTGCTGTTGATGGGCGCTCGTGATCCTTCTCTTGAAACCTTTGCCAAAACTGTTTGGGAACAACTATAAAATGAGTCTCCTCTTTACCCATATTCACCAGTTGGTCAATGTTCGCAAGGGCACTGAACCCCTTCGCGGAAAGGAAATGGCCGAACTCCCATTGCTGGAAGATGCCTACTTATTGGTTGAAGATGGGATTATCACAGGCTATGGAAAAATGGCGGACATGCCCGCCTCCTTACTTAATCATCCAAATAAATTGGATGCTACCGGAAGGTTGGTATTACCGGCCTGGTGCGATAGTCATACGCATCTGGTTTTTCCGGGTAGCAGGGAACATGAATTTGTGGATAAAATAAAAGGGTTGAGTTATGCCGAGATTGCTGCACGGGGAGGCGGGATATTGAATTCGGCCCGGCAAATGGACAATATCAGCGAAGACCAGCTATTTAACAGTAGCTGGAAAAGGTTGAATGAAGTGGCGGCATTGGGAACCGGGGCCATTGAAATAAAAAGCGGTTATGGGTTAACGATAGCCAATGAATTGAAGATACTGCGCGTCATAAAAAAATTAAAAGAAAGGTCGGGCCTGCTGATACGTTCCACTTTTTTGGGTGCCCATGCATTTCCGGCCCACTACAAAGAAAATCGGGATGGATATATCCGGGAAATCATGGAGGAAATGATTCCTTTGGTAGCAGGTGAGAAACTGGCCGATTATATCGATGTCTTTTGCGAAACCGGTTTCTTTACACCCGAGGAAACCGAGAAGATCGCCCTTGCGGGTATTGCTGCAGGACTCAAACCGCGTCTTCATGTCAATCAACTTAACAGTATAGGGGGTATTGAAGCGGGTATCCGTGTTGGGGCCTTATCACTGGATCATCTGGAAACAGTGACCGACAAAGATGTGGCCCTTTTGGCTGGTCAGCCTGAAGACCGTTCGGGTAAACGTTTTACCGGCATAAGTACCTTACTTCCTACTGCCGCTTTCTTTCTCCGCATGCCCTTTCAACCGGCAAGAAAGATCATTGATGCAGGGGCTGCTGTAGCCATAGCCAGTGATTTTAATCCGGGTTCCTCCCCAAGTGGGAACATGAACCTGGTCGTGGCCATGTCTTGTATCGGCATGCGGATGTTACCCGAAGAAGCCATTAATGCCGCTACCATCAATGCGGCTGTTGCCATGGAATTTGAAACAGTGACAGGTTCCATTGCCATCGGAAAAAAAGCCAACCTGATTCTAACCAAACCGGCCAACCACTACAATATTCTTCCTTATTTCTTTGGCGACAATCTTATAGATCAGGTCTTTCTGAATGGACAACTTTCACAAGGCTAAAAGCTAAAAGCTAAGCGCTTAAAGCTTACTTCCAAATAACTCAAATTTAATAAATCTTCATTCCCCGCTTTTTTGTAATTTCCCCGTATGAACGAAATCCATTCCGAAGGGCTATTGATCATCCTGTGTAGTTTGGTTGTCCTTTCCTATCTTTTTTCTATTATTGGTCGATATCTCAAACTTCCTTCGGTTCTTCTCCTTCTTTTTACGGGCATTGGCATCCGGGCACTGGCAGATTCCTATGGGAAAACGATTGCCGTTCCGGAACGTTTGGTTGAATCGCTTGGGGTGGTGGGGTTGATCATGATCGTGCTGGAAGCGGGTCTGGATCTTCGATTAGAAAAAAGCAAGACCACCCTGATCCGGAATTCGTTTTTTTCCGCTTTATTTATTTTTCTTTTATCCGTGGTATCCATTACCACGGTGCTCAATTTGTGGCTTTACCAGGAAAGCATTATTAGTTGTATCATTTATGCTATCCCGCTTTCCATCATCAGTAGTGCGATCGTATTACCCAGCCTTCATACCCTGAATAAGAACCAACAGGAATTTCTGGTGTATGAGGCGTCATTTTCCGATATCATCGGAATCCTGGTGTTCAATTATTTTATTGCCGATGAAATATTGACCTGGAAGTCCTTTGCCATCTTTGGAGGAAGTATCATTGTTTCGGTTATCTTATCCCTTTTGCTTTCATTGTTACTCTTACTAATCCTGGCAAAAGTTCGCCTCAATATCAAATTCTTCCTGATCTTTTCCCTGTTGATCTTATTGTATGCAGGGGGGAAACTGCTTCACTTGCCATCTTTACTGATTATTATGGTCTTCGGTTTATTGATCAATAATTGGGATAAAATTAAATGGCACCAGATCACCCGGTATTTCCCCAATGAGAAGGTAAGTCCACTGAATGAATTGTTGCACTCTATCACGGCAGAATCCTCTTTCCTGATCCGAACCTTCTTCTTTATTTTGTTTGGTTATTCGATCAACATTCAGTTGCTGATGCAGGAGGAAGTGATCGCGATTGGTTCCATTATTGTGGTCAGCCTGCTACTGATACGGTTCCTATATCTTCGGTTTTTTGTCAGGACCAATGTTTTCCCCGAATTATTCTTTATGCCCAGAGGGTTGATCACGATCGTTCTCTTTTATAAAATACCGGAGGTCAATAAACTAAAATCGTTTAATGACGGAATTTTATTCTTTGTCATCCTGAGTTCCTCCATTATCATGGCCCTTGGTATACTCTTTCACAAGAAAAAACCTGAGGAGGTCGTGGAAGAAAGGCATTTTGTTGAGTCCGATGTCTTTTAACCCGTCCGTTTCCGGTACCATAAAAACTAGGGTATTTCCCCTTCAGGTCATAACTTAGTAATCCAACCAAGGATGGCTTATGAAACACTTCAAGCGTTATACCAAACAGGATATACTTTCCCTGACCCGGATTCGGCGGTTTGAAACTAAGATCGGAGAGCGGGTCTTGTTACTTTCCCAGCCCGAAGACCTGGTCGCCTCCTTAAAGGCATCAGACGCGAAGTATGTGTTATTTGGGATTCCGGAAGACCTCGGAGTAAGGGGAAACGAAGGGATGGGAGGGACGGATACTTCCTGGGTTCCCTTTTTGCAATCTTTTTTGAATGCCCAAAGCAATGATTTTTTTGACGGGAAACAGGTATTACTGGCCGGTCATTTTGATTTCGGGGATATTCAATACCTGATTGATACCACGGCCCGGGGTGAGACAGAAAAATTGGAAGCTTACCGGCATGCGGTCATTACGATTGATGAAGAGGTAGAACAATTTGTCAAACTTGTCACTGAACATGAGAAGATTCCTATTGCCATAGGAGGAGGGCATAATAATGCCTACCCACTCATCAAAGGAGCCGCGAAGGGGTGGCACAAGGCCGGAAAATTACAATTGGCCCAACTGAATTGTATTAACCTGGATGCACATGCCGATTACAGGCCTGAGGAAGGAAGACACAGCGGAAATGCATTTCGGTATGCCGAAGTGGATGGTTATTTACAGAAGTACTGTGTGCTCGGCGTACAGGAAAGTTATTTGCCGCAGAATGTATGGGTAGATATTGTCAACAATCCATTTATTGATCTGATCACGTTTGAAGATATTTTTCTGCACCGGAAGAAAAGTTTTACCGATGCCATTTCTCATGCCCTTGAATTTACAAGTGATGGAATGACCGGAATCGAACTGGACCTGGATATAATTCGCAATACCCTGAGCAGTGCCATGTCACCCGTTGGGGTTGATCCTCTCCATGCAAGGCAATATTTAAGTCGCACCGGAACCTACTCGAATCCGGCTTATCTCCATCTTTGTGAGGGGGCCGTTAGGTTGGCAGACGGAAAAGAAGACCAGGCAACCGGTAAATTACTCAGTCACCTGGTCATTGATTTTATTAAGGGTCATTCACCTACTACAGGTGATTAGTTAGATACCGGCTCAAGGTATTGCGCAAAGGCATATCCCTCTTCTCCATCTTTGGTCCTTACCAGCCACCACTGCTCATTGCTTTTATTCAGCAGGGTAATGATCTCATGATGGGCGGCTTTGCCAACGATTGGTTGATCAGTACCTGGGCCTTTGCGGATATTTAAATTGCTGGATTCGGTCACTACTTTTACTTCGCTTCCTTCCACCGCTCTAGCATCAACATTCAGTACCAGGTCGCCGGTCAAATAATTGGGGTCAAGCTTATCATATACCTCCCAAAGTTGGTCTTTAATGGCAGCAGTAGGGGCTTCGCCCTCTACAAACAACACACCATCCTGCTCTTTTACCATCAAATCAGTTACGCCGGCCGTATGTGCCAGATCTATAAGCTCCTTATATTTTTCCTGAAGTGCCATAATGGAATTTTTACTGGATTATTTAATGGTGAGTCCTTTAAGGTCATATCCCTTAGGGGTCAATTTGTCAAGTGTTTGCTTTAACATGGTCCACTTGGTTTTGCTGATCTCTCCCGACAAGGCAATCATTCCGTCTTTTACGGATCCTCTAATACCAGGAAGGTCTTTAAGTGCATCAGTCAATGCCTTACTCATTACGTCATCTGCACCAGTAACAACAGGAGCGGGATCGGGCATAACAGGTGGAGTAACAGATACCTGGTTGACAACAGATTTTACGCCGGCAATAGCCTTGATGGCAGTTTCAGCTGCTGTTTTCGCCGCTTCATCTTTGACATCACCCGTCAGGGTAACGACCCCTTCTTTTACCGACACACCTAATCCTGACAAATCCGGCATTGCCTTCATTTTTTCAGAAATTGTGGTTTGGATGTCGCTGTCTTTGATTTTTCCTTTACAGGACGCAAGGAAAATGGTGGTACTACCTGCTACCAGCAGGATAACCAGAAACCGTTGGAATGTTTTTTGCATAATGGTCGTTTTTGTTAAGACCAAGCTATGCGTTATTCTCAGGTTTACAGGTTAATTTTTTGTTTTCTCTTCCAGTTGCATGATATTTTCAAAGACCTGCTCATACTGAATAGTTAATTTGGCAATGTCTTCTTCCGCCTTTTTAAAGGCAGTCTCTGTTTCCAAAAAACGTCCCTTGTCAGAGTAGATAGCCGGATCCGCCAATTGAGCGGTCAGGTCATTTTTTCTCGCTTGGGATCTTGCCAGGTCCTGCTCTATTTGCTGGAACACACGTTGTAGTTTTTGGAGTTCCTTCTTTAATTCTTTATTAACTGGTGGAGTTGGGGATTGTTTGGGGACAGTTTTTTCAGGTTTAGCAGGTTCCCGTTTTTCATTTTTTTCAGACTTGGCTGCGGCTGTCTGCTGCTTGGCCATCCTCTCTTTCCAGGCCACATATTCTTCATAACCGCCTTTAAATTCCTTGATCTGTCGGTCATCGATCTCCCAGATCTTATTGGCTGTTTTAGAAACAAAATAACGGTCGTGGCTCACCAGGATCATGCTCCCTTCATACTTATTAAGTGCTTCGATCAGCAGGTCGCAACTGTGCATGTCCAGGTGGTTGGTCGGTTCATCCAGCATCAGGAAGTTGGCTTTGCTCACAATAACCTTGGCAAGGGCTACCCGGGCTTTTTCACCTCCACTCAGGATACGGATCTTTTTTTCGACATCATCGCCGGTAAAGAGAAAACAACCCAACAGGCTTCGTAATTCCAGATCCGTCATCTGGCTGCCGCAAAGTTTCATTTCATCGATCACCGTATTGTTCAGGTCAAGGGCCTCCAACTGGTGCTGGGCATAAAAACTCTCTTCTACATTGTGGCCCCATTTGCGTTCTCCCTGCGAGAATTGTTCTGACCCTGCGATGATCCTCAACAACGTCGATTTTCCCTTTCCATTTGCCCCGATCAGCGCGATCTTATCTCCTCGCTCAATTTCGGCAGAGGCATTTTCTATGATCACATTATCGCCAAATGCCTTGGTGACATGGTGCAGTTCTGCCAACACTTTTCCTGGCGTCTTATCCACCCGAAAATTGATCCGCATGTTGGGTCTTTCCAGTTCCGCATCTTCTATTCTTTCCAGGCGGTCGAGTTTTTTGATGATGCTTTGTGCCATAGCTGCCTTACTGGCCTTGGCTCGGAAACGTTCCACCAGCCTTTCCTGTTGGCGGATAAAATCCTGTTGATTCTCAAAAGCCTTTTGCTGCAATTCGATCCTTACGGCTTTTTCTCTTTCATAAAAATCATAGTTGCCGGCATAAATATTCAGTTGCTGCTGATACACTTCCACGATCTTGGTGACCATCCGGTTAAGAAAATATTTATCGTGGCTCACGATCACTACGGAACCCTGGTAATGTTGCAGGTATTTCTCCAACCATTCGATAGAAGGCAGGTCAAGGTGGTTGGTAGGTTCATCCAACAGCAATAGATCGGGTTGCTGTAAGATCATTTTCGCAAGCAGCACACGCATCCGCCAACCCCCGCTGAACTCTTTATAGGGCCGGCCCAGGTCGGCATTGGCAAAACCCAAACCTTGTAATACTTCCTCCGTTCGGTGATGGATGGAATACCCACCTATTGTCTCCATTTCATGCAGTTTATCACTGTATTCATGGAGTGTCTTTTCATCACCCGTTCTATCCAGTTCCTTGCCCAATTCTTCGATCTCTTTTTCCAGTAGCAAGACCTTTTCAAAAGCAGCCAAAGCCACCTGCAGGATGGAATCCTCGGTATCAAAACTCAGGAGATCCTGGTGCAGATATCCCATGCTGGTACTGCGGCTCCTTTCTACCAAACCGGCGGAAGGGGAGTACTGGCCAACCAGTAATTTTAAGATGGTGGATTTGCCGGTACCATTAAAACCGATCAGTCCGATCCGCTCTCCGGGCTGGATATGCCAGGTGGCGTTTTCGATGATGGTCCGGGCCCCAAATTCAAATGTCAGATTCGTTAGTCCTGCGAGCATGGGCGCGAAATTAGTGAATTGTAGGACTTTAACGGATGGATTTAAGCAAATGGCTAACAGCTATTAGCCATAAACTACTGGCTTTTAGCCTTTGCAATTAAGGTTTTATCTTTGTTCAATAAGTGTGAACTATGAAGAAATTCCTGCTGGCTATCCTTTTGCTCGGCGTCGCCGGGTTTTTGGTCTGGAAATTTGTTTTCAGTGGTAAAAAGAACCATGCCGACTCCGGGCAAAAAACCCAGGCCCTGGTGGTAAGCAAACATTCCGAGGCCTTTAACAGCTCGGTGAAACAATTATTGAGCGATTATTATGGGTTGACGGAGGCTTTTGTGAACTGGGATACCGTTGCTGTAACGGCGGCGGCCCAGCGTTTGCAAGGTTCCGTTGACAGCCTGAAACTTTCAGAAATGGAAAAAGATTCAGCCCTTTATCCGACCGCCCAGATGCAATGGGAAGGGGTACGATCAGAAGTGGCCGGCTTGATCACCGAACCCTCACTGGGGGAGAAAAAGGCCTCGCTGAATATGCTGTCGCAGCAAATTTTTGACCTGCTCCGGATCGTCCGATATGATGCAGCCAAAATTTACTTCCAGGAGTGCCCAATGGCCCTCAATAATTATGAAATGGCCGGAAATTGGCTTAGTCCGGTAGACTCGGTCAGAAATCCCTACCTCGGTCTGAAAGACCCTAAATACGGGAAGGATATGCTTACTTGTGGTAGCACAAAAGTAACACTGGATTATACGGTCTCCGATACAACTAAAAAAGAATAAGGTTGTTATTCGTCCCATGAAACACTACACGGTACTTCTATCCTTTCTCCTGGTAAGCCTGTTCATGCAGGCCCAGCAAAAATTTACCCTGAGCGGGTATATCAAGGATAGTCTGACGGGGGAGTCCATCATCGGGGCTACCATTTCCGTCAATGGTCAAAGCCGTGGGGTGTCAAGCAATCAATATGGATTTTATTCTCTCACACTTGACGAGGGTAGCTATATTTTAACGGTTTCCCATGTTTCCTATGCCTCCCTGGTCGTTGACCGGGTATTGGACCGGGATATCGAACTCAATCTGCTGCTGCTTCCCAAAACAGTGACCAATAATGAGGTGGTCGTTTATAGCAAAAAACGCGATGGCAATGTGCGCAATGCCCAAATGGGAAGGGTGGACCTGTCAATTGAACGAATAAAGAACATTCCGGCCTTTATGGGTGAGGTGGATATCCTTAAGGCCATTCAGCTACTACCCGGAGTAAGAAATGCCGGGGAAGGTAATGCCGGTTTTTATGTAAGGGGTGGGGGGCCTGACCAAAACCTGATCATGTTGGATGATGCCGTGGTGTACAATACCGGTCATCTGTTTGGTTTTTTCTCCATATTCAATTCGGATGCCATCAAGAATACCTCCCTGATCAAAGGGGGGATGCCCGCCCAATATGGAGGGCGGCTTTCCTCGGTATTGGACATATCCATGAAAGATGGGAATATGAATAAACTCCAGGTGGATGGAGGGGTCGGACTGATCGCCTCGCGCTTCTCCATACAGGGGCCCATTAAGAAGGATAAGGCTTCTTTTATTGTTTCTGCCCGAAGAACCTATATTGATGTGCTGACCAAACCCTTTATCAAAAAGTCTAGCGCGTTCTATGGTTCGGGATATTATTTCTATGATCTCAATGCAAAAGTGAATTACAGGTTTTCGGAAAAGGACAGGATCTATCTGAGTGGTTATTTTGGTCGGGATGTATTCAATTTCAATAATGCCAAACGCTCTTTTAATTCCAATATCCCCTGGGGAAACAGTACGGCTACCCTTCGTTGGAACCATGTTTTCAACAAACGTCTCTTTGCCAACACTACCGCTGTTTACAATGACTATAATTTCAGTTTCAGCGCTGCCCAGAATGATTTTGAAGTAAAACTCAAATCAGGTATCCGGGATGCTAACCTGAAAATGGATTTTGACTATTACCCGGCTCCACAACACAAGTTGAAATTTGGAGGGATGTACACCTATCACCGGTTCACCCCCAATGTCGTTTCGGGGCGGTCCGACAGTATCATCTTTACCCCAAATAATGAAGGGAACAAATTCGCCAATGAAATGGCCTTCTATATTCAGGATGATTGGGAGATCGGGAATAAAATAAAATTGAACTACGGACTTCGGTTCAGCCGGTTCATCCAGGTAGGGCCCTATACCAAATTCACCCGCGATGCCGATGGAAATAAACTGGACAGCACGGTGTATGGAAAATTCGAACCCATCCGCGCCTATGGCGGTTGGGAACCACGTGTTACCTTACGGTATGAATTGACCGAGAGCTCTTCCTTAAAAGCAGCGCTTACCCGAAACTTTCAATACATCCATCTCGTTTCCAATTCAGGAAATACCCTGCCTACCGATCTTTGGGTACCCAGCACCTATCTGGTACAACCACAGATCAGTTGGCAATATGCAGCCGGTTACTTCAGGAATTTTGAAGACAACAACTACGAGACCTCCGTCGAAGTGTATTATAAGGATATGCGCAATCAGGTTGAATACAAGGAAGGGTACACACCCGGCCTGGCCGATCCTGAGGATGAATTTGTATTTGGAAAAGGATGGAGCTATGGTGCGGAGTTCTATGTGAATAAAGCAAGAGGACGTTTTACCGGCTGGGTTGGCTATACGCTTTCCTGGACCTGGCGGCAATTTAAAGACCTGAATAATGGAGACAGGTATCCTACCCGTTTTGACCGCCGTCACGACCTGAGTGTTGTAGGTAACTATGAAATCAATAAAAAATGGAAGATCGGAGGTGTATTTGTCTATGGCACTGGAAATGCCACCACCTTCCCGGAAAGCTTTTTTATCATTGACGGCGTGCTGACGCAAGAGTATAGTCAGCTCAATCAATATCGTTTAGGTGCCTATCACCGGATGGACCTTGCGGCCACCTATACCCCCGAACCCAAAAAGAAAAGAAAATGGCAGAGTCATTGGGTATTTAGTATCTACAATGTATACAGCCGCTATAATCCCTATTTTATCTACTTCGATCAAACAGGAAGCCCCTATGATGGAACACTGAAGGTTGAGGCCAGACAGGTTTCTTTGTTTCCTGTTTTACCTACGGTTACGTGGAATTTTAAGTTTTGAATGGTGAGAGGTGAATGGTGAGGCGTGAGACGTCTCCCGAATAACATTTATCTTTACTACATGAAAACCACCCTCAAGGAAATTCTGGAAAATTCCGAACATGATACTTTCAAATTCGCTTTTGCCGACATCGATGGCATTCTCCGAGGCAAAATGATCAGCCGAAAAAAGTTTTTGGATTCACTGGAAGAAGGGGTTGGTTTTTGTGATGTGGTTTTTGGCTGGGACAGTGCCGATCAGTTATATGACAAGAGTAGCATTACCGGATGGCATACCGGATATCCGGATAGACCGGCCAGGATTGATCTGTCTACCCTTCGTTTTATACCCTGGCAGGATAATATCCCCTTTTTTATAGCAGACTTTTCCTCACCGGAGGGCAACGATCTCGCGGCCTGTAGCCGGAGTTTATTAAAGAATATAGCGGCCCGATCGGCTGAAATGGGTTATCACCCGGAGTTTGCCCAGGAATTTGAGTGGTTCAATTTCTGCGAAACCCCGCAAAGCCTTGCGGCCAAAGGATATTTGAACCCTGAGCCCTTTACTCCCGGCATGTTTGGTTATTCGATTCTGCGCACCTCTGGTCAACATGCCTACTACCATGACCTGTTTCAGTTGCTGACCCAATTTGATATACCCATTGAAGGCATACACACAGAAACCGGTCCGGGTGTATATGAAGCCGCCATTGCCCATGATGAAGTACTTAAAGCGGCCGACAAGGCAACCTTGTTCAAAACCGGAGTTAAGGAGATCGCCTACCAGCATGGTTTGATGGCCTCTTTTATGGCCAAATGGAATGAGCATCTCCCTGGTTGTAGCGGTCACCTCCACCAAAGCTTGTGGTCGCCAGATGGCACCACTAATCTTTTCTATCAGGAAAAGGACCCCAACCACATGAGTGAATTATTTCGTCAATACCTGGCTGGGCAGCTTTACTGCCTGCCCCATATCCTCCCTATGTATGCCCCAACCATCAATAGCTATAAGCGCCTGGTAGAAGGTGCCTGGGCACCTACCACCATTACCTGGGGATATGATAATCGCACCACGGCGCTTCGGGTGATCAATACGTCTGCGGCCTATACCCGATTAGAAACCCGGGTGCCCGGTTCGGATACCAATCCTTATCTGGCCATGGCCGCCGCCCTTGCTTCGGGGTTGTATGGTATTCAACATAAATTATCCCTGGATACCCCAGCAACTTCCGGCAATGGTTATGAGGCTACCGGGAATGGGCATCTGCCAAAAGGGTTGTTTGAAGCGGCCACCGCTATGGAGGCTTCCCCCATAGCAAAGGAATTGTTTGGTGAGGCCTTTGTCGCGCATTTTACGGCTACCCGTTTCTGGGAATGTCGCCAACAGGCCAAAGCAGTCACCGATTGGGAATTGAAACGCTATTTTGAGATCATATAAACCATTGATGGATTACGAAAAGATCATTCGAAAAGCCTGGCAGGGGTTTGATGCTTCCAAAGAGATCAAACAAATTGAAGACATCAGTGCCCGGGTGTCTACAAATCATGTTTTCCGGGTAACCTTTGATGACGGAGATATGGTCATTGCCAAATTCTCCTATTACGGCCAGTATGAACATTTTAAGGAGGACCACCGAATCATACATACCCTTTCCAATAATTTGTTGTTTCCATTTGAAAACCTCCTGGCTAAATCCCTTTTAAAGAATAACCGGGTTTATACCTATCATTACTGCCAGCGAAATAAAGAAGCCTGGGTGGTTTTTTATAACCCGGTCAGGGTGTTGGAACGCATGCCCAGACGACTGGAAGAAGCCGATATCAAAAAGTTTGGGAGGCAGATCGGAAAATTTCACAAAGCCTGTTCACGCGTAGGGAATGTGCTTCCCCGGTCATCCAAAACATTGCGTACGGATATCGCACTCTTGCTGGAGCGGGTAGAAGAACAAGGGGCTAAATTTGGTACAAAGGCACAAATAGAAATGGTGCGTCATCATGCCGAACAATTTTTGAAGAACCGGAACAAACTCAATGCCGGCTCCTTTGAAACCATTCCTGTTTTTATTGACTGGAACATCGGCAATTTTTCAGTCACAAAAAAAGGAGAGCTCTATTCACGATGGGATTATGACTGGTTCCGAATGAGTTCACGGATATTGGATTTTTATTTTTTTAGCCGCGTGGTCTCCGATGCCGGTGACCGGACCGTTTTTAGTTATGGTATCAATACCCTGATGGAAGACCGGTTCAAATTATTTCTAAAGGAATACCATGCTGTGAATCCCTTAAGCGCAAACGAGATCCGCTTTCTTCGGGAAGGATACCGTTTCTTTATACTGAACTATGTGATAAAAGATGGTTTTTATTTCTTTTCCGAACAGTATGCCAAAAAACTGACCGACGAAGCATTTGAAAAATACCTTCCTTCAGTAGATAGCGATTTTGACCCGGAGGTGTTGATAGAGGAGTTGGGGATAGGTGAGGCGTGAGGCGTGAGGCGTGAGACGTGAGACGTGAGACGTGAGACGTGAGACGTGAGACGTGAGACGTGAGACGTGAGACGTGAATTTTGAGGTGTAAATTTAAAATAATTATAAATAACTAAAACTTTCATATCACGACTGACGACTCACGACTGACGACTCACGTCTCACGTCTCACGACTCACGACAAACGTCTCACGCCTCAAAACCCACGAAAATGCCCCACACCCCCTTCCACCACATCATCGACCGTTATTCCATTATTTTTTTTGATGCATTTGGGGTGATCAAGAATTATAAAGGGTTGGTGCCTGGCATTGAAAGAACTTTTGAGTACTTACAGAAAACAGGCAAAGAATACTATATCGTAACGAATGATGCCTCGCGAAGCCCGCAGCTATTGGCGGCTACCTATCACCAATTAGGGTTGAACCTGATCGAGCACGAACGGATTATTTCCTCCGGGATGCTGGCCAAAGAGTATCTTGACCTTAAGGTCAATGAAGGGATCGTTGCCTATCTGGGTACGGAAAAATCAGCCCATTATATTGATAGTTCCGGATTGCATACCCTTCCTGTTTGTGCCATCAATGACGGGAATATTGATAAAGTAAACGCGCTTGTCCTGCTGGATGATGAAGGATTTAATTGGTTTGAGGACCTGAATAAAGCGGTTAATATTTTACGAAAACGAACCATACCAGCCATCGTTGCGAATACAGATAATACCTATCCCCTGAGTGGCGGCAATGAAGTCTCCATTGCCATTGGTGGCATCGCAGCCATGATCGAGAGTATAGTGGGGAAGCGTTTTATCCGGTTTGGCAAACCCGATTCGCAGATGTTTATGTTTGCCTATGACCTGGTTCGGGAAAAAAGACCGGTGAATAAACAAGAGATCCTGATGGTAGGGGACACCCTGCATACCGATATTTTAGGAGGAAATAAGTTTGGGTTGGATACCGTACTCGTACTTACCGGAAACACCCAGCCGGAAGATGCTGAAACCCGTATTCGATCAACGGGAATCGTTCCAACCTATGTTTGTGAAAATGCGGTGATTTAAAGATTCCTTACCGCCAGGACGCAAAGGTGCAAAAGGACGCCAGGAAACCATTGCGGCATCGCGTCTTCGCGGAAAAAAAGGCCTAATCTCCCACACCATACACAAACCGAACCAGAGCATTCTTGGTTTCTGTGGACGTTAAATAAAGCTGATACCGTTTCTTTCCTGCTGTAACAATCATCAATGCGGTATTCGGAGGGATTTCTCCGAGATTTTCAGCCACCATCACCACTTCATGTTCCCGTTGCTGTAAGGTAATGCGTATGTCAAGCAGAATAGGTTTGGCGGTCAGTCGCTGGTTTGATAGAACGGTTCTTTTATCTAAAAAAACGGAGATCGTATCGCCATCGATAGTGGCATTGTCATAAAACGCAAGCTGAACGGTACCTGTATCGACCTTGATCTCTCGTACCAGTTCATTTTTCCGGGTGGTGAGGGGAATGGTTTCATCTACTTCTTCAAAATCGGATTTAGCCATTCGGTTCAAACCGATCTTGCCCGGAGGGCAAACGGCATTGCTGCTCATTGTTACACCACCCCAATCACCACTAAGTACTTCTTTATCGCCGTTCCGGGTATAGGTCAATGTATATTTTTTGATGCAGGGTACACAATCCGGGGGAACGCGGAAAGTGATGACCTTGATCTCATTGATGACCAGGGTCTTTGTTTCCGGATTGTAGCTTCCTTCAAATTCTTCTTTGACATAATTGGTCAGGTCGGAGTAGTGATAGGAAGCGCCTGTTACCTTAGTGCCGTCGACGAGTATTTGCAGTTCAATATTATAGGAGGAAAAACAACCTCCCGGTCCTTGCGTAAGGTTGCCTTTCCACACACCAGACAGTTCCTGTCCCCGGGAAAGCGTGGTAAGGGTCAGGGCACACAAAGCCAGGAAGTATTTCATCGGCGGGAAGATAGAGAGAATTCTATTTTCTAAATAAAAAAATTATGGGAGCGGTAAACGGTCCATGGGTTTGACATATCGGAATTTTACCATTGCATTTTTTTGCTCTGTAGAAGTAATTCGGACCTCGAAACGTTGGGAGCCGGCATCCACGATCATCAAAGAGGTATTGGGTGGAATGCGTCCCAGGTTTTCTGCAACCATTACCAATTCCTGATCGGGATCGGATTCGTCCAATTTTATAGTAACCACCAGTGGGGCGGCGGTGAGCTTCTTATGCGAAAGGACCAATTTCTTATTCAGATACACCGAAATGGTGTCGTCATCTATCTCTCCATTGTCGTAAAGTTTTACAGTCAGTTCAGGTACAGAAACGGAAATCGTTTTGACCAATTCATTGGTCCTGTCCTTTAATGGGAGAGGGGTAAGAAGGGCAGGTTTCTCTACCAGTTTTTCCTGAGGAACCACTACGCGCGTAGGGGTCTCTTTTTTAACCGGCTCCGGCTCTTTTTTAACCGTTGGTTCCTGCTTTTTGGGAGTAACCGCCTTGGTCACTGGCTTGGTTGTGGTCGCCTTGGTATTATTAGTGGGGGCTGGCTTTTTTTCAACCGGCTTATTACCTGAGGTCGGTGTATTGTTCTTTACCAGCGGCGGATTATTCTTTTTGTCGATCTTGGCCCTTAAGGAGGGTTCTACATAAAAATCTGAAGTTTTTACGCGCCGCAGGTATACCGTACCTCCCCCGCAATCATCTCCCTTTTTAGCGCCAAAGGCATCGGCTTCATGGGTCGATTTAAAAGTTCCTTCCAAAAATTCTTCCCGTCCTGATTTGATAAATTCCATTTGGCAGGTCATGATACAGGAGACAGACCCCCAGGACATTTTTACCTCTACGGTCTTCATTTCCTGTACCAGGGCTTTACCACTCGCGGCGCTGAAACTTCCGGTAAAAACGGCTTTGCCATAAAAGGTGGTGTCCAGGTAGGAATAGGTGACGCCGGTAAGCCGGTTGGTGCCAGATTGTTCGATCTGTACCTCATACTTGTATTGGGATCCATTGGCACTGATAAAGTAACCCCTCCATATTCCAGTGATGTCCTGTGATTGAACAGCCTGGGTGGAGAATAACCCAAATAACAGGCAAAACAAATAGACCTTCCTTTTCATCAGGCTGTAAAACTAAACAATTGCCGGGGATTCGGGTTTTATCCTGAGTCTCCTCACTGTTAATTTCTTTTAAAAATGCTACCTTTGCCCCCTTAAATTTCAATCATTTACATGATCAACATAACCCTGCCGGATGGCTCAGTCAGACAGTATGAGCAAGGAGTGAGTGCCCTGGACATCGCTAAATCCATTTCAGAGGGGTTGGCCCGCAAGGTATTGGCCGCCCAAATCAATGGAGAGGTATGGGATGCCACCCGCCCCATTTCAGCCGATGCTTCCCTTCGATTATTGACCTGGGAGGATAAGGAAGGCAAATCTACCTTTTGGCATTCCTCGGCACACCTGATGGCCGAAGCAGTGGAAGCTACCTTCCCCGGTGTGAAATTCTGGGTTGGCCCGGCTACTGAAAATCCACAAGGATTCTATTATGATATGGATCTGGGTGACCGAAAACTGACGGAAGAAGACCTGAGCAAGCTGGAAAAGAAAATGGCTGAACTCGCCCGGCAGAACAATCCCTATGTGCGAAAGGAAGTTCCCATGACGGAAGCCATCGGATATTTTACCGATAAAGCCGATCCCTACAAACTCGATCTTCTTTCCAACCTGGAGGATGGGGCGATTACTTTTTATACCCAGGGTCAGTTTACTGATCTCTGCCGTGGACCACATATTCCACATACCGGTTTCATTAAAGCGATCAAGCTTACCAATATTGCCGGCGCCTATTGGAAGGGTGATGAAAAGAATAAACAATTGACCCGGTTATACGGGGTTACTTTCCCCGCGCAAAAAGACCTGGATGAGCACCTGCGCCTGCTGGAAGAAGCCCGCAAGCGCGACCATCGCAAATTGGGCAAGGAATTGGGGATCTATACCATGGATGACGATGTGGGCCCCGGACTGATCATGTGGATGCCCAATGGTACAGTCATTATCGAGGAATTGGAGAAATTAGCGAAGGAGACGGAATCAGAAGCCGGATACAAAAGGGTGGTAACCCCGCATATCGCTAAAGAAAGCATGTACCTCACCAGTGGTCACCTGCCTTACTATGCCGATAGCATGTACCCGCCTATGGAATTGGAAGGAGAAAAGTATTACCTCAAATCCATGAACTGTCCGCATCACCACAAGATATTCGCGGCAGAACCCAAAAGTTACCGTGACCTTCCTTATCGCATCGCCGAATATGGAACCGTATACCGGTACGAACAAAGCGGAGAGTTATTTGGTCTGATGCGTGTTCGCTGCCTGCACATGAATGATGCACATATCTATTGCACCAAGGAACAGTTCTTTGATGAATTCCGGGCAGTAAATGACATGTACCTCAAGTATTTTAAAATATTTGGCATTGATAAATATGTGATGCGGTTGTCCTTGCATTCCCCGGAAAAACTCGGGATCAAATATGTCAATGAGCCAGAGTTGTGGAAGGAAACCGAAGCCCTGGTCAGGGATGTACTGATCAAGTCCAAAATCCCTTATGTGGAAGTACAGGACGAAGCGGCTTTTTACGGGCCCAAGATCGATGTCCAGATTTATAGTGTCATCGGGCGGGAGTTCACCCTGGCCACCAACCAGGTCGATTTCTCCCAGGGTCGCAGCTTCAAACTCGAGTATACCACCCAGGATAATAACGCGGAAACCCCCTTGATCATCCACCGGGCACCCCTCGGAACCCACGAAAGGTTCATCGGTTTTCTGCTGGAACACTATGCAGGTAAACTCCCGGTTTGGCTTTCGCCCCTCCAGGTGAGGATCCTGCCGATCAGCGACAAATTCCAGGACTATTGCAAAACTGTTTTTCAGCAACTAAAAAAAGCAGATATTCGTGTAGAGATCGACGACCGGAATGAGAAGATCGGGAAAAAGATCCGCGATACAGAAATGATGCGGGTACCCTATATGCTGGTGTTGGGCGAAAAAGAAGCCTCCGAAGGAAAAGTGAGCGTCAGAAAGCAAGGGCAGGAGGGTAAAGGCGATCTTGGTTCCATGGACCTGGCCTCTTTCATCAGTATGATCGGAGAAGAGATCCGGGAACGCAAAGGAGAATAAGTTATTTTCGAATGCTCTTTCCCTTAAAAGAGCTGATTCATCAATAAAAAAAAGGTGACCCAACAAGGGTAAGGGTCCAATTTTATGGCAGTATCAAAAGGTGGTTTCAAACCGGCTGGATCCGGTGGTTTCAACAGACCCAAACCGGGTGGTGGATTCAACAGGGGGCGTTTCATGCCTCGCAAAGAAGCTGAACACCGCATCAATCATTTTATCCGTGTACCGGAAGTTCGCCTGGTCGGCGATAACGTCGAAGTAGGCGTTTACACCATTCAGGAAGCGATGAAGATCGCCCAGGATCAAGCCCTTGACCTGGTGGAAATTTCTCCCACAGCCGTTCCTCCCGTGTGTAAAGTGATCGACTACAACAAATTCCTCTACGATAAAAAGAAGAAGGAAAAGGAAATGAAGGCAAAAAGCAAGACCTCCGAAGTAAAGGAGATCCGCTTTACGCCCAATACCGATGAACACGACTTCGAGTTCAAGTCTAAACACGCCGAAAAATTCCTCAAAGATGGCAATAAGGTAAAAGCCTATGTCCAGTTTAAAGGACGTGCCATCCAGTTCAAAGACCGCGGAGAGCTACTTCTCCTCAAGTTTGCCGAAAGACTCGCCGAAGTTGGCGCCCTGGAGCATATGCCCCAGATGGAAGGCCGCCGGATGCACGCGATCTTTGTTCCAAAAGGAAAGAAGAAAGGCGACAAGTAGGAAATAAGAAATAAAGAACAGAAAATAAGGAATAAGAAAGTGGGCTTTTATTTTGATTGACGTTGATTATCAATGCCTTAATAAAAATATTTCGTCACTTCCTTATTCCTTTTTTTCTGTTCCTTATTTCTTATTTTCTGTTCCTTATTTCTTATTTTATTTCTTTTTTTTCTCTTACCTTTGCGCTCCATTTCCTGAACAGGCTCGACAAGGATCCCGGATGTCTGGGAACGCCTCAAAGGATTCATAATTAAAGCATTCTAAAATGCCTAAGGTAAAAACGAATTCCAGTGCCAAAAAGCGCTTTAAAGTGACTGGCACCGGGAAGATCACCCACCAGAAGTCGTTCAAACGACACATTCTCACCAAGAAATCTACTAAACGAAAAAGAGGCATGCGTATCGACGGCACTGTTCACAAGTCGAACCTCGATTTTGTGAAAAGACTGTTGAGGCTGAAATAACAACTTTTAGCCTTTGGCTATTAGCTTTTAGCCATTAGCCCGAAAGGTCCAAACAGCATTCAGTAGAAAATCAAATCAAAAACTAATAGCTTTTAGCGTACAGCTAACAGCTACTAGAAGTAAAAAGTCAAAAAATTCGCATATGCCTCGTTCCGTTAACTCCGCTGCTTCCAAAGCACGCAGAAAAAAGATTCTCAAAAAAGCCAAAGGCTTTTATGGTAAAAGGAAGAATGTCTACACCGTTGCCAAAAACGTAGTAGAAAAAGGGATGACCTATAGCTATGTAGGTCGTAAACTCAAGAAAAGGTCTTACCGCCAACTCTGGATCGCCCGTATCAATGCGGCCGTTCGTGAGGAAGGGCTGACCTACTCCGAATTTATCAACAAACTGGCCAAAAATGGCATCGAGCTTGACCGTAAGGTACTGGCTGATCTGGCCATGAACAACCCCGAGACCTTCAAGGCGCTCGTGGCCCAGGTGAAATAAGATTTTCAGCTTGACGAAGCTGATCCACCATCCAGCCCGCTCTGTGGGCTGGATTTTTTTTGCCCGTTCAGGGAAAATTTTCAGATGAAATTTCGGATAATTCACCAATCCGTTACATTTGTACCCGTTAAAACAATCACTTCCAATCTCAGCACCGGTAAATGAACAATACCTACCACGACCTCGTCCAGCAAACATTTGATTTCCCCCAGGATGGTTTTGAAGTAAAAGATGGGTATCTCGAATTCAATGGAGTCGACATCAAAGCCTTGATCGACAAGTACGGAACACCCCTCAAGCTGTCCTACCTTCCGAAGATCGGGATGCAGATCAAAAAGGCCAAACAGATGTTTGACAACGCGATGAAAAAGCACCGGTATGAGGGGAAGTACTTTTATTGCTATTGTACCAAGAGCTCCCATTTCAGTTTTGTGGTGGAAGAAGCCCTCAAACATGACATCCACCTGGAGACCTCCTACGCGTATGATATCGAGATCATCAAAAAGCTGTACGAAAAAAAGAAGATCACGAAGGATGTCCATATCATTTGCAACGGGTTTAAACAAAAAGGGTATACCCGACGCATTGCCCAATTGCTTAATTCCGGGTTTTCCAATGTGATCCCCGTGCTGGATAATAAAGATGAACTAAAGGAGTATGCCAAGTCGGTCAGGGTTCCTTTTAAATTAGGTATCCGTGTGGCCGCTGAGGAAGAACCCACATTCCCTTTCTATACCTCCCGGCTGGGAATCAGGGCCAAGGATATCCTGGAATTCTATGTGGACCGGATTGAAGGATATGAAAGCAAATTTCAACTCAAAATGCTCCATATCTTCCTGAATAAAGGCATCAAGGATGATATCTATTACTGGAGTGAGTTGAACAAGATCATCAACCTCTATTGCCAACTCAAAAAGATCTGCCCCGAACTCGATTCAATCAATATCGGCGGCGGTTTTCCCATTAAACATTCGCTCGGCTTTAATTACGACTACCAGTTCATGATCAATGAGATCGTGCGTAATATCAAAGTAGCCTGTAAAAAAGCCAAGGTTCCCATGCCCAATATCTTTACCGAATTCGGAAGCTATACGGTGGGCGAGAGCATGGCGCATATTTATAGCGTCATTGGCGAGAAAGTACAGAATGACCGGGAGAACTGGTACATGATCGATTCATCCTTTATCACCACTCTGCCAGATACCTGGGGGATCGGGGAACGCTTCCTGCTCCTGCCTATCAATAAGTGGGATTCGGAATACCAACGGGTGGTACTTGGTGGGATCACCTGTGACAGCCATGATTATTACGACTCCGAAGAACACATCAACGAAGTCTTCCTGCCCAAGGTCAATAACGGAGAACCCCTTTATCTCGGTTTCTTCCATACAGGCGCTTATCAGGACCAGATCAGTGGCTATGGGGGTATCAAACACTGTTTGATCCCATCACCCAAACACATCATTGTTGGACAGGATAAGAATGGAAAATTGGTAGACTGGGTCTATGCAAAGGAACAGACCGCCCAGAGTATGCTCAAGATCCTGGGCTACGTATAGTCCGGTCTCAGCAAGCCACTGCCATCCCGATCACACCGAGGAGGATAACCGTTTGTATAATTTTTTCCATCTTCATGCGGGAGAGAATTACTTTTATTCCCGCAATCATTTTGCCGCTAAATCTTAATTCCCGTTAACATGAAACGCTTTTTGCTTTTCTTAACATCGTATTTACTGATACAATCAGTCAGTATGGCCCAAACAAACCCGGCTACTGCCGAGGATTCGGTCAAGGCCGTTGTCAACCAACTTTTCAAAGGAATGAAATCTGCCGACCCGGAAATGATCAGATCGAGTTTTGGTGATAGCGCGATTCTGCAAACCATTGTACGTGGCAGGGAAGGGGTAGATGTAAAAAATGAACGGGTAGCTGATTTTATCAACTCCATTTCAAGTATCCCTCCTGGAGATGCCGATGAACGCATACAATTTGAAACCATTCGCATCGACGGGCCACTCGCCATCGTTTGGACGCCCTATCAATTTTATTATAAAGGCCAGTTCAGCCATTGTGGGGTCAATAGCTTTCAGCTTGTTCGAATAAAGGGTGTGTGGAAGATCCAGTACCTTATCGATACCAGAAGGAAGCAAGGCTGCGAGTGAGCATCAGGCTCCGCCCTTCAACCGGTACTTCTTATTTACTTTCGGACTAGTAAAATACCGGTTCAATTCTTCGGCCGACATATTATTGGTGAGCTCTACCGGAACATCAATGAGTTGTATCTGAATCTGCTTTAATTCTTCCTTGAGCTTGGCTGTTTTCTTGAGAATATCCGGATCCTTATCACCTACCCGCATATTATCATTGACCATATATTCCAATCGTTTGATCGAGGTGCGGATCACAGATGCCTGGTTCTGTTCAACGATCTTGGTTGGTGCAGCAGCCTCCTTTACAGGTACCAGCGCCACACCCACGCTGGGAAGCACCTTTCCGGTGTTCTTGGCCCCTTCGCTGCTCGACGTATTCAGGATCGTTCCAGCCAGGGCGGAGGTTCCGGAAGTCAGGTCAAATGCCGTACGAGTGGACTTTGTCTTTTTTAACCGTTTATCCAACTGGAGAAAGGTAAATTTCAACTTCAATACATAGGTACGAATATTATCGGCGAGCTGGTCAAATTCCTGATTCACCAGGGGATAGTTCAGGGCATTGCGAACGATCAGTTTGATGGTTGCTGTGTCCTTGGCCTGGAAGCGCGTGGCTCCGATAAAATTCAGATAGAGGATACGCTGTTTGGTTTCATCATTATCGCGGACAAAATCATATCCTGGTGTCCAGGTGAATTCATCGTTGCATTTTTCTACGAGGGAGAATCCGGAGATCGTCTCTGAACTGGTAAAGAGAATATTATCGATCGGGAAGGAGCCTGCCTCACAAAGGACCCGGAAATTCAAGTGCTCACCCTCATCGATCGAAAGAGTGCTGCTTACCGTTGGTTTGACCCTTGAGGGGATGATCTCGGTATTGTAAAAGACCAGCGTGATCGAGGTATCGACAAACTCATGTTGATTGTGCAGGTTCTGTACACCCAGGTTGACCTTGTATTCAACATCGTATTTTAGTTTGCCGGATAGGAAGAATGATTTTTCCGCTTTAAAGGTCATCAAACCATTATCCTTGTTGATCTTTAATCCCAGGGGTGAGTTTTTCAGGTACCAGTAATAATCACGGGGATCTTTATTGATCTGAAATCCATAATTAAGGGTAGAATCAACATGGAGCGTGAAAAAGGGATTCAGATTGACAATACGAAGCAGGGTGTCCGTATTCTCCGGAACAGCCACAACAGGTATGGTATCCCTGTGGGCAATAACCTGTGCCAAAGCCTTTTCTGAAAGGAAAAACAAACAACAGATCAGCGCTGCCTTTTTCATCCTTGAATTGTTTTGTTGGGGTTAATAGGATGCAAAATAACTATAAATAAAGGATTATGTAAGCATAAAGAATAGTGCAGGGCAGGTATAAAAAAACCCATCCCGAAGAATCGGGACGGGGTGTAAACCAAAACCAACTGCTTATGAGAAACTCTTAATGCTTTATAACAATTAGATGCTTTATTAGTTGATAACAATCGCTTTGCTTGTTTCTTTGACTTCTTTTTTCTTCGGAAGGTTTAATGCCAGTATACCATTGACGTAAGAAGCCTGGATACTGGTTGCGTCGATTTGCTCATCAATTGTGAAAGAACGCTTAAAATTCCGGAAGGTATATTCCCGGCGCAACAGTTTTTCCTCCCTGTTTTCCTGGGTCTTTTCCACCGAAATGGTCAGGAGGTTTCCCTCCAGGTTGACTTTGAAGTCGGCTTTTTCAAAACCGGGGGCCACCACTTCCAGTTGGTAGGCATCCGCTGTTTCCCGAATATTCACAGGAACCGTCATCCGGCTGGTTGTTTCATTGAAAAATACCGGCAGGTCCTGGAAAATGCTGTCAATGAGGCTGGGTCTGTTATTAAATCTTACGTGTGTCATAACTTTTTAGTTTTGGTATAGTATGCTCAAAGGCTGTACCATGCCAGATTTTATGTTTTTCTTATGACGAAATGGAAGGATTTGAATGAATGGAGCGACAGAATTTCCGAAATGCGGAAATATTTCTGCCATAATTACTTATAACTATTTACTGGTGGGTACGTTATTCAAATAATCAATAATTTTGCTTTTTAAAATTATATCTAAACTATATGTATCCTGAAGAGATTGTAATACCGATGAAGGAAGAGTTGACTGAGAACGGCTTTTCCGAATTATTGACTCCTGGTGAAGTAGATGCCCAACTGGCACAGAAAGGTACCACACTGGTGATGATCAATTCTGTTTGTGGATGTTCGGCAGGCACTGCCCGCCCGGGTGTATTGATGGCGGTGATCAATGGCGGCAAAAAACCAGATCATCTGACCACAACCTTTGCTGGCTTTGATGTGGATGCTGTAAAGAAACTTAGGGAACATTTGTTACCCTATCCTCCATCTTCTCCAGCCATTGCCCTTTTTAAGGATGGCCAATTGGTCCATTTAATTGAAAGACACCAGATCGAAGGTCGGCCTGCTCAGGTGATCGCCAGTAACCTGATGGCGGCATTTGAGGAACATTGCTAAATGGAAGCTATTAGCTATTAGCTATTAGTTGTTAGCTATTAGTAACTTAATATCCACATTTTTTTAATTATTAGAAAAGGTCAAAAAGCTAATGGCTAATAGCTAACAGCTTTTAACGAAATCCCCTATCTTTCCCCCATGTATCCAAACCTTTATTATGTCTTCAAGGATCTGTTTGGGATGGAAGTTCCTTTCCTTCGGTATGTGAACAGTTTTGGGTTCTTTGTAGCCCTGGCATTTATTTTGGCCGCTGTGGTGTTGACGATTGAATTAAAACGAAAGAGTAAACTATTACAACCAACAGAAGTAGAAGTGATGGTGGGCAAACCAGCCACCACTTCCGAAATACTTATAAATTTTCTGTTGGGTTTTTTATTGGGGTATAAAATTTTAGGGTTATTCCTGATGAGTTCATCGGCTACGGATGATCCACAGGCTTTCATATTTTCCACAATCGGTAACTGGCCGGCAGGTATCCTCCTGGGTCTCTTTTTTGCCGGGTTGAAATGGTGGGAGAAGAACCGGCAAAAACTTCCCAAGCCGGAAAAAAGAAAATTGCGGATATGGCCGCATGACCGGGTAGGGGAGATCACCATCATTGCCCTTGTTTTTGGATTACTGGGGGCCAAACTTTTTGACATTTTTGAAAACTGGTCGGATTTCCTCAAACATCCCAGCGATTATTTGTTGTCACCAGCCGGACTTACCTTTTATGGGGGCCTGATCTGCGCCACCCTGGCTATTTGGTGGTATGCCCGCAAACACAAGATCGGTATGCGCCATTTGGCGGATGCGGCGGCTCCAGCCCTGATGATGGCCTATGCCGTGGGAAGGATTGGCTGCCAGGTTTCGGGTGATGGTGACTGGGGAATCTATAATTCAGCCTATGCCACCGACTCAACCGGTGTGGTAACCCGGGCTATGCCGGGCCAGTTTGAGGCCACCCTGAATGAAAATACAACCTATTATCTCAATCATTTTGATGTGGACTCCCTGTCGGAAGTGCCACATAAAGCCTTTGTAAAACCCAATTGGATGAGTTTTCTGCCCGATTGGGTCATTGCCTACGATTATCCACACAACGTAAATGAAGAGGGGATGCGGCTGGCGGGTTGTACCGACGAAAAATTCTGTAACCACCTGCCAATACCTGTCTATCCAACAGCCTTTTACGAAACCATTGTCTGCCTCCTGCTTTTTGGAGGTCTCTGGGCTTTTCGGAAACGAATGAAAATGGCTGGGCAAATGTTCTCTGTTTACCTGATCCTGAATGGATTGGAACGGTTTTTCATTGAAAAGATCCGGGTCAATAATAAGCTGGATTGGGGGAGCATTAAGCCAACTCAGGCTGAAATTATCTCCGCCAGCCTGGTTTTACTGGGTATTGGCCTGTTCTTCTACCTGCGAAACAAGGACAAAAAGGAAAAGATGTCCACCGACTGACGCTGAAAACCAAAGATTTTTCCACAACCGTTATGAGAAACGGGATTTGAAGTGTATTTTTGCAGACAGTCCACGACGGTATTAACTTATCCTTTTCATCTTCCTTGAACAAACCAGTACAATTAATCGTTTATCAAGTAATTAATCAGTATGAGGCAGCTTAAAATCGCTACCCAGATCACGAACAGGGATTCTCAGGCCGTAGAAAAGTATTTGCAGGAAATTTCGAAGATCCCTATGATCACGCCCGAGGAAGAGACGACTTTGGCCCAACGCATCAAAATGGGCGACCAAAAAGCCCTGGATAAATTGGTTCAAGCTAACCTTCGTTTCGTGGTTTCGGTGGCAAAACAGTATCAACATCAGGGTCTTTCCCTGAGCGACCTGATCAATGAGGGTAACCTCGGTTTGATCAAGGCTGCCCAGCGTTTTGACGAGACCAAAGGATTTAAGTTCATTTCTTACGCCGTATGGTGGATTCGTCAATCGATCCTTCAGGCTTTGGCCGAGCAGGGAAGATTGGTGCGTTTGCCCCAAAACAAGATCGGTACCTACAACAAAGCAAATAAGGCCTATATGGCTTTTGAGCAGGAGTTCGAACGTGAACCCAGTACCGAAGAATTGGCGGATATCCTGGAAATGAGCGAAACAGAGATCAACAATATTTTCCAAAGCAATACCCGTCACACTTCCCTGGATGCCCCTGTACACGAGGCTGAAGATGTGGCCATGGGTGACCTGCTGGAAGGAAGTGACGATACGGATGAGGATGTAATGAAGGATTCCCTGCGGAATGAGATCCGCCGGATCCTGAAATCCCTCAGCCCCCGGGAAGCAGAGATCGTAAACGCCTATTTTGGCCTTGATGGCGAAAATGGGGTTACCATCGAACAGATCGGGCAGAAATACGACCTGACCAAAGAACGTATCCGCCAGATCAAAGAAAGAGCGATCAAGCGGCTCCAAAAAGCCCGCTACAGCAATGCGCTCAAAGCATACCTGGGTTAAAAGACCGCGTTCAATCCCCGCTTCGGCGTGGGATCAACGATAAGCAAATTGATGGGTTAAAGCAGTTCCGTTTTCGGAGCTGCTTTTTTTTAGGTTATCTTTATCACCGAAATGGGTAAATGCCCGTTTCCCATATCCCTCGAAAATGAGACTGAAATTCTTTTTTTGGATTCCTGTTACCCTCTTCCTGTTATCCTGTGAAAAGGGTGTTTCCATTGATCTCGATGATGCGTCGGGGAAGTTGGTGGTGGATGCAACGATTGAAAACGACCGGGCACCCGTGGTCATCCTCTCCAAAAGCCTGGGATATTTCTCCCAGATAGACGCTTCCATTCTTACCAATAGTTTTGTCCGGGATGCAGTTGTAGCCATTTCCAATGGCACCCTTACCCATACACTCAAAGAATACAGCCTCGATCTTGGGAATGGAAATACCCTGTATTATTATTCCATTGATTCGAGCCACCTGCCAACCGCCTTTCTCGGTGAGTTGGAAAAGGATTATACCTTACTGATCACCTGGCAGGGCAGTCAGTACCGTTCACAAACCCGGATACCAGCCACCACCCGGCAGATAGATTCGCTATTTTGGCGACCCGCTCCAGCCGGAAATGAACCCGATCAGGTATCCCTGGTTGTGAGGGCCCGCGATCGGGCTGGCCTGGGAGACTACATCCGGTATTTTACCAAAAGAAACAGTGAGCCTTTTTATCCCGGGATCACCTCCGTTTTTGATGACCAGGTCATCGATGGAGCTTCTTATGAGATCGAAGTGGAAAGAGGGGTGAACAGAAATGAAGAGATCGAAGATGGGTATAATTTCTTTCGCAGAGGTGATACCATCACCTTGAAACTCTGCAACATTGATAAGGCTACCTATGATTTTTGGCGAACCATGGAATTTAGTTATGCCTCCATTGGAAACCCTTTTTCTACTCCCACCCGCATCCTCGGAAATATTGACAATGGTGCCCTGGGATATTTTGGAGGGTATGCCTGCCAATACAGAAACCTTATCATCCCCCAGTAGTCAACATTGGATTAACACCGTATCATCCGTCACAGGTTTGTTGGCGGAATCAACCTAATTTTGTCCACCTTAATGAATAAATAGCATGGATAATAATCAAACAGAACATGTGCATTGCCTGATCATCGGTTCAGGGCCTGCAGGGTATACCGCCGCCATTTACGCGGCCAGGGCCAATATGAAACCCGTGCTCTACCAGGGTATACAACCTGGCGGACAGTTAACCATAACCACCGAAGTGGAAAACTACCCAGGCTATGCCGATGGGATTCAGGGCCCGGAAATGATGATCGATTTTGAAAAACAAGCGAAGCGCATGGGTGCCGATATCCGGTATGGCCTGGCAACCAAAGTGGATTTCTCCTCCATGCCATACAAAGTATGGATCGATGAGGAAAAGCTGATCGAAGCCGATGCCGTTATTATCGCCACCGGGGCATCCGCCAAGTGGCTGGGTCTGGAAAGTGAGCAAAGGCTCAATGGGTTTGGTGTAAGTGCCTGTGCCGTATGTGATGGATTTTTCTTCCGGGGAAAAGAAGTAGCCATTGTAGGGGCCGGGGATACTGCGGCAGAAGAAGCCCTCTACCTGAGTAAGCTTTGCACCACGGTGCACATGATCGTTCGCCGGGATGAAATGCGGGCGAGTAAAGTGATGCAGGACCGGGTAAAAAATACGCCAAATATCAAAATCTATTGGAACTCGGAAACGGATGAGGTCATAGGAGATAAGACGGTATCTGCCGTACGAATCAAAAACAATAAGACCGGAGAAAAAACGGAGGTGCCGGTAAACGGATTCTTTGTAGCGATCGGTCACCAACCCAACTCAGATATTTTTAAAGAGTGGATCGAAATGGATGAAGCAGGATATATCAAAACAATTCCGGGTACGTCCAGGACCAATGTAGAAGGGGTGTTTGCTGCCGGCGATGTACAGGATAAGATCTATCGGCAAGCAGTGACCGCCGCCGGAAGTGGCTGTATGGCGGCCCTGGATGCGGAACGATATTTGAGCGCGAAAGGATTGTAACGATATATAATTTCCAGATTGTCTGATCATCATTTATTCTTAGCGTCACCTGGCGAATTGCTGTCCTGGCGGTGAATTAAAATAAACCCAATGTCCACACAACGTTTTACAATCGAACTGAACTTTGAGTACGAGGCTTTTCATGGACTTTACCCCAATGAAAAGAAAGACGGAAATATATTTAGTGTGGATATACTGCTTTGGATGGATGCTCCTCAGGAGAAATTCATCACCGATATTCATCAGACCGTTGACTATGTAGAGGTATATGGCTTGGTAAAAGCCATTATGGACCAGCCAGAAGATCTCCTGGAAACGGTCGGGGCTCGCATCGTTTCGGCACTGAACTTGAAATACAAGCAGTTAAATGAAATAAAAGTGAAGCTGACCAAGGTAACACCCCCCATAGAGGGGTATTTTGGCACTGTTTCTGTAACCTGTCACGAGACCTTTTGAGTATGGCCAAACCCCTCGCAATCATTTTCTTAGTGCTGTGTTCCCTGATCGGTAGGGCACAGGATGCCGCCACCCTGATCAAGGAGGCCGATCAATTGGAGGCGTCCCTGAAAGAAGCACAGGCCTATGAGAAATTCAAGCAGGTACTTAAACTCGATCACCGGAACTATTACGCGTTGTGGAAATGCAGCGAATTGTGTAGTCGAATCGGGCGTCGTCAGCCGACAAAAGAAAAACAACTGGATTATTATAAGGCGGGAAAGATATTCGCCGAAACCGCCATTAAAGTCGATCCCAATAAAGCAGATGGTTACTACGCCTTATCCGTGGCCATGGGTCGGTTTGCCATGTCCGAAAGTGGAAATGAAAAAGTGAAAGCGGTCAAAGCCATCAAAGACAATGCGGATAAAGCCGTTAAGATAAATCCCAACCATGGACGTGCCTGGCATGTGGTAGGGAAATGGCATTATGAGGTAAGCAACCTCAACGCGGTGGAAAAGGCAGCGCTTAAGATATTTTACGGAGGACTTCCCAAATCCTCTCTTAATGATGCCATTGCTGCCTATGAAAAGGCCATGAAACTGGAACCCAATTTCGCGTTGAATAATCTCGAAATGGCCAAAGCCTATCACCGAAACAAACAAAATGATAAGGCCATTGCCCTGCTAAAGGCACTTCCCTCCATCCCTGATAAGACTGAAGATGACAAAGGAATCAAAGAGGAGGGGAGGAAATTGCTGGAAAAATGGAGTAAATAACATCTTTCTAAAAAAAGGGTCCCTGTGGACACAGGGACCGTTCTAATACAACTGCTGAAATCTAAGGTCTGTGTGCTCTTGCTTGCTTCTGACTGCAATTAAAGATGTAGGAAGGGGAAGGAGGGACAAGGTTTAGTTAAGATAAAAGAAGAATAGACAAAGGGCTTGTTTTTATCGACAAGCCAGGTGATGGGAAATTCTTTATGATTTTACCAAGGCCTGAACAGCCTCTAGGTAACTATCCCCAATGGGCAATTCCAACTGTTGGGGAAGCCTGATCTTTCGGTTGGAGATCGAAAGGATCTGATTGACCGAAACGATATAACTCCGATGGATACGGATAAACTTGTTCTCCGGCAGTTTTTCTGCCAGGGCTTTGATCGTCATCATGGTCATCAGGGGTTTGTCATTTAATCGATGGATCCGCAGATAATCTTTCAAAGCTTCTATATAGATGATCTCTCCAAAAGGGATGCGGATCAGTTTATATTCGGAACGAACAAACAAGGATTCCTGGGCACCTTCCTGCGGTGTCTTACGCGCTGCTTGAAAATCGATGGCTTTTCGCACGGCTTTTTCAAAGCGTTCAAAATCCACCGGTTTTAATAGATAATCAATAGCATCCAGTTCAAATCCTTCAAAAGCAAATTTTCGAAAGGCCGTAACAAAGATGGTCATCGGTTTTTTTTCCAGCGCCCTTACCAGATCAATACCGGTGATATCCGGCATATTGATGTCAATAAACAATAGGTCTACCTCATTTTTTTTCAAAAAATCCGCACCTGCCACGGCATCATCAAATTGACCGATCAATTTCAGAGAGGGGATCTTGCCAATATATTGCTTAAGCAGAGTAAGCCCTAGTGGTTCATCATCGATCGTTATGCAGGAGAGTGTGGTCAAGGGGTATCTATAATTGAATGGTTAAATAAAGGGAGTACTGTACATTCGTTTCAAGAATATTCAATTGATGGCGGCCCGGATATAGATGCCTGAGCCGTTCCGCTGTATTTCTGAACCCTACACCTTCACGTTCCGGTGGATCAGCGGATTGGAATTTTCGATTTTCTGTAAACAGGCTCACCTGGTTTCCTTCGACCTTGACCTTTATATTCAGGCTGGATGGTTCATGTGAACTGACCCCATATTTGAAAACATTTTCAATAAATGGAAGCAGGAGAAGGGGAGCGATCCTTAACGACCCCGGTTCGCCTTCCACCTCAAAAATAAGGGTGGTCTTACCCCCCAGCCGAAGTTCCTGTAAACTGATATAATCGCGGATACAATTAAGTTCTTGTTCAAGCCCTACAAATTCCTGTTGAACCTCATCTGTATGATACCGCATGATGTTGGATAAACGCATGATGGCATCAGGGGTATTGGAACTTTGGGAAACAGCCAGACTGTAGATATTATTCAATGTATTAAATAGAAAGTGCGGGTGGATCTGTGCTTTGAGCGAAGAGAGCTCTGCCCTGATCCTTTCGGATTTTGATTTTTCTGCTTCCAGTCTGGCTTGCTTGATCCGTTCGATCTGCATCAGGGCTACCCCTACGAGGATAATCACCAGAAAAAGAAAGACACTAAAAATATCAAATTTGTTCTCCCGGGGTTTTGGCATAACCGTTCGATCCGGAAAACCAGGGAACCCTTCTCCAGGAGGAATGAGTTGATTCATGGGTGGCATGGCCATCTTGAACAATTGATCAAACGGTTTATAAAGTATGATCCCGACCAGCAAAATGAGTAGTATAACTCCGTACAATAAATAGTCTTGCCGGAAAAGTAACCGTGGTACCAGAAAATAAGTATGGAAATAAAATAGGGAAAGAAATAGGCCGATAAAAATCCAATAATGCTTTTGGCTAAAAAAGGTACCCCAATCCGTTGGAAAACCTAAACCCGAAAGGAAAACCAATGGTAAACCCAGGAAAAGCAGGAGTAATGCTGTATGGAGGGCAATGGATATTTTGGAGGTGCCCGTCATGCCATCAAATTACAGCTTTTTTGATTTCCATTTGCCGCTCCGGATATAAAAGAAAGAAAGCGTGAATAAGCTGGTCCAATACAGCCATTCGCTCATCCAACCAACAGCAAGTGAAAGCTGGTACACTTCCATGACGAGATAAACGTAGGTGCAATAGAGAACAATGGCCACAAATTCGATCAAAAAAGTGATCCTTGAATTGCCAGTGGCTGTAACGGCATTGAGCCATACCGTACCGATAGACATAAGCAGCATGGCGGTTGAAACTACCCGAATGACCGGAATCGATTCTGTGGCAAAACGGGTATCCTGCCCAAACATATTGATGAATGTGATCGGAAAAATATTGAGCAGCACAAAAACAAAAAGGGCGAACCCGGTACTGAGATGAATGATCCGGTTGATCAGCCCGATCACCTGTTCTTTTTTACCCTGCCCAATGACATTACTTACCATGGCATTGCTGGTAGCCGCAAAGGCCCAGGAAACAACCCCAAACAATCCAAAGAGGTTACGCATGGTATTTGAAATGCCAAGGTCCATCTGATTGGTATTTCGCTCGATCAGCAAATAGAAGAACCACCAACTCATGATGCTGATGGCATGCTGAAAAATGAGTGGGGCCGACATGGAAAGAACCTGTTTAAGGCGGACAGCATCCATCCCAAATTGTTGAAACAACCCAAACCGTTGCCCGATCCCTTTTTTTCTTATCACGAGATAGATCACAAACATCCCGGTAAACTCGGCGATCACAGAGGCTACGGCCGCTCCGTTGAAACCCAGCTCAGGGAATCCCCATTTTCCAAATATCAGCAGGTAATCAAGCAGGATATTGGTTATAGTTTCAGCGAGTGTTCCAATGATTAAATATTTACTCTGATTGGTACCCACTAATAGGGCATTGCGCAATTGATAGATATATAAAAAGGGGAGACCCCAGATACGGATCCGTAAAAAACGGGTATAGTCTTCCACCGTTGCCTGATCACGAATAACCGACTTCAACACCAGAGGTGTGATGAACCAGGTTAGCAAAATGCCGATGGCGGCAATGCCCATGGCCACCAATATACCCTGATGAAAAATGCGGCCTATCTCTTCCGGCCGGTTCTCTCCGGCTCTTCTGGCGATCAAAGCCTGCAGGCCATTGTTCAATCCATAGCCGATGGCGGCAAAAATGAGATAGTAAACACCCGTTATGGCAGCCAGGGCCAGGGAGGTGGAGCTATGATGACCTAAGAAAATATTATTGGTGATGAAATTTAATTGAGGTACCAGCATGGCCAGACTGATCGGCAATGCGATCCGAATGATCTGCCGATAACTGATCTCTACTTGCAGGGATGGAGGTGCTGCACTCATGGAATGGCGCAAGCTACGAAAAAGGACTTGGCGGAGAAACAAATATTAAGGTGGAAGCCTCTATCTTTGTCGCGATACAACGAAAAGGCTTGAAATTGACATTTGACATAGGAAGTATGGAGGGGTATGATGCCCCGGGATCGGTATTGCTGGCAGAATTCAGTCCGGAGGGGATTGGACTTGGTTTACTCGAAGGCCGATCAAGAACTATGTATCGCTACACTTATGCCACAGGAGATAATAAAGAGGGCTCCTTGCTTCCCGGTATAATAAAAGCTTTTCCGGAGTATGAAGGACCTTTTTCCCAGGTCGCTATTTCTTACCGGTTTCCTTCCTGTGTGCTGGTACCTTCAACCCTTTACCGGTTTCAGGAGGAAGGACTCTTTCTTCAATCAGCCGGAGCGGATATTCCAGGCCAGGTGTTGCGTTCCGATCACCTGCCTTCTCATTCCTTGCAAGCCGTATATGGGCTGCCCAAAGCACTCAATATTGCCGTCACCCGACAATATTTAAGACACCAATACTGGCATCAGTTTGCTGTTTTTCTTAAGAATGCTGTGCCCCCATCCGGTTCATTTCTGAGTGTGGATATTCGTCCGGGTGATTTTGCGGTTTCCTTATATCGCGACGGACAACCTGAATTGTTATCTATTTTTCCCTATGCTTCACCGGCGGATGTCTTATACCGACTGGTTCACCTGTCCGAATCCTTTGGCCTGTCTCGTGATACACTGCCGATGGAAGTAAGTGGGTTCGTTGATGAAGGATCCTCACTGTTTCATGAAATGCGGTTGTATTTTGCGCAGATCACTTTCCCCGGTAAACTGGAGACTTTACGTTTAGCACATGCGTTTGAAGATCATCCTGCCCATTATTTTTCATCCCTTTCAAAATTGGCGGCATGCGTATCATATCCGGTACATTAGGGGGAAGGCGTATTCAGCCTCCAGCCAATATGCCTCATACACGTCCCACCACGGATATAGCCCGCGAAGGCCTTTTCAACATCCTTCAAAATAATATTGAACTGGAAGGCATTCGTACCCTCGACTTATTTGGCGGTACCGGATGCATCAGTTATGAATTGGCCAGCCGGGGCGCTTCCACCTTGACCGTGGTGGAGAAGGATCCAAAAATGTTTGCCTTTATTCAAAAGACCGCGACGGAACTTAAGTTGCCTAACCTGAAAGTGGTTAGAATGGATGTATTCAAGTTCATGGATCAATGTTCCGAACGATTCGATCTGATATTTGCCGGGCCACCCTATGCGCTTGGAGAAATAGACCTGTTACCCGACAGGGTATTTGAAAAGAAATTACTGCAACCCAAAGGCTGGTTCATTCTGGAGCATACACCCAGAAACAGCTATAAGGACCACCCCTGGTTCAAAGCCGAGCGAAACTATGGAACAACCCTTTTTTCGATATTTATCGAGGACAGGGATTAGGCTTTTGGTTCGTATCTTTGGGCACCGAAAAACAGCTTGCCCTGAATCCCCATTTTTTCATAACCGGAACCGGAACCGGCATCGGTAAAACGGTGGCGGCCGCCCTGGTGGCAGAAGCCATCGGTGCCGATTATTGGAAACCGATCCAGGCAGGATTTGAAGAGGGAACAGATACCGAATGGATCAAGTCGGTATTGACCAATGGGCCGGATAGGGTACACCCCGAAATCTATAAACTGGGTATTCCGGCCTCTCCCCATATTTCTGCCCGAAAGGAGGGTGTTCAGATTTCCCTGGAAAAGATCATTGAAGCCTATCATACCCGGATGGATGTCCAAAAACCTTTGGTCATCGAAGGGGCAGGAGGGTTGATGGTTCCCCTGAACGAGAAGCATTTCGTGGCCGATCTGATTCGGGAATTGGGTTGCCGGGTCATTTTGGTCAGTCGCAATTACCTTGGAAGCATTAACCATTCCTTGCTGACTGCACAGGTTTGCCGTGAAAAAGGTTTGCCAGTAGCAGGCTGGATTTTCAACGACCGGTTCATGGATTATGAATCCGAGATCGTCGAGTGGACAGGTATCCCATCGCTGGGCTCTATTCCTGCACTCAAAAACAATAACGCTGAAACGATACACCAAATAGCCAACGGTTGGAAAGAGGAATTAATGACAAAACTGAAACAATGATCAAATCTGAAGCCAGGAAATTATTCCGCCAGCAAAGACTCGAATTATCCCGAAAGGATAAGAGCCGCCTTGATGACCTGCTCCTCATTGAGTTCCAGCGTGCCAGTCTTCCCTTTATCAACTGCCTATTGTCCTATTGGCCCATTGAAGAGTACAATGAACCCAATACCCATCTGTTTACAGACTATATTGAGTTCATGAACCCCAAACTCCAGATATGCTACCCCCGCACCATTCCAGGTACCGCTGAAATGCACGCGATCCTGACCGCAGAAGGGGCCAGTTTTATGCGCAACGATTACAATATTCCCGAGCCACGGGAAGGGGAGCGGATCGATCCAACGCGTCTGGATATGGTGTTTGTCCCCCTCCTTGTTTTTGATAAGCAAGGATACCGGGCTGGATATGGGAAAGGATTTTATGACCGGTTCTTATCCAATTGCCGACCAGATTGTGTCAAAATCGGGTTTTCCTATTTTGACCCGGTCGATAGCCTGGAGGATACCGATTCTTTTGATATCCCACTCAACCTGTGCGTAACACCCAACAAGACCTATGTTTTCTAATGTATTTCTGAAATCATTTCGGGTCTTTTTATTACCGTTTGCGCTGATCTACTGGGGCGTCATCGGGTTAAGAAACTGGCTCTTTGAGAAAGAAATATTAAAATCCACCAGTTTTGGCCTACCGGTTATTTGTATTGGTAACCTATCGGTGGGCGGCACGGGGAAATCACCCATGGTGGAATTCCTGGTGAGATTTCTAAAGGACCAGAACAAACCGGCCATTCTTAGCCGGGGCTACAAACGCCGAACCGAAGGATATGTACTGGCTGCCCCTGAAAATACGGCCCTGGATATCGGGGATGAACCCCGTCAATTCTATCAGAAATTTCCAAGTATACCTGTGGCTGTTGGGGAAAAACGACTGGAAGCCATTCCCCAATTGCTGCATGATCATCCGGAAACCAATTGCATCATCCTGGATGACGCTTTTCAACACCGCTCTGTAAAGGCCGGACTCAA
This sequence comes from Chitinophagaceae bacterium, assembly GCA_041752235.1. Lineage (GTDB taxonomy): Bacteria > Bacteroidota > Bacteroidia > Chitinophagales > Chitinophagaceae > SpSt-398. The sequence goes on from JBGSHM010000015.1 coordinate 151,173, forward strand.
TATCCTATTGACAGATTACAACAACCTTTTCACCCGCGATTTTTATCTGCCTACAGGTGATTTGCGTGATCTGCGCTCAGGGTATAAAAGGGCAGAAGTGATTGTGGTAACAAAATGCAATCCCAAAATCGATGTTACCGAAAAGGAATCGATCATCCGGGAGATAAGCCCCCTGCCACACCAGCGGGTCTTTTTTGCCGCCAATCGGTATTCTCACCCTTATCACATTACCAATCCCAAAAATGTCACGCGGTTATCCGTACCCGAAGAGATCCTGTTGATCACGGGTATTGCAAACCCCGCACCCCTCAAACACCTGCTTGAACTCCATACGGCTTCTTATTCGATGATGCACTTTCCCGATCACCATATTTTCACCGTCTCTGATTGGAAGGAGATTCAAAAAAAATTCGGGCAGATCAGGTCCACTAAGAAAATCATGCTTACCACTGAAAAAGATGCCGTCCGCCTGACCAAATTCGGGGACGAGTTGAAGGATATTCCCCTTTATGTGATCCCCATTGAACACCATTTTTTGTTTGAGGAGCAGGACGAATTCCAGGAGATTGTGCTTAATTTCATTAAAAATTTTCGCAAACCAGTTTAAACCGGTGTGATGGGAAGGAAAAATGCAAAAAAGAAAGCGAAAGAGAAACCCTCCAGGAAACATAAAGTCCATAAGGAGAAGACCGTTGTTGGTAAATTAGACATCAGCCGATCGGGAATGGGATTTGTGATCGTGGATGGACTTCCGGAAGATATATTGGTCAGACCCGACGACTTCAACACCGCCTTGCATGGGGATACCGTAAGGGTAGAGGTAAAAGAAGGGCGCGACCGCAAACGCTCCCAAGGGGCGATCACCCAGGTCATCCATCGTCGGCAAACTGAATTTATCGGGCGGCTGCAAATGAGCACGAATTTCGCCTTCTTTGTGCCAGATACAGATAAACGCATGCCGGATATCTTCATCCCGCTTCAATCACTCAATGGCGCTAAGGACCGCGATCGCGTAGTAGCCAGGATCAATACCTGGGAAAAAGGGGGCAAAAGACCAAATGGTGAAGTGGTGACCATTTTGAATGATGAGGATGACAATGATATAGCGATGAAGGATATTCTGCTGGATGCCGGTTTTCCGATAGGATTTGAGGACGAAGTGATGGAAGAAGCAGCCAGAATCAATGAAGTCATAACCCCGGCAGAGATCGCCAAGAGAAAGGATATCCGCGAAATACTCACGATAACGATCGATCCGGTCGATGCCAAAGACTTTGATGATGCCATTTCGTTCCGCCTATTGAAAAACGGGAATTACGAGATCGGAGTGCATATTGCCGATGTATCGCACTATGTGGAAGAAGGTACGGTATTGGATAAGGCGGCTTATGGGAAAGCTACCTCGGTTTATCTGCCTGATCGGGTTAACCCCATGTTACCCGAGCATATTTCCAATGTCCTCTGCTCCTTGCGTCCCCATGAAGATAAACTCACCTTCTCGGTCATCTTCCAAATAACTCCTAAAGGAGAGATCAAACAATATTGGATCGGAAAGACCATTATCCATTCCGACCATCGGTTTACCTATGAGGAAGTTCAAGAGATCATTGAAACAGAAGATGGATTGTACCGGGATGAGATCCTGGTATTGAATTCGATCGCCAAATCCTTGCGTAAGAAAAGATTCAGGCATGGGGCCATCGCCTTTTCCTCACAGGAGGTCCGGTTCAAACTGGATGAGAAAGGAAAGCCCATTGGGATCATGATCAAAGAAAGTAAGGAGTCGCATCAATTGATCGAAGAGTTCATGCTATTGGCCAATCGGACTGTCGCGGAAAATGTATCCAAGATCAAACACAACGGGAAACAAATTCCGCTTCCTTATCGGGTTCACGATACCCCCGACGAAGAAAAACTGTTGCCCTTTGTGGCTTTTGCCAAAAAATTTGGACACTCCTTCGACATGTCATCACCGCATGCGATCGCCGCCTCCTTCAATCAATTGTTGAAAGATGTGCATGGTAAGCCCGAGCAACATGTGTTGGAGCAATTGGGTATCCGCACCATGGCCAAGGCTAAGTATACCATCGAGAACGTAGGTCACTACGGATTGGGTTTTGAACACTATTGCCATTTCACCTCACCTATTCGCCGCTATCCGGATATTTTGGTACATCGGGTCATGCAATCGATCCTGACCTCCGCCATTCAGCCGGATAAGAAGATGGAGGAAAAATGTAAACACTCCAGTGAGCGGGAGCGGGCTGCCATGGAAGCGGAACGTTCGGCGAATAAGTACAAGCAGGTGGAATACATGCAGAATTTTCTGGGAGAGGAATTTGAAGGTATCATTAGCGGAGTAGCTGCTTTTGGTTTCTGGGTGGAAACAGTGGACCATAAATGTGAGGGGCTGGTGAGTATCTCCAGCTTATCCGACTATGATGATTTTCGCCATGTGGAATCGGATTATTGTTTAACCGGTTTGCGCTCCGGCAGACAATTCCGAATGGGTGATAAGGTTTCGATCAAGGTGGTGGCAGCCAGCCTGGAGAAGAGGCAATTGGATTATGAATGGGTGGTGGCCAGTGGGCTGAAAGAAGTGAAGAAGAAGAAAAAATAAATTTTGAGTCGTCATTATGCAATCATTTGAATCACTCGCCGGTCAGTTTGTAGCCTATTTCAATGTCCGGCATTTCCCTGAGCAGCCTGCATCCTTATATGATCCCAATGAGTATTTTTTACAATTGGGTGGTAAACGGGTGCGCCCGGTGGCCTGCTTAATGGGGAATGAACTATTTGATGAAATCCAACCTGGTACCTGGGAATTAGCCACCGCCATAGAGTTGTTTCACAATTTTACGCTAATCCATGACGATATCATGGACCAGTCGCCTTTGCGCAGAGGGCAACCCACGCTGCATGAAAAATATGATCAGTCCACCGCCATACTCGCTGGTGATGTCATGCTGGTAGTGGCCTATGATCACCTCAATAAAGTCGGCAAGGAATATCTCCACCGATTACTCCATATTTTCAATCGAACGGCCCGGGAGGTTTGTGAAGGACAGCAATTGGATATGGATTTTGAAAAAAGGACCCAGGTGAGCCTCGAGGAATATATCCGTATGATCGAGTTGAAGACCTCTGTACTCGTGGCGGCCAGTCTGCAAATGGGAGCCCTGCTGGGTGGCGCCAGTGAAAGAAACCAACAATTGCTGTACGAATTTGGCCGCAAGCTGGGGATCGCTTTCCAGGTGCGGGATGATTATCTGGATGCTTATGGAGATCCGGCCAAATTTGGCAAACAGGTAGGAGGGGATATCAAAAAGAATAAAAAGACCTTTCTCCTGATCCATGCCCTGGAAAAGGCCAACCAGGCCCAACGCAGGGAATTGGATGCCCTATTGGCGGGAGATGCTGAAGATAAAGTAGAACGGACCCTGCGGGTCTTCACCGATGTGGGGGTAGACCAGTGGGCCATTTCCCTGTGGGAAAAGTATTATGCCGAGGCCATGCAACACCTGGAAGACACGGCCGTACTCTCCGTACGAAAAGGGCCGTTAAAAGAGCTGGCGAAGTTCCTGATTGAGCGGGAGCATTGATGTATTTTGGCAATTCGGAAATGGGCTAATTTGGAAATGACGGAATGTTCACATTTTCAAATCCCCAAATTCCCAAATCGACAAATTCTCAAATTAAAACGCTATTTTGAACCGAAAACCAACTGCCCATGGCCAATCAATTATTTCGTAAGAAATCGATCGATCTTATCAACCGTGAAGCCGCTGAAAACGATGCCAAGGAAGGCCATGGCGCTGGGCTGCGGAAAATATTGGGTGTTAAAGATCTGACCTTTCTGGGTATCGCCGCCGTAGTAGGCGCCGGTGTCTTTTCTACGATCGGTTCTGCGGCTTATAATGGGGGACCTGGTATCTCCCTGCTCTTTGTGATTACCGCGGTCACCTGTGGTTTTTCAGCCCTTTGCTATGCGGAATTTGCCAGTCGGGTACCCGTTTCCGGAAGCGCGTATACGTATTCTTATGTCACTTTTGGTGAGATCGTAGCCTGGATCATTGGATGGGCTTTGATATTGGAATACGCCATTGGTAATATCGTTGTGGCTATTTCATGGAGCGGATATTTCAATAACCTGCTGGAGAACGTACTTCACATTCACCTGCCCGATTGGATGCTGGTGGATCCCCAAACCGCCAAAGAGGCCTATAAAACAGCCACCGATGCCCTTGCCAGTGGAACTGTGACAGATCCCGCCCAGCTAAAATCCTTTCAATTTGCCGTGGATGCCTGGAACCAGGCCCCCCGACTTGGAGAGAACCCCATTTTCTTTAACCTGCCCGCCTTTATCATCGTGGTGTTGATCACCTGGCTGGCCTATATAGGCATCAAAGAGAGTAAGCAGTCTGCCAATTTTATGGTGATCTTTAAGGTCGCCGTGATCATATTTGTCATCATAGCCGGCGCCTTCTTTGTGGATACCAATAACTGGACACCCTTCCTTCCCAATCGTTTTGAAGGAGTGCTGAAAGGAGTCTCAGCGGTCTTTTACGCCTATATTGGATTTGATGCCATCTCTACCACAGCGGAAGAATGTAAGAACCCGCAGCGGGATATGCCCAAGGCCATGATCAATTCCCTGCTCATTTGTACCGTGCTTTATATTCTGATCGCCCTGGTACTGACGGGTATGGAGAACTATGCTAATTTCAAGGACGTAAATGATCCCCTGGCTTTTGTTTTTGAAAAAAGAGCACCCTGGATCGAGACCATTGTATCCATCAGCGCGGTTGTCGCTACTACCAGCGTCTTGCTGGTCTTTCAACTGGGACAACCCCGGATCTGGATGAGCATGAGCCGGGACGGATTATTGCCCAAACAATTTCGCAAGATCCATCCCAAGTTTCAAACGCCCTCCTTTGCCACAATTGTTACGGGTATCATTGTAGCCGTGCCCTCCCTGTTCATTGAATCCGGGATCGTTACCGACCTCACCAGTATCGGTACACTCTTTGCCTTTGTCCTGGTATCAGGTGGTGTACTCTTGCTTCCCCGTATCGCCAAACAACCCGGAAAGTTCAGCCTCCCATACGTCAATGGTAAATTCATCATTCCAGCCATGCTGGCGCTTTTCATCTATGCCTTTCATGGACGTATCTATGATGCCATCATGAATATTACAACGGCCGAACATCAGGAGCTATTCTTTTTGATCTTTGTGATCATTGCCTTCATCCTGACGATTCTGACCTTTATCCGCAACTATTCACTCATTCCCATGCTCGGTGTACTGTTCTGTCTCTATCTGATGATCGAGATTCCGCTCAAGAGCTGGTACCTGTTCTTTGCCTGGATGGGATTGGGGTTGATTGTGTATTTCTTATATGGGTTCAGGAATAGTAAGTTGGCGAAAACGAATTAGCGGCCAATCCTGGTTATCTTTGCCTAATGAAATTTCAGGTAGGCGATACCATCATCCTGCTCCACTCCAATGAAGAAGGGGAGATCGTCGATATCATCAATAACAAGATGGTATTGGTGGATGTTAAAGGCGTTCGTTTCCCGGCTTATATGGACCAGATTGACTTTCCCTATTTCAAACGCTTTACGGAGAAAAAGAAGAACGGGAATACCGAGCGTAAATTCATTGAGGACATTAAAAAAGAAAAAGCCCAACATACACCCCGTACAATTGACGGGGTATGGCTCACCTTCCTGCCGGTAATTGGTACCGATGAATTTGGGGATGATGTGGTAGAAGAACTCAAACTTCATCTGGTGAACCGAACCGATCACCATTACAGGTTTGATTATAAACAGGCTTTTTTTGGTAAACCGGCTTTTGAATTAAAAAATGAGATCCGGGCCTTTGAAGATTTTTACCTCCATGACCTCCCTTTTGAGGACATGAACGATAACCCGATTTTTGAATTTGAATTCTCCCTGCTTACGCCCATCAAAGGAAAGGCCGAAATCTGTACGGCTTCCATTAAGATCAAACCTAAACAGCTTTTCCAAAGGATCGAGGAAATACGAAGCCGTAATGAGGCTACTTTTTCATATCGGCTATTTGATGTGTACCCCGACCAAAAGGAAGAAAATAAGATCGATATTGGATCCCTGGCGGGGAAGTACAAGATTTATGATGCAACCAAGGCAAAGCAACACCTGGAACCACCCCGTAGCGTGATCGACCTTCATATTGAAAAGATCACCGATGACTGGAAGGGTTTGAGTAACCTGCAGATCATTGGATACCAGATGCGCACCTTTGAAAAATACTATGAACTGTCCCTGGCGCATCTTCAACCTTCCCTGGTGGTGATCCACGGAGTTGGTAGTGGCCGGCTTCGGGATGAGATTCATGAATGGCTAAAACACCGAAAGGAAGTAAAAACCTTTGTCAATCAATACGACCCCCGGTTTGGATATGGGGCCACGGAAATATACTTTCAGTATTAGTGATGGGCCATCGTCACCACCTCCGGCACATCCTTTAGGTTAAGTTGAATGTGCTTGTTGTGGGCCTTTGACTTATAATCCTGGATGATCTCCAACACATCATTGTCAATGTAATCGCTTTGCGAGCCGTTGATCTCCAGAATGGAATAGGGAGGTATCTTATCCAGTGTTTCCAGAATTTTTTTCTTATTCAGGTAACTGACATTCATGGCCAGGGTGAGGGTATAATGCGGGGTATGTCCTTCCTTTTTTTCCTTTAAAACAAATCCGGCCTGGTACGTATGTTTTACCAGGAAATAAATGCTGTATACCACTCCGATCAATACCCCGATCAAGAGATCGGTAAACAGAATGGCGATGACAGTGATGATATAGGGGAGGAATTGCTCTCTTCCTTGTTTATATACCTGTTTGATCATACTGGGTTTCGCCAGATTATACCCTGTACTGATCAGGATCACCGCTAACACACAATAGGGGATACTGTTGACCAACGGAATGGCCAACAGAATGATCAACATGATCCATAGCCCGTGAAAGATGGCTGATAGTTTGGTATGGCCTCCTGCCTCCGTATTGGCAGAGCTTCGTACGATCACCGCAGTAATGGGCAATCCGCCCAATATTCCGCTTAGCAGGTTGCCGGTACCCTGTGCCATCAATTCCCTGTTTTGTGGCGTGATGCGGTTAAACTTGTCCAGTTTGTCAATGGCTTCAATACTCAGTAATGTTTCCAGGCTGGCGACAAAACAGATCACCACGCCCGTCTGCCAGATTTCCCGGTTGGTGAACAAAGATTTAAAATCAGGAAACCGTACTTCCGATACCAGGTTGAGCGGAATATGAACAAAGTGATCCTCCTTTAAATGAAGCGAAGGGATATAATGCCTAAATAGCAGTGCCAACAGAGCACCCGACAAAACGGTAATGAATGAGGTAGGAAGAAACTTAAGTTTATGACTGAGGTATTTTTTCCAAAGGATCAATAAGGCCAGCGAAAGAATAGCTACGATCACTACACCACGAGAGGAACTGGCATATAGACTTTTTACGTTACTGAATACGTGATTTAGCTTGATTATATTAAACAATTCATTGGACCAAAAATCAGGTTTTGTATAACCGATCAGCGAAGGAATCTGTTTGGAGATGAGAATGATACCAATGGCCGTGAGCATACCCTTGATAACAGCCGAGGGGATGAAGTGGGTAAAGCCTCCTAATTTGAATACACCCAATACAATTTGGAGCAAGCCCGCAATGGCCACGGAAAGAAAGAATATCTCCGGCGCTCCCAGATCTGTAATGGCGGCGGCACAAATGGCGGTAAGACCTGCAGCCGGGCCGCTCGCGCTGAGGTTCGATCCGCTAAGGAAACCAACCACAATGCCTCCAATAACACCGGCTACCAAACCCGAATATACAGGCGCATCGGAAGCCAGAGAGATGCCTAAACATAGTGGTAATGCCACAAAAAATACAGTAACACTGGCCTTAAGATCATGTTTTAAAAAAGAGAGGAGGTAAAACCGATAGGTACGCTTGGAAAAGGAAAACATGGGCGTAAAAGTGCGTTGGTCCTCATTCATGATCTATGATTTTGGTCAGGGTGACTGTTGAGAATGGAGACCCCAAGGTAAAAAAAATACCCGAGTATCCTTGTTTTACAATCCCAGCACCTCTTTTAAGCGCACATATCCCGTGCGACTGACCGGTATAACCGCACCTGAAATTAGCACGGCTACATAGCTGTCCTTTTCATGATGGTCAATGCGGGTGATCTGCTGAATATTAATCAGGTAGGATCGGTGACAGCGCGCAAACTGCCCATTGTCCAACAAATTTTCGAAATAGGTGAGTGTCCTGTTTTTAAGGAATACCCCTTCCGATGTATGTAGTTTGACAAAATCATCCGCGGCTTCGAAATAATGGATATCCGCCACTGGTATGATCCGGATCTTTTGTCCCGTTCGAACCACTACCCGGTGTCGTTGGAGAGGTGATTGGGAAGCCGTTTCCAATAAAGCAGTTGTCGGACCAGGTTCAGCAGATTGAGCAGCGGCTTTCCATTTTTCTATGGCCCTGGCAAACCTTTCGGGAGAGAAGGGTTTTAGTAAATAATCAATGGCATGTGTTTCAAATGCCTTCATGGCAAATTCATCAAAAGCGGTGGTAAAGATCACCAGGGGTGGATTGGTCAATAGTTCCAACATTTCAAAACCATTGATCCGGGGCATTTGGATATCGAGGAATAAGAGGTCTGGTTGGAATTGCTGGATCGCCTTTACGCCTTCAAACCCATCATTGCATTCGGCCACCACCTCCAATTCCGGGAAGGCGGCCAGGTATTCCCTGACAATCGAACGGGCCAACGGTTCATCATCAATGAGGATCACTTTCGGCATAGATGGGTATCGTTATGATGGTTTTAAAAAAGGTATCGCCTGCTAATGTAGTCAACAGGTCTTTTCGACCAAAGAGAAGAAACAATCTTCTTTGAACTGCATTCAACCCAAACCCCGTTCCTTTCAAAGCCCGTGAAGTAGCCGGGTCATAGGGATTACTTACCGTAATCGCTAATTGATTTTCCAGCTTCTGCGCATGCAAGGTGATCAAAGCCTCTTCTGTCGTATCATACAGGCCAAACTTGATCGCGTTCTCAAGTACCGGTTGAAGCAATAGGGCCGGAATACGAATGTCTTGCGTTTCCGGGGTACATTCAATACTTGTCCGTAGGCGATGCCCAAACCGCACCTTTTCGATCTCCAGATAGAGGGCCAGGTATTCAAGTTCTTCTTTCAACGTGACCCATTGATGTTCTTCTTTTTTGAGTGTGCCCCGTAAAAAATCGGATAGCTGGTGAACCATGCGTCGGGCTTCTGTTGGACTTGATCCGATCAATGCATTGATGCTATTGAGGCTGTTGAATAAAAAGTGGGGTTGTAGTTGTTGCCGGAGTTTGAATAACTCTGCTTCTTTCGCCATTTTTTCCAGATCGGCCTTTTGTTCATCGGCCTGCTTTTGCTCACGCAGTGTAAACCATAAAAGGCTCATCGCTGAAACGCAACCCGTCATGAGAAAAGCCAATCCAAACCGAAGGGTGGTGGATTCGGCCAGTAAGATTCGGTAGTTCTGATCACCCGGGTGCAGGGCCCAAAGAATAAAACGCGCCAGTACGATCCAGAGAAGACTTAACACCAGGCTTAGGGCAAGGAGGTATCCATATCTTTCCTTTCTGGGGAGGTAGTACCGCATGTTATTAATGATCAGCAAACAGGCCCCTGCCAGAAGCGCATTGCTGATGAGGCTGTCCACCAGGGCTGTTCGGGGAAGGATGCCATAACTCTGTACCACATAAAAATGGACTGCGGCCCAACAGAGCCACCATCCGGTGAAGAAGTATCGGTATTTACTATTAGTTTGAAAATCCGTTGGCATGTCCTGATCAGCCCGCTAGCTGTTCTTTGGTTATTTGTCCGAATAAGGACCTGGCCTTACCTTGAAGGATCTGAATATAATGCTCGGCCGGCTCCCTTTCTTCGATGCGTGAATATACTTCAGCGCCGTCGATCTGCGGACTCACCCGATAGATATCCGTTACATTAATGAATTCCCAACGTACCAATTGTTCTTCGTGATTATAAAAGGTAGTTTCTTCTGATCGCCCCAATTTTTCAGCTTTTTCGAGCGCCTTTTGCCGGTTCGGTGCCTGGATCAGTCGCAATTGTTCATCAAATTGTGCTGTATGCTGGCCAGTTCCACAAATGATCCGGTAGACGATTTTCACGAGGTACCAATCAGCCACAGCAGCAGGTTGTTTAAGGAAATACATAGGTAGAGGTTAATAGGTTTTGATCTCAATACCGGCAAAAATGGATGTACCGTTTAACACCAACACTTTGTTGGGATCATTGGCGAGCTCAGTGGATCGACGTTTGTCTTCTATCCCGCCAAACATGGCCATCATTTCTGGTTTAATCTGCCAGTGCGCGGGAACCAAGAGTTTTGTTCCTCCAAAAACCTGCGTCAGTTCCAGTCTCACCGTTCCATTGATATCTGCCTGAGTAAGGTCGATCTCGCTGCCCCCAAAAATGTTGACGATCTCTCCGCCTTTAAAATCCTTCGATACAATGATCTTCTTGGTGCCCCCAAAGATCGACGTCGAATCAATAAAATCGCCGGTATGATGAGATTCAGTTGTATTACCGATCACGACCCGTTCTCCTTCGCCCGTTGTTGGCTGGGAACCTGACCAGTTATCTCTACGGCGACGGTTAGGACGCAGGATAAACAGCAAGCCCAGGGCAATCAAACCAAGCGGCCATAAATAAGCCCGTACAATGAGGTTGGGAAAATATTGTTCCAATAAAAATATGCCTCCGATCAGGATGAGGACGATCCAGAATCCGCCTTGAAACTGATTCCGAAAACCCGAAAAAAGACCGATCGCGATCAGTAACATTTGCCAGGTAAATAACCAGGAGGGAATTGGGAACTGCATAGCACGCAAGAGGGCCACACCGCCAATCAATAAGAGGAGCAAACCTGTCCAGATTCGACCGGTGGAAGACCATCTGGCCTCCCGCCTTTCCTGTCTTCTTTCCTGCCAGGAAGTATTTGTATTTTCTGTCATTTTCTTGATTTTTAACCAAAACTACAGTGCCCCCATTTTCCTCCCAAGGGCCTTTAGGCTGATAAACCCAAAAACCCGGTAAACCCGCGAAAATACCCGGTGAATGCCGACCACCCCGGAAAGGTTTATCTTTGCCGACATAACCAGGTTATCGCTTCCCTTTGGGGAGGAGGAAAGTCCGGACAGCACAGAGCAATGCACCGGTGAAGAGCCGGGTCCCGGTAAAACGGGAACAGATAGTGCCACAGAAAATTACCGTCCGCCGCTGGCGGATAAGGGTGAAAACGTGAGGTAAGAGCTCACGGATCCTGTTGGCAACAACAGGGTAGGGTAAACCTTGCATGCTGAAATGCCACATAGGTCAGCGATTGAGGGCGGCTCGCCCGATGCTGATGGGTAGGCAGATTGATCCGGCAGGGCAACCTGCCGGACAGATAAATGATAACCCTCGACAGAATCCGGCTTATCGGTTTTTTTTAAGCTATTGGCTGTTAGCTATTAGCTGTTAGCTTTGGCTAAAGGCTAATAGCTAATGGCAACAGCTTAAAACCTAACTCTTTCATCAAACCATGACTCCCGAACGCCATACCCGCCTTACCACTGTATTGAGCAAACGCCAACCTGACCTGACGGTGGTATTGGAAAATGTGTTTGATCCGCATAATATTTCGGCCGTGATGCGCACCTGTGACGCGGTGGGAATTCAGGAGATCTATGTATTGAATTACAAGATCCCCCGGCATAAAAAATGGGGAGCAAGAAGTTCTTCCTCAGCAGCCAAATGGCTTACTGTTCATCAATTCGATCAGGTAGATGCGTGTTTGAAGGCCTTGCGTTCCCGTTATGAGCGCATTTTAACAACGCATCTCAGCACGGATGCCGTAAGTTTATATGAACTGGACCTGCTGCCACCGACAGCGCTGGTATTTGGAAATGAACATGGTGGAGTTTCGGAGGAGATCCGTGCCGGAGCCGATGGGAATTTCCTCATTCCGCAAGTAGGGATCATTCAATCCCTGAATATCAGTGTGGCCTGTGCAGTAACCGTGTACGAAGCCTATAGACAAAAAGAAAAGGCAGGACACTATGACCAGGTACGACTGCCCAACGAACAATACAATGGTTTATTGAAAGAATGGGGTTTTAATGACCCCGACAATACATCAGAATAAATAATATCGAATGAGGAAGAACATCATTTTGGTGATTTTATTATTGGGGAGCCACGGGATCATATCCTTTGGTCAGGAAATACCCAAAGTTAAGATTGGAGACCTTGCGGCCTTTATTCAAAAGACCGATAAACCATTGGTAGTAAACTTCTGGTCAACCACCTGTAAACCTTGTATCGCGGAGATCCCCTATTTTCAGGAAAAGGTAAAAGCATTCGCCGCGGATAGTGTGCTCTTAGTACTCGTTAGTATTGATATGCGTGCTAATTATCCGGATAAGATCAGAGACTTTGCTAAAGCCAGAAACTTTTATGCCCCCATTCAATGGCTGGATGAAACCAATGCAGATTACTTCTGCCCGGTGATCGACAGCAGTTGGTCAGGGGTGATACCCGCCACGTTGTTTATCAATAACAAAACGGGATACCGTTATTTTCAGGAAGAAAAAATCAAGCCTGAAAAATTCGAGGAGATTTTGAGAAAACTGGTTGGCCGTTAAGCCTTTTGGTCATCGCATAATTCATTTAGGACCCTGTCTTCTTCCTGGTGTTTGTGAAGACGATATAGGAAATTGGCCCATGCGCCAATGGCGATGATGGCACAAACAATACCCACAAGACTATTGTAATACAGACTGCGGGCCAGCAAGAAACCGGCAAGCACAAAAACACCCAGGATGATGGCTTTGTTGAGGAAGCTGCGAAGCGTCATAAGCTGATTTTGGTGTCCCACGCAGAGCGGAACGGGTGAACAATGAAGTTACAGTGGTTACCGGTTAGATGCAACCCGATTCCAATTCCACAAAAAAATAGGAAAAATTAAAAAATCAGCCAAAAAAGGGGATCAAAGTCTTTTGATGCTGCAACCCACACTCCGGGATTCTTTGGTGCTTACTTCTTTACCAGCTTTCATTTCATCCATGGCCGCTTTCAGGTGTTCGCGACTGACACTGGACGCATCCGAGGGGTTGTCGTCAATAGCGCCGTGATAAACGAGTTTTTTATCCTTATTGAACAGAAAACATTCAGGTGTGCGATTGGCCGAAAAAGCATCCGCCAACACCGAATTCTCATCTACGACATAATACCATTTATAGCCTTGCTCCTGGGCGTAGGCTTGCATCGCGGCATAGGAATCTGCATCGCCACGTTCTGCTTCATTGGAATTGACCAGCACGATCCCAATTCCTTGTTCGGCCGCATACTGCGCAATGGCGCGTGTACGATCCTGGTTCTTGATCACGTATGGGCAGGTATTGCAACTGAACATCACCAGCAAACCATTTTCTTTAATGGCATCCTGGAGGGCTACTTCTTTTCCGGAAATATCTTTCATTTTACGGTCAGCCAGGGGCATGTCTCCACCAATGGGAATAGCACGATGAGGGGTGGTAAACGATACCACGAAGATGGCTGCGAGGGGAATGATGGTCGCAATCAATTTTTTCATCTCGTCGGGTTTTAATCGTTTCATGGGGCGTTTTTTTAGGGAGACAGATACTCTATACCGTAAATTTCAACATTTTATTGCAGGGAATGTTTACCGTCGGCCATATTTTTTTTCCGCTCCTCCGCAATTCTTTGCAGAGAGGCAATGCTCACATTGAGTTCAAACCCGATCAGGAGTACGATGGAATTGAAATAAATCAGCACCATAACGATGAGAATGGTGCCGATAGACCCGTATAACTTATTGTAATTCGAAAAGTTATCTACCCAATAGTTAAAACCTACCGTAAACAGGAGCATCATAAAGGTGGCCAGCAGGGACCCGGGGTTGATCAGGGCCCATTTTTTGTGGACCGCCGGGGCATGCCGGTAAATAAAAGAAATGATAAAAAAGAAAAGCAACACAATGGCTCCCCAACGTCCATTGATCAGGAGGGCCCGAACATCGGGATCCTTGATCCCCAGCCAGTCCATGACATAACCCTGGGTCACCAACAACAGGATACAAAAAATGACCAGAATGAAAAGGATGAGGGTAAGCTTAACGGATACCCAACGATCATGAAAATTTGTCCTTTTCTTAAATCCAATATAGTTTCTGTTAAAGGAGCGACTGATCCCCATGATGGTATTGGTAGAGAAATACAAAGCCAGTATAAAACCAAAAGAAAGCAAACCAGCTTTTGGTTTATAAATAAAATCGTCAACAAAGTTTATGATCGCTGCATTGTTCTTCTCCCCGGGAATGATATCGCGAATGAGTTGATGGAGTTGATCGGTAAACTGATCGGAAATGGGAAAAAAGGGGATCAGGGTACTGAGAAAAATGATCGCGGGCGGAATGGCCAGTAAGAGGTTGAAGGCAATGGAAGAAGCCCGTTCGGTAAGATTGGTATTGGTAAGCTGACGGAAAAAGAAGACCGTCACATCAAACAGGGATATACCTCTGAATCCGGGGGGATAGATCTCCTTGCTCCAACGAACCACCAGCCGATAAGGAGGGGAGGTGATCCATCTTCTTTTTATCCGGGTAAACCAATGTTGCCAATCCATTTGTCATTTTTGTTTGGCCTTCTCCAACGAATCCAACGCCAACTGATATTGACGGGCCAGTTTCATATGTGTTACATCATCAGCCGAAAAAACGTGGCTGCCCGAGAAATCGCTATTGGCGACAAAGTAAATGTAGTCGGTTTTAGGGGCATCCAGGACGGCATCAAGGGTTGATTTTTGCACATTGCAGATAGGTCCTGGCGGCAACCCTTTGTTTTGATACGTATTGTAAGGGGAAGCAACCTTCAGATGTTTAAAGTAGATTCTTCGCAACCCAAAATCACGGAGTGCGAATTTAACCGTCGGGTCTGCCTGTAAAGGGATGCCTTTGGAAATCCGATTCAGGTACACACTGGCAATGGTTGGTTTCTCCGGACCATAATTGGTTTCCTCCTCCACCACGGAGGCCAGTGCATGTGCTTCCAGTATGGTCAATCCCTTGGCACGGGCCTTGGCCACTCGTTCAGGTGTCCAGTACTTGGTAGATTCCTCCCATAACCGGTCATATACTTTGCGAGGTGTCGTATTCCAAAAGAATTGATAAGTATCCGGAAAGATCGCCAGGGTAAAGCCGGCGGTATCCAAGCCATATTTTTTCAAACTGTCATTGGAGGCTAAAAAATTGCTCATGTCTTCCTCGGAAAACTCAAACTTGTCTTTCATGAGTTTTACCAGGTCTTCCCTTACGCGTATCCGTCGGCTGATGACAAGATTGACAGGAGATTGACGACCATTTCGGAGCATTCTGACCAATTGCAATAAGCTGGTACGGGCTGGAATCAGATAACGTCCCGGTTTGACCAGGGTAGGGTAGTCCAATTTTTTGGCCAACCAGTCAAACCAAAAAGTTCCACTCAGTACCTTTTTATCCGTCAATTCTTTTTTTACATCATTGTAGGAGGCGCCGGTTGAGATGTAGATGTATTTTCCTTCGGGGGCTTTGGTTGCAGGGCCCAGCAATTTCCATCCCAAAAACAGTCCCAGCACAAGCACCAGGAATAAGAAGGCAAGAATCCATTTTTTCATGGGTATCAAATTACTCAAATATCGCTAAATGTTTTCCATAAAAAAACCCACGTATAAACATGGGTTGGTATCTTATCAAAAATAAACTTGATTACTTAGTAGTATCCGGGCTGGTTGATGTACCTGGAGCGGACTGAAACGGTGCAGTAGTGTTCGTTGAATTGGTGCCGGATGGTGGTGGAGCGGATATCTCCTGGCTACGTCCGTCGGTTGAACCTGCATCGGAAGAGATCAGGAGGGTGGAAAACAAGGCCAGCAAACCAACAATGGCAGAAAAAAGCCAGGTGCCTTTTTCAAGAACATCTGTGGTTTGTTTTACGCCCATGAATTGGGTGCTGAATCCGGCGATATTACCTGCCAGACCACCGCCTTTGGGGTTCTGAATCAGGACGATAACTCCAAGTACCACGCAGGCAAGAATGATCAGGATTACAAATAAAAGGGTCATTTTGAGGCGTTTATTTTGTCAATCAGGGTTGCAAAGTAAGCGCTTTTAGCGGGATTCAGCAAACTTAATTTGTGGTAAATGGCCCTTGCTTTTTCATGATTACCCTGCTTGAGCCAGATCTCGGCCATCGCTTCAGTAAGAACCTCTGGCTCCTGAAGGGAGTCTTCGGCCAGATGGGTGATCTTCTCCACCTCATCGGGGGCGGAATGAGTTGGAACGGGTTGGTCAGGCGTCAGTTTTTTCAGGGTTTTTAACCACTCGGTAAAGCTCCGGAGTTGGTGGCTAAACCGATCGTTCTCTGTTGTCCCTTGTTGTTTCTCCTGAATACCCTGCGAGGCAAAATAATCCACGGTATGCTGTGGTGCGAGATCGATCTCTGTAACTTCTTCTTTGGCTACTTCCAGTTCCCTTTCCAGAATCTGTCGGATCTCCGGGCTTTCTTCTGCTACCCAGGCGGGTTCAGCATCATCAAGGCTACGGATCATTTGGTCAAAAACCAAAGGATTGGCCATGTACAAATAAGCACGCGAAGAAAGAAGCTCCGCTTGCTCATCACCTGCTTCCTTTGCTTTTAAAGCGAGCATGACCTGGCCACCAGAAAAGTAAGGATGCTTGTCTGTTATGGCTTTAATATCTGCCATAGACAATTCATCCCAGGAATCTCGCTGAAAAAAGGATTGTGCAATTTGGTCTAGTGCCCCTTTCATGCCCGCAAATTAGGGGTATATTACCAGTCAGAAAAAATGTTATTGAAGATTTCGTCCACCAGGTTATTGATGATCGTTTCGGTCAGGGCCGCTTCTGCCTGAGCCAGACTAAAGGTGGCATCAAAATCAAAGTTCCGGCTCACATTGATTTCCTTGGGATTTTTGCCCGCTATCGGACCTGATTTATGATTATTGAGTGTGATCTTAGCGCCAACGGTTAACCGGTTGGTAGAACTTTGCTGATTGGTGGCCCCCACTGTAGAAACGGAATACGTAGAGATAAAACCGGAGATCTCATAATGTGCTTCACTCACATTGTTGGTCTGCGTGAGACGGGTTTGGCTAAGGATCTTCTGCCGGAGTTTATCGGTAAGTTGAGGGCTAAGCTGCGGATTGATGTATTGGGCCTTGTTTTCAATAAAATTGATCTTGATCGTTTTTATTGAATCAGGGATCTGCCCCTGGTTAAAGGAATAAAATTTACAACTGCTGTTGAATTGGGTCAGCAGGGCTATACCGGCCATGATCAAAAACACCAGCCCGGCGTTCCATTTCTGGTGACGAGGCGATCGGTCATTCTTCAATGTCATATTCTTTCAGCTTTCGGTATAAAGTACGTTCAGAGATTCCCAGGTCAGAGGCCGCATCCTTTCTCTTTCCCTTGTGTTTCTTGAGCGCTTTGATAATGAGTTCTTTTTCCTTGTCCATGATGTTCAGGCTTTCCTCCACAACTACATGTTCGTGCACATCCTGAACCATCACAGGCTGGTTGCTGTTGGACAGGGTAGAGGGTAGCCCATACCCCATATTGCTGGCAGGTACATTTTCCTGCCCATGGAGTTCTTTAATTTCTTCCATAAAACCCGGATGGGCATTGGCCACACCCGGATTTTGAATGATATCAAAGAACATCCGTTTTAATTCATTTACATCCTTCTTCATATCGAAGAACAACTTGTACAGGATCTCCCGTTCATTGGCAAAACTGGCATTGTCGGCTGCTGCTGAAGTATGAGAAAGAACCGGCAGGCGATTGGTGGAATAAGGTTGAAGGTATTTTTCCAGTTCGCGCGCATTTACCAGTTTGTCGATGGATAAAACAGAGATCTGCTCCGCAATATTCTTCAATTCACGCACATTGCCGGGCCAGGGGTAGTTAATTAACAGGTTTTTGGCATCCTCATCCAATTGCACAGAGGCCGTCTTGTACTTATCGGCGAAATCGGCTGCAAATTTTCGAAACAATAAATGGATATCTTCTTTCCGGTCACGAAGCGCGGGAACACGGATGGGAACCGTACTCAATCGATAATAAAGATCTTCCCGAAAACGACCGGCCTGTACCAATTGAAGCAGATCTTTATTGGTGGCAGCAATTACCCGTACATCGGTCTTTTGTACTTTGGAAGATCCCACCCGGATATATTCCCCGGCTTCCAATACGCGAAGCAAACGGGCCTGTGTACCCAGGGGCATTTCCCCAATTTCATCGAGAAAGATGGTACCTCCATTGACAGTTTCAAAATATCCTTTGCGGCTATCTACGGCACCCGTGAACGAACCTTTCTCGTGCCCGAACAATTCCGAATCAATCGTTCCTTCCGGTATTGCCCCACAGTTTACCGCAATAAAAGGGTTGTGTTTACGCGCGCTAAGCGAGTGGATGATTTGGGAAAAGACCTCCTTACCTACACCACTTTCACCGTGGATCAATACTGTAAGGTCGGTATTCGCTACCTGAATCGCTACCTGCAAGGCATAATTCAGGGATGGGGAATTGCCAATGATACCAAATCGATTCTTTATACTGATCAGATCCATAATGCCCTCCTTCTTATTTATTTACCATTTTACCCAACAACGTGGCCTGGGTACAATCACCTACCTGCACCCATACATAATCTCCTTTCTTCAAACCCGATCCGTCTTTGGGAAATACGATCACTTTATTTTGCGAGTTTCTGCCCATCCAGTCATCGGAACTGCGACGGCTATCGCCCTCGATCAAAACCTTAAAGGTCTTACCTATATCTCGATGATTACTTTCCAGTGATAATCGATTTTGCAGGTTCACGATCTCGGTCAATCGCCTTTTCTTGATCTCTTCCGGAATATCATCTGCAAAACGACGCTGTGCCAATGTTCCCGGGCGCTCACTATAAAAAAACATGTAACTCATATCATACCGGCTGTATTCCATGACGGACAGCGTGTCGGCATGGTCTTCTTCTGTTTCGGTACAAAATCCGGCGATCACGTCGGAGGAGATACCGCAATCAGGTATGAGTTCACGAATCCTGTCCACCCTGGCCATATACCATTCGCGCGTATAGGTACGATTCATCAATTGCAAGACGCGTGATGAACCACTCTGAACGGGGAGGTGAATATAGTTACAGATATTCTCGTATTTCGCCATGGTATGCAACACCTCATCGGTGATGTCCTTGGGATGTGAAGTGGAGAATCGTACCCGCAGCTCGGGAGCGATCAACGCTACTTCTTCGAGTAATTTGGCAAAGGTGATCGGCTCGCCCGACTCGGGGGTGAAGTAATAACTATCGACATTCTGTCCCAGCAAGGTTACTTCTTTATATCCAGCAGCAAACAGGTCTTTGCATTCATTCAAAATAGATCCATGGTCACGACTTCTTTCCCGGCCTCTTGTAAAGGGCACCACACAAAAGCTACACATGTTGTTGCATCCCCGCATGATACTCACAAAGGCACTCACCCCATTGCTGTCAAACCGTACAGGGGCAATATCGGCATAGGTCTCTTCCCGGCTGAGCAAAACATTCACCGCCTTCTGTCCCCCCGCGGCTTCTTCCACCAGCGCCGGTAAGGAACGATAGGCATCCGGCCCGACGACAATATCCACGAGTTTCTCCTCCTCCAGGAATTGGGACTTTAGGCGTTCGGCCATACAACCCAATACCCCAACCAGCATCCCGGGTCGTCTTAATTTGATCTTTCGAAATTCGGTCAGGCGTTTTCTCACCGTCTGCTCGGCTTTCTCGCGAATGGAACAGGTATTGATAAAAATAAGATCAGCCTCTTCTACATTTCGGGTGGCTCCAAAACCTTCCTGCTGGAGTACAGACGCCACCACCTCGCTGTCGGCGAAATTCATTTGACAGCCATAGCTTTCGATATAAAAACGTTTCCGGTACATGTTCGGGTCATCCGGGAAGGGGGCAAAAGCCTCTCCCTGGCGCCTTTCATCCTGTACCTTATCGAGCACAAATTCTTGCATCGGTTTGGAAAAATTTGAATGGCAAAGATACTGGATTTAGGGAAAAATGTGACAGGTTGTCAGGCAGATATTCTTGCCCCCATCACCTATTTTTGTGGTATGCGCCACAAGGCCTTATTGATCATTCTTTCATTCCTGTTTCTGCGAATAGGGGCCTGGGGACAAACACCCAAGGGACCTGGGGTGCTTTCTGCCACAATAATTGCAGATTCCACGGGTCAACCCCTTGCCGGTGCCTCCATCATTTTGCAACAAAAAGGGACCACCATTTCCTTCTCGCAGGTTTCGGATGGTTCAGGTGAATTTACACTTACCGGAATCCCATTTGGATTTTACAGCCTGAAGGTCACCTATACGGGATTAAATGGCTATGTGTTGGATAGCCTGCATTTTCGGACTGACCGTTTTGACTTTAACCTGAATGATATCCGGTTAAAAAATGCAGGCCCCAAGGTCATGGAGGAAGTGGTCATCCATGTGGAGAAACCATTGATCGAGACTAAAGAAGGGAATATCACTTTTAATGCCGGGGAATCAGCCCTGAGCGCCGGAAGTTCGGCCAGTGAACTCCTGACCAATGTGCCCCTGGTGACCAAAGATCCGGATGGGAAGATATTGGTAAAGGGAAAAGAACCCCGTATCCTTATTGATGATAAACCTGTTTCACTCAACCTACAGCAGTTGCAGGATCTGTTGGAATCCATGCCGGGAAGTTCCATCGAAAAGATAGAAGTGCTGACCAACCCTCCGCCACAATACGCCAATGAACAAGGTGGCGTGATTAATATTGTTACCAAGAAGGGCCGGATCGGAAAAAGCGGACGTGTGACCCTGTTTGGTGGCTCGCGTGGCGAGGCTGGCCTGAATGCCAGTTATAGTTACCGCCGAAAGGGGTTGGCCATCAACCTCAATACAGGAATATCGTATAATCGATATACTGGAGAGGGTAATTCACAACGCCAGAATATCTATTCGGACTCCACCAACTTTTTTAATACAACGAATGCCTATATCAACCGGAGTACCCGTCCTAATTTTCGGGGAACAATGGATTATGATATTAATACGCAACAATCACTCAACCTGACCCTGAATTTTAATCACAATCATTTCAATAACCAGAACGAAACAGAATACCGGAATATCAACCGGTTTGACTCTTTGTATAAACTCAGTATTCGCAGCATACAGAGCCTGGGCGACAATACAAACCCATCAGGCTCGGCCACCTGGCTCTTACGAAAAAAGGATGGTGGTAGTTTTAAATTACATGGCGGCATGAGCTTTTCCCGCAATGATAATGACCGGGATTTCTTCCAGGAATACCTGAACCCCGATTTTAGCCCTACAGGCGGTGATTCCACACAGGAAATGCTTAATGAAACCCGGATACGGAACATGAACCTCTCGGCTCTTTATGTAGAGCCATTGGTAAACAAAAAAACCTACCTCACTTTTTCCATGGGGATGAACCGGTCGGCCAATCACGTGGTCATTGATGCATCCTATCTTCGCAAACCCGATGGACAGTCAATCAAATTGGATCAACTGAGCAATGATTTCTGGTTTTATCAAACGGTCTCCAGCCTGATGGCATCGGTCAGGCACCTGATTACACCAGATATCAGTTTTACCATAGGTACCAGCCTAGATCGGACAGATATACTGTTTCGGTTATTGCGGGACAATAAAAAAGTAGGCAATGACTACCATAGTCTGCTTCCCTTCGCCAATTTTAACCGGACCTGGAAAGACAAACTGAATCTTACGCTGGCCTACCGGCGAACCATTCGCCGCCCGGGGGTCAATGAGCTTAACCCCACTATTGACTTTTCAGATCCTTACAATATCCGCTTTGGCAATGAAAAACTGGAAGCCTCGACGGCTGATAATTTTGACCTTGTTATCGGCAGGACCCGGACAAAGTATTTCTTTAATATCGGGATAGGGTATAACCAGGTGCGCAAGATATTCAGTCAGGTACGCACCTTGCTCGAAGATGGGACAACACAATTGACCTGGGAGAATCTCAGTGGTCGAAAAGAGTATGAGATGAGCTCCTGGAATGGCCTTCATTTTTCTAGGAAATTCAGGCTTAATTTCAGCGCCACCTATACCTATAGTGTGTATAGTGCATTTGACAGGGAGGTCAGAAAGTTCAGAAATGGAGGATCCTTTACTTCCAATGCTTCGGCCAATTATTCACCCAAAGACATACTCACCTTCACCAGTTCCATAGCGTTTAATCGGTTTGGTAACCCTCAAGGGTATGCCTCCTGGCGGGTAGGAACAAACCTGGGGGTTCAGGCGAAGTTGTTATCCAAGAAGCTGATTCTATCGGTAAGTACCACTGATCCATTCAGGCAACAGATCGTTCGACGGTATACCTATGGCCCTAATTTCAATCTCGTCAGTGAAAACATGACGGTAACACGCAATTTCCGGGTCACCATCGGGTATAATTTCTCCAAAACGATCACACGGTTACCCGGTGCATCAGCCAGCTCTCTTTGACCGGGATGATCCAACCTTCTTCCAGTGATTTTTTCGTATCCACCAGGTTGTTGAAGTAAAGGGTGTCTTCCGTAATGAAATGATTTTCCCAGGCATATTTTAGCTGATTCAGCGGGAGCATTTCGATCCGGTCTTTGACCACAAAAGCCAGCAGCGTGCGGTCAAAAAGCGGGTTCTGGTATTTGGATTCGATCGTTTTGATCAACCGGACCGAGCTATCTGTACTACAACCACTGACCCCGGTAGCAGTTTCATCAGCGATCAGGACGATAAAACGTCCAAAAAAGAGGTGGGCGGACCCTTTGACCGGAGTGCCATGGCTTTTCCAGTCGCGAACAAATTCTTCCAGCATTTCTTCGATCTCCAAGGCTTCGCCGATGCTGAAAAGACGCGATGCCTGGTAGATCCAGACCCTCGATCCGGGGTCAAAATTACCCACAAGGTGGTATTTATATTCCAAGTTCATGCTGCTAAATTACATCGGAAATCAGCACACATGGAAACCATGACCAAAAATCCGGTTTTAGCGCATTGGTATTACTCGGTAGAGGAATGGGAAGCGTTTACCCGAACAGAGAAGAAGATAAGGGGCGAGGAGGTTCTATTGGAAGCTTTTCTGATCACGGTATTAGGAACCCTGCTGCTACATTTTACAAAGGGGGCCTCCTGGGTGGTGGCCCTGGCAATATGCATGGTGATCGCTACGATATATGCCTTGATCCGTTATACCATACGCCTGAATACCATTCGCTGGCGCAATCCTTCGCTGCCTGAGGTGATCATTACCAACAGCGCGGTGATCATCAATGGAAATAAACTGGATTATCATTCAGAAACCCGCTGGTTGCGTCGGGCCGACCTGGCCGAAAAAGAGGGGAGGAACCTGTTGGCGATCACCTATGAATGGCAAACAAGAAAAGGGGTCACATTTGACGAGATACGAATCCCAATACCAAAAGAGCGATTAAAGGAGGGGATGGAAATTCAACAACGATTGAACCAGGTTTGATAAATGGCCCTTTAAGACTCCATACTCGCCTCGATCAATTCGGCGATATCAAGTACTTTGAATGCATCTTCTTTTTCCGCATTCTTTACACCGTCTGTCATCATCGTATTGCAAAAGGGGCAGGCTGCCGCGATCACTTCCGCACCAGTCGCTAATGCTTCGCGGGTCCTCTCGAGATTGATACGGGTTTCGCCTTTTTCTTCCTCTTTGAACATCTGTGCGCCGCCTGCACCACAACAAAGACCGTTGCTGCGACAGCGTTTCATTTCCACCAGTTCGGCATCTAAGAGTTCGAGTACCTGTCGGGGGGCTTCGTAAATACCATTCGCGCGACCGAGGTAACAACTATCGTGATAGGTGATCTTTTTCCCTTTAAAACTTCCCCCTTCTTTCAATCGGATCTTTCCATCATTGATCAGTTCCTGAAGAAAGGTGCTGTGGTGTATGACCTCATAATGACCTCCCAGATCGGGATATTCATTCTTTAACGTATTAAAGCAATGCGGACAGGCTGTGACAATCTTCTTGATCCCATAATTGTTCAACACCTGGATATTCTGATAGGCCATCATCTGAAACAAAAATTCATTGCCTGACCGGCGGGCTGGATCACCTGTGCACATTTCCTCCTTTCCCAGAATGGCATAGCGAATACCAACCCGGTTCAGGATGGTGGCAAAAGCCCGCGTGATCCGTTGGGCCCGTTGGTCAAAACTGCCTGAACAGCCAACCCAAAAAAGGACATCGGGTGATTCACCCCTGGAAACCATGTCTGCGACGGTGGGAACATTCATTCGATGGATCTTTATTCAAAACTAAGGCATATAATTCTTTTTCAATAAATTCCATGCACATAAACTTATCTGCTTTATTTTTGACCACTTCATGAAAATCAGTAATCTGTTTAGCAGGATCACCAATTGGGAATTATGGAATTTTTATGTCCTTTATTTCCCGATCAGTTTTGTCTGGTTCTGGTATTGTCTCCGCAGCAGGAGTTTCTGGTTTTTTAGTTCTTCCAATCCCACTATCACCTTTGGCGGCTTTGAAGGCGAAGGAAAAAAAGAGATGTATGACCAGTTGCCCGCTGAGTTTGTTCCCCGAACTATCTATATCATGCATGACCTTCCCTTCGAGGAAGTTAAAAAACAGATCGCCGCATCGGGATTTGAATATCCCTTTATTGTAAAACCGGATGTGGGCATGAAAGGGATCCTTTTCCGCAAGATCGAATCGGAAGAGCAGTTACAAAAATACCACGAACGGATTCCGGTGGAATACATTGTACAAGACCTGGTGATGTTGCCTGTAGAGTTGAGTGTCTTTTATTTTCGGTATCCGGATCAGGCAAAAGGAACCGTGAGTGGGTTTATTCATAAGGAACTACTCCATGTATGTGGCGATGGCGAACATACCCTTGAAGAACTGATACAACTTCATCCCCGGGCTAAATTCCGGATGGAGGAGATGCATCACCGGCATGGACATCGTTTTTCCAGAGTGGTGCCCAAGGATGAGATTTTCTACCTGTCCTATGCCGGGAACCATAACCGGGGTGCGCATTTTACCAATTTACACAAGGAAATTGATGCGGAACTGCATGAGGTCTTCGACAAGCTTAGTCACTATAACGGCCAATTCTTTTACGGCCGCTACGATATAAAGACAACCTCTATTGAAGACCTGAAAAAAGGAAAAAACTTTTTCATCCTGGAATACAATGGGTGTGGAGCCGAACCCAATCATATTTATGATTGCGGTATGTCGCTAGGAAAGGCCTATGCAGAAATACTTCGTCACTGGAAAGCCCTCTATCATATCAGTCGATACAATCACAAGAATGGAACACCCTATTGGTCATTCCAAAAAGGGTATGATTTTCTTAAAAAAAGCCGTGCTCATTTTAAGTTATTGGAACAATATGATTGATTTGAAGGCATATCCAACAAAACCCTAATTTGAGAACCATGTGTACAGTCAGCTTCGTACCAATTGGTGATAAAGTACTGATCGCTTCCAATCGCGATGAAAAACATTGGCGTGATGCCGCCCTGCCTCCACATGCCTATGAGACGGTAACGGGAAAAATATGGTATCCCCGGGATGCGCATGCAGGAGGCACCTGGTTAGGAGTACATGAAAGGGGAACAGCTGTCGTCTTGTTAAACGGAGGTTTTGTGAAACACGAACCTGCCCCTCCCTACGAAAAAAGCAGGGGACTGGTATTGCTTGACCTGCTTCAAACCAAATCCCCCTACGATCATTTCCGTTCTTATCCTCTGGAATTTATTGAACCTTTTACACTCGTCATCTGGCAGGACCAGCACCTTTTTGAGTGTCGCTGGGATGGGAGTAAGAAACACAGCCTCCCATTGAATAAAGAGATTCCTCATATCTGGTCATCGGTTACTTTATATCCTCCTGAGATCATTGCCAAACGCAAAAAATGGTTTGGTGAATGGCTCGCTAATCACCCGGCTCCTAATCTCAAAGACCTGCTTTATTTTCATGAACACACGGGTGATGGTGACAAGGAAAATGACCTGCTGATGGACCGGGATGGCCAGGTTTTCACTGTGAGTATTACCGGTATGGAGCTGGGCAAAAATGAAGGGGAGATCAGCTATCTCGACATTCAAACCCGGCAAAGTTTGCAGCAATCCCTTCGCTTTACCCAGGTACCCCTAATTGAATTATGAGTGTGAGACCCAGCCGCACCAGTCGTTTTCTGACCCGGTTGTTCCATTGGGAATATTGGAATATGCACGTGGTTTATATTCCCGACTATGTGTATTATGCGTGGCTTTGTATCCGAAGCGGATGGAAATACTTTTTCAACGCGGCCGACCCATTGATTGAAAATGGAGGGTTTCTGATGGAATCCAAAAAGAAGATCTACGACAGCCTTCCATATGGAAGTTATCCACGCACGCTTTTGTTTAAAGCAAATTTTCCAGCGGAGGAAGTGGTTCAAAAAATCAGGGAAGCTGGTTTTCAGTTTCCCCTGATTGCTAAACCCGATATCGGTATGCGCGGACTGGCGGCCCAAAAACTGGAATCGGAATCCGATATCCTGCATTTCATTCCCGCCTATTCAATCGATTTTCTGATTCAGGAATTTGTGCCCTGGAAAAACGAAGTGGGTATCTTTTATTGCCGGTACCCGGATCAACAGAAAGGGTTTATCACAGGTATTGTTGGAAAGGAATTCATGACCATTACCGGAAATGGAAAAAACAGTCTCGCCCAACTTGTACTGGCCAAACCCCGCTATGCTCTGCAATGGGAGGCCCTGGAAAAAGAATATGGAACCACCTGGAACGAAGTAATTCCAGCAGGGGAGAGGATCGAACTTTTGCCCTATGGTAACCATGCCCGTGGGGCACTTTTTCTGGATCATAGCGACCAGATCGATGACCGACTTACCCAAGTCATGGATGAGTATTGCCAACAGGTTCCTGAATTTTACTTTGGGCGATTGGATATACGTTTTAATGACTGGGAAGAGCTACGGCAAGGAAAAAACTTCTCCGTGATTGAACTAAACGGAGCTGGGAGCGAACCCACGCATATGTATGATCCCAAACACTCCCTGTTCTTTGCCTGGAAGGAATTGATCCGGCATCACCGAATTCTTTATAGGATCGCGCGGCAAAACCACCAGCGTGGCTATCCTTATATGACATTTGCCGAAGGCCAGGCCATGTTCCGTGCCAGCCGGGTTTACACAAAAAAACTTCAAGAGGTGCATGCCCGGTTGGTGGGTATTGAAAAAGGCTAAAAGCTAAAAGCCAATAGCTATTCGCTTTTAGCTTTTCCCTTTTCCCTATTTTTGATCTATGCACCCATTGGTCCGTGTTCTTTTTGTTGGATTGCTTGTCAGTTTTCTGGGATCCCTTCCCCTGGGTACCTTGAATGTGGCCGCCATGCAAATTTCTGTATCCGATGGAATCAGCCCGGCCATTTGGTTCTCTATAGGTTCCCTCACCGCTGAAATGGTCTATGTCAGGTTATCCTTGGTGGCCATGGATTGGGTGCGAAAACAAGAGCGGATTTTCAAGATACTGGAATGGCTCACTTTTATCATCGTGCTGGCCCTGGCCGTTTCCAGTTTTTATGCGGCATTGCATCCTTCGGTGGGTGAGAATGTCATCCTTAGCAGCACGCTTCATCGGTTCTGGTTGGGATTAGGCATGAGCGCACTCAATCCCGTTCAAATTCCCTTCTGGTTTGGATGGAGTACGGTTCTTTTTACCAAAAAAATACTCCAACCAAAAGTATCCCACTATAATACCTATATCCTGGGTATCGGAATCGGAACCCTGATGGGTAACAGTATTTTTATTTTCGGGGGACAGGTCATAGCGGATCGCCTCAACAGCAATCAGAATGTACTCAACTGGGTCATTGGCAGCATCTTTGCCATTACCGCTTTAATTCAACTCTGGAAAATTGTCCGTAAAAAAGATGTAGCGCACCAATTAGAACACCCCGAGGAGGTAACGCACGGGCTGGAGAAGAATATCCATTAAGAAGAATAACTATTAGAAACGGTATCCTGCTGCCAGCGATGGGATCAGCCTTCCTCCGGCATCTTCATCCAACGAATTATAATCAGGAATGATACGGATCGTATAGCCATAACCGATGGTTGGAGCTGCAAAAATATGTTTGGCAAAAACAAGATGATACCCGGCTTCGGCTATCGGAGTGAACAACGGACTGAACAAGCTGGACTTTCCTTCCCAACTCAACAGATGCCACATAAGTTTGGCTCCGATAAATGGATTGCTGCCATTGGTATTATTTCCCAGGGAATACCGATATCCGGCATAAATCCCAAAACCTTTTGATGTTGAATAAGAGGCCGAGGAGGAGAATTGATAGGTAAGTCCCACACTAAAACTACCTTTTCCGGAGAATGATTCACCCCTTACTCCTCCAATATGGTCTTTGAATCCCTTTCCTACCATGTAGTGGTACTCGGCCCCCAATTCAAAGGGTTTTTGCGAGAGAGCCGTGAGGCTGGTAAAAACAGCCAGCAGGAGGAATAGTCTTCGCATGACAACTTTTTTGGCTATAACGTAAATCGGGTCGATTTATTTGTTGCGGGCAAAGCGCCGGGTAACTAGGACACCCAGGCATCCCGTTCATCCGGCGAGAATTTCCAGGGGGCAAAGTTATTTTCTACGTTACCAAACATGGCGTTCCATTCCTGTGGAGCATTGCTGTCTTCCATGATCAATGACCGCCGGAGTTCGAGAATGATCTCCAGCGGGGCAATGGATACCGGGCAAGCCTCCACACAGGCATTACAGGTAGTACAGGCCCTTAATTCCTCCACTGTAATATGGCTAAACAAATTACGTCCATCGTCGGCAAAGGCCCCGTTCTTGTCGATCACTTTTCCCACCTCTTCCAGTCGGTCGCGTGTATCCATCATGATCTTTCGGGGAGATAAAAGTTTACCGGTCTGAGTAGCCGGGCAGGCCGCGCTGCATCGTCCACATTCGGTACAGCTATATGCATCCAGCAGGTTCTTCCAACTCAGGTCAAATACATCTTTGGCCCCAAACTTTCCCGGAGGGGTGGCATCGGTGGGCGCCAGTTCAGGTTGCATGGCATAGAGCACTTCATTCTGTACCGCCACCATATTCTTCATATACCCCTGCGGGTACAGCCGGGCAAAATAGGCATTAGGGAAAGCGAGTAATATGTGCAGATGTTTTGAATAAGGCAGGTAGTTTAGAAAGGCGAAAATGCCCAGGATATGCATCCACCAGGCCACCCGCTCGATCCCTATCAAGGTGGAAGGTGCCCAATCAGTCATGGTGGGGGCTAATAAACCCGAGAGCACGAAGTTTCCCGTATCGGCGTAGTGCTCATTGCCCTGAAGTTGAAGAGCACGGTCAGCACTGTTCATAAGCAAAAACAGACTCATCAGTACAATCTCCGTAATCAGGATATAATTCGCATCACTCCTTGGCCAGCCGTCCAGGTCATGACTGATAAAACGTTTTAGTTTGATGATATTTCTGCGTACCAGAAAGACCACACAGGCCAGCAGTACCAACAAGGCAAGGATCTCAAATGCATTGATCAAAAATTGGTAAATACCACCCAGAGGACCGGCAAACAGACGGTGCTTTCCCGTCATTCCATCCAACACGATTTCCAATACCTCAATGTTGATGATGATAAAACCGGCATAAACCACAAAATGCAGAATGGCAACCAGGGGATTCTTGAACATTTTCTTTTGCCCAAATGCCAGGAGCAGGACATTCTTCCACCGCAAGGCAGGTTGGTCATTCAATTCCTCTTTTTGACCCAACAGGATATTACGCCTGATCTTTTGGGCATTGCGGGCAAATAACCCGATGGCAAAAAGGGAAACAAGGACAAAAAGAAGTTGTGGCAACCAATTCATGTTCAAATCATTTGTAGTGCTAAATTAATCCTTATGTTTGAGTAGCAAAACAATCATCCCTATGGCCGAGAAAAAGAATTATATCCTGGACCGGGAAACAGCCCGGAAAAAACTGGAGCGCATGACCTATGAGATCCTCGAAAACAATACCGGGGAGGAGGAGATCATCTTTGCCGGAATCCGGGAAAGGGGAAGCGCCATTGCCCGATGGCTACAGGCAAGGTTTGCTAATCTGTCTTCCATCCAGACCCGGGTGATCTCCGTTCAACTGGATAAAGACCTGCCCACCACGGTGGAACTAAGTGAGGCGATTGATTTCGATGGCAAAGTGGTTATTCTGGTGGATGATGTGGCCAGCAGCGGGAAAACACTGGTCTATGCCCTGAAACCATTTCTTGAATTTCACCCCAAAAAGATACAGATGCTGGTGCTGGTGGAACGAACACACAAAACATATCCCGTCCACCCGGACTATGTGGGTTTATCCCTGGCCACTACCTTACAGGAACACATTTTTGTGGAAGTAGAGGGGGAGGATGTGGTGGGGGCTTATCTCGAATAGTATTACTTGTATTTCTTCGTGTTCTTTGTGTCCCCTTTGTGTCCTTTGTGTCCTCTACGCCAGTCTTGCGTAGAGGACACAAAGGACACAAAGAGAAGCACGAAGGACACTAAGAATAAGACTCAGAAATAAAGTAAATAAAATCTACCTTTCCCTTTACTATCCACCATAAAAGCCGGCGCAGGAAACTTAAACGAATTCAACCCCTGTAACAGGGTACGCAACAACTTACTATTCGTTTTTATTTTGGTCAGATCAATATCCGGAGCGAAGTAAAACTGCCTTATTCTGGGGATATCACGCCGGTCAAAAACAATATTCCCATTTTCATCTTTCCCTGTATTATCAAATCCTCCAAACATTCCATCCGCTCCATAACCAACTGCCAGATTCAGCCACCCGGGTATTTTACTTTGCGGGAAAAATGATTTCAGGTTTGCGCTAAGCCAATAGGTCTGTCCATTGTAATCTTTTAGCATTCGTTCATACCAGCTATTCCCAAAAAGTTCACCTGAACGGTCATTCAGATCATTGGCTCCATATTTCATTCGGTGAAAAGAGAATTTGAATTGAATACGTTGTTCCTCCCAAGCCAATTGCTGCCCGATAAATAATCCGGATCCGGTCAGGTTGGCTCCTATATCGGCCCAACTCCAACCCCATTCAGCCGAATGTGCATCCAGGATCTCGATCACGGTCAGGTAAGCCGTACCACTCAGTCCGCCGATCAGCGTGGCCTTTTTATTGGACAGGCCAGCCCATTTCCACATGGCCGTTGAAGCACGCCCGGTATTATAGGCCGTCCACGCATGACCGATTTTATCCATCTGGTTCCACTCACGCGTATCATTAAATGTGTGAAAAGGGGATTTTGGGTATTTTTTGTACCAGGTATTATTCAGTAAAACCAGGGACCCCCCATAACCGGCCAGGTTCACCCCGCCAATCAGGAGTTGCCGTTTCCTAAAATCGGGTAAACTATCCCTGGTTTGGGCTTGGCCATTGGGCAGGGCGGTGCAGAAGAATAGTAGGAAAAGGAAAACGGACTTCATGATACAAAAATACGTGAAGGTCTTGTTGGTAGATTGATTTTTTCATAATTCGGTTTTTCGCAGCGAACGCCCGGAAGCGCTGCGTTCGCCACGAGAAATAAAATAAAAAATAATCAATTATTTTCTAACTTTCCTCCCAATAATTCAATTAATACTACTTATGGAAATGGCAATACAGGAAAAGGTATCCATTTGGCTTGGCGAGGGATTTGATCAGGCCACCCGGGAAGAGATTCAACGTTTACAAGCAACCAATCCGCAGGAACTGGCCGATGCATTTTACAAGAGCCTGGAATTTGGAACCGGTGGTTTACGTGGATTGATGGGCGTGGGTACCAACCGGATGAATAAATACACCGTGGGAATGGCCACGCAGGGCTATGCCAATTACCTGAAACAGTCATTTCCCAATGAGCAAGTGAAAGTGGCTATTGCGCACGATAGCCGGAATAATAGTCGCTTTTTTGCTGAAACCGTGGCGAATGTATTTGGCGCCAATGGCATAAAGGTGTTTTTATTTGAAAGCCTGCGTCCTACGCCGGAATTGAGTTTTTCGATACGGCACCTGGGTTGCCAGGGCGGTGTGGTTTGTACAGCCTCACATAACCCGAAAGAATACAATGGCTACAAAGCCTATTGGAATGATGGCGGGCAATTAGTTCCGCCCCATGATAAGAATGTGATCCGCGAAGTAGAGAAGATCGGCTCCGTATCGGAAGTGAAATGGAGTGGGGGTGAATCCAATATTTCTCTGGTGGGCAAAGAGATTGATGAGGCCTATATCGCTATGGTGAAAAGCCTGAGCGTATATCCGGATGTGATTGCAAAGCAGCATGACCTCAAGATTGTTTATACGCCGATCCATGGAACGGGAATCAAACTGGTACCCACCGTACTCAAAGAGTTTGGTTTTACCAATGTGCATATTGTAGAAGGACAGATGGAGCCTGATGGAAATTTCCCCACAGTGGTCTATCCCAATCCGGAAGAAAGTGAAGCCATGAGCATGGGGTTAAAAATGGCCCAGTCACTGGATGCGGATATCCTTCTGGGCACCGATCCGGATGCAGACCGGGTAGGAATCGGCATCAAAGACAACAAAGGCAATTGGGTGTTGATGAATGGGAACCAGACTGCTGTTCTGGCCTTTAACTACATGATCGAAGCCAGAAAGGCAAAAGGCATTGCCCAGGCCAATGATATGGTGATCAAAACCATTGTAACCACGGAGATGATCAATCGCATTGCCGAAAAAAACCAGATTGCCTGTTATGATGTGCTTACTGGTTTTAAATGGATCGCTGAGTTGATCAAAGAAAAAGAAGGCAAAGAGAATTATGTGATCGGTGGTGAAGAAAGTTTTGGCTTAATGATTGGTGACCGGCTGCGGGATAAGGATGCCGTAAGTGCGGTAGCCCTGCTTTGTGAGATGGCTGCCTATGAAAAAAGCAAAGGGCGTAGCCTGTTTCAGAAATTGCTGGACCTCTATGTGGAATATGGATTCTTTAAAGAACACCTGATCTCCATTACCAAAAAAGGCATGGATGGTCAACAGCAGATTGCCAATATGATGGAAAGGTTCCGCAACAATCCTCCTGCCTTACTGGGCGGAAGCCCTGTGGTTCTTTTACTCGATTATGAACTCCGCAAGGGCAAGAACCTCCAAACAGGGGAATCCTGGGAGATCACCTTACCAAAGTCCAACGTGTTGCAGTTTATGCTGGAAGATGGCAGCAAGATATCGGCCCGTCCTTCCGGCACCGAGCCCAAGATCAAGTTTTACTTTAGTGTAAACGGAAGTCTGGCTTCGGCAGGAGGGTATGAGGCTGTGAATACAGCGTTGGGGGATAAAATATCGAAGATTATTGATGACTTAGCATTGTAAGTGGATTTTACCGCCAGGGCGCTATGACACAAAGGCTCGCCATGAATTTCCTCGCGTTCCCTTGCGCCTTCACACCCTGGCGGTAAAAAATCCCTACTCCAACACTTTTTCAGAGATCTTCCCGGTAGCCTTATTCTTCAAGATCACTTTCTTCGCTCCATAATGCGTCATCTCTTCTTTTACGAGGTAATGCTCCGCATCGTATTCAGTAAGATGGCTATCCTTGGATACCCCTACACGGCCTCTCCAGATATCCAGCAGCACAGGTTCCCATTTTTTTGATTTGGCAGAACGATAGGCGGCATCCAATACGCAATTCACAACATAACCATCATAAAAAGTTTCCTTTGGCGCGCGTCCTTCTTCCATGGCATTGAACATGTCCATGAACATATGGTTGTACCCCAATTCATTCAGTTCATCGCCCACAGGAAATAGCCAGCCGGTATTGCTCTCTGCCTTTTCGGCAACATAGTCGGCTCCTTTACCAGTGGTGAACATATCAAAACCGGTGCGTAGAAAACTATTGATCCAGATGGTGCCTTCGCTACCCATTACTTCATCACGAAGATCGAGTCCTCCCCGGAAAGTCCAGCTTACTTCAAACTGGCCTATGGCTCCGTTCTCATATTTCACCAAAGCAATGGCATGGTCTTCCGCATCAATGGGTTTTACTTGAGTATCGGCCCAACACATGACCTCAACAGGCTTGATGTCTTTTCCGATATAACTACGGGTAATTTCCACGCAGTGGCAACCCAGGTCAAGAATACAACCCCCTCCGGCTTGCTCGATATCCCAGAACCAGTCACTGTGCGGGCCAGGATGCGTTTCGCGCGATTTGGCCCAAAGTATACGTCCCAGTGCCCCTGCTTTTACGCTTTCAATGGCTTTTAAGAATTTGGGCGTATAAACCAGGTCTTCGAGGTATCCATTGAATATGCCTGCTTTTTCAACAGCTTCCAGCATCCGTTTGGCCTCCTCCGCATTTCTTCCAAGTGGCTTGGTGGTGATTACTGCTTTTTTGTGTTTGCAACAAAGCATCACCGCCGCCTCATGTAAATTGTTGGGTAGGGAAATGCAGACAACCTCCACATCGGGGTGAGCAATGGAGGCTTCCATGTCTGTGGTCCAATGACCCACTTTGTAATCTTCCGCAAACTTTTTTGCACTTTCCTCGCGACGGGAATAGATACTAACGATCTTATCCCTGTTTCTGTATCCTTGTAATGAATCCGCATAGAACCGGCCAATAAATCCGGAACCAAGCATGGAGATCTTCTTCATGATTTGTCTATTTGAGCATTTGAAAAATTACTAGGCCTCCGCGACTTCCTTTTTCTCCCGGAAGAAGGCGATGAAATAAACTAAAACGGCGGCGGCGATCACGGCCGGTACAAACCAAATATTAGTCCAGTTGTGTTGTTTTTCGGCTACCTGATATTTATCTACCACAATACCGGAGAACCAGGTACCGATCACCATGCCTAAACCATAGGTGGCAAA
Source organism: Chitinophagaceae bacterium (assembly GCA_041752235.1). Lineage (GTDB taxonomy): Bacteria > Bacteroidota > Bacteroidia > Chitinophagales > Chitinophagaceae > SpSt-398. The sequence continues at coordinate 186,351 of JBGSHM010000015.1, forward strand.
GGTGAACAGCCCCTGAGCGGCATTCTTGATTTTTTCACCAGCTTTTTTCTCAGTGTACATATAGCCGGTTACAAAGAAGAAGTCATAACAGATACCATGTAAAATGATACCCGCGTAGAGCATCCATGAATTGGCGCCGGTGTCACCATAGGCAAATAGGATATAACGGCCTACCCAGGCCAGCATACCGAAAATGAGCATTTTTTTCACACCAATGCTATTGAACAAAAAAGGAATGGCCAGAATGAATACTGCTTCTGAAACCTGGCCCATCGTCATTTTCCCGGCGGCTTTATCTACACCCAGTTCATTTAAGAAGGGATTGGCAAAACCGTAGTAGAAAGAAAGTGGGATGCATATCAGGATGGCGGCTATAAAGAAGACGAGATAGGGGCGGCTTTTAAACAAGACAAAAGCTTCTGTACCGAGGGCCTTGGCGGCTGATCCATCGGTATTTCCACCCTTGGGTGGTGTATTCGGAAGCACAAAACTCAAGAGCCCCAGCAAGGCGGATGCAGCGGCAGCCACATGAAAGGTCGTAGCCGATTTTTCGATCCCCATTTGGGAGATCATCAAGCCGGCAATGATCCAACCAATGGTACCAAATACCCGGATCCAGGGAAACTGTTTTCCCGGATCACTCATTTGGTGGAAGGCAATGCTGTTTGACAAAGCGATAGTCGGCATATAAGCCAGTGAATACAAAAGAATGATCCATTTAAAAGTAGAGCCATCGGAGATCTGGGTGGTAAAGAATAAAAGAGCGGCTCCTACCAGATGAAGTACACCCATGATTTTCTGCGCGGCAAAAAATCGATCGGCGATCATACCCACAAAGAAGGGGGAAACCATGGTGGCCAGGGCGAGCATGGAGTAGGCCTGTCCAATGAGTTTTCCATCACTACCCAGTTGATCTCCCATATAAGTTCCCATCGTTACGTACCAGGAACTCCAGATGAAATACTGGATCAGCATCATAGCAGCAAGCAAAACGAAAGTAATTGGGCGCATAGAGTTGGTTTTGGTCGTGAAAATTACAGGGTTGACCCTTTACTACCAAAATAATCATGCACATATATTTTCAAACCATTTATCTTGCGGGGGAGAATGAGACCCACCGAAGATACTTACCGCCACAAAGGACTGCGCCGTAAACTCGTCGATGGCATCCGCGAAAAAGGGATCACCGACGAACGCGTGCTAAATGCCATTGATTCCATCCCCCGTCATTTTTTCCTCGATTCGGCTTTTGATGAGTTGGCCTATGAAGACAGGGCTTTCCCTATCGGGGAGGACCAGACCATATCCCAGCCCTATACCGTGGCCTATCAATCACAGCTTTTGGAAGTAAAGCCCTTTGATAAAGTGCTGGAAGTGGGCACCGGAAGCGCTTACCAGGCTTGTGTACTGGCAAAAATGGGGGCGCAGGTATTTACTATTGAAAGACAACGAAAACTCTTTGACAATAACCGGGCTTTTCAACACCTGAAATCCTATCCCTCGATTAAATTCTTTTATGGAGATGGTTATGAAGGCTTGCCCACCTATGGACCTTTTGACAGGATCCTCATTACTGCCGCCGCTCCGGTGATTCCGCCCAAACTCATTGAACAATTAAAACCGGGAGGCATGATGGTACTACCGCTTGGCGCGGGTGAAGTGCAACAAATGATGCGGTTGACCAAAGAAGAGAACGGAGCCCTGAAAGAAGAGGTCTTTGACCGTTTTTCCTTTGTCAAAATGGTGGAAGGAAAACGATAGTTCGTTAATCTTTTTATTTTATTATCTTTCTCCCACTTTTTATAACCTGACTTCGTCTAACGATCATGCGAATCATCCCATTTATCATCAGCACCGCCCTTACCGGTGGCCTGGTCTACCTGCTCAACAACCCGATTGGTGAATCCATTCCCATGCCATTGGGTAAGTTTTTAAGTCCGCAACATGGGTTTTGGCAGAATGCCGAACCTACCGATGCGGATTACAGTACCGATCTGTCTCTGCCGGATATTGAAGGCAAGGCGGAGGTGTATCTCGATGAACGTCTGGTGCCCCATATTTTCGCCGACAATGAACGCGATGCCTATTTTGCACAAGGATACCTGCATGCGCGTTTTCGCCTGTTTCAAATGGACCTTCAGACCCTTGCGGCAGAAGGTAGAGCCAGTGAGATCGCCGGAGAGAAAGCCGTGCGGTTCGATCGGGAGCAACGTCGCCTCGGCATGAAGTATGCCGCCGAGAATGCGCTACAGGCCATCGGAACCAGCGATACTAAATTTGCGTTTGATGCTTATACGGCCGGCGTAAATGCCTATATCTCCTCGTTGACCGAAAGCCAATTGCCCCTCGAATACAAGATCCTCAATTTTAAACCGGAGAAATGGACCAATTACCGCACAGCTCTGCTGTTGAAGATGATGGCAAAAATGCTTTCGTCTGGTACGGAAAGTGATCTGGCCCATACCAATGCCAAAACAGTTTTTTCTGATGCCGAATTGAAAGCCCTCTATCCGCAGGTGAATGATTCGTTGATGCCCATCGTTCCAGCTGGAACAGCTTTTGCCACACCGGGTATCGTTCCAATAAAGCCGGCTATTGCTGATTCGCTTTACCTGGGTAATAAACAGGCAGTCAACATCACTGAAGTAAGCCGACCGGATAAAAATAACGGAAGCAATAACTGGGTGGTATCCGGTAGTCGCACCGAATCGGGAGCCCCGATCCTTTGTAATGATCCTCACCTGGAACTATCCCTGCCTTCAATATGGTATGAACTTCAGGTCGTGACTCCCAAAAGCAATGCCTATGGTGTTTCGCTTCCCGGAAGCCCCTTTGTGATCATTGGGTTCAATGATAGCCTGGCCTGGGGTGTAACCAATGCACAGCGGGATGTGAAAGATTATTTTGAAATTAAATTCAAGGATAATTCCAAAAAAGAATACTGGTTCAACGGACAATGGACCTCCACTACCTTAAAACCTGAAGAGGTTAAGATAAAAGGCGGCAAAGTGGTCTATGACACCGTGGCTTATACCGTTTTTGGACCGGTAATGTATGATGAGAATTTTACCGATGACCTCACCGGTAACCGGAACCTTGCGGTGCGCTGGACAGCCCATGACCCCAGCAATGAAGGGTCAACTTTCTATTACCTGAACCAGGCAAAGAATTATGATGAGTATCTGGCTGCCATCAAAAACTTTCAATGTCCCGGACAAAACTTTGTATTTGCTTCCAAATCCGGAGACATTGCCATCTGGCAACAAGGTAAGTTTCCCGCGCGTTGGGATCGCCAGGGAATCTATGTGATGCCTGGAACGGATAGCAGCTTTATGTGGCAGGGTTTTATTCCCCAGGAAGAGAACCCGCACAGCAAGAACCCCGCCCTGGGTTATTTGTTTAGTGCCAACCAACGCCCAGTGGATTCTACCTATCCCTATTTTATTCCCGGTTCTTACATTACCCCACGAGGTGTTACCATTGCCAAACAGCTGGCCTCCATGGAAAAGGTAACGGTCAAGGATATGATGAGCCTGCAATTTAATTATCACAATTCGCTGGCATCTAGTCTCGTGCCGATTCTACTTAAATATATTTGGGAGAATGATCTGAATTCAGAAGAACAAAGATTCCTCGAAATGATTAAGACCTGGGATCTCCGAGGTGACGCCGAATCCAAGGGGCAAACTGTATTCCAATGTTGGTATGACAGCCTGGAACAGGAGATCTGGAAAGATGATATTGGCCAAACAAAACCCATGACCCCATTGCCGGATGAGCAGGTAACCATCGAATGGTTGTTAAAAGACTCCGCGATGAAGTATGTGGACAACCGAAATACACCCGTGGTAGAGACCCTCCCGGATGTCATAACCATTTCCTTAAAGAAAACCATTCCGACCCTGCAAAAAGCAGAGGCCGAAAACCGCCTGAATTGGTCTGCTTTCAAAAACCCGACCGTATACCATTTGCTGAAAGAATCCCTGCTTCCATTCGCCAGAAAGGGTTTGCATGTTGGGGGTAGTGGATATATAGTAAATGCAATGACGCACAGCCACGGCCCAAGTTGGAGGATGATCATTGATCTTTCCGGCAAAACAACAGGCTATGGAGTGTACCCGGGTGGGCAGAACGGAAATCCGGGCAGCCGCTTCTACGATAATTTTGTGGATACCTGGGTCGAGGGTAAATACAATACGCTCTGGTTCATGCACGAGGCCGATCGTACCAGTGATATGATCAAATGGAAAATAACATTTAGCAAGTCTTAAAATACTTACATGAAATTTTTTGTAGCCATTCTCCTGACCGCCGCACTCGCTTTTATTGCAGGGTTGAAATTTCCCTGGTGGTGGATTTCCATTGTGGCCTTTATGGTGGCTGCGTTGGTACACCAAAAACCAGGAAAGGCATTTTTGTCCGGCTTTTTAGCCTTGTTTATTCTGTGGGGTATACTCGCTTTTCGCATTGATATGGCCAACCAGAGCATCCTCTCCAGGCGGATCGCCGAATTACTTCCGCTGCAAGGCAATAGTTACTTATTGATTCTTGTTACAGCCCTGGTGGGTGGTTTGGTGGCAGGCCTGGCTGCCTTGGGGGGAAGCTTTCTTCGACAAAGTAAATGATCGGTTGCACATCTGTTAAATCTAACCCAACTTTGAATACAGCCGCGCAGGATCTCTGCGCGGCTATTATTTTCGCCGGAACCTATACGCTATGAGTCGATCTCTACTTCTGCTTCTTTTCAGCTTTATCTCTCTTTTCTCTTATGCCGGTCGAATATCCGGAACAGTCACCGATGAATCGGGGGCTGCACTTGGATTTGCTTCTATTTATATAAAAGGAACCACCCGGGGAACTACCGCTAACAGCCAGGGTAAATACTTTTTGAACCTCGATCCGGGTACGTACATCATCGTCTGTCAATATGTGGGCTTTCAGCGCCAGGAAAAGGAAGTCACCATAGGAGGGGAATCCGTGATTCAGGATTTTATACTCCCGATTCAACCTTCCACCTTGGGAGAAGTGGTGATCAAGAATGGAGAAGATCCTGCTTATGAGGTCATTCGCCAGGCGATTCGAAAAAGGGATTTTTATAACAAACAGGTGGACTCCTTTGTGGTGGATGTGTATATCAAAGGACTGATGCGCTCAAGAGGTTTACCGAAGAAATTCTTTGGACAGGAAATTGAACGTGATTCGAGTGATGGATTGGATTCAATGGGTAGAGGAATCCTGTTTCTGTCAGAATCCGTAACCAGGGTATCCTATAAGGAACCCAATAAGGTCAAGTTTGATGTGATCTCTTCCCGACAAAGCGGAGGGGGGATCGGTTTGAGTTTTCCCTTCTTTATCAGTTTTTACCAGAATAATGTGGTTCTGTTAGACAATGCAGTCAATAAAAGAGGATTTATTTCACCCATTGCAGATAATGCCCTGCACTATTATCGGTATAAATTGGAGGGCACTTTTTTTGAAGACAAGAAAATGATCAACCGGATCAAAGTGATTCCCCGCCGAAAAAATGAACCCCTTTTTTCCGGATACATCAACATCGTGGAAGATGACTGGCGGATACATAGTCTGGAGCTGCTCACAACCAAAGAATACCAGCTTGAATTATTGGATTCTCTCCGCGTAACCCAGGATCATGTCCCGGTATCTCCGGAAATTTGGCGTACCAAGAACCAGGTGATCTATCTGGCCACCAAAAAATTTGGGTTTGATATCACGGGAAACTTTGTCAATGTCTATAATGACTATGACCTCGACCCGGGCTTTACCAAAAAGACCTTTGGACGGGTGTTCATGAAATATGATAGCGCCTATAACAAGAAAGACAGTCTCTATTGGGATCAGATAAGACCGGTTCCCCTGGAGGCGGATGAGAAACAGGATTATAAATTCAAGGATTCCGTGGCAGTGATCGAAAGGGATTCGATGTTTTCCAGGGCCCGGTTGGATTCACTCCGAAAGAATCAGAAGCCGGTTACCCTCAAGAACATCATCTGGTCGGGCACATACCGGAATATATACAATGCAAAATTTGTTGGTAATTACCGCATCGAACCCTTGCTCCCAAAACTGCAGTTCAACACCGTGGAGGGATTGGCAATGCAGGTAAACCAGCACTTCCGCATTTTCCCCCGAAAGGCAAAGCAGGAATATCGATTGGATTGGTTTACCCGGTATGGCTTTAGCAATGGGCACCTGAATTCATTTGCAGATTTCACTATACGACAACGGAGCCAGTCCTATAGAAACAGATACCTGAAATTCTCCGGTGGTAAACGCTTGTCGCAGTTTAACCAGGAAGAGCCCATTGATCCGTTATCCAATACGGTCTACACCCTGATTGCTAAAAAGAATTATGCAAAGTATTATGAGAACTGGTTTGGTGGCATTGAATACCACAATAGGTTTGAAAATGGACTGGACTGGAAGGTGAATCTGGTTTATGAGGATCGTTTGCCTGTTCAAAACAGCACCGATTTCTCCTTCTTCAATAAGGACAGGGTTATTTTGCCCAATCATCCGTATGAACTGGCCAGTATTCCTTTTAACAGGCATCAGGCCCTGGTGGCAGGCATTACGCTCCAGTATCAACCCGGTCAACGATATATCGAAATGCCACGGAATAAGATACCCATCGGGTCAAATTGGCCCACCTTTGAATTGCAGTACAACAAAGGGATAAATGACCTGGCCGGGAGTGATGTGGATTTTGATAAATGGAAATTCTCGGTGTTTGATAATATTAACCTGAAATTGAAAGGGGAGTTTCGGTATCGCCTGAGCATTGGTGGCTTCCTGAATGATAACCGGGTAGAGATTCCCGACCTGCAACATTTTAACGGAAACCAAACCTTTTACAATACCAAATACCTGAATAGTTTTCAACTGGCCCCTTATTACAAATACAGTAATTCCGAAGCCTTCTATTTTGTCGGACATGCCGAGCACCACTTCAACGGACTTTTGACGAATAAGATCCCTTTATTCAACCGGCTTAAATGGAACCTGGTGGCAGGCGCCAACACATTTTATGTAAACAAGAATAATTACTATGTAGAGGGTTTTGCAGGGTTGGAGAATATCTTCAAGTTATTCCGGGTGGACTTTGTGACGGCCTGGCAACCTGGTACTGGAAACAGCTATGGAGTAAGGGTAGGACTGGGGGGGATATTTGATGGGCGCGTACGGTTCACCAGAGATTGATCAATATATTAGTTTCTCGCAGCGCCCGCAACGCTCTTAGCGGACGCTGCGAGAAACCAAAAAACCGGGTTATTTTTGCAGCATGAAGGTGCTTCACAATCGAATCTCACGTAAAGAACTAAAAGAGCGTATTCTCAACGACCCTACGCCCCGGACCACCATCTCCTTTTACCAATATTTTTTTATTGAGGATCCGCAGGCATTTCGCAATGCCCTTTACCTGCAATTGACCGAACTGGGGGTTCTCGGTCGTATCTATGTCGCCTCAGAGGGCATCAACGCTCAGATCAATGTTCCCACCGAAAACCTCGAAAAATTCCGCCAAACTTTGGATGCCATTCCCGGTTTGGAGAACTTGCGGCTTAATATCGCGGTGGATGACAATGGCAAATCCTTTTTTGTGTTGGATATAAAGGTCAAGCGAAGAATTGTGGCCGATGGGATCACCGATAAGGGATTTGATATGCAAAACAAGGGGCGATATGTAAATGCCGAAGAATTCAACCGGTTGACGGAGGACCCGGATACGGTCGTGATCGATATGCGAAACCATTATGAATTTGAAGTGGGCCATTTTGATAAGGCGATCGAAATTCCAAGCGATACCTTTCGGGAGCAATTGCCCATGGCAGTGGATATGATGAAGGATAAGAAAGAGAAGAATATCATCATGTATTGCACCGGAGGGATCCGCTGTGAAAAGGCCAGCGCCTTTATGAAACACAAAGGATTTACCAATGTATTCCATCTGGAAGGAGGGATCATTCACTATACCCGGCAGGCCCGGGAAAAAGGACTTCCCAATAAATTTATTGGAAAAAACTTTGTATTTGATGACCGCCTGGGTGAACGGATCTCAGGGGATGTGATCGCCCAATGCCACCAGTGCGGAAAGCCCTGTGATACGCACGTGAATTGCGTCAACGAGGCCTGCCATCTCCTTTTTATCCAATGTGAAGAATGTAAGATAAAATATGAAGGTTGTTGCAGTACCGAATGCCAGGAGTTTATTCATCTTCCTGCAGAGATACAAAAAGAGAAAAGGAAGGGGATTGATAAGGGGAGGAATGTGTTTAATAAATCCCGGGCCAGGAAAACGATTAATAGATAAGCATTTTACCGCCAAGTCACGAGGGCGCAAAGTTTCGCTAAGCCCTTGCGCCCTTGCGACTTGGCGGTAAAGAAAAACTAATATACTACCCACGCCACACAAACCGGCTTTGGCACTTCAATCCGCTCTCCACTATCACTCAAAAATCCGGTTGCTTTATCTACTTTAAAAATAACCACGTTATTGCTGTTCTGGTTGGCGGCCAATAAAAACTTCCCTGTAGGGTCGAAATTAAAATTGCGGGGTGTTTTTCCTTCGGTGGACACATGATCAGCCAGCGACAACAATCCTGTTCCTTGCTGGATCTTGAAAATGCCAATCGTATTCGACTCGGCGCGGTTGGAGGCATACAGGTATTTCCCATCGGGAGAGACATGAATATCGGCACTGCCAGCGGGGCCAAGGTAGTCCAGCGGTTGAGCGGAAATATTCTGGCGCAGCAATAATGTTCCTTTTTGAAATTCATACACGGCGATCGTTCCGGTAAGTTCTTCCAACAGGTAAACAAATTTTCCATTGGGAGAGAAACTTAGGTGTCGGGGCCCTGCACCAGCTTCGCTGGGTACAATGGGAGATTTTGCCGGGACAAGCGTTCCTTTCTTAGCATTAAAAGCATATACCCTCAGGATATCGGTTCCCAGATCAGGTACGAGTAAGAACTTATTATCCGGGGAGAAAACTGTGGCGTGAACATGCGGCCCTTCCTGTCTTTCGGTATTAACACTGGAACCCTGATGCTGGATGACTTGAGAAGATTTACCCAAACTACCATCCTTTTGCACCGGGAAGAGTGCCAGTGTGCCACTGCTGTAATTCCCTACGGCCACCCACTTGCCTGTTTTATCAATGGCAATATAACAGGGATGATCCCCTTCTGAATCTACTTGATTCAATTGGGTAAGTGTACCGGTTGTCTTATTAAAGGAGTACGCACTCACCTTACCCGGTTTATCTTCATTTACTGCATACACAAAATCTCCATTCTTTGAAATCGCCAGGAAAGAGGGGTTGCTTGACTCCACCGTACTCACCAGTTCTGCTTTTCCTGTGTCCGTATTGAACCGGTAAACATAGATTCCCTTGCTGCCGGTACCCGTATAGGTTCCCAGGATCAAATAAGGCTGGTTGGATTGCGAACTAGCTTGAAGAAACAACAAAAGGCTGGTCAGCAAGGTGAGGGGTCTTCTCATGATCTGTTAAAGGCTTTAAGAATTGAGTTACGAATTTAACATCTTGTCATCAAACCCTGGCCCGGGTTTTTCATCTTATGTATAAATACAATTTCTGAACATAAAAAACACCAGCTATGAAACGAATTTTTACCCTCTCGCTTTTACTTATCGGTTTAACCGTTCTTTTGGGTGCTTGTACCAAACGGGGATTTTATGAGGATGAAGAGTACTGGCTGCGGCAGGAACGAGGTGTTGTAGTCTATAGCAGCGATTATTGCAACTATTTTGTGGTGGAAACCTTTGACGGATACACCATACTGCGCGCTTCAGGTGGGTTTATGCCTTTTGAAGGGGATGTGGTCTATGGCGACCTGAGTTATTATGGGTACGGTACTTTTTACAATTTTACTTCGGGACGTACCTTCCAAGGAACCGTGACTGATTATTGGTTGAACTATTTTACGGCTCAGGATAAGATCGATTATTATTGCTATTAGACGTTTCTCGCAGCGTTCGCCGCGCTTCTTAGCGAGCGCTGCGAGAAACCTATATTTAACCTGCTTTAAGTTTTTCTAAACTTTCAATCACTTTTGATTCCATCTCAGATTCACTCCATTCTTCTGGCTTGAAAGGCTCGCCGATTACTTTTTCGTAAAGTTCAATATACCGTTGCGAGATCTCCTTTACCCATTCATCCGACATATCCGGTACGGCTTGCCCTTCCTTTCCCATAAACCCATTTGCGATCAGCCATTCCCGCACAAACTCCTTACTCAATTGTTTTTGTCTTTCTCCTGATGCCTGTCTTTCAGTAAAACCATCCGCATAGAAATATCGGGAGCTGTCAGGGGTATGGATCTCATCCATTAAAACGACCTCTCCATCTAATTTGCCAAATTCATATTTGGTATCTGCCAGGATCAAGCCCTGCCGGGCGGCAATGTCTTTTCCTCGTTCAAAAAGTTGCAGCGTATATTTTTCCAATATGGCCCATTCTTCAGGGGTGGCCAACCCTTTTTCGATGATCTCTGCCGGACTGATATCCTCATCATGCCCTTCTTCCGCTTTGGTGGAAGGAGTGATGATGGGGTCGGGGAAAAAGTCATTCTCCTTCATCCCTTCAGGCATTGCGGCTCCACAGAGCACCCTTTTGCCCGATTGGTAGGTACGCCAGGAATGTCCCGTCAGGTTCCCCCGGACTACCATTTCGATCCGGAAAGGGATACATTTTTTTCCCACTGATACCTGGGGAGCGGGGGTATCAACCAGCCAGTTAGGACAAATGTCCCGGGTGGCATTCAACATGTGGGCGGCGATCTGGTTCAACACCTGGCCTTTGAACGGAATGGGGCGGGGGAGGATCACGTCAAACGCAGAAATACGATTGCTGGCGACCATGACCAGCCACGTATCGGCGATCGTGTAAACGTCCCGGACCTTGCCCCGGTAGAAGGCCGTTTGCGATGGAAAATGTAGGGGTGACATAGACGGTTGGAATTGCCGCAAAACTATAGATTCGCACCCGATTTTCCCGATGAAAAACCTTTCTTATTAATTAAAAATTAAATTTTTAGATGAATATTACAATCCTTATTTTACATTTGATTTTATAAACCAAATCATATAATTATGAGAAAAAGCTTGCGCTGTTTGGCCATGTGCCTGATAGCGGGCCTGGCTTCGATTGCTGCCTTTGCTCAGACTATCACAATTAAGGGGACCGTCCGAAATGCAGGTACCAAGCAAACCGTTCCCGCGGTTTCGGTGACCATCAAAGGAACCTCGGTCGGTACGTACACGGATGAGAATGGAAATTTCTCTTTCACGACCACACAGAAAGCACCTTTTACCCTGGTTGTTTCCTCGATCAATTTTGAAACCCAGGAGGTTGCTGTTTCTGACCCCTCCGCCAGCATTGAAGTTTCTATCGTTGCCACTTCGGCCCTCGGCCAGGAAGTGGTGGTAGCCGCTACCCGTTCTGCACAAAGGGCTTTGGACGCTCCTGTAACCATCGAAAGACTGGGAGGAGCCAATTTACGCGCCATTGCCGCTCCCAACTATTATGATGCCATCACCAACCTGAAAGGGGTGGATATGCATACAGCCAGCCTTACCTTCCGTACGGTCACTACCCGCGGATTTGTAAGCAGCGGTAATACCCGGCTTAATCAGTTGATCGATGGTATGGATAACATGGCCCCTGGTTTGAACTTCGCCGTAGGTAATATCCTTGGTGTAACCGAACTGGATGTGGACAATATCGAATTGCTTTCCGGCGCCTCTTCCGCACTCTATGGCTCGGGGGGTATGAACGGAACCTTGCTCATCAACAGTAAGAATCCATTTAAATACCAGGGTTTGAGCTTTAACCTCAAACAAGGCGTCATGCACACCGATGGCAAACAACGCAACGCCTCTCCCTATTACGATTGGACCATCCGCTGGGCCAAAAACCATAAGGACAAATGGGCCTTTAAGATCAATGCCCAATTCCTGAAAGCCAATGACTGGCAAGCTGATGATATCAGCAATGTGCAACGGAACAACGTATTGAGCAAGATCGTTCCGGGCAATCGCCAAACAGATCCCAACTACGACGGGGTTAACGTATATGGTGATGAAACATCTGCCAATATGTTCCAGGTCACTCAATCGGTTCAGGAAAGCTATCGCGCTGGTATCGCCGTAGCCTCCGGCGGTGCGATTCCCAATATCGTTACCACCCTGAATGGCCTGATCCCCTCCAATGCAACCCCAGCCCAGATCAATACGATCCTGAGTACGGCCTTTGGTTCCAACGCCACGCTGTTGTCTACCGTTAACCAATTGTTCCCTTTCTACTGGGGCTTACGTAATAACCTGGTGCCAAACCAAAATGTTTCCCGTACGGGTTATAACGAGCGCGACCTCGTAGATTACAACACACTCAACTTTAAATTCAACGCCGGTTTTCACTATAAGATCACACCGGGTATCGAAGCTTCCTGGAATACCTTCTGGGGTGCCGGTACCACCGTATATACCGGTGCTGACCGCTATTCACTGCGTAATTTCAAGATGGCCCAGCATAAACTGGAAGTACGTCACAAGAACTGGTTTGTTCGCGGGTACACTACCCAGGAAAACGCCGGGGAAGCCTACAACGCCACTGTACTCGGCCGTTTGATGCAAGAATCCTTTAAGAACAGTAATATTTGGTATCCGACCTATATCGGAAACTATATCGGATACAAATTAAATGTGCTCGGTGCCGGATTACCTGCGGATGAATATGGCGCCCACCTGTTTGCCCGTAATGCGGCAGACGTTGGAAGACCTCTTCCAGGCAGCACGGCCTTCAATACGCTGAAGGAAAACATCATGACCACCGCTATTCCTGTTGGTGCTAAATTCCTTGATCGTACCGACCTGTACTCCACGGAGGGTCAGTTGAACCTCTCCGATGTACTTGGATTTAGCGATATGGTGGAAGTAATTACAGGGGCCAACTGGAAACTCTATAACCTGAACTCCCGTGGAACCATCTTTGCTGATACCACCGGGCCGATCAAAGTGAGTGAGTATGGTGGATATGTTCAGTTGCGTAAGAAATTCTTTGATGATGTACTTACCCTGACTGCCGCCGGTCGGTACGACAAACACAAAAACTTCGATGGTCGTTTCACACCCCGCTTTACTGCGGTGTTGAAAGTAGCTAAAGACAATAACCTGCGTGTATCTTATCAGACCGCCTATCGTTTCCCCACCAACCAGAATCAATACATCAACCTGAATGTAGGTTCCGGTATCCTGATCGGTGGTATCCCCGAGTTCCAGACCTATTATGGCCTGAACACCAATCCCGGATATACTGCAGAGTCCATCGCCGCAGCACGTACAGCTAACAACACCAACCTCCTGGTACAGGCTCAATATAAGGGCATGAAACCAGAAAGTGTGGTCTCTACCGAGGTAGGGTATAAAGGAGTTATCGCCAAGAAATTATTGATTGATGCCTACTATTATTTCAGCACCTATGATAACTTCCTGGCTTCCGTTGCCATCGGACAATCCACTACCGGTAATCCAAGTGGTATCCTGAACCCCCTCACCACCCGCAACCTTTCTTACAATGAAAATGCGGAGAATGATGTGAACGCCAAAGGTTGGGGTATTGGTTTGGAATACCAGATCGCCCGCGGTTTCGTATTGAGTGGTAATGCATATTCAGATGTGCTCAATGATGTGCCCGTTGGTTTTGTTACCTTCTTCAATGCGCCGAAGTACCGCGTTAACCTTGGTCTCCGGAACGATAATTTCATCAAGAACATTGGATTCAATTTCCTGATGAAATGGCAGGATGAAGTGTATTACGAAGGAACCTTTGTTACAGGTACCTTACCTTCTATCCTTACGGCCGACATTCAGTTCACCTACAAAGTACCCGATACCAAAGGCGTATTCCGCATTGGTGGTACCAATATCGCCAACACCTATCGCCGCACCGGTTACGGTAGCCCGGCCGTGGGTGGGTTGTATTATGTGAGCTATGGATATAATTTGTTCTAGGAAGAGGGGGTTGTCGTGAGGCGTGAGAGACGTGAGACGTGAGGCGTGAGAGGTGAATAGTGAATGGTGAATATTAAAAATACCCAAATAAGAAAAGGTCAATAGTAAATACTATTGACCTTTTCTTTATTTTCTATTCACTATTGACTATTCACCTCTAACGCCTCACGTCTCTCACGCCTCACGTCCCTCACGTCTCACGCCACCCCTCAATTCAGCCCCAACGTCGACTTCCCAATCCTCACCCCATTCTGGAAAACGAGTAATTGATAGGTTCCTGACAGGAATTCATCAGGACTTAGGGAAAAGAGAATATTATGGGGCTCGCCTTTGGTATAATCAAATCTAACCTTTCGGGTAAAACTGATTCGTCCTTCCGTACGCGTATCAAAGCTGCCCGATCCCCATATATCCTCGGTAATGGTCTTACCATTGGGGTCTTTTACCACAATGACCAATTCGGCATTGGGGAAATTCATGGCATTATTCTGTACATCAAATGAAACCACCAGTTTCTTTGCTTTTTTGGAGGAGGCTGTTGGTACTTCCTTATTGCCTGAGCGAAGGTTCATTGCCTTCAGACTGGTCGATGTGGCCACAAACAGAGAGGCGTCAACCACCTGCCGCGTGAGTTTCTTATTTTCCTCATCCAATTTGCGGATACCATTTTGCAGGGAGTCAACCTGGGTATTTAACTGGGCCATTACATCACTCAAGCGTCCCCTTTCTTTTTCCAGGTCGGTATTTTGAACCTGCATATCCTCTACCCGGAATCGGAGCTCCCGGATCATGTCCCGGGCACTTTGCAGATCGGTCGAGGAGATATTCTGCTTTTTCAAAATGGCCTGGATCTGGCTTTTTAGCCGTTGGATCTCCTGGAGCTTTCCACTCAGTTGTCCTTGCAGTGAATCAACTGAAGGGGTGTTCATAGAACTGGCCAGGGAAGAATTCATCAAAACCGCCTGCATGCTATCCAGGTAGGGTTTTATAATAGCCTGAGTATCAATATTGACTTGTTTAGCAGATAATTGGCCGCCGACCTTATTCTTATCATACAGGTGATAGATCCAGGTGCCAACAAGGCCAAAAGATAGCAAGACCAGGAGTAGCGATTTGTTGTCCTTCATAATTTTAAACTGCTTAAAAATAAGAAATAAGGAATAATTAATAAGAAATAAGGAAGGGGGAGCAAATTCATTCGAATCGCTCCCCCTTCCTTATTTCTTATTCTGTATTACTAATTTCTAATTTTACCCAAATATCCCGCCTTTCTTCAGAGACCGTGTGCCTTCACCGATCTTGAAACCGTTGTGGTAAACTTCGATCTTGTAGTCACCGGTGGTAAAACCAGACCATTGGATGGGAAGTTGAAGGTTTTTGCGTGTGCCTTGATCGTAGTTGATAGAGAGCTTGCTGGTAAAAGTGCGCTCGCCATCATTCCGGGTGCTCAGGTTACCTGAACCCATGGAAGCATCAGAAATGATCTTACCATCAGGGGCGGTTACCATGATATAGATATCGGCCGGGCCAGATTTGGCAATGCGGTTTTCTACATCAAAGGATACAACCAGTTTGTCTACTTTCTTAGCGGTGCTGGTGGTTTTCTGCTTCCCGTTCTTTCTTTCATCTAC
The DNA here is from genome assembly GCA_041752235.1 of Chitinophagaceae bacterium. GTDB lineage: Bacteria > Bacteroidota > Bacteroidia > Chitinophagales > Chitinophagaceae > SpSt-398. The sequence continues at coordinate 202,031 of JBGSHM010000015.1, forward strand.
GGGGGTGATCTGGATATTGGAAGCACTAAAGGTAGAACCTACATCCACAGTGCGGAGGGCTTCATCCTTTTCAGCAGCGGTTACCGTGAGATTTTCTGTTAAGACCTGCTTTTCAGATGTCAGCTGGACATTATCTGATGTCAGTTGTTGGTTCTGGGCCGTTAACTGAGCGATCTCGGTTTCATAACTGGTGATCTTATCATTCAGTGAACCGATCATCGATTTCAGCTTGGCAACCTCTGAAGCAGATGCATTCTTTGCTTTCAGCGCGGTACGGATCTGGGTTTTCAGGTCCATGATCTCTTTCTGGCGCTCGCTCAATTGGCCTTCTTTCAGGTTATTATCACCTGTCAGGGAATCCAACCGAAGAACCGCCTCATCGTAGGCATACTTCAGGGAATCGAACTGATTGGTGACTGAAGTGATCTTAGTATCCTTCAGACCCAGGGTTTCATTGGTCTTGTTCTTGTCATACAGCAGATATCCCCAGGTTCCCAGTAAACCGGCAGCCAGAATACCGATCAGGATATTCTTGTTCGAATTGCTCTTGGGTTTGGTTTCCTGCGGAGTGGCCGATGGATAGTTTGTGTTTGTCATCGTTATGGGTTTTAATATGCGTTTTTCAAAATTATTTTTTTCCGAAAGCCCGGCAGCGAACTTATTCTTCACATACCTGAACAACTCCATTTTCTAAAACCGTGCCAAAAACTAAAAATCATCATGCCTTAGGTGTCAGCAAAATTTCAAACGTACATTTGCGAAAGCCTGTATCTTAGCACCTTATGTCGGCAGAAAAGATTATATCGGATTGGGAAAAAAGAGTATTCAAGCCTGTTTATTGGCTTGAAGGAGAGGAAGAATACTTTATTGATAAGGTCATGCACTATGCCGAGCATAAGATACTTTCAGAAGCCGAAGCGGGTTTCAACCTCACTGTATTTTATGGCAGGGATGCTTCGTGGGCCGATGTGATCAATGCCTGCAGGCGGTATCCCATGTTTGCGGAAAGACAGGTAGTGCTACTCAAAGAAGCCCAGCAAATGCGGGAAATCGATAAACTGGAGCCTTATATTGATGCCCCCTCATCCTCTACGGTCTTTGTTGTTTCTTATAAGGATAAAAAAGTGGATGGCCGGAGTAAACTGGCCAAATTGCTAAAGGAAAAAGGGGTAATGTTGACCACGAAGAGGATGTATGAGGATAAGGTGCCCCAATGGACCCATGAAATGGTCAAAGGAAAAGGCTACGCTATTTCTGAAAAAGCAGCCCGGCTACTGGTCGATCATACAGGAAATGACCTTTCTCGTATCGAAAATGAGGTCGAGAAGATCCTGGTCAACCTGGGAAAGAAAAAAACGATCTCCGAAGAAGATATCGAGACCTTTATTGGTATTAGTAAGGATTATAATGTATTCGAGTTGCAGGCGGCCATTGCCACCCGTGACCTCCCCAAAGCGCTCCGCATCATTCAGTATTTCGGTGCCAACCCCAAGGCTAGTCCAATTCAACTGGTATTGCCTTCCCTATATGGGTATTTCAGTAAGGTTTTTATGATCCATGGACTGAATACCCGGGATGAAAAAGTCATTGCCGCTTCGGCCAGTATCCCTCCCTTTTTTGTAAAAGACTATCTGGTTGCGGCCAGAAACTTCGATTATCAGGGCACCGAACGAATTCTGTTGTTACTCCATGAATACAATTTGAAAAGTGTTGGTGTTCATGACGCCGGTACCGAAGATGCTTCCCTTTTAAAAGAAATGGTGGTCAAAATGATGCAACCCTGACCCTGGTTCCACAGTCTTTCTGGCGCATATTTCTTTAGGCTATATTTGTAAAAAACCACAAAATGAAGAAGACTTTTTTGGTCATTTTGATCTTTGCCAGCGTAGGATTGGTCAGTTGTTTTGATGTATTTAATGATGTTACGATTAAGGAAGATGGGAGCGGGGTCATGTCTACCAAAGTGGATATGAGCGCCATGATGAGCATGCTCGCCGGTATGGGTGGCATGGGCGAAGAAAAAGTAAAGATGGATACAAGTTTTGTGTTGGGATCGATGGTAGATTCTGCCGAGACGCTGACCAAAGAGGAAAAAGAACTCTTCCGCCTGGCTTCTGTTACCATGAATATGGACAGTGAGGAAGGAGCCCTGGTTGTGAACCTCGATATTCCCTTTAAAAAGATGGAAGACCTGGCCCAGATTCGCGATATCATGAAAAAGGCTGATTTTATGGGTAAAAGCCTGAGTCAATTGGGTGGAAAAACCGGGGGAGAAGAGGGTGAAGAAGGTGGTGAAGCAATACCCGGATTATCCGTAGGAGGAAAAGAACCTGGTATTCCCAGTCCGGATGAATACTTTGATTATATCTATGCCAATGGGAAGATATCCAGAAAGCAAATCCCCGAAAAGATCGGAGCCTTGGCCAATGATGAAATGCTTTCCAAAATGAAAGAAATGATCGAACAGGGAGTCCCGGCTATGCGTACTGTTTATACCATTCATCTTCCTCGTCCGGTGAAAAAAGCAGAAGGTAAAAATGTGGTTGTATCAGACGATAAAAAGACGATCACGGTAGAAAATACCCTTGATGAATTATTTGAGGACCCTTCCAAATTCGAATTTGAGATCGAATTCTAAAGCACGCTCAAGCTATCCACTTTATCCTGGCGGATCTGCGCCACCAGATCTTCCAGATTATCATACTTCACCTCCTCACGGAGGTGTTTTTTTAGGTAGACCCGAAGGGTTTTACCATAAATATCCCGGTTGAACTCAAAGAGATTGACCTCGATGACGCGTTGCTTGCCGTCTACCGTTGGCCGAAACCCGATACTCATCATTCCTTTGAGCCTTTCCTCTTCACCTAAAACCTGAGCATATACGGCATAGATTCCATCACCTGGTGTGATCTTTTCGTCATTTACAATGCGGAGGTTGGCGGTGGGAAAGCCCAGTTGCCTGCCCAGTTTATTTCCATGTACCACTTCACCGTCAAAGAAAAAGGGATACCCCAGCAATTCATTCGCCAATTCTACCTGGTGCTGGAGAATGGCTTCGCGGATACGGGTGGAGCTGATCGAAACCTCCCGAAGAATATGTTTGGGGATCTCTTTTAACCGAAATCCGAAGTGGGAGGCCTGCTCCTCAAGCATTCGGTAATCACCCAGGCGGTCTTTACCAAACCGATGGTCATACCCGATGATGACCGTATGGGGGTGAAAACGCTCCACGAGGAAATCGCGGATGTACGCTTCTGCCGGTTGGTTGGCAAAAGCTTCCGTAAAGGGAACGATCACCAAATGGTCGATCCCGGCCTGTTCCAAGAGGTCAATACGCTCCTCCAGCGTGTTGAGGAGTCGGATGCCTAAAATGGTAGAGGAGACCACTTTCCGGGGATGGGGGTGAAAAGTGATCAGGACGGTCTCGCCCCCGATCTTGGCCGCCTCCTCCCGAAGGTGGTGGATGATCAGGCGATGTCCCTGGTGGACGCCATCAAATGTGCCGATGGTGACAACGGCATTACGGAAGGGTGGTAATTGGTCTAATTCGCGGTGTACCTGCATAAACAGGTGCAAAACTAACAGATAATAATTAGTTTTGCCCCCTATTATGAGTCTCTATTCCAAACGTGGGGTTTCGGCCCAAAAAGAAGAAGTGCATGCCGCCACCAGGCACCTGGATCAGGGGCTTTACCCCAAGGCATTTTGCAAGGTCTATCCAGATGTGATCGGTGGGGATGCCGATTGGGTCAATGTGATGCATGCGGATGGAGCAGGCACCAAAAGTATTCTGGCTTACCTGTACTGGAAAGAGACCGGGGATATCAGCGTTTGGAAAGGCATTGCCCAGGACGCGATCGTGATGAACCTGGACGACCTGCTTTGCGTAGGGATTACCGATCAACTCTTGTTCTCATCGACCATTGACCGCAATAAAAACCGGATACCCGGCGAGGTGCTGCAGGCCGTGATCCAGGGCAGTCAGGACTTCTTTGATACCATGCGCGATTTTGGCGTCAATATCACCTTCATGGGTGGGGAAACCGCCGATGTGGGTGATCTGGTACGAACCATTGCCGTAAATGGTACCATGACGGCCCGCTGGCCCAAAAGCAAACTGGTGACCAATGAAGGGATCAAGGCCGGCCAGGTAATTGTAGGACTGGCCTCTTTTGGGAAAACCAAATATGAATCTGAATATAACAGTGGTGTAGCCAGTAACGGGCTAACCAGTGCCCGTCACGATGTATTGAGTAAATACTATGCGGAACAATTTCCGGAAACATTTGAACCCTCCTTGTCACCGGATGTGGTGTATATCGGTCCCCATCGCATGACCGATAAAGTATCTGTTTCCGGACACGGAGAAATGGAAGTGGGGAAATTACTGCTTAGTCCCACCCGTACCTTTGCTCCGGTAATGAAGGCGCTTTTTGAAGAACATCGTGCCTCCATTCATGGATTGATCCACTGCAGTGGGGGAGGGCAAACCAAATGCCTCAAATACATCCCCGAAGATGTACATCTCATAAAAGACAATCTATTTACGCCTCCCATTATTTTTGATATCATTCAAAAAGCCAGCGGCTCCGATGCCAGGGAAATGTACCAGGTATTTAATATGGGTACACGCCTGGAGATCTATACCGACGAAAAAGCAGCCGAAAGCATCATAGGTATTGCCAATGAATTTGGCGTCGATGCCATGGTCATCGGCAGGGTAGATCCAGCTAACAAAAAGGGATTGACGATCATGAACGGGGATATTAATCTTTCTTATTAAAATCTCCGCCATTGTTGGTGTATTCCGGCACTTTTCAGTTTCTGGCAATACTAAATAATAACAGGGAGCACCAACAATAAATTGTTGTTATTGGTATAACTTCTATGCAGATAATTATTTAATGGTAAGGAATCGTAAGGGGCAAGCGGTTTTTTAAAGTGTATTTTATTATAATAAACTAAGTGATTATACTTAATTAGGTATGTTTATTTAACGGAATTTCATATTTTCTAACCATATCTTAATAGAAAAATTTGGTGGGATTGTTGGAAATGACAGACCTTGGATTGAACCACTACAATTAACTGTGTTTAACCTTGTCCAAAAATTCCTTCTCCTTTCAGTGATGTTTTCCTATACATCACTCTATTCCTAGGATAGTTCATTACAACAAGACCTGCTTTCACTTCCCACAAAATATTTTAATAAGCTTCAGGATAAATACGAATCATTAGGTGAATCGGTTGACAAGCGCGCTGCTAAAATGCTTAATAAGGCCCGTAAATCCGAAGAGCGCTTATTCAAACAACTTTGGAAAAAGGATTCAACAAAAGCGAAGGAGTTGTTTGGCGATGTACGCACGCGGTATGCGCAACTTCAATCACAGGCCAAAGACCGCGCGGCAAAGCTTACTGTGTTTTCCAAATTATATAGTGGCCGCATAGACTCCCTCACTACATCCCTTAAGTTTTTGGAAGGAACCGATCTGGTCCCAGCTTCCATTCGCGAGAAATTGCCCAAGGGCATGGAAGGGTTATCGGCTTTGCAAGGCAAACTCGACCAGGCCGAGATCATTGGAAAAGCCTTGCAGGATAGAAGAAAGGAGCTTGCCGCGGCGCTGGCCAATTCAGGTCTTGGAAAATATGTGAAGGATTTCAATAAGCAGGTTTATTATTATCAGCAGCAGGTGAATGAGTATAAGGAGATTTTAAAAGACCCGGCGAAATTGGAAGAAAGGATTTTTGGGTTGCTAAGTAATATCCCGGCGTTTAAAGATTTTTTTGTCAACAATTCTCAGTTGGGACAATTATTCAGCTTGCCAGGTGCAACAGCCCCACCAGGCAGTCAAAGCGGAGGATCTCTTGGTCTTCAAACCCGCGCCTCGGTGATGCAAGACCTGCAGGCGAGATTTGGTAGTGGCCCACAGGTACAGCAGGCCATGCAGCAAAACATTCAATCCGCGCAATCACAACTGAGCCAATTGAAGGATAAAGTAAACCAATACCTGCCTCAGGGTGGCAGTAGCGATAGTGAACTCCCCGATTTCAAACCCAATAACCAGCGGACCAAAGGGTTTTGGAAGCGGCTGGAGTTGGGGACGAATTTTCAAAACCAGAAAACCAATAACCTCTTACCGGTTACCAGTAATCTTGGGGTTTCAATCGGATATAGATTGAACGATAAAAGTGTGGTAGGGGTTGGGATGGCCTACAAAATGGGATGGGGAAAGGATATCAGACATATAAAAATTACTCACCAAGGCATAGGACTACGATCATTTATTGACTGGAAACTAAAAGGAAGTTTTTATTTGAGCGGGGGATACGAGTTGAATTATAATAGTGCATTTAAAAGTATTGAGGAATTGAAAGATTACAGTGCATGGCTGCAGAGCGGACTTATAGGAATCAGCAAGGTGGTTTCAATGAATAGTAAATTATTTAAGAAAACGAAGGTCCAGCTTCTTTGGGATATGATAAGTTACCAACAAGTACCACGAACACAACCGATTGTTTTTCGCGTTGGCTATAATTTTTAAAGATTCAAAAATGAACCGGGATATCAAAACCATTTTTACCTTGAGAAGTTTCATTCTAGGAGCTTTACTTTTTTTTGGAATTGAAAACAAAGCAATTGCTCAAACTCAACGTACAAATACCGACCCCGCTAAGAGCTATGTGAATGTAGATATCCCCAAAACTCCGGAATCGGCAGGTTTTGAAAAATACGGGTATGCACAAGTGAACGAGTTTAGTGGAAATTCAAGCGTGTCAATACCGCTATATACTGTCCAAAGCAGGTTCATGCAAGCGCCTATTTCATTATCATATCAGGCTAGTGGCATTCGAGTTAATCAGGAGGCTTCTTGGGTGGGCTTAGGTTGGGATTTGATAGCAGGGGGAAGGATTACGGTTGAAACCAAAGGAAGCGTTGATTTTTCATCAACAACAGTCGGCTTGGCAACCCCTGATCTACAGACAGCAATGACAAAAATTTTTAATCGCTTGGGAAATTCCAGGGAGAATGCTGTTCTAACTCCGGCAACATTTTGGGAACCACCTGGCCCTTGCCAAGGATGTCCGACTGACACTAATCTTTATAATGGACTGGGAATTTCTCAAATGACACTGTATGGCCTTGGGGAACCAGATATTTTCAGGGCAAACTTTATGGGCCATTCTCTCACATTTTATGTGGATAAGGTTTCAAATACTATTCAGTTTATCGGAGAGAAAAGTAATTTTAAGATCAACTATACGCTAGATAGCTATCATAATATTACAGGATGGACTTTGGTTGACAATGAGGGAATTAGTTACCATTTTAACCAGACGGAAACCACAACCAACACACAGACTAACAGCCCGGTTGTTCCTTCAACAACAACATCTGCATGGTTATTGACACAGGCGGTTCATCCAAGTGGAGATTATATTTCCTTTACCTACGCAAATTATGGGTATTCTGTTCCCGCGTTTGGCCTTTCCGGTTCAATCAATGTAGCCTATCCCGGAGGAGTTACTATAAGTAGCGACCAACACCAAAATATTAGTATTCAATCTCCATATTACCTGACAAAAATCGAGACAGTAAACATTTCAGTTGATTTTGTACTTGCGACCAGAACAGATTTATATGGTCCGGGGAGCAGAAGATTATCTCAGTTAACTGTCACTGGTAAGCTAAATAGTAAAATAAAAAAGACAGTCACATTCAATTATAGCTATTTTCAGGGAACAGCAGATGCCAATATTCACAATTACTTAAGCTCTCTATCTTACAATCTGCCATCCCCACTAACAGTCAGCTCATATCTGGCTACTTCCAATTCCAGGCTAAGGCTTGACTCGGTTAATGTTAACAGCAGCGCGTACCAGCCTCCTTATCGATTTTATTATCATACTGCGAACGGAGTACCGGATAAGTATTCCTACAGTCAGGATCACTGGGGATACTTCAATGGGGTCAATAATGCAGCATACGGGTATTCCTTTAGTCGCCTGATCCCAAACTATGGTGATTATGGCGTCCAAAATTCCCTTGCACCGGAGCTAAGTGCATCAGCACTTGGCAGCAGCAGAGAGTGCGATTCAAGTAAGTTGATTACCCTGACAATGGATAGCGTTGTTTATCCTACTGGAGGAAGTACGAAATTTTTGTTTGAACCCCATAAGTCTGTAATGCTTCCAACGCTAAATGTAACAGGAGGAGGACTGAGAGTAAAGCAGATGCGTAATTATGTGTCGGGTTCGATGATTGGGACTAGGGAATATACCTACACAGGAGGTAAATATATGGGTGCAATCAGTTATTTTACGAATTCAGTAACAATGGTTGGTTGCCCAGTTCAGGGTTCGCCAAGTAGTATAGCTAATCTAAAGTATTCATCGAATGGTGCGGTAAATGATAATCAATTATTGATTGGGTATACTACTATAAAAGTAGCCGATAAAGACGCTAGCGGACAATCCAACGGATATACTTTAAAGACATTTAATACCTATACTCCTTCCTCCTATTATTCAAATGGGGTTGGATTCGATCTCGAGCCGCCATATTTTGTCCCCTGGGAGCCAAGCACAAGTGTGCAAGGTTTTACTTTCACAACCTGGCTTGACGCTACTCATAAAAACCTTCCCCCAACACCCTCAGCCAATATGGAGGGGAAAATTATGCTGGAACAGTATTTTGATAATTCGAATAACCTTCTAAAATCAGTTAATTATTATTATCGTCTTGGAGGTTATACAAACAATTTATATGACGTAAAGGCATTCCAAAATCGTGATAATGGATTTCCCGGCTCCTGTGGTGCGGGAAGCCCGCAAAATGGATACGCTTCAGGAGGCTGGAGGGCTGTGAATTTATTTGTATCTCCGGCAAAAGCATTTTATTCTCTTACAGACAGTGTGGTTGAAGTTACCTACCAGGGTGTTAAATCAATCAGGGAAAAGAAATCGTACACGTATGATTCAAAATATCAAGTGCGATCTGAAACCTACCAGAATTCAGAAAATGGATCTACGGTGATTTCTTATACCCGTCCTTATGATTACCTGGCAACAGGATTAAACGGCAACACAACCTTGATTTATCAGATGACGGCCCAGAATTTGAACAGCACGGTATTTACAACCCGTGTAATGCAAAATGGTGTTCAGGTAGATTCGGTGCTTAATCTTTACTACAATGCTTCAACCGGTGTCTACGTTCCGCAGAATACGCAGGTTCAGATTGGGACAAACCCAATGGAAACACGGATGACATATAATTATTATGATCAATATGGGCATCTGTTAGAAAAACAAAAACCCGGAGGCCAAAAAGAAGTTTATTTATGGGGGTATAATAAACATTTCCCGGTTGCGTCAGTAATTGGATCTGACTATCTGACTATTTCTGGTATTGTTAGTTCGGCTGTCTTGGATAATCCATCAAGTGACGCCGCTTTACGCGTTGAGCTAAACAAGATAAGAACCCAGTTACCTGGCGCA
>JBGSHM010000016.1:0-33227 GCA_041752235.1 Chitinophagaceae bacterium
TCAGATTCATTGCGCCGGCAAGAATAAAAACGGGGACTTAAAGGTCCCCTTTTGTTGCGAAGGGGAGGATCGAACTCCCGACCTTCGGGTTATGAGCCCGACGAGCTACCGCTGCTCTACTTCGCGATGTGGGCGCAAAGATAAGAAGATGAGGGAAAACAGCCAAATGAAATAAGAAATAAGGAAGAATAAATAAGAAATGAGAAAGTATTGGAAACAACTCGTTTCCAATACTTTCTCATTTCTTATTTATTCTTCCTTATTTCTTATTTCTCAGGATTTTCTCGAGATCGAACTCGCTCCGCTGGTCTTAATATTGCGAACGGTTCCTTCTCCTTTGTATTTGATATCGGAGGCACCACTCACCCGGGCAGATATCTCTTTGTTTACGGTGAGTTGGATGCTGCTGGCACCACTGGCTTCTATATCGCAATAATCGGTTTGGAAATCGATGCTTTTGAATTCGCTGGCTCCGCTGCAATTGATCTTAAGATCAGTTGCCTTTCCTTTGATTTGAATATCGGAAGCACCGCTTAATACTACATTGAGTTTATTGACCTGAATATCGGCATTTTTCATATCGGTAGCACCCGAAAAATCAAGGGTAAATTCATCTGCCTTCAGGGTGGTCAATACACGCACATTACAGGCGCCGCTGGCTCCCAATTTTTTGATCTCTTTAAAGGAGATATACACTTTCAGGTCCATTTTATCTGAATTCCAGCCCTTCCATTTTTTAGGATGGTCATATCCCACAAACAGGATACCATCTTTTACCTGAACAGTGATATTATTCTTGTACTCCTGTTTGGAGGCACTTACAGCCACCGCATCTTCACTGGCCTGGGTCAAATACACATCAAAGGAGCTGGATACCTTGATACTATGAAAACCGGCTACCTGCCGTACTTCGGCATTGGGGTCGTTTACGACAGCAGTTTTCTGGGCGCCGGCACCCAAGACAAAGAGGGAAAGGCAAGCAATGAGTAGACTCTTTTTCATGGTCGTTTGGTTTGTTATTTTAATGTAGTACGAAGGGGCAGGAAAAAAGTTACAAACCACCCAAACTTTCGTAGTTTTGCTTGTTTTTCAGCGATTCCCGGGGTGTTCCCTGCCTACCAGCAGGGATCTGAGATCAAACCCGTAGAACCTGATCAGGGTAATGCCTGCGCAGGAAAGGAGACAAAATCTTGTATTCTCCCCTGTTTACAGCATTCCCTCTCATTTTTAAACCTAAAATTTTAAAAAAATGAAGAGGATTGCCATTTTGACTATCCCCATTCTAACCGGAATGGCCCTGTTTGGACAGGAAAAACCGGTTCCATCGGACAGCATCCGTCTACTCGAACCCGTGGAAGTAAGATCCACCCGGGCGGGAGAAAATGCTCCGTTTACAAAGACCAACCTTACCAAAGAAACGATCAGCCGGAACAATTTGGGGGCTGACCTCCCATTTTTGCTCAATCAAGTGCCGGGAACCGTGGTCAATTCAGATGCCGGAAATGGCGTAGGCTATACCGGTATCCGCATCCGGGGTACCGATGCCAGCCGGATCAATGTAACCCTCAACGGTATTCCGTTTAACGATGCGGAAAGCCAGGGTACCTTCTTTGTCAACCTCCCCGATTTTAGTTCCTCGGTGAACAGCATACAGGTGCAGCGGGGTGTTGGCACTTCCTCCAATGGCCCTGGTTCCTTTGGTGCCACGATCAATATCAGTTCCCATGAAACCACCCTGGCCCCTTACCTTGAACTGAGCAATAGTGTGGGTTCCTTTAATACCTGGAAAAATACACTCAAAGTAGGTACAGGACTGGTAGGAGGTCATTTTACAACGGATTTCCGCCTGTCCCGAATCACCAGTGACGGATTTATAGACCGCGCGGAAAGCCGACTCGAATCCTATTACTTCTCTACCGCCTGGATCAATAAACGATCAAGTCTTCGCTTCACCCATTTTGCCGGTAAAGAAAAAACCTATCAGGCCTGGTATGGTATTCCAACTACCGACCTGATCAATAATCGAACCGCCAATTATGCCGGTACAGAAAGACCAGGAACACCCTATGATAATGAAACAGACAACTACAACCAGGACCATTTTCAACTCTTCTTTCAACATGACCTGAACAATGCCTGGAAATTCAATACCGCCCTTTTTTATGTAAAAGGCAAAGGATATTATGAACAATACAAAGCCGGCGAGAACTATGCGGATTATGGACTCGTCCCTCCCGTCTATGGAAACGATACTATTTACAGTACGGATCTTGTTCGACAGCTTTGGTTGGACAATGATTTTTATGGGCAAACTTTTTCACTGTTTCACCGGAAAGGAATTTCGCAACTTACGATTGGCGGCGGATGGAGCCGATATGAAGGAAAACATATTGGCACCGTGATCTGGGCCGAGAATGGTTTAGGAAAAGATACCCGGTGGTATGAACATCCGGCCCTTAAGACCGATCTGAATCTGTATGTAAAGGAGCAGGTCAATTTTACCAAAGACTGGTTTGGATTTCTTGATCTCCAATACCGTGGACTCCGCTACAACATCAACGGATTTCGTAACAACCCTGGCGTGAACATAGATAACTATTATCATTTCTTCAATCCAAAAATTGGTTTGAGTTATTCCAATAAAGCAGGATGGTCTTCTTATTTATCGTATAGCCTGGGGCAAAAAGAACCCAACCGGGATGACTTTGAAGCGGGGTCTGCCCAGCAACCAAAGCCTGAAAAACTAAATGATATTGAATTTAATATTGGTAAAAAGGCAGGAGCCTTTCAATGGGATGCGACCTTGTATTACATGCAATATAAGGACCAATTGGTACTTACCGGGAAAATAAATGATGTAGGGGCATATACCCGAACCAATATTCCCAAAAGTTATCGCATGGGTGTTGAGCTGAATGGATCCGTAAAAATCAACCCTCTGTTTCATGTTGCCGGTAATCTTGCCTTAAGCCGGAATAAAGTGATCGATTTTACGGAATATGTGGATGACTATGACAATGGCGGGCAATTGACCTTTGCCTACGAGAAACCCGATATTGCCTTCTCCCCATCGGTTGTGGCCAGTGCTACATTAGGCTTTATTCCCATCAAAGGGTTGGAGATAGATTGGATCAGCAAATATGTGAGCCGGCAATACCTGGATAATACACAAAACAATAACAGAAGCCTGGATCCCTTTGCAGTGCAAGACCTGCGGGTAATCTGGACACCTTTCAAAAGGCATTTTTCCGATACCCGGATCATTGCCCAGGTAAACAACTTGCTTGATTCAAAATATGAACCCAATGGATATACATTCAGTTATCTGTATGGAGGGGAATTGACAACAGAGAATTATTATTTCCCCATGGCTGGCAGGAACTTTGTCCTGGCTGTAAACATATCCATAAAGTAAAAACCCAAAAACAGGTTTCCCGCGGAGCTCTCAATGAAGCGCCGCGGGAAACTTTAATTCTTAAAATCCAGGGCATCCCTAAATCAAGGTTTGATCTTCTCCTGCCACTCCAGCATTCCCCCTACCAAATTCTTGGTATTGGTAAAGCCCATGGTTTCCAGCAGAAGACAGGCCGTCAGGCTTCGTTTACCACTACGACAGTGAATGATGACCTCTTCATTTTTCAGGGATTCAATATCATCCACCTGAAAGGACTGTATCTGTCCCAGGGGAATCAATTTGGCGCCGATATTAAATTCAGCATATTCATTGGGTTCACGAACATCGATGATGTTCAACTTTTCACCCGCATCCATGCGGGATTTCAACTCTTCAACCGTTATATTTTCCATGTCATTTAATTTATAGGGGACTGAACGCTGTTGGTATCGATCACCGGTTTCTCCACCATTAACCAAACATCCACCATTTGACCTGGCCGTATCCGTTGCATCTTACCTTCCTCATCAAACCGTTTAGGGTTTTGATCAAATATAAAGGCATTCAGGGTATCTGTCACGCCTTGCGCCTGTGCTACAAAAATGCTAATGCCCCTGCTTTCCAGATCCGCTTTGGCCTGGGCAAAGGTTAAACCCAATAAATGTGGAACCGGGTATTGAGTATCCCCAACCCCATCTCCCAGTACCAGGTCGATCGTGGTACCCATTTGAATCTTGGTTCCGGCCGCAATAGCCTGACCATTGATCAATTGTTCAAGGACGGAGTTCTTGGCAAAATCGGGTTTGGTCGTGGTATCACCCACCCGCAAACCCATATTTTTTAATTGCATTTCTGCACTTCTGAAGCTGAAACCGATCAGGTTGGGCATCTCGATCACCGGAGGAACCGCGCGGTTGATGGTGAGATAAACGGTCCGGTCGATCTTTACCACAGCATCCCCTTCAGGTACTTGTCGAATAACGGAAAGCGGCGGTATGGTATCGATATAAATAGAGTCGACGATCTCCAAACCAAAACCGCCTGCTGCCAATAATTTTTTTGCTTCATCCAGTGTTTTCCCGGTGACATCCGGAACATTTTTGGACCGGTCGTGTTTGGTGATAAAGTTGAGGGATATCACAAACAGGAACAAGATCACGACCACCATGATAAAGGCAGCGAGGATGTTGACCCAGAGTGGACGTTTGGTTATAAAGGAAAACACGTTTGGCATTTTTAGGTTATGGTTCAGGAAGCATTTAGTGCTTCATCGGTTATTGCGGAATAAAAATCAGTGAGGTTCATACCAGCCGCCCTTACCTGCTGAGGTACGATACTTGCGTCACTTTGACCAGGGATGGTGTTTACTTCCAGCATATAGGGCCTGCCCTCCTGCTCCTGGAAAATAAAGTCGATGCGGATCACCCCCCGGCAATTGAATACTGCATAAATGGTACGGGCTGCTTCACGGATCTTTTCGGCAACCGTATCTGGAATTTCCGCCGGAGTGGTCTCGGTTGATTTTCCCTGGTATTTGGCTTCAAAATCAAAGAATGCCTTATCATGATCAGCCCTCACTTCAGTGATCGGAAGTACCTGTATCTTTCCCTTGGACCGATATACGCCTACTGTAAATTCACGGCCCTGAATCATTTCTTCCACCAAGACCTGGTTATCCTCGGCAAAAGCCTTTTCGATCGCTTCGTCCAACTCACCTGCGTTGAAAACCTTGCTCATCCCAATACTTGAACCCCCATTATTGGGCTTTACAAATACAGGGTACTGAAGGGTATCCCGAAAGGAAGCAGCATTGGAATGAGAGTGCCGAAACAGATGCACGGAACGGGCTACCCCTATTCCGGCCATGGCAGCAACGGCTACGGTATAGCGCTTGTTGAAGGTGATGGCAGAAGTGGCGGCATCGCAGGAGGTATACGGAATACCCAGGTTGTCAAAATAGCCTTGTAACTTTCCATCCTCTCCGGGTGTACCGTGAATACAAATAAAGACCGCATCAAATTTCACTTTACCTGTCGATAGCTGAAGGGTAAAGTCATTCTTATCGATGGTTATGGAATCCTGATAGAACCATCCATCTTTCCGCACATCGATCAGATAGACCTCATACTTTGATCGGTCGAGATGGGCATCGATGGTTTTCGCGCTTTTATAGGATATCACAGCCTCGCCGGAATAACCTCCCGTCAGCAGGGCGATCTTTTTAGTCATGAAAGGTATAGGTGTTTGTGGGGCAAATATTCGAAAATTCCGGTGTATTTGGAAGAATTCAAACGGCTTATCCTTAAAACTTATTTGCTGCCGTTCCGCTTTTATCCAATTTTAACATTCAGAAAATAAGAAAGGTGAAGGCCATCTACTTCCTTCACCTTTTTACGGCGGGAAATATCACCCGCCAGAATGGAACAGTACTGGACTGTTTTATATTGATTCTAAGATAAGTCAAAAAGAAAGGGAAAACCAGTTTTCGACCCTCTTTTTTTCCACAATCAGATGTGCATTTTATCTTTTTTAGCCAGCAGTTCATCCACGGTTTCGCGGTACATTTCATCTGGAACACAGCAATCTACCGGGCAAACAGCGGCACACTGGGGTTCTTCATGAAAACCCTGGCACTCGGTGCATTTGTTGGGAACGATATAATAGGTGTCCGTGGCAACCGGCGCGTTCTTTTGGTCGGCTTCGATAACAGTTCCATCCATGAGGGTAAAAGAGCCTTTTACCGTGGTCCCGTCAGCAATGGCCCATTCCACACCACCTTCATAAATGGCGTTATTGGGGCATTCCGGTTCACAGGCACCGCAGTTGATACATTCTTCGGTGATCTTGATTGCCATATCTTTTGATTTTAATTTACGGAATAGCGAATTTTGAAAGTCCTACAAATATAAAGCACCATTATAAAAATAAAAATGAATTTAGCACATCGCATAGATCTGATGGTCCGATTGGGGGAATATATGTCCGGAAAAGACCCCGGCTGGGCCGAGGCCCGTACCCGGGCCTCAGTGGAAAATGGCTGGTTCACCCCTGAATTCATTGACAAGGCCGTTCAATCTATCGTTGACGGCTATCTTCAAAGGGAAAGCCTCGAAGCATTGACCAGCGATTATCCTTATCTCCGAAATGACCACCCTGCCCGGAAGGTAGGGATCGTCATGGCTGGAAATATTCCACTGGTTGGGTTCCATGATCTTTTGTGTGTCTTTCTGTCGGGACATATAGCCCTGATAAAGCCCTCCTCCAGGGACAAAGTATTGGTGGAACACCTGGTTGAAACCCTGGTTTCCTGGGTACCGGAAATGGCTGACCGCATACAATTTCAGGAAATGCTCAAGCATTGTGATGCCTATATCGCTACGGGAAGCAATAATTCCTCCCGCTACTTTGCCTATTATTTTGGCAAATACCCAAATATTATCCGCAAGAACCGGACTTCAGTGGCCTTGCTGGATGGCAGCGAAACCAGGGAAGAATTGGACGCGTTGGCAGACGATGTACACCTGTATTTTGGACTGGGTTGCCGAAATATCACCAAGATCCTGGTACCTGAAGGATATGATTTCATTCCCCTGCTGGAAGCATTCAAAAAATATGGGTACCAGGGGGAACATCATAAATACAAAAACAATTACGACTATAACCTGGCCCTGCATATCCTGAATGGGAATAAATACATGTCAAGCGGCAGCCTTCTGCTGGCAGAAAACCCTTCCCTATTTTCCCCAATCAGCCAACTGAACTACGAATATTACGCAAATAAGGAAAAAATGACAGCCCAGATCCTGGCAAACCCCGACCTTCAATGTCTCATTGGCCATGGGTTTACACCCTTTGGGCAGGCACAATGCCCGAAAATCCGGGATTTTGCGGATGGCGTAGATACGATGGCGTTCTTAGGGGGCTTTTAGAAACCCGGACTTCCGCTCCCCGGCCATCTACGAAGCTCTTAGTAAATGATTTGTTAAACTGAAAACCTGACAGATCTACTGTATCAATGTCTTTGTTATTTTGTAGGCACAAACTTTGAATAGAAAACCTAAAATCAGTATAGAACATGAAATGGAAACAGATACTTCTGATCGTAATTATCAGCAGTGGTACAGCCCTTGGTAGTGTGTGGGGTTATTCGAAATGGGTACAGAAGAATTCAGTAACCATCTCTGGTGCAGATGCAAAACTACCCGCCAATTATGCAGGGTTCTTTGACGGAAAATCAGGTGATGCTGCAGCCCCCATTGATTTTACCCAGGCAGCCAATGCTTCGGTACAGGCCGTTGTGCATATCAAGACCAAGATCCCGGCCCAAAAAGTGAGCAATGACATCCCCCGCCGCCGGGGAGGAATGTTTGATGATTGGTTTGACCAGTTCTTTGATATGGGCCCTCAGGTTATCCCCGAACAAAGGGCTTCGGGTAGTGGTGTATTGATCAGTGATGACGGATATATCGTTACCAATAACCACGTGATCGATGATCAAAAAGGCGGTGTAGCCGAAGAGATCAATGTGACCTTGCATAATAAAAAATCCTATAAAGCCCGTTTGATCGGTCGCGACCCAAGCAGTGACTTGGCGGTTCTCAAGATCGATGCCTCCGGTCTCCCTTACCTGATCTATGGTAATTCAGATGAGGTTAAATTGGGTCAATGGGTGTTGGCCGTTGGTTATCCCCTTACATTGGAAACAACCGTTACAGCCGGTATTGTAAGCGCCAAGGGCCGTGCCATTGGTATCAACAGCCGGCAGAGCAATAGCCCGGTAGAATCATTTATTCAGACAGATGCGGCCGTGAACCAGGGAAACAGCGGTGGCGCCCTCGTCAATTCAACCGGTCAACTTATTGGTATTAACTCCGCCATCCTGGCCCCAAGTGGTACCTATGCAGGTTACTCTTTTGCGATTCCCGTTAAACTCGTTAAGAAGATCGTGAACGATATCATTGAATTTGGCGATGTCCAAAGAGGGTATATCGGCATCAGCTATCCTTCAGGTGAGTTATCTGAAGAGCAACAGAAAGAACTTGGTTTTCATGATGGGGATGGGGTGTACGTTTCTGCTGTTTCACCCGATGGAGCGGCAGTCAGTGCCGGAATTAAAAAAGGTGATGTCATCACGCGAATCAATAATCAACCAGTCACGAGTGGTTCTGAAATGAGTGCCCAGGTAGCCAATTACCGTCCGGGTGATAAAGTAGCGGTAACCTATAAACGTGCTGGAAAGGAATTTACGGCCAATGTGGTCTTAAAAGCAAAAGCCGGAAACTTCGACGTGGTGAATACCGCGAATATCAATGATAAAATCGGTGGACAACTCGGAACACTTGACGCCCGCAAAGCGGAAAAAATGGGTATCGATGGTGGCGTGGAAGTAACCAAGGTCTTTGAAGGCGGGCCATTAAACAAAGCCCGTGTAGAAGATGGGTTTGTGATCACCAGTATCAATGACCGTCCGGTAAAAAGCCTGGAGGAATTAGTAAAATTGCTGAACAGTTTCAATAGTGTGTTCCAGGTAAAAGGTGTTTATCCTGGATATGATGGAGTGTATACTTTCCCGGTGAAGTTGAATGAAGAATAGTCATTGCTGTTTTACCGCAAAGGCGCAAAGGCACAAGGAATATTGGCGTATCCTTGTGCCTTTGTGTCTTTGCGGTGAACCTAACTACTTCACATAGACATAATACCCCCACCCCATAATTCTCGCCTCTTTTTCCTCGCTCCAGTTTCTTGGCTGACCGGAAAATAATTCAGTAAAGGTTCCTTCCAGACGGGTATCTGGTATGGAAAAAGACATTTCATATTCATCCGAAAAATGAAGGATGACCAACACTTCCCTTTCTCCTTTTTTTCTCAGATAAGCGTATAACTTATCATCCGCGCTGGTATGTAAGCGAACTGGAAGGGTATCCGGGTCACCCGCGCATAAGGCCGGGTGTAGGCTATGAAGCTGTAATAATGTTTTGTAGAAATTTTCCAGGTAAAACTGACTGGTCCATTCCACAGGATCTTTATCAAAGAAAGCCAGCCGCTTGTGATTGGGCGCTTCCTGTCCGGTGTAGACGAGTGGGATTCCACTCCAGGTAGCGCTGAAAACAGCCAGACCACGGGCCATATCGCCATACTTCTCATATTCGGTCCCGTTCCAACTGTTCTCATCATGATTACTGGTAAACCATATCTGCATCGAGCCATCCCGGTTTACCTGCTGATATCGTTCCAGTAATGACTCCAATTCGTAGAGCGGATACCGTTGCTGATAAAACTCCCGGGTGCGGTGCATCCATTTCCAGGAATAACAGGCATCAAAGACACCCATGTATTCCGGGTTCTCCAGTTCATCAAATTCACCCAGCCAAAAAAGGGGTTTAATTTTTTCCAGCTCGGGTCGCGCTTCCTGCCAGAAGAAATATTCCACCCAGGCCGCCAGGTCGCAACGAAAACCATCAATATCAAATTCCTTTACCCACCATTGCATGGCTTCGATCATGGCAGCCCGCATATCCGCATTGTAGAAATCAAGCTCAATGATATCATCCATTCCTGAAGCTCGTTTGAAATCACCTGTAGCAGGATCTTTTTCATACCAGTCAGGATGTTGAACGGTCCATTCATGACCCCAGCCTGTGTGGTTGGCCACCCAGTCGAGTATGATTTTAAAACCCATTTCATGGGCCGTTTTTACCAGCTCCCGAAAGTCGGCTTCGGTCCCAAATTCAGGATCTACCCCTTTGTAAGAAGCACAGGCATAATAACTTCCCATCGTTCCCTTCATATGCTGACGGGCTATGGGCGTTATCGGCATGAACCAAAGGGTTTCAACACCCATGGCACGTAAACGGGGCAAGGCTGGAATAAAAGCTTGTATGGTTCCTTCCTGACTATACTGTCGAAGGTTGACCTCATAAACATTTGTGTGGCGTACCCAGTTGGGTATGGGAAAAGGTTTTGGCATGGGTAAAATAAGATGTGAAAATAAGAAATAGCTGCTATGAATAATAGCATAAGCATGAAAGAGGGTAATTTTGCCAAATGAAGAGTTTCGAGATACCTGAAATGTACCGAAGCCCGCTGATCACAGCGGTCAAACAAAAACGAAAAGAAGAGGATAAGTTAAAAAAGGACTTTTCCCCCACCCTGCTTGATTTTGGTACACTTCGCATTCATCTGGCCCGGCATTTTGGATTCTGTTATGGGGTGGAGAATGCCATTGAGATCGCCTTTCGTACCATTGCTGAAAATCCGGACAAGCGTATCTTTTTATTGAGTGAGATGATTCACAATCCACAGGTGAATGCCGATCTGCAATCCTATGGCATAACGTTTATGCAGGATACCTATGGAAAACAACTCATCCCATTTGAATCATTGACCGCTGATGATATTGTCGTGATTCCCGCGTTTGGCACCACCCTGGAGATTGAAGAAAAACTTCGTAAGATTGGAATCCAGATCGAAAAATACAATACCACCTGCCCCTTTGTAGAAAAGGTCTGGAACCGGAGTGAACAGATCGCCCGTAAAGATTATACCATCGTGATTCATGGTAAACCCAGGCACGAAGAAACAAGGGCCACCTTTTCACATGCCTCTTTTTATGCTGCGTCCATTGTGGTAAAGGACATGAACCAGGCCATTGAATTGGGCAAGTATATTTCGGGTGAAAAAAATCAGGATCAGTTTTATGTGGAATTTGAGGGGCAGTATTCCCCCGGATTCAACGTGGAACGCGACCTCCAAAAGATCGGTGTAGTAAACCAAACCACCATGCTGGCCAGTGATACCCAGGCAATCGCCGATCATTTGAAACAGGTCATGATAGCTACCTACCAACCAGCGCATGATCAGATTTCCGCCCGGTTTGCTGACACGCGTGACACCCTCTGTTATGCGACGAATGATAACCAAAGTGCGGTCTATGGCATGTTGGAAACAAAAGCCGACCTGGCCATTGTGGTGGGAGGATACAATTCTTCCAACACCTCTCATCTGGTAGAATTGTGCGAAGAAAAATTGCCCACCTATTTCATTCGGGATGAAAGTAAACTCCTGTCAAAAGAGGAGATCGAGCATTTTGATTTCCACCATAAACTCGAAAAAAACACGAAGTATTATTTACCTGAAAAAACACCGGTTGATATCCTGATCACCAGCGGTGCTTCCTGCCCCGATGCGATCGTAGAAAGAGTGATAAACAGGCTAAAGTCTTTTTTTGAAGGGTGATTTTCGTGAGACGTGAGACGTCTCACGATTCACGAAACCTACTTATACAACAATTCATAATACTCGTGTGCCATCCGGTTGCTTTCAAACTGGAATCGCACATCCCGCATACCATTCTTTGTGATCTGTCTCCAGGTATCACGGTCATTGTAGTACAATGGCAGAATTTGCTTTTCGAGTATCTCGTATAATTTATCCAGGTCGTATTGATCCTGTTCTTGTACCGACATGCGGTCATAATCTGCCTTGGGCACCACAAATCCATTGTTCCCATGGTTGATGAATTCAGGAATCCATCCATCATCAGTGGAGAAGTTAACCGCGCCATTCATGGCCGCAGTCATACCACTGGTACCCGAGGCTTCGCGGGGAACACGGGGATTATTTAACCAAATATCGCCAGCCTGTTTCAGGCGTTTGGACAAGGCCAACTCATAACCGATCAGCACGGCCACATTGTTATAATTTTTACTCAAATGCACCAGCGCATTGAATTCCGAAATCGCCGGATAATCGAGTGGATAAGGTTTACCCGCCCAGATTATCTGAATGGGGTAACGCGTGTCTTCCATCAGGCGATTGAAACGTGCAAGGTCAGAAGCGATCAATCCAGCCCGCTTGTACCCGGCAAAACGACGGGCCCACACAATGGTAAACACATCCGGGTTAAATAATTTTCCCGTTTGATCGGCCACGATCTCAAAGGCCCTTTTCTTCAAATGCTTCTTCCGGTCATCAAAGGCCCAATCATTTCCTTCTTCACTAAACCGGTATAATTGCTTATCAGCCCAATAGCGCCAGTTCTGGGCATTGGTAATGGAAATAATGGGACAGATATTTTGGTATTTCCCCCACATCTGCCGTGATACCACTCCATGCAATTGGGATACTCCATTGGCCAGTTTGGCAAACCGAAGCGCGGCAAGCGAATGGTTGAATTGGTCATCGTTATTCTGGGTCAGCTTTTTTACTTCATCCACAGAGAGTCCGCAGAAATAACTCATTTTATGGCAGAGATAGATATCATGTTTCTCATTACCTGCTTCCTCTGGCGTATGGGTGGTGAACACCAGTCTTTTCCTCACTTCCTCGATGTTGTTCCCATATTTTTTATACAAGTAAAAGGCGGAAGAAAGGGCATGTGCCTCATTCATGTGGTAAAGATCGGGGTTGAATCCAAGTTCATCTACCAATTTGGCACCACCTACACCCAACAGGATGAACTGGGCAACTTTAGTGGCCACATTCGCA
This sequence comes from Chitinophagaceae bacterium, assembly GCA_041752235.1. Taxonomy (GTDB): domain Bacteria; phylum Bacteroidota; class Bacteroidia; order Chitinophagales; family Chitinophagaceae; genus SpSt-398. Next base: position 12,881 of record JBGSHM010000016.1, read on the forward strand.
TCGTATAACCGATGGGTGATGGTTTGGGAAACGTAGTCGTTTTCCGGAATATCGGTGGACAATAAGAATAAAGGGGCCGTTTTGAAGGTCTCCGGATTCAGATAATAGGCTTTCACCCAAACCGGATGCTCATGTACATTGATCTGAAATTTAATACCGGTATCTTCCAAAAAGCCGAAGTTTTTCTCCATCCAGGTCACCTGAAGGGTTTGGTCCTGGTTTCTGGATTGGTCATAATACCCATATTTCCACAGTATCCCGATACCGATCATGTTCTGTCTCAACTCATAAGCGCTCCGCATATGCGAACCGGCGAGGAAACCCAATCCACCACTATATATCTTCAGCGGCTGATGTATCCCGAATTCCATCGAGAAATAAGCGATCTTTTTGGAATAGCGTTCATCAGAGGCGTACGGAAGCTTGTAATGTCTAAAACTCATAATGTGTCTTTTTTACACTTTGCGGGCGCAATATAATAGCAAAAATTGAAATAAGATAGGACTCAGCCCTTGCTCTTTTTCACCTTCGATGTCTTTTTCTTGGGAAATGCCCCATCAAACACACATTCCAGCCCACGCCAGTTGCCACATGCTGTCTCTTCTTTTAAGGTCACGGAGGTGGTCGAAAACAGGAATGCCAGTTGGCAGGGGTCGCCTGGTTTGCTGTAAATGGCCTTATTGGTGGAAACGAATTTTGCTTCACCTCTTATCTCCCCTTTGCAATCCCCGGCCTTGTTCTCAAAGTGTATAAAAAAGATCATCCTGCCGGGACGTGCCGCATCACGGATGGAGACGAGATTCATTTTATCACGGGAATAATCAGCCGAAAATTTATTTTTGACCGGCAAGGTGTCAAGGGGATTGATCACTTCCCTAATGCGGTCATCTAAGGCTTCGGTCATGAGCAAGGTAAATTTCTTTAATTCACCGTCGTAAGCGTATGATTCCTTTCCTTCGGCCTGTGTACCATCGGCCTTGGTCATTTGAACTGTTTTGTTGATCACAAACCGCGTATCCATATTGCTTTGCTCCCGCGTGGCGTTGTTCTTGTCCTGCTGAAAAAAGACCATGGAATTACCATAGGTCAATTTTTTATCCAATGCTGATATCAGGATGATCCTCTTCTCCCCGCTCACGAGCCTGGAAAAAAGGTACGTCTCGCCTTGTGGATCTTCCACCCGGGCCACCGGATAGAATTTGGGTTTGGCTGTTTTCCCAAACAAGGCATTTACGATCGAATCGGGAATGAATTGGGTAAATATTTTCCGGCTGATCCGCTGGGAATCGTTGTCTTTCTGCCGAATCGATGTATCAGAAAATACCAGGGCCGGTTTTTTCAATGGAAAAGATTCCACAAAATCACTGATCTCCACCGGTTCCTCCCCCGATAATGAAGGTTTTTTCTTTTTTCCACAACCACCCAATATCCCGATAGCCAAAAGGAGCAACAAGATCCTTTTCATCCTGAAAATTTTCCCCAATATACCGTATTCCCCCCTTACAGAAAGGTTATTTTCCTGTTTACAGAATTTTTTTTAGATTTGTCTAAATTTTATTTTAGGCAAAATGAATTACTCGGTCAGCGAAGAAAATTATATCAAAGCCATTTTCCATCTTCAGGGAGAAGGGGAAACCGTGACCACCAACGCGCTGGCGGCTGAATTAAAAACCAGGCCGGCTTCGGTGACAGATATGCTCAAGAAGTTGAAGACCAAAAAACTGGTCAATTATCAACCTTATCATGGATTTCGGCTTAGTCCCGAAGGAAAGAAAACAGCGCTTGGCATCATCCGCCGTCACCGCCTATGGGAATACTTTCTATCAGAGAAATTAAAGTTTGAATGGAATGAGGTACATGAGGTAGCCGAACACCTGGAGCATGTAAGCAGCCGAAAACTCATTGACAAATTGGAAGAATATCTGGGTTATCCCAAATTCGATCCGCATGGAGATCCCATACCGGATAGTTCAGGTAAAATGGAGTCCAGTCCCCAAACCATGCTCAGTCAACTTGAACCCACACAAACAGGCGTGGTCATACAAGTGAGCAACCAATCCCCTGCCCTGTTAGAACTGTTATCCGCGCGCAAGATCGGTATTGGGACCAAAATTGAATTGCTCCGAAAATTTGTCTTTGATGGTTCGGTAGAGATCCGGATCGGGCGTTCCGCACCCTTTATTATTAGTGAACAATTAGCCAGTAACTTATTTATCCGGAAATAACCATGAAATCAATTGAAGCCTTTTTTGCTGAGCTCGGACCTGTGCAATCTGCTTTGATAGCAACCCTCTTTACCTGGCTGGTGACGGCCCTTGGGGCTTCGCTGGTGTTCTTTTTTAAGACCATGCGCCGGAGTATCCTTGACCCAATGTTGGGATTTACGGGTGGGGTGATGGTCGCCGCCAGTTTCTGGAGCTTGTTAAACCCGGCCATTGAAATATCGGAACGATTGTATCCTGGTTGGAGTTGGATGCCGGCAGCGGTGGGATTTTTTCTGGGTGCCATGTTCATTTATGGGTTGGATAAATACCTGCCCCACCTTCATATCAACTTTGGTGTGGAAGAAACGGAAGGGGTCAGAACAAAGCTGCATAAAACCACCTTGCTTATACTTGCGATTACCTTACACAATATTCCGGAAGGATTAGCGGTTGGCGTGCTATTTGGCGCTGCTGCAGAGGGTATGCCCGAAGCCTCCATTGCAGGGGCTATTGCGCTGGCCTTGGGTATTGGGATACAGAATTTTCCGGAGGGGATCGCTGTAGCTATGCCCCTTCGCCGGCATGGAGTCAGCCGATTACGAAGCTTCTGGTTCGGGCAATTATCAGCCATTGTAGAGCCGATAGCAGGTGTTATTGGAGCTGTGGCCGTCATGTATATGCAACCTGTATTACCCTTTGCCCTGGCCTTTGCTGCAGGTGCGATGATTTATGTGGTCGTAGAAGAGGTAATTCCTGAGACACAGCGTGACAAATACACCGACCGTTCAGTATTAAGTTTTATCGGAGGCTTTCTGGTAATGATGATCCTGGATGTAGCGTTAGGATAACCTTTATGCTTTTCGAGCACGAAGCAAATGCTTGAAGCGGCTAAAGGTCTCTGGCTTGATATTGAGTAAGGAAGCCAGGTATTTCTGAGGCACCCGTTGAATCAGATCCGGGTTTCGACTTACAAAATCTACAAATCTCTCTCTTGGTGATTCCTGTACCAGTTTGGATTGCCACTTGTCCTGCAAGATCGCGATCGAGGTTACAACCTTGCGACCCAGGTGTTCCATCTTTGCAGATGAACTAAATATTGTTTCCAGATTATTATACGAAATCGAGATCAAGGTAGTAGGCTCAATGGCTTCGAGACAGTGATTCGATGGCTCCCGGCTAAGAAAGGAATCCTGAACGAGGATGATCTGCCCTTCTTTGGAAATTTGGGTGTGGACTTCTTCCTTATTCTTTAAATAGTATTTTCTCACCAGGCCGCGGGTAATCAGGTTGAAATAATTTTCCACCTCCCCTATCCCGGTGATCACTTGTCTTTTCTCAAATTGACGTTTGAGTGTCAGGGGTTGGATAAACTCATGAAACTCCTCCTCGGACAGTTCCGTGAATTTGTGAATAAAATGGAGTAGTACCTTATAATCTTGCATTGCTACCTATCAGTAACACAAAGTTAGGCAACCTGAAACGATAAAGAGCCTCAAAATCGGTGAATTGCCCCTCTTGAACGATAAAATGCCCGATTCGGGTAGCGAGTTGAACATTTACGGAAACCCCTAAATTTGCAGCTATTCAAAACATTACAAGAATTATGGCACAAAAAATCAAGGTGGCCAATCCGGTCGTAGAACTGGACGGCGATGAAATGACAAGGATTATCTGGAAATTCATCAAAGACAAACTCATACTACCCTATTTGGAGGTGGATATCAAATATTATGACCTCGGCATGGAATATCGGGATGCGACCAATGATCAGGTCACCGTTGATGCGGCCAATGCCATCAAGGAACATGGCGTCGGTATCAAGTGTGCCACCATTACCCCTGATGAAGCAAGGGTGAAAGAGTTCAACCTGAAACAAATGTGGAAGAGCCCCAATGGAACGATCCGGAACATTCTGGATGGTACCGTTTTCCGCGAACCGATCGTAATGAAAAATGTACCCCGACTGGTAACCAACTGGACCGCTCCCATCATTGTGGGACGTCATGCTTTTGGTGACCAATATCGCGCTACCGATACCGTCATCAAAGGAAAAGGAAAACTCACCATGACCTTTACCCCCGAAGGCGGTGGAGAAGCGCAGGTATTTGAAGTGTACAATTATAAAGGCGATGGGGTGGCCATGACCATGTACAATACCGATGAAAGCATCATGGGTTTTGCGCGGAGCTGCTTCAATATGGCCCTGAGCAAAAAATGGCCGCTTTATCTCTCCACCAAGAATACCATTCTCAAAAAATACGATGGCCGTTTCAAAGATATTTTTGAAGAGATCTACCAAAATGAATTCAAGGCCAAATTTGATGCCGCTGGTATCATCTATGAGCACCGCCTGATCGATGATATGGTAGCCAGTGCCTTGAAATGGAATGGCAATTTTGTTTGGGCCTGTAAGAACTATGATGGTGATGTACAAAGCGATACTGTAGCTCAGGGATTTGGTTCACTCGGCTTGATGACCTCCGTATTGATCACCCCCGATGGAAAAACGATGGAAGCCGAAGCTGCCCACGGCACTGTTACGCGTCACTACCGCGAACATCAGAAAGGGAAACCCACCTCCACCAACCCCATTGCCTCGATCTTTGCCTGGACACGTGGTTTGGCTTTTCGCGGCAAACTCGACAATAACCAGGCCCTGATCGATTTTGCCAATGCCCTGGAAACCGTTTGTATCGAAACAGTAGAAGGTGGCAAAATGACAAAGGATCTCGCGGTTTGTATCCATGGCAATAAAGTGAACCATGGAGAACATTACCTCTATACAGAGGAGTTCCTGGATGCCATTGATGAAAACCTGAAGAAAAAACTAGGCTAACCTCCTCGCGCTCCTATAGCGCCTTTGCGTCTTCGCGGTTAATGCCCCGCGAAGACGCAAGGGCGCAAGGGTGCGCTAAGACAAATAAACAATGCGGTCTATCAGAGAAGCCAAACAAGAAGATATCCCCCACATCCGGTCATTGGCTTATGAAATTTGGCCGGCGACCTATCGTTCCATTATTTCCAACGAGCAGATAGCTTATATGCTCGATATGATGTACAGCGAATCAGCTTTGCAAAAACAAATGGAAGAAGGATGCGTTTTCCTGCTCGTGGAAGACCAAAACACACTGCTGGGGTTTGCCGCTTATCAACGACTCTCCGTGGAAGAATTCAAATTGCATAAGCTGTATGTCCTACCCTCCGAACATGGAAAAGGTACCGGCAGAGCACTGGTTGATGTGGTAATTGATGCCGTAAAAAAGCAAGGGGGAAAAAAGATCATCCTGCAGGTCAATAAAAATAACCCGGCCAAAACCTTCTATGACCGTCTTGGTTTTGTGGTACGCGAAGAAATGGTGCTGGAGATTGGCAATGGATTTGTGATGGATGATTTTGTGATGGAGTTGGTGGTTGGAGGTTAGATGTTGGATGTTGGATGACGGATGTTGGATGATGGAAGACAGTGTTTTCTTAATATGTTTTTTTTTGCCCCGGAGGGGCATCCCACCTGTAGCCCCGAACAAATAATTTTTTCCCAAGACCCCGGAGGGGTCTCCTATCAATCATTCAATTTTCGATATTGGGTCGAAATAATATTAATATTACAATCTATATTATTACTAGGAGGCTCCTCCGGAGCCTTTGGGAAATAAAAATAATTCGGGGCTACAGGTGGGATGCCCCTCCGGGGCAAAAAAAAACATATTAAGAAAACACCGTCTTCCATCATCCAACATCCAACATCCGTCATCTGTCATCTGTCATCCGTCATCTGTCATCCAACATCCGTCATCCAACATCTAACCCTCACGCTCCACCAGCACATGCGTATCCTTAATCACCCCCATCACAAATACACTCTGCACCTGGCCCATATTCTCGATCTGGCTGAGTTTGTTGACATGAAAATTGTAATAGGAATCCATATTTTCCGCCACCACTTTTAACATAAAATCAAATTCACCGGAAATATTGTAACACTCAATCACTTCGGACATTTCCTGGATGGCTTTGATGAATTTGATACCTGCATTCTTGTTGTGTTGCCGGATGGAAACATAACAGATCACCATCAGGCTTTTCTTCACACTGGCCGGATCCAATAGGGCCGCATACTGTTTGATCACCCCTGTATCTTCCAGGCGCTTGATCCTTTCATGAACAGGTGTTGGGGTTAAATGCACTTTTTCTGCTATTTCTTTAACAGACATCCGGGCATTCTCCTGTAAAAGGGACAGTATTTCCATGTCCTTTGTATCCAGGGACGGAGTGGTCATAGTATTATCCTCTTTTTTGCTCATTTTTTTCATAAATAGACAGAATATTCAATAATAAAATAGTTATATTTTAGAATAAAACACTAAATTATCAATAATTGTTGGAATATTCCACTATGAGCCTACCTTTGTGGCAATAAAACCTAAAGCATGTCTACAACTACCAAATCCATTGATTTCAAATTGCCCTACAAAGTGGCCAATATTGAACTGGCTGAGTGGGGTCGTAAAGAGATCCGTCTCGCTGAGGCTGAAATGCCCGGTCTGATGGCCCTCCGTAATGAATATGGCGCAAGCCAACCCTTGAAAGGAGCCCGTGTCGCCGGATGTTTGCATATGACCATCCAGACCGCCGTGCTGATCGAAACCCTGGTTGCCCTGGGTGCCGAAGTAAAATGGAGCTCTTGTAATATCTTTTCTACCCAGGACCATGCCGCTGCGGCGATCGCTGCTGCCGGTATTGGCGTATTTGCCTGGAAAGGTCAGACCCAAGCGGAAGCTGACTGGTGTATTGAGCAGACCCTGTTCTTTGGTGGTGCCGACCGCCCCCTGAACATGATCCTCGATGATGGTGGTGACCTGACCAATATGGTATTTGATGTATACCCCGAGCTGATCCAGCACGTGAAAGGACTGAGTGAAGAAACAACTACAGGTGTTCACCGTCTGTATGAGCGCATGGCCAAAGGCACCCTGCCTATTCCTGCCATCAACGTAAATGACAGCGTGACCAAATCTAAATTTGACAACAAATACGGTTGTAAGGAATCACTGGTTGACAGTATTCGCCGTGCAACGGATGTGATGTTGGCTGGTAAAGTAGCCGTTGTAGGTGGCTATGGTGATGTAGGTAAAGGTTCTGCCGCCTCTTTGGCCGGAGCTGGTTGCCGCGTGATCGTTACCGAGATCGATCCGATCTGCGCCCTTCAGGCTGCTATGGACGGTTTTGAAGTGAAGAAAATGAAAGATGCCGTGAAAGAAGCAGATATCGTTGTAACCGCTTCCGGTTGCCGCGACCTGATCACCGGCGAACATTTCAAATTGATGAAAGACAAAGCCATTGTCTGCAATATCGGTCACTTTGATATCGAGATCGATGTAGCCTGGTTGAATGACAACTACGGTCATACCAAAGACACGATCAAACCTCAGGTTGACCTGTATAATGTAGATGGTAAGGATATCCTCTTGTTGGCTGAAGGCCGCCTGGTTAACCTGGGTTGCGCTACAGGTCACCCCTCCTTTGTAATGAGTAACTCTTTTACCAACCAGACCCTGGCCCAGATCGAATTGTGGACCAACTACAAGAGCTACGAAAACAAAGTGTATGTACTTCCCAAGCACCTGGATGAGAAAGTAGCCCGTCTGCATCTTGCCAAGATCGGTGTGGAACTGGATATTCTGACCAATGAGCAGGCCTCTTACCTGGGTATTCCCCAGAACGGACCGTTCAAGTCTGAGTTGTACAGATATTAATCGCAGAAAAGATCGATCAAACGGATTTCAACGATCTTTTAAATATTTTCAAAATGACAAAGGATGGTACAAACCTAAAGTTTGTACCATCCTTTTTTTATTCATTCAATCCGTGTGATCCGTGTAATCAGCTCATACTTACTACCAGCTATCCGTTCTGAATGGAGATGCCGGAAATCCTTCCTTATTATACAAATTGGCATCCACCGGACTATCCGACCATGCATAGCGAACCGCTACGGGTTTGGGTACTTGTTTACAGGTAAGTACCACCCTGTTGTCCTGGATCGTGGCTTCCGCCCAATAGAATTTTTTATCCTCTCCTGCCACTGCAAATTGTTTTAAGGCACCACCTCTTGCCACCAATCCGGAACCAACCTGATCAAACGTAAGCACCATTTTTTCTCCTTCCATTGTGGCGAATTTAAACATGGGGCCCTGACTGATGATTTCCTTTTTCCCATAAGTGGTGTGCATGGCTTCTGCCGCTAATCGTTCGCCTACCTCTTGTTTTCTCACCGGATGGATATCCATTGGGTTGCCCACATCTGTAGTCACGGCCATACCCGTATTGGGAAGTAGCAGGGTAAACAATTGTGCTTCGCGCAAAAGGGCCCAGTTGCTTTCAACGGGTTCTTTCTGCAAAGCACCAAAGGAAGCCAATTGAACAAACAGAAAGGAAAAATCATGGCCTGCTTTATTTCTCCAATCGCGGATCATGGCCGGAAAGAGTTGCCGGTATTCCAAAGATTGTTCCTTTGTATTGGCATTGCTTTCCCCCTGGTACCAAATGGCACCCTTGAATCGAAGCGGTATGATCGGGGCAATCATCGCGTTATACAACACCGAAGGCTGGTGTTCAATGGCACCATGTCCTGCAGTCAGGTCTTTTAATTCAGCAATGATCTCAAACTTGGCTTTACCAGCCAGGGAAATGATCTTATTGCCAACCTTCACATGAAATTTTTCAGGAACCGCTGCAAATCCACCACCTCCCTGATCATCTTGTACCCGGACAGCCAGTATGTTTGTTCCTGCTTTTAGCACGCCGGCGGGAATGGCATAGGTTCGGGGTTTATCCCAAACTGAAGTAGTCCCCAAAAAAGTTCCATTCAGGTAGGTTGAATCAATATCATCAATTCCGGGTGTATTTAAGACCGCGGGCTTACCGGCATCCGCTTTGCTCACATTAAACCGAATACGGTAGGTTACAATTCCATCGAGGGCGGGGTAACCCATTTCCTCCCATGGACGTGGTAAAACCATTTCCTTCCATTGGGCATCATCAAATCCCGGTTGAACCACTTTGCGGGAATAGTCACCACTCGCTTTAACCTGATCCAGGAATTGTTGATAGAGTTCCTTTTTCTTTTGGGAGAGATTGGCCAGATCCATGGGCCTGATCTTATCGCGATAAACCTGTTGGTAATGAGGAAATCCATAGAGCCCTTCATAGGAGGTCCAGGCCTCAGCCGGCGTACCACCCCAGGCGGTAACGATCAATCCGACCGGTACATTGAGTTCTTTCTGGAGCTTCTTGCCAAACCAATAGGCCACTGCGGAGCAATGACCAACGGTAGCGGGGTTGATCGATGCCCAGGGGTATTGAATATCGAGGTCTTCGTTAGCTGAAGTTGCCAGCGACTTGTTTACCGTTATAAAACGAAGTTGATCATTCTTAGCTGTTTTGAGTTCCTCCGGGTAAGTGGAAGGAAGCATATCCATTCTCCATTCCATATTACTCTGGCCACTGCAAACCCATACTTCCCCGCCTATCACATCGCTGAAGGAAAGAGTCTCCTTCCCTGAGCGGACGACAAGGTTTCCACTGACCCCACCTTTAACAGGCTCGAGATATACAGACCATTGTCCACGGGCATTCGCATAGACAGAATAGGTTTTGCCCATAAATTCCACCTGAACTTCTGTATCGGGTGCAGACCATCCCCAGACATGGTTACTTTGATCACGTTGCAGGACCATGTGATCAGAAAAAAGGGCGGGAAGACGAAGCTGACCATTGACATTACTGATCAGCAGCAGGGAGAAGAATAATACAAAAAGGGATCTCATGTGCCAGATTTTTGATGGCACTAAAGGTAAATCACCTTTCCAATTTTTTAATTATTCCTTTTCCTGATCCAATTTGAAGGCCAGCGAGAAATGATCATAAAAATGTCCGTCGGCATCCACATCACTGGCCGACCATTCTTTTCCCCATGGATGAGAGGCATCATTTGGCCAAGCCGCCTCGCCAAGCGCCACAAAAGCCTCCTGACTACTGACGATAAACCCATATTGGCTTCCCTTCTCAAGGTGAACGGGATCCACCCGAAACTGGATCCAGGATGAATCATCTTCCCTGCCAACCTCTCTTTCGGAGGAGGCAAGTAATGGTCCCCATTCCTGGTTTTCCAAATCAAAGCGGTAGAGTTCCAGAAGGACCCTGCCAGGGTGATGGACGAGGTCGGAGAAAATTTCGATACCACCCAGGTCGGTTTCATGGGGACAGGAGAAAACCTGACCCGCTTCGCGGGTTCGGGGATCATGTTCAAAATGCCCTACCCAGGAGGTAGTGTTGTGTACCATTTGTGTAAGGATAGGGTGCGGCAGACCGGTTATTCGCTTTTCCATATGCACTGATTTAAAGGTCTTAAAAAATATAGTTTACCAGAAAGTCAATATATTTCAAACTCTTTCCCCGGTCGCTTATTGTGCAGGGTGGACAAATTAGGGGGTTACTCGTACCTACTTTAACACCATTGACATAAAAACACCTTTTTGTCGTCAAATATTTGGATATATTGTCACGGTTATGTCGAAGCATCTCCTGTTTTTATTTATAACCCTGGCTACGCTGTCTGCCCGGGGGCAGCAACAAAAGACTGTCTTTGTTGTGGATGAATCCGGCAAAGCCCTGGCGCATGTCACCATTGAAGTCCTGCTGCCTTCGGATTCTTCCCAGGTCACGCGTCTTTTTACCGATTCACTGGGACGTGGATTGTTTTCCACCAAAACAAGTGGCGAACTGATTCTCCGCGCGAGCCTGATCGGATACCAATCAAAGACCATGTTATTATCTCCTGCAGGCTTGGAAATCTCCATACAATTATCCAAAGAGATCGCCACCTTGAGTGAGGTACAGGTTACCTCCCGCAAACCACCGGTCAGGATTTTGGCCGACAAAACGATCGTGAATGTAGATGCAGGTATCACGAATGCCGGTGCCACCGTGATGGAGGTTTTGGAAAAATCGCCCGGCATCACCATTGACCGAAATGGAAATATCAGTCTGAAGAGCAAATCCGGTGTATTGATTTTGATCGATGATAAGCAGGTCTATGTTACCGGTACCGACCTGAGCAATCTCCTCTCGGGCATGAATGCTTCGCAGGTGGATGTGATAGAGATCATGGACAATCCCCCGGCGCGGTATGACGCGGCGGGAAATGCCGGGATCATCAATATCAAAACCAAAAAGAACAAACAGGATGGTTGGAATGGCAGTCTGACCGCTTCGTATGGGCAGGGTCGTTATCCCAAGACCAATAATAGCCTGCTTCTGAACTTCAAAAGGAACAAAACCAATCTTTTTTTCAATTATACCATGAATGCCAACCGGAATTTCATGGATATGTATGCCTTGCGTACCTATTATGCCCCGGATAATGTAACCCCTGAATCTCAACTTGACCAGCCCTTTTTCACGGAGGGAGGGGGACAAACGCATACGGTGCGAACGGGTATTGATCAACAAATAGGCAAGTACACCTCCATCGGATTGACCGTGACCGGCACGGATATGTCCCGGTACAGTAGGAGCCGAAGCGATGCGGTATGGCTGGGACCAAATGGACAGTCTGATTCCGTCATTCACACCTATGGAGAAAACACAACAGACTGGGGTAACAGCGGCATCAACCTGAATGGCCGTCACCAATTTGGCGAAAGTGGAAATTTATCAATTGACCTCGACCATTTCCGATACCGGATTATCAATGACCTGTTATTTGAAAATGAGGTCAGCGGCCCGGGTGGGTATCTGGAATTGATCAATGGCCATATCCCCTCTACGATCCGGATCTATACCGGGAAGTTGGATTATGAACACAAATTTGGCAAACAACTAACCCTGGAAACGGGCTGGAAATCGGCCCGCATCACGACGGAAAATATTGCCCAATATGCGATGGACTTTGGAAATGGATGGGAAGAAGACCTGGGCAAATCCAATCACTTCAAATACCGGGAAACCATTCATGCGGCCTATCTCACCCTCAAAAAAGAACTGGGCCGCTGGAATCTCCAGGGTGGCCTTCGCTATGAACATACCCGGTATACGGGTCATCAATTGGGTAATGCCATAAACCCGGATTCTTCTTTCACCAGAAAGTACAATAGTCTTTTCCCCAGCCTTTTTCTTCAATACCAACTGGATAGTTCCAATCAGTTAAGCCTGACCATGGGCCGAAGGATTGACCGACCCGCTTTTCAAAAATTAAACCCCTTTGTGTTTGTGATCAACAAATACACCTATCAGCAAGGGAATCCTTATTTTCTGCCCCAATACGCCTGGAATTGGGAAATTGGCCATACGTACAAGGAAAAATTCAATACCAGTATCAGTTATAGTCAGACACGCGACTATATTTCCCAAATTTTCTACTCAGATACCGCTACCGGCTTGGTCCGTTATACCGAAGGCAATATTGGTAAACTCCAGGTATGGGGCCTGTCTGTCAGTGCTCAATTGGATCCGGCAAAGTGGTGGTCACTTACCCTGGAAACGATCTTTAATCACAAGGTCATTGAAGGAGAATTGTGGAAACCCATCCGGGCCAGCATATACCAGTTCCAAATGAATATGAACAATCAATTCCGGTTGGGAAAGGGTTGGACCGCCGAATGTGCCGGGTTTTATATCAGCCGAAATCAAAACGATATTCAGGAGGTACTGGAACCCACCGGACAGCTTTCGCTGGGGCTGGCCAAACAAATATGGAAGAATAAAGCCACCCTGAAATTGAATGCCCGTGACCTGTTATACACGGTTCGGATGGAAGGGTTGACCGACTTTGAACAATCCACCGAATACTTCATACTCAGGAGAGATACCCGTCTCGTTAATCTGTCTCTATCCTGGCGGTTTGGAAAGAGCAATAAGCCTGCACGCCGGTCATCCAGTAGCGCAGAAGAAGAGATCAACCGGGTTGGCGGGTAGATCAAAGTTGTACATAGCGAAGATTGGTCACTTCGCCAGACACCTGATTTTTAAGTTGAAGAATATACGTACCTGCTTTCAAAACGGGCAATTGCACTGTATTTGAATTCAGTTGCGCATTGTGGACCTGCACTCCCGTATTATTCAATACGGATAACTTCCAATTACGGATATCGGTCATCCCGGCAAACTGAATGGATTGACCGGCATTGGGAACAGGGAATACGGTGATGGCTCCTGAGGCCGACTGGCTCCGGGTGAATTGCACCAATGAATACTCATGGCTGCCATCTATATCGATTTGTTTCAGGCGATAATAAGCAGCCACCAAAGGCATGCGATCCGTATATTGATAATTTTTGCGGGTGGATGAATTTCCAGCGCCGTTAACTGTTCCGAGGGAAGACCAGTTGATCCCATCCGCTGAACGCTCAATCGAAAAATGATCGTTATTGATCTCACTCAGTGTTGCCCAGGAAAGGGTTACTTCTTTACGGGTAGCTGAGGCAGAAAAATCAACCAGTTTGACGGGAAGGGCTGCACTTGCCGGAAAAGTGATGGTACGGCTGCTGATGCCGGGGCCTTCGATCTGGATACTTACTTCCGAACAGCTCATGGAACTTACTGTAGCTGTGCCACAATTGGTCTGAGAGGTCCACACATTCGATGTAGAATTCACCGTACCGCTTCCTCCATTGTTTGGCAGGTCAAAGAAATGACTCGAACTGCCACAACCCAGGGTGCCTTGTAAGGTATACAGGGAACCTGGGAAGTTGCTCCCAATAAAGCTCACGCTGTACTGGATCGAAACATTGTAGTTATATCCCCAGGTGCAACTAAGGGATGAAGGAAGAATAGCAACTGGAGTAATGGAAATATTCACGCTATATCCGTTCGTTGAAGGGACGCTTACCTGAGCACGTGAACGCATTGAAAAAAGGGAAAAAGCAACGAAAAAGGAGAGTAAAGTTTTCATCATGTACGGATTATTTTTCGACATCGCAAAGATAGGATAACTACCTGATTACATGATAGTAAAATCCCCTATTTGCATAAAAATTTCAAAATCTGCAAACCAGTAATTTTCAAACAATAACACATCCAATTTTTTTACGAATTTTCATTACTTCTAATTTGTAAGCGGAACTACTTAGATACAATGGCTAACTTTTAATAAGGGTATACTCTCAAAAATAGAAAGGGACGAATTTTGATCAATCGTACATTTCCCCGGAGAATCCCTTTCTCCTGAACCTTAAAAATTCAGCGTCGAGTTATCCACAAAAACGGTGCTTTTGCATAGTAATTGATAGGATTGGTCATACAAACCAAAGCCGATGGAGATACGATTTGTGAAGATGATCCAATTTACCCGGCTGATCAGTGCGGCCGGAAGGTTAAGGGAATTTAATTTCCGACAATTCAATAAGGATAACCCAGCTTCTTCGGGGTTCTCGGTTGATGTGGTAGACGATCGGGGGGAACGGATTATGTTCTCCATGGCACGGGAAGAGAAGGGATGGAAGATACCTGGCCGGAAAATACCGGAGTGGATATTGAGTAAGGAAAAAATGTTGGCGGAAACGATTGAGGAAGTGACGTCAATTGTGAGGCGTGAGGCCTGAGGCTTGAGACGCATAGCTCAAGAAATTGGGCAAAATGTGTGAATAGGTCCACATGATCTTATCCGGGTCATTCAGGTGTTCGATCATGCTCTTCCATTTTTCTTCCCCGTGGTTTTCGATCACGGTCTTTTTCTTGTCTTCTGTTTGCAAATACATACTCATACCCACGGCATCTGCTTCGGGGTGAAACTGAGTACCGACCATGTAAGGGTTGAAACGAACACCCATCACGGCCCTTTCATAAGGCACATGTGGTCGGTTCTTTTCAATACAGAGAATACGGGCGCCCATTTTTTTTAGCAGCGAGTGGTTTGGTTGGATCACCTGGTAGTCGCGGCTGTCTACTGAGTAAAATGGATCTTTTAACCCATTGAATACAGGCTCCTGACCTTCATCTTCCAGCATGTGGATCGGAAAGACACCAAAGGCGGTTGATTTACGCTTGGTCACCAGGCCCACATTATAGTGCCTGCAGACCAACTGGAAGGAATGGCAAATAAAGAAAACGAATTTTTTCTGTACGTGATCCGGGTTATCATTCCATCGTTCCAGTTCTTTTAACCAGGAAAAATAGGATGTTTCCCAATCGGCATAACGGGATTCGAGGGGACTGCCTGGTCCGCCACTTGAAATGTAGATATCATAAGACATATCCGGCACCTCGTTCTTCAACCGCACATCAAACTCTTCATATTCTGTCTCTAGGTGCTGAAATTCCCCCCACTGATTGATGATCTCGCGAAGACAACGCATCCCCTGGTTGGGATGTCCTTCATACAGGTCGAGAATAGCGATTCGGATCTTCCGGGCTTCTGTCAACATGGGCGCAAACATAATGATTTTTTTAAGTACATTCATTGGAAAATCATGCACATGCGCGCCAAACTGCTTCCCCTTTTATTACTACTCCCCTTTCTGGCCTGCCAACTGCCCGAAAAAGACAAGGCCATGGAAAAAGGCGGCTATTTTGATTGGGAAGAAAAAGGGATCAAGACAGCCGGGATACAAATGATACCCATTGAAACACCCGTTGGAAAATTCAAGGTTTGGACAAAACGCTTTGGCAACAACCCAAGAATTAAAGTTTTGCTGCTCCATGGCGGACCCGCCTTTACACATGAATACATGGAATGTTTTGAAAGCTATTTCCCCAAGGAGGGCTTTGAATTTTATGAATACGACCAATTGGGATCCTATTACAGCGATCAACCCACCGATAGCTCTTTGTGGACCACCGAGCGTTTTGTAGAAGAAGTGGAGCAGGTGCGAAAAGCCATCGGAGCCGACAAGCAAAATTTCTATGTGCTGGGTAATTCCTGGGGTGGTATCCTGGCCATGGAATATGCGTTAAAATATCAGCAAAACCTAAAAGGCCTGATCGTTTGCAATATGATGGCGAGTATTCCGGATTATGAAAAATACAATCTCGTTTTACGAAAAGACATGCGTGCTTCCCTGGTAGATTCACTCCAGGGGTATGAAGCACGGGGCGAATATGACAACCCCGTTTACCAGGAACTCGTATTTAGTGAATACTATTCCAAACATATTTGCCGACTGGCAGAATGGCCCGAACCGGTGAATCGCTCCTTTAAACACTATAACAAGGCCATTTATGTGATGATGCAGGGACCAAGTGAATTCAAAACGGGCGGACGCTTGATCACCTGGGATATCAAGGACCGGCTTAAAGAGATTGCAGTACCCACCCTTATGGTGGGAGCCAAATATGATACCATGGACCCCGAGACCATGAAGAAACAAAGTGAGATGGTGCAAAAGGGGAAATATTTATATTGCCCCAACGGAAGCCATCTTTGCATGTGGGATGACCAGGAACATTTTTTCCCGGGAGTAATCTCCTTTATCAAGGAGGCGGATAACGGAAGTTTTTAGTCCTAAGGTTTTGCCCTGATGAATGTGCTGAGACATAAACAATTTAATAAGCAGTATGATCCCTTCACTCCGTAAGGCCTTCAACCAATCCTTTACCCAGGAAAAATATGAGGCCTTTCTGAAAGAACTAAATGCCCTTCATCCGGGTGCGATAGAATTCCGGGTGGCGGAAACCCCGGTTTTTGTACCCAAGGAATTCACGGCGAAAATGATCGATGCCTGTGAAAGTATCGTGGATGTGATCCTTGACCCGGCCTTTAAAACTATGACCGCCGCGGCGGTACCCCCTTCGCTTTCTGTTCCCGGTGAAAATGAACAAGCGCATTTCATTGCCTTTGATTTTGGGGTCTGTGTAAATGAACAAGGAGAATATGAACCGCAATTGATCGAGATGCAGGGTTTCCCTACTCTCTTTGCATACGAAGTCATATTGCCCGAAATATTTGATAAATATTTTCCAAAGCCACCGGGTTTTACCGATTACCTGGGGGGATTTGAAAGAGAAAGCTATTTGAAATTATTCCGGGAGATCGTATTGGGTAATCATGCACCGGAAAATGTGATCCTGCTGGAAATCTTCCCGCATCAGCAAAAAACAAGGATCGATTTTTATTACACACAGGATTTTATTGGCATCCAGCCGGTATGTCTGACCGAATTGATCAAAGAAGGAAACAAACTATTTTATATGCGGGAAGGTGTCAAGACACCCATTCACCGTATCTATAACCGGCTCATTTTTGATGATCTTCAACAACAGACACCCGAGGTTCAGGAAAAGGGAAAGATCCTGTTTGAGCCCCTTGAGGTGGAATGGGCACCACATCCTAATTGGTTTTATCGCATCAGCAAATTCACCATTCCATTTATCCAACATCCTTATATTCCGGCCACCTATTTTTTACATGAGATTAAACAAGTACCCGCCGATCTGGAGAACTATGTTTTAAAACCCCTGTTCTCTTTTGCCGGCCAGGGTGTTGTGATCGATGTAACAGAAGAGGATATCCAACAGGTAAAAGAGCCGGAGAATTGGATCCTGCAACGCAAAGTGAAATATGCTGAGGTCATCGAAACACCGGATGATCCAGCCAAAGTAGAGATCCGCCTGTTTTATTTTTGGAAAGAAGGCATGGAACGACCCGTCCCTACCAATCATCTTGCCCGACTGAGCAAAGGCAAAATGATCGGTGTCAGATATAACAAGGATAAAGAATGGGTGGGGGGAAGTTTTTGTTGGTTTGAGAGACGTGAATCGTGAGACGTGAATCGTGAGACGTGAGACGTGAGATTTCTCACGATTCACGACTCACGTCTCACGAAAATCACGCCTTAAAGTTCTTCTTCAACTCCATCAGCTTTGCTTGAAAATCATTCAATGGTTGAGGCTTGGAAGTCTTTTCATTTTTAAAAGATGGCTTTGGCCCTTTATCATTGCTTTTTTCCGCATTGTCTTTCATGGAAAGGGAAACTCTTTTTCGGGCAATATCTACTTCCAGTATGGTCACCAATACTTTTTGATTCAGTTTAACGGCTTCGTTAGGATCCGTGATGAACCGATTGCTCAGGTGCGAGATGTGAACGAGCCCATCTTGTTTTACTCCAATATCTACAAAAGCGCCAAAATTGGTGATATTGGTGACTATACCTGGCACTTTCATACCCGGCTTCAGATCGTTCATGGTATTTACGCCTTCGGCAAAACGAAATTCCTCAATGGGTGAGCGTGGATCACGTCCTGGCTTTTCCAGTTCTTTGATGATATCAGATATGGTGTATTCCCCGATGGACTCACTGACAAAATCTCGCACCTTAATTTGCTTGCGCAGGCCTGTGTCTTTCACCAGGTCATGTACAGTGCATTGTAATTGTTTGGCCATTGATTCGACCACATGATAACTTTCCGGATGGACTGCCGAATTATCCAAAGGGTTATCGGCTCCGGGTATGCGCAGAAAGCCCGCGCATTGTTCAAAGGCCTTAGGGCCGAGCATGGTCACTTTTTTCAATTCCTCCCGCGTGCGAAACCCACCATGGCGGCTACGGTATTCAACAATGTTTCGGGCTACCGTAGCACTTAAACCGGAAACATAGGTTAACAAATGCCGGCTGGCTGTATTCAGATCAACGCCTACAAAGTTTACGCAACTTTCCACTACCTGATCAAGTGATTCTTTTAAGCGGGTCTGGTTTACATCATGCTGGTACTGCCCCACCCCGATGCTTTTCGCATCGATCTTGACCAATTCGCTCAGGGGATCAAGCAAGCGACGACCGATGCTGATAGCGCCACTAACGGTAACATCCTCTTCGGGAAATTCTTCCCGAGCCACCTCACTGGCCGAATAGATCGAGGCCCCGCTTTCATTGACCATAAAGACAGACACAGGGCGTCCAAAATCTATTCCCCTGACCAATTGATCTGTTTCCTTACTGGCTGTACCATTACCATACCCTATCGCTTCAATATTAAAAGTAGCTACCAATTCCTTTAAGGTATTGACAGCCCCGGTATGATCATTTTGCGGCGCGTGGGGGAAAATGGTATTGTATTTTAAAAAATTTCCCTGCTCATCCAGGCAAACCACTTTGCACCCGGTTCGAAATCCGGGGTCAATGGCCATGACGCGCTTGCTTCCCAGGGGAGAGGCAAGTAATAGTTGGCGAAGGTTCTCGGCAAAAACTTTGATGGCTTCTTCATCGGCCTTTGTTTTGCTCAACATTCTAAACTCCGTTTCTATCGATGGTTTGAGAAGACGCACAAAACTATCTTCGATGGCAAGCCCCACTTCGTGGGAAGCTGAACCAGAGCCTGTGATGAATATTCGCTTGAGTTCCTCCTGGGCGGCTTCCTTTTCAATCTGGATCGTCATGATCAGGTAACCTTCCTTTTCACCACGACGCATGGCCAAAATGCGATGGGAGGGGCATTTGTCCAAGGGTTCGCTGTACTCAAAATAATCGCGGTATTTCTGTGCCTCTTCTTCGTCCTTTTTAGTGGTCAATACCCTTGAGTTCACGATGGCTGATTCGGTAAAGAGTTGTCTGACCTTATTCCTGGCTTGCTCATTCTCGGCCACCCATTCTGCCATGATATCTCTGGCCCCTTGCAGGGCGTCTTCGTTTGTTTTTACTTCCTCATTCAAGGCGGATTGCAGGGCGGCTGATATATCTTGTTGTTTTTGTTCAAAGATCAATTTGGCCAATGGCTCCAATCCTTTTTCGATGGCCATGGTGGCGCGGGTCTTGCGTTTGGGTTTAAAGGGAAGATAAATATCCTCCAGTTCCGTTGACTGTACGCAATCTTCAATCCGCTTCCTGAGTTCCGGGGTTAGTTTGCCGGCTTCCTCAATTGTTTTAATGACCGTTTCATTTCGCTTCTCCAATTCTGAAAAATATTTCAGCCGGTCGATCACCGCGCCCACCTGCACCTCATCCATGTTTCCGGTGGCTTCTTTTCTGTATCGGGAAATAAAAGGAATAGTGGAACCTTCTGTATGCAAGGCACTCACATTGGTAATTTGCTTGACCGAAAGGTTCAATTCACCAGCGATCTGTATCAGGTATTTTACTTCCATAGAGTATGTTAGGGGCGCAAATGTAGGGAAGTTTGGTGGATGTTGGAGGCTTGCTGTGCGAGACCAGAGG
>JBGSHM010000017.1:0-37194 GCA_041752235.1 Chitinophagaceae bacterium
GTGCGAGACCAGAGGTCTCGCACGGCTATCCTAGCGCCCTTTGTGTCTTTGTGCCCTGGCGGTAAAAACGTAAGAAAAGAAACAACTACATCATCTTAAACCCATCCAAAAACTTCGTATTAAAATCCCCGCTGCGGAAGCGCTCATCCTTCATCAACTGAAGATGGAAGGGGATCGTGGTTTTGATGCCTTCGATCACGTATTCGCTCAGGGCGCGATACATGGTATCAATTGCTTCTTCGCGGGTGCGTGCCACGGTAATGAGTTTCCCGATCATGGAATCATAGTAAGGAGGAATGACATACCCCGCATAGGCATGACTATCTACCCGTACTCCATGTCCGCCGGGTGTATGTAAGGTGGTGATGCGACCGGGTGAAGGTCTGAAATCATTGTATGGATCTTCGGCATTGATCCGGCACTCGATCGAGTGCATTTGTGGTATATAATCATCCCCGGATATCCGTTCTCCCTGGGCGATCTTGATCTGTTCTTTGATCAGGTCGAAGTTGATCACTTCTTCTGTTACGCAATGCTCTACCTGGATACGCGTATTCATTTCCATGAAATAGAAATTCCGGTGTTTATCCACCAGAAATTCGATGGTACCCACACTTTCATAGTTGATGGCGGAGGCGGCTTTTTTAGCCGCTTCTCCCATTTTCATCCGCAGTTCATCGGTCATGAAGGGAGAAGGTGATTCTTCCACCAGCTTCTGGTGGCGACGTTGAATGGAACAATCCCGCTCACTGAGGTGGCAGACATTTCCATATTGGTCACCGGCCACTTGTATTTCGATATGGCGGGGTTCTTCCACGAATTTCTCCATGTAGATCCCATCGTTCTTGAATGCTGCTGCTGCTTCCGCTTTGGCTGTATCGTAAGCTCTTTCGATCTCACTTTCTTCCCATACGATCCGCATCCCTTTTCCACCCCCACCGGCCGTTGCCTTGAGGATAACGGGATAGCCCATATCGCGGGCAAGGCCTTTGGCTTCTTCCACGCTTTGCAATAATCCTTCGCCACCGGGGACAACGGGTACACCCGCTTTGATCATGGTTTCTTTGGCCGTGATCTTATCCCCCATCGCGTTGATCATTTCCGGTGTAGGGCCAATGAATTTGATATGGTGATCGTTACAAATTTTGGCGAATTTGGCATTCTCCGCAAGAAATCCATAACCCGGGTGGATACCATCCGCGTTGGTGATTTCGGCGGCCGCCATGATATGCGGAATATTGAGGTAAGAGTCACTGCTCTGGGGTTTGCCGATACAAACTGCTTCGTCGGCAAATTTTACATGCAGGCTGTCACGGTCGGCGGTTGAATAGACCGCTACCGTTTTGATGCCCATTTCGCGACAGGTGCGAATGACCCGGAGGGCGATCTCACCCCTGTTCGCTATCAATATCTTTTTAAACATGAAGACGATTTGGTGATTGGAAGATTGGACAGGATCCTGATCAATTGGGTTCCACCAGGAAGAGTGGTTGATCGTATTCCACCGGGGAAGCATCATCCACCAAAATCTTCACCACTTTACCCGATACTTCGCTTTCGATCTCGTTAAAGAGTTTCATGGCTTCGATGATGCAAACCACTTTGCCTTCGGACACATCATCGCCTACTTCCACGAAGTTGACCTTATCAGGGCCAGGACGACGGTAGAAAGTACCGATCATCGGGCTCTTGATGGTGATGAGGTTTCCGGCCGGTGCGGCTGGTGCGGCAGCGGAAGAAGCAGCCGGTGCAGCAGCCGAGGCCGCCGCAGGAGCAGGTGCAGGGGCGGCCGCCATAGCTATCGGTTGTGCCGAAACCACCTGGGTTACATGGTCTTCCTTTTGTTTGATGGTGATCCGGAAATCCTTCTGCTCAACGGTCAACTCTCCAATATTGGATTTGTTGATCATCTTGATCAACTCCTGAATTTGTTTAAAATCCATGTTTTTCAATTTATAGTTGATTTAAGGTGAGAAATCCGCGTATAACGCAGGAGTCCGAATATAATTATTCTTTTACCCTTTCCACATATTCACCGGTCTTGGTATTTACCCGGATCAATTCCCCTTCGTTAACAAACAGCGGAACGTTTACGGTCGCACCGGTTTCCACGGTAGCGGGTTTCAGGGTCCGGGTGGCGGTATCGCCCCTCAATCCAGGTTCGGTATAGGTTACCAGGAGAACGATCTTATCGGGCAGTTCCACACTCATGGGCAGGTCGGTCTCGGTATTCACCAGCATCGACACTTCCTGTCCGTCTTTCAGGAACTGGGGAGCGTCCACCATATTTTCCTGTACGGCCAGTTGTTCAAAGGTAGCTGTATCCATGAAATTATACCCTGTATCGTCTTTGTACAGGTATTGAAAAGGCTTTCTTTCCACCCGTACCGGGAAGATATTTTCCCCACTATTCCAGGTCTGTTCGATGGTCCGGTTATTGTCCACCCCTTTCAACTTGGCCCACACTTTAGCGGCCGCCCTGGCGGTCTTATTCTGTCCAAATTCCACCACCGAATACAGGCTGCCATCAATCTTGATGATCATGCCCCGGCTGATGTCTGCTGTCGTTGCCATAACGTTTTCATTTTGAGGCCAGTTCTGGGCTGGCCGGTAATGCTAAGGGTGCAAATATAAGGAAGGCGGGAAAATTGGAAAGGATAAAAAAAACGTGAGTTTCGTGAGACGTGAGACGTCAGACGTCAGACGTGAGTTTCGTGAGAGGTGAGACGTGAGACGTGAGACGAGGGAGGTCTCACGTCTGACGTCTCACGACTCACGAAACTCACGTCTCACGCCGCCCGCAGCTTCCGCCGGGCGCACTGAATATGGTTCTTAACGGTAGAAAGGGAGAGATTGAGTACCGCGGCCACTTCTTTGGCCCGCCAGTTGTATTCGCAACGCAGCTCCACCACCAGCCGCTGCTGTTTGGGGAGATGGGTGATGGCCTCGTGTAAACGGGCCAACTGATCCCTTTGCTCCAGGCGATCATGGGTGAAGCTGCTGGAGCGGTGGCTGTATTGCCTGTTCAACCGATTGGCCTGTCTTTTTTGCCGGAAATACTCCATCAGGCCGTTCCGGACCATGACAAATAAATAGGCCGGGAGCTTTTCAATACAGGCCAGGCTATCCCGGATGGACCAGAGTTTGAGGAAGGCATCCTGTACAATGTCCTCGGCCTGCCCGCCATAGGGGCAGCGCCGAAGGACATAATGCAGCATCCTGGGCTGGAATTGCCGATACAATTCAACAAAATCTATTTGATATGTGGCTATCTCCCGGTTCATTGGGGTGAAGGAGAAGTTTTCTTTTTATCATCCACAAAAAGCAATACACGTTTACCCTCCTGGTTGACGCGGTAATAATGATCCCCCTCGATCAACAGGGCCTCGCTCTTGCCCTCGGCATGTTTTGTATCGGTATTGATGACCTTGCCCCCATAGTGTACGGAAATGGTATCGGCGACGATGGTGTGACCGGTGATGATGCGGGAGACGTTGAATTTATTCAAAGTCTCATTCACTTGTGATATAGAAGCTTTGTAGACGGTGTCACCACTTGCATATGTTTTAATTTCCTGATCTAAATAATAATCCCGATACCAAAATGGCCCAACCTTATTACTCAAAATCGTATTCAGTTTCTGCTCTTTATAACTTTTTGCTGTGTCAGCATAATGCGGACGGGCAACTTGATTAATATCGCTAACAGAAACGGGTAGTTTATTCAATTCTTTAGAAATACCTGCATGAATGAACAACAAGTCTCCTATTTTTTCAATGATGTTTTTTGTTCTTAGCCACTTACCCAATTCACTTTCTTCATTATAAAGGTCTTTCAAAGTTTTGTTCATCACCTTAGCATTGTCCTTATACTTTTGCTGCACATACCGGTGATCTCCTTGCAAATTCATTAGTTCGTGATTACCCAGCACAAAATGAACATATCCTCCTGCAGTCTTTGCTTTTTCTTCCAACGAATACATTAACCACAGGCATTCCGTAACTTGCTTACCTCTATCAAACATGTCTCCCGCAAATACCAAATGTCCTTTTCCGAATTTCCAGTTATAACTTTCATCAATTACTTTGTTTGCCTGTAGCAGCTTACTGAATGCCTCAAAATTCCCTTCGATATCAGACAGAATAAAGAGTTTTACTGGTTTTTCAAATTCAGTAGCTTGCTTTAAAAGGGTCTTCTGAAGTTTGACAGTAAATTCCTTACCATAAACATCTGTCTGCACCACAACAGTCGACTTTTTTGGTGGTAATTTTAAAGCTGTGACAGAAGAACCATTTATTGAATAAGTCGTTTTGGTTCGATCGTTAATAAATACATAAGGGCCGTCCTTCAGTAAAGTAAGTTGTTTGCTAATCAAAGCAATTAATTGTTTACCATTGTCAAGTCTTGGATCAGGCAATGGGTTTTGTATGATTTTCCCATCTGCGTCTAATAAAAAAAGAGAAGGAAAGGAAGAAACATTAAATGCTTTTATTGATGGATGGTTTATACCTAATCCTTCAGTATACAAATTTAAAGCATCTACTGTGGTATATTTTCCTCCTGTAATACTCTTAAGCCATTCACCCTTGTCCTCATCTGTGGAAATACTCACAAAAACTACATGACTATTATTTTCAAATATTTTTTGCATTCTCCTTAATATAGGCGCCAATTGCACACATCCCGGAAATCCGGTAAACCAAAAATCCATTAAAACAATCTTCCCATAAAAATAATTTTTATTAATTATGTTTCCTTGATTATCCGCAAAACTGAAATCTGGAGATTTTTTTCCAGTTTGCAAGTTTCTTGCCTTTTCCTCATAGTCTTTTACATAACTCTTGTATTCAGAATAACCACTTTCAGAATAATAACTAGCTAGGGCAGATTCAACTTCCGGTATAAAGCCTAGATCTTTAATCATCTCTCTAATTAAAAAATTACTTAAAAACTTTTCTCTGGCAATACCCTTGTAACTTTTTAAACCCAATTCGAAATAAAGTAATGTTCGCGTCAATTCCGAACTATAATATTGATCTTTCCTGTCAAAGGAAAATCTTCTACCCACTTGTAGCCTAATAGGTCCCCAAGACCCGAAAAAGTATCCATCTCTAGAAGGCAAATTATCTTCTCCTGTTTTTATCAAATACGTAGAATCATAAATATCACAAATGCTTTGCAATGTTAACCCTGACGAATATGCATATGAAAGAAAAGAATAAAATTTGTCAGTTCGCATATCAAGAATATTATTAAGCTCTACATCCATAATATATTTGAATGCAAAAGAAGATAGCTGAGACTTATAAGAATTAACTATTATCTTCGTAGAATCCAATAGACTATTTAAATAATTATTAAAATTAAAATAGTCTTTGTGCGAAGCAGGCCCATAAGTTACTGGATTAAAAACATTCTTTTTTAATCTATCATCCAACAATTTAAGCTTCAATTGCAATTCGAATTTTTCTGAACCTCTACCAGAAAACTGTATATCATGCCTGTTTACATCTATAACCATACTATCGCCAGGTTCAATAATCCAATATGAGTTCTGAGCCTTTGGGATTTCATTTGTAGATACTTGAAAAGGAAGGCTTATGAAATCTTTCCATTTTACTTTCCCATTACTAATAGGCATTGATAAATCTTGGAAGTCACAACCACCAACACAGTCAATTGGCCTAACACCTACCTTGAAAGAATCCTTATCCCTAAATTGGGCTGACCGGAACTCAATGACACTTCCTTTTTCTTTAAAATTATAATAGGTGTTTTTCACATACTGAAAATCTTGATCCCCTTGCCCGTAGCATGAATTGGCGGTTAGATATAAAAAAAGGGGAACTATTATATTTATCATATTACTTTAAATTTTTAATACCCGATATTTTGAGGTAATCCAAGCAATTCAACATCCTGAATTGGAATTGGTGCAATAGCCTTATTACTGGGATAAGGTAAATTCTGTGCTAAAGGTTCGGGAGCATCTAATCTATTAACCCCTTTTTTCCATCTTAGTAAATCAAACATTCTAAATCCTTCAAAGGCAAATTCTTTTCTGCGTTCTTTATATATCGAATCCAGTAAAGCAGCACCCGTTACGGTTGCCGCTACAGGCATGGTATTGGCCCTGGTTCGGATATCGTTTAAGAATGCCCTGGCACTGTCTTCATTGTTTAGCCGGGCATATGCTTCTGCCGCGGTCAAATACATTTCCGACGATCGTAGAATGGTTTGATAGTAATCCATTTCGGGATAAACATGAATGGAGGCCACTCCTACCGGGTACTTGGAAATTTCCCAATGACCGGATGCGTCGGTAACCCAGGCACTTCTTTTATCATTTATATCTTCGGTAAGTATATCCACAATATCATTGGTGGGCACAAATAATTGCCAGTAATTCTGGGAAAAGTAACCACCGGAAAAATCGGTGTAGTAAGCTCCTGAGAAGGGGGCTATTTGAAAAAGGGATTCTGACTCATCAAACGTAAATAACTTGGATGGATAATCCTGTCCGGACATCATAGGCGCATTGTCTATAATTTCTCTTGCTATATTTTTGGCAATTTGATAATCTCCTTTAAAAAGATATATTCTTGACAGTAATGCCTTCGCAGCATTTCGGTTGATGAATAATTTATTATCGCTTGTTGCAGGCAAAAGTTCGATGGCACTATTTAAATCAACAATCATCTTGCTGTATATTTCAGCAACAGTTTGCCTGGAAATAGGTTGAGACCAGTCCGATATTTCTATGTAGGGTATGCCTAGATGAGAAGCATCTGTGGTGAAGTTATAAGACTGCGCGAAAATATTGGCTAAACCAGCATGAGTAAGCGCTCTTAATGCATAAGCCTGGCCTTTAATGTCGTTTGCCTTCGCCGTATTTTCGGATTTAAACCGGTCAACATTTTCAATTATAAAGTTGCAATCACGAATTACCTTATACCCGCATAGCCAGATAGGATTCATGTTATCTATCGACTGAAGCGATACGGATTGTTTTTTACTTGCCCGCTGTACCCAAGCATAATGTGAAGCTAGGGGCCTGTCAGTTAGCTTGATATTGTCAGCTATTAAATCAGGGTAAATCGTATTCAACCCCGAATAGAAGTAGGAAGATAAGTTAATATAAACCCCGTTAAGAAATTCGCTGGTTGTTCTTAAGTCTACAACATATTCCTTGCGCACAATTGCTCTTTTATCCGGCACATCAAGAAAAGTTTTCTTGCAGGATGTTGAATTAGTAAATCCTATAAGGACGAGTAGTATTAATTTGTATTGTTTCATAAAATAATTATTACATAGTTGTCTATGCCTGAAACCAGGTATAATTCGTTTTAGAAGCCTACTTTTAGGCCAAATGAAAATGATCGTTGATTTGGATAAACAAATGTTGACGCAGTTCCTCCAATATCAACATTGGAAGGATCCCGGCCAGGGAATTTTGTCAAAACAGCAAGGTTATGTCCCTGTACAAATAATTTCATTGTACTTAATCGCATGCGATCAGTTATACTCTTTTTCAAATTATACGTTACCGAAACAGTTTGTAAACGTAAGTGGTCTCCATCAAATAAATAACGGGTAGAATTGTAGGTAGACCCGGTGCTATTATTAAGCAACCGGATAGGATTGCTGGCAATATCTCCTGGTTTTTGCCATCTGTCGAGGGCCCGTCTATCCTGGTTATATTCGATATAAGTTCCGTCATTCAAAAGCATGAAGTCATTGACATTATAGATCTGGTACCCGTACTGATAATAAAGCATAACCAATAACTCAATCTCTTTATAGCTAAATGTATTGGTTATGGCTCCAAAACCATCGGGCTGAGGTTTACCGACAAATTCATATTTACTGGCATCATAATCGCTGCTGGGTTTTCCAGTGGAGTCTATCCACATGGGCATACCATCTGCAGGATTTACACCGGCCCAACGCTTCAAATAAAAAGAATTGAAGTTCTCACCTTCTCTATTTGCTAGTTCGCCAGTGGAGAAGGATTCAACAGGCACATCTGCTTTAATGAGGGTGTTTTTGTTTGTCGACCAATTGGCATTTAAATGCCACCTGAAACTTTTACTTTGGATGAGGAGAGCGGAAAGGGATAATTCAAATCCCTTATTTTCTATTTTTCCAATATTATCTAATATTCTGTAGTAACCGGAGCTCTGGGGAAGGTCAATCTCGTAAAGAAGATTAGAAGTATTTCTTTTATAAATGTCTGCAGTAATATTTAACCGGTCATTAAAAAAACGTGTTTCTATTCCTAAATCCCAGGTAAATGTTTGCTCCCATTGAATATCGGGATTTCCCGGTTTAATATCTGAATATACGGCAGGCTGGCCCAGAAAGGTACTATAATACAACTGATCATACCGAGAAAGCGCATTAATGGCGGCAGCATTTCCGGCGGCACCGATACTGCTTCTTATTTTCATGTAATTCAGCCATTTGGCCCGTTTCATAAATTCCTCTGAGGTAATTTCCCAACCGGCACCTGTTGACCAGTAAGTACCGTAACGGCGATCTTCTCCGAAGCGTGAGGAGCCATCCCTTCTGACACTTGCAGATAAGAAATATTTATTTCTAAAAGTATAGTTCGTTTGCGCAAAATAGGACAGTAGATTCTCTTTTGTTGTATACCCCATATATTTATATATGGTCACACCCGGGCTGCTTATTTGATCGTAGTACGGAAGACTTAACCCTTTGACTGCAGCCAGTAAGGCTTTTTGATTTAATATTTGAGCTTCCTGGCCAACTATGATATTTAATGAATGTATGGAGTTTATCATCCTATCGAATCTCAAAATATTTGTAGTCACAAAATTTGCCCTTCTTATATCCTGCTCCTCTATTCTTCCTCCTATAGATCGGGTACTTGGATCGTATAAACGAGGGTCAAATTTTTCTTTTGCTTCAGCCATCATGAAATCAAAACCTACATTAGAGGTAAACTTGAAATTTTTAAGAAAAGTAACCTCGCCGTAAATTTTACCTAAGCCCCTATAAGAACTGTTTCTGTTTATATTATACTCTGATGCGGCAACCGGATTGGCTTGTGTTGAAACAGTTCCCCTGTTAAAATTTAATTTATAGTTGCCATCTTCCAATCTAATTGGATTTAATGGAGACATGACTGATAGTGAGGTGCCATCTCCTAAACCCCGTAAAGCGCCTCCATAATTCTGTATATTATAGGATAACCCTGTATTAAGCCCTATTTTTAGCCAGCTGGCCGGGCGATTTTCGAAATTGAACCGGAATGATATTCTATCATAACCGGTTTCTTTTATTATACCATGCTGCTTGCTATATTCAAAATTAAAATAGAAACTGTTGGTTTCATTTCCACCGGAAATAGCAAGTTCATTGGATACGGTTATGGCATTTCGATTATATAATTCGCTGGCCCAATTTTGAGTGGGATAAAAACTTCCGTCGGCTCTTGTAGGATATTTGGATTTTAAGTCCTGTAAAATGGCATCATCTGTCCACAGTGTTGGATTGCTGTTTTTATATCCTTCGTAAAGAAGCTCAAGATATTCCTTTTGCGATAATACCTGTTCCCTGCCGTTAAGCCTTGTAGCAATATCTGTCTGGTGACGAAAGCTAAACATTGTCTTTCCCGACTTGCCTCTTTTTGTTGTTACTACAATTACTCCATTACTTGCTCTTGCACCATATAGAGCGATAGCTGCCGCATCTTTCAGAACAGTAATTGTTTCTATATCGGAAGGGTTTAGTTGTGATAATGGATTTGTTATAGGTGTAGAAGTGTTACTGACATATAACTGGAAATAATCTTGCGAGACTGGCATTCCGTCAATAACAACAAGTGGATTTCTGGCAGTTGAACCATTTTCTAAGTTGGCTGATGTTGCAATTCCTCTTAGTACGAAGTTACCCACTCCGCTGCCGGGCTGACCTGTACCACTGGTAACTAATAAACCAGGAACTAACCCTTGTAATGATTTATCAAAACTCCTGTTCGGCAAACTCTGAATCTGCTCTCCTTTCACTACTGTCACTGCTGCCACATTATTCGTCTTTGTCCTGGTCCCATACGCCATCACAATCTCCTCCTCCTTCACCGCAGTTTTGGCGGAAATGGTAAGAGAGGAGCGGCCGTTTAGTTTTACCTCCATGGGTTCAATATTCACGGAGGTAATAACGAGGGTGGCTTTATCGTCCACATTGCTCAGAGTGAAATTGCCATTGGCATCGGTGGAGGTTCCATTTGTGGTACCCTTTACCTGTACAGAGGCACCAGCAACAGGCTGCCCATTTTCATCCACCACCCTGCCCTTTACTTCAATGGGCGGTGGAGGCAGGGCCTCTTCCGTTGGTAAGGGATTGGTCAGGGCTTTGTCTTTGATCACCACCGTGCGGGAGATGATGACATAACCAAGCCGGGGTTGGTTGTTGAAACATAATTCCAATACCTGTTCCAGCGTCCGGCCTTTTACCGTAAGGGTTACGGGTTGGGCATTGCGCATCATGTTTTCATTGTAAAAGAATTCGTAGCCACTCTGTTTTTTGAGCGCCACAAGTACTTTTTCCAATGGTTCATCCTTAACGGATAAACTGACCTGCCCATAACTGTGGGCCGCGGCCTGCAGGCTGGTAAATGTCAGAAGAATGGTGAGTAGCCTCATAATCAAGTAGGATTTTGTGAATGATCTGGGCTTCGAAAAACGTAGAATGGCGTTGGGGATGTGCATAGACATTCCTTTGCCATAAGCAGTCAAGTGCATAACTTTGGTCGTCCGCCTTACCCGCGGACTTGGGTTTACTGATAATTGGTCTTTGCCGACTGTTATTATACTGGTTGCCCAACTTTATGCCGTTCCGGGCTCCAACCGGGACGGTTTTTATTTAAGGCAATACCGTTAATACTTTTCCTTCCAATCTGAAATTGACCCGGCTTTCCTTCAGGATGGAAAGCAACTCGGTCAGGCTCGCTGTGCGTGGAATTCCTCCATTGAACCGGTCCTTTGTTCGGGCGCCTTCATAGCGCACCTCAATATCATACCAGCGTAGCACCTGTCGCATCACGGTTTCTATATCCGCGCTCCGGAAATAAAACAAACCGTTCTTCCAGGCCAGTGCGCCGGTGAGGTCCGCCTGCTCCACCAACTGCAATTGCCCTTTGTTATAGGCAGATTGCTGACCCGGCGCCAACACCAGTTTATCATTCACCCTTACAGATCCTTCAATCAGGGTGGTGCGGATGGCGCCTTCATCTCCATAGGAATTGATGTTGAAATGCGTACCCAATACGGTCACTTCCATATCATTCACTTTCACGATAAATGGTTTCTTGCCGGATTGTGCCAGCGGCTGCGAAGCCACTTCAAAATAGGCTTCACCCGTTATCTCCACCACACGGGTATCTCCGGTAAATCCCACAGGATAGCGGATGGATGAACCGGCATTCAACCACACTTTGGTGCCATCGGATAAGGCAAGCGCGTATTGCTGTCCCTTGCGGGTGGTTAATGTATTATAGAGTGTTTCGGTGGTGGTACCGGAATAGCGTAATTCGCCGGCGCTGCCCATCAACACAGTATTCCCTTCCTGGGCCAACTGTCCGGTTGCATTGGCATCGAGCACAATTTGTTTTCCATCGGCCAGGGTCAGCACCGCACCATCCCCACCGGGTAATACATCATTCTTAAAATTTGGATCCTGTACACGGGCCACCGGAAAATTTGGCTGATCCGGATTTTGACGGAGAAAAAACCAGGCCCCGGTAGCAATCATCAGCAGGATGGCTGCCGCCGCCACATAACGGGTCCACCTTCTGCGAATAGCAATAACAGGAACCTCGGTGGAAATACGCTGTTGTATGGTGGCCAGCATGCGTTGCTCAAGCTCCTCTTTGCTGGTGGCAAATTCAGGGGCGATCTCGAGGGGACTATTATCCTCAGCATTGTACCAGTCTAAATATTCCCTGGCTTCTTCGGGACTGATACGCCCTTCAGCCCATTTTTGGGCAAGTTCCTTATACCTGTTTTCAGAAAGCTCCATACTATTAAGTCAATCAACGGGAGCTTTTCCGTGAACGGGGAAGAAAAAAAAATCAGAAAAGGGAAAAAAGTTGGGTTAAGCCTGTACGCAGGGCTTTTAATGCCCGGCCGATATGGGTTTCGACGGTGTTTTCGGAAACCTGCATGGCATCAGCGATCTCTTTCTGGCTCAGCCCTTTTTCGCGCAACTGAAAAGCCAATTGGCATTTTTCGGGAAGGGCTTTCACCAAAGCGGCCATCCGTCGGTTGAGTTCTGAATAGGCAATCCATTCTTCGGTATTTCGGTCGCTTTTTTCCAATCGTGATTGATGAAGGGAAAAATTCTCCGCATGGCGAATACGTGCCTGGTAATTGATGATCCGGTATTTTAAGGCAAGTGACAGGTAATGACTTAAT
This sequence comes from Chitinophagaceae bacterium, assembly GCA_041752235.1. GTDB lineage: Bacteria > Bacteroidota > Bacteroidia > Chitinophagales > Chitinophagaceae > SpSt-398. Next base: position 12,441 of record JBGSHM010000017.1, read on the forward strand.
TCGCCGGTTACGTTTATTTCATTTCGGCGGTTCCAGATATCCGTAAAAATATCCTGCACGATATTTTCGGCCTCGGGAAGATTATTGAGTTTTTTACCGGCCTTATAGAACAGGGATTCCCAATAGCGGTGATAGAGGACAGCAAAAGCATTTTCATCGCTTGTTCGAAGCAATGCAAGCAATTGTTGATCATCATATTGGGAATAGGGAGTCATTTAATATAACCTTAACCAGCATCATAAAATTATTAAGGATAAGGGTATCTACTGTGTTACGAATATATTAAATGACTCCAAATTCAACAAAAAGGCTGCTTGACATTAATTATGTACACTATACACTTATTCTTTATTCTTCATCTTTATTTCAATCGCGCCATGCTTGGCTTTCTCGCCGTATTTTGTTGTGGCGGAATCGCCTTTTAATACGTTTATCGATTCAATATCAACCGCCTTTACCGATTCCTTGATCCATTTCGTTTCAACAATTACACCATTCACAATATAGAGTGGAGCTTCTGCTCCATCCAATAGTGTTATCCATTCGCCTGGCTTTTTATCTTCCACTACTCCTTTCTTCGTTGGATAACCCACAACCACCACTTCTTTAACTCCTATTACTCCGTCCTGTTTAACGATGGCTTTTTGCAGCAAAGGTTTCACTTCCACCTCGATGGGTTCAGGGCTGGCGGGAGGAGCAGGTGGTGCCGGAGGTAATTCACCATATTTGGCTATATACTCTTTTTCATTGGCATTCCATTCGGTAAGGGCAATGGCCTTTAGGATTTTGTTGCTATTGTTTTTGATGATCACTACACACTCCCCCTCGTTGTCGGCAATGCTCAACAGGTAACCCTTGCCATTGATCTTTTTTGTGGCTGGAATGGTATCCGGAACAGCCAGAGCATTCATTGGCGCACGGGGAGCTATCCGGTCAGCAGGTGCAGGGGCCGCGGGCTGATCGGGTGTAGGTGCCGGAGTTGCCGGTCTTATGACATCCGCGGGAGCAGGTGCCACCTGGGCCAGCGCCTTTTCACTGCGAAAGGCAATGAGCAACAGGGCTGCCAATGGAAAGGCAACCAGAAATTTGAGTAAATGGACCTTATGGGTCCTGATTTTGTTCATCATGGCTATACGTGTTTTGAGTGAAGAAAAATTAAATCCGGGAGCTATGCGGTAAGCGTGTTGCCCCATAACTTTCAGTAGCAGGTATTGGTATTGTTTACGATCCACGCCACTGTCTGTCACATGCTGGTCGGCAATGAACTCCAGATTTTGACGAATGGCTTTGCGTAATAACCAGGCAAATGGATTATACCAATTCAGGATACAGATCCATTCGGCCCATAACATATCCATCGTATGGTTTTGCCGCACATGTACAAACTCATGGCGAATGATCTCTTTTAATTCCGCTTCATCATGCCGGGCCGGGTTCAGGTAGATCGAATGACCAAAGGAGAAGGGGATGATGGGTTTATCCACCTGGTAAAGTCTTGCACCATCACCTTCGATCAGTATGGCTTTCTTTCTCAACTTTTGAAAGGACCAGAGTTGTACCAGAAAACGAATGGCCAATGCCGCAATCCCAAGGCCAACCACCCAAACGAAAAGAGTTAACGGCTCCATCCCCTTGTCAGCCACAGGTGTAGTGGTGGGTAACTGGTTCACCGAGGGTATCCATTCCACCAATGTCACTCCTTCCCACTCCTTTTTTTCGAGTACAGGAGCGATATTGATCAGGGGTAGTAAAAATGCCAGTATCGAATAGATCAACAGGTACCAACGGTTCCAGGTATAAAAGGTCATTCGCCGCAATACCCATTGGTAAAAGAGACAAACTGCTCCCAGGCTGATGCCGGATTTTAATAAGTATAATATCAGGTCGTGCATAGACAGGCGCTTGGGTTAAGAATTTTTTTCGATCAACCGGACGATCTCCTTCAACTCATCCGCGGATAATTTTTTTTGCTCCACAAAAAAGTTCACCAACTCCTTGTACGAATTTTCGAAATAATCCCGCACTACGGTGCTCATGAACCGCTTTTTGTATTCGGCCTCCGAAACCGCCGGCTTGTAGATATAGGCATTGCCGATCAACCGGCTTTGCAAAAAACCCTTTCGTTCGAGGTTCTTAACCGTAGAAGCCAGGGTGGTATAAGGCGGCTTCTCCCCTTCTATATTGTCCAAAAAGGCTTTTACATTCCCCTCACCGGTACGCCAAACCGCTAACATGGCCTCTTCTTCCTGTGGAGATAATTTTTCCATTTTCTACGAAGTTTTCGTAAAGCTACGAAATTTTCGTAATCATCAAAATTTATTTTTCCCAGCTAAAAGCTAATAGCTAACAGCTAATAGCTATTAGCCCTCCTGACCGAAGTCATCCCCCTCTTTCCATAATCTCCTTTACGATTCTTGTTTTCCCTCCTATCTTTGCCCCGCTAAAATTTCTATTCTCAACTATAAATTTTTTTCCATGAAAGTGACTGTTGTAGGTGCGGGAGCCGTAGGTGCCACCTGTGCCGATAATATTGCCCGTAAAGAGTTATGCCATGAACTGGTTTTGTTAGATATCAAGGAAGGTGTAGCCGAAGGAAAGGCGCAGGACATGATGCAGACTGCTACCCTGCTTGGATTTGACACCCGTATCACCGGTTCAACCAATGACTATACCAAAACTGCCGGTAGTGATGTGGTGGTGATCACCTCGGGTTTGCCACGCAAACCAGGTATGACCCGTGAGGAATTGATCGGTGTAAATGCGGGTATCGTTAAAGGTGTTTGTGAAAACATTCTGCAACATTCTCCCAATGCGATCATTATTGTGATCAGCAATCCCATGGATACGATGACCTATCTGGCCCTGCAATCCACAGGTCTCCCCAAAAACCGCATCATCGGTATGGGTGGTACGTTGGACAGCAGCCGTTTCAAATATCAATTGAGCCAACACCTGGGTTGCAGTCCCGCTGACCTGAATGCGGTGGTGGTGGGTGGTCACGGTGATACCACCATGATCCCGCTGATCCGCCTCGCTACCTGGAATAGCGTACCGGTTACAAATTTCCTGTCCAAAGAACAACAGGACAAGATCGTAGCCGATACCATGGTGGGTGGCGCTACGCTTACCAAACTAATTGGCACATCTGCCTGGTATGCACCCGGTGCAGCCGGAGCGGCACTGGTAGAATCCATTCTCCGCGATGAGAAAAAATTATTTACCTGCTGTGTAAGCCTTGACGGAGAATATGGCCAAAAAGATATCTGTCTGGGTGTACCTGTTACCATTGGACGCAATGGCTGGGAAAAGATCCTGGACTTTGGGCTGAATGAAGAAGAGCAGACTGCTTTTAATAAGAGTGCCGAGGCCGTGCGCAGCATGAACGAAGTGCTGAAGACCTTGTAATTTTCTTATTGGAGAGAGCTAATAGCTATTAGCACTTAGCTTTTAGCTATTAGCTCTTTTATTTTTTTAGCGCCATAGAAATAAAGAATAAATAGCCCCTACCCATAATTTTTTACGTTTATAAAAAATCAATCCTCCGAGTCCTTCCATCCCTAAATCCAGGTCATGCACTTTCTCACTGTCGAAAACCTCTCCAAATCATACGGCATTCAACCTCTTTTCCAGGGGGTGACCTTTCATATCGAGGAGGGGGATAAGATCGCGCTGGTGGCGAGAAATGGTTTTGGGAAATCAACCCTGTTGAAAATATTGGCGGGTAAGGAAACACCGGATGGAGGCACCTTATGGGTCAACAAGGAAGTAACGGTTGCCTTTTTTGAACAGGAGCCTTCCTTTATCGAATCTAAATCCATACTGGAGAATATCTTTCACCATGAACATCCGGTGATACGGGCCATTGCCAATTATGAAGCGGCCTGTGACCGCGACGATCCTGTTGCGATGGGAGAAGCCCTTATACGCATGGATGAACTGGGGGCCTGGGATTTTGATGCCCGCGTTAAACAGATCCTTGGCAAACTGAATATCCATCACCTCGAACAAACGGTCAATACCCTGAGTGGAGGCCAGCGAAAACGCGTGGCCCTGGCCCGCACACTTATTGATATTGGTTTTGAACCCAAACATATCCTGCTGATCATGGACGAACCGACCAACCACCTGGATGTTTCCATGGTGGAATGGCTGGAGAACTATCTCAACCAGGAAAGTGTGACCCTCCTGCTGGTCACCCACGACCGTTACTTTCTGGATTCCGTATGCGAAGAGGTATGGGACCTTGACCGCACGGGGCTGCATGTGTACAAAGGTGATTATGAAAATTACCTGGAAAAAAAGGCGGCGCGACAAGAGAGTGATGCCGCTACCATTGACAAGGCCCGGAATACCTACCGCAAGGAATTGGAATGGATGCGTAAACAACCCCGCGCCCGGACCACCAAATCAAAAAGCCGTCAGGATAATTTTTACAAGATCGAGTCGGTAGCCAAGCAAAAAATGGAAGAACAGCAACTCGACCTGCAAATGAAAATGAACAGGCTCGGGGGTAAGGTAATCGAATTAAAAAAGGTCAACAAACAATACGGGCCACAGATCATTTTAAAAGGATTTGATTACACCTTTAAGAAAGGAGAGCGGATCGGCGTTGTGGGAAAGAATGGTGTGGGAAAATCCACTTTTATCAATATGCTCCTGGGTCTTGAAGCGGCGGATAGTGGTAAGATCAATGTGGGTGATACGGTGGTGTTTGGTCATTATTCACAGCAAGGACTGGATACAAAAGATGATGTGCGGGTGATTGAATTTGTAAAAAACATTGCGGAGAATTTTCCCCTGGCCAATGGAGGCACTTTGAGTGCGGCCCAATTCCTTCAACTCTTTCTCTTTGAACCCGACAAGCAATATACTTTTATCAAAAGCCTGAGTGGTGGAGAGAAAAGAAGACTACACCTGCTTTCCATTCTTTTCCGAAACCCCAATTTTCTGGTTTTGGATGAACCGACCAATGACCTCGACCTCCCCACATTAAGTGTATTGGAAAATTTCCTGGCTGAGTATCCGGGTTGTTTATTGATCGTATCGCATGACCGGTATTTTATGGACCGGTTGGTGGACCATCTTTTTGTTTTTGAGGGAGAAGGGGTGGTTCGTGATTTCCCCGGTAACTACTCGCAATACCGGTTGGCGGAAAAAGAACAGGATAACAAACCCGTTGAAATTATCCCTGTATCCAAAGAAACCAAACCGGAAACAACATCCACTGCGAACAACACGGATACATCAAGAAAACAACGCAAGGGATTCAAGGAAAAAAGGGAATTTGAAACCCTGACCAAAGAAATTGCGGCCTTGGGTGCTGAAAAAGAAACCATCACCCGGCAACTCCATGACGGGAACCTGCCTTTTGACCAATTGAGCAAACTATCGGCACGTATAGGTGAAATTACCCTTTTGCTTGACGAAAAGGAGCTCAGGTGGCTGGAATTGAGTGAGTTAGAAGATTGATTGGGAGTTGTCAAAAAATCTGCTATTTTTGTCTCACGATCCAACCCTCTCTGTAAACTACCATTGATTTTATTGATCCCCACTTACACTGATTTGATCCGGTATAACCTCTGAAAGCCGAGTAATCCGTTTTTTTTAACTCAAAATCTTTAGTGTATGAAAAAGATCAACTCCGCTTTGCAGAATCCTAATGTACAGGGTGGACTTATCTTAACTCTGTTATTCGTAGGGGTTGTGGTTGCTTTCGTGCTGTCAATCGGCAAGTAAGACCCGCTAACTACCAAGCTTTTTACAATAACCTGCTACCAGGACAGGCTCTGTTTTCCCAAACGGAGCCTTTTTTGTTTTACCGCCATGCCGAAGTTTCGGCCGCAAAGGCGCCAGGTTGCGCCAATATCTCTTCGCGTTCATTGTGTCATGGCGTCTTCGCGGTAAAAAATCTACTTGATAAATGACAGCACCTGCTGTGTCAGCAGCGGAATGGATATCTGGTTCATGCATTTAAAATGCCCCTTCGGACATTTATCATATCCAATCTTACTACAAGGCCTGCACCAAAGCCCCTTTATTTCTACCTGTGCATTATTTACCTGGCTATTTCCGTAATAGGGATACATGCCAAAGGCCGGCACTGTATTTCCCCATAAGGATATGATCGGTCGCTTACAGGCAGCCGCAATGTGCATCAGCCCCGTATCGTGTGTAACAATGAGTTTGGCCCGGCGAACCAGGTCCGCACTTTCATTCAGGCTGAATTTACCACAGGCATTATAGATCTTGATGGGATCGACAGCAGCAATTGCCCTTCCGGCTTCTGCATCTTCTTTTCCCCCCAGCAAGATGATGGGATGAGCAATGGAGGCGGCCAATTCCTTCCATTTATCCACGGGCATTTTTTTGGTGGCATGCGCCGCACCAAGCACAAAACCCAGATAACCGGCATGGTGAGAAACCGGGATATCTTCATTTACGATATGTTCCTCTTCGGGAATAAAATAGTCAAGCCCTCTCCCATCATTGACCACATTCCATTCCTTTAACGTGTCCATGTACCGGTCAACGATATGGACAGCCGGCATCCGGTTCCATTTCAAATTGACATACATGAATTTTTGAATGTTCAGCTTATTAAAGGCGACCGATTTTACCCCGAGTTCTTTCTTTACCCGCAGGGTGCGCAGATTGTGGTGAAGATCGATCAGCGCATCATACTTCTCTTCTTTCAGTTCATGGATCATCAATTCCCAGCTATGGGCCAATACATGCACTTTATCCAGATAGGGATTGGCCTTCAGGATCGGGAGAAAAGCTTCCTTGGTCAGGAAATGTACTTCCGCATCGGGCACTTGTTGTTTCAATGCACGAATGACCGGCGAGGTTAATACAATATCGCCGATGGAGGAAAAACGTATGATAAGGAATTTGGGCACTGTTTATTTGAGTGAGCTAAGGTAACATTTCCTCGGCTTCTATATAATTGAGATCCTTGTGAAATGTTTCTTCGGTAAACCAGGCCGCTACCAGCGTGATCGACATGACCAATACACCCGTGATGATCCCACTCTGAATGATATCCCAACCCCAGCTTTTCTGAAATACGTTAAGGAAAAGAAGATTGATCAACGGAAGTGCTCCTCTGACCATATTTGGAATTGTGGTGGCCGCTGTGGCACGCAGGTTGGTACCAAATTGCTCGGCTCCCATCGTAACAAAGATGGCCCAGAACCCGGTGCTGAAACCCAAAGCGGCACAGGCCAGGTACATGGTGGTGTCATTTTTTATAAACCCACTAAAGAAAAAGATACCGGACAGAATGGTAAACCCATAGAAAAGATACAAGGCCTTTTTGCGGCTTTTGAAATACTGGCTTACCAGCCCGATCAGGATATCGCCCACCGCAATGGCGGCATAGGCGAACATGATTGACTTTCCGGATTGAATGGCATTTCCTTCATAAAAAGCACCCGCAAACCGGTTGCTGTAATTGACGAGGATACCGATGACATACCAGGTGGGCAGTCCGATCAAAATAGCGAGAATATATTTTCGAAACCGTTTGGCATCGTTAAAGAACATCAGGATATTTCCCCGGGAAACGGCTTGTTCTTTTACCTGTTTAAACATACCGCTCTCGGCCACACTGATGCGTAAAAGAAGCAACATGATCCCCAATCCGCCCCCGATCTTATAACAAAGTCGCCAGTCGTATCCGGTGAATTCAAAGGTATAGTAGGCAAATACAGCTCCAAATAATCCGATACCCGCCACCAGCGAAGTGCCAATCCCTCTTTTATTTTTTGGCAATAATTCACTTACCAGCGTGATGCCTGCACCCAATTCACCCGCCAATCCGATGCCGGCGGCAAAACGCGCATAGGCATACTGGTCCGTATTGACCACAAAACCGGTGATGAAATTGGCGACTGAATACAGAATGATGGAACCAAACAGAACAGAAAGCCTTCCCCGCTTATCACCCATGATCCCCCATACGATCCCGCCAATGAGCAGGCCCACCATTTGCCAGTTCAGGATCTTGGTACTGGCAGCCAGTACGGCTTTGCCATCAGACAAATTCACGCCCAATCCCTGGAGACTTGGTTCGCGAACAATGGTAAATAGAAGGAGATCGTATATGTCTACAAAATACCCCAGGGCCGCCACTAAGACGGCGAGGTTGAAAACGGAAGTTTTCTGGTTTTTATCCATGCAGGCAAGCTGATTTTCGTTAGACTTTAGCCGGGGGGTCTTTGGGTTTGGGTGCCTTTGCTTTCGATGTGATCAGTTTGATGATCACGGGGGCTGTGGTTATTACAACGATCCCAATGACAATGATCTCCAGGTGTTCTTTTAAGTCAAAGCCAAATTGCTCTTTCACCCATTTCTGCAGAAAATAACCCGAGAAGATCATACTGAATACCCAGGCGATGGACCCGATGATATTAAAGAACATGAACTTGGCTTTGTTCATATCCACAATACCGGCCACGATGGGAGCGAACGTACGAATAAAGGGTAAAAACCGTGCGCCGATCACCGCCAGGCCGCCATGTTTTTCATAAAAATCATGTGCTTCGTGGAGGTATTTCTTTTTGAAGAAAAACCGGTCACGCCAATGGTACATGGCAGGACCTACCTTTCTTCCTGTCCAATACCCAACGATATTTCCCAGTATACCACAGACAGATATTAATGCGACAAGTACCAACAGATCGAGCCATTGGTTTTGTACATTACCCAAACCCACGAGTTTTAAAAACTGATGTGCCAAACCCGGTTCACCGTTATCGAATTTATGAGCAAACATCCCGGCTACAAACAGCAACGAATCACCGGGCAGGAAGAAACCTACAAAGAGTCCTGTTTCAGCAAAGACAATAAATAACAGAAGCCAAAGTCCCCCATTCTCGATATAAAACTGAGGTTGTAAAAGCTGGGTCCAGTGAAACGCGTCAAGAAGGAACATTTTAATTAATTATTATTTTCATTAAATCGCATCGGCCAAACGTTCATCAAAGGCATGCGCCTTTTCATCATCAAACTCTCCCTCCCAACGGGCCACCACACAACTGGCCAGGCAATTTCCCACTACATTCACGGAGGTACGGGCCATATCCATTAATTCATCGATCCCAAAAATAGCAGCAATTGGCCAGAGCGGTAGTTTAAATTGATCGGCTGTAGCGATCAGGATAACAAGTGAAGCCCTGGGCACGGCGGCCACCCCCTTGCTGGTAAGCATGAGGATCAACCCCATAGTGATCTGCTCTCCTATGGTAAGCGGTATATTGGCTGCCTGCGCCACAAATACTACGGCCAGAGAAAGATAGAGCGTAGTGCCATCTAAATTAAAAGTATAGCCGGTAGGAATAACAAAGGATACGATCTTTCGGGGCACCCCAAATTTCTCCATATTCTCCATGGCCTTTGGCAGTGCTGAATCGGAACTTGTGGTGGCAAAGGCGATGGATACCGGTTCGCGGATGGCTTGCAGGAATTTTCGAACGGGCACTTTGACAAACAAGGCGATGGGCAGCAGAACTCCAAAAATAAAAACCAGCAGCGCAATGTAAAGTGTTATTACCAGCCAGGCCAGGTTCTTAAGCACCCCTATTCCCAAATGACCAACCGTGACGGCCATAGCGGCCCCAATTCCGATTGGCGCAAAATACATGATGATGTTGGTGAACTTGAACATGGTTTCCGACAGGCTTTCGCAAGCCCGGATCATGGGTCTTTTCTTGTCTTCGGGAAGCATGGCCAAACCAATGGCAAAGAGGACAGAGAATACCACGATCTGTAATACCTTTCCTTCGTAAATGGCTTTGATGAAATTGGAGGGGAAAATATCAACGATATGTTCATTCCAGGTCAGGGCTTTGGTCTCGGGCAGTTTATCCAATACCTCGGGTTGAATGATGCCGACACCCGCTTGGGAAGTATTGATCGCAATAAGCCCGATAACCAGGGCAACGGTTGTTACTATTTCAAAATATAACAACGATTTCCAACCCAACCGGCCTACCTGTTTCAGGTTGGAATGACCAGCGATACCTACTACCAGGGTAGAAAAGAGAAGCGGCGCCACAATGGTTTTAACCAGGTTCAGAAATATCTGTCGAAGAAAGGTCAGGTTCTGGGAGAAATCGCGGTGCTCATACCCTACCAGGATACCCAAAACCATCGAGGTCAGGATCCACGCGGTTAACGACTTTTTGAACCAGGAATAAATTCCCAGAGAAAGGACGAAAAGCCACCTTGAAACGGTCAATAATATCGGGGGCAGGCTAACAGAGGTGTTCCAGTCGATAACATGAAAGATCGCCATGATCGTGAACAGACCCAAGGCGAGGAAAGAGGAGGTTCTTAAATTCATGTCGATGGTTTGCGTAAAGTTTCAAAACTAATGGTTTATGGCCAATTTTGAAACAGTTTCATTCCCGGCCTTCCTGGTCAAATTCTTTTGACCACATTAGCGAGAAATCTGTATTTTCCCAAAAGTTTTACAGAAACTTAATTTAATACAGGTTATGGCCGAACACGCATCCTCGTTTAAACAATCCCTGGGACTGACCGATGCCACGATGATCGTGGCGGGGTCGATGATCGGGTCGGGTATCTTTATCGTGAGTACGGATATCACCCGGTATGTGGGAAGTGCAGGCTGGCTGGTCGCCGTATGGCTGATCACCGGGTTCATGACCATTACCGCCGCCGTAAGCTATGGAGAATTAAGCGGTATGTACCCCAAGGCCGGAGGGCAGTATGTGTATTTAAAAGAAGCCTATAACCCGCTCGCGGGTTTTTTATATGGCTGGAGTTTTTTTGCCGTCATTCAAACCGCTACCATTGCTGCCGTTGGGGTAGCTTTTGCCCGTTATTCAGCCTATCTGATACCGGGACTGGGAGAGAATAATATTCTCTGGGGTATTGAAAAGGGTCTTGATAGTGCCGGGGTCATGCAATACAGTTTCAAGATCAGTGCCGCCCAGGTATTGGCCATTGCCCTCATCATTTTTCTTACCTATACCAATTCAAAGGGTATCAAGGGCGGGAAGATCATTCAAAACACATTTACCACCACCAAACTGATCTCGCTGTTTGGATTGATCGCCCTCGGTTTCATATTTGCCAAGGAGAATTTTTGGTCACAAAACTGGGAGACCGGTTTTCAGGCCACCCAACTGGAGCGCAATGATGCGGGAGGATTTGTGATCGGAGGCAGTTGGGGGGCCATCAGTGGAACGGCCCTGATCGGCGCCATTGCCGCGGCCATGGTGGGGTCGATCTTTAGCAGTGATGCCTGGAACAATGTCACCTTTATTGCCGGCGAAATAAAGAACCCCAAAAAGAATATCGGGCTCAGCCTTTTTCTCGGTACCCTGATCGTAACGGTCATCTATGTATTAGCCAATTTGATGTATTTATATGTGCTCCCGCTCAACGGCCCTGATAGTATTGCCTATCCCGAAGGGGAGCGGGTGGCGGTGGCGGCCTCCAATGCCATTTTTGGACCGGCGGGTTCGGCCATCATCGCGGTGATGATCATGATCTCCACCTTTGGTTGTAACAATGGATTGGTGCTGGCCGGTTCAAGGGTTTATTATACCATGGCCAATGATGGCCTTTTCTTTAAAAAGACCGGAGAACTCAATAAACATGCCGTCCCCGAATGGGCCATGTGGGCCCAGTGTATCGTGGCCAGTGTACTCTGCCTGAGCGGGGGGTATAATGACCTGCTGGATATGATCTCCTTTGTGGTGGTATTGTTTTATGCGCTGACCATTGCCGGGATATTTATCCTTCGGAAAAAGAGACCGGATATTGAACGGCCTTATAAGGCATTTGGTTACCCTGTTTTGCCCGCCATTTATATCATAATGGCCCTGACCTTCTGTATTTTCCTGGTGCTGATGAAACCCGATTTTGCCTTTAAGGGACTGGGTATTGTCTTGCTGGGTATACCCCTGTATTACCTGGCTGTTTCCCGTAAAAAAAACCATTCAAATTAGGCCTGGATGCCTATCTTCACGAACCTAAAAATAAATAAACAACGATGAGTTTATTCCGCACAAAACCGCTTGACCAGTTAATGGCCCAGGCGGCTGACAATGAAAAAGGTCTGAAAAGGACCCTGGGTGCCGGTAACCTGGTGGCCCTTGGGATCGGAGCCATTATTGGCGCCGGATTGTTTGTTCGTACCGCTGCCGCTTCCGCGGAAGCCGCCGGACCTGCTGTTACCCTTTCTTTTGTAGTGGCTGCGATAGGTTGCGCCTTTGCCGGCCTTTGCTATGCGGAATTTGCCGCTATGATCCCCATTGCAGGTAGTGCCTATGCCTACTCGTATGTAACCATGGGGGAAATGATCGCCTGGATCATTGGTTGGGCCCTGATCATGGAATATGCCCTCGGTGCGGCAACGGTTTCCATTGCCTGGAGCGAATACCTGAATAATCTTCTTGGAGGGAAGATACCGTACGAATGGTGCCACTCCCCTTTTGAATCCCTGCACAAAGTAAGTGGGGATGCTGTAGCACAGATAACAACCGCCATGCCCGATCTGGCCAAGGGGGTGAAACACGGAGCCCTTGTATTGACCGATACGCAGTTTGCTGCCCTGCCGGCAAGCCTCTCCGGACTGGTGACCACTTCCCACGGCATCATGAATGCCCCGGCCCTGGTCATCTTATTATTATTGACCTTGTTGCTTATTAAAGGCACACAGGAAAGCGCCAGAGTGAATGCCATCATCGTATTCATCAAAGTGGCGATCGTGATCCTCTTTATCTTCCTGGGTTGGAAATTCATCAACCCTGATAACCATACCCCCTATTTGATCCCTGAAGGTGTTGCCGGACATGAAGGTGTCTTTAAACATGGCTGGGGTGGTGTACTGGGTGGTGCCGCTATTGTGTTCTTTGCCTTTATTGGATTTGACGCTGTATCCACCGCCGCACAGGAAGCCAAGAACCCCAAACGGGATATGCCCATTGGTATCCTCGGTTCGTTGGTGGTATGTACCATTCTCTATATTCTATTCGGTCACGTATTGACCGGTGTGGCCAACTATACTGAATTTAAAGCGGCTGGTAAGGAGGCTTCCGTGGCCTATGCCATTGAAACCTATATGACGGGATATGGCTGGCTGGCCACCGCGGTGACCGTAGCCATCCTGGCCGGTTTCTCCTCGGTGATCCTGGTGATGTTGATGGGCCAAAGCCGTATCTTCTATACCATGAGTAATGATGGATTGATCCCCAAAGCCTTTGGCGAATTGCACCCCAAATTCAAAACCCCGTATAAAGCCAACTGGATCCTGTTCATTTTTGTTGGTTTATTTGCGGCCTTTGTACCGGGTTCAGTAGCCGGTGACCTGACCTCCTTTGGTACCCTCTTTGCCTTTGTGCTTGTGAGTGCCGGAGTCTGGATCATGCGGAAAAAAGCGCCCCATATTGAAAGGCCTTTCCGCACCCCTCTCGTACCTGTTGTATCCACCCTGGGTGTACTGATCTGTGCCGGTATGATCGTGGCACTTGACCAGCAAACCCTTACCGTGGCCATGGTATGGATGTTTATCGGTTTGGTGATCTATTTCCTGTATAGCAAAAAACGCAGCAAACTTTTGATACCCCCGGCGGATATGTTGCCGAAGGCGTCGGATTTTGAGGCGAAGCCGTAGGCGTCAGTCGTGAGATGTGAGGCGTGAGGCGTGAGGCGTGAGGCGTGAGTTTCGTGAGACGTGAGACGTGAGGCGTGAGATGTGAGTCGTGAATGGACTTATTTTTAAACTAGTAATAGAAAAAGGCCTCTTTTGAGGCCTTTTTCTATTACTATTATTTACAAAAAATCAATCCAGGTTTTATTCACTATTCACCATTCACGCCTCACGTCTCACGACTGACGTCTCACGCCTCACCCCACACGACTCTCACGCCTCACGTCTCACGTCTCACGTCCCTCATTCCTGCCTAAAATAAAACGTAAACAAATTCAACACATTATTGATGAACCGGTAACAGGTACGTTGCCAAAGCCATTTTAACCAGCCGGTGTGGGCTTCATAATTTTCCAGCGTAATGCGTTGGCAATCCTTCAAAATGATTTCATCGAGTACGTTATTGGTTTCTTTCGCAAATCCTTCATGCTCCACTTCGAGGTTAACTTCGAGACTGGCATAGGCGCTAATATTATTGACATTGTAAGAACCAACGGTTACCCATTTGCCATCGGCTACGGCTACTTTGGCATGAAGAACCGTACGCTGGTATTCGTACACTTCCATATTGTTTTTCAGCAGCCATCGGTAAAGATATCTTTCGGCATGTTTTGCGACCATCACATCCGATACGCCGGCGAGGATAACCCGGATACGTACGCCACGCTTACTTGCTTGCGCCAGTTTTCGCCTGAAAATGCGTCCTGGTAAAAAATAGCTGCACATGATGGTCAACTCTTTTTCAACATGGTTGAATTGATAGAGATAGGCACCCCAGATCTCTTTACGCCGTTTTACCCAGTCATTCCGGATCATGCGAGCGGGTACCCGCTCATGCGCTGGAATGTTCTCGGCAAAAGTGAACCAGATATTTTCAGGCGTCGGGGTAGTTTCTTTTTTGTTTCCCCATAATTCAATACATCCTGTTTCGAGTGAGTGGGCGGCTTCACCTTCTGCATAAATGGCCATATCCAACCAGGCAGGGTCATTCGGCAGGTCATTATACCGATCGCAAATATTCAGGCCACCCACCAGCGCATAGCAACCATCTGCCACCGCGACCTTGTGGTGCAGCCGACGACCAAAATAGAACCGGCGGCTTCTCCACAACGGTTCAAACCATTTGACCTTTACCCCTTGCTCCCGCAGGTGCTGAACCGCTTTTCGGTGAAGGCTTTGCGAAGCATATCCATCCAATTGCAAATAAACGGCCACCCCTCGTTGGGCCGCGGCACAGAGTGCATGTACCACTTCATTGCCGGTGTCATCATCCAAAAAAATATAAAACTGGAAATAGAGCGTATGCTGCGCCCCGGCGATCATCGCATGTAGTGTATCAAAAAAAGGCTTCCCCCCGTGAACGAGCTTTACTCTGTTTCGTTCTAACATCCTTCTTCGTCCTGTCTTCTTAGGTCGACTCATACTTTGGAAGGATTAGAGATAGTGAGTGAAGAATATTTACCCAGCCGTAAATTACGACCGGCCAAACTATAATCCATAATTAATAATCAATAATCCTATACTAACTTATTACCTTGTTACAAAACGATATCCAATCCCATGGATCGTTTCAATAGTGATGTTCTTTTCGGAAACCAGGTATTTTCTAAGCTTGGTGACAAAAACATCCATGCTTCGGCCAAGGAAGAAGTCACTTTTCCCCCAAACACTGGTCAGTACATCCTCTCTTTTCAGCACCTTGTTGGGGTGGAGGCAAAAGAAGGTCAGTAATTCCGCTTCGCGTTGGGTAAGAATTTTCTGGTCATTTTCTCCTATAAGTCTTAGTTCAGAGGGGACATAGCGAAGTTCTCCAAGTCTGAATTCTAGGGGCGCTTCGGGACGTAGCATTTTGTTTCGGCGGATGAATACCTGCATCCGCATCAATAATTCCCGGATATGGAAAGGTTTGGTAATAAAATCATCAGCGCCCGTCTGAAATCCCTTTAGTCGATCCTCTTCCATGGAGCGCGCGCTGATAAACAGGATCGGGATCACGTCGCTTTTTTGCCGGATCTTTTTTGCCAGTGAGAATCCATCTCGTTGGGGCATATTTACATCCAACAGGCAAATATCGGGATTGCTACGAGCGAACTGATCCAGGGCCTCCTCTCCATTGGAACAGGAAACCACTTCATATCCGGCTTCTTCGAGGTTGTCCTTGATCACAAAGGCCAGTTGGGTATCGTCCTCGGCCAATAATACCCGCGTTTTTCGCATGCTCTTTAATTTATTTTATCAACAGGAAGGGCGATGGTAAAATGACTTCCTTTTCCCGGCTCGCTCCGAACTTGAATTTGTCCTTTATGTGCCTCTACGATCATCTTTACAAAACTCAGGCCAATACCTAACCCCTCTGCTTCATGGGCATCACCGGTATTGATCCGGTAAAATTTACGAAATATCCTTTTCCATTGTGCTTTTTCCATCCCGATCCCATTGTCTTCCACCATCAGGTAGAACCAACGCTCATCCGACCGGGTTGAGATCTTTATCGCTGGGTCTTTCGCATATTTCAGGGCATTATCCACCAGGTTGACGATCACGGTAAACAGATAATCAGGGTCTGCTTTAATGTATGGTTGAGTCCCCTTCAACTCCCAAATGATCCTGGCTTTTTTCTGTTCGATGAGCGGATGCAGGCTATCTACTGCCCGCTGGATCAGGGGTTCTATTTGAACTCTTTCCTTCTTGAGTTCGATCCCTTTGGAATCCGTAGAAGCGAGATGGACGAGCCTTTCCAGTTGATTACCGAGGTATTTGGTCTGCTGACCCACAATGTCGGCATAGGTGGCTAGCTTCTGGGGCTGGTTTGCGATCTCCGGTTTTTGAAGTACATCCGAAGCCAGGGTTAGCACCGATACCGGGGTTTTGAATTCATGGGTTAGTTGGTGAATAAAATCTTTCTGGAGTTCATGCAAAAAGCGTTGTCTGAAAATATGATATACACCAAGGCTAAATAAAATGATAAAGGCAAGCAGGGCAATGATGGAGATCACCCAGAAATTGATTTGCAGCAACACATATTTGTTGCGATTGGGGAAGTATAATCCCAAATGCGCATGAGTCGTTTCATTTGCTGGCCAGTTTTCAATGGTTTGGCGAGACGCATTAGCAGAGGGGATGACCGCCCGGAATTTAATTTCCTTTTCACCTTCCGGTTGAAGGGATACTCCACATACTGTAAAAACATCGTACCTGGTGAATTGCTCCCGAAGAATATGCATGATCCGGTTGGTGTCGGGGACCTGCCCAATCCGGGCGATATAGACAAAAGGCTTCGGGTGATTGACCAATTTGCTCAGGTGGTCATTGGAAGAAAAGACGGTATCACCCGTAGCTATGTAATAGCCTTCAATGACCCGCATGACCTTGGCATTGAACTCACGTTGCTCCAATTCATACACTTTCTTTAACCAAAACACCTGGATGACCAGTATGGTCCCGATAAGTACTGATGAAAGTACCACAGCGATCCGGATTGTATTGGAGCGTAGTGCCATACCAGGTTAGAAATTGGTCTGGGGATAAATATAGGAAATGGCATGCAAGGATTAATTTTTTAATAATATTTGAACTGGGTACATTTAATACCTTGCAGCAAAACCCCACCACATGAGAAGGCTTTTATTCCTGATTCCGTTCTTGATTGCACTCAACACTTCGGCACAGCAACCGCATTCGCATGCCATGGGTCGCGTGATCAAATTTCCCGATATACCGGGATATAAAACCCTGAAATGTGACCTGCACCAGCATACGGTCTTTTCCGATGGAAGTGTATGGCCCGATATCCGGGTCATGGAAGCGCTGATGGATGGTCTGGATGCCATTTCCCTGACCGAACACCTGGAGTACCAGCCGCATAAATCAGATATTCCACATCCTGACCGGAACAGGTCATACGAGATCGCTTTAAAGGAAGCAAAAAGCCATGACCTGCTAATCATCCGCGGATCGGAGATCACTCGTCGTATGCCCCCCGGGCATAGCAATGCCGTTTTTATTACCGATGCAAATAAACTTTTGATTGATGATTCGATCGCCGTTTTTCGCGAAGCCAAAAAACAAGGCGCTTTTGTGTTCTGGAACCATCCCAACTGGGTAAGCCAGCGCCGGGACGGGATAGCCACGCTGACGGATATGCATCGGGTTCTGATCAAAGAAAAATTATTGGATGGGATCGAAGTGGTAAACGACCAAACCTATTCGGATGAGGCGCTCCAAATAGCACTGGATAATAACCTCACGATCATGGGGACTTCGGATATTCACGGGTTGATCGATTGGGATTTTAAGGTGCCAAAAGGCGGGCACCGCCCCATTACCCTGGTTTTCGCCACGGCAAAGACCGAGGATGGGATCAAGGAGGGATTGATGAATCGCCGGACAGTCGTTTTTTATAACAATCTCCTGATCGGGCGGGAAGAACAACTGGTACCACTGATCAACGCGTCGATCTCTATCAAGAGTGCCAAATATATAGGGCGGTCCGATGTGCTCGAAATCGTATTCAGCAACCTGTCCAGTGTCGATTTCACCTTGCAAAACAAAAGTGGGTACACCTTCCACAATAGCAGTGATCTGGTCACTGTAAAGCCCGGGGAAGAGAACACCCTTCAGGTAAAAACCCTGAAAAGACTTGAAACCATTGAACTGGCTTTTGAGGTCCTCAATGGGGTGACCGCCCCAGGTAAACACCCGCAGGTCAAAATATCGGGGAAAATAGCCCAGCAGTAAGCCTATTTTGTACTAACAATTGTTCGCAAAAGTGACCTAAAACTGTATATTTGTGCCGCCTAAAAACGGTATAAAAATTACTTTTTCCATGCATTTTCAACTGAACGAAGAACATCTGATGATCCAGCAGGCCGCACGTGATTTTGCACGCAATGAATGCCTGCCCGGTGTGATCGACCGTGACGAAAAACAGCAATTCCCCCGGGAACAGATCATGAAGCTGGCGGATCTTGGATTTATGGGTATGATGGTCAAACCCGAATATGGGGGCGCCGGAATGGATACCATCAGTTATGTACTCGCCATGGAAGAAATCAGTAAGATCGATGCCAGCGTGAGTGTTTGTATGAGTGTGAATAACAGCCTGGTTTGTTATGGCATGCAGGAATTTGGTACCGAAGAACAAAAACAAAAATACCTTACCCCTCTTGCGCAGGGCAAGAAAGACGGCGAGCTCTATATCGGCGCCTTTCTGTTGAGTGAACCGGAAGCCGGCAGCGATGCCACTTCCCAGCGAACTACCGCAGAAGACAAAGGAGACCATTACCTGTTGAACGGGACCAAGAACTGGATCACCAATGGGAGCAGTGCATCCGTATACCTCGTGATGGCACAAACCGATGCGGCAAAAGGTTCGAGAGGTATCAATACATTTATCGTAGAAAAAAATTGGCCCGGGGTGACCGTGGCCGCCAAAGAGAATAAGCTTGGCATCCGGGGTTCCGATACCCATACCATCATGTTTACCGATGTAAAGGTTCCCAAGGAAAACAGGATCGGGGAGGATGGGTTTGGGTTCAAATTCGCGATGAAGACTCTCGCAGGTGGTCGTATCGGCATCGCTTCACAAGCCCTGGGTATTGCCAGTGGTGCCTATGAATTGGCGCTCAAATACTCCAAAGAACGTAAGGCATTTGGTACTGAGATCATGAACCACCAGGCCATTGCCTTCAAACTCGCTGATATGGCCACGCGTATCGAAGCTTCAAGGTTACTTTGCCTCAAAGCCGCCTGGGAAAAGGACAATCAGATTGACTATACCGTAAGCTCCTCCATGGCCAAGGTCTTTTCTTCTGAAACCGCCATGTGGACCGCCGTCGAAGCAGTTCAGATCCATGGTGGATACGGATTTGTAAAGGAATACCATGTAGAACGCCTGATGCGGGATGCCAAGATCACCCAGATCTATGAAGGCACCAGCGAGGTACAGCGAATTGTTATCAGCAGAAGCATATTGAAATAGCTAAATACTAAAAGCTAATAGCTATTGGCTATTAGCTTTTAGCTTTTAGTCCTTGCGTCCCTTGGCGCCTTTGTGCCCTTGCGGTAAATCCTATTCACTATTTTCGTGCTATGATCGATCTGGCGAAATACAACGCATTAGTAAAGGAGCTAGGCAATAAAGCCATATTAGTGGCTGTATCCAAAACCAAACCCCTGGAAGATATCAAGGCCCTTTACGATCTTGGGCAACGTGATTTTGGTGAGAATTATGTCCAGGAACTTGTTGACAAGGCCGGCCAATTACCTGCCGATATCCGCTGGCACTTTATCGGGCATTTACAAAGCAATAAGGTAAAATACATTGCCCCTTTTGTTCACCTGATTCACGGGGTGGATAGTTTCAAATTATTAAAAGAGATCGACAAACAAGCGGCCAGGAATGAGCGAGTGATCGACTGCCTGCTGCAGGTCCATATCGCTCAGGAGGAAACCAAGTTTGGTTTGGATGAAACCGAACTCGCCGCACTGCTGAGGGACCCTGTTTTTACGGAACTGAGCCAAGTTCAGATACGGGGATTGATGGGGATGGCCAGTTTCTCTGACAACCAGGAGTTGGTACGGGGTGAATTCAAAACCTTGCAGGCACTTTTTGAAAAATATGGGAAGGAAAGGGGATGGTCTGTTCTTTCCATGGGAATGTCCGCTGATTTTCCCATCGCCATCGAAGAGGGCTCTACCCTTGTTCGGATAGGAAGCCTGCTTTTTGGGTCCAGAAATTAGGCGTTTGATCTGGCTGATTTGCATTTCGTCAGGGATTTTGTACTGCTGGTGTAAAGGTTTTGCCCCTCCAAATCGGTACATTTAGTTTAGGATTGAAAATGCCCATTGCCTTTACCAAATATCGCCTTCACCACATCCTCATTTGGGTCCTGGTCTATCTGGTCTGGTATTACCTGCGCGTAGATGACTATCCAAGTCCAGCCCTTGCCTCACAGATCACCTTGTTGAAAGTGGTGGACCTGGCCTTATTGATCTACCTCACCAATTACCTGCTCATCCCGCGGTTGCTTTACCGAAAGCGGTATATTCTTTTTTCTCTGGTTTATTTGGGAATGATACTCATCAGTAGTTATGTGAAGATGAAGATCATTGGCCAACTGCTGAACAACCCCGGTCTTTTTGACCTCCGTCTTCATTGGCGGGACCGAATCTATGATAACCTTTTGCCCCATATCTTCCTGGTTACGGCCGGCGCCACGGTCAAATTGGTGATGGATTATATCCGTCAGCAAAAACGGCTGGCTGATCTGGCTAAGGAGAATGCGGTGGCAGAACTGAATTTTCTCAAGTCGCAGATCAACCCACATTTTTTGTTCAACTCCATCAACTCGGTTTATTTTCTTATTGATAAGGAGAATAAAGAGGCCAGGGAAGCCTTGCATAAATTTTCCACCATGCTTCGGTACCAACTATATGAAACAGATGGCGACCGGATCCCGATCGAAAAGGAAATCGGGTTTTTAAAGGACTATGTGGACCTTCAAAAATTGCGCAAGGAAGAGGGGTATGAAGTGGACTTTCAACAAGGCGAGGGGCTGTCTGGTTTTTCCATTGAACCCCTTATCCTGATCCCTTTTGTAGAGAATGCCTTCAAGCATATTTCGCACCACGGGCAATCCCCTAATTTCATTCATATACATGCGGTACGGCAAAATGGCCATTTGCATTTTTCCGTAACCAATTCCTTTGAGCATAAATCTACTGGCAAAGAACCCTACTCAGGAATTGGGTTACAAAATGTAAAACGCCGTCTGGAGCTGTTGTACCCTGGACAGCATGTTTTGAATATCAGTCAGCGTGATGGGATTTTTAAAATGAATTTGAGCCTACCTGTCAAAACCAAATTGACCGCACATGAGTCCTCAAACTGATCAACCCAAGTCATCCACGGTTCTCCGCTGCGTGATCATTGACGATGAGCCCCTGGCGCGAAAAGGTTTGCGCGAGTATGTATCGGAACATGATTTTCTGGTGTTGGCAGGTGAGTTCGACAATCCGCTCAAGGCCATGGAACTTCTTCACAATGGAAATATCGACTTGCTTTTTTTGGATATCCAGATGCCCAAACTATCCGGCCTGGATCTGCTTCGTACTCTGAAAGATCCTCCGCTAACCATTTTGACCACGGCATATTCGGAGTATGCTGTGGAAGGGTTCGAATTAGAAGTGGTGGATTACCTGGTTAAGCCCATCGGGTCTGATCGGTTTGTAAAAGCGATCTGGAGGGCTCGCGACCTTTTTGAACTCAAACAAAGCAACAAGGCCGGGAACACATCCGGGCAGGACCATTTTTTTATCAAGTCGGATAATAAATTGGTTCGAATCCTATTTGATGACCTCCTGTACGCTGAGGCATTACAGAATTATGTTACCCTGCATACTGTTTCAAAGAAATATATCACCTATCTGACTATTCGTTCTGTGGAGGATTATCTCCCTGCCGACCGGTTTATTCGGGTACACAAATCCTTTATTGTTTCTGCCAGTCGAATCGATAGTATTGAAGGAAATGATATTCGGATCGGGGAGCATTATATCCCCATCAGCCGCAATTTGAAGGAGGAGGTTATGGACAAATTATTGAAAGGCAAATTTCTAAAGCGGTGACCCTGAATTTTAACAAGGTTCTCCCGCCGGAATGATTATTTTTAGCCTATGAAAAGATCATTATACCTGCTCTTCTTATTCGCATTGTCCGGTTGGGTACAGGCCCAGGAATGTGAGCTCAAGGATGTAAAGGATCCTCTTAATCAGGAAACCAGGCTATCTACCGGGTTTAAGAAAATGGGTGGTGGGAGTGACCGATTTATGATGTCGGGAGAAGTAGACAAGCGCGAATTGGATTTCTTTTTTGTACTCGAAGGCGGTGGACTTTGTTTTGATGAATATGCCCGTGTTCAAGCCATTTTTGAAGGCGGTAAGCAAAAGAACATTTTTCGAAACGGGGGCGCTGAAAATTGCCAGGGATATTTTCACATCATTTTTAAGAACCAGGCCAACCAACCCGCCACTTTAAAGAACCTGGCTACCAGGAAGGTCATCAGCCTGAAATTCACCATGAAGGATAACAAAGAAAAGATCGTCAACCTCGGCCCGGAGGAGCAGGACACTTTTCAACGGATCGTTTCCTGTATCCTTGAAGCCTCCACTCCATTATTGAATGATACCTGGAAACCAGCTAAACAATAAGCTATTTCCTTATAAAGCCTGTGCCACTTCCTGATGGTCTTTTCGAAGTACCCACCAGGCCAGTATGGCACTGGTAAACATGAAAAGGGCTCCGGCAAAAAAGGGCATTCCGGGGATGTGCCAAAAACCCCTGGCCTGGGTAAATTTGGTAAAGAGGGAGGTCATTAATACCGGGCCGAAGATACTTGTCAGGCTCATTGTACTTGTCAGCGAACCCTGCAGTTCCCCTTGCTCATTGGATGGCACATGTTTTGCCATGATGGCCTGAATAGCAGGGCCTGCAATTCCTCCCAGACAATAGGGAACCAGAAAGACAAACATCATCCATCCTTTGGTAGCCATGCCAAAGAGCAACAATCCGACTGAATACAGGATCAATCCAATAAAAACGCTTTTTTCATTTCCCAATTTGGGATTGATGACCCGAATCAGTAATCCTTGTACCAATCCGATCAATACACCCACCACGGTGAGAGAGATACCAACCATCCCTTCACTCCAATTGAATACATATATCGTGTAGAAACTCCAGTTGCTTTGCACGGAATGGGCAGCGAGTGTGATAAAGAAAAAGGATAAAAACAGCCCGATGATGGAGGGATATTTTTTTAATTTAACGAGCGAAACGCCTGGAATGATCGTCTTCCAGTTAAAGGCCCTTCTTTTTTCCGGAGGTAAGGATTCCGGAAGTACAAAATAGCCGTAAAGCCAGTTCAATAAAGCCAGACCGGCGGCTGCATAAAACGGCACCCTTGTACCCAGTTCTCCAAGTAGTCCACCCAGGAGTGGCCCAATGATAAAACCTAAGCCAAAGGCAGCGCCGATCATTCCAAAATTCTTGGCCCTTGTTTCAGCGGTACTTACATCAGCGATATAGGCCGATGCCGTGGAGAAACTGGCGCCCGTGATACCAGCCAGGATACGACCCAGGAATAGCCAACCAAAACTGGGAGCCAGTGCAGTCACCTGGTAATCAACTCCAAATCCAAAAAGGGAGAAAAGCAAGACAGGCCTTCGCCCATATTTATCACTCAGGTTTCCCAGGGCGGGGGCAAAGATAAATTGCATCACGGCATAGGCGGCAGTCAGCCAGCCTCCATAAGCACTCGCCTCGTTGACGGGAATATGGAGCATTTCAGAAATTAGTTTTGGTATCACCGGGATGATGATCCCAAAACCGGTAACGTCGATCAGCAGGGTAACGAATATAAAGCCGATGGCGGCTTTTTTTGACCGGGCCATAAAATGTATTAATCAGTTGGTTTTAACGGGGCAATGCTATTCAAATTTGAACAGGCTATTCGTTTCTATCGAAATCGATTTATCAAAAACAAAATCCACAAAACGCGCATCTCCTTTTTTTCCGGCTATTTTTCCGGTAATGCGGCCATATTCTTTATTTTCTTCGTCAAACGCTTTAATTGTTACGTCCTGATCCACATCATTATTGAAAACAAAATAAACACTTAACACATGGGCCGAACCTGAATCACTTCCATTTATTCGCACTTTACCAACTTCCAGGCCTTTTCCCAAAATAGCCGGAGTAAGTTCCACCTTGCATTTGAATCGGTCTGCAACGCCATCGGACACTCCATCAAAAAATTCGGAGGCACCTTTGCCAACGGTTTCACCGGTTTTATTGATGGCTTCCTTTGTTTTTTCTTTTACCGAATTTCCGGAACAGGCGGCAAGAAATAAACAAAGCAGGAGAGCTGAAAGGGATTTCATGCTTTTTTTTGCCAAGTTACAAAATTCCCTTCGTGTTCTTCGTGCACCCTTTGTGTCCTTCGTGTCCTCCTACGCCAGTCTGGCGGAGGAGGACACGCAGGACACAAAGGGTGCACGAAGAACACGAAG
>JBGSHM010000018.1:0-69793 GCA_041752235.1 Chitinophagaceae bacterium
AATTTATAAGTTATTGATTTTTAGATGCAGACTCGACCATACACCATTCACTATTCACTATTCACCATTCACTATTCACGCCTCACGCCTCACGTCTCACGTCTCACGAAAAATCACCTCCTCCGCCAGCCCAAAACTCAATGTCATACCTGCTCCACCGACTCCGTTAATGATGGTTACCCCGCTTTCGGGTTGAACCACCCATTCCGTTCCGCCATTGGTGAGTTTGGGATAAACCCCGTTCCAGGTTTCAATAACCTGTTCATTGGGGAAATGCGCAAATTGCCTGAGATAATCCAGGATCAATTGATTGATATATTGTCTGTCAAAGGGGTCATGGGTAGGGCCATATTCATGCGAATCGCCAACGGTTAGTTCACCGGACTGGTTCTGAGAGACCATCACATGGATACCCCATTTCAATAACTCAGGATAGTCCTGATCAAATTTTTTCTTCAGTAAATCCAACGAAGGTGCTGCCCGGAAACTGGTGTAATGGGCCAGTGAGAGTCCTCCGCATAGGGCCGGTCCGATCCGCTGCTCATTGGGCTGACCACCCATGCGCATCATTTGAAGTTTGCATTTGGTAATGGGTGCCTCACGAAAAAGCTCTGGATATAGTGTTTCAAAATCAGCACCGCTACAAACAAAGAGCCGGTCTGCCTCCCATACTTCCTTTCCTGCATATACAGCGGGATACGCGATATCTGTAACCGCTTTGTCCCAGATAAATTTCACTCCATACTTTCCTTCCAGCCAGCCGGGGATCAAGGCAATGGCTTGCCGGGGATCCACAATGGTTTCGGTTGGGCTATACCATCCGCCCATCAATCCATTGGGTTGGACAAAAGGTGAATGTGACCTGACCGCTGCCGCGTCCAACAAGCGGGTTTGCCGATGACCATACACGGCCTGTAATTCTTCCAACACCTGCCATTCCTCCGGATGATAGGCCAGGTGAAAAGAGCCTACCGGATCAAACCAGATACCGGCTTCGGTACATACGTCGATCCAGATACTTCGCGAACGCATGGCCCTTTCGTACAATACCCCATCCGGTTGGCCAATGGGCCATACCATGCCAAAATTGCGAATGGAAGCGCCTACAGCCCGGCTGGTCCTTTCGATGACAGTGACTTGATATCCTTTAACAGCGAGGGCGCGGGCCGTGGCAAGACCTACAATACCGGCCCCAATGACGATGGCTTTAGGCATAGTGTATGATTGAAGAAGCGGATGTTTGGCGATTGTATTTTCGCTTGAAATAATAAGCGGCAAAACCGGTCATCAACACCCCCAGGGCGGAGACCGCCAGGACCAATTGCACAAAGAAATCGGTCCAGGATAAGGAGAAATTTCCAAAATTCTTGATAAGCAGTACGGCATCACTTCCCAGATACCCAAACGCGTCGGCCACATAGATAATAAACCCTGCCGTACTGACGTACCGGAAAGAGGCGATCAACCGTTCAAACAACATACAGTTGAATGGCACATATCCCATGTATAATCCGGTACCTGTTAGAGTCATCCACCAAAAAGGCGATACCCAACCTGCCTGGAACAGGAGTGTACTGATGGCAGCCAAAAAGAATCCCAGTATCACCAGCGTGTGGTTGACCATTAAAGCACGGATATTGTTGCGAATGGATATCAACAAGGCCATCAATACCAGGATGACAATCGAGGGCACCAATTCACTCATTGTATAGATCGAAGAATCATTCGCCAAATTTTGCTCTTTCCAGACATTGGCGGCAAAATTGCTTCGGTAATCGCGTAAGATCGTGAGCAGAATATACGTCAGGACCAACAACAACAATCCCGGAAAGAAATGACGGATAAATTTTCGACGCTCGGCTTTATTCATCGTGCGTCGCTCTGTTCGTAGCGCAATATCTTCTGCCGTGGGTGGTGGTGTACGGTCGAGCAGCCAGGTGAAAAATAAGAGCGGAACAAAAAATACCAACCCGGTCATGAACGGCATCCACCAGATATTGGTATCCAACATTTTCATTACCCATTTTCCGGCGCTTTGGGTGAACCCGGAGGCAAAGATGAAACTGGCGGCCAGTACGGCCCCCAGAAATTCCGTCGTTCGTCGTCCTTCTATATAACTGAATACGATGCCATAGATCATACCGAGTGGCAAACCATTGATCAGAAGAAAAATAATGTTGTAGGGAGCGGGCACAACCGCAAAAAGCAACAATGCGACCCAGCCGATCCCGATCAGTTTGATCACCGCCAGGAAGCGGGTTCCTTTATTCAATTCAGCGATAAAGCGGATGCCTACAAATTTACTCAATGTATACCCCGTTGTCTGGGCGATCACCAACCAGATCTTGTAATCAATACCCAAAAAACGAAGCTCCCCGTAATCAGCAACAGTAAAGGGTTTGCGATAGGCATACATACAGGTGTACACACTAAAAGCTGCCAGGGCAGTAAGCAGTAGGTTACTCAGGGACCTTATGGTGGATGGCTGTGCCAGTAAAAGATTTTGGGCCGCTTAATTTTTGGAAAGTACCTCTAAAACTTCTGTCAGGTTATTAACTATATGCGTAGGGCAAAAAGGGGCTAATTCCTCCACCGTGCCCGAACCTGTCGTCACTGAAATGATATAAAAACAACCCGCGGCTCGGCCTTCTTCAATATCAACTGTGGTATCTCCTACTTTGGCCACCAACATTGGATCATCAATCCCGGCGCGGTACATCAGTTGTTCGATCATGAGTGGAGCAGGCCGGCCATCCTTTACTTCATCACTGGCGATGAGGTCATCAACCAATCCCCGTTCCGTCCATTGAAAGCGGTTCACGATCGTTTCCGCAATGATACGGGGGAATCCGGTATTCAGCGCGATTCGTACTCCTTTTTCCTTGAGTAATTGAAATACCTCTTCGGTATCGGCAAAGGGCTTGACAGATGGATCATATTCATAAAAATCGATCATCTCATCCACGAAATCCGCATGGATCTTCTGTATGTGATCGGGGGTATATCTTGCACCCAATTGATCGAGCATCATTTGCACGGCCACAACTTTTTTGACCCCCATATAAGGATGCGTATCCTCCAGGCTGATATCAAATCCATTTTTTACAAAGGCATTCCGGAAAGCAGTGGCGACGGAACCATCATCACGGACAGTGGTACCGGCGATATCGAAGACTACCAATTTTACTGACATAATTTGAGGTTAAAATTTTTTTCATCTAATTGAAAACTTCAGGGATATCCACACGCTTCGACCTACGCCATTGATGCCAGATCCATGTGTCCGATAATCTTCATTAAATACATTCAACAATCCGGCAGACAAATGAAATTCTTTCAACAGGTAATCGGTGTATAAATTTACCACATTCCAACCTGGGGTTCCTCCTGATGGTATACGATTGTCATCTTTATCTCCTTGTGCCAGCCGATTCTGTTTGGAAGCAAATTGCCAAATGACAGAACTTCTCCATTTCTTATCTCTGAGAACGAACCCAACCTGCCCATTCAACGGCGGAATCCTTCGCAGCGGTTCCGGTTTACTCAGGTTTTGGCCAAATGTGTAAGAAATAGCTCCTTGTATCCTTATTTTTCTGGATAGATCCCAGGCCGCTTCTGTTTCGAGTCCCCGAATATAGGCGGATTCCGTATTCTCCTTTTGGTAAACACTATACCCGGAGATAACCTGACCTTCCTGTTTGACCCGGGTAATTATATCCTTCAAATGCATATACCAACCAGAAATCGCTCCGGAAAAACGCCGAAACGAGTATTTATATCCTATTTCCGTTTGTATGGATTTTTCTGGTCTGAGGTCTGCGCTTGGTAACTCATACCTGAAATCCACAATGCCCAGGGTTCCCATATCATCAATATTCGGTGCCCTGAAACCTGTGCTGGTGGATACATAAACAGACTGGCCCTTTCCAATCCGGTACAAGACCGCGGCATTGCCCACAATAGCGGTGGGCGAAATGCTAACCTTACCCAATGTTGTGTCTTCCAACTGGATAGTGAACCCATTAAAACGTATTCCTCCATCAAACATCCAACGACCTGTAGAAAAATGATGAAGACTGTATATGGAATAGCTTTTATACCGGGAGTCATCCGGATAAAGCCCCCGGCCGGTGGTTGAGATGCCCGTGGTAAGGGATATATCCTCCCGACTACTATTTACCCGGTCCATATATACTTCCACTCCCGAATTCGAGGTCCAGGTATCCTTAATGATAGATAAAATATCCAGGGTTGCCCCCATTGTTCCGATCTGATCTTTTTCCTTTCGTAAAGTGGTCGATCCATTTTTTTGACTATTCCTCCCCTCTGTTGTGGCCTGGTATAATACGGTAAATTCAACCCCTTCGAGCCATTTTGAAGAACCATGGCCCCGCAGCCGGGCATATGTGAGCGATCTCTCTTGGGGATCCATTTCGTTTACGGCAAAATTCTCCAGTCGTACTTTATGATAAACGGGTACATTGTTTTGTCTTAAAAACTGTTGGGCAAGGATCAGGTTCCATTTTGTATTGAGTTTCCACTTGCCTTTCATATCAAAGGCCCATTCCTGGTAACCTGAAGGGCTTTGCCTACCCGTTGTATCTCCTCCGATCAGGTCGCCGAAATCCTTCTTTCCGATTCCGGCCATGAAAGCAAATTTTTCATCCTGATAACCAATCTCACCTCTCCCACTTTTTTCCATACCCTCTGTCATCAGTCTTGTTTTTAATGCACCAGACCAATTTTTTCCAGACTTGGTAAACTCCGGTTCATAAGTAACCAGATTAATCACACCACCGATAGCATCCGAACCATATTGCACTGAACCTGTTCCTTTTGCCACTTCGATCCGGGTGATCAGGTTCTGATCGATCGTATTGAGATATTGATTAGGGCCATATCGAAAAGAGGAATTATTTAACCGGATACCATCTACCAATATCAACGTCTGGTTCCCGGTTACCCCTCTCACAAATGGGGAACCTCCACCAAAATTCGTCCGTTGCATGAATACCCCGTTTATACCTGCCAATGCATCCGGCGTATTTCGGGAACCAAGCCGCGACAATTCATCTGCCGTAACAACACTCACTGAATAGGGTACCACCAAATTCTGTTGTTGCTGGCGTTGGGCGATCACTACTACCTCCTCCAATGCTTTCCCCACAGTGTCCTTTCTCTCCGATTGAGCGAATACTCCCAGATAGGGAGCACATAAAAAGAAGAAAAAGAAATATCTCATACGCTATCTTGTTAAAATAAAAATTACTTATCATCAGCATAGGTCCGTAAGAAAGCACTTCGTTTAGGCGCGGGCATTGTACTTTCCTCCCCCTTGACCGTTTTCCAGATCACTTCGCTGAACAGCAGATCAGGAATTCTGTCCTCCTTGGATAGGTCAAATGTCTCGCTCAAGAGGGCAGACGCTGTGCGTTGTACATTTTTCTCATTCAGGTCTACCTGAGCAGGCACCGAAACAAATGGTGAAAGGTCAGGTTCGTTCATAAAACAACGCCACATGGGTTCTGCTGCCGCATCATATTGACTCATGGGAGGGATACCCAGAATCAGCTCAATGGTACGCAACATGGAAGAAGTGGAATACATGGTGTGATCTACAAAACCTCTTTTCACAAACCCCCCGGCAACATAGGCAGTCGACCGGTGAGCGTCTACATGATCCGGACCGCTTTGTGCATCATCTTCAATAATGAATATGGCTGTTTCCTTCCATATCGGGCTATGGGACAGGTATTCAACAAACATACCTACTGCCAGATCATTATCGGCCACATGGGCATAGGGTGTCGGACGCCCCAATCGCGCGCCTTCTGTATGATCATTAATAAATCGAAGTGAGTTGAAACGGGGAACTGCATCCATGGCAAGCAGGGAATCAAACTCGCGTTTCCACTGATAGAAACGTGTTGTATCACGAACTGTTTCATCCCAACTTGTATAATAAGGACAAAAATGACCTTCCAATACCGGTATATTGGCTTTATAATCATCGGCAAATTCACCGTAGGTGCGGTAGCTGATTCCCGCCCTTTTACAATAATCCCAAATAAAACCCCGGTCCGGATTTGCGATCTCACGGTTTCCCTCTGCATCATATCGGCCACCACGTCCTCCATAATTGGTTGGCCAGGTTTTTTCCAGATAATCATTCGCGTTGGCCGCCGTGCTCCAATTATGTCCATCTGCACTAACCTCTCCATCCACAAAAAAATTATCCAGTAAAATAAATTCCCTTGCCAGTTTATGTTGATTGGGGGTGATTTTTTCGCCAAAAAGAACAAGGCTGGTATCCCCATTTCCCTGAGGAATATCTCCTAATACCTGATCATAGGTACGGTTCTCCTTGATTACATAAAACACATACTTTATTGGTGACGGATCCCCAACCTTTCTTGGCACCGGATTACCTTCTGCTCCATTGGCCTTCAGTTCCTTTTCCCGGCTATATGGTGTATTTGCATATACCTGTTTAGTATATTGTTTCAGTTGAGAAGTACTGGGAATGTCAATGATACTTAGAGTGCCTTTAAAAAGACCTGCAATGTATTCCACTTCCTTTTTCACGGCAAGGTCACCTTGCTGGTAAACTACCTCTTCTTCCCTGGCCATTGGATTGGGGCCATTGGGGTTTGCTTTTGATTGAAAGCCCTTACCATTGGAAACAAAAATCTTTTTGCCTAGTACTTTAACATTTGTTGGATACCAACCGGTAGGAATGAAACCTGTGGACCGGCTAAACCTTGGTTTTGAAATATCAAAGACGGCCAGACAGTTGTTATCAGCATTGGCGATATACAAGGTTTTTTCATTGTCGCCAAAGGCCAATCCGTTAGTGGCTGAACCAGTAGGAGCCTCCGCATATAAAGCGGCCTGCAACACTTCCACCACCTTCTTTTCCCTGACATTGATCACTGAAACCGAATTATCGCCTGCGTTAGCCACATACATAAATTGCCCGCTTCGGGTCAATAATAGCTCGTTCGGGTTTTCGCCCGTAGCCACTTCACCTTCCAGGGTATTGGTGGATGTATTGAAGTAAAGTAATTTCTTACCTCCCCATGAGGAGATAAAAAGTGTTTTCCGGTCGGGAGACAAAAGACACGAGTAGGCTGGTTCATTGAGGGGTACCCGCGAAATGGTTTTCTTAGTAACCAGATCGATCACATACAGAGCATTATCCTCCTTCGTCACCACATAGAGCCTCTTTGAAAACTCATCTAATTCGATACCTGCCGGAGAAATTCTTTCAGGCCATTTTTTCCCTAACAAAATGCTGTCGATCAATTTCAATTTTCCGGAAAGAATAGCATATTTCAGAATTCGATTGTCATTCCCTCCACTGGCATACAAATATTTTTCGTCTGACGAGAATTTAAGTCCATACCAGGCTTTGTCCACAATTACCCGATCTTTCTCTTTTTCCGACACCGGGTCAATCAACTGGATACTTTGCACACTTTGCCCATTGTTTGTTACGGCCATCCATTTACCTGAGCGGGAAACGGCAATATTAAGTGGCAGGTCACCTAAGGGAAGAGATCTGCCTACGGGCGAAACGATCCATCCATTAGGGAGGGTAAACTTGTCCTGTCCCAATGTATGAACTTGAAAGAAAACAAGCATACATAAAAAAAGAAGAAGGGATGATTGACGCATAATCAGTTATTCGACTTTTGTTTATAGTGGTCTGTTCTTTGTTCAGATTCATCATCCATTTTGGGGCCTTGCTCCACTTTCCTCCAATCGATGGTCCGGTCATATCTCTTCATTGCCTCATTCGGATCAAATACGCGTTTATCCGGAAATACAAAGGAGTAAGGTGTATAGTCAGGTGTGTCAGTAAAGAAATCACCGAGCCAGGAAGCGGTAACATCATATTGGTTCACATACCGAATGTTCAAAAGGTTATAGATCACTTTCAATAATGATCCAAAGTTTGCATGCGTATGGGATACGTAATTTCTTTTCACGTATGGTCCTGCCAGCATTAATACGCTTCGGTGGGCATCCACGTGGTCAACTCCACCCTGGGGATCATCTTCGGTGATGATGACCAACATATTTTTCCAATACCGGGTACGGGAGAGAAAATGGAGTATCCGGCCAACGGCCAGGTCATTATCAGCCATATAGGAATGTAAAAAGGGATATCCATGATCAGGACGGGGGCCGGCACCGTGATCATTGGGAACCTGCATGGTAACCAACCTGGGCATTTCTTCCTTCCCTTCGATCCACATGCGTGTAAATTCTGATTCAAATTGTTCCATCCGAAACTGGTCAGGAATATTTGTATTATACCCTGCATAATTGTGCGAGGTACGGCTCCATAAAGCCTTCTGCATGGGTACCATTACGGCATGGGCTGCCCCTGTTAATGTATCGTCCCACTCTTCCCGAACATGGGCCGTTTCATTGGCTTCCCCAAAATTGTAAAATGAAATCTTATGTCGTTCCAAGGCTTCCCATAATCCTCCTATCTCGGCATAATCTTCCGGGTCCATACTCCCGGTGCTACCGGGGAAACGCCTGCCAGGCGCTTTTGAAAAAAAGGAAGCTGATTTATTTACACTTGAATTGGTCTCTACCCATTCATTGGGAATCACACCCATCATCCAATGGTGACCATGGATGGAAGCATCACTATCACAATAAAAATTATCACTGTAGGAAAATTGCGCCGCAATTTTATTATGATTGGGCATCACATCGGCTCCGCTGAACAAGAGTGAATCCCGCCGCGTAAAAACAGGTACGTTTACTCCAAAACGTGCCAGGGTCGAATCTCCTTTTCCGGTCTTCATCTGACCCAACACCTCGTCATAGGTACGGTTCTCTTTGGTAATGTATACAATGTATTTTATCGGGCTTTGACGAATGCCCGGTAAGGCAGGAAGAGGATGCCGGGCATTATCGGCAACCGTAACTTTTTTGTAGGTATTTTCAAGAGTAACCGCCGTGTATTCCTTGAGTTTGGCGGCATCCGGCATCGGAATCTTTTGAAAACTGGCCAACTGAATATCCCCAACATAGGTACCTTGTACGGGTCGCACAAATCCTTGTCCCCCGTTAGGGCCTGCCCCCAGCCCACGACAACTAATTACATACATTTCCTTTTCATCCGTTGAAAGCAAGACCTTGCTTGGTCCCCAACCAGTAGGGATCAATCCCTTGGTAATACCTGTAGTTACATCAATAACCGCCACGGCATTAAAACCCAGTAAAGCCACATAAAGCGTTTTTTCATCCCGTGACAAGGTCAGGCCAAAGGGCAACAAGCCCCGGTATTTATCAATAAGCGGATCAACTTTCACCTGAATATGGCGGACTATCTTACCAGAATGATAGTCGATCACTGAAACATTATCGTTTGTTGCATTACTGACATAAGCGAATTTCTTACCTACGGCAATGGAATTGGGGCTTGCACCCCCCACTACTTCGGCGTCCTCGATCATCTGCCCGATCTGGTGACCTGTTTTAAATTTATTAATCACCTTATTAGTTGCCAGATCGATTGTAAATACACTCATGGCATCTGGATGCAAGGGGCTACCCACACCCGGAACTTTCTTTCCATCTATGACTGTACCCTGAATGGATTCAGGCGTATTGTCGCCATATGGGTGCCAATTGATCATCATCTGATTCATATTGGACGAGTCCATACCTTCAACTAAGGGATATTCATACATGCCGACATTGGCCACAAATGCTTTTTTCCCGTCGGGGCTTAACGATAGACCAAAAGGTTGTCTCCCCACCTTGATCGAACTACTTATTTGCCTGGTCTGAACATTGATCCGAACCATTCTGAAATTACCCCGATCCAACACCAATAATTCTTTCCCGTCGCCGCTCAATACAAGATCGGATGTGAAGCTGTCATGATATTCTTCACCATTCACATTCCCATTCAACGAAATGGAATCCAGCCGTTGGAGAGACTGGATATCATAAACAATGACGGCTCCATTATCTCCGCCACTGAGGTAAACTGTTTTACTGTTTGATGAAAAGGCCACTCCCAGGAAGGACCCGTTACTGAGCGGGGAAGGAATCTTACCATCATAGGATGGCACCCGAAGGGCCCCTAAAGTAGCAATATCTATAATGGAGAAAACGCCATTATGAAGCGTCACCACCTTTTTCCCATCCGGTGAAACGGCCATTCCAAACGGATCATGGGTGATGCGTATCATCTGACCAGCCGGTCTTAGCCATCTGCCACTGGGCAAAACGGAGGTTGCCCCTTCAGCGATACGCGCATATTGATCCCTGCCAGGCACCTGAAGGGTTCTGTAATTTTTAATCTGGGCGTGTAGGTTGATCAGACAGGCAAACAAGCCTGCTGTCAGCAGGGTCGATTTTTTCATGCAAGGGTTAAAAAAAATAAAAATAGGGGTGAAACATGATGTTCCACCCCGTGTACATGAGAATGAAGAAACTACTGCTTATGCGTAAAAGAAAAGAACTACTTATTCATTCAGACCTATTGAAAAATCCAAGGTCTGGTATTCAGGTCATCTGTACCCTGACGGGATACAGCCGCCGCACGGTTGGTGCCATTCAGTGATTGCTCCGATTGAGGATAGATATACCGAACAGGCACTTTATTATTGTTCAGGTTGGCAGGACCAGGGATGATCTCGGGCATACCCGTTCTCTTCCAGTCAAACCAGGCCTCAAGTCCGTTAAAGTATAAAGCGATCCATTTTTGCAAAGCAATCTTAGCCAGTTTTTCGGCATCCGTACCAGTAAAGGCCACGCCCGACTGCGTAAGGTATCCGGCAGGCATGTTCACATCAAGGCTATAAGCGGCAGGTACCAACGATTGCCAGTAAGCGAAGTTGGCATTGATCCCGTTCAGATAATACGTTTCTGCGTCACCTGTAGTGATCATTCCTTTTTGACGGGCTTCGGCGAGAATGAACTGAAGTTCAGCATAGGTCATTAGCAAACCGCGAGGGGCGGCGGGATCAGGAGGCGCTTGTCCATTGTCGTTGCATACGAGACAGGCGAAAGTATACCCCACACGCGAAACGCCTTGTACACCGCCATTGTAGGCCAGGGCATCCACATCACTGAGACCATTGGGCACACCCAGTATCTGGGGAGTGCCGTTGGCTACCGAGGTCTGCGTGGGGCGACCAAATACATTGATACGTGTATCCCCAAGGGCAGAAAGCCGATCGGTCAAGGTCTTGCTCACGCGAAACTCATCAAAAGAACCCACGCGTGTACCGTATAAAGGCCATTGGTTTGGTGCCGCCGATAAATATTTCAGCTCTGCATTATCCGCATTGCCAGTGAAAATGGGGTTATTGGTGGGATCGCTCAGGATTGCCTGCATATCTGCATTCACGTTCTTCTTCTTCGACAAACGCATCAGGTAGCGGAGGCGAAGGGAATTGGCGAGTTTTCTCCATTTGATAAGGGAAGAGGAACCACCACCATAGATCAGGTCGCCGTTAAAGGACCCAATGGCTGTTGCCAGCGATTCATTGGCTTTCTTCAGATCAGCGAGGATACCCGTGTAAATATCTTCTTGTTTATCATAAACCGGTTGGTACAACCCTTCGATCTTGGCTTTGCCGGCTTCAGAATAAGGGACATCTCCGTATGCGTCGGTTACCAGAGAGAACATCCAGGATTTGAGAATCAGCGATACACCATAGTAGGGATTTGATTCATCACCTCCAACTTTGGTCAGAATGTTCTGCAGGTTGCGATAGTTACCATACACGTTGTTCCAAATACCATTTTGTTCATTCCATCCATACCGGTCTTCGTTTACAAACTGGATCTTGGCATGATGCTGAACCACGATGTTTCCGATACCCCAGGCTTCGCTTACCTGTTGGTTCATGGTGCTGCGGATGATACCACTCAGCAACAGATCGGGTGTTACATCGGTTGGATTATTCAGGTTTGTATTGACCTCTTCAAAGTCTTTGGTACACCCGATGCCAACTACCAGGGCCAGTACCGGGATCCATATTTTTGACAGTTTCATGTGCCTGTTTTATTTGGTGTTAATGAATTAGAGTTTGAAGCTGAGGTTAAATCCATAACTGCGGGTGGTAGGGATACTCATGTATTCGATACCGGGAAGCGCTGTTCCACCGGAATAGGACATGTTCTCCGGATCCACATGGGGTACTTTATCCCAGAGCAGGAGGTTACGTCCTACCAGCGATACGGTTACACCACGGAAAGGAAGTTTACCAAAAAGCTTATCAGGAAGCGAGTAGCCGATCTGCAATTCGCGCAGCTTAACAAAAGAAGCATCATACATTACGCCTTCTGCAACACCACGTCCACCCGTCCAGGCTGTATGCCATTCCCGGGCAGTTACCTTGGTTGTATTCGGGCTAATAGTGCCGGTTGTACCTCCGGAGAAGACAACACCTTGTCCGATCACCCCATTACCGGGTTTGCTCAGGTCATATCCATCAGCTCTTCCTTCCAGGGTTTCTACAATGATTCCTCCTTCACGGCCTACGGTTTGTGTTTCAGAATAGACCTCACCACCCTGACGGATATCAAAGAGGAAGGATAAGCGGATGCCTTTATAGTTCAGGCTGTTTCCGATTCCCATCATCCAATCCGGATTGTAGTTACCTAATTTGATACGGTTGGTTGTATAAACGGGACGGCCGTTGCTTCCAAAGACCATTTGCCCGGTGTACTGTCCACTGGCATCATAGTAAGGTGCAGAAGGATCGGAGCTCTGTACTCTAGCAAAACCGATACCATACATATCTCCCATCCGCTCCCCTACACGGGCTTCCACACTTACCCGGCGGCTGGCCATTACGTAGTTGGTCAACCCATCACTCAGTTCTATTACGGTGCTCCGGTTGGTAGAGAAGTTGATATACGCATCCCAGGTCAGGTTCTTTCCTTTCAGGATAGAACCCGTCAACATGGCTTCAAATCCATAGTTCTTGATCAATCCGGCGTTGATCTTACGGGTATCATATCCACTGGTATTTGACAGCGGGATATTCAGGATCTGGTTCTTGGTACGGCTTTGATAATAGGTCAGATCCAAACCGATACGATTTTTGAACAAACGGATATCAGTACCAAACTCATAAGCGGAGCTGATCTCGGGTTTCAGGTTCAGGTTGGCCAGGCTGCTGGTCTCACTATACACCTGATAAGCACCAAAAGGATCGCTTCTGTTGTAGGTTTGGGTAAAGGCAAAAGGATCGGTATCATTACCAACTTGTGCCAGACTGGCGCGCAATTTCAGGAAGCTAATAACCTCGGGCAGTTCCACCATATCGCTGATGATGGCGCTCAAGGCAGCAGAGGAATAGAAATAGGAATTATCTTCTGTTCCAAAGGCTTTAAGATTTTCAGGGAGGGTCAGGGCGCTGCTCCAGTCGTTACGACCGGTCAGGTCCAGAAATATTTTGTTCTTGTACGAGAAGCCAACGGAGCCATACAAGCTGTTGATACGCTTGGCTACATTGCTTTGTTCTACCACCAGGGCGATACGGGAGTTGTTCAGGCTGTAGATACCGGGGATATTCAATTGTCCGGCCACATCCTCCTTAAAACGAGAAGTCTGACGCATTTGGTTACCACCCAGGGTAGCGCTAAAGGCGATATCAGATGTGATCCCTTTATTAGCAGTGAACAGGAAGTCGGTATTTCTTTCTTCATTCACGATACCTGTTTCGCGGTATTGACCAAAGGGAAAACGCTGGGTACTAAAGGCACGGCGGTATTCCCGGCGTTCGTTGCTCCAATCAGTGGCCGTACGCACCTGCAGACTCAGCCAGTTGGTGAAATCATACTTGAGGATGATATTGCCAATGATGCGATCATAGTACTGACCATTGGTATTCTCCATTACGGTCAGATAGGGATTATCATGATAGTTATAGTTCCAGCTGTACTGCTTTTGATTCTCCAGACCGGGCTGCCATAAACGTTTCATATCGCTCACTTTCACTGAAGCAGGCAACCAGCAGTTGAACAGGTACATGATGCTTTCGGTTCCGTAGCTGATGGACGGACGGTTATCGCTTTCACTTTTGATATAGCTTACGAAAGACTTCACCGATAATTTTTTGCTCAGGTTATACCCGGCAGACAGAGAGAGGGTATTTCTTTTCAGATCGGTATTGGGTACAATCCCTTTTTGATCGAGATTGGTATAGCTCAGGCGAAAATCTCCGTTCTCATTCCCACCTACCATGGCTACGTTGTTGGTAAACGTAGTACCGGTTTCCAGGAAATTCTTCAAATTATCCTTGTCGGCTACCCAGGGTGTGGAAGTGATCACGCTTCCGGCCGGTGCGTTCAGGTCACCTCCGGTAAAATTGATCAATTGGCCATTCAGGGTGCGGGGTGAATTGTATTGCGGGAAATTAAAATTTCCAGAGAACGCGGGGCCCCATCCTTCATCGGTACCATCGGCCAAACCGCTACCACCACCATTGACAAAAGCAAATGCGCCACCACTACCGTTTCCTTGTCCGTAAACGGTTTGGTATTCAGGGAGCTTAAGGGCAGACTCCATCGTCACATTACTATTGAATTCCAGGCCAATTCCCTTTCCGCGACGACCACTTTTTGTTTTAATGAGGATTACCCCATTGGCAGCACGTGAGCCATACAGAGCCGAGGCAGCAGCGCCTTTCAAAACGCTCATGGATTCAATATCATCGGGATTGATAAATCCGGCGCCATTTCCAAAATCCACTTCCAGGTTACCCCGACCAGAGGCGCCTGTAATAGCATTGCTTACCGGAACTCCATCCACTACATATAAAGGTTGGTTTTTATTGAGGTCAACGGAACGTTCACCACGAATAGAAACACGGGAAGAACCACCAATGCCGGAAGGACTGCCTACTACGGTCACACCAGCCACTTTACCCGCCAATTGGTTAACGACGTTTGATTCACGGGCTACGGTAAACTCATCGCCCTTCAATTCCTGAATGGCATACCCCAGTTTCTTTTTCTCTTTGCGGATACCCAGGGCCGTGACGACGACTTCCGACATATTCTTGCTATCTGGATAAAGCACCACGGAGCCTGATTGATCGGCCTTCACTTCCTGCAGGGTATATCCCACATAGGAAATCACCAATACATCAGAGGAAGAGGCGTTGAGACTGAAATTACCTTCATTGTCCGTAGACGTGGATTGTTTTGTTCCTTTTACGGAAACACTGGCCCCGCTTAATGGCTGGCCATTTTCATTGAGTACTTTTCCTGAAAGTACGTTTTGAGCCTGCACCAGTGTAGCCATGCTTAAACATACCAGCAGGGCGGACAATTGGCGAAGCCAATTCATTTTTTCTCTCATAGTTTTCCCGGTTTTGATTGTAATTGATTTAATAACCCGGAGCAAAACTATTTGAGCAATGTAAAGTCAGGATTAGCGGTAGGTTAAGCAAACTTTAAGAATTCACTAATACTAAACCTTATTTTAGTATTAGTAAACATGGGCTGCTTGCGTTAGATTAAACAATTGTTAAGCCTTTATAAAATTCTCAGGAAAAGAAATAGGTAACAAGTAGCTGGGCATCTTTACGTCCGCTGTTCCAAAGTCGGTGTCGGGCACGTCCGTCAAAGAACAAGGTATCCCCTTCTTCAAGATGGTAGGTATTTTTCTCAATTTGGTATTCGATAGAGCCGGATAATACAAACTTGCTTTCGAAAGCATCAGTTTGAATGAATTTCTTTCTGCCTGCTCCGGCTTTCACATCCAGCAATACGATATCCACGGTCTGTGTTAGAATGCTTTTGGTAAGCAGCCGTCTGTATTTTAAACCCTTTTCCGGTTCCTTTTGAAATACTGACCCTTCCCCCTTCCGCAGGATGATCACATGTTCATTGGAAAAATAATCCTGCATATCATCAAAGAAATCCTTTACACTTACATCCAATGAATGCACAAGAGAAAGAAGTACCGGAAGAGAAGGAACGGCCCGGTTATTTTCAATTTGCGAAATAAGACTTTTTGATACCGCTGCCTTGTTGGCGAGCTGTTCAAGGGTGATATTCTTCTGTGTCCGGAGGTTCTTGATACGCTCCCCTATTAATAGGATAAGTTCTTCACTCATAATTAGTGGCTGTCGTTGGGTAAAGTTTGAAAATAATAAATGCAGGTTTCCTGAATTTTAAACAAATAGAAACTTTACAATTCCTTAATACTAGGGTAATGATTGGGTAAAATCTGTTGATAACCTTTGCCTAACTCACATTCATGGAAAAAAGGCACGTAGATGTAGTAGTATTATCCGACCTCCACCTGGGTACCTATGGTAGCCGGGCCAAAGAGATCCTCACCTATTTAAAGAGTATCAGCCCCCGTATCCTTATTCTGAATGGAGATATTCTGGATATCTGGCAAATTTCAAAGCGATATTTTCCTCCTTCCCATGCAGCGGTTTTAAAAGAAGTGATCAGTATGCTCACAAAGGGGACCAAGGTGGTGTACATTACCGGAAACCATGATGAACTATTGCGGAAGTATACCGATATGAACATGGGTAACTTTCAACTGACAGATAAACTCATTATCGAGATCGACAATAAGATGACCTGGATCTTTCATGGGGATGTGTTTGACAATACCACCAAAGGTGCCGCCAAACTTTGGGCAAAGATGGGGAGTAACGGATATGCGGCCTTGTTGCTTTTTAACAAGGCGATCAATTATTGTTTCAATCTGATTGGTCGGGAGCGGGTGTCTTTGTCAAAGAAAGTCATGGCCAGTGTGAATAAGGCCGTGATCCGGATCAATGATTTCGAAACGACCGCCGCAGAGATCGCTATCCGAAAAAAATATGATTATGTCATCTGTGGGCATATCCATCAGCCACAAAAAAGAGTGGTGAAAAACGAGGAAGGGAGTGTAGTATACCTGAACAGTGGAGATTGGGTGGAACACCTGACCTCCCTGGAATATTTTAATAATGACTGGCATATTTATACATACGACGAGAAAGTGATGAATACGGTGCAGGTCCGCGATATCGAATCCCGAAAAGAAACGGATGTTGTCACGGCTGAGATAGCCTTGTATTTGCATTCTTTAGCCATGTAGTCTTGTAGCAAGAAGCTGCTTAGCCTTCTTATTGCAAGATTCAACAACCAAAACAATTATGAAGATCTTATACGCTGTTCAAGCTACCGGAAACGGCCATATCAGCAGGGCCATGGAATTGCTACCCCATCTTAGCCAGAAAGGGGAAGTGGATATTTTTCTCAGTGGCAGTAATAGCACCCTGGCCATTGATGCACCGGTAAAATTCCGTAGCCAGGGATTGAGCCTTTTCTACAAATGCGATGGGGGGCTGGATTACTGGAAAATGACCAGGGCTTATTCGCCTATGCGGTTGAGAAAAGAGATCAATGAACTGCCGGTGGAGAAATATGATCTGGTGCTCAATGATTTTGATCATATCACTTCTGCCGCCTGTGCCAAAAAAGGGGTTCCTTCCGTCAACTTTGGACACCAGGCCAGTTTTGTATCCGATAAAACACCCAGGCCTTCCATCAAGAGCCGCATAGGGGAATGGATCCTCCTCAACTATGCAAAAGCCACCCGGCAAGCAGGACTTCATTTTGAGCGGTATGATGAATTCATTTTCACTCCGGTCATCAAACAAATGATACTGGATGCCCAACCGACAGACGGTGGTTATGTAACGGTCTACCTTCCTGCTTACTGCGAACCACAGCTCAAAAGCCTCTTCAATAAACTCCCGGATTTTAAATTTGAGATCTTCTCCCGGGAAACCAAAACGGACCGAACAGAAGGACATATCACCTGGAAGCCGGTAAATAAACAATTGTTCAACGAAAGCCTGATCCATTGTACAGGTATCATCACCGGTGGTGGATTTGAAACCCCTGCAGAAGCTCTCCACCTCGGCAAAAAGATCCTCTCTATTCCCATAAGGGGGCAATATGAGCAGCAATGCAATGCCGCGGCGCTACAGAAAATGGGGATCACCACCCTGGAAAAGCTCGATGAACTCTTTCCCGAAGAGTTCTACAACTGGATCTATTGCAAAAAAGCCCTTAAAAAGGACTATAGTCGTTCCGTCCCGGATCTTCTTCAGCATGTTTTTGGTTGATGAATCCCTTATAAAGCATTAATCTGGGAGCCGAAAAAACTTAATATTACTTTATTGTTAAGTTTTTGTAACTTTAATGTTAACCATCGGCCCCTTGAAAAAGATCCTGGCCATATTGATCCTATGGGTTTGCGCCCAGTCTCTTCAGGCACAAACTGAACCTCTCCGCTTTGATTTTCTTGGCGAAAAGATTGAATTTCAAGCAGATTCATCATTATATGTGAATTGGGAAGGATCCCTTACCGCAGCAGGAATCAGGGATTTTTATGATAAAATCAACCAATCAGCCTATACTGGATTGATCGAAAGCCTGGTTGCTACCCGCGATAGGTACAAACTGGATGACTGGCTTTTTTACCAGCTTATTCGTAGAACAGCTCAGGGAATCAGCCCCAAGTACGGAAACTACGCCCGTTATACCCTCTACAAATGGTTCTTTCTGGTTAAATCCGGGTATAATTCCATCGTTACGGTGGATGGCGAGCGCATTCTCTTCTACATTCAAACCGACGAAAACGTGTACAATATCCCTTATCGGGTCAAGGAGGGAAAGCAATATGTCTGCCTGAACTACCATGACTATGGCCAGATCGATTTTACAAAAACGAAATTTTCAGAAGTTGATCTACCCGTAGCTGGCGCTAACCGGGGTTTTACCTATAAGGTTACACATATGCCCGATCTGGGCCCGGCCACCTATCAGGAAAAAGACATTGCTTTTAATTACTACGAAGAAGGATATCATTTTAAGATAAAATTGAGCACCGGTGTCAAAGCCTTATTTACCAATTACCCGGTGGTGGACTATGGCTCTTACTTCAATACTCCTTTGAGCGGGCCTACCTATACCTCTCTCATTCCCGAACTTAAAAAAAGGGTCAAGGGGTTAAATAAGAAAAAAGGAGTTGAGTTTTTGATGAATTTCACCCGCTACGCTTTTTTATATGAACCGGATATCAATATCTATGGCGGTGAAAAAAGATTAACCCCCGAACAGACCTTGCTTTCAGATCAAAGTGATTGCGATGACCGGGCTGCACTCTTTTTCTATCTCATTAAAGAGATCTACGACCTGCCCATGTTGGTGAT
The DNA here is from genome assembly GCA_041752235.1 of Chitinophagaceae bacterium. Taxonomy (GTDB): domain Bacteria; phylum Bacteroidota; class Bacteroidia; order Chitinophagales; family Chitinophagaceae; genus SpSt-398. The sequence goes on from JBGSHM010000018.1 coordinate 19,227, forward strand.
CTCTTATCCCACCCATGTGACTATTGCGGTGGCCTTTGATAAACCCATTGGCCAGGACCAGATCGACTATGCCGGAAAAAAATATTCGATCTGCGAACCCACCCCACAAAAGACCGATTTGAAGATCGGGCAGCTTCCCCCCCAATTTGTGAAAGCGCAGTACGAAATCGCGTATGCGTATATGCCTGCGCGGGAAAAATAAAGCCTGTCCTTGCGCCCCTGGCGTCATTGCGACATGGCGGTGAATTTTACCGCCAGGGCACTATGACGCAAGGGGCGCGAAGGGATGCTAGAATACCAGTTTCCAAACCTGGTCGTAGTACCCATTTCCGCCTGCCAGGGCGCCAACCACATAAATCTCATTATTGACTGATATGACCAATGAAGGCCTGATGGCCTGATCCAGTACGCCGATCGACCAGGTATCATTAACCACATCATACATATCAAACCTATCCTTCGAAACTCCATTCCATACAAAGAACACCAGCCTTTCATTTGACTTTCCAAGACTTTGATAGGAAAATGAATTGGGTTGAAATAAACAGGAGTAGGATGTGGACTGGTTATTTACATCCAACACTTCCACACTATTGGTAACTCCACCAGGAGTTGTACCTCCCGCCCACATTACTTTCCCTCGCAAACCCACACTAACCATTCCGTATTTGGGTTCACTCATGGTAGAAACCAACCAGGAGCCTGATGAAGGATCATAGATATCAATCTGCGAGGAGGGACTGGCTCCGGAAAGCGTAGAAGCTCCTCCGGAGAAATAAAGTTTACCCTGTACATTGGCCGTGGAGATCAGGTAGCGTAATTGACTTAATGATTTGGATGACCAGGAATTGGCATTCACATCATAGATATCAATGGCATTCCCTCCGGCAAAGAATAATTTAGTTCCAAACGCTATCGAGCTAAAATGACCAGCTCTGGGCATTTCCAATGTTGACCATGAACCGGTCAGGTCATCATACACATCTATCCGTTTGGTTTGACTGACCGTTGTTCCGGATTGTGTTTGTGTGGCTGTGCCCCCTGCGAAAAACACTTTGGTGCCGGAGGTTACAGCCGTCAAACCCCATCGTGGCTGACTCAATTCAGCGGTTGACCAACTATTTGTTGAAATATCAAAAATATCGACACGCGAGGTAAAATTGGGACCCGGACTTACAGGAGGATACCTGCCTCCGGCAAAAAATATCTTGGTGCCAACCGCTGCCACCGCGCCTACATGTCGCTGTTGGGATAATGTACCCACAGGGATCAGTTGTGCAGGTACCTGATGGCGATTGCCGGAAACAACATTTACCAATACAGTATCCTTGTCCATCCCTCCATCATTATCTCTTACCTCCAATTGAAATTTATAAACTCCTGATGCCAGACCGCTCATTAATGTCGTCACCGCAGCAGGAGTGACCATGTTTACCTGTGCATTGATCGGACTGATTAATGTCCATTGGTAGAATACGATCGTTCCATCCGGGTCATAAGAAGCCGTTCCATCCAATGTAATAAAGGATGGATCCATGCTACAGGTTTGCAAATTGTATTGAATGGACAAATCGGTACCTGCATCGGCAACGGGAGGCTCGCCGGGAGGATCTGCCACCGTCACCTTTATCGTGTCTCTGGAAGATAGCCCTCCGGCATCGGTCACCACCAGTTCAAAAAAATATTCGCCTTCCTGCAAATTCGCGGCTTCGGTCTGGGCATTGACCGGATCAGGAATACTAACCGTTGAAGGCCCGGCGATCTTTGTCCAGGCATACCCTGCAATATTATTATCCGGGTCCCAGGATGCAGTGCCATTCAGCGATACTGCACTTGCAGGCGTGATGATATTTATATCTGCCCCGGCTACCGCCACAGGGGGATGATTGGTCGGTACTTCTTCCACCAATACCTGAATCGTGTCTTTATCAAGTTGCCCTTCATTGTCTTCCACCTCTAGTTCAAAGCTATAACTGCCAATGATAAGCCCTTTGACAACAGTGGTAGATTCCGTGTCTGTCAATATTGAAAAGGAAACAGGTCCGGCTATCTTCGACCATTTAAACCGAATAATATGCCCATCGGGATCGGTTGAAGCCCGTCCATCCAGCACCACACTATCCTTGGGTAAACTGATTGCCAGGTCGTGACCGGCATTGGCTATGGGTGGTAAATTATTTCTCTTGCAATCTTCGCATGACAATTCCCGCTCACAGGAAGTGAGAAATAATAAATTGAAAATCAATACAAGTGTAACCGACAGGATCGGTTTCATTTGGGAAAGGGGTAACATCCGCCTCTAAAATAGAGCATTTACCTGTCGAATAGGAATTTGGGCAACATGTATTCGGTCAATTCTCCGGCGCCGGCTCCTTTGCCCCTTTCTTCCATTCCTCCAATATCTTTCGCACTTCTTCCTTTAAGGGGACATAGTATTTCTCGCCTGTGCGGATAAAGTAAAGCCGGGAACAATCCTCGATCGTACTAAAGTAAACGGTATAGGCCTCTTCGGTTCCTTTGTAAAAAAACATTTTGCCTGCGGTCGAACAATCCGTTTTCATCGGTTTAGCGGCCTGATTGACATTGTCGGAGATCACCCTCATTTGAACCGTATCCGTTGATTTGGAGAAGGTATAGAAACGCGGATTACCGGGTGTGGTATAATAAAGAATGGCCACCGAGTCGGCATTGGAAATTTCGGGCATGAGGGAGGGGGTGCCTTTACTGCCACATCCTGTTACCAGGATTTGGAGGATTAGCAGGATGAGGAGGATTGATTTTTGGGGGATTTTAAATGGATTAGCGAGCCTCCATGAAAAAGCCGGGATGATATATTTTGAACTCCTTTTCATACTCATTTGAAAAATTGTAGTTCAAAATAAACCATCCCGGCCTAATCTATCAAAAATAAATCTCTCTAAATTCAAATCACGCTTCACAAATCAATCTAATCCGCTCAATCCCAAAATCCCGGTCTTAGTTGTACACTTTATTCTGTGGATCCCATTCAGTCCAGCCAGTCGCCCAGTTGGTAGTACCAAAGGCACCGATATAAGTTCCGCTGGTAAAGAAGGTATTCATTCCTGTGTAGCTCGCGCCGGTAAGTGCAGGTGAACCGGTCTTGGGTAAAAAGTTGGGCGTAGTGCTATAGAAAGGGCTTTCCAGTTGAATGGAAGCAGGATCAGCATACGTGATACAACCTTCGCTTTCTGCTTTGGTTTGCAGTTGGGCATTGGTAGCGATGGCGACATTACCTGATTTATACGGCGTGCTGACGGCATGCACCAGGTTATTCTTAAATTCAGAAACGTTGTTGATATAATAGTCGTTAATGGTTGCATCAGACTCCAGGGAGAAACCAGCATCGGGGTGACCCATCAGGATGGAGTTACGCAGGATAAACTGCGTAGCCCGGCGCCAACGGTTGGAGAAGTTGTGGTTGGCAGCAGTACCAGCGGCATTGTTGGGGCCTACAAAGGTAAAGTTGCTCAATTGAGGTTTGGTCTTGGGTGTGGCCGCAGTACCAGAACCATCATTATCGCACTCGATCGCGTTACCTGCATCACCTGCATCTACGAAATCAGGCTTGCGGCATGAAACAGCGTACTGGATCTTTCCTGTATAACCAAAGTCAAAGTCAAAATCATCATCAGCGGTAGCAAAAGCGATCAGTCGCTTGGCATTCACTGTACCACCAAAGAACTCGTAGGCATCATCATTTCCAAAAGAAACCATCACGTTCTCGATGATGGTACCGGAACCAACACCACCACAGGTCAACCCATTGATCTCAGATCCGGGCTCGGCGGCAATACCAGCGAATTCGATACGTACATAGCGGAGGATACCGCTTTCATCCAGCGGATCAGTTCCACCATATTGACGGGCAACTCCCCCTTCGATTGTTGGAGCGGGGTCAAGAGGACGGTTAGTGGGTGCTTTACCCAGCAGGATGATACCACCCCAGTCACCGGCCGCACGTGAACCAGCTGCTTTACCGCTGGTAAATACAATCGGATTGGCAGCCGTACCATCAGCAATCAGCTTGGCGCCGCGCTCGATGATCAAAGCCCCTTTCTCGGTAATATCACTTTTTACAACACAACCTGATTCAAAGGTCAGAGTAGCGCCTTCGGTAACATATACATACCCTTTCAGGATATATGTACCACGGGCATAGAACCGGCTGGTGGTTACCTTTCCGGTAATTACATTGCTGGTGGAATCAACCGGAGCCGTTACCTCGGTCTCATCAAAATTCACCTTTACGCAGGATGTAACGCTTACTACGGTGGTAAGTACAAACGCTGCCAGGAGGAATTGCTTCATACAAGTTTGATTTTGCTTCTGAATAGCTATTAGCTGTTGGCTTTTAGCTACTAGTTTTTGTGTTTTATTAATAAAAAATTTTACTTCAAAATTTAAGAACTCTTCTTTCTGAAACTATAAGCTAATAGCTAACAGCTAATAGCTTATACTGCTATCCCTTCTTCCCCAAATTAAAATCATACGTAAACCCAAGTGAAATAGTTGAACCGGGTTTGAAACTATAGAACAGGCGATCAGTTCCTTCTTTGAATGCTTTCTTGCTGTCCACATTCTCATAGAAATAATAAGCCGGGTTCAACATATCAGCCCAGGTAAATTTGAGCTCACCCCGGTTGTTCAAAATTTTTCTTGTCAATTGCAGGTCAACCTGATTACGAGGGCGTTCATATACATCCGGGAAACCCAGGTTATTGATACCCACCAGCGCCAAACGTTGGCCAATGCGGTTATAGAGCAGCGATCCAGTCCAATTTCCATTCTCACTGTTATACTGCACACCCAGATTGATCAGATAGGGAGACTGTCCTTGCAAAGGCCGGTTGCTTGATTCAGTAGCGCCACTACCCGATGTAGAGGCCAGGGTTACTTTGGAATAGATATAGGTCAGGTTGGCAAATACATTGAATACTTCAAGATCATCGCTGATAAAATCAAGTGCTTTCCGTATCTCGATCTCTCCACCCAGGGCATAGGCCTCATCTGCATTCTGGAACTGATAGTTCCTACGATCGAGTACGCTGGAAGGGTTCAGCCGAAGTTCGATGGGATCATTAAAGAATTTATAGAAAGCGCCAATGGAAACACCTTCTCCACCCTTGGGATAGAATTCGTAACGAACATCACCATTCAGGATCGTTCCACGCTGCAGATCGGGATTACCATTTACTGCATAGTTCACTTCATAATCAAAGAAGGAGAACGGAGCGATCTCCCGAAACTCGGGGCGGCTTACCGTACGGCTACCGGCGATACGGATATTTTGTTTTTTATCGGGACTGATGGTCAGGTTAAACGAAGGCAGTACATCCCATTTCTCATTGTCTACTACCACCCGCTTGGCTGTAACATCCTTGGTGGTGAGGAACTGTTGGAAATTTTCTACGCGCACACCCCAAACCAAACGTACCATGTCACCAAACTTATTATCAAGCTGGCCATACATGCCATTCACGATGGAGACACCAAAGTATTTATCCTGGTTATTGGTAAAATCTTCAATGATGAATCCATTGTTGGAAATATTAGAGGGAACGAAGATCTGATCGTAAGGAAGTTCCAACCTGCTGTTATCAAACTGCGCAGAGGAGGCTGGGATATATCGGAAAATGCGGCTACGGAAATCACGGATACGGATCAGGGTAGAACCGCCCGCTTTGAATTTCTGGTTAGTTCCAGCCATCTTAAAGGGGATCTCCAGACTACCTACTGCACCATAGCTATAGTCTTTAAGTTTACTGTCGAAACGACGCGTATCATCATCGTTCATTTCAAAAGGATCGGCACTGCCCTGCGAACGGAAATAAGATTGGGTGCGGAGATCGGGTTGGATCTTCCAGTTGTAACCGATATTTCCATTCCAGGTCAATTTCACTCCACTGTTGGTGAGGCGGTGTTCGCCTTCTAACTGAGCCGTATAAAGGCTGCGTTGGTTGAGTACGGATGAACTGAATTCAATATCCTGCACACGGTCAACCGAGAAACCGGTACGGGTGTAAAAATTATCTTCAAACAGTTGGTTGAACAGGTTTTTAAAAGAAATTTTATGCTTGCCTTTTACATACGTAAAATTGGCAATGGCGCCTACGTTGACACTGTAACGATTTTGACGGTCATTCAACTGTACGAGCAGGGTGCCATTATCCTCGTGTAACTCACGGGTTACATCATACACCAACATGCTGTTGCGGTAGATCAATGAAATAACCGATCCAAAGGTGCCGCCATTCTTGAATTTGGTGGCATTGCCCCAGGTCAAACTATAAGTTTGATTGGGAGCGGCTGTGGTGGTCTTTCTTTTATATACATCGCTATTGAAAAGTCGGCTAATGGCCAATTGTTGGTTGAACCCTGTTGGGTTGGCACCCAGCACACGATAGGCCTGGGGGCTGGTAGGGAATCCTGCGGGAATGCTCCGTGTGCCATCATCAAAACCCAGCCAATCGGTGGCATTGCGCTCGTTGCTGGTGAAATCCTTAAAAGCGGATTGGGTATTAAACCCGATTGTAAGACCTACACTCAGGGTATTCCGGGAAGGAACATCTTTGGTGTTGATCTGAACCACACCACCGGCAAATTCACCTGTCAGTTCGGGTGTGGCGGTCTTATTTATAATAATATTATCTACCAGGGTAGCAGGAAATACATCAAAGGAGAAAGCTTTTTTGTCCGGCTCAGTACTGGGTAATTGTGCATTGTTAATGATCGCAGCGTTATAGCGGTCGCTCAAACCACGGATGATTATAAAACGGTTGTCCTGGATACTTGCGCCCGACACACGCTTCAACACCTCACCCGTATTTTTATCGGGTGTGCGGCGGATAAAGTCAGCAGCCAGACCACTTGAAAGAGCGGGGTTGCTGCGCTGAAAGGTCAACAAGGCGGCGGTGGATTCTTGTTTGCGGGTAGAGCGGATAACTACATTCTCCCCGGTCTTCACCTGTCTGTCCAACACGATAGTCAGGGAGTTATCCATGTTTTGCCCGACTTCGATATCGGAAACTTCTTTCGTGTTGAAACCAACGCTGGAAACAGAGATAGTGTATTTGCCGGGGTTCAGGCTTACGGAGAAACGACCTTCAATGTCTGCGATATAGCTTCCAGTTACTCCGGTTACCACGATAGTCGCTCCCGGAATGGGTTCATTCTTTTCATTCACCACTTTACCATTCAACCTCACGCTTTGCGCCAGGACCTGGTTTGTAAAAAGGAAAAGCGTTACCAGGGTTACTAATCGAGCCAATTTTGATCGCAGCATATCATCAATTTTCGCTGCAAAAGAACTACCCCAATATTATTGGGACGTTACCCCAGTGTTATCGAATTGTGATGACAATGTTACCGGAATATTACCAAAATTTGCACATTCCAATTATACTACTGATTATCAATAGTTAATAGCAGATAATCCGACAAAGACCGCTTACAAAAATCAACGGGTTGTTTATGATTTGGTAACATTGGTCTGGATAGAATACCGATTAGGGACTCCTATATTATTACTATATTAAAAAATTGTTACCAAATTTTATAAAACCCTGATTGCCTTCTGAATACTTAATCTTTGCGCAAAATTTGTGCTATGGGGCTTAATTCCTTTCTCAAGATCTTCATGCCTAAAAACCTCATTTTTTATGAGTTGTTCGAAAAGGTGGCCGATAATGGGGCCATCATGGGCCAAAAATTAAAGGACATCGTTGCGGAGCCGGATTTTGATAAAAGGGCAGCCCTGATCATTGAGGTGGAAGACCTCGAACATGCCAATGACGACCTGACGCACCGGATCTTTACAGAATTGGGACGGAATTTTATCACCCCCTTTGACCGTGAGGATATCCACTACCTGGCTACATCCCTGGATGATATCGCCGATTACATTTATGCTTCTGCCAAGAAGATCAATTTCTACCGGGTAAACCCGAATGATACCGGCATGCAGAAATTTGCCGATATGATTGAGCAGGGAACCGTGCTGGTGCGTAAAGCGGTAGGTGGTTTACGCGATATGAAAAATCTCCGTCAGGTAACCGAATCATTGGTCAAGATCAACAGTATCGAGAACCAGGCCGATGATGTATTTGACCTCTGTATTGAGCGGTTGTTTGCGATGGAAGAAGATGCCAAAGAGGTGATCAAGAAGCGAGAGATCTACCAGGTTATGGAGATCGTGACCGATAAATGTGAGGATGCCAGTAACGTGATCGAGTCGATCATCATTAAATATGCGTAAATGACCTTCCTGATCGTTATCATCACCCTCGCCCTCATTTTTGATTATATCAATGGATTTCACGATGCGGCCAACTCGATCGCTACCGTGGTATCCACCAAGGTACTGACCCCTTTTCAGGCTGTACTTTGGGCTGCTGCCTTTAACTTCATTGCCTTTTTTATTTTCAAGGATCATGGTGTGGCTAATACGATCGCGAAAACGGTCAAACAGGAATTTATTACCCTGCCGGTCATTTTCGCTGGGTTGGTGGCAGCAATCATGTGGAACCTGCTTACCTGGTGGTTTGGTATCCCTTCTTCGTCTTCACATACACTGATCGGAGGGTTTGCCGGAGCTGCCATTGCCCATGCCGGAACTTTTTCATCGGTGAATTCCGATCCGGTTTTTAAAACCGTCATTTTCATCTTCCTGGCTCCGGTAATTGGCATGTTAGCCGCATTCATTATTTCACTCTGGTTCATTCATTCCTTTCAGAAAGGATGGCTACCTAAGATTATTTCTTCAATTATCATTGTGGGAGTCGTGGTATTCCTGTTCTTTAGCCTGGAAACAAGACCCGAGAAACTCACCGGAAATTTTGATACCTATTTCTGGAAAGTGATTTTCCATGGCGCCAACTTTAAATGGATTTTGTTATCACTCATCATGCTCATCATGGCTACTTTTTCCATGTACCTGAGCAATCTGAATGCGAACAAGGCCAATGCCTGGTTTAAGCGACTACAGTTGGTATCCTCCGCCGCGTTTAGTATCGGTCATGGTGGAAATGATGCCCAGAAAGTAATGGGTATCATCACAGCCGCCCTGATTGCCCACGGTGAGATCGGCGGTTTTGGCGATATGCCTGTTTGGGTGCCCCTGGCCTGTTATTCGGCCATCGGTCTGGGAACCATGAGCGGAGGTTGGAAGATCGTAAAGACCATGGGTACGCGGATCACCAAAGTGACACCATTTGAAGGGGTAGCCGCAGAAACAGCGGGTGCCATCACCCTTTTTGTTACCGAAGCCCTCAAAATACCTGTCAGTACCACCCATACCATCACCGGATCTATCATCGGGGTAGGCGCTACCAAACGCCTGTCTGCCGTGCGTTGGGGGGTTACAGTCAACCTTTTATGGGCGTGGATTCTGACAATACCGATCAGCGGATTGCTCGCTGCCGGAGTTTATCTTATCGTCCGGTTTTTTATCTAGAAAGAAATGCTGAATTTTGCCCACAAATTTGAACTATGGCAAAAATCCTGGTAACGGGAGGATGTGGTTATATCGGTTCGCATACCCTGGTTGACCTTATCGAGAATGGCTATGAAGTAATTTCCGTTGACAATAATTCCCGGTCGAGCAGCAAGATCCTGGATGGCGTGGAAAAGATCACGGGAAAGAAAGTAAAGAACTACCGCGTAGACCTTTGCAATTTTGATGATACGTTTGCGATCTTTCAGGAAAACCCTGATCTTACTGGTATCATTCATTTTGCGGCGTATAAAGCCGTTGGCGAGTCGGTTGAGCAGCCCCTCCTTTATTTTGAAAATAACCTGATGTCGCTGATCAACCTGCTGAAATGCACACAGGAATTCAAAACCCCTCATTTTGTTTTCTCCTCCTCTTGTACGGTATATGGCAATCCGGATGAGATACCGGTAACGGAAAGGACACCACCCAAGCCGGCAGCCTCTCCCTATGGCTATACCAAACAAATGGGTGAGCAGATCGTCAATGAATTTTCAAAGGCCAACGATACCCAGTGTATCCTCCTGCGCTATTTTAACCCGGTTGGCGCACACCCCTCGATTGAGATCGGCGAAATGCCCATGGGTAAACCCCAAAATCTTTTTCCCGCTATTACCCAAACCGCTATCGGCAAACTTCCCATGCTGGTAGTGTATGGCGACGATTATGACACCCGCGATGGTTCCTGTTTGCGCGACTTTATCCATGTCTCCGACCTGGCTCATGCCCATACCCTCGCCCTTCAATACCTGGAAAATGACCGCAATGACAGCCGTTGTGAAGTATTCAACCTGGGTACCGGAAATGGGGTGACCGTACTCGAAGCCATCAAATCGTTTGAAAAAGTAAGCGGTCAAAAACTCAACTACCGTATCGGCCCACGCCGCTCTGGTGATGTGATCGCGATCTATGCCAATAATGACCTGGCCTCCGACCTGCTTGGATGGACCATTCAATACAGCCTGGAAGAAATGATCAGCAGCGCCTGGAAATGGGAATTGAAATTGAAGCAGGATGAAACGGTGTTCACCAGGGGAAAGTCGGAACTTAATTAACCATTATAAATTCATAAACGCCGAAAGCTAATGACACATAGCTATTAGCCGCTGGCATAAGAAAACAACCATCAACATGCTTAAAGACATTCAATCGATCGGAAACAAAGACACCCGAAGCGGCTTCGGGGACGGTATTGCTGAAGTAGCTAAAAAAAATCCGAATGTAGTAGCGTTGACCGCTGATCTCGCCGGTTCGCTGAAGTTGAATCAGTTTATTAAAGAATTTCCCGATCGTTTTATCCAGTGTGGTATTGCCGAAGCAAACATGATCGGTATCGCAGCCGGATTAACCATCGGTGGAAAAATACCTTATACCACCACATTTGCCAATTTCTCTACCGGTCGGGTATATGACCAGATCCGGCAGAGTGTGGCCTATAGTGGCAAGAATGTAAAAATTTGCGCCTCTCACGCCGGACTTACCCTCGGAGAAGATGGCGCCACGCACCAGATACTGGAAGATATCGGTCTGATGAAAATGTTGCCGGGAATGACCGTGATCGTACCCTGCGATTATGCACAGACCAAGGCCGCAACCATCGCGATTGCCGATTATGAAGGACCTGTTTATCTCCGCTTTGGCCGCCCCTCCTGGCCTATATTCACTACTGAGCTACCCTTTGAGATCGGTAAGGCACAATTCTTCAGCGAAGGAACCGATGTAACCATCTTTGCCTGTGGCCACCTGGTTTGGAACGCGATCCAGGCTGGAATACAACTTCAGGAAAAAGGGATCAGTGTAGAAGTGGTAAACATTCATACCATCAAACCTCTGGATGAGGCAGCGGTGATCGCTTCGCTAAAAAAGACCAAATGCGCCGTAACCGCAGAAGAACACAATATCATTGGCGGATTAGGTGATGCCATTGCGCAGGTTGCTGCCAAACACATTCCTGTACCCATTGAATTCATTGGTACACAGGATACATTTGGTGAAAGTGGAACGCCGAAAGAGTTAATGAAAAAATATGGACTGGATATAAGCGATATTGTCGCGGCTGCTGAAAAAGCCATTTCCCGGAAATAATATTAAAGATTATTTTTAGTCCTTATACCTCCACCAATGCCTTTGCCGAACCAGAGCGATACCGAATTATTACAGCAGTTCCGCGATCCCGCAACGCGGGAAAAGGCCTACACCGCTATTATCCGGAAATATCAGGAAAAACTCTATTGGCACCTGCGCCGAATGGTGGTCAACCACGACGATGCCAATGATGTATTGCAAAATGTGCTGATCCGGGTGTGGAATGGGTTGGAAAAATTCAGGGAAGACAGTCAGCTCTATACCTGGCTCTACCGGGTGGCCACCAACGAATGCCTGACCTACCTGGAACAACAGAAAAAACGGGCTTCCGTATCTTTAAGTGAGGTAGAAACGGGGCTCGAAAACAAGATCCGGGCAGAACAGAACTTCGATGCGAATAAGTTAGAATGGAGACTCCAATTAGCCATACAGCAACTGCCTGAAAAACAAAGAATTGTATTCCAGTTGCGGTATTATGATGAAATGCCCTACGAGGAAATGAGCCGGGTTTTGGAAACCAGCGAGGGCGCGCTGAAGGCGAGTTACCACCATGCGGTCAAGAAAATCGAGGACTACATAAAAAATCATTAAACTTTGGGGTTGATAGATTGTCCTATGTAACGAGATCATGAAAAAGCAAAGAGACATACAAGAAGAACTGGCCTCCCTGGAGAGCACTCTTGCCACACAAAGCATTGAAAATGTTTTTGTTGTGCCAAAAGGCTACTTTGAAGGGCTGGCGGAAACGGTTTTGAACCGGATCCGGAGCCAGGAAGAGCTGGAAAGCCTGTCGCCTTTGTTGAGCAGCCTCAAAAAGCAGGTTCCCTACGAAGTACCTGCGGGCTATTTTGATAAGAGTATTACCATCCCTGTTTCCGAAACAAAGGATCAACCGCTCGGAAAACCGGCCAAAGTCGTTTCACTGGGAAGCCGCCTGATGCGATATGCCGTAGCGGCAGTCATCACCGGTGCAGTGGTTATTGGCGGGATCCGGCTATTGGATAACAATAAATCCAATGCTAATCCGGAAACAGCCATCGCCAAGCAATTGGGTAAAGACATCAAGAACCAGGAGATCAGCAAAGAGGAAGTGGATGATTTTCTTGACCTGACGGAAGCCATTGCAGCCGTAGATTCCAAACAAGAACCTGTTGTCAATACCGGGAATACCAACCTGAATGATGTTTCCGACAAGGAATTGCTCGATTTCATGGACGTATTGCCCGATGAGATGAACTGACATTAATGAATCATATGCAGACGTGAAATGAAAAAGATTTTATACATATTAGGAATGCTTCTCTTCTCCTTCTCGGCGCTTCATGCCCAGGAAGAGGGAGATGACGATGCCAATGGAAAGGTAAAAGAACGCTTTCGCGAGTACATGCAGCAGCGCCTGAACCTGTCCAAGGATGAAGCTGACCGTACCTTCCCCTTGTTCCTGCGTTATTTCAATGAGATCCGCCAGGCACGGAAGGAATTCCCCAATGATCAGCTAAAACAAAGACAAAGAGTCATTGAGATCAAACTCCGCTATCGCGAACAATTCCGTCAAACCGTCAAGGAAAGACCGGAACGCGTAGACCCTGATAAAGTGGAAAAAGCCGCCGTTGAATTCCGCAAAGCTTTGAAAGATGAAGCTGAACGACGAAACCTGCAAATCCGTCGGCGAGGCGGCAGCGTGCTAAACAAGGAATAAAATCATTTTTACTGTATCTTTGAACCTGGTGTTTTTCATAGGTTAGCAACGGCCAGCTCTTTTCAGGGCGGGCCATTTTTTTAATAATAAATAAGGAACAGAGAAATAAGGAATAAGGAAGTAAAAGACAATATCTCTTACTTCCTTATTCCTTATTTCTCTGTTCCTTATTTCTAATTTTCTACTTATTCCCCTCCGTCCAAACCGCTGCTCGAATGTCGTGGTAAAACAAAAACTTCCATTTTTTCTCCCTTCCTTCTTCCCACCATTGTTTTCTGAGTTCTGCCGCCAATTTGCCATTATGATCATATTTGGCCACAAACCGGTGTTTCATCTGTTGCAATTGTGGGGCATCATCTCCGCCAAAGAAAACTGTTTCGCCTTGCTCCCGTATCCAAAAAACCTGATGAAAGGGAGAATGAGCCCCCGTTAACCGGTACTCAATATAATTGTCAATAAATCCTGAATCTCCCTTTAACTGTACAACCTTATCCGATCCGCGAAGTTCTTCCAACTCGGCAGGTATATAAGAAGGAAAACCTTTTTCAAAGGCAAACTCCAATTCACTTTCGTGGATATAATGCGTGGCGCCAGGGAAATTCAACTGGTAACGGCTGCTCAATTTATCCTCATTCGTCAAACCCCCGGCATGATCCTTATGCAAATGTGTCATCAACACCTTGGTCACTTGATTGGGAGAGATACCAACCGCTTCCAGATTGGCATGAAGTTGTAAACGACCTTCTTTCATAAACCCCAAGCCTGTATCCAACAGCAATACATCCTTTTGGGTAACCACGACAAAGGGTTGCACTTCCACAAGCAAACTTCCAGTAGGCCGGGATTGAAGATCGTGTTCATCGGGATGAAAGGGAACGAATAATTTAGACTTGTCGATTGTGAAATTGCCTTCGGCGAGGGAGATAATTCTCATTTCGTAAAGGTACAATTGTTCCGCAATCCCAAACCCTTTGTGTCGACACAAAGGAATTAGCGCAAAACCATTTGTCGGTCGGCATCCAGTCTAACCAGAATAAACAATAGAATCGTGTTGGTTAAAAGAGAAGTACCCCCATAAGAGACAAAAGGCAATGGTATCCCTATCACGGGGGCAAGACCCACTGTCATCGCCACGTTAATGGCTATGTGAAAAAAGAATACAGAGCCCACCCCGTAGGCATAACAACGGCTGAAAACACTTCGTTGTCTTTCGGCCACGGCGACAATACGGAACAGGAGAACCAGGTAAAGACCCAGTAAGACAAAACTTCCCACAAAACCAAACCCTTCTCCAATGGTACAGAAGATAAAATCGGTTCGTTGTTCGGGAACAAAATCATATCTGGTTTGCGTTCCTTTTAATAACCCTTTCCCGATAAACCCACCACTTCCAATGGCGATCTTGGATTGTTTAACGTTATAGTCTGTGTCTTTTTTGGAAGCACCCGATTCTTTGTCATCGCCAGGTTTCATGTATTCAGCTGGAATATCACGACCAATAGTAGAAAATATCCTTTCCACCTGGTGTTCTTGCAAAACATGTTTGAAAATAAAGGGCACTCCAAATCGTACCAATCCCACACAGAGTAACCAGACAATTACCACATTTCGAAGCAGGCCGCGCTGGCGTTTTAATTGACGGCGTAGAAAATACAAGAGTACCAAAGCGAGTGCCGTCAAAATGATCGCGAGGAGGTTCTTCTCCACCAATAAGGTGGCAACAACCAAAACCGCTGCGGAGAACCCGATGATCAGGATGGAGGAAGGAAGCCCTTCCCGGTACATCACAATAAAAAAAGAAAAATATACCAGCGCTAATCCGGTTTCTTTCTGGGCAATACTCAACAACGCCGGCAACAAGGCAATACCCGCTGCTATAAGTTGTGCTCTTGTTTTACTAAAATCCGTTTCTACCCTGGATAAATATTTCGCCAGGGCCAGCGCTACGGTGATCTTACAAAACTCCGCCGGTTGAAACTGGAAGGAGCCCAGACGAATGATGGATTCAGTTCCTTTGACACTTGTACCAATAGCAAATACCGACAACATCAGCAGTATACCCATGGCATACCAAAGGTTGGCCGTGGCCGTAAAAAATTTACTGTCGATCAGCATGATGACCAACGCGATCATCCCAGCAGCCAGGAAGAAATAGAACTGACGGCTATAGTCTGTCTTAAATCCAAGAAAAGAAGATACTATGGGATTCCCCTCCCGGTAGGTGGCCGCAAAGATCGCGAGTATCCCGATGAGCGAGAGAAAGAACCACAACCAGACCAATGCCCAGTCGGTTCCTTTGGATATGGCAGGGTTACGTTGGTTCATGGATGGGTGTTTCTTCTTTGTTTATCATCGGGTATATTCATCACGATCAACTGTTTTTTGGGAAGTTTTGGCGGAGAAGGCTCCTTTTGCCTTTGTCCAAAACTGATAAAACGACGGATATAATTACTGTCCTTTGTCGTTTTGAACCACCAATAAGCCCGGGTTGAATCTTCGATGAATTGTTTTCGTTTCAAATGAGAAGGCATGATATTCGCGTTGGCCAGTTCTTCTACTTTGGCTATGCGCTCAGGCCGAAGGGTATCATTCAGGTATTTCTCCATCAGGATCGAAGAAATGGGACCAGCCCAGGTTCCCCCAAACCCCGCATTTTCCACCACCACTGCAATGGCAATTTTTGGATTTTCCCGGGGGGCAAAACATACAAATACCGAGTTATCCTTCAATTGGATCCTTCTACGGTCCAGAATGATAAAGTTCTCCGCGGTACCTGTCTTCGCACAGACATTGATACCGGGTATGGCGGCAGACCTTGCGGTTCCGCTTTCCACCACATCCTGCATACCACTGATCACTTCTTCAAAAAGGTCATCCGATAAATGGGTCAACACATTGTTACGCACCCGAAATGGTTTGAGTACCGTATCCTTCTCTGTTTCATTATCTATCTTTTCTACCAGGTGGGGTGTATAATAATACCCCTTATTAGCAATCATACACATGGCATTGGCCAGTTGTAAAGGTGTAGCCAGCATCATGTCCTGTCCAATTCCCAGGGTGAGGTTTGTACAGGAGTTCCAGGCATTTCGATAGGTTTTATTGTAAACGGCTGAATCGGGAATATTCCCTTTGTCTTCGCTGGGTAGGTCAATGCCCAGTTTTACCCCAAGACCAAAGAGGTTCATGTAGTCATGCCATTTCTCATACCCCTTTTTCACACTCCCGTACTTGGGATTGTCCACGGTCATACGGTATATGTGAGCGTAATAGGAGTTGCAGGAGTTGGCAATGGAAAGACGGAGATTGGCAGCGTGACCGGCATTGCTGTGCGTACAGGCCGGTTTTCCATGTCCGCAGGCATAATACCTTCCCGAGCAGGGATAACCGAAATTGGCATCTATGACCCCTTCCTCCAGGGCCACCAGGGCCCCTATCGGCTTAAAGGTTGAGCCAGGAGGGTATTGGCCTTTGATGGCCCGGTTAAGTAAAGGACCTGAAACATCCAGCGCCAATTTGCTGTAATTCTTTGAGAAGGCGGAACCGGTAAGGTCGTTGGGATTAAAGGTAGGTCCAGAGGCCATGGCCAATATGCCTCCAGTCTTGGGATCAATGGCTACCACTGCCCCTACCTTATTGGTCATCATTTTTTCAGCGAGCTGTTGTAATTCAATATCGATATAGGTTCTTAACCCTCTACCGGCGACGGCGGCTGTATCAAACTCTCCATTCTCATAAGGGCCTTGTACGCGGTTGAAATTGTCCCGCAACAGGAACTGCACCCCTCTTTCTCCCATCAAAATATTTTCATAATAGGATTCGAGACCGCTTTTACCGATATAGTCCCCCATCCGGTAGAAATCACCCGAGCGTTCGATCTCCCGTTGGTTCACCTCGGCGATATACCCCAAAATATGCGCAGCAGCATCATAGGGATACAAACGAACCGGGCGTTCCTGGAGGAAAAAGCCATTGCTGAAACGCCACATATTCTCTTCGATGACGGCCAGTTTATCGGCGGTAAGCAATGGTTCAAAGACAGATGGCCGGAAACTTTTATTCTTATCGATTGAGGCTTTGATCCTTTTTTTGAATTCGATGGTATCGATCGCCAACAAGCGGCACAGGGTAAGGGTGTCGATATTCTTTACCTCCGCCGGAGTCACCATCAGGTCAAACATCTTGATGTTATTCAGGATGGCACGGCCTTTCCGGTCATAAATGATCCCCCGGGAAGGATAAACGATCTTCTTTAAAATGGCCTGCTCATCTGCCAGTTTCTTGTACTTGCCGGAAATAACCTGCAGGTTAAATAATTGAGCCGTTATGACAATGAATACCGCCAGGAAAATAAGGCGTATGATTCGGCTCCGCGACTGGTTGAACACAGACATAATAAGGGAGGGTGTAGCGTAAGGTAAGTTTCGAAATTAGTAGTCAAAGCTACAATTCAAAAAAATCAAATTCAATAGCCAATGAAAAAAAATATGTTAAGCCACATTGGTGCGGAACTTCATTTTACGGGGAAACAACAATTCAGCCGTAAAAATAAGCAACAAGCTAACCGCAGAGGTACCGAGTATCTTTACGAGAAAGAGCCAGAAGGATCCAAACTGCAGCCACTCGAGGAAAACCAGGTAGCTATTGTGCAGGAGTACCAGCACAAGGATGTATACACTATAAGGCGCCCAACCCATGGCCTTGGGGGAGGGCTCCCGGTAGTTGAATTCGGTGCTGTCACGCGGGGTCAGGACATTGATCAGAAAGGGCCTCACATAGGCAATAAGTACACAGGCCGCTGCATGTAAACCGGGTGAGGGGGTAAAATAGTCAAGGGTAAGCCCCGTCAGGAAACCCATGACCAATAACCAGAACCTCGACAGGGAGAAAGGCAGCCAGAGAATAAAGAGGAAATAGAGGATCGGTACAAAGGCCTGGTGCAATGGGGGGATCTTATCCAGCACAAAAACCTGGATACTGATAAACAGCGCAAAGCGGATGATATTTCTTAACAGATCGCTCAATTCGTTTTCTTTTGTGATTCCTCTACCTTTTTGCGGGTGTCTTTATCCAGCTTGGTTTGCTCTTCATAAAAGAGGTTCTCGATCACAAACACCTGTTGTATCCGTCTGAAATTCACAAAGGGCTTGATCTTCAGAATATAATCTCCCGAAGCCTTTTCATTATCAATCTCCCTGACTGTTCCAACCAATAAACCGGGAGGGAAACTTCCCAGTTCAAAAGGGCTCGTGATCACTGTATCACCAATGGCAATGGAGTCACTGCGGGGCACCCTTTTCAGGATCAATGTACCGGCATCCTTCCCATCCCATTCTAGGCGACCCGTGGTCTTGCTCCTTTTCATCATGACATAGGTAAACCGTTGTACGTGCAACAGACTCATGATCTGACTAAAATTGGCGCTCACATTGGCCACCACTCCAACAGGGGTTCCATCGGAGCTTACCACGGCCATATTATCCTTGATCCCCTGGTTAGCGCCCCGGTTGATCTGAATATAGTTTTTGTCTTTGATCGTTGAATTGGCCACCACTTTGGCTTCACGCCAGTAGTATTGCCGCATACGGCCGGTGGTATCATAGCTCACCGTATCGGTCACGAGTTGACGTGAACTATCGGGAAGCATAAAATTGGAAGAGAGCAGATTGAGCAGAGAATCATTCATCCGGTGTACGCGTACATTTTCTTCCCGGAGGTGAAAATAGTCATCCACTTTATCAACCTGCATATTTACCCGACCGGTGACTTCATTGGCTACACCTAAAAAGCGCGCACGTTGATACCGGTTATAGGAAAAAAGAAAAGACAGGGCAATCAGTTGCAGCACCAGAAAACTGATGAAAGTAGAATACCGCCGAAGAAGTAGAATGACATTTCGCATAAGGGGGTGAGGTCAGCACGTGGCGACCGGTTTACCGCATCACAAAAGGATACCTGTCGTAATTCTTGAGCGCGATCCCGGTGCCTCTTACCACACTTTTCAGCGGGTCATCGGCTACATGTACGGGAAGTTTGATCTTTTGGCTAAGACGCTTGTCCAATCCGCGTAACAAAGCTCCACCACCGGTAAGGTATAAGCCACGGCGATAAATATCCCCAGCCAGTTCGGGTGGTGTTTGTTCCAGTGCTTTCAATATAGCTTCTTCGATCTTGAAAATACTTTTGTCCAATGCCTCCGCGATCTCCTGATAACTCACCATGATCTGTTTGGGAATACCCGTCACAAGGTCACGGCCGTTGACTGGAATATCATCCGGGGGGTTATCCAGATCTTTCATGGCCGCACCGATCTGGATCTTGATCTGTTCCGATGTACGTTCACCGATCAATAGGCTATGATAGCGACGAAGGGCTTCCATAATATCCGCCGTGAATTCATCACCGGCGATGCGGATACTCTGATCACACACGATACCTGCCAGCGCGATGACGGTGATACCTGTGGTACCACCACCAATATCAATGATCATGTTGCCCACAGGTTCTTCCACATCAATACCGATACCCAGTGCCGCGGCCATGGGTTCGTGAATGAGATATACTTCTTTTGCTCCGGCTTGTTCAGCGCTGTCACGTACCGCACGCTTCTCTACTTCCGTAATCGAAGAAGGAATACAGATCATCATTCGCCAACTCGGAGGGAACAAAGGTTTCTTGGGATAAACGAGTTTGATCAATTCACGGATCATCAATTCCGCAGCATTGAAATCGGCGATCACGCCATCTTTCAACGGACGAACGGTACGGATGCTCTCGTGTGTTTTCTCGTGCATCATCAATGCCTTCTTCCCCACAGCCAATACTTCCTTTGGGTTATTTCTATTGAGGGCAACAATGCTCGGCTCATTCACTACCACTTCTTCGTTATGTATGATCAGGGTGTTGGCGGTACCCAGGTCGATCGCAATTTCTTGTGTAAACCAGTTAAAAAGTCCCATTTATTCAGGTTGGATTTATGCGTGCAAAGTTGGTGTAATATTTTGAATATACAAACCATTAACTTCAAGTCATGTCGCGAACCGTCTGGATACTTTCCCTGGTGAGCCTGTTCGCCGATGTGGCGAGTGAGATGTTGTACCCCGTGGTACCACTCTATCTCCGGGATCTGGGGTTTTCCCTATTCCTGATCGGGCTGCTCGAAGGAGTGGCTGAGTGTACGGCCGGTATCACAAAGGGGTATTTTGGTAAAATAAGTGACGAAACCGGAAGGCGTTTACCCTATATACGGGGAGGATATTTGCTAAGTGCGCTTTCTAAACCATTGATGGTGGTTTTTGTCTGGCCACTCTGGGTATTTGGTGCCCGAACCATGGACCGACTGGGGAAAGGAATGCGCACGGCCGCCCGGGATGCCATGCTCTCCGCAGCGGCCAGTCCCGAAAACAGGGCCCGTGTCTTTGGTTTTCATAGGGGAATGGATACCGCCGGGGCGGTTGCCGGACCATTGATCGCCCTGGTATTTCTTCACTTTCTGCCCGGCGATTACAGACCCCTATTTTATTGGGCTTTGTTACCGGGAATAGTGGCAGTTACGCTTCTCTTTCTGCTCAAAGAAACCCGCTCCCCTTCTTCTACCTTGGGGAGAAAAGGCTTTTTCTCCTTTTTTGGATATTGGAAAAAAGCAGCCCCGGACTATCGGAAACTGGTAGCCGGTTTGTTGTTCTTTGCCCTCTTCAATAGTTCCGATGTCTTTTTGTTGCTAAAAACCCGGGAAGTGACTGGCAGTGATACGCTCACGATCGGTGCATACATTTTTTATAATGCCATATTCGCTATTTTTTCTTTCCCGATGGGAGCCCTGGCGGATAAAAAAGGCTACCGTCCGGTGATGGTCCTGGGACTGGTCCTTTTTGCAATCGTTTATGGCGGCTTTGCCTTTGCCAACTCCACTCCCGTGCTGTTTATTCTTTTCTTCCTGTACGGGATTTTTGCCGCAGCCACAGATGGACTCGCCAAGGCATGGATTTCGCGTTTTGCCCCAAAAACGGATACAGGAACCGCGATCGGATTGTTCACCTCGGGACAAAGCCTGGCCAGTCTGGTCGCCAGCAGTACCGCCGGCCTTTTATGGGGCCTGGGAGGCAGCTCCTTACCCTTCCTTATTTCAGCCCTCGCAGCGTTTATCTCCGCCCTTTATTTCTATTTCAAAAAAATTGCAGGGCCGCTCGACTGATTTTGGCACAATAGTGGATAATTGGTAGTAGATTAACCAGTTACATCATCCTAATTTTGTCACCTAAACCAGTAATTATGAAGAAGATCATCGTAGCGGCAGTCATTTTTCTCACTGTTTCCGTTACCCGCAGCTCAGCACAGGATTATACCACAGCCCTGGGTGTTAAGTTCTGGGATGGAGGTGGAATCACCTTGAAGCACTTTTTTAACGAACAAAATGCCGGCGAACTGATCGGATACTTTTGGAGCCAGGGGGCCCGCTTTACCGGGCTGTATGAAATCCATGGAGATATCAGCAATGCCGGTGGCCTCCGCTGGTATATCGGACCAGGCGCCCACGTTGGTTT
Source organism: Chitinophagaceae bacterium (assembly GCA_041752235.1). Lineage (GTDB taxonomy): Bacteria > Bacteroidota > Bacteroidia > Chitinophagales > Chitinophagaceae > SpSt-398. Next base: position 41,062 of record JBGSHM010000018.1, read on the forward strand.
CTATAATTCCAAATACGGCGACGGCGCTTATTTTGGGGTAGATGGGGTTCTTGGACTGGATTATAAATTCAACAACGCACCGATCAACCTGTCGATTGACTGGCAACCTTCCATTGAATTTGGTTCCGGTCGTGGATTTTATGGCGGATGGGGAGGATTGGGAGTGAGGTATACCTTCGGTAACTAAGTATTAACACGAATTAGTACGAATTACTCGAATGACACGAATTTTATTTAATCAATTCGTGTCATTCGATTAATTCGTACTAATTCGTGTCAAATTAAAAACCCCAGCCTCCGCTCCATTTCAACACCCAGCTCCGGCAACCGCTTCCGCTCGATCAGAAAACTCGTTAACCGGGCTATGTCCTTAAAGATATAATGCTTGTCCGCCGCGGCACGCAGGTAGTCCTTCCCTGTGCTTCCACCCGTGCCGATCCGGGTGCCAATGATTCGGTGTACCATGTTCATATGCCGGTAACGCCAGTTACTCAATTGCTCATCAATTTCCAGCAATACATTCAATAATTGATACGGTAATTGCAACAAGGGATACCCCCGGTATAACATAATAAACAGGGCCGCCCGGCAAGACGCAGGCGATAAGCTACGTTCGGTATCTGTTGCATTAAAAAAAACTTCCTCAAAGGCCTGCAGGTTTCCCTTCTCTGCTTCAGCTAGACTTTGCGTCAAACGGTATTTGTATTCCTGCCAGAATGGATGAGCCCCTTGCTCCGGCGGAAAGGTGGTCTTGAACTCCGCCCAATTTCGTGCCTGTTCAAAAAACGGCATCCGTTCCAGCCATTCATTCAGTAATTGCAAAAGAGATTGTTGCTCCTCTGCATTTTTAATGATCCCGACATGCTCCGGTCTTAATTGAGAAACATAGTACTCCTTGCCATGCCGGTGTTCAAATTTCAAACCCAGTTTTGCCTCCAGTTCCTTGAACTGCCAACTTTGAAATCCGGAAGCAGGACGCAACATATCCCGAAAATCCAGAAAGTCCATCGGGTTCATGGTCTCCATGATATCGATCTGATGGACCAATACTCTCAGTGTTGTAACTACACGTTGGAGCCGATGAACCAGCGTTTGTAATTCGGGGGAGTTGTCATTCACTTCCGGTTGGCGAAGGATTCCGATGGCTGAATCTACTTCGTGGTGAATGAGTTTGAACCACAGTTCATAGGCCTGGTGAATGATGATGAAAAGGGTTTCATCATGTGCCGGTTCGCCTCTTTTTATGCTTTCGGGGAACTGGGCATTCAGTATTTTATCAAGTTGTAAATAGTCGTGGTAATGCACATCGTTGGCCGGCATAAAGATCGTTTAGTCCGCAAAGGTAGCCATCCACTTAATAAGCCGGTATAAACTCATACCCGATATCGCGGCGATAATAAATCCCATCGAATTGAGTATGGTGGAGAATCTCCAGGGAGGAATCCACCGCATCTTTGATGGTTTCTCCAAAGGAGGTTACGCAGAATACCCGCCCTCCATTGGTCACCACTTTTCCATCTTCCATTTTTGTGCCGGCATGAAAGAGCACCGATTGTTTACCATATTTTCCATCGAGTCCGGTGATCTCATAGCCTTTTTCATATGGGCCGGGATAACCCCGGCTTACGGCCACCACGGTAGCGGCGACGCGGGGATCAGTTTCCATACGTACTTTATCGAGTTCCTGGCGGGCGGTGGCTACAAATAAGCCAACCAGATCATTATTCATTCTTGGCAATACCACTTCGGTTTCAGGGTCACCCAGGCGGCAATTGTATTCGATCACAAAGGGATCTCCATTCACATTGATCAGTCCAAAGAAGATGAACCCTTTATAATCGATCCCATCTTTCCCCAATCCGGCAATGGTGGGTTTGATCACTCTTTCTTCCACTTTGTGCATAAAGCCCGGAGTAGCGATGGGAACAGGGCTTACAGCCCCCATACCACCGGTATTCAATCCGGCATCTCCCTCCTTCGCGCGTTTGTAGTCCTTGGCTTCCGGGAGTGTGACATAGTGTTTCCCATCGGTCAGTACAAAAACACTGAGTTCGATACCGCTTAGGAATTCCTCTACCACTACTTTGCGGCTGGCTTCTCCGAATTTCAATTCCTTTACCATCAATTCGAATTCAGCCATGGCCTCTACATGGTTCTGGCAAATGGCTACTCCTTTCCCGGCTGCCAATCCATCTGCTTTAATCACGATGGGTAGGGCATGGGCCCGCAGATACTCCAGGCCTTCCTGATAATTTTCCTGTGTAAATTCCTGGTAGGCGGCGGTGGGTATATTGTGCCGCTTCATAAAAGCTTTGGCAAAAGCCTTGCTTCCTTCCAATTGGGCTCCTTCTTTGGAAGGGCCAATGAACAGGATATCTTTTAATCCGGGTTTGGATTGGAAAAAATCATAAAGACCGTTCACCAAAGGTTCTTCCGGTCCAACGACCACCATTTTGATGACCTCATCCAGGCAAAATTTTTCGATGGCTTCAAAATCAGCAATATCGATATCGACATTCTGTCCGCATTGAGCGGTACCGGCATTACCGGGAGCGATAAAAAGGGGATTGGCCCAAACACTTTGGTTAATCTTCCATGCCATTGCGTGTTCGCGGCCGCCAGAGCCTAACAGTAAGATTTTCATTACGGACTGAAGTGTTTTTTAATACGTCCTGCGAATATCGGACAAGGCTGTTAAAGATAACAGGAAATATTTGTGAGTAAAAGAAATTGTTTACTTTTCAGCATTAATATATTGTGATCCAGATCAATTCATCAAAACAAGCTGTATGACTTCAACTTCAACCACCTCCGGTCATCCGAAGGGTCTTTGGGTTTTGTTTACAACAGAAATGTGGGAGCGCTTCAATTTCTATGGCATGCGGGCCTTGCTTTCCCTATTTCTGGCTGAAGCCTTAATGATGGGTAAGCAGGAAGCCTCAATTATATATGGGGGTTTTCTTGGACTTTCTTACCTCACCCCGATGCTGGGTGGTTATATCTCGGATAAATACCTGGGCAACCGCAATTGTATTCTGCTTGGTGGTGCCACCATGGGTATCGGTCAATTTCTTTTATTCTTTAGCGGCAGTTTGTTCAAAACCAACCTGCCCCTTTCTACGAATATCATGTGGCTGGCTTTGCTGGCCATTATCCTGGGTAATGGTTTCTTCAAACCCAATATCTCTTCGATGGTGGGGAGCCTTTATCCCAAAGAACAAAAGAACAAACTGGATTCTGCCTTTACTCTGTTTTACCTCGGTATCAATGTAGGTGCCACCCTCGGCCAGTTTATTTGTCCCTTCTTTGGTGATGTAGAGGCCAATGGCGTGCGTGACCTCTCGGCTTTCCGTTGGGGATTTCTCGCGGCCGGTATCGCCATGTTCGTTGGTACCATTTCCTTTTATTTTTTAAAAAATAAGTATGTTATCACTCCACAGGGAGAAGCGATCGGTGGTCGGCCAAAAAAATCAGATATCCCCGAAGGGGAGTCAGAAAGCGCCAAGTTCACAACCACCAGCATCATCATTTCCATCGTATTGCTGGTAGCTGCTACCTATGGATTGCATCTGTTGATGGCAGGCCCTGGCGATTCGATTATCAAAAAATGGCTATACCCCTTCATCTTTTCCGCCGGTATCAGCCTGGGCTATCTGATCCTCTCGGATAAAACAATCACCAAAGTAGAACGCGACCGGATATGGGTACTCTATATTGTCTGCTTTTTCGTGATGTTCTTCTGGGGTGCCTTTGAACAGGCAGGCTCTTCGCTCACTTTCATCGCCGATAACCAAACCGATACCCGCATCCTGGGTTGGACCATGCCGCCAAGCATGGTGCAGAATTTCAACGGGATCTTTGTGATGGCCTTTGCCATTCCGTTCAGTCTGTTATGGATCTGGATGAATAAACGAAAACTGGAACCCATTTCCCCCGTCAAACAAGCCTGGGGACTTATGTTGATCGCCCTCGGTTATTTCATTATCGCTACCCAGGTAAAAGGATTAGGCATTAGCGGGAAAGTAGGTATCATCTGGATGATCATCCTTTACCTCCTGCATACCTGGGGTGAACTCTGTCTCTCCCCGATCGGACTTTCACTGGTAGCTAAACTTGCCCCCAAACGTTTTGCCTCATTGCTCATGGGTGTCTGGTTCCTTGGAAACGCAGGTGGTTATGTACTCACCGGTGTATTGGGTGCCTTGCTGCCCCCCACCACCGAAGCCTATGTGAAAATGGATAAAGAAAATATCAACCTGAAAGGGATTCTGGATAAAGAAGTTGATCCTACCCCGGATCAATTGTTTACACTGGCCAAAAATAAGATCGCAACGACCGTGGATTATGACAAAGGCCGTGAATTCAATTTGGATTTTGAAAAAATCTTAAAATCAACGGATACCACACTCAGCACCCAACAATTGGAGCTGATCAAAAAGGAGAATATTGTTACGGTGGGTTATCCCCAGTTCGTAGGGTTCACACTAAAAAGCTTGTATGATTTCTTCATGCTCTTTGTAATCCTGTGTGGAGCCGCGGGCCTTCTCCTGTACTCCTTAACACCGATGATGAAAAAAATGATGCACGGGATAAGGTAATTCCTGATCTGTATACATCATTCATTCACCAAAACGATTGGCCATGTGGAAGAAACACCCCAAAGCCCTGCCCTTTCTTTTCTTCTCCGAAATGTGGGAACGGTTTGGGTATTACCTGATGATCGGGATCTTTACCCTTTACCTCAAAGATGTAAAGGCAGGGTATGGAATGACCGAGGCGGAGTCTGCGGATCTCTATGGCACTTTTATCGCACTCGTTTTCCTCACGCCTTTTTTGGGAGGACTTCTGGCCGACCGGTTCCTTGGTTATAGCAAATCCATCATTGCGGGTGGATTAATGATGGGATTGGGCTATTGCCTGATGTCCATTCATAACCTGCCGATCCTCTATATTTCCATGACCCTGGTGATCGTTGGAAATGGGTTCTTTAAGCCTAATATTTCCACCTTGCTGGGGAATGTGTACAATACGCCGGAACATGTAGCGCGCAAGGACGAAGGCTATAATATCTTTTATATGGGCATCAATATTGGTGCCTTTATCTGCAACTTTATCAGCGCGGTACTGTACATCACCTATGGATGGGGCGCCGCTTTCTTTGCCGCGGGTGTGGGTATGTTTATTGGCGTTATCACCTATATCGTCGGGTTACGCCATTACCGGTCATACGATGTAAAAAAAGAATTGAAAGAAGGCGATATGCCCTTTTCACGGATCGTATTGCTAATCCTTGCCCCTTCGGTGGCCGCTGGCGTACTTGGGTGGTTGATACCAGGTACCGTATTTGGTTCCGATTCCACCGACGCTTTCATCTTTGCCTGTATCCCGGTTATTTATTTTTACAGTACCATTTATTTCAAGGCAGAAAAAGAGGAAAAGCGACCGATTGCCGCCCTGTTGGCCATCTTTGCCGTGGTAATATTATTCTGGGCCGTATTCAAGCAAAATGGCTCCGCCCTCAATACCTGGGCCGACCGCTATACCGACAGACAGGTAACAGGTACCACCCAAAAAGTATTTGATAACCTGATCCTGGCCAAGCAGGTTGTTTATGCAAAAGATTCCGTTCCCGTGTACGACGACCAGTTCCGCTTGCAAAAGGAAAATGGGAAGATCCTTTTTGAATACAATTACCCACCTTATTTTAAAAACATTCCCGAACAAAAAAAGCCCGCCGAGAACGAATCCATCAGTCTCTGGGCCACGAATCTTAGTCAATCCATCAATCCTGGTTGGGTGATCCTGCTTACCCCCTTGATCATTTCCTTCTTCGCCTGGCGAAGACGAAAAGGGAAAGAACCATCCACCGCTACCAAGATCGCGTTTGGATTGTTCATCAGCGGGCTATCCGCCTTGGTCATGGTAGGGGCTGTATACGCCAGTCAAAATGGAGGAGAGAAAGCAAGCGCCTGGTGGCTGATCGCCAGTTATGGGGTGATCACAGTTGGCGAATTATTGCTGAGTCCGATGGGGCTCTCGATCGTTTCCAAATTAAGCCCTTTGCGTATCAGCTCATTGATGATGGGAGGCTGGTTTGTCTCTACTTCGATCGGCAATAAATTATCCGGTGTATTGGCCACCATGTGGGATAAGTATGATCACAAGAGCAACTACTTCTGGTTGAACTTTGCTCTGCTCATGGGTGCCGCCATGGTCTGCTTTATGATGCTGCGCTGGCTCAACAGGGTCATGAAAGAAAAAGGTGTTGCCTGAGATCGGTTCTGGTTAAATAAAGGAAAGATGTGGATACGATTGTTTCAGAATAGCCGCGTCATCTGCTCCCAGCCATTTATTTAATACCGTAGCATAGACGGATTTAAAATCCACCTTGTATTTCAGGTCACCTTCGTCCAGATCGCTGAGATCGGGTAAGGCATTGATCAATCCTTTTTTCTTTAACCCTCCACCCACAAAGAACATATTGTTGGCTGTACCATGATCGGTACCCCCGCTGGCATTTTGCGATACCCTTCTGCCAAATTCACTAAAGGTCATCAACATCACATCGTCGAAACGGCCATTTGCCTTGAGGTCTTTGGTAAAAGCGGCAACCGCATCGTTCATTTCGGTAAACAAACGCTGTTGGGTAAATTGTTGGTTGACATGGGTATCAAAACTGCCCAATGACAGATAATATACTTTGGTATTGATATCGGAATAGATCAGGGAAGCGATGGTTTTAAGATCGGTTCCTAATTGAGTTTGCGGATAAACAGCCTTGGTAGGGCTCATTTTGCTTTGCTGAAAGATATAGTCTGCGGAAGAAAGGGTGGATGCCATGGTCTTGTACAAATAGTCCACGGGCTGTTCACCGGGTTCATCCACATGTTGTTTCATCACTTCACGAAAAAAACGTTCATTGGCGGTACCATAAAGCCGGCGGGGGTCGCGCATGGCAATGGCATTGACATGCTCGCCCTTTAGTGCCAGACTCAACATATCGTCCAGCTCCAGGGCGTAGGTGGGTTTATCACAACCACTACATTGAGCATCGAGATACCTGCCCACCCAACCATTGTTCCAGTAGTCGCGGCTATCACTGGCACTGTGCCAGATATCCATGCTGCGAAAATGGGAACGGTCGGGATTGGGATACCCTACACTGTTAAGAATGGCCATTTCACCTTCATCATACAAACCTTTGAGGGCTACCAATGAAGGGTGAAGACCGGCCTCATCCGAAAGGGCGAGCGCCTTGGTCTTTTCAATTCCCAGGCGGGGGCGCTCCTTGTAATAAATATCATTGTAGGTAGGGATAACGGTATTCAATCCGTCATTCCCCCCGCTTAGCTGCAAGATCACCAATACCCGGTTACCCTTGGGCACAACAGCTTTTCCGTCAAAAGCCTTTAAAAAACGCGGCACCAAAAGCGACGCCGTGGCCAGGGAACCAATTTGTAAAAACTCTCTTCTTCGTACCATTGTTGTTACGTTATATTTTTTAATCGATGTCAGGGACCGGGGTCCGGAGTCGGAAGTCCGACCTCGGACTCCGGACTTCGGACTAAGCAAGTTGATATTCCGGTAAACTCATTAACTGCAAGGTCACCGAGCGAACAAAATCTTCCCGGCTTTTGGAATTACTAAACTGAACGATCAATGAACTATTGATCTGGCTGTCTGCCATCAGCAGGTTCCCGACAATGCTATCCACCAGTTTATCCTTCTCAGTTTTACTGTACTGTTCGATATAGGTCTTCCAATCTATCGTGGCTTTGATCAATGCTCTTCTGTTCATTCCCTTTACGGGCATTTTATCGGCGTCATTCTTTTTTCCCATCTGCTGGTCATCGTCATCCTTGGCCCGTATATTCAATTCATCTGCATCCACGATCAATTGCGGTATCCGCATCCGCAACAATAAGGTTGAGCTGTCGATCCATGATTTTCCACCCGGCCAGCCGGCCACATTGGGAGGATAGAACAATACCTGACCCAGGGCTTTTTGTAAAAACAACAGGCTTTCCTCATTTTCCAGTTCCATCGGCAACATCCGAGGGATACCCACCAGTAGTTCAACAGGTGATTTAATATGACTCCCGATATTTCTCTCGTCAAAGAACCAATCGCTGGTAAAAATATCCTCGGCCAGTTTACTGATCTGGTAATTGCTTTGGTAGAACCGATCGGACAGCCATTCCAGTTTTGCCTCATCCACCTGCTCATTGACAAAGAACCGATACAGTTTGCGGGTAATGTAGCGGGCGGTTTGTTTTTGGGCCAGCAAATGGTCCAATACCTCCTCTCCCGTCAGGTTACCCGTTTTACCCAATACGGTCTTTGTTCCACTATCATGTTGAAAGCGCCGGAATACAAATTCGCCCTGCAGGTTGGCCGACCAACCGGTAAACGCACGGGCAGCTTCCTTGATATCCTGTTCGGTATAATTTCCACGCCCCAGGGTAAAGAGTTCCATTACCTCGCGGGCAAAATTTTCATTGGGATGGTCTTTTCGGTTTTGCTGATTGTTTAAAAAATTGAGCATGGCCGCCGATTTGGAAACCGCATGCAACATGTCCCTAAAACTACCCAGGGCATTTTTCCGAAGGATATCCAATAACCCCTGCTGGTAATATACATTTAGGTTGCGACAGGCAAAATGCCCATGCCAGAACAGCGCGAATTTTTCGCGAAGCTGGGCATCCGAATTCACCATTTCCTTGAACCAGGTCAAATTCAGGCTTCGGATCCTCTCCCTGGACATTTGCTGCATTTTCTTTTTCTCTTCCTGGCTCAGCTCTTTCTTTTGCTGTCGGCCGGCCTCTTCCAACCCGGCTTTCAGCCCGTCGAGATAATCGCCCGCCACATCCATATACGCGGGAGCGGCTTTGGAGGATTGCTGTAAGGCTTTAAATAACTGGGTGGGGGAAAGGGTGTCCAGGTCGGCTAATTGCTCTACCGAAGGGCCAAAACCGGCCCTCCACATGAGGTGGTGATTCCTGGTTTTAAGGGGTAATGACATGTGGGGTTGGACTGGGTATGAAGGGGAAGGTTTAATCCGCCTTCATTCGCTCAAACAAAGCCTCCAACGTCTCATTCTTCTCTACGCCATTCTTATTGAACATAGGGTCGGCCTTGATGTATTCGATCCGGTTTTTGAGGTCGGGATGGGAGCTGATCCATTCGGCTGGAACTTCTTCACCCGACCGTTGTACTTCCTTTTCCAAAAGTTTGAATAAGCCTACAAAACCGTTTCCATCGATCTTTCGATCGGCCAGAATTTGCAGCCCGTCGAGGTCGGCCTCTTTCTCCAACTTTCGGGAGTAGTTGAGGGTTTTCAACTGATCGGCCTGAAGCATGGCCTGATTCATCACCCCACCCATATCCCCAAAGAGCATGGAAAGAAAAAGCGATGAACCCAGAGAGCGGAAAAGGGAACGCGTGGTATGTTTATTCTGGATATGTGTGAATTCGTGGGACAACAGCGCCGCCAGCTCCTCGTAGTTATCCATATCATTGAGCAACCGATCGTACACCACGATATTTCCACCGGGTACGGCAAAGGCATTGGCCACATCTTCCTTCACCACCGTGATGTGGACATCATAGGCTGTTTCGATCTTCATCTCGGCAAAAAAATCATTGAGCAGCAGGGTCTGCCGGTCATTGGTAGTATACCCGGATAGCAGGGTACTCATCATCCCATCTCCCAATTTTTCTTCATACGAAACAGGCACCCGCCTGGCGAGCCGTTCAGCCAAAAAAGGAATACCCCAGATATAGAACGAAACCATCAGGGCCAGAAGGACCAGTAGCACCTTCAACAGCGTGGAGGCCCCATTGCCAAAGGTCTTGCGCAACCAGGACCGGTCATTCTTTCCCAATTTTCGTTGCAAGGCCTCTGTAAAACCGGGATGGTTCACCTCGATCGTTTGGAGGGGAATACCCAGGTATTTGACGCGGGCGGTGCCCACCTGCTGAAATTGTTGCCGAAGAATCTTATCATAATACCAAAATACCTCGCGTCCAGAGCCATCCTCAAAATGGATGGCCATTTTTTGTTGACCAAAAGAAATACGGACCGATTGCGGGTGACCCTCGCCGAGATAATATATACCGGAAAATGACTCCATACGACCAAATAGGTTAAGAAGAATTACTTAGCAAAGCTACCTTTTTTCACGGTTTGCAACATTGTTGTTATAATAATGGGCTAACAGTTGTTATATGAAATTTAAAAAAATATAAATTGATGGATCATTTTTTTTAACCAAACCACACGCGTATTTATGAAAAAAACCCTTGCGTTCCTCTTAGGAGGTGTCTTGCTCGTTGCGGCTTGTAAAAAATCCGCAGGCCCCGCTGAAGAGATCCAGGCCGAAGAATCGGCTATTTCCCAAAGGATCTGTTTCTCTCATGAAGTCTTACAACAACAATTACAGGAAGACCCAGGATTGTCTGACCGGATGGCGGCTATCGAACGGTTTACCCAACAATTTGTTGAGAGCCCTGAATCACAGCGTTTACTCGCCAATGGAATCATTGAGATCCCGGTAGTATTCAATGTACTGTATCGTACCACGGCCCAGAATGTTTCCCTGGCTCAATTGCAGTCACAGATCGATGTATTGAATGAAGATTATAGCGCAACAAATGCTGACTATAACCTGACCTCTACCTACCAAAGCGTAAAGTCGGGCGATATTCAGATCCGCTTTGTGCTTGATCAGGTGATTCGCAAACAAACCAACAAAACAAGTTGGAGCACAAACAATGCGATGAAAAAATCTGCCCAAGGTGGTATCAATCCTACCAGCCCAACAACCAAACTCAATATCTGGGTTTGTAATATGGGTGGTGGTATCCTGGGTTATGCCCAATTCCCTGGTGGTGCTTCCTCTACAGATGGTGTGGTTTTGGATGATAACGCTACCGGCCGTACCGGTACTGCCGCAGCGCCTTTCAACAAAGGCCGTACTGCAACCCATGAAGTGGGCCATTGGCTAAACCTCCGTCATATCTGGGGTGATGCTACCTGTGGTAACGACCAGGTGGGTGATACCCCGTTGCATAACACAGCCAACTATGGTTGTCCTGCAGCAGGTCATAAGAGCACTTGCTCAGGAACACCTGTAGAAATGACCATGAACTATATGGACTACTCTGATGATGCTTGTATGTATATGTTCAGCGTAGGACAGAAAACCCGTATGCTGGCGACATTTGCAAGCGGCGGACCGAGGAATAGTTTTGCGCAGCCATAGGCTGGGTAAATAAGGAATAAGAAATAAAAAATAAGGAATAAAGAAGCATGTGAGATTTTTCTCCAACTTCTTTATTCCTTATTTTTTATTTCTTATTCCTTATTTTCAAATCTCCTACCTCCCATCCCCATCCAACAAATTCCCCAACCCTCCCAACAAGCTTCCTTCTTCTTTTCGGTTGTAGGTACCATAGGCGAGGATACGACTGGCGAGACGGCTAATAGGAAGCGATTGAATCCAAACACGACCGGGTCCGCGAAGCGTGGCATAAAAAACCCCTTCTCCGCCAAACAAGGTGTTCTTGATGCCTCCCACAAACTGAATATCATAGTCACAGGAGGGGGTAAAAGCAACGATACATCCGGTATCAACCTTTAGCATTTCACCGGGTTGCAATTCACGCTCGATCACATGTCCGCCGGAATGGACAAAAGCCATCCCATCTCCTTCCAGTTTTTGCATAATGAATCCTTCTCCGCCAAACAAACCAGTTCCTAATTTTCGTTGAAATTCAATTCCTACTGAAACGCCTTTGGCGGCGCAAAGGAATGAATCCTTTTGACAGATCATTTTTCCTCCCAGCCGAAGCAGGTCCATGGCAATGATCTTTCCGGGGTAAGGAGAAGCAAAACTCACCCGCTTTTTCCCGTAACCGGTATTGGTATAGGTAGTCATGAAAAGACTTTCCCCGGTGAGTACCCGTTTACCGGCAGAAAGGATTTTTCCAAAGAACCCTTTCTCCTGGCCGGTACCATCTCCAAAAATCGTCTCCATTTGAATCCCGTCATCCATCATCATAAAGGAACCGGCTTCCGCGATGGCGGTCTCCCGGGGGTCAAGTTCGATCTCCACACATTGCATCTCCTCCCCAAGTATCCGGTAGTCAATTTCATGGTTTGTTCGGCTGTATTCGCTCATAACTGTGTAATTTTTAGCAAAAATACCAAAGATCAAGGCTCAACATAGTTATTATTGTGATAAATGGCATGGATTAAAGCAGGGTTTCCTTTAAATTGCCGACCCGGGCAGACCTGCCCATTCTAATAACCAAAAGTTCATCAGATGAAAAAAAGTACTTTCCTATCTACCTGCTTGGCATTGGTATTAAGCAGCTCTTTGCTGGCCCAAACCAAACTGGTAGAAAAAGTAACAAGGAAGGGAGACGAGATCGTTATCCCGTATGAGAAATACAAATTGAAAAATGGCCTTACCCTGATCATCCATGAGGATCATTCGGACCCCCTGGTGCGGGTGGATGTGACCTACCACGTAGGTTCTGCCCGTGAAGAGATCGGGAAATCCGGTTTCGCGCACTTCTTTGAACACATGATGTTCCAGGGAAGTGACAACGTTGGCGATGAGCAACACTTCAAGATTGTAACCGAGTCGGGTGGTACTCTGAATGGTACGACCAACCGCGACCGGACCAACTATTTTGAAACGGTTCCCAGCAATCAGTTGGAAAAAATGCTCTGGCTCGAGGCCGACCGGATGGGATTCCTGCTGGATGCCGTAACACAGCAAAAATTTGAGATCCAGCGCTCTACCGTAAAAAATGAAAGAGGCCAGAACTACGATAACCGTCCTTATGGACTGGCTTTTGAAAAAATGTCACAGGCCATGTACCCCTACGGTCACCCCTATAGCTGGTTGACCATCGGTTATGTGGAAGATCTGGACCGTGTGGATGTGAACGACCTGAAAAACTTCTTCCTCCGCTGGTATGGCCCGAATAATGCCACCATTACCATTGGTGGTGATGTTAGCCCCAAAGAAGTGGTGAAACTGGTAGAAAAATATTTTGGTTCCATACCTCCCGGCCCACGTGTGGATGATATGCCGAAGATGGTACCTGAACTGACTCAGCACCGCTTTGTATCCTATGTTGACAATTATGCCCGTGTGCCGGTGATGCTGAAAGCCTACCCCACCGTGGCCGATCAACATCCGGATATGGCAGCTCTGGACTGCCTGGCCGAAGTACTTGGACAAGGCAATAACTCGGTGTTGTATCAGCAACTCGTTAAAAAACAGTTGGCCCTTGCCGCGAGTGTTAACCACTCCAACTCCGAACTTGCTGGCGAATTCATGTTCCAGGTAGTACCATACCCCGGCAAATCGCTGGCCTATATGTATTCCCTGCTGAACAATGCGCTGGATAGCTTTGAAGCCCGTGGCATTACCGATGAGGATATTGCCAAATTCATTGGCCAGCGCGAAGCGCAGTATATGAACAGCCTGCAAAGTGTCTCCGGTAAAGTAGCGCAATTGGCCGCCTACGAAACCTTCCATGACAATCCCAACCTGATCGGTAAAGAATTGAACATGTATCGTTCCGTGACCAAGGAAGATGTAATGCGGGTGTACAAGCAATACGTAAAGAACAAACATTGTGTGGTATTGAGTGTACTCACCAAAGGACAGGAAGCACAAACTACCGGTAACGATAACTATAAAGTGAATCCCGATAACTATACACCTCCCTCCTATGGTTATGATGGTTTGAAATATGCAAAGGCAAAAGATAAATTTGACCGCACCAAACAACCCGCAAGCGGACCCAACCCCGTGGTAAAAGTGCCCGCCTTTTGGAAAAAAGATATCAATGGCGGTGTCCGGGTCATCGGAGCAGAAAATAATGAACTCCCAACTGTAAATATTTCGGTGAAAGTTCCCGGTGGTCACCTGATGCAGGCTGATAACCTGGGAAAAGCAGGTCTTGCTTCCTTCTTTGCCAGCATGATGGATGAAGATACCAAAGTGCGGAGCGCTGAAGATTTCAGCAAAGAATTGGAAAAACTGGGTAGCTCGATCAGTGTGTTCAGCGGTACCGATGGTATCACCTTCCAGTTATTCTCGCTGACAAAGAATCTGGATGCCACGCTGACCTTACTCGAAGAACGTATCCTCCAACCCAAATTCACCAATGATGCCTTTAGCCGCCTGAAGCGCCAGACCCTGGAAAGCTTTAAGCAGATCAAGTCTCAACCGGCGGCTATCGCTTCGGCTGTATTTGACAAGATCAATTACGGCGAAAATAATATCCTGGGAATTAGTGAAAGCGGAACAGAGGAAACAGTCAAAACATTTACCCTTGATGATGTACAAAGTTATTATGATAACTACATGACCTCACAAGGAGTGGATGTAGTGGTCGTAGGAGATGTAAAGGAAAGTGAAGTTTTACCCAAGCTGGGCTTCCTGTCCAAATTACCTAACAAGAAGATCACTATTCCTGAGATCAAAACAGCCCCTGCTGCTGAAAAAACCAAGGTCTATTTTGTAGATGTCAAGAACGCCGCTCAATCCGAATTCCGTGTAGGTTATTTGACCAACCTGAAATACGATGCCACAGGTGACTATTATCGTTCATTCCTGATGAACTATCCCCTGGGTGGTGCCTTTAATAGCCGCCTGAACCTGAACCTGCGTGAAGACAAAGGATGGACCTATGGGGCACGCTCCGGATTCAGTGGCGATAAATACAGCGGCGAATTTTCGTTCAGCGCCGGTATCAAAGCCGCCGCCTCCGACAGTGCCCTGAGTGAAGTCATCAGAGAATTAAAGGAATTCCAGGAAAAAGGATTGACCGATGATGAGCTGACCTTTATGAAAAGCGCCCTTGGACAGATCGATGCCCTTCGTTATGAAACGGGTTTCCAAAAAGCCGGATTTATCGGCCGTATTCTGGACTACGATCTTCCTGCTGATTATGTAGATAAACAAAACCAGATCCTCAAGAATATGACCAAAGAGGAACTGAGCGCCTTTGCTAAGAAATGGATCGACCTCAGCAAGATGAATATTCTGCTCGTTGGTGATAAAGCCAAAGTATTACCTACCCTCGAAAAATTCGGTTACGAAATCATCGAATTGGATGTGGATGGTAAACCGGTGAAGTCGCAAAAAGGATTCTAAAACGCGCTAGCCCTCAAAATAAAAAGGTGCACCGAGTGGGTGCACCTTTTTATTTTATATCCAAATGGAATCAACTCTTATTAAACAAACCGACAACCTTTCTCCGGTTGAACTCGCGGGGTAATTCCAATAACAATCCTTTTTCATCACAACCCATAACCTTAAAACTATAGGTCATTTCTACCGGTCCGTTTGCACCTGGAAAACCAAAACTGTCTGTACTATCAAGGAAGTGTACCCTCAACCGCATCCCCGGGTCTTCTCCTTCATCAAAAAGAGTGTCCAGGCTCCATTTTCCGTTGATCATCTTGCCCTCATTATTATACTCGACAAGAGAGTCCTTTCCAAACCGGAAAGCCGTTTTCATCAGGCCCGCATGAAAATCACGGAAGAAACGGCTTGTGTCCTTTTGTGTATCAAACCACTCCACCTCCTTTTCTTTATCCAAATCAAAGGGTGATAAGGCCCCTGTTTTAGCCATGGCATAAGTATGGCCACCCAATACGCCTTTTACAGAGGCGATATCTGCTGGCTTGGAAGGCAGGTCTTCTTTCCCTACCGTTACTTTGACATCGGCATTGTTACAGGCAGTGGCACCCAAAAGCGCCAGGCCTATCAAGATCGTTCCTTTCATGGTTTTTTATTTAGGCATTAAATATCCTACCGGAGAGGGGTATCGGCAATACCGTGTGGCGGGTATTTAGCAGGTAAAAAAAAGTTGCGGAAAAAAATTGCGGAGACTAAAACCGAAGCGTAGGGACATAAAAAAAGCGACCCCCGGATAAGCATAAGCAGTCAGAAAAGAGTTTGGGGGTCGCTTATATTTCACCTTCCCAGCCTAAGCCGGGTAAAACCAACTATGTATTAGAGACACCAATTCTCCGGAGGTTGCTGCATGGAATATTTGAAAAAAAGTTAACCCTTGTTTTACCGCCAAGACGCCAGGTCGCAAAAGAATGCCATGGAAACATGGCTTTCTTTTGCGACCTGGCGTCTTGGCGGTGCTAAACTTATTTATTAGAACCAACTTCCCACAAAGGTCTCATCCGCTCCTTTCCCCAGTTTCCGGCGACGGCGGGCAACCGCTGCGCGATGGATGAACATGGAGATGAACATCAAGGGGATAAAGACCAGGGTCAGCGGTGGTATACCGAGGAAGGATATCCATTTACCTGCAAACTGCCGGCGCATGGGTCTTCTCAATCTTTCCGCTATGAGGTACATACTTGGTACGATCATCAGGGTCATAAAGAATGCGAAGATCAACCCGAAGATGATGGTCCAGGACAGCGGTTTCCAGAATACGGCGTTATCACCTCCAAAAAAGATATGGGGATTGAATTCCGAGAACATGGTCACGAAATTGATATTCAAACCAACTGCCAGGGGAATCAGCCCCAGGATGGCCGCAACGGCGGTCAGCAATACGGGAATGATACGGGTCCGGCCTGCCTGGATAACGGCTTCACGGGTACGCATACCACGTGCACGGAGTTCATCGGCAAACTCGATCACCAGGATACCATTCTTCACCACGATACCCGCCAATCCAACGATACCAATACCGGTCATGACCACCGAAACTTCCATTTTTGTTATGGCAAATCCAAGCAATACCCCGATCACACTAAACAGGATCTCTGTCAGGATGATCACCGATTTGCTAATGGAGTTAAACTGAAGTACGAGGATAAACAGGATCAGCATCAGGGCAATGATGAGGGCCTTACCTAAGAACTCCCCGGTTTCCTGTTGCTGTTCTCCCTCTCCGGTTTGAGCAATGCTCACCCCATCGGGTTTGCCTTTAAAGTCGGCGATATAGTTCTTTAATTCAGCGTTCACCGCGGTTGGGGTATAACCCTGGGTCTCCAATACATTGGAGGTAAGGGTGATTACCCGCTTATAATCCTTTCTTTTTACACTACCCAGGGTGCTTGTAAGCTCCGCTTTTACAAGGGAGGTCATGGGGATGCTTTTTACGGCTCCTCCTGCCGCCATATCCTGGAAGCGTATATTCATGTTCAGAAGGTCAACCAGGTTTTTACGTTGTAATTCCTGGGTGCGCAACTGTATTTTGTATTCATCCTCACCATCTTTGATCTTAGAAACCTCTCGTCCAAACAGGGCCGTACGAATCTGTTGTCCGATCTGCCCGGTGGAAACCCCTTCGATCAATGCCCTTTCCCGATCAACGGTCAGTGTGATCTCCGGATTGGTCAGGTCCACATCCATTTTCAATTCCTCTACACCAGGCACCTGAATCGAATCAAGGTAGTTCTTCAATGAAACAGCGGTCTTGATCAATTCATCAAAATTCTCACTCGCCACTTCGATATTGACAGGAGGTTCGGTGGGCGGACCATTTTGCTCCTGGCTCACCGTGATCTCTGCACCCGGTACCCCTTTTATCACCGCCCGTATGGAATCCAGATATGGTGCAGTTGACTTCCCGTGTCTTTTTTCAAAGGCAACGAAAGAAACCTGGATACGGCCACGTTCCGGACGTGTGCTCTGGTCTCCTGAGGTAGGGTCACTGGCCCCTACAGCTACGTTGGCGATCACACTTTCCACCAGTGGGTTCTTCTTGTTGTTTTCCATATCCAACACCTTGAATACCTTCTTTTCCATCGACTTGGTCACGGAATCGGTGTATTCAATATCGGTACCTACAGGTAGTTTCAGGTAAACATAGATCTGGTTGGGATCACCACCTGGGAAGAAGACAACAGGCGGTTGGCGCACGACAAATAATCCTACGGAAAAAATCAGCAGGCCAAATGTACCCACCAACAACCATACAGGTCTCCAACCTTTCAACGCCCAGCGAAGCAGGGTTTCATAATGACCCATGATCCAGGGAAGCGCGTGGCCCTGGAAATATTTTACCATTCTTTCCAATAAATATTTATCCAATACACCCAACAGGGCCAGGAACAATATCAGGTTACCCAGGAAGGTGAACCCGCCTAGATCAAGCAGGATACCCAATCCAACCGCTACCCAGAAGATGGGACTGCGGAAGATGGCGGATCTTGGTTTTTTATTGTCTTCTTCATCATGGTTCATGAAATCCACCGCAAACACGGGGTTCATGATAAAGGCCACAATGAGGGAGGCTGTTAGGGTAAAGATCAGCATCGTTGGGAGATAGATCATGAACTTACCAATGATCCCGGGCCAAAACAAGAGGGGGAAGAAGGGTGCAAGCGTAGTCAGGGTACCCGCTAATACAGGTATCCATACCTCTCCCGCAGCCATGATCGCCGATTTTTCGGAACTGATCTTTCCTTTGCCTTGAACAAAGATCCGGTGGGTGTTCTCGATCACCACGATGGCATCATCCACAATGATCCCTAATCCAAAGAGCAGGGCGAACAATACGATAAAGTTCAGGGTAACATGCGAGCCAACAATAAGGTCAGCCGCCGGCAGGAAGATAAAGGCAACGAACATACTCAGCGGTACCGACAAGGCCACAAAGAAGGCGTTGGTCACTCCCATGAAGAACATCAGGATCACCAATACAAATATGAACCCGAGTACGATCGTATTCACCAGGTCATTAAATGAGGTTTGCGCGGCTGTGCTCTGGTCACCCGTTACCACCACATTCAGATCAGGAGGAAACTGGGCACCCTTTAATTCGTCCACTACCTTCCGTACGGCTTCCGAGGTTTCGATCAGGTTCTCCCCGGAGCGCTTGATGATATTGAGGGTGATCACATTGGTCCCGTCCAAACGCGCGTAGCTTTCCTTTTCCTTTACGGTATCCTTGATCTCTGCCACATCTTTAAGGTAAACAGGTGAACCCTGGTTATTCCGCAAAACGATCTTCTGAATATCAAACACGGTCTTGAGCTGGCCCTTTAACTGAAGGGTGCGTTTCATATTTCCCACTTCCAGCAAACCGCCGGAAATATCGAGGTTCTCCCGTGCCACAGCGTTGGCTATATCATCAAAAGTGACACCAGTCGCCTGGAGCCGGCTATTGTCTACATTGATCTGGAATTCCCGTTCCGGGGAACCAACAATATCTACCCGGTTGATCTGGGTAAGCTCTTCCAGTTTATCCTGAAGGTCTTTCGCATATTTATCCAGCCGTACCACATCATAATTTCCGCTCACATTCACATACATGATCGGTTGGTCCGAGAAACTCACTTCCAATACAGTGGGTTCCTGGGTCAGGTCTGTCGGCAGATCGGCCTTGGCTTTATCCACCGCATCCCTCACTTTCTGCAACGCCACATCGGTTTTGACATCCGTATTGAACTCCACAATGATCGCCGAGAAATCTTGCAGCGAATTGCTGGTTACTTTGTTGATCTTGGCCCCGGTAATCCCCTTGATCTCTTTCTCGATCGGTTGGGTTACCAGGTTTTCCATATCCTTCGGTGAGTTACCTACGTAAACCGTTTGCACATAGATCGTAGGGATCACGATATCCGGAAACTGCTCTTTGGGCAGGGTGACGAATTGAAACACACCGGCCAGGGTAACAAAGACCATGATCAAATAGATCGAGGTCTTATTTTTGATACTCCAGGTCGTCGGTTTGAACTCCTTGAACTTTTCTTTTATTTTATCGATAGCACTCATAAACGTTGATTAAAGGTTGAGACGGTTTTATTTCGCCGAAGTGGTCAGGGGTAATCCATCATACAATCCCTGGAAACCTTCGATGATCAGTTGGTCGCCTTCTGCTAATCCGCTCTTCACTTCCAATTTGTCGCCATAGATTTCTCCGATCACTACACGCTTTTTGCGCGCGGTAAGTCTGGTTCCTTCTTTTACAGCCACCAGCACAAACTTCCCTTGCTCATCGGTTTGCAAAGTATTCACCGGAATCGTGATCGTATTCTTGGCAAAATAATCCTGGATACGAACGAGGGCGATCTGGTTGGGACGAAAATTATTCCCCGGAATCGGTGCCTCTATATAGAAAGAACGGCTCAGGGGGTCAATGATCTTACCGGCCACATTGATCCGCGCATTGATGGTTTGGTTTGATTCGGGTAAAACCACTTGCATCACACTTCCCACCCCTACTCTTCCAAGATAGTTCTCAGGAACTTTGACCACTGCTTTCAGGTTATTGGAATTCACGATCCGGATACCTGCCATGGAGGCAGAAGCAGCCGAAAATGATTCACCTACTCTAATATTGACCTGGTCAGCTACTCCACTCATCTCCGCATATACACTGGTATAAGAGAGTTGCTCCTGCGCCAGGGCCAGTTGTTTCTTTAATTGATCCACATTGTTCTTGGCACTCAGCAATTGCACTTCGGTTCCAATATTCTGGCTCCACAGGTTCTGCTGGCGTTTGTACAGGTCTTCGGCAAAAACCAATTGGCTTTCCATCTGATCGATCTGCTTACGCTCCAGCGCATCATCCAATTTCAACAGCAACTGACCCTTCTTCACCGATTGCCCTTGTTTTACATAAATAGCTCTTACCTGGCCGCCCATTCCACGTGGAGTGACATAAGCGATATTTTCTGACTCAACACTTCCCTGCAGGTCAATAAAGTGGGTAAAATCGCCCATGCTGAGTGTAGTCAGCGATACGAGTTTGGGTTTTTCCTCCCGCGCGGCAGAAGGATCGAGTTTTTTGATCTCCTCTTCCAACTTGGAAATTTGGGCGGTCATATTTCGTTGGTCAGTTTTTAACTTTTCCAGCGTGGCTTTTTTATCATTCAGCGCAGATTTTTCGTCTTTGCCGGCTCCCCCGCAGGATACGAGGAATACGAGGAACAGGGCAGCCCCTGTAGTTTTGATCAGCGTATGCATTTGATATTATTTAGCGTTCATGGTTGTTAGTTTAGAGTTTTCCGGTTGCTTTTTGAAAATCCACCTTGGCGATGATGGCATCGTACAGGGCGCTGATATAGTTGGTTTGGGCCGATTTCAATTCGGTTTGGGATTGTGTGATCTCCAGGGCTGAACCGGTCCCCACTTCAAATTTTTTCTTGGTTTGCTGGTACACTTTTTCTGCCAGTTCCATATTCTTCTTCTGCTCATCCAGGGTGATCAAGGCGGAGCGATAACTGATTCGGGCCGCTTCCACTTCCTGATCAATCATATTCTTCATGGCATCAATCTGGATGTTTGCTTGTTGTACCGCTATCTGTGCTTGTGCAATTTTGGCCTTGGTCGAAAATCCGTTAAAGATGGGCACATTGATATTCAGATTCACATTGGAGATGGTGAACCAGTCTCCCTTTCCAAAGAAATCAAACTTGTTTCGCTGGGCATTTTTCAAATAGGCACCCGAAAGACTGACCGTTGGTATCTGGCTGAGTTTGTATCGGCGTACATTGAACTCGCTCAGCTTCCGACTGATCTCCGCATATTGGTAATCCGGGCGATCGGTGTAATTGAATTGACCCAGTTCCAATCCGCCTTCCTTGATCATGTCATCGGTCAGCACATCGGTCAGGACCAATGTATCTTTTACAGGCATTCCCATCAACACTTTCAAACCGAGATAGCCGGTTTCAATGCCATTGAGTGCCTTGGTCATTTCTGTTTGCAGATTTGATTTTTGTACCTGCAGTTTATCGATGTCCAACTTTTCGGCAAAACCATTATCATAGAGGATCCGGGTAGTGCGGGCCAGACTGTCCACCAATCCGATATTCGCATCCAGCAATTCCAATTGTCTTTTGCTGACCAGGAGCTGGTAATAGATCTTATGAATATTGGCCTTGATATTCTCTTCGGTTACTTCCACATTCTTTTCAGCCCATTCAATCGTGGTTCGCCGGGCCTGGAGACCGACAAACACCTGCCCGTCAAAGAGGAGCTGGTTCAGGGTCAGTCCCACACTGGAAGAATACTTCGTACCGAATTGAGCCTGGATAAATCCAAAATCAGCCGGGGAAACAATGGTGTTCCCGTTTCCGTCCTTCACGCCTTCTGCCTCCAAAACACCGTAGGTAGCGGCGGCAATAAAGTTGGGAAAAGACTGAGTAGCCACATTGGGGTTATAGGTCGCACCAAGGGTACCGTTAATACTGGGATAAGCGGCTGCGGTCACCTCTCGGTTCACCTCCGCCTGATTTTTTACCGCCAGTAAGGCATTTTTTACCTGGGCGCTGTTCTTCTTGGCATATTCCACCGACTGGGCCAGCGAGAATTCATGCCGTTCCTGCGCCTCCGATCGTATTCCAATGATCGATAGGGTCAGGATTAGAAGTAAGGTAGCAGTTGATTGTAGTGTCCTCATAGATCCTTATTTATTAAATAGAAAATTCTTTTAGGTATTTCTGTATCAGTTTATGTCCTTTCGAGGTAGCAATGCCAAAAGTGAAATGTACCATCACCTCCCGGGCCACTGTGGCCACTTCATACTTCGATGGTGGGAACACATCCATATTAAAGGGAATGAACATACTCTCCAGCCGGTAGCGCGACAGGATATCGATGGAAATATCCTCCCGATACAATTCCTCTTTGATCCCCCTTTGCATGTTTTGCTTTACCATGGACAGGATAAACTCATTCTTATGCTTTTCAAAATGACGAAAGGCTTTGGGATGAAATTTCTGAAGGTCATAGATCACCACCGGGTTCATTTCCCGGATCTGTTTCAGTACCGATTGCATCAGGATGAATACCTCTTCGATCGCATTCCCGGCCATCTGGCAACTGTTCAGACAATCCTGCTCCCCCTTGTTCACATCATCGGCTACCACGGCCTCAATCAGTTCATCCTTGTCCACAAAATGCTGGTACAAGGTCTTTTTACTCATACCCAACTGACCCGCGATCTCGTCCATCGACACCGACCGGATCCCATACCGCATGAACATCTCAAGCGCCTTTTCCTGTATTCTGTCTTTTACCTCCATTTGTAATATTCGGGGGGCAAAACTATGGAAACTATTAACGTTGCCAAAGTTTCCGGCATTAATTTTACATTTTTGGGATGGGCGGCTTTCTTGTTTCACAGGCGGTTTGAGCCCACACAGCTTATATTTACATCTAAATCCTAAAAGATGAACCCCAAACCCTCAGCAATTGGGCGCTTTACATATAAGAAATTACTTCGATATTTCATTCAGGGTTTACTGATCATGGCTCCCATCGCCATTTCTTTTTGGGCCATTGTGGCGTTGTTCAATTTTCTTGACGAACTGCTCCCGCAAATATTGGGTACTACGAAACAAATTGCCGTGGATTCGAACGGGGATGGGGTATTGGAGATAAAAACGGTAAAGGGTTTGCCCAAGGGTATCGGTTTTGGCATCATCATGGTCCTGATCATCCTTATCGGCTATGTTTCTTCCTTTTTTGTGGTGGGGCGTTTTGTAGAAATATTTGAAAAGGTGCTGGAGCGTACCCCGGGGATAAAATTCATCTATACGTCCGTGAAGGATTTCTTTGAGGCTTTTGCCGGGGACAAGCGAAAATTTGACAAACCCATTCTGGTCAATGTACATTCGGAGGAGGTATGGATGGTTGGGTTTTTGACCAACGAGGACCTTCATCAGTTTGAATTAGGGGCAGAATATGTATCCGCGTATGTGCCTCAGGGTTATAATATTGCCGGGCAGGTCTATCTCATCAAGCGAAGCCGGGTCCGTCGCCTGGAAGATCTTGCCCCAGGTGATGCCATGAAATTTGCCGTCACCGGTGGGGTGGTGCATATTCAGGATCCTGTCATCCCACATGCTGGGGAAAATCCTCGTTAAGTCTCGAGGATAATACCATTTTCTTCCGGGTTCAATTTCGAACACCACTTTCAATTCCTTGCTTTCTTTGTAAGGAAATAATGATCCGTGCCCTATTCTTTACCCATATTATTCATGACCACACCTCTGTACTGGGGATTTTATGGTCACCAATTGATCAATCGGTATGCCGTTTATTTATTGCCCCCGGAGATGGTGGTCTTTTTCAAACCACACATCGAATACCTTTCCACGCATGCGGTGGATCCGGACAATCGCCGGTATATGATCCCCGAGGAAGGACCCAGACATTACATTGATCTGGACCGGTATGGTGTGCCTCCCTGGGATACACTCCCCCGGTCCTGGTCAAAAGCGGTGAAGAAATTTTCAGCCGATAGTTTGCAACAGCATGGGATCGTTCCCTGGTGGGTACAGACCATGCTTCGGCGACTGACAAAGGCTTTTCATGACCATGACCGGCAGCGGGTACTCAAGTTAGCCGCGGAGATCGGGCATTATATCGCTGATGCGCATGTCCCCTTGCATGCCTGTAGCAACCACAATGGACAATACACGGGTCAAAAAGGAATTCACGGTTTATGGGAAAGCCGGATACCTGAACTCCTGGCTGAAAAAGAATGGGATTTTTTTATAGGTAAGGCTATATATATAGATGACCCGGGTAAATTCATCTGGGAAAGGGTGGAGGAAAGTGGAAGGGCTTCCGATACGGTGTTGACCATGGAACGGCAGTTGACCAGCCAATTTCCACCTGATCAGAAATTTGCTTTTGAGGAGCGAAAAGGAGTTCTGATCAGACAATATTCTTCCGCCTTTTCCCAGGCCTATGATCAATGCATGAAAGGCATGGTGGAACGGCGTATGCGTGCCTCTATTCTCGCAGTAGCTTCTTTCTGGTACACTGCCTGGGTAAATGCAGGGATGCCGGTGTTGAAGGAGGAGGGGTTTTAGTCGGAGAGTGGAGTCGGGAGTCGGATGACCGGGGTTGGATGATGGATGTTAGATGTTGGAGGGTGGAGGGTGAAGGGTGGGCGGTAGTCGAACGGCGGAGGGCCGCTGTGCGAGACCTCTGGTCTCGCACTTCTCTCCTGTCGCCTCCGGCGACTCGAGTTTAATACACTAACTATTAAAAAAGTTTGAAAATGTTTGTCGCCAGAGGCGACTTTCTACAGGTGCGAGACCAGAGGTCTCGCACAGCAAACCTCCGAATTTCGATCATCGCCTCCAACTTCCAACATCCTTCCTCCGACCCTGGACCCCGGACCACCATCATCCACCATCCGTCATCCAACATCCGTCATCCGTCCCCCGCCACCTCACCGCACCTGATAATACTGCCTGGCTGGCATGCGAAACACGCTGGACTTCTGAAGTTTGGTAAAAAGGGCATACGGTTCGGCGTGCGTTCTCGTCCATGCATCAAAAGCAGGAAGGTTTTCTACCGCTCCAAATAACCACTGGTTATAGGCATCAAAAAGTCCTTCGCGGAGCAATTGCTGATGAAAATCAAATAAGCGAAAGGGGAATTGAGTAGCATAGTTCTCATACCATTCGAGTATGAAACGGGTTCTGACCATGGTCAGCGATTCGGTATTGACACCCTTGGTTAATTGGGAAGCTTGTTTGCCCATGCACTCAAGAAAGGATTTCGCAAAAGGGCTTTTGTTTTTTTCCTCTCCTTTGAGCAGGTCCGCTTCGGCAAATAATTTCTCTTTGTAGGCTTTAAGCAGGAGTTCTTTCATGGCGGCTCCTCGGCGGGAGAGACTCTCCATATTTACAAAGATCTCGCCATAGATAAGGCTCCATACTTTGTCCTTGGTATAGAAATAGAACAGGGCCGCATTGTAATAATTTCCGCCATATCCGGGGTCAACCTCAATGCCCTTCTCCCACCAGGTGATGGCCGAATAGTCATTTTTGGCCCAGAGCAATTCGCCGTATTCACTGTGGAGTGGCCCGCTTTTGGGAAACTTCTTTAAGCCCTTTTTATATACTTTATCACCTTCCTTGGCATCTTCCAGGGCCTTGTACACATTACCCGCTATCTGAAAAGTAATGACATCCGCATCTTCCCGGTCAATGACGGCTTTTACCCCTTCCACCGCCTTCACATAATCACGCTTGAAATAATAACATTGGATCAACTCCTTTTGCAGCTCCAGGCTTTTTTTGTCTTGCTGCAATCCCCGGTTCAATACCACGATCGCATTGTCGAAATCACCGGAACGCATAAAGGTGCGTGCTGTTTCCAGATAAGTTTCCTGGCCAAAAGTCAGGAAAGCATTGAGTAGCAATATAATTAACAGGCCAATAGGCTTCATGGATGCAATTTAGTGAAATTGGTCTTGGCGATCTTTTATTAAAATGCAAAAGTTATACCTAACAGAAAGCAGCTTTTAGCTGCTGGTTATAGGCAATTAGTCTATCAGGTGCGTGAGCAGGCCATCCCTCAATTTTGGTTCAAACCAGGTGCTTTTGGGGGGCATAACGTTTCCGATATCGGCAATGGCAAAAAGCTGGGCCATAGTAACCGGGTACAAACTGAATGCCAGTTTCATTTCTCCACTATTTACTCTTTTCTCCAGTTCCTTCAATCCCCGGATGCCTCCCACAAAATCGATTCGTTTATCCGTGCGCTGGTCTTTGATGTCAAGCAATTTGTCCAAAACATTGTTGGAAAGGATGGAGACATCGAGTACACCGATCGGATCGTGGGCATAGGTTCCATCAAGAGCGGTGAGGATATACCATTTCCCATCCAGGTACAGACCAAACTCATGAAGTTGGGCAGGTTTTACCGGTACGGGACTTTGAGTAAGGGAAAAATCTTCCTGCAAAGCGCTGATGAATTCCTCCGGGCTATAACCATTCAGGTCTTTGATCACGCGATTATAATCCATGATCGCGAGCTGGCTTTCCGGGAAGATGGTGGTTAAGAAGTATTGTGCCTGGGGTTTCTCCGGGAAGAATTGGCTCACCTTGGCCGCAGAGGCACAGCGGTGATGTCCATCAGCGATATAGGTAGCCGGTACCGCCGTTTCAAAAAGTCGGGTGATGGAGCCGATCACAGCAGGGTTATTGATACACCAGATGGTATGACGAATACCATCGTCTGCCGTGATATCATACACTGGCTTGTTAGCTGTTTTCCAACCATTGATCAGTCCGTTAACCTCGGTAACATCCCGATAGGCCAGGAATACATTTCCGGTTTGTGCCCGAATGGTACGCATATGATCGATCCGATCTTTCTCTTTCTCAGGACGTGTGAATTCATGTTTCTTGATCACATCATTGAAGTAATCCTCTACGGAGGACACACAAACCAATCCGGTTTGTGCGTTGCCATCTACTCCGAGATCAGGACGGGCAGGCATGATCAATTGATAAATATAGTAGCAGGCGGTTGCTTCCTGTTCGAGTACGCCTGAGCTGATCATCTGCTGCAGGTTTTTGGCCGCCTGGTCATACACCAATTGGCTATGAATATCGGTGCCTGCAGGAAGGTCAATTTCAGATTTGGTCACATGTAAAAAGGAATGCGGGTTGCCATGGGCTTCATCCCGGGCTTCTTCTGAATTCAGTACATCATAAGGCCGGGAAGCGACCTGATTAGCGAGTTCTTCCTTAGGTCTTAAGGCACGGAAAGGTTGAATAAGGGCCATGGGTTAAGTTTTATTTCCAGTTTAACTGGCGTAGCGATTACTAAAATCTTTCATCAAATCGGTCAGTGCAATGACGCTATCAAGGGACAAGGCGTTGTATAGGGAAGCGCGAAATCCTCCTACAGTCCGGTGGCCTTTTACGCCTACCATACCCTGTGCTTTGCATGCCGCCAGAAATTCCTTCTCGAGGCCCTCATCTTCCATGGTCCATACCACATTCATCAGACTTCGGTCTTCCCGTGCCACTTTGGGGTGAAAAAGCGGTAGGGAGTCCAGGGTATCATACAGAAGCTTGGCTTTTTCCTCATTCTTTATTTCAATAGCCCCTACACCACCCTGTGCTTTTAACCAACGCAGGGTAAGCAGGCAAACATATACGGCAAATACAGGGGGCGTATTCAGCATGGAGCCATTGGTGATGTGGTTGCGGTAGTCCATCATAGCGGGAAGTGCCCGGCTAACTTTGCCCAGGATCTCCTTTTTGACAATGACCAGGTTCACACCCGCCGCGCCAATATTTTTTTGTGCCCCGGCATAGATCAGGGCAAACCGGTTACAGTTCATTTTTCGGCTCAGGATATCAGAGCTCATATCAGCCACCAGGGGAACATGCGTATCGGGTATCTCATGCATTTGTGTTCCTTCGATCGTATTGTTTGTGGTATAATGGAAATAAGCCGCGTCTTCGGGTATTTGATAATTTTTGGGGATGTATGTATAATTCTTATCCGCTGAACTGGCTACGACCTCTACCTTCCCAAACAATTTTGCTTCCTTATACGCTTTGGTGCCCCAGGTTCCGCAATCGAGATAGGCGGCGGTTGCTTTTTCGTCCAACAGGTTCATGGGAACCTGAAAGAATTGGGTCGACGCGCCACCGTGAAGAAAAAGTACTTCATGTGATTCATCAAGCCCCATCAATTCTTTTACCAGCGCAATGGCTTCATCCATCACTTCCTGAAAGAGTGGGGTGCGGTGCCCTATTTCCAGAATGGAGAGACCTGTATGGTTAAAGTTGAGAATGGCCCGGCTAGCCTGTTCAAAAACCTCCTGGGGTAAGACCGAAGGGCCGGAATTGAAATTGTGCATTTTCATGGGTGACAAAGGTAGGAAATGAGGGGGATTTGTGGCGGGGAGGGTGGGTGATGGATGTTGGATGACGGATGTCGGATGACGGAGGGCC